>NZ_JAHSSF010000001.1:0-1202661 GCF_019891355.1 Nitratireductor rhodophyticola | reverse complement strand
CGCATGAACTGGATCAGGATATGAGAAACTGAATGAGCGAAATCCCTGTCATTCTGATCGCCATTCTTGTTATGTTGCAGTGATATAGTCGGTATCGATTGGCATTTGAACTTCAGACATATTGGCCGATTCGGTCCTCTAAGAAGGTGGTGAGTAGAAACGCTTGGATATCCACGAACTTAAGCTGCAGCTGCAACAGCATTTGACAGACGGGCTGGTGACGATCGTTGGCTCTGGTCTGTCATGCGCTGAGGGACTTCCGAGCATGGTCGAGTTGGCGACTCACCTCGATGCAACGGTGACAACCGACTTGGCAGCGGCGGATGTCGATCGGTGGGACGCGATTTCACCGCACTTGTCGGCAAAGGGTCTCGAAGCAGCTCTTCTGGAGACGCCTCCGACACCGGGACTGGAATTAGCGATCGTCGCGCGCACGGCCGAGCTAATTGCTATGCGGGAGCGCCAAATCGTTGCCGAGGTATTTTCGCGGACACGGACCTTGCGCTTCACCCGGCTCGTTAAGCAGTTGTTGAAACCTTCCACCGGGCTTCCTGTCGTTACGACGAACTATGATCGTTTACTTGAGGTTGCCGTGGAGGAAGCATGTCTCGGCGTTGATACATTGTTTGTCGGCCAATTTGCTGGAGAGTTGAACGAGCAGGAAAGCCGCCTTAGCTTCTGCCGGGAAGTAACCCTTAAGGGTGGGCGAGTGCAGTATCGCTACCGTCCTCGCGCCAATATCTTCAAACCGCACGGCAGTCTCGATTGGTATCACCGGGACGGGAAGCCCGTCCGCTATTCCGGCGACCTCGATCTACCGCGGCTCATTATCACGCCCGGGTTGAACAAGTTCCGTAACGGCTACGAAAGCCCGTTTGACCGTCATCGAGAACGGGCAAATTCAGCGATAGACCGTGCCAGTCGGTTTCTCGTGGTCGGCTATGGCTTCAACGACGATCATCTGGAAACGCACCTCACGCCTCGCATTCGCAGTGGCATGCCCACACTTCTGTTGACTTATGGGCTTTCAGATAACGCGGTAAAACTCGTCCACGAGTGCAGCAATGTCATCGCGATTCAGCGTGCCGAACAAGGTGGCGCTTCCGGCTCTGGCGTTTTTGTCGCCGGCGTCGAGACTTTCTTTCCCGGCCTGGACCTATGGGATCTAGGCTCATTCGTTGCCGAGGTGCTTGAACCATGACTGAAGCCGCTCTCCAATTTTCTGAAGACGACAATATCGGTCGCGTCGCATCGGTCGATACGAGCCGTGTCGCGATCGACGTGACCAACTCCGTTCTTCTCACGCGGATCGGTATCGGACAGCTTGTTGCCATTCGCGGCGCGACGGAGCGAGAATATCTTATCGCTATGACAGAGCGCGTTACCCGCAACATCAGGGAGGAATTACCCAGCCCGGACGATGAAGATGCCGATGGCGCGCTTTTGGCAACTGTGCCAACCGATTTGATCCAGGGTGTATTGATCGGCACATTCAGGACGGTGGAGGGTGATCGACGGAATACCTTCAAACGCGGCGCCGATAGTTTTCCGCAGATTGACCGAGACTGCTTCGTCATCGAGGGCGGAAACCTTCAGCGCTTCATGGGCATCTTGGGCGCGGGTTTCTCTGCCGATGAAAGGCTCAAGTTGGGCACTTTCGTAGCGGATCGCACGGCCGACGCAATCGCCAGTGGCGACAAATTCTTTCAACGACACGCAGCGATTCTCGGTAGCACCGGATCAGGCAAAAGCTGGGCGGTCGCGCTGATACTCGAACGAGCTGCTAAGCTGAAGTTTCCGAACATCATCGTATTCGACATGCACGGTGAATACACCCCCTTGGCGGATAAGTCGAAGGGAGGATTTGCTACGCGCTTCCGCATCGCTGGCCCCGGCGACCTAGAGAATCCGGGCGATGACACGTTGTTCCTTCCATATTGGCTGCTCAATCGCGATGAAATGCTGTCGATGATCCTTGATCGCAGCGACCAGAACGCGCCCAATCAAGCATCACGGTTCACGCTGCATGTCCGCTCTCTGAAGGGGCAGACGCTCGATGCCGAGGGTAAGGCGGACATCAAGAAAACGTACACTGTCGATTCACCGATACCATACGATGTGAAGGAGTTGGTGGGACTGCTGAGCAGAGACAATACGACAAAGGGAGTGGGTAAGTCCGGACCGATAAAGGGCGAATGGGAAGACAAGCTGACACGCTTTCTGTCTCGCCTCGAAGCGAAGTTGGATGATCGTCGCTACGGCTTCATGTTCGCACCTCCACTCGCTGCGATGAAATACGATTGGCTTGCAGCGCAGGTGCTTAAGTTGCTGCAATCTGGCGACAACACTGGCATCAAGGTTATCGACTTCTCGGAAGTGCCGGCCGACGTGCTTCCCGTGGTGACCGGGACATTGGCCAGGCTGCTCTATGATGTTCAGTTCTGGATGAACGGGAAGGCCCGGACGCCTGTTACGCTGCTGTGTGACGAGGCGCATCTCTATCTTCCGGTTCGCGATGACGCCGATGCGGTTCAGCGCCAGGCCCTCGGATCGTTCGAACGGATCGCCAAGGAAGGCCGAAAATATGGCTTCTCGCTGCTCGTCGTTAGTCAGCGCCCGTCGGATGTCAGTCGGACGATACTCAGCCAGTGCAATAATTTCCTTGCATTGCGTCTGACGAACGAAACCGATCAGGGCGTCATCAAACGCCTGATGCCGGACTCGTTGGCGGGGCTGACAAGCATCTTGCCGTTGCTCGATACGGGTGAGGCGCTGTTGTTGGGCGATGCAGTCCTGCTTCCGACGCGGATCAAGCTCGACATGCCCAAGGTGGCGCCGGATAGCGCCACGCGAGATTTCTGGAAGGAATGGGGATCGGCTAAACCGGACGATGCAGCCATTGCGTCGGCGATCGAATGCTTGCGTGGCCAATCGCGCAACGGTGGCTGAAGGTCGCCGGGAGCAAGTGGGGGAGGCACAGTGATTCTAACCGACAATGAGACAAAGGTTGATCTCCTCAACAACGAGGCCATCGCCAAGACTATCATCGAGTTGCTGCGCGAAAAGCCCGAGCGCGCCGTGACGGTCGGAGTTCATGGCGATTGGGGTGCCGGCAAATCAAGCATACTGGAGATGATCGAAAACGGCCTCAGTTCTGATGAGGACGCGCTCTGCGTCAAATTCAACGGCTGGCGATTCCAGGGTTTTGAAGATGCCAAGATCGCGCTGATCGAGGGTATCGTCACCGGCCTTATCGAAAAGCGTCCACTGCTCACTGAGGCCGGCCTAGCAGTATCGGACATCTTCAAGCGGATCGACTGGCTCAAGATCGCGCGGCACGGAGGCGGTCTCGCTTTCACCGCATTCACCGGCATCCCCACAGCCGATCAGGTCGGCGCGGTGGTTGGCACCTTGAAAGGGATCTTCTCCGATCCCTCAAAACTCGCCACGCAGGAGAACTACGACAAGGCCATCGACGGTGTGCAGGGTCTCCTGAAACAAGGAGAGTCGAAGAACGTCCCCGAAGAGATCGAGGCGTTCCGCAAGGCTTTTGACGACCTGCTCAAGCAGGCGGGCGTCACACAACTGATCGTCCTCATCGATGATCTCGACCGCTGCCTGCCGGACACGGCGATTGAAACGCTCGAAGCCGTTCGCTTGTTCGTCTTCACCGATCGCACCGCGTTCATTGTCGCGGCCGACGAGGCGATGATCGAATATTCGGTGCGCAAGCATTTTCCGGAGCTGCCGGATACGACCGGTCCCCGCGACTACGCGAGGAACTATCTAGAAAAGCTGATCCAGATACCGTTTCGCATCCCGGCTTTGGGAGAGACCGAAACCCGTATCTATGTCACGCTGTTGCTCATTGGCGCTGAGCTGGGCGAGGACGATCCCGCTTACTCGGCGCTCATCACCGTCGCCCGTGAATTGCTGAAACGACCTTGGCAGACTGCAGGGCTCGACGCGCAGACGGTCAAGACCGCCTTGGGCGATAAGGCCAGCAAGGTCCAAAACGCGCTAACCTTGAGCGATCAGATCGGCCCGATCTTAGCCAGTGGTACCCAGGGCAATCCGCGGCAGATCAAGCGCTTCCTGAACACCCTACTGCTGCGCCATCAAACTGCGCTCGCCCGCGGCTTCGGGGAAGAGGTCAAGCTGCCCGTTTTGGCTAAGCTGATGCTTGCCGAGCGGTTCCTCTCCAGATTGTTCGACCAGATCGCCAGTGCTGCCGCTCGCGATCCGGACGGGCACTGTGCGGATTTGGCAGCGCTGGAAGCCGTCGCGTTGGAGGAGAAGCCAGCTCGAAAAGCGAAGCGGTCAGGGCCGAAAATTCGTTCAGCCGATGAGGCCAAGCCGACTGCCGCGCTGGACTCCAAGGACAGCGCCATCCTGACTGAATGGAAGGCGGCAGACGCGATACGGGCCTGGGCGCGGTTGTCGCCGGCCTTGGCCGAGGTCGACCTCCGTCCTTATCTGTTCGTGACCAAAGATCGGAAGGATTATTTTGGTGCGGCATCGGTCCTGGGGCGCCTCGCCGCGGTGGTCGAAAAGTTGCTCGGTCCAAAACTCGCCGTTCAGGCGTTCGAAGGTGAACTCAAGCAGCTCGTTCCGGCTGAAGCCGCTCAGGTCTTCGAAGAGCTGCGCGGGCGCGTCATGGGAGGCGATGCCTTCGATACGGCGCCTCCCGGCATAGAGGGCCTCGCCGTGCTGGTCCGCGCGCACCCAACACTTCAAGCAAACCTCCTAGACCTGCTCGAAGCCTTGCCGGCTGATCGGTGCGGTCCGTGGCCTGCGTCCGGTTGGGAAGGCATCATCAAGGACACCGACGCTGTCGCTCGCTTCGAAAAGCTCCTTCAAGGATGGTCGACGTCGCAATCAGCCTTCTTGAAGACGACGGCCAGCGCTGCGCTTCGCACACGGAAAGGCGGCCGCTGATGGGCACGTCGAACGCCTATGGCGGCGCGGGCGGCGGGACGCCGCTTATACCGAGTTGGTTGCAGGGCGACGGTGACGGCGGGGCCGGTGCGGGGGATGGCGACGGGGCACCACCGTCGTCACCTGATGGAACACCTCTAGCAGTTCCTCCAGCACCAGCGCCACGGCCGATTGCACCGGCTGGTGCATCGGATCGATTCACCTCGGCGCGAAGCAATTTCACACGCTTCGTGAACTCGGGTGGCAGTGACCGACGGAGCCTCGGCCGCGCGGTCTCGCAATACGTGTCCAAATCGGCAGGCGGTTCGCGCCAGGCTGCGCAGCGCATGGGCTCATCGCGCGGTGCGGGTGCTGGGCTGGTCCGTTTCCTTAACGACGCCAGTGCGAGTGGCGTGCGCGAAGCGTTGCGAACACTCAACCTGGAAAACCTCGCCGGGCGTCCAATCGAGGAAGTGTTCGCCGGTCTTGCAGACTATATCTGCCCCGAAGGCGGGTCCATCGATGAGGGTATAGCACGAGACGCCTTCGTAGAGACGATCGCCGATCTCGCCGGCGCAGGCATCACCGACATCGACGCGCTGACATCAGGCCAGATTCAGACCGTGTTCGAGCTATATGCGACGCACGCGATCGAGGCTCGCATTTGCAACGACATCGGCACCAAGGTCGTGACTTTGCCCACAGATCCGCGCGCCGCCGAAAGGGTTCAGGCGCAACTGCGCGATTTTGTCCAGCGTGGAGTCAGCGATGTGATCAACGCCGCGGGCGTCAATATTCAGTCGCTGACCCCGAACGCGGTGATGGGCTTCGTGACTGATGTCTATCAATCCGCTTTCGACGTCTTGCAGACGATGGGCGATGGGGAGGCAGCTAAATGAGGCGCCATGTAATCATCGGCCGTTTCGGCGAAGACGATAAAGCACGCGTTCCCAAGGCGCGAGACGAGGTCGCATCGACCTTGCAGTTGATAGCAGGCAAGCGCCTCGATCACGGGATCGGTCGCGCCGTGGCCGACCTCAAGGCTCTGCATCTGACCCCTAGCGAGATCGGCGCTGACCTGCTCGTGGTCGCGGCCCATGTTCACGCAGCGGACACCCGCATCTCCCGCTCTACAGAATCGCAAGACGCCTGGACGCGCGAGATTCGGCTAGTCGTCCCCGTGAGCGATCCGGGCCGATGGACGGCCGCAGCACCCATCTTGGTCCGCGCTTTGAACTTCCTGACCGGCGACAGATGGGATGTTGGCTTCCGCAAACGGGCAAAAGGCTATGCGAAGCTAGTTTCCGCTGCCGCGCCGACGCTCATTCCAGCCCCGTTCGATGGAGTGAGTCTGTTCTCCGGTGGCTTGGACAGTCTGATCGGCGCGATCGACAGCTTGAACTCTGGTGAGACGCCGCTCTTGGTCAGCCATGCCGGCGAAGGGCTGGTGAGCAAGTCACAGGAGCAGTGCTTCGAAGGTTTGAAGGCGGTTTTCAAATCATCCGCCTTCGATCGACTGCGGGTATGGATGAGCTTTGAAAGCGGGTTCGTCGAGGATGTCGGATCAGAGGACACCACGCGTGGCCGCTCGTTCCTATTCTTCTCGCTGGGCATTGCCGCTGGCACCGCGCTGGCTCGCGACTTCGTGCTCAAGGTGCCGGAAAACGGCCTTATCGCGCTCAATGTGCCGCTTGATCGGCTTCGGCTCGGCGCGCTCAGCACCCGTACGACGCATCCATTCTACATGGCGCGATGGAACGATTTGCTGCGAGCGCTCGGCGTTAGCGGAAAGGTGGAGAATCCCTATTGGGACAAGACCAAGGGGGAAATGGTCGCCGACTGCGCCAACCCAGCCTTGTTGAAACAGCTCGCCCCTCACTCCCTATCGTGTTCGTCACCGACGAAGGGGCGCTGGACGAAGAAACCACAGGGACATTGCGGATATTGTCTGCCGTGTCTCATCCGGCGAGCGTCTCTGCTAGGCAAGGATACGACAGTTTATGGGGTGCCCGACCTGAAGGCTGCGACATTGGACACCAGGCAGGCTGAGGGACAACAGGTCCGATCCTTCCAGATCGCTATCGCACGCCTGTCGAAACGACCAGAACTCGCCAAGGCCCTAATCCATAAGCCGGGCCCGCTCTATGATGATCCGTCGCGGCACGATGCTCTGGCCGATGTCTATCGTCGCGGGTTGGAGGAAGTTGGGCGCTTGCTGGCTGGCGTTCGAGCCACACCGTCGTAAGGGGCACCATGCGATCGACTCTCGTTGATTTTCATTGCCACCTCGACCTCTACCCCGACCACGCGGCCGCGGTGGAGCGTTGCGAGCGCGACGGCGTGTTCACCCTCACAGTGACCACTACGCCCAAGGCTTGGCCTCGGAACTACGAACTTGCGTCCGCCACCCGACATGTGCGCGTGGCTCTCGGCCTGCACCCGCAGTTAGTTACCGACCGCGCTCATGAGATCGGGTTGTGGGAAGAGCTCCTGCCACGAACCCGATATGTTGGGGAGGTTGGACTCGATGCTAGTCCACGGTTCTATAAGTCTTTGGGCGCGCAAAAGGAGGTCTTCGCTCGCGTACTATCGCTCTGTTCGGCAGCTGGGAACAAGATCGTATCGACGCATAGTGTCCGCGCGACGAAAGCTGTGCTCGATATGATCGAGCAACTCATGCCACCCTCGCGCGGACGGGTAGTGCTTCATTGGTTCACCGGCACCGCAGCAGAGGCCAGGAGAGCCGTCGATCTTGGTTGCTATTTTTCAGTGAACGCGGAGATGCTGATCAATGAAAAGCGGGCGGCGATAACCAAGACGCTGCCGCTGCACCGTGTTCTAACCGAGACTGATGGGCCGTTCACTCAAGCAAGCGGTCATCCCGCCACGCCGAGCGACGTGGGGATCGCTGTAGAGGGATTAGCACGTCTCCACGGAACGTCATTTAGCGATATGTCCGCGACAATCCTGAGCAACCTCAAAGGCCTGCTTGCGGAGCGAAGCTAGAATAGGCTGCTCACCGTCACGTTCGGTGAGATTGGCTGCATCTCCAACGATCGCAGGCGCTGGAAACCAGGGCTCGATTTGCAACGCAGCCCGTAAAGGGGTTTGGATTAAGTCCGGTGCGTTCCAAACGTCAGCTGCAGTCAACGTTCACGTTGTTCTTAATAAGTTGAGTATTGTCAGGAAGGCTCAATCGGTAGGGCTATAGAGTAGGTGTCGTGCCCATCGGTATCCCGCGTGCCCCGCCATTTTTCTCGCTCACGGCAGTCTCGCTCCGCTCGACGCCCCCGCTGGGGCGGGCAAAAGCCCGGGCCGCAGTCGCGGCCTCTGGCGCCTTGTTTGGGACACTTCCCGAACCCTCCGTTGAATTCCCCGTGGCGGTTTTGTTGCTGTTTCCGAAAATCGTGCGCCGGCCCATCGAGGCCGGCGTTTTATGAATTATTCCAATACTTTAACTCTATTCCTCCTGGGTGTTGAGGGCTGTTTCCTACGATTCTGACTGGAGGTCAGAACATGAAACTCAAGAGCCTTCTGATTGGCTCCGCAGCTCTCGCAGCTGCTGCAACCGGCGCCAAGGCGGCCGACCCGATCGTCGTCCCCGAGCCGGAGCCGATGGAATATGTGCGCGTTTGCGACGTCTACGGCGCAGGCTTCTTCTACATCCCCGGCACCGAGACCTGCCTGAAGATCGGCGGCATGGTCCGTTACCAGATCAACTGGGATGAGAATGATGACGGCTGGGACAAGTACGCTCGCGGTGAGCTGAACATCGACGCCCGCTCCGAGACCGAGTACGGCACGCTTGGCGCGTTCATCAAGTTCCGTGCAACCAGCGACAATGCTGGCTACACCCCGGCTGGCTCTGCAACGCCTTGGGCGACCACCGCTGGTCCGCTTCCGGCTGCTGGTGTCAACGACGGCGATGCTCTGTCGCTTGGCGTGGGTTCCAGCGTTGGCCTTCAGCAGGCGATCATCTCGCTTGGTGGCCTTTCCATGGGTCTCTCTGACACGCTCTACGACGCTGGCCTCTCCGGTGAGTTCGATAGCGGCGGTGGCGATCGCGTTCACTTCATCAGCTACACGTTTGTTGCCGGCAATGGCGTTACCGCAACGCTCGCTCTTGAAGAAGCCGACAAGAACTACGACTACACGCCGAACTTCGTCGGTAAGGTCGGCATCGCTCAGGGCTGGGGTTCCGCAGACCTCTACGCCGCTTACGATGCAACGGCTGAAGAATTCGCGCTCAAGGCAATCGTGAAGGCGAACCTGACCGAGCGTCTGTTCGCCGAAGCAATCGCTACCTATGAGAGCGGCATCAACTTCTACTCGACCGACCCGTTCAACGTGACTGGCACGGGCATCCCGTCCACGATCCGTTTCGGTTCGGAGTGGTCCGTTGGTGGTCTCATCGGCTACAAGTTCACGCCGAAGCTGAAAGCCTCGATCGGCGCTCAGTACTATGACAATGTCGGCAACGACTTTGTTTCCGCGCTTGCGGGTGGCGACGTGAACTTCCTCAGCGCCGGTGTCACGGTCGACTATGAGATCGTCGAGAACTTCGACGCCAAGCTCGCTGTCAACTACGGCAAGCTCGACACGCCGTTCGGCAACGAAGACAACTGGAGCGGCTTTGTTCGCTTCCAGCGCAACTTCTAAGATGCGCGGTTAGAAACATACGGAACCCGGCGGAGAAATCCGCCGGGTTTTGGCTTTGAAGACATCGCTGGTAGCGGGCGTCATAGGCGCAAATGCTTCGGGTGACAGGGTTTAGCGAGGTCTTCAGTCAGGCTCTCTCAAGGGCGAGTTCGTCTCTTTTTTGAAAACTCCAGGAAGGAGAAACCATTACCCGCCGTCAGGGGCTCATAAGGGCGGGGCCATAAGTAAGTGAAAAAAATGCTTTTTTTTCTGGACTGGCCTAAGTCGCGAGTGCTAGTGCCCTTAACCGGGGATACGACTAGCTTGGGGAAATCGAGAATTTTTATCTCGAGGGGGTGGTTCACAACTCAGAATTTTACCGAACACGCATTTGACATAGACGCCCGGGACGTGACCTGACATGGGGGCGGTCAATAGTCCTGGTAGCGAGTGGGGTCTTTCGAGGTCTCGCTATTCCGTCACGTTCGGTAGCGAGCATTTGCGTCTCGTTTCTGAGTACAGTTTAAAAGAACTCTTCACAAAGTATGGCGACATACTTTGGGAACCTGGCACGCATAAATACAATGTCACCTTCTTCATCGGTGAGCTTGATGAGCTCTTGATGGGGAAACGATTCAGTGCGTTCGAGCAGAGCCTGCTCGATGAACTGATCGGCAAACTTCGCGCCCGCGGAAACAGCAATGCGACCATCAATCGAAAGATGGCCGCGCTGAGCAAGCTTCTGCGGAAAGCGCATAAGATGGGTGACATTCACAGCCTGCCGGAATTCCGGCGCCAGAAAGAGCGCTCCGGGCGCATAAGGTTCCTTTCCTGCAGCGAGGAAGAGATGCTGTTCGCGGCAATCCGCCGGCGCAGCGAGGATGCCTGGCGCCTTTCGGTGTTTCTGGTCGACACGGGCTGTCGTCTCGGCGAGGCCATTGGGCTTACTTGGAACGACGTTCGGGACGGGCGTGCCAGTTTCTGGATCACCAAATCGGCACGGGCCCGTTCCGTGCCATTGACCAAACGCGCTCAGGAGGTCTCGAACCTTCCCAGAAATGGTGAAAAAGGCCCGTTTGCAATGCTGCGGCAGGCGCAGTACCGCACGATCTGGAACGAGGCGAAGGCGGAGATCGGGCTGTCGCAGGACACCCAGGTGGTGCCGCATGTTCTGCGCCACACCTGCGCATCCCGTCTTGTTCAGGGCGGCATCGATCTGCGCCGCGTGCAGATGTGGCTCGGCCATCAGACACTGACCATGACCATGCGCTACGCGCATCTGGCAACGGGCGATCTGGACCCCTGCGTCGGCGTTCTCGAACGTTGCTCCAAAAAGGCGGCCGCAAAATGAGCGTAGCCCTTCGGCTATGTCTTGCGGCCCTTCAGGGGACAATCCGGTTCCTGTCCGCCAAAACGGCGGGCGGGCACCCTGGCTCGCCGGCGGTCAGGCTGATTTCTCCGCACGCTTGATGAAAGTGGCAATCTCTTTCGGCAGCGCCCCCGTCTCCAGAAGCGGGGCATGGCCCTGTCCGGCCACAATGATCTGCTGCATTGTCGGATGGCGTGTGGTCATCTCCTCAAGGGTTCGACTGGAAAGCAGACGCGAGTTTTCGCCGCGAATGGCCAGCACCGGAATTGCTGCCAGGCCTTCAAACAGCGGCCAGAGTGCGGGAAGGGGCGTGTCGAGGTCGATCGCTTTCAGCGGCTTCAGCAGTTTGGGATCGAAATCGGCGCGCAGGCGCCCTTTCTCCTCTCTGTAAAGCGCCTCGGTAAAACGCCACCAGTCTTCATCGTCGAGCGCCGGGAACGCTTCTCCGTGAACGGCCTTCTGGATTTTGATCGCCTCGGCCATCGTGCCGGGTCTGGGCGCGCGCTGCAGATAGGCGCGGATCTGGGCGAGCCCGTCTCCCTCCACCACCGGACCGATATCGTTGAGCACCACGGCTTTCATGAGGGTTGGGCGCACGCCGGCCAGCGCCATGATGATCAGCCCTCCGCGTGACGTGCCGATGAATGCCGCATGGTCCACCCCAAACGCGGCAAGACCGGAAACGATGTCAGCGGCTTCCACCGTCACGTCATAGCGTCGCCAGTCCGGGTCGTTGTCGGAGAGGCCGCGTCCGCGATAATCGAAGGCAATGACCTTTCGCGGGGTCGCCGCGTCGGTAGAGAGCTTTTCGGCAAGGGCGTGAAAATCGCGGGCATTGCGTGTGAGACCCGGAAGGCAGACCACCGGCAGGCCGGGATTGGCTTCGCCATAGAGGCGGGCATGAAGCCTCAGCCCGTCCTGCGCTGAATAGAAGACATCCCGAAAACCGCGCTCAGACATCATATCCCCCAGGACGTCCCTATCGGTTGTCTCCACGCCTCAAGGCATAGAGGATTTTAGAATCAGTCAGGTGCACCTGACATCCGCACAAGTGCGGTGAAACGAAGACCCGGTCAACGATAGCCCGGTAAAGGGCGGGCGGCTTAATCAGCTTCCTGCGGAAATATCCGCAACAATGTCGAACCGGCCGGTAAGACGCATTTTGTAGATCTGCAGGTTCTCCATCACCCTTTGAACGTAGTTTCGCGTCTCCGAATAGGGAATGCGTTCGATCCAGTCCACAATGTCGTCCACCGGCTTTCCGCGCGGATCGCCGTAGCGCTCCATCCATTCGGCCGCGCGGCTCGGCCCGGCATTGTAGCCGGCGAAGGTGAGAATGTAGGAGCCGTTGAACCGCGCGAGCTGTTCTTCCAGATAGGCTGCCCCCAGCGTTGCATTGTAGGTTGGATCGGTTGTGAGGCGCGCCCGCGAATAGGGAAGGCCGCTCTTGCGCGCCATCTCCCGTGCCGTCGCCGGCATGAGCTGCAGCAGGCCGCGTGCGCCGGCGGGCGAAACCGCCGCCGGATTGAACTCGGTTTCCTGCCTGGCAATCGCATAGGCGAGCGCCTGGCGGGTGGTCGGGATAGCGGCGGCTGCTGGTATGGCACCCACCGGATGCGCCAGTGCGCCGATGTCGAGCCCCCGGCCTGCCGCGATCTTGCCGACCCGCAGGGCGGTGGTGTAATCGCCGCGCGCCTCGGCCATCCGGGCGAGCAGGGTCAGTTCGCCGGGCTTGTCCAGCGTCTCTGCCAGTTTTCGATAGAGGCTGCCTGCGCGCCACACATGGTTCGTCTTCTCCAGGCTCTGGATTGCGCGCACCATTTCGCGGGCGAAGAAATGACGGCGGTCTTCGTCGTCGGGTTCCGGCGCATCGGCCGCAAGCGCGGCGCGCCCGAGCCTGGCAGTCGCCAGTTGCCCGTAGAACGTCGCGCCGAAGCGGGCCGCCTCTTCAAAGGAGGCGGTTGCATCCCCCGGAGCACCGGCTTCCACTGCCCGCCCCAGCCAGTAATTCGCGCGCGCATTCGAGATCGGACCCTCGGCAATTTCCGCAATGCGGGCGAAATGCGGTGCGGCCTTTTGCGCGTCCTTCAGGGCGCGCAGCGCATACCATCCCGCGTGAAACTCCGCGTCGGCGGCGCGCGAGGGGCTTTCTGCCGAGTGGGCAGCCGCCACCCTGTAGGCCGTCTCCGCATCGCCGGTGTCGAGCAGTTCGCGTGAGAGCACGCGCCGTTCCACCCACCATTCGTCCGGATCGATCAGGCTTTCCGCATCCCGTGGCGCCGTCAGCATCAGCCTGGCAGCTTCATCGAAGCGCCCGGCACGGCGCAGGAAGCGTGTTTTGGCAAAGATGTATCCGGCGCTGCGTTCCGCCTCGGGCACGGCGTCGAGCAGGTTTTCCGCATTCCTGTCACCGCGAATTACCGCCGCCCATGCCTTTGTCAGGGCCGCGCCGCCGGCGCGTTCCGCAACCCGTTCGGCCGAACGCACCCGCGTGTCGTACAGCATCTGCTCCATGCGCACCCGGTGGTCGGTCCTTGAAAGCAGATCACCGAATGCCTCCAGAAAGGCTGTTTCACCCGTCGCATCGAGCTTTGCCTTTCGCCAGAACCCGGAGACAAGCGCGCGCGCCTTCCCCTCCTCTCCCAAAGCTACATAAGACCTGGCGAGCACCATCGTGCCCTCGAGGGTTCTGGGCTCCGTGTCGCCAAGCAGGCTCACCACCACACGCGGTCGCTGGTTCTCGCGATAGAGCGCGCGCTCGGCGTGCTCGCGCAGTGTCAGCATGCCGGGCCAGTCGCCAAGCTCCCTGGCGATGGCCGCGATCTCGCCGCTCGAGAATGTGTCGCTCGCCGAAAGTGCCATGGCCCAGGTTAGAACCCGCCGTTCGAGGCTGTCTTCCTTCATGTGGTTGCGAAGGGTGCGCGCGGTTGCCGGATCGCTGAGCGAAAGGGCATCGAGCCCGGCGATCAGGGCGCGTTCGTTTGCCGATGGCCCGCCCTGGCCGTCCATCACATTCGGGCGAACGGCGGTGGTGTTCGTCAGAGCATCGATGGCGGCTGCAGGCGAGTTGACCGCGTCGGGGCGTGCGAAAGGGATTGGGCCCATGTCTGGCAGGGCCTGCGCATGCGCGAGTGGCGAGACTGAAAGAAGAAGCAGCGAAGCAAACGCAGCCTTTGTCGTCATACACAAACGTCCCGAACGTTGGACCCTATGGGCAGCCGGAGCTGCTTCCAGAACAGGCAATATCGTTTCACGATGGTGCAGAGCCTGCGGATACTGGCGTAACACACCATCTTTGCAGGATTCTTGCGGGCAAGAGATGGCAAGACTATGGTGCGCCGCCTGATCTTCGGTTAGAAGCATCCGGCGCGAGCCTGGGCTGGCAGCAAACCATCAATTTCATTCAGGAGTTCGACATTATGTTCAGGGGGTCTCTCACAGCGCTTGTGACACCATTTGCCAGGGATGGCAGCCTGGACAAAAAAGCGTTCCGCGAACTCGTTGAATGGCAGATTGCAGAAGGCAGCAACGGGCTGGTGCCCGTAGGCACGACCGGCGAATCCCCGACGCTCACGCATGAGGAGCACCGCGAGGTGGTCCGGATCTGCGTCGAGGCTGCTCAGGGGCGCGTTCCGGTCATCGCCGGTGCAGGTTCCAACTCGACCCGTGAGGCAATCGCGCTGGCAAAGTTTGCCGAAGAGGTAAAGGCCGACGCGGCACTGGTGGTCACACCCTATTACAACAAGCCGACGCAGGCAGGGCTTTATGAGCATTTCGCGGCTGTCGCCCGTGCCACGAGTTTGCCCATTATCATCTACAATATCCCCCCGCGTTCCGTGATCGACATGACGCCGGAAACCATGGGGCGTCTTGCGAAGGACTTCTCCAACATTGTCGGCGTGAAGGACGCGACGGCGAAGGTGGACCGGGTCTCCGAGCAGCGCATGACCTGCGGCAAGGATTTCATCCAGCTTTCTGGCGAGGACGCTTCCGCTCTGGGCTTCAATGCGCATGGCGGGGTGGGCTGCATCTCGGTGACGGCCAATGTCGCACCGCGCCTGTGTGCCGAGTTCCAGGCGGCCACGCTCGCCAATGACAAGGAAAAGGCGCTTGAGCTGCAGGATCGGCTGATGCCGCTTCACAAGGCGATTTTCATCGAGCCCGGACTTTGCGGTGCAAAATACGCATTGTCTCGTCTCGGCCGGGTCGAGAACACCGTGCGTTCGCCGCTTGTGCCGATCGAGGCCTCGACTGCGGAGCGCATCGACGCTGCCATGCAGCATGCAGGGCTGCTGAACTGACGCATTTTGCAGCCGGGCAGGGCACCTGGCGTCGCACAAATGCGGTGAAACGAACGGGCGGCTCTTCTGCCGTCCCAGGGAAAGCGGAAGTGCCACGGCGCTTCCGCCGCATTTGGAACTGATGGCAAAAGACAAGAATCCCAACGTCAAGACGATTGCCGAAAACCGTAAGGCGCGCTTCTCCTACGAGGTGCTCGACACACTGGAAGCCGGCATCGTCCTGACAGGAACCGAAGTGAAATCGCTGCGCGACGGTCACTCCAACATTCAGGAAGCCTATGCTTCCATTGAGGATGGCGAGTGCTGGCTGATCAACTCCTATATTCAGGAGTATTCCGCCGGAAACCGCTTCAACCATGAGCCCCGCCGCAGGCGCAAGCTGCTTGTGTCCAAGCGCGAGCTGTCGCGCCTGGCCCAGTCGATCGAACGCGAAGGCATGACGCTCGTGCCGCTCAGGCTCTATTTCAATGCGCGTGGGCTTGCGAAACTTCAGATCGCCGTGGCGCGCGGCAAGAAGCTGCACGACAAACGCGAGACGGCCAAGAAACGCGACTGGAACCGGGAAAAAGCAAGGCTCCTCAAGCAGCACGGCTGAAGAGGCGCAGGGCGCCGCGCGTCTATCGGACTCTATTTGTCCAGAAACGCGCGTATATCACGGAAAACACTGACGAACATCTCTTCGGTCAGACGGCCGGTGTTCGTGTTGTAGCGTGAGCAGTGATAGCTCGAAAAAATCGAAAGTCCGGCAAGCTCCTGATGCCCGCCATGTGTGAAGGGATGGGCGGCAACGCGCCCGCCGAGCGCTCGAACGGTTGACTGATGGGCGATCACGCCAAGCGTGAGCACCGCTCTGAGATTCTTGAAGCGCTTCAGCGTCGGCGCAAAGAAATGCTGGCGGCAGGTGTTGATCTCGGCGCCCACTGGCTTGTTCTCCGGCGGAACGCAGCGCACGGCATTGATGATCGCCGCGTCGACGAGGGTCAGGCTGTCGTCGGGGCGGGCTTCGTAGTTGCCCCTGGCGAAGCCGAACGTCTTCAGCGTGCTGTAAAGAAGGTCTCCAGCGTAGTCGCCGGTGAAAGGACGTCCCGTCTTGTTGGCGCCGCGAAGCCCCGGCGCCAGGCCGACGATGAGAAATGCGACGGCGTCATCGCCTCCTTCGGGCAGGAAGGTGGGAACGGGCGCATTGTGCCATTCGGGTTCGCGGGCGCGCCAGTCGGCAATGAACTGGTGAAGGCGCGGGCAAAGTGGACAGTCGCGCGGCGGCTCGGTTTCACGCGCCGAAACAGGTGTCATAGATCGTCGAAGGTCTCGTCTGCGTCGTCTTCGGGTTCCACCTTGCGGGAAGGCCGTTCGCTTGTCGCACGGCCGACTTCCTCGCGCAATGACGAGAGATCGATGAAATTGTCCGCCTGCCGGCGCAGATCGTCGGCGATCATGGGCGGCTGGGACTGGATGGTCGATACGACGCTCACTTTGCGGCCCTTGCGCTGCAGGGCCTCAACCAGCGTGCGGAAATCGCCATCGCCGGAGAAGATCACATAGTGGTCGACCACGTCGCTGAGCTCCAGCGCGTCGATCGCCAGTTCTATGTCCATATTGCCCTTGATCTTGCGGCGCCCGGCCGAGTCGGTGAATTCCTTGGCGGGCTTGGTAACGACCTTGTAGCCGTTATAGTCGAGCCAGTCGATCAGCGGGCGAATGGAGGAATATTCCTGATCTTCCACAAGGGCCGTGTAGTAGTAGGCGCGCAGAAGGTAACCGCGCTCCTGGAAGCTGCTCAGGAGCTTCCTGTAATCGATGTCAAATCCTAAGGCTCTCGACGTGGCATAGAGATTGGCACCATCGATGAAGAGAGCAATTTTTTCCCGTGGATCGAACATCGTCAAAATTCCTGTTTCAAATAAACGTTCAGCGCTCAAATGAGAGGCTCCGGGCCGAAAATCGACCAAAAAGCCATCTCTTATGAGGAAATAGCGCTGGAATATGATTGTTCCAACCAATATATAAAATCGTCATAAATACAAGCGCGCGGGACGCAGGCTGCGTCGCCATCGCCACGCCCCATTTCCGTGTTGATCGGAGAGCGGGCGTTGAGCGTTGGCCTTGAATTTTGCGATGTGGCAGGCTATTGACGCGCTGGATTTCCTTGCAGATTTACGCATGAAAGGGGCACTGAATGGCCCGTGTGACCGTTGAAGACTGTATCGACAAGGTCGATAACCGCTTTGAGCTCGTGCTTCTGGCCGGCCATCGCGCCCGTCAGATTTCGCAGGGTGAGGCGATCACCGTCGACCGCGACAACGACAAGAACCCTGTCGTTGCGCTGCGCGAGATTGCCGATGAGACCCTGTCGCCTGGCGATCTCAAAGAAGATCTGATCCATTCGCTGCAGAAGCATGTCGAGGTGGACGAGCCCGAGGCCGATCTGCCCGAGATCAGCGAACCGGCTGCCGCTTCCGCCGAAGCCGGTGCCGATCAGCCGGAGGAAGAGATTTCCTTCGACCGCATGAGCGAGGAAGATCTGCTTGCCGGTATCGAAGGCCTCGTTCCGCCGGAAAAAAGCGACGATTTCTGATCGATACGGATGTTCGGCGCGGCATTCTCTTCCTTGCCGAAACATTCCTGCCTATCTTAAACATGCGCCGTGAATTTCGCGGCGCATGTTTTGCTTTGCGTAGACAACAACAAAAAGAACGAGGAAGCCGCCCATGATGCGTCAATACGAGCTTGTCGAGCGTGTCCAGCGCTACAAGCCGGACGTCAATGAGGCGCTACTCAACAAGGCTTATGTCTACGCAATGCAGAAGCACGGCCACCAGCGCCGTGCCTCCGGCGATCCGTATTTCTCGCATCCGCTGGAAGTTGCAGCCATCCTGACTGACATGCATCTGGACGAGGCGACCATCGCTGTCGCCCTGTTGCACGACACGATTGAAGACACCAGTGCCACGCGGGATGAGATCGACGAGCTGTTCGGTCCGGATATCGGCAAGCTGGTTGAAGGGCTGACCAAGCTGAAGCGTCTCGATCTCGTGTCGAAGAAGGCGCACCAGGCGGAAAACCTGCGCAAGCTCCTGCTGGCCATCTCGGAGGATGTCCGCGTCCTTCTGGTGAAACTCGCGGACCGCCTGCACAATATGCGCACGCTCGACCACGTTCCCGAGCACAAAAGGCTGCGCATCGCCGAAGAGACGATGGACATCTATGCGCCGCTCGCCGGACGCATGGGCATGCAGGACATGCGCGAAGAGCTCGAGGAACTGGCCTTCCGGCATATCAACCCGGAGGCTTTCCGCGCGGTCACCGAGCGGCTTGCCGAGTTTTTCGAGCGCAATCGCGGGGTCATCAAGGCCATTGAGGAGGCGCTGTCGCATCTCTTCGCCGAACATCAGATAGAGGCGACGGTGAAGAGCCGTCAGAAGAAGCCCTGGTCGGTGTTCCGCAAGATGGAGACCAAGGCGCTTTCCTTCGAGCAGCTTTCCGACATTTTCGGCTTCCGCGTGCTCGTCGACAGTGTCGAGGATTGCTATCGCGCGCTCGGGGTCATCCATTCCACCTGGTCCATGGTGCCGGGCCGGTTCAAGGATTATATCTCCACCCCCAAGCAGAACGACTACAGGTCGATCCATACGACGATCGTTGGCCCGTCGCGCCAGCGTGTCGAATTGCAGATCCGCACCTATGACATGCATGGCATTGCCGAATACGGCGTGGCGGCCCATTCGATCTACAAGGATTTCGGCGGCAAGGTGAACGGAGCGGATCATCGGATCTCGCGCGACACCAACGCCTATGCCTGGCTGCGACGCACCATCGAGGCGCTGTCGGAAGGCGATACGCCCGAAGATTTCCTGGAGAACACGAAGCTGGAACTGTTCCAGGACCAGGTGTTCTGCTTCACGCCCAAGGGGCGGCTGATAGCGCTTCCACGTGGCGCAACGCCCATCGACTTTGCCTATGCGGTTCACACCGAGGTGGGCGACACCTGTGTGGGCGCAAAGGTCAATGGCCGCATCATGCCGTTGATGACCGAGTTGAAGAACGGCGACGAGGTGGAGATCATCCGTTCCAAGGCGCAGGTGCCGCCGGCGGCCTGGGAATCGGTCGTGGTGACGGGCAAGGCGCGCGCCGCCATCCGCCGCGCGACACGAAACGCGATCCGCAAACAGTATTCAGGCCTTGGCGCGCGCATCCTGGAGCGAGCCTTCGAGCGCGCGGGCAAGAGCTTTTCCCGCGACGGCCTCAAGCCGGTTCTCCACCGCCTCGGCCGTCAGGATGTGGAGGATGTTCTGGCGGCGGTCGGGCGCGGCGAACTTTCGTCGCAGGATGTCGTGCGCGCGGTGTTCCCCGACTACAAGGACGAACGCGTGACACAGGTGCCGAAGGAGCGCGAGGAGGGCTGGTTCAATCTGCGCAATGCCGCCGGCATGCTGTTCCAGATCCCCGGCCGCTCCTCGCGCAAGGCAAAGCGTGCCAAGGGAAGCGCTGCTCCAGCGGAGAAAGGGGCAGGCGGCGCTCTGCCGATTCGCGGTGTCTCGGGTGATCTGCCCGTCAGTTTCGCCCCGGAGGGCGCGGTGCCCGGAGACCGAATTGTGGGCATCCTTCATCCGGGGTCGGGCATCACCATCTATCCAATCCAGTCGCCGGCGCTGACCGCCTTCGACGACCAGCCGGAACGCTGGATAGACGTGCGCTGGGACATCGACGAGAACATGAAGGAGCGGTTCCCCGTCCGCATGTCCGTCACAGCCATAAACGAACCCGGCTCGCTGGCGGAAATAGCGCAGGTGATTGCGTCGAACGACGCCAATATTCACACGCTCGCCATGGAGCGGACCGCTCCTGATTTTACCGAAATGCTGTTCGATCTCGAGGTCTGGGACCTGAAGCACCTGACCCGCCTCGTCTCACAGCTAAAGGAAATCAGCTGCGTAAGCGACGCGCATCGGGTGAATGGCTAGGGTCCTGACCCTAGCAGCGATGATGGGCGGCGAGGACCTTCCGGCCCCGTGCCTTCGGCAGATTGGAGTGCTGTGTCGTCCGAAATGAGTAGCCCGGGAACGACCAGGATGAGTTGACCCTTCCAAGGCCCGGCGCCCAACATTCTGAATGCACAGCGTTCACAAACAACAGCTTTCGGAGATAGTGAGAGGTGGATTGGCCGCTCTCATTCTGGTCGCCCTTGTGCTGTTTCCTTTTGGTGGTGTGCATGTGCACGTGACCCCACCAGCCGCTGCGGCGGATATTTCCTCCAGCCACGCCATTCCCCACACGCAGGACCACGCACACGAACATGGCGATGGGCATGGCGATGAACATGGCGACCAACCGCATGGCAGCACGGGGGCTGCGGATACGGAATGCTGCATGGTGCATTGCATGCCGATCGACAGGCTGAAGCATGAAATCATGGTTCATGCGCGGTTTGCCGCCTGTTTCGCTGCGGGGCCCATGGCCGCACTCTGTTCCAATCTGGTGGAAAAGCCGCTCAAGCCTCCGCGCACAAAGCTCTCCTGAACCGTCCGGTCATATTCACCGGCCACGTCGGCTTCCGATGCGTCCTGCATCGGAAGCGGGCGCTGCCAGCGTGACGGGCGCGCGCTACTCGTGTTCAAGAGAGGCTGAAATGAAAACCTTACTGCATTTCGATGGCGGCAGGATCAAGCGTTTTGCCCGACCGTTGCACTCGGTCCTGTCAAAGGTCCACCTGGTGGCTCGACGCGCAGAACTGACCGGAGCATATCCCGATCGTGAAAGTGCTGTGAGCGCAGCCCCACGCTGGGCTTTGACCGATTATGATCATGAAGATGTGGTTCCGGTTGCGCTCGACAAGATGAGCAGGATCATCGACTGGGACTATCCCGTCATGTTCTGGCTCGAGCGGGAATTGCGGGCGCGGGCAGGCCGCCGGGTTCGCCTGCTGGACGCCGGCGGGCATGTCGGCACGAAATATCGCGCTTTCCGCGAGCTGATCGATCTGTCAGACGTGCAATGGCAGGTCTATGAACTGCCGTCCATGGTGAAGGCCGGCCGGGCCATGGCGCGCGCCGAGGGTCTTGGTCCGGAACTCTCCTTTTGCGACAGCTTTTCCGAGATCAGGAAAGCCGAGATACTGCTGTGTTCCGGGCTGCTGCAGTATCTGGACATTCCGTTCGCGGACTTTGTCGACAGACTGCCTGAGCGACCGCAGGTGATTCTCCTGAACAAGGTGGCGTTGCGGGAAGGTCCGTCCGTCTACACGCTGCAGCGCGGCGGGCCGACCTTCCTGCCCTACCACATTCGCAACAAGAACCGGTTTCTCGCGGATATCGACGCACTCGGCTATCGCATTGTGGACAGCTGGTGCATTCAGTACCTGGCTCACAGAGTTGCGAGCCATCCCGAACTCGGCTGGAGCGAGAGCCGCGGATATATGCTGCTGCGCAAGGATATGGCGCTCGGCGATCGAAAACCTGCCGAACCTGCAATGGCGAAAGCGGGTTAGGCCAGGCGCCCAAATTCCGCCGCTTCATGTGAATAGCTCTATCGTGTTTCCTGCTTTTGTAGCGGGAAACACGATTATTAACCCGTTTCCCTTGCCCCGTCCGACCGAGCTTGCCTATATCGAACCAAAGACATGTCCCAGGGAACCCGCCGTTAAGAAAACGGGCTCTAGGATTCTGTCGGCAGGGGGAAGCCTGGTTGCTGTTGGGGGTGCTTCGTAGTCGCGATGTTGTTTCGACGTAGAAAACCGGCGGATCTATGGGAGAGGGCTCGGACCATGGTTTGGCCGCGCCGCTCGTTCTGGCGATCTGCACAATATTTCGTCAAGCGTGCTCTGCGATTGACGGCGACGCCGCACGCCATCGCTGCAGGCATCGCAGCCGGTGTGTTCGCGTCGTTCACGCCCTTCATGGGATTTCACTTCTTCATCGCGGCCGGTCTGGCATGGTGCATCGGCGGAAACCTCGTCGCTTCGGCCATTGGCACCGCCGTCGGCAACCCGCTGACATTCCCGTTCATCTGGGGGGCGACACTGGAAACGGGGCGCCTCATCCTCTATGGGCGAGAGCTCTCGCACGGTGCCCCCATACATCTGGGCAAGATGCTGCGCCACCTGGAGTTTTCCCAGCTCTGGGAGCCGGTCATCAAGCCCATGTCCGTCGGCGCGCTGCCTCTGGGCATTTTCTTCGCTCTGGTGTTCTACTTCGTGACACGCTGGGCGACATTCACCTTCCGCGAGCAGCGCCGCAAGCGTCTCGCCGAGCGGGCACGCCGAAAGGCCGGCCGGCAAGCCTTCGACGCAAGGACCGCGACGAGTTCATGATTATCGGAATTGGAAGCGACCTGATCGACATCAGACGGATCGCCAAAACGCTCGACCGCTACGGAGAGCGCTTCACGCAGCGTGTCTTCACGCAGATCGAACGGGCCAAGTCCGACAGGCGCCGTGAGCGCGCCGCCTCTTATGCGAAGCGCTTCGCCGCCAAGGAGGCATGCTCCAAGGCGCTTGGCACAGGCATCTCGCGTGGCGTCTTCTGGCGCGAAATGGGGGTCGTCAATCTTCCCGGCGGCAAACCGACAATGGAACTGTCGGGGAAGGCCAGGGCGAGGCTTGAGGGCATGACACCTTCAGGCATGAAAGCGCTGGTTCATTTGACCATCACTGACGACTATCCCCTGGCTCAGGCGTTTGTGATCATCGAGGCGGTTCCCGACAACGGAAACTGACGCCGAAAACTGCGCGAGGGTTGTGCTGTCGCATTGCCGCCGCCTTTCTGGCGCGATAAGACCGTGCCGAAACACTCGAACCGAGGACATGATGAGCGTGGCTGACAAGACGAAGAAGAAATCGGGCGGCGTGGGCGAAACCGTCAATGTGATTGTCCAGGCGCTTATCCTCGCGCTGGTTATCCGCACCTTCCTGTTTCAGCCATTCTCCATTCCGTCCGGTTCCATGCGCCCGACCCTGCTTGAGGGCGATTATCTGTTTGTCACCAAATGGGCCTACGGCTATTCGCGTCATTCTCTTCCGTTCTCTCCGCCGCTCTTTTCCGGCCGCATCTGGGGTTCCGAACCCGAGCGCGGCGACGTGGTCGTCTTCAAGTTTCCGCCCAATCCTTCGATCGACTATATCAAGCGCGTGGTCGGGATGCCGGGCGACAAGATCCAGATGCGAGAGGGTGAGCTCTACATCAACGACAAGGCCGTGGAGCGTGAGAAGATCGGCCAGATCGACGACCCCGACATTACCGAGATGGACCGGCCGGTGGACGTCTACCGCGAGACGCTGCCCAACGGCGTTTCCTACGAGACGCTGGATTTGACGGCGAACGGCATTGGCGACAACACGCGCGAATTCATCGTGCCCGAAGGGCATTATTTCATGATGGGCGACAATCGCGACAACTCCGCCGACAGCCGCTTCTCGGTCGGTTTCGTGCCGGCTGAAAACCTTGTCGGACGCGCCAACATCATCTTCTTCTCCATCGCCGGTGGCGCAAGCCCGCTGGAAATCTGGCGCTGGCCTTCGGAAGTGCGCCCGTGGCGCATCTTCGATTGGGTCGACTAGAGTTTGCGTGGATCATGACTGCCAAGCGCCTGCGTGGCCCCCAGTTAGTCAAAGCGGTCGCCGATTGCACCGGATTTGAATTCACGAATGCCGCGCTTGTCGAAGAGGCGATGACACATGCCAGCGCGCGGAGCCGCTCGGGTTCCGATTACCAGCGGCTGGAGTTTCTTGGCGACCGTGTGCTGGGGCTTGCCGTTGCCGAACTGCTCTATGAGAGCTTCCCCAAAGCGCCCGAAGGCGAACTCTCTGTGCGGCTCAATGCGCTCGTCAATGCCGAGACGCTGGCAGAGGTCGCCGACGAGTTGAAGATCAGTCCGCTGATCCACATGGGCAGCGACCTGCGCGGTGCGGCGACCCGCAAGCAGATCAACCTGCGTGCCGATGTGATGGAAGCGCTGATCGCGGTGGTATACCTTGAAGGCGGCATCGACGCTGCACGTGCCTTTGTGCGCGGTCACTGGCGTGAGCGTGCGCAGGCCGAAGGGGCCGATCGCCGCGACCCGAAAACCGCCCTGCAGGAATGGGCGCATCAGGTTGCCGGCGTCACGCCAGGCTATACTGTGGAGGACCGGCAGGGGCCTGACCATGATCCGGTTTTTTCCGTGACCGTCAGGATCACCGGATATGAGCCCGCGCACGGCAGGGGCCGTTCCAAGCGCGAGGCGGAACAGGCCGCCGCCACCGGCATGCTGGAGCGAGAAGGCGTGTGGCAGAGCAATGAGAGCACATCATGAGTGAAGACGTTCCCGCAGCCGACGCACAGGGCGAGACCCGGTCCGGCTTTGTGGCATTGATCGGCGCCCCCAATGCGGGCAAGTCGACGCTGCTCAATCAGCTTGTCGGTGCGAAGGTGTCCATCGTCACCCACAAGGTGCAGACGACACGTGCCATCGTACGTGGCATCGCCACCCACGAAAACGCTCAGATCGTGTTCATCGACACACCCGGCATCTTCAATCCGCGCCGCACGCTCGACCGCGCCATGGTCACGACCGCCTGGGGCGGGGCCAAGGACGCCGACATCGTGGCGCTGCTGATCGATGCGGAGCGTGGCATCAAGGGCGATGCCGCCGCCATTCTTGAAAAGCTCAGGGATGTGGCGCAGCCCAAAATCCTGATTCTCAACAAGATCGACCGGGTAAAGCGCGATTCTCTGCTGGAACTCGCCGCCCGGGCCAACGACGCGGTGGGGTTTGAGCGCACTTTCATGATCTCGGCGTTGCAGGGATCGGGCTGTGACGATCTCCTCGCCTATCTCTCCGAAACGCTTCCGGCGGGCCCCTGGTATTATCCGGAGGATCAGCTATCCGATCTGCCGATGCGCCAGCTCGCAGCGGAAATCACACGCGAAAAGCTCTTCCTGCGACTGCACCAGGAACTGCCCTATGCGATCCACGTCGAAACCGAGAAGTGGGAAGAACGCAAGGACGGCTCCGTGCGCATCGACCAGGTGGTTTATGTGGAGCGCGACAGCCAGAAGAAAATCGTGCTCGGTCACAAAGGCTCGGCCATTCGTGCCGTGGGGCAGGCCGCCCGCGAGGAGCTGGCGGGGATCCTCGAGCAGAAGGTTCATCTCTTCCTGTTTGTGAAGGTGCGCGAGGGCTGGGGCAACGATCCGGAGCGCTTCCGCGAAATGGGGCTTGAATTCCCCGGTTGAGGGAAGGACAGTGACCTGATGGAATGGCGCGATGAAGGGATCATTCTGGGCGCCAGAAAGCATGGCGAAACGAGCGTCGTCCTGGAAACGATGACGGCGGCTCATGGCCGGCATCTCGGTCTTGTGAAAGGCGGCCGGTCGCGCCGCATGCAACCGCTTCTCCAGCCGGGAAATCGCGTTGATCTGGTCTGGCGCGCCCGCCTCGAGGAGCATCTGGGCACGTTTCAGGTCGAGCCTCTGGAGTTGAACGCTGCGCGCCTTCTGGCCTCTGCGCTGGCGATTCATGGCATACAGCTTCTGGCCGCTCATCTGCGCTTGATGCCCGAGCGCGACGCCCATGCAGGCCTTTATGAGACCCTGAAAATCATCACCGCCCATCTGGACGAGCCCGAGATCGCCGGACCGTTGATGGTGCGCTTTGAACTGGCACTGCTCGACGAGCTGGGATTCGGGCTCGATCTCACGCAATGCGCACTGACGGGCAGCCGCGAAAGCCTTGCTTATGTGTCGCCGAAATCCGGCCGCGCAGTGACTGAAGAAGCCGGTGCTCCCTGGCGCGACAGGCTTCTGCCGCTACCGCGCTTTCTGACAGTGAAGGCGCGGATGGAGACGCCGCCCGATGCGCTTGAGGACGCTTATCGTCTGACCGGGTTTTTCTTCCACCGAAACGTCTACGAACCGCGCGGGATGGAAGAGCCCGCTGCGCGCGGCGGCTTTCTGGCGGCACTCGCCCGCAGCGCCGGGGACGCGGCCGGTTGAACCGACGGCCTACTCGGCTGGCGCTACAGCGCCGCGCGTCTTATAAGACGCGCAAAGGACGCTGTAACACTTTCAAATGATGCATGTTCGTTGTCTTTCAAATGAATTCATTTGAAAGCGACATGCATTAGAGCAGGGCGCGGCACGGCTGCTTCCCGGATCGGCCAGTGAACCAGGGCTGCAAAGAGACCGAGGATCACGCCGAGCCACCAGACCGGATCATAACTGCCGAACAGGTCGTAGAGATAGCCGCCCAGCCACACGCCCAGGAACGAGCCCACCTGGTGTGAAAAGAACACGACCCCGCCCAGAAGCCCCAGATGCCCCGTGCCGAACATAATCGCCACCAGCGAATTGGTCGGCGGCACGGTGGATAGCCACAAAAGCCCCATGACGATGGCGAAGATGATCACGCTTGTGGGCGTTTGCGGGAGCAGCAGGAATGCGGTTACGGCGATTGACCGCGCGATGTAGATCAGGGCCAGAAAACCGGGCTTGGAATAGCGCTGGCCGATATAGCCCGAGGCAAGCGAACCGATGATGTTGAAGAAGCCGATCAGGGCCAGCGCCACCACCGCATAGCGTGCATCGATGCCGATATCGCCGATATAGGCCGGGAAATGCGCGGTGATGAAGGCGACCTGGAAGCCGCACACGAAGAACCCCGCGACCAGAAGCACGAAGCTGCGATGCGCGAAGGCCTCCCGAAGGGCCTCTCTGACCGTCTGCTTGAAGGTTTCCGCGCTGTTGCGCGCTGTCGCCGCATTGCCGACGAGCGGTATGGCCAAAACCGGGACGATCAGCATCGCCACGCTCATATAGACCAGCGTATCGGACCAGCCGAACGCATCGATCAGGCCCTGGCTTATCGGCGCGAAGATAAACATGCCGGCAGAGCCAGAAGCTGTCGCAAGGCCGAAAATCAGGCTGCGCTTTTCGGCAGGAACGCTGCGGGCAAAGGCTGCGAGGATGATGCCGAAGGATCCGCCGGCAACGCCAAGGCCGACAAGAACGCCGCCCCCGATGTGAAGCATGGCTTCATGCGTGGGCATCGACATCATCAAAAGGCCGACGGCGTAAAGCACGGCGGAGAGGGCGAGAACGCGCCACGTCCCGAACCGGTCCGCGATGGCACCAAAAATCGGCTGGCCGATCCCCCAGAGCAGGTTCTGGATCGCCATGGCGAGGCCGAATGTGGTGCGGTCCCAGCCCGTTTCGGCAAGCAATGGGAGCTGGAAGAAGCCCATGGCCGAGCGCGGGCCGAAATTAAGGGCTGCAATCAGACAGCCACAGATGACGACCGCCCATGGAAACGTATGCGGAATGGCCGCGCGGGCGGGGTTTTGTTGTGTCATGTTGCCTTCACGCGTTTCCGGTGTGTCAGTGCAATGGTCGGAGGATGAAGATAGCGCAGGCTGAACTTCAGCGTAATCGACAAATTGTGCACCTTCGATCAGTTTTTCTCATGATTGCTGTCGCAGACCGGGAATAAACTCGTCTACGCAACCGTTGATCGGACAGAAGCAAACTCCCGTAAAAGGCGGGCCGGGGGCATGGACGGCAAGAGGAAGGCGATTGTCGGTGAAATTCCAGGGCTGCGACGCTATGCGCGCGCGCTGCTGCGCGATGCGGATGCGGCCGACGACCTCGTGCAGGATTGCCTCGAGCGGGCCTTTTCGCGGCTCGACAACTGGCAGACGGGCACGTCGCCACGGCGGTGGCTGTTCACCTTGATGCACAATCTGTTCGTCGATGGTGTACGGGCACGAAAGCGGCGGAGCGAACTCGTCTCTGACGCAGCGGTCGACAGGCCGGCCTCGGTCAGTGCGCCGGAACAGAACGGCATGCTCGATCTTCGTGACGTGCTCGATGCCCTGCAGGAAATCAGCCCGGAACGGCGCGCCGCGATCCTTCTGGTGGGGGTTGAAGGCATGAGCTACGCCGAGGCAGCGGATGTTCTGGACATTCCTACGGGAACGTTGATGTCGCGCGTGGCGCGTGGACGGCAGGATCTGCGTGACATTCTTGATCTGGCGCGGCGCCGGCGCATTCTCAAGGCGGTGGAGTGATGACACAGCGCAGCTTTGACGAAAGGGACATTCATCTGGCACTCGATGGCGAGCTGTCACCGGAGGATATGGCTGCCTACGAGGCCTGGCTGGAAACCCGCGCTGATATGCGTGCGCTGAGCGCACGCTACGTCTCGGACCGGGCGTTGCTGCGCGACACGCTGACCACGCTGGCGCGTGAGGAGGTGCCACATCGTCTGCAGGAAGGGGCCCATTCTGTCGGCCGAAAGACGAAGGGCGCCCGGCATATGCCGTTGCGCCGGCTCGCCGTGGCTGCCGTCATGCTTGTCGCGGCCGGTGCGGCAGCCGGATTCTGGGCGGGGCGGCAGGGTTTTGGTGGCGGCGAAACGCTTGCCGCGCTGGACGTGGTTGGCGAGGCCGTCGCTGCGCACCAGGTCTACGCGGCAGAAAAGCTCCATGTTGTTGAAGTGGGCGCCAGCGATCGCAGTCATCTGGTCGGATGGCTGTCCAACCGAGTCGGCACCAGGCTGGTCGCCCCCGATTTGCGGGCCGAAGGTTTTGACCTCATGGGTGGCCGGTTGCTGCCCTCGGGCGGAAAAGCCGCCGCGCAGTTCATGTATGAAGATCCCTCGGGTGAACGTGTTTCGCTGTATGTTGCCCACTGCGTGAAGGGAGAGACGACAGGCTTCCGGCTCTTTGAGGATGAAGGCGGTCGCGCATTCTACTGGCAGGAAGAGGGCTTCGCCTACACGGTTGCCGGAGCGATTTCAGAAAAGCGCCTGCTGGAGATCGCGAACGTCACCTACCGGCAATTGCTCGCCGGCAGGTGAGACGCGCATCAGCGCTTGGCCGTGCTCTTTTTGGCCGGGCTGGTGGTCTGGGCCTTGCTGTCGAGCGGCAGATAGTGAACGTCGCGCTGCGGAAAGGGGATGGAGATACCCTTCTCGTCGAACGCCTTCTTGGCCGCTTTGGTCAGGTCAAGGCGGGTCTGCCACCAGTCCGCGGTCGTGGTCCAGTAACGCATGGTGATGTTGACGGCGCTGTCGCCCAGTTCCGAAACGAAGGTCGCGGGTTCTTGATCGGCCAGAACGCGGTCGTCGGAGGCAGCAAGGTCGAGCATCGTTTTCTGTGCCAGGTCGATGTCGTCATTGTAGCCGATGCCGATCACCAGGTCGTTGCGGCGGCGCGGATTGCGCGAATAATTGGTGACGGACGTGTTCCACAGCGAGCTGTTCGGCGCGAGGATGTAGAGGCCGTCGACCGTCTTCATCTCGGTTGCGAAGAGGCCGATGGTCTGGATCGTCCCTGAAATGCCGCTCGCCTCGACAAACTCGCCGACACGAAACGGTTTCAAAACGAGGAGCATGATGCCCGCGGCGACATTCTGCAGCGTGCCCTGCAGGGCAAGGCCGATAGCGAGGCCGGCTGCACCGAGTGCGGCGATGATGCTCGCCGTCTGAACCCCGAACTGCGCCAGCACCGTAACCCCGACCAGGATCAGAACTGCGTATCGGGCGATCTTGGAAAGGAAACTGGTGAGCGTGACATCGAACGAGGGAAAACGATCGAGCGTGCGGCGCACCCATTTTTCCACCATCCCCGCGACAATAAAGCCGGCGATGATGAGAATGATGGCGCCGAGAATCGAGAAAGCGTAAGATACGGCGAATTCGCTGGCCTGGGCCAGAGCTGCCTGGGCGGCTGTCATGAGGTTCTCAGTTTGCATTTCCATATTGGGGAATGTCTCCGTTCCATGTTTGTCGTTTCCGGCCTTCAGGGGACGGCATTGATCCGTTTGCAGCGCTCGAAACGCCAGGATCCGGCTTTGCCGACGTCCCGTCGCGTCTGCCCTGCTGGTTTCGCGTGTCTAGCAATCCCCGCCGGGTGCTGCAAATCGGGGCTACGGCTCCCGGGGCATGGGCCATCGAAATCGCCGGTGTTGCCTGGAGTATGCTATGCCAATTGACGTTCGCCACGCCGATCTCGCGGATCTCGATGCGCTGGTTGCAATCGAGAACGCGGCGTTCTCGGGCGACAGGCTTTCCCAGCGCTCTCTCCGGCGCCTGATCGGGTCGCGGGCGGCCATCACCTGCGTTGCCGAAGAGGGTGAAAAAATCCTCGGATATGCGCTGGCATTGACACGCCGGACGAGTGGCATCGCCCGTCTTTACTCCATTGCCGTCGCACCGGATGAAACCGGCAGGGGGGTGGCGGCGTTGCTGTTGCATCATGTCGAGAACGCAGCGTGTGCACGAGGGTTCCGGACGATGCGCCTTGAGGTGCGGGCAGACAATGAGCCGGCCATCCGGCTTTACGAAAAAACGGGATATCGTAGCTTTGCCCAATATGAGAATTACTATCACGACGGTATGAGCGCATTGCGTTACCAGAAGGCGCTGTGTGCATTGAACACGGAGAACGGCCCCAGATGAGTTGGGTCATCCTGACTGGCAAGAAAGGCGATCTCGACGAGACCGCCACCCCTTATAAAATCATCACCAACCGCGATTATCTGGCCCATCCGGCGCTGTTTCGCGGACAGCGCCCCAAGGTCATCAATCTCTCATCCAGCTATGCCTATCAGAGCCGCGGCTACTACGCGTCGCTACTCGCCAGTTCCCGCGGTCATCGCGTGATCCCCTCGGTCGAAACCATGATCGATCTTTCCGCGCGCAAGCTCTACGAGAACGCGCTCCCGGAACTTGAACAGGCCCTCAACCGCTGCCGCACCGAACTTGGCGGAAGCTTTCCTTCAACCGTCAGTGTGTTTTTCGGCATCGGACCCGAAAAGGCCTGGGAGCGCTTCGCGAAGCTCCTGTTCGACTGGTTTCGCGCGCCCGCTCTGGAAGTCGTCATCAAAGACGGCGAATGGGCAACGATCACACGCATCGGGTTTCGCGCCCTTTCACGCATGAGCTCGGAAGAGAAGGAGCGCTTCACCGCATCCCTGCACACCTATACGAGCCGGCAGTGGCGTGAGAGCCGCACCCGGGTTCCGTCGCGCTATGGTTTCGCCACCCTCATTGATCCAAGGGAGGAACTGCCGCCGTCGAGCGTTGCTTCGCTCAAACACTGGTCGCGCATTGCCGCCCGCATGGGCGTTGAAGTGGAACCGATCACGAAGAAGGATCTGCCGCGCCTGGCAAACTTTGATGCGCTGTTCATTCGCGAGACCACGTCCATTTCCAACCACACATACCGTTTCGCCCGGCGTGCCGAGCAGGAGGGCATGCCGGTGATCGACGATCCCCTGTCGATGATCCGCTGCACGAACAAGGTTTATCTCAATGAGTTGATGACGACGCACCGCGTGCCCGTTCCACCGACCATGATGATTGCCGGAACGGCGGACCTAGAGCGCGCTGCCGATCTGCTCGGCTTCCCGCTGGTGCTCAAGACGCCCGACAGTTCTTTTTCACGAGGCGTGAAGAAGGCGGCGAACATGGCGGAACTCAAGGCGCTGGCGACAAAATGGCTGGAGGATTCCGATCTGCTCATCGCACAGAAGTTTCTGCCCACCGCCTTCGACTGGCGTATCGGGGTTCTCGACGGTAGGCCGCTTTTCTCCGTGCAGTACCTCATGGCGAAGAAGCACTGGCAGATCGTCAATCACGAAAGGCAGGGGCGCCCGGACGAAGGAGGCTTCCGCTCGTTCACCCTGGCGGACACACCGTCGGACGTGCTCGACATCGCCGTGCGTGCCGCGCGTTGCATCGGAAGCGGGCTCTATGGCGTGGATCTCAAGGCAACGCCGGAAGGTGTCTACATCATCGAAGTCAACGACAATCCCAATCTCGACCATGGCTGTGAGGATGCCGGAGAAAAGGACGCTGTCTGGACCAGCCTCACCCAGTGGTTCATCGACCGTCTGGAGAGGTGAAGGCACCTCTCCATCTGCCGATATCACGGCAGGTCAACCGGGGATCGAGACGCTCACCCCCTTCTTTCCAAAGCCCTTGTTGATGGCTTCGGTTAGAGCCGAGCGGGATTTCTGCCACCCTTCGCTTCTCGCCCAGAAACGGAGCGTCAGATGTGGAGCGCCACCATCTATCGCCGAAAAGAGTGTTTCTGCCTGGGGTTTCTTCAAAATACTCTTTTCTGCGGCGAGAATTCTCAAGAGCCCCTTCTGAACCTGCTCGGGGCTGAGATCGTTTCCGACATCGATCTCGAGCTCTACCCTGCGAGCCTTGTTTCTGGAGTGGTTTGTGATGGCCGCGTTCCAGAGCGTGCTGTTGGGAGCGAAGACGATCAGCCCGTCATCCGTTTTCAGTTCTGTCGCAAACAACCCCAGAGTGCTCACGGTTCCTGATATTCCATTCGCCAGGACATGCTCGTCTACTTCAAACGGCCGCAGAATGAGCAACATCACACCTGCTGCGATGTTCTGCAGCGTTCCCTGAAGGGCGAGGCCGACCGCGAGACCGATAGCGCCGAGCGCTGCAATAATACTGGCGGTTGGTACGCCCAGCTGCGTGAGTGCCGCAACGCTGGAAAGGGCCAGGACGGTATATCGGGCCAGAACCGAAAGAAAGGAAGTTAGGGTTGCGTCGAATGAGAATACCTTGCTGAGAGTGTTGCGCACCCAGCGCTCCAGCATTTTTGCTGCAATGATGCCAATCACCAGAAGGGCAACTGCTCCAAGAAACGTCAATCCGTAATTCAGTGCAAATTCCGAGACGTAACCGAGCGCCGCATTCGCTGTTTGAATAAGACGTCCTGCTTGCTTTTCCATGTTTCGAACATCTCCGTGCCGTGTTCGGGGTTTCCGTTTTCAGAAACCGAAGCACCGCCCCGTCGACGTTCTCATCCACCTGATAGTTCTGGCAGGAGGATCAGAAGCGCTGAACTGCATCAGTCTGGATGACGCGTATATCAAGTGTCTTTGAGATGTAAAAGTATATATATAATATAATTTTTATGATGTGCTGATTAGTGCGGATATAGATCAGATAGTTATTTTGAATGAAAATATGAAACTAAAAAAGAGAAAATATTATATGATATTTTTTCTTTTTTCATCAATTAACGTGAAGCGGTCGAGGAAGGCTTTTTGAGCCAGTTTCGGGGGCTGCGGTTCGAGTTTCAGCCCTTCCGGGGGCAATCCGCGTGGACGCCCGAAAAACCGCGCGGCCTCCGTTACGCCAAAGCCTGCGAGCTGTGTCGCCTCATAGAAAGCGGCGATCTGATCGGCACGTTTGATCGCTTTCTTCAGTTTTATCGGCAGATCGGGAGCCAGAGTGAACCGCTGGTGGATCGCGCGCTGCAGGCGCTTCTCGACAGACTTGTAGTCGTCGCCCAGTGTGGCCTTGAACGGGGAAATCATGTCGCCAATGACATATTCGGGCGCATCATGCAGCAGCGCGGCCATGGAACACTCGGGCGTGATGTCTCGCGTGATCCGGCAGAAAATTTCCTCCACCAGAAGCGAGTGCTGAGCGACGGAATAGGCGTGGTCGCCTTCGGTCTGTCCGTTCCAGCGGGCAACACGGGCAAGGCCGTGTGCGATATCGCTTATTTCAACGTCCAATGGGGACGGGTCGAGAAGATCAAGCCGGCGGCCGGACAGCATTCTCTGCCAGGCGCGGGGAGGTGCCTTTTTGGTCGAAGCCGGCATCAGCCCGCACTTTCCGTGGATTCTGGAAAGGTGAAGCCAGCCCATTGTGGGATGGCGAACGTCACAGGGGTATCGCCTGCCACCACCGGTATCCCCGCATCGATCGCGTCTTTGACCCTGTCGATCCGCACGATAGCCAGGGCCTTGTGGCTGGAGACCGTACCGAGCGTTCCGAGTGGCTTGCCGTCCGCCCGCAACTCGGTGCCCGGAGCGGGCAGGGCAGATGCGCCGCTCACGATCAGGAGTCTTCGGCGGGCCGTCCCCCGGTGATGCATCCGCGAGACCACTTCCTGGCCGACAAAGCAGCCCTTCTTGAGCCCGACGCCACCATTCTGATCGTAAAGCACGTCATGAGGGAATGCGTCGCCCAATGCAAAGTCGCTGTCGCTTTCGGCAACGGCATTGGCGATCCGAAGTTCATCCCAGAGCTCCCTGGTGCTGTCGGCCTCGGGCGTTTCGCCATAGTGCCGCCGCACGTTCAGGTTCTTGGGAAAGCGACAGTCCAACAGCGTTGAATCATTTTCTGAAGAATCAGAATCATTTTGCCACGAAACCGCGATAGTGCCTTGTTCTATCTCGGAAATATCCACTTTCGCGCGCAGCTTGTAGAGGGTCAGGCGCTTCACCAGGTCGGCCGCGATATCCGCTCGACATTCTATCCGCAGCGTTTCGCTGCCGGCGCGGGAAACGAGAAAATCGAACAGGATTTTGCCTTGCGGGGCCAGCAGGGCGCTTGGACGACATTGGCCATCTTCGAGTGCCGAGAGATCGGTTGTGATTACGTTTTGAAGAAAGTGTTCGGCCTCGGGCCCCTGCAACTGGAAGAGGGCGCGATTGTCTAGGTGGCAGGTTGGCATGGCTGATCCGGCTGGATGAACGGGTTCTAATCCTAGCTAGGATGCTTTGTCGCTGACGACAACCCGGTAGGTGTCAGGAATGGCGGCGCATTCCGGATTGGCTCAACGTCCGGCCTTCTCCCTAAGGCGGGCCGCAGCCTCGGCAAGAGCTTTGGCGCTTCTGGCGCTCAGGCCACCGTTTTCAAAGTCGCGGCGCAGCGCCTCCTCGATCTGCTCGGCAATGTTGTCGAGTGAGGGGGAGGGCGTGGCGTGCGGCGCACTGCGATGGTCGAAAAGATTGATCCAGTGATCCGTCTCCCTGCCAAACCGCATCAGGCGGTCGAGATAGATCTCGGCGCTTCCGTTGCGTGAAATGAGACCGAACAGACCGGCGGCGATCGACAGGGGACTCATGACGACATCGCGCATGCCGTCGGCCATGAGCTTCACCTGAAAGAGGATGACGCGCCTGACAAGGCGTCCGCGCCTCCCCGGGCTTCGCGGCGATGCGGCGAGGCCGCTTTGCGATTGCGCTATCCCCTCCATGGGACACCTCCCTGAGTTCCACCGGATATGGGGGCGTTCCAGGCGATTGCAAGAAACGGCTCAGTCTCCGGCCACGAAAAACGCCCAGTGTCCATCTGGCGTTATACCCACGCGATAAAAGATGTAGGCGCCGAAACTCTTCATGTCCTCATAGTCACCGGCAGTCACAAGCGTGAACAGTTCGACGCGCTGCTTCTTGTCGAGGGATTCGAGCGGAATGGCGAAAAAATAAGGCCAGACATACATTTCCTGGGGCGTGCCTGCATCGAGATGCACATAGCCCGCCTGCAGGACTTCGAGCAGTATGGCCAATATTTCCTGACCTCCCTCATCTCCCGACAGTTCGATGAGAAAATCGAGCGGATCGCCATCGAGCCCTCCGAGCGAGAGGCGCGTCGCGCTCTCCCCGCTGCCGATCAGTGGGCGCAGACGTTCGATGTCCCCGCTTTTGGCGGCTTCGACGATCAGCCCATGCATCCGCCGCACCGGTTCGGGGACCTGCTCCAGATTGTAAAGGATCTCCGGCAATTCCTTTCCGATCTGGGTATCCGGCCGCACCACATCGCGCAGTGGGGTATCCTCAACGGGAATAGCATCCTCACCCGGCTCAGAACTTTCCGGTGTGTCGGTGCTGTCTTTCGGGAAGCGAATCGGCGGCGGCAGTGGCACACGCTCGACACTATCGGACCCGCTCTCGCCTTCCTCTGCCGGTTCGACCTGCTGCAGTTCGCTGAGGGCAAACGCGGGCAGGGCGTTCGCTCCAGTCAAACCAGCCGCAGCCAGGCCGGCCATCAGAAGGCGTCGCCACCGCGTCCGGCCCTGCATGCTTGAGTGGTTTCCGACGTTCACCAGATGCCGCTTCATTGTCACGTCTCAGTTTCCGTAGCGCTGCACGATCTCGCTGGATATGCGTGAGCCCTCGTTCATATAGTGGTCGATGGCGGAAAGCGCCTGATCCGTACAGTTTTCATAGGTCCCTGCAAAGGATCTGTAGCCGCGATTGAAGCTGGCGATCAGCTTTTCCCGGCGAGCCGGCGTCGGTGCTTCCGTTTCCAGAAGCTCTTCCATCTTCCCGCGCCAGACGTCGGAACCCTCTCCGCACAGATTGCGCAGATAGTGGATTGAACCAAGCACTTCAGCGAGCCTCAGAAGCGGTGTTTCATAGGTCGCGTCGTTGGCCCGTGCCACAGGCGCAGCCATGAAAAGGGCCACCGCGAGGCCGAAAAGTGCTGAACCATTGCGCATGCCGTGTTGTCTCCCAGCGAGCGCTGCCTGTCAAACGCCCGAAGTTACAGGAAGGCGATCACCAGACATTCAGGAAAGTGGCAAGATTGAGGGCGCGGAGCCCCATGGGCTCAGCTATCGGTCGAGTGTTGCAATTCTTCAATAACCGCGCGCGTGCTGTCGGTGAGGGGCATGGCAGTGATCGCCTCGGGTGCATACCATCCGGCCTCGCTTGCATCGTCACCCGCGGTGATGGCACCTGCCGCAACGGTGGCGCGAAACACGATCAGCCGAAAGGTCTGCTGTCCGTCATCCCCGTTCAGCAGGATTTCGCGATGGGGGCTGGCCGTTTCTATGACCAGTCCTGTCTCCTCCAGCAATTCGCGTGCGAGCGCCTGCTCGAAGGTTTCTCCCGCTTCCACGCGACCACCGGGAAAGGCATAGAGACCCTGCGCGGGCGGGCGGCCGCGGCGCACCAGAAGAACGTGCCCGTCCTTTAGAACGGCCGCGGAAACGGCGAGGATTTCCTCTGATTTCACAGGCATACCCCTTGCATCCTGCCACCCGATCACCAACAGTCCGGCCCGTGTTTATGTCTTGAGAATATGGGGGACGCAATCGTGCGGGTGATGCGAAGCACGGGGCTGGTTGCAGGTCTGGCGTTCATGTTGTCCTTGTCGGCATGTGCAACGCTGAACGAGACCGAGTGCGAATCGGTGAACTGGAGCGACCTGGGACGCAGCGACGGCGCTGCCGGACGCAGCCCGTCCTATGTTCAAAGGCACCGCGAAGCCTGCGCCAAGTACAGTCTGCCGGTGGATGAAAGCGCCTGGCGCGCAGGCTGGGAAGACGGCATTCGCCGCTATTGCACCCCCGAAAACGGCCTGAGCGCCGGGCGCGACGGGCGCAGTTACGCCAATTCCTGCCCCTCCGACGTTGCACCGGGATTCGAGAGCGCTTACCGCGTCGGCAAGCGCGTGCATGACGCCCAGTCGGAATATGACCGTCTCAAGCGCGAACTCGAGCAGCTTTACGACGATCTCGAAGACGCCGCCAAGGGCGAGGACCGTCGCAAGGTGCGCAATCGGATTTCGCTGAAGGAATCGGACCTGTTCCTCGCCGAGGGCCGCGTGCGCGATGCCGAGCGCCTCTACGACCGCTACCTCTATGAGGAGGCGGCCGGCCGTTACTGAAACACTGGTCGAGGTATCAGCTCATGTGTGGTCGCTTCGCTCTCACCGACACGCCGGACGCGGTGCAGTCGCTCCTTGCGGTGACCGATTTCGAGCCGTTTCCCCCGCGCTACAACATCGCCCCGACACAGCCCGTTCTGATGGCTCTGTCTGGCCCGGCGCGGCCGGCCGGTTCCAACCTGCCTTCGCGGCAGAGCATGCTGGTGCGCTGGGGCCTCATTCCCGCCTGGGCAAAAAATCCGGATGATTTTTCACTTCTGTTCAATGCCCGCTCCGAAACGGCGGCGGAAAAGGCGTCCTTCCGCACCGCCATGCGCCATCGCCGCGCGCTGGTTCCGGCCAATGGCTTTTACGAATGGCGGCGCGTTGGTTCGAAACGCGCGGAGCCATACTGGATCCGGCCCCGCGATGGCGGCCTGATCGCCTTCGCCGGATTGATGGAAAGCTGGTCGGAACCCGGTGGCACGGAGATCGACACGGGCGCCATCCTGACGACGGAGGCCAATGAGGATCTGCGCGGTATCCATCATCGTATGCCCGTGGTCATCAAGCCGGAGGATTTCGACCGCTGGCTGGACTGCCTCAACCAGGAACCGCGCCATGTGGCCGATCTTCTGAAACCCGCCGAGCCCGGCTTCTTCGAGGCGGTGCCCGTGTCGGACCGGGTCAATAAGGTTGCAAATGCCGGCCCGGACCTTCAGGAGCGCGTGGAACCCCGCGAGGTTAAGGACACCGACCAAAAGCCCGGAGACGACAGCGGTCAGCTCGATCTCTTTTAAGCGAAGGTCCGCATGAGGTGGACGGCCTCGGCGCCGAAGCGATAGACGCCCTCGCGCAGCCCCCGGAAAGACTGGCGCGACACATCGCTGACCGGCAGCGGAAGCTCCTCCTGCGAAATGCGCCCCAGCACAAGCTCCGCCAAAGCCTTGCCGAACACCGTGCCCGGCCCGATGCCGCGCCCGTTATAGCCGGAAAAACCGACGACATTTTCGCCAAAGCGATGGAACTTCGGCAGGTGATCGGCCGTCATGCCAATATGGCCATACCAGCAATCGTCAAACCGAACCCCTTTCAGTTCCGGGAACAGGCGGGCGATGGCCCGCTCCGCCCAGGCGCGGTGAACCGCCTGACCCGTGCCCTTCAGGGCCCCCACGCTTCCGAACACAAGCCGCCCCTCCCGATCCCAGCGGAATGAGGTCAGAATCTGCTTCGTGTCCCACGCACCCTGCCGCTCCGGCAATATCCGGTCCCGCACGGCCTGCGGCAGGGGCGGGGTGGCGAAATTGAAATAGGGCAGGTGGACGATCTCTTCGCGGATCTGAGACCATGGTGTGGTGGTGTAGGCGTTGGTTGCCACGATCACATGCCGCGCCAACAGCGTGCCGTGAGGCGTTTCAAGCCGCCAGCCGTCGCCGCTGCGCTCTGCCTTTGTCACCCGGGAACCGGTGTGAAGCCTTGCACCGGCCCGTGCTGCCGCATGGGCCAGACCCCGCGCGTAGGAAAGCGGCTGGATCGTGCCTGCCCGTTCATCGAGCAGCGCACCGGCAAATGCCGCGCTCCCGACCTTCTTCGCCGTTTCCTGCCGGTCGAGAAGCCGCACTGGAGCACCACGCGCCGTCCACTGTCGCGCACGCTCATCAAGCTGTCTGAGGCCGCTTTCGCCGACGGCGCAGTGCAGCGTGCCGACGGGCATTGCCTCGCAGTCCATGCCATGCCGTTTCGCCAAGTCGAACACAATGCGCGGTGCGTCGCCGAGAATTTTCAGCAGACGCTCGCCATAGGTCTCACCGAGAATGCCGGGCAGGTCGTCGGGCATGACCCACATGCCCGCATTCACAAGGCCGACATTGCGGCCCGAACCGCCGAAACCGATTTCGTCGGCTTCGAGAACCGCGACATCCGCACCGGCCTCCGTCAGGTGAAGTGCCGCCGAGAGACCCGTATACCCGCCGCCGACAATGGCAACCATCGCCGACTGATCGCCGGAAAGGGCTGTTGTCTGCGGCGCGGCAGGGGCTGTTTTTTCCCACAGACCATGGGAAAGCGGGTCGTTCATCATCTGGCGAACTCACTGGACACTGAGACTGTCCCGACACATCACATGCCGCCTGCCGCCGGTCCAAGCGAAAAATCCGCATGACGTTATGCTGAGGCCGCATTGAAGCGCCAGATGCGCTGCACATCATCCTTGGCATCGCTCTCGCAATGTCTGGAAACTGTGCTGCCCCTTTCCACCCGCTCCGGTCACACCGGAGCGAAACCTCAGTCGGTCTGCGTGTCGTAAGGGGATTGTTTCGGCGCCGGTGCCGGCTTTTCGGCCTTGCACTGCAGAGCGGCATTGATCGCTGCCGGTCCAACCGCGTGATACTGGCTAAGCAGGAGCTTTTCCTGTTCGGCGGTATACTCTGCTGGCTTGTTCATGTCGCGGGGCATATCGAATCCTTGGTTCCGCGTTGTCGTCCCTTCCGCGCAGATGGGGACCAAATCCGACAAAATCTTGACAGACCGCCCCGTCGGAAGACGCATTCCTAAAATTGCCGCATCAGCCTTAACATTTCCTTCACAATGCCATTTTGCTTGCAATACCTCTTTCGGGCCGCAACGCCGGGTTTCGCCGCGATCCCCAGCCTTTTGGCTTTCAGCTTTTAGTCTTGACGCATTTGCCACCTGCGGCGATAAGAACGCCTATGAAAACGCTGTGCACCATTATCGGTATTTGCATTATCGGCTAGCGCCTCATCGCTGGTCCGGACGTTTTCGCCCTCCTTTCCCGACGAGAAAAACGCCCAGGCCAGACGGCCGGAGCAAACCGTGCCCGCAATATCGCACCGCTCCGGCATGGCGATGGGTTGAAAACGGAAGGCGAGGATGACGAACGGTTTCAGGGGCCTCAGGGTCTACAACACGCTGACGCGGGCCAAAGAGGACTTCGTCCCCATCGATGAGAAAAAAGTCCGCATGTATGTGTGCGGGCCGACGGTCTACGACTATGCCCATATCGGCAATGCGCGTCCGGCCATCGTTTTCGACGTTCTCTACCGTCTCCTGCGTCATCTCTATGGCGAGGACCACGTCACCTATGTGCGCAACATCACCGACGTTGATGACAAGATCAACGCGCGCGCCCGCCGCGACTATCCCGACCTGCCGCTCAATGAGGCGATCCGCGAAGTCACGCAGAAAACGGCCGACCAGTATCATGCGGACGTTGCCGCCCTCGGCTGCCTGAAGCCGACCATCGAGCCGCGTGCCACCGACTTCGTCCTGCCGCGCGCGGACGGATTGACGGATATGGCCAGCCTGATTCAATCTCTCATCGATCGCGGCCATGCCTATGAAGCGAAAGGAGAAATCCTTTTCGACACAGCCTCCATGCCCGCCTATGGCGGGCTTTCGAAACGCAGGCTGGAAGACCAGCAGGCCGGCGCCCGCATTGCGGTGGAGGCGCACAAGAAGAACCCGGCCGATTTTGTCCTCTGGAAGCAGTCATCGGCAGATGAGCCAGGCTGGGACGCGCGTTTCACCATCCGTGGCGCAGCAATGACCATTCGCGGCCGCCCCGGTTGGCACATCGAGTGCTCGGCCATGTCTGCGGCCTATCTCGGCGAGGAGTTCGACATTCACGGCGGTGGCCTCGACCTGATCTTCCCGCACCACGAAAACGAGATCGCGCAATCCTGCTGCGCCCATGGCCGCGATGTCATGGCGCATTACTGGATGCACAATGGCTTCCTCCAGGTGGAGGGGCGGAAAATGTCCAAATCCGAGGGTAATTTCGTCACCATCCATGAACTGCTGGAGACGGAGAGATTCGGCGGCCGCAAATGGCCGGGCGAGGTTTTGCGTCTCGCAATGCTGATGACGCACTACCGCGAGCCGATCGATTTTTCGGTGCGCAAGCTCGAAGAGGCGGAGGCGGTGCTCGACGGGTGGTATCGGGCTGTCGGCGATGCCGAAGCCGGTGATATCGGATGCGCCGACACCATAGCCGCGCTCAGCGACGATCTTGGAACAACCGCTGCCATTGCCAGCCTTCATGAATTGCGCAGCGAAGCGACGAAAGGCAGCAGCGCGGCAAAACAGGCTCTCAAAACGAGTGCGGGTCTTCTCGGGCTGCTCGCAGACACGGAAAGCGAATGGTTCGCCGTCAAGGCGTCGGAAGCCTCCATCGATACCGGGTTCGTTGAAACAGCGGTGGAAAAGAGGCTCACACAGTTGCGCGAGAAAAACTTCGCCGAAGCCGACCGCATCCGCGATGAACTTGCCGCACAGGGCGTCCAGCTCATGGACTACAAGGACACGGAGAGCGGCGAACGCCGCACCAGATGGGAGGTGAAACGGTGATCGACCATATCGGCATCAAGGTTGCGGATTTCGAGCGTGCGAAGGCGTTTTACGACAGGGCAATGGCTCCGCTCGGCGCGTCGCTTCTGATGATGGTGCCGCCGGAATACACCGATGGCGTCAAGGTCGGCGGTTATGGCCGCGACCGGCCGGTCTTCTGGCTGACGGAAGGCGCGCCCGCCGGCGAACCGAAACATGTCGCCTTCACGGCCAACACCCGTGAGGAGGTGGACGCTTTCCATAAGGCAGCACTCGAGGCCGGTGGCCGCGACAATGGTGCACCGGGCCCGCGCCCCCATTACCATGCAGACTATTACGGCGCCTTCGTTTTCGACCCTGACGGCAACAATGTGGAGGCCGTCTGTCACAAGCCGGCCTAGAGCGATTCCAGGAAAAGTGGCTACCGGTTTTCCGTCCGGAACTGCGTAAGAACGATAAGATTGAGCGCTTTTACACGTCAGGCAAAAGTGGAAGCACTCTGGGAGAAAGGGCAGGGAATGAGCCTCGACAACAAGCCCGTCTATTCCGGCGGTTGCCAGTGTGGGGCGGTGCGTTTTCATATCGAAGGCGCGCTTGGCGAGGCTTCGGTCTGCCATTGCCGCATGTGCCAGAAGGCGAGCGGCAACATCATGCTTCCGCTGGTCTCGGTGCGTGGCGCGAAACTCACCTGGACACGCGCCGAACCCAAGCGCTTCCAGTCGTCCAGCCATGTGCGGCGGGGCTTTTGCCCGCACTGCGGCACGCCGCTCACCTATGAAGCGCCCGACGGGCTGGCAATCGCCATCGCCGCCTTCGACCATCCGGAGGAAATCGCGCCGGTGGTGCAGTGGGGCATGGAAGGAAAGTTGCCCTATACCGACGGCATCGCGGCCCTCCCGGGTTACACCTCCGAGGAAGATGCGGACGCGGTGGAGTTTCTGCGCGACCTGGTCTCCTACCAGCACCCCGATCACGACACGGACGAATGGCCGCTGCCTGAAAACGCACGGAAAGACACTGAGAATGAATGAATTGCGCACGCTTTATCCTGAAATCGAGCCCTTCGACAGCGGTATGCTGGATGTGGGCGATGGCCACACGGTCTATTGGGAGCGCGTGGGCACGCGTGGCGCAAAACCGGCGGTGTTCCTGCATGGCGGCCCGGGCGGCGGCTGTTCACCCACGCATCGCCGCGCGTTCGATCCGGAAAAATACGATGTGGTGCTCTTCGATCAGCGCGGCTGCGGGCGCTCGAAACCCCATGCGGAGCTGGAGGCAAACACCACCTGGCATCTGGTGGCCGACATCGAGCGGCTGCGCAACATGATGGGCGTCGACAAATGGCAGGTCTTTGGCGGCTCCTGGGGGTCCACACTGGCGCTTGCCTATGCCGAGACCCATCCCGAATGCGTCTCCGAGCTGATCCTGCGTGGCATCTACACGCTCACCCGCGCGGAGCTTGAATGGTACTACCAGTTCGGCGTATCGCAGATGTTCCCTGAAAAGTGGGAGCACTTCATCGCCCCGATCCCGGAGGCCGAACGCGGCGACCTGATGGGCGCCTATCGCAGGCGCCTCGTGTCCGAGAATCGTGCTGTTCAGCTCGAGGCGGCAAAGGCATGGAGCCTGTGGGAAGGGGAAACCATCACCCTTTTGCCCGATCCCGGCCTCACGGAGCAGCATGGCGGCGACGATTTCGCCATCGCCTTCGCCCGCATTGAAAACCATTTCTTCGTTCATGGCGGCTGGTTTGAGGAAGGCCAGCTTCTGCGCGATGCCCACAAGCTCACCGGCATTCCCGGCGTCATCGTTCACGGCCGCTACGACATGCCATGCCCGGCCCACTACGCCTGGCAATTGCACAAGGCCTGGCCTGACGCGGAATTCCACCTGATCGAGGGGGCAGGGCACGCCTTTTCAGAACCGGGCATTCTCGACCGTCTGATCCGGGCAACAGACCAGTTTGCAGGCAAATGACCATGGCAAAAAGAGAACGTATCTACCTTTTCGACACCACGCTGCGCGATGGCCAGCAGACGCCGGGCGTGGATTTTTCCGTCGAGGACAAGATCGCCGTGGCAAAGCTGCTCGACGATTTCGGCTTCGATTATGTGGAAGGCGGGTATCCCGGCGCGAACCCCACCGACACGGCCTTCTTTTCGAAGAAGCGCACCGGCAATGCCGCTTTTGTCGCCTTCGGCATGACCAAGCGCGCCGGTGTCTCCGCCTCCAATGATCCCGGCCTCGCGGCCCTGCTTCAGTCGGCCAGCGATGCGATCTGCTTTGTCGCCAAGAGCTGGGATTACCATGTGCGCGTCGCGCTCGGCTGCACCAATGAGGAAAATCTGGAATCGATCACCGCCTCGGTCGAGGCGTCGGTTGCCGCCGGCAAGGAGACGATGGTCGACTGTGAGCATTTCTTCGATGGCTACAAGGCCAATCCGGACTACGCGCTGGCCTGCGCGAAGGCGGCCCATGATGCAGGCAGCCGTTGGGTGGTGCTGTGCGACACCAATGGCGGCACGCAGCCGGCAGAGATCAGGGAAATCGTGAGTGCCGTGATCGCGGCTGGCATTCCCGGCGCGCATCTGGGCATTCATGCTCATGACGACACGGGCCAGGCCGTGGCCAATTCGCTTGCCGCCGTCGAGGCAGGCGTGCGCCAGATACAGGGCACGCTCAATGGCATTGGCGAGCGCTGCGGCAACGCCAATCTGGTGACGATCCTGCCGACGCTGGCGCTCAAACCCGCCTATGCGGAACGCTTCACGACCGGCATTCCCACCGAGAAACTGGCCGATCTTTCGCGCCTTTCCCACGGTTTTGACGAGCTTTTGAACCGCGCGCCGGAGCCGCAGGCGCCCTATGTCGGCGCATCGGCCTTCGCCACCAAGGCCGGCATCCACGCTTCTGCTGTGCTCAAGGAGCCCGAAACCTATGAGCACGTGCCGCCGGAGAGCGTCGGCAACACCCGTCGCGTCATGGTCTCGGACCAGGGCGGGAAATCGAACTTCATTGCCGAACTAAAGCGCCGCGGTGTTGCCGTCGACAAGGCCGACCCGCGCCTCGATACGCTGATTGCGCTCGTCAAGGAGCGGGAGGCCGAGGGCTATGCCTATGAAGGAGCCGATGCAAGCTTTGAACTTCTCGCGCGGCGCACGCTCGGCCGCGTGCCGGAGTTCTTCAGGGTCGACGGTTTCCGCTGCATGGTGGAGCGCCGGTTCGATGCCAATGGCGAATTGAAAACCGTGTCGGAAGCCGTGGTCCGGGTGACCGTTGACGGCGAGACGCTCATGTCGGTCGCGGAAGGTCACGGGCCGGTCAACGCGCTCGACATCGCCCTGCGCAAGGATCTCGGCAAGTATCAGGCCGAAATTTCGGATCTGGCGCTGGCCGACTACAAGGTGCGTATCCTCAACGGCGGTACCGAGGCGATAACCCGCGTGTTGATCGAATCCTTCGACGGGACGGGCGCCCGCTGGTGGACCGTCGGTGTCTCCGACAACATCATCGATGCGTCGTTCCAGGCCCTGATGGATTCCATCGTCTACAAACTGGTCAAGAACCGGGACAAGGCAGATGCCGCAGAAGAGAACGCCGCCTGATCGAGACGAGCGAATGCGCTGGACCAATAAAATGAGATGGCGCCGATCCAGATCAGTATGACAGGATAATCGAACGCCTGTCACCCCCGCCGGGCTTTTCATGGAAAGCAGATGTCCGAGATAGCAGAAGCAGAAAAGCCGCTTGAGGCGGACTCTAACGACGCGACGCGCGGCTTCTTCTTCGCTCTGTCTGCCTATGGTCTGTGGGGCTTCCTGCCGCTATACATGAAGCTTGTCTCCCACATCCCGGCGATGGAGGTGGTGGCTCACCGCGTTCTATGGTCTCTTCCTGTGGCGGCGGTCATCCTCTATTTTTTGGGACGCACGGCCGATATCCGCCAGGCGCTGCGCTCGCCGCGCACATTGCTGATGGCAGCGCTGACGGCGGCGATCATCTCCTGCAACTGGGGCATCTATGTCTGGGCGATCGCGGTCGACCGTGCCGTCGAGACAGCCCTCGGCTACTATATCAACCCGCTTGTCAGCATCGCCATGGCGGCGCTCTTTCTCGGCGAGCGCCTCAACCGTTACCAGATTGCCGCCGTCTGCCTTGCAGGCGTTGCCGTGCTGATCCTCACGACCGATGCGGGCGGTCTGCCCTGGGTGTCCCTCAGCCTCGCCTTCAGCTTCGCGGCCTACGGCATTCTGCGCAAGACGCTGCCCATCGGGCCAAGCCAGGGCTTTTTCCTTGAAGTCCTGATCCTTGCTCTGCCCGCTCTCGGCTATCTCATCTGGCTCGGCGCGTCGGGCGAGGCGCATTTCACGCTTTCGAACCCGGCCGACATCGCTCTGCTCATCGGCTGCGGCCCGGTCACGGCCATTCCGCTTATCCTGTTCGCCATGGGTGCCAAATTGCTGCGCTATTCCACCATCGGCATCATGCAGTACACCGCGCCGACCATGATCTTCCTGATCGCTGTATTCGTCTTCAAGGAGCCGTTCGGCGGCGTCAAGGCGGTGGCGTTCGCTCTCATCTGGGCAGCCCTTGCCCTTTATAGCTGGTCGATGCTGCGCGACGCGCGCCGGGCAAAAAAATAGCCGCCCCAGGGGGGCCAGGGGGCCGGGCAAAAAAATAGCCGCCCCAGAGGGGCGGCGAATGAAACCCGGGATGCCGGGAAGGGGTGCGGCGGGCATCGACGGGTCAGGGACGGCGTGCGCGGAACATGCGAAGCCGGAGAACGCTGAACGTTCAAGCTCCGGATGGTGGATGGATACATAGGCCATGCACCGCGCAACCGGATCGAAGCAGGCCAGTGTTACAGCGAGACTGCAATCGGGTAACGGCAGGATGACAATCCCGCCCTGTTCACTGAAATCTGTGGACAGTCACAGCCGGTCGATAACCGTCTGGTCCTCACCATTCGATGACGCGCGCTGAGCGGCTGCCTTGAGGATTGCGGGAACGATATCCTGCGCCTGATCCACCACGATCGGGCGGACCCGGTGGCCGGAATGCACGAAGCCTTCCTGCTTCATGTGATCGACGAGCGTCAGAAGCGGGTTCCAGAAGCCGCCGATATTGGCGAACACCATCGGTTTTTCATGCCGGGCAAGCTGTGCCCAGGTCATGATTTCAACGATCTCTTCAAGCGTTCCAATTCCCCCGGGCAGGGCGACGAACGCATCCGAGCGCTCGAACATGGTGTGCTTGCGCTGGTGCATGTCCTCGGTGACGATGAGTTCGTCAAGCTCGGCCAGATCCACCTCGTTGGCCTCGCGGCGGATCAGGAATTTCGGAATGATCCCGGTCACCGCGCCGCCGGCATCCATCGTACCACGGGCGACTGCGCCCATGATACCTTTGGTACCCGCGCCATAGACCAGCCGCAAACGGGCTTCCGCCAGACTGCGCCCCAGCGTCAGTCCTGCCTGAAAATGACGTTCATCGCGCCCATTGCTTGAACCGCAATAGACGCATACCGACTCGATTATGCTCATGAAACCATTGCTCGTCTGCGTTACCGTTATGGTCAAGAGGACAAAGGCTTTTTCTTGTCGCTTGAGCGAAAAAGCGTTACAGCCTGTCACAAAGGGACTATCGTGGGTTTATGGGCTTGACACCTTTAAAGGGGCTTCTTTTTCTCTCCGGCGCTGTCGTGGCGGGCCTCGGGGCCGCATATGTTCTGGGCGCGTTTGACACACAGGAGCCACGCCCGGCTGCCCTGTCATCATCGCCGTCTCCCGAGACGGGCGCGCCGGCGGCGACCGCGAAGCAGGATGAGCAGGACTCGGGTGCAGCCACCAGGGAAGCGCGCCTGGAGGATGCCGGTCAGGAAAATGCCTCCGAGCCGGTGAAGCCGGCTCAGGAGATTGCCCCGCCAACCTTCGATATCGTGCGGGTCGAGCCGAACGGCTCCATGGTGATCGCCGGCAAGGCAGAGCCCAACGCGCGGGTCGAGATCATCAATGGGTCGACCGTTCTTGGAACCGCCACAAGCGGCGCGTCGGGCGACTTCGCGGCTGTGCTCGAGGACCCCCTCGAGCCGGGCGATTACCAGATCGTGCTGCGCGCCACCACCTCCGACAATCTCGCCGCCACGTCCCTTGAAACGGCAATCGTCACAGTGCCCGACGACGAGGCGGGGCAGGTGCTTGCCCTCGTCGATCAGCCGGGCGCACCGAGCCGTCTGATCACGGTGCCCGAAGCAAAGGCGCCGCAGGAAGGCGAGAGCGAGACACAGGCTGAGGTCGCGACTGAGCCATCCGCGACCGCCCTGACCGGGCAGGAGCAGCCGGCCACGGCAGAAAAACCGCAGGGCGAGTCGGCTCCGGTCGCCACCGAGGCCGAAGGCGAAAAGCCGGCAGAGGCCGCGCAGGCGGAGGAAGAGTCACCGCCAGCCACCACAGCGGCGGAAGCCGCAGGATCCCCCTTTATCGAAGCGGTCGAGATTGACGGTCGCCAGGTTTTCGTGGCCGGCGCCGCACGTCCCGGCAGCACGATCCGTGTCTATGTGAACCAGATCCTTCTCGGAGAGACGGTGACCACGCCGAACGGGCGTTTCCTGATCGAAGCCACCCGTGAACTGCCCATTGGCGACTACATTGTCCGTGCTGACATGCTTTCAGACGATGGGCGTACGGTCGTTGCCCGTGCCGCCGTGCCTTTCACACGGGCCGAGGGGGAACAGGTTGCAGCCGTCGCTGCGCCGGATTCCGGTTCGGATGCGCGCAACGATGCGGTTGACGGCAAGGATGCACGCCTGCCGTCGGCGGAGGCTTCGCAGCCTGCACAGGAGCCCAAAGCGGCAGTGGAGGCTGCGAGCCCTGATGCGAAGACCACAGCGCCAAAGCTCGCTCCGGTGGACGGTTCGGTCATCATTCGTCGCGGCGACACGCTCTGGCACATCTCCCGGCGCGTCTATGGCCGTGGCATCCGCTACACGACGCTCTATCTGGCCAACCAGGACCAGATAGAGGATCCCGACCGCATCTGGCCGGGGCAGGTTTTTGCCGTTCCGGAGAGCACCGAGGAGGGCGAAGCGGCCGATATGGAGGCCATCGAAGATCAGATGGTCAAGCCGGAAAACGCCAATTAGCCGACATTAAATTCCCTCTTTCTCTTGAAATCACAGAACCTTTCATCGTATATCGCCGATGAACGATGAAAGGTTCTGCCATGCCACGCTCGTTGTCAGGCGCCTGCTGTGCGCATCACGCCATGACGAAGGGGTTGAGCGCACTGTCTCACCCTGTGCGGGTCGAGATACTAAAGCATCTTTCGGGCTATGATGCGTGCTGCTGCAAGGATGTGGTGCGTCATCTGCATCTGGCGCAGTCCACGGTTTCCCAGCACCTGAAAGTGCTTGTGGAGGCGGGGCTGGTGCATGTGCGCCCTGAGCGGCAAAGCTCGCGCTATGAGGTGGACACAGAGGCTCTTGCAGGCCTGACAGAAGCCCTGGCGCGTCTGACACAGACCTGTATCGATGCCAGGAAGAGTAGAACATCCAGCCACGGGGCCGAAGCGAATGAACAATAAGACCGTATCCGCCGAAGGCTCCACCTTCCAGACCCTGCGCAATCTGTGGCCCTATATGTGGCCATCCGACCGGATCGACCTGAAGCGGCGTGTCGTCATTGCCGCCTTCTTCCTGGTGCTTGCCAAGGTCATCCTCGTTTTTGTCCCATATTTCTACAAATGGGCCACCAATGCCCTTTCCGGGGAGGGGGAAGCGCCGGGCTTTCTGCCGGCCATGCTGGCCGGCCCGATCATGCTCGTCGTGGCCTATAATGTCGTGCGTGTCGTCCAGCTCGGTTTCAACCAGTTGCGCGATGCGCTCTTTGCCAGTGTCGGGCAGCACGCCGTGCGCCAGCTCGCCCACCGCACCTTCGTCCACATGCATCAGCTTTCGCTGCGCTTCCATCTGGAGCGCCGCACGGGGGGGCTTTCGCGCATCATCGAGCGCGGCACCAAGGGCATCGACACGATCGTTCGATTCACGATCCTGAACTCGATCCCCACCGTTCTGGAATTCTTCCTCGCCGCCGGCATTTTTGCCGTCGCCTATGGCTGGATCTATGTGGCGATTGTCGCCGTCACGGTATGGCTCTACACTTGGTTCACGATCCGGGCGAGTGACTGGCGCATCGGCATTCGCCGGCAGATGAACGATTCCGATACGGACGCCAACACCAAGGCCATCGATTCCCTGCTCAATTTCGAAACGGTCAAATATTTCAACAACGAAGCCATGGAAGCACGGCGTTTCGATCGCTCCATGGCGCGTTACGAAGACGCGGCAACCCGCACCTGGACATCGCTCGGCTGGCTCAATTTCGGACAGGGAGTCATTCTGGGGCTTGGCATGACCGCCGCCATGGGGCTGTCCGCCTATGAAGTGATGCGCGGCACGCAGACGGTGGGCGATTTCGTCTTCATCAATGCCATGCTGATGCAGCTTTCCATTCCGCTGAATTTCATCGGCTTTGTCTATCGCGAAATACGCCAGGGCCTGACCGACATCGAACAGATGTTCGACCTGCTCGACGTTCGCGCCGAGGTCACCGACAGGCCTGATGCAAAGATACTGACCGTCGAGAAGGGCAATGTTCGCTTCGAGAATGTGCGCTTTTCCTATGATCCCGAACGACCGATCCTGAAGGGCATCAGCTTCGAGATCCCGGCAGGCAGGACCGTTGCCGTGGTTGGTCCCTCCGGCGCCGGAAAATCCACCATTTCGCGCCTGCTTTTCCGCTTCTACGATGCCCAGAATGGCGAGATCACCATAGACGGGCAGAACGTGAAGGACGTGACGCAGGAGAGCCTGCGTGCGGCCATCGGCATGGTGCCGCAGGACACAGTGCTCTTCAACGACACCATCGCTTATAACATCCGCTATGGCAGGCCCGACGCAAGCGATGAGGAGGTGCGCAGCGCGGCCGAGATGGCACAGATCGGCCCCTTCATCGAGAGCCTGCCGGAGGGCTATGGCACGATGGTGGGCGAGCGCGGGCTCAAGCTCTCCGGCGGTGAAAAACAGCGTGTCGCCATCGCCCGGACCATTCTCAAGGCCCCGCCCATTCTCTTGCTGGATGAGGCGACCTCGGCACTCGATACGCACACGGAGCAGGAAATTCAGGCAGCGCTCGACACGGTCAGCCGTGGCCGCACAACGCTCGTCATCGCGCACCGCCTGTCCACCGTCATCAACGCCGATGAGATCATCGTGCTGAAAGGCGGGGAGATAGCCGAACGCGGCCGTCACCCCGACCTTCTGGCTGCCGGCGGGCTCTATGCGGAGATGTGGAGCCGTCAGCGTGAAGCCACCGAGGCCGAGGAGCGGCTGCGCAAGGCGCGTGAAACGGATGAAATGGGCGTGGTGGTGCGCCGCCAGCCGGCTTACTGAGGGGCGCCTCGGCTCCCTCCCTGAACCACTTCATGGGCTTGGCGACGGCACGCAGGTGTTGGAAACGGGCCGGCAGCCCGGTTGATGCGTTGCGGGAGAACCCGGATTCCGTTACCAAGGCGGCACATTCATTCGATTTGAAAGTGGCCGCCGATGAGCCTGATTGACACGATCCGCAACACGCTGGTGCCGATCCACCGCGAAGGGTATCCCTTTATTGCGGCTTTCGCCGGCGCGACCATTGTCCTGGGGCTGATCTGGGGGCCGCTGTTCTGGATCGGCCTGATCCTGACGGCCTGGTGCGTCTATTTCTACCGCGATCCCGAGCGCGTGACCCCCGTCGACGACAATCTGGTGATTGCGCCGGCCGATGGCGTCGTGTCCTTCGTTGGCCCCGCCGTGCCGCCGGCAGAGCTTGGCATGGGCGAGGGGGAGATGACCCGCATCTCCGTTTTCATGAATGTCTTCTCCTGCCACATCAACCGTGCGCCGGTGCGAGGCCGCATTTCCCTGATCGAGCATCGGCCGGGCCGGTTTCTCAACGCCGAACTCGACAAGGCGAGCAGTGAGAACGAGCGCAACGGCCTCGTGATCGAGAGCCCGCACGGCCCGGTTCCGGTGGTGCAGATCGCCGGGCTCGTGGCGAGGCGCATCGTCTGCTGGGCTGAGGCGCCCGGGCAGATCACCGTCGGCGAACGGTTCGGCCTGATCCGCTTCGGATCCCGTGTTGACGTCTACCTTCCGGCAGGTGCTGTGCCACGGGTTGCGATCGGCCAGACCGCGGTTGGCGGCGAGACTGTCATTGCGGCTTTCGGGAGCGATCTGAAACAGCCCATCGTCAGGGTTTCCTGATGGCGGGGCCCTTTCCACCATTCGAACCGCATGGCGGGGGCGGGCCCAAGCTCAGTGAAATTCCGCTGCGCATGCTGGTGCCGAACGTCATCACCGTTCTGGCCATCTGTGCCGGGCTTTCCGGGATCAGGCTTGCTTTCGAGCACCGCGTCGAGACGGCGGTTGTCATGGTCCTGATTGCCGCGTTTCTGGACGCGGTGGATGGTCGCGTGGCACGCATGCTCAAGGCCTCGTCGAAATTCGGCGCGCAGATGGATTCGCTGGCCGACATCGTCAATTTCGGCGTCGCGCCGGCTCTGGTTCTTTATGCCTATGTGCTCGATCAGGCGGGTGCGCTCGGCTGGATCGCCGCGCTTCTCTTCGCCATCGCCTGCTGCCTGCGGCTTGCACGCTTTAATGTCATGCTGGACGATCCGGATCGTCCCGCCTGGCATACGGATTATTTCGTCGGCGTTCCCGCGCCGGCGGGAGCGGCACTGGTGCTCCTGCCAGTCTATCTGGGCTTTCTCGGCATCGCGCCGGACACCACCATGGCCTTTGCAGCTTCGGCCTATACGGTGCTGATCGGGTTCCTGCTCGTCAGCCGCCTGCCGGTCTATTCGGGGAAGAGTTCCGGTAGTCGGGTTCCGCGCGAATATGTTCTGCCGCTGATCCTGGGGCTGGCGCTCTACGTGCTTCTTCTGACCAGTTTCACCTGGATGACGCTTACAGTCTCAGCCCTTGGCTATCTGGTCTTCCTTGTCTTCAGCATGCGTGCCTATGCCCGCCGTGCGGAGCTGGAAGACAAAAAAGCGGCGGAAGAAGCCGGCGGAGAGCAGGAATAATCCTGCGTATCAGGCATCGCTCGTCGGAACTGACACGCCACGCACCTCGATCATCCGTCCAAACAGGGCTTCGGAAGCCCGCATGTCTTCCCGGCCCGAGCGCGCAATCAATGCCTCGATTGTCATCGGGGGCAGGGTGCGTACGTGGCGCGCGGGCACGAACCCGCGCCGTTCCATATAGACAGGAACCACATGTGCCTCTGCCTTGAGCGCAATGCGCGCGACGGCACGAAACAGGCGAAATGCCTTGGTGTCCGGGTCGGTGTCGTCGGGCATATAGACGGCAAGCCGGCCATTGCCTCTGAGGCGGCGCACGAGCCGGCGGCTGACAAAAACATGGTGTGCGTTGAAGGCGATTGTCCGCGCGAGCGCGCGCCAGGGTTCGAGAAAGGGCGACTTTGCCGATGCTTCATCGAGAATGTGCAGCGTGTCGTCGGGCAGAAGAGCAAGCATCGTCGCCGGGTCGAGACCGGATTGATGCCACACGGCATAGATGACCGGTGTATCGGCCTTTCGCGCCGCATCGACCTCGCGGTCGCTTATGCGAAACAGAAGCTTTAGCGGCGCGTGCAGCGCTGCCTGATGAAAGCTGACGCCGCGCCGATACTGGACGATGCCTGCCATGACGGCCCAGACCGCCAGGACAAGCAGCACGAATTCGATGATCAGTATCATGCCGCATCTCCCAATCGCCGGTTCTTCACCTGTCGGCAAAGTCCGGCATCAATGTCTACGTTCGGGTCAATTGCGTATCGAACGCTGTCCCTTCCGCAGCCCCTTTCGGCGCGGCGTCTTCGTCCGCTGCCGCGTGGAAAGGTAACGAAAGCGTCCGGCAGGTCAATCGCGAAGTCTGGTCTGAAACGGAGCCTGTGTCCGCCTCACTGAGGCATCTGGTAACGTGTAAAATGATTTTTCTTTACGTCGAAGATCAGGCCTGTTTCCGTCAATTCCGGGCTCGCAAGCGGCAGGATTTTGGCTGCCACTTCAGAAGGATGCGGCAACGTCTCGGGATCTTCGCCCGGCATGGCCTGCGCACGCATGGCTGTGCGGGTCGCGCCCGGGTTTACCGAGTTGACCCGCAGCGGCATGTTCTTGGTCTCGTCGGCCCAGGAGCGCGCCATCGCCTCGACGGCCGCCTTTGAGGCCGCGTAGGGCCCCCAGAATGCCCGTGCGGAGTGTGCCGCCCCCGATGACATCACGATCGCACGCCCCGCGTCCGAAGCGCGCAGCAGCGGGTCCACCGTCCGGATCAGCCGCCATGTGCCGGTGACATTGATGTTCATGACCTTTTCGAAGACCTTCGCCTCCACATGGCCAAGCGGCGCGATCACGCCGAGAATGCCCGCATTGGCGACCATGATGTCCAGCTTGCCCCAGCGCTCGTGAATGGCGCCGCCAATCCGGTCGATACCGGCCATGTCGGTCAGGTCGAGCGGAACGAGCGTGGCTTCGCCGCCCGCAGCCTTGATCTCGTCGTCGAGCTCTTCAAGACCGCCGACAGTGCGCGCCACGGCGACGACATGCGCGCCGCAGGCTGCAAGCTCTTTTGCCAGAAAATAGCCGATGCCGCGGGATGCGCCGGTGACGAGAGCCAGCCGGCCTTTCAGGTCTGGTTTTTTATCTGTCATTGACCGCCTGCTGCGAGAAGGGAAAGCGTGCGCACATTGTCTGTGCTGTCGTGATCGGTCAACCGCGTCGGGTAGTCCTTGGTGAAGCAGGCATCGCAATATTGCGGCTGCTCGGCATTGCGTGCTGCCTCTCCGACCGCGCGGTAGAGCCCGTCAATGGTCAGGAAGGCAAGCGAATCGACCCGTATGAAGTCGGCCATCTCCTCGACCGACATGCGCGAGGCGAGAAGTTTGGCCGCTTCCGGCGTGTCGACGCCGTAGAAGCAGGGCGAACGCGTGGGTGGCGATGCGATGCGCATATGCACTTCGGCCGCGCCTGCATCGCGCACCATCTGCACGATCTTCTGGCTCGTGGTACCGCGCACGATGGAGTCATCCACCAGCACAACCCGCTTGCCCTCGATGCAGCGGCGGTTTGCATTGTGCTTCAGTTTCACGCCCATATGGCGGATGGAATCGGTCGGCTGAATGAAGGTGCGTCCCACATAGTGGTTGCGGATGATGCCGAGTTCGAAGGGGAGGCCGGCTGCCTGCGCATAACCGATGGCGGCGGGCGTGCCTGAATCCGGCACGGGCACGACAATATCGGCCTCGACCGGCATTTCGCGCGCCAGCTCCGCGCCGATTTCCTTGCGCACGTCGTAGACATTGCGTCCCTCGACGAGGGAGTCCGGCCGCGCGAAATAGACATACTCGAAGATGCAGAAGCGCGGCTTCTCCTTGTTTTCAAAGGGGAAGAAGCTCTCGATGCCCTTTTCGGTCACGACCACCATCTCGCCCGGTTTCAAATCACGGACGAAGCGGGCGCCGATGATGTCGAGCGCGCAGGTCTCCGAGGCCAGGATGTAAGCGCCGTCGAGATCGCCCAGAACCAGCGGGCGTATGCCCAGCGGATCGCGGCAGCCGATCATCTTTTTCGAGGTAAGAGCGACAATCGAGAAGGCACCCTCGATCTGCCGCACCGCTTCGATGAAGCGCGTGTTCGTGTCGCGTTCCTTGCTGGTGGCAACAAGGTGCAGAACCGTCTCGGTATCGGAGGTGGACGAGAAGATCGCCCCTTCCTTCTGCAGCTTGCGCTGCACGGTCATGGCATTGGTAATGTTGCCATTGTGGGCGATGGCAAGACCGCCGTCCGACAATTCGGCAAAGAAGGGCTGGACGTTGCGCAGGCCCGAGCCGCCAGTCGTCGCATAGCGCGTATGGCCGATGGCGCGGCTGCCGTTCAGGCGGTCCAGGACCGACTGTTTGGTAAACGTATCGCCGATCAGGCCGATATGGCGCTCCACGTGGAACTGGGTGCCGTCGAAGGAGACGATGCCGGCTGCTTCCTGTCCGCGGTGCTGCAAGGCATGCAGGCCAAGCGTTACGATAGCCGCGGCGTCACTGCGTCCGAAAATGCCGAACACGCCGCATTCATCATGAAAATGGTCGTCCGCTTCGCCTGCGAGAGGCAAATTGTCTTCCAGTGCCATTTCTGGCCGCCCTTTCATTGTGACACAGACGGCCCGCGACCGTCAGTTTGCGGTTTCGCCCTCGCCGGATGCGCCATTGGTGAGGCGATCGAAAACCGTGTTGTCCGGATCGTCCGGAAGCATGGCCTGGATCCACTGACCCACGCCATCCAGCAATGGCCGGGATTTGGCTTCCGCAACCCAGCTCGGCGGGTTCGCACCCATCAGCCAGTTGAGAAACAGAAGCGCAACCGCCACCACCAGAATACCGCGTGCGGCACCGTAGAGGAAGCCAAGTGTGCGGTCGAGCGCGCCAATGCGCGAATCGATGATGAAATCCGCGATCTTCATCGTGATGATCGTCACCACGATCAGCGCCACGAGGAAGACGGCTGCTGCCGCAACGGCCAGGGCCAGCATGTCATTGCTGATATAGGGCTTCACATAGGGCAGAACCAGTGGATGAAAATAATAGGCCGCCACCGCAGCCGCCGCCCACGAAGCGATCGACAGCACCTCGCGCGAGAAACCGCGCACCATGGCCAGCATGGCCGAAACGAGCGTGAAGCCGACAAGAATTCCGTCAAGCAACGTGATTGGCATTGTCACCCCTACTCCTTTGGCAGTTAGGATGCCCCCGCAAGGTCATGTTCTTTATCTTCCGGGCCACTGTGCCGCCAATCGATTTATTCAGGCCGCCTTGGCGCCCGCGATCCGGGCCACCAGTTCGGCCAGCGCTTCGGGGCGCGCCGCCCGCGATGCGATCGCACCCGAACCGTCTTCATTGCCCGGCGGCATGACCGCTTGGGCGAAGCCGAGCTTTTCGGCTTCCTTGAGACGGCTCGCTGCATGCGCAACGGGTCTGACAGCGCCCGAAAGGCTGATTTCGCCGAAATAGACGCAATCGGCGGGCAGGGCAAGCCCGGTGAGTGATGAGACGAGCGCCGCCGCCACCGCAAGGTCGGCTGCCGGCTCCGAAATCCGGTAGCCGCCAGCCACGTTCAGATACACGTCATGGGTCGCAAAACGCACCCCGCAATGGGCTTCCAGAACGGCCAAGACCATGGAAAGTCTGGCAGAATCCCATCCCACCACGGCGCGGCGCGGTGTGCCGAGCGGCGAGGGGGCAACAAGTGCCTGGATTTCCACAAGAACCGGTCGTGTGCCTTCCATACCGGCGAAGACGGCGGCACCGGGCGCTGCCGCGCTGCGCTCGCCCAGAAACAGCTCCGACGGGTTGGAGACCTCGCGCAGGCCCCTGTCGCCCATTTCGAACACGCCGATCTCGTCGGTTGGGCCGAAGCGGTTCTTCACCGTGCGCAGGATGCGGTAGTGGTGCCCGCCTTCACCTTCGAAATAGAGAACCCCATCCACCATGTGCTCCACAACGCGCGGGCCGGCGATCTGGCCTTCCTTGGTCACGTGACCGACCAGAACCACCGCGGCGCCGGTCGATTTCGCATAGCGGATCATGGCCTGTGCCGACGCGCGCACCTGCGTCACCGTGCCGGGCGCGGATTCGGCCATGTCGGTCCACAGCGTCTGGATGGAATCCAGAATGACGAGATCAGGGCGCTTGCCGTCCTCGATGGTCGCCAGAATATCCTCGACGTTGGTCTCGGCTGCCAGTTCCACCGGCTGCTGCGCCACATCCAGGCGCTGCGCGCGCAGGCGGATCTGCGCCACCGCCTCCTCGCCCGATACATAGACGATGCGGTGGCCGCGCGCGGCAAGGGCGGCCGCAGCCTGGGTGAGCAGGGTGGACTTGCCGATGCCCGGATCTCCGCCCACGAGCAGCGCCGAGCCGCGCACGAAGCCGCCACCGGTCACCCGGTCGAGCTCGCCAATTCCGGTGGTGATTCGCGGCGCGTCCTCGATGTCGCCCGAAAGCGTGGTCAGCGCCACCGCACGCCCCTTGCGGGCCTTGCGCGAGGCCGCCTGGGGGCCGGAACCGATCCCGCTGGAGGTGCCTTCCTCGACAAGTGTGTTCCAGGCGCCGCAGCCGTCGCACTTGCCGGCCCAGCGCGCGTGCACCGTGCCGCAGTTCTGGCAGATGAACTGAACGCGCGCGCGGGCCATCAGATGCGGTCCCCGCCGCGCACATAATGGCGTTCGAAACGATGCCCCAGCGCGGTCAGAAGCTCGTAGGAGATCGTCCCGCAGGCGGCAGCCAGCTCGTCCACCGGGAGGTTGGGGCCCATGAGCTCGATGAAATCGCCCACCTGCAGGGCGTCGGGTCCAAGATCGGTCACATCGAAAAGCGTAAGGTCCATGGTGACGCGGCCGAGCACCGGCACGCGCTGCCCCTCGATGAACCCGAATGCGCCTTCAGGCACGGCAGCGCGCAGCGGCACGCCGGCACCGGAGCCGGAGCGATGGTAGCCGTCTGCATAGCCCGTGGCGGTTACGGCAACGAGCGTGTCCCGGTCGAGCGGGGTCGCCCCATAGCTGACGGTGCCGCCGACCGGCACATGGCGCAGTTGTGCGATACGCGAATGCACGCTTGCCACGGGGCGCATGGGGTTTTCGGTGCCGCTTACGGGATTGCTACCGTAAAGTGCCACGCCGGGGCGCGTCACATCGCACAGGAACTCGCCACCCAGAAAGATGCCCGCGGAGTTCGCCAGACTTGATTCAGCATCTGGAAAAAGCTCGCAAAGTGCCTGAAATGATTCGAGTTGTTGCCGGTTCATCGGATGATCTGGCGTGTCGGCACAGGCCAGATGGCTGAGGATCAGCCGCGGCGACAAAGCCCCGGTCAGCGCATTCTCCTGCGCCAGTATGCGGGCGCGTTCGGGGGTGAGCCCGAGCCGGTTCATGCCGGTTTCGACATGCAGCGCGCATGGGCGTGGCGTGTCTTCGTCGTCCCAGCCATGGGCTTCCCATATGGCGAGGTCGGATTGCGAGTTCAAAACCGGCAGAAGGCGCCCTTCACGATAAAAGGAGGCAGCCTCGGAGCTGAAAAGACCGTTGAAGACGTAGATGTCGGCTTCGGGAGCGGCCCTGCGAACGGCAAGCCCCTCTTCGGGGAGGGCAACGAAGAATTTGCGGCATCCTTCGGCAACCAGCGCCTCGACAACCGGACCGGTGCCGAGCCCATAAGCGTCGGCTTTCACCACGGCGGCGGCTTCGGCCGGTGTCGATTGTTCGGCGAGGAACCTGTAATTGGCAGCCAGCGCGTCGAGGTCGACCGTCAGCCGTCCCCCGGCCACGCGGGGATCGGCGCCGCGCAAATGCGGGTTGTTACGGGTCATGGCGCTAATCCCTGTGCAGAGGTGCTGTTACTCAAAACGCTCGGGCATACGGTCCTCTTCGGCAAGGTCCGAGAAGCGTGTGAATTCGCCCTGGAAGGCAAGCTGCACGGTGCCTGTCGGGCCGTGACGCTGCTTGGCAATGATCACTTCGGCCTTGCCGCGCACTTCGTTCATCTCGGCTTCCCACTGAAGATACTCCTCGGTACCGGGTTTCGGTTCCTTGTTCTTCAGATAGTACTCGTCACGATAGACGAAAAGCACAACGTCGGCGTCCTGCTCGATGGAGCCCGATTCGCGCAGGTCGGCAAGCTGCGGGCGCTTGTCGTCGCGTGACTCCACCTGGCGCGAGAGCTGGGACAGCGCGATGATCGGCACCGAAAGTTCTTTCGCGAGCGCCTTGAGGCCGGTGGTGATCTCGGTGATTTCCTGCACGCGGTTCTGCGCGGACTTTGCGGACGAGCCCTGCATGAGCTGTACGTAGTCGATGATGATGACATCGAGGCCGCGCTGGCGTTTCAGGCGGCGGGCACGGGCGGCAAGCTGGGCGATGGAGATGCCGCCCGTCTGGTCGATGAAGAGCGGAATCTTCTGCATCGTCTGCGCGCAGGCCACCAGCTTTTCGAAATCGGTTTCCGTGATCTCACCGCGGCGGATCTTGGAGGAAGGGATTTCGGTCTGCTCGGAAATGATACGGGTGGCGAGCTGCTCCGACGACATTTCCAGCGAAAAGAAGCCGACCACTCCGCCATTCGCAGCCGCAAAGGAGCCGTCTGCCTGCTGTGCCGGCTCATAGGCGGCTGCAATGTTGAAGGCGATGTTGGTCACGAGCGAGGTCTTGCCCATGGCCGGGCGGCCGGCAAGGATGATCAGGTCGGAGGACTGGAGCCCGCCCATACGCCCATCGAGGTCGCGCAGGCCCGTGGAAATTCCCGAGAGATGCCCGTCGCGCATGAAGGCGGCATTCGCCATGTCGACGGCGATTTTGGTCGCATCGCCAAAACTCTCGAACCCGCCATCATAGCGCCCGGTTTCCGCCAGTTCGAAAAGACGCCGCTCCGCGTCCTCGATCTGCTTGTTCGGGGCCATGTCCACCGGCGCGTCATAGGCGATGTTGACCATGTCCTCGCCGACCGTGATCAGTGCGCGGCGAATAGCAAGATCGTAGATCGCACGGCCATAGTCGGCGGCATTGATGATGGTGACCGCTTCAGCCGCAAGGCGCGCCAGATATTGCGCAACAGTCAGTTCGCCGACCTTCTCTTCGGCGGGCAGAAACGTCTTGATCGTAACGGGGTTGGCTGTTTTGCCCATGCGGATGAGCTCGCCCGCAACTTCGAAAATCTTGCGGTGCAGGGGCTCGTAAAAATGAACCGGCTTCAGGAAATCGGACACGCGATAAAGTGCGTCGTTGTTCACCAGAATGGCGCCGAGCAGCGCCTGCTCTGCTTCGATATTGTTTGGTGCTTCCCGATAAAGCTGGGTTTCCGCCGTTTCAAGTTTGCGGACTGCCGCCTCTGCCATCATTTTTGTTCCGGTGTTTCTCTGTCATTCGCGCCCGGACAAACGAAAGACATGAACGTCCCGGCACCCCCAGCCACTTTCGTACCTTCTCTTCGGAAAAGGTGAAAGCGCGGAGATGGTATGTGACCGCGATTCACAGTCGCGTGCCGCAGTTGTGGGCAACTTTCAGGATAAGCTTGACCGTGATTGCCAAGCCGCAGCGGCCGAATCGCATTATGGGTCGATTATACGTCTATTCGGCCGCCTGCGTGAACTTTCCAGGCCCCTTGCCGTCCGCATCGGCGAGCTGTTTCTCGGTTTCGCCGATATAGGTTCGGGTCACGGGCAGGGTTTCACGCTTCTTGGTGAGCTGAATCTGGAAGACCACCATCTCCTGCCATCGGAACGATGCCTCAGAGCCGGCCAGGTAGAATTCCCACATGCGGGCGAAACGCTCGTCGTAGATCTCCACCGCCCTGGCGCGGTTTTTCTGGAACCGTGCCTGCCAGTGCTTCAGGGTTTCGGCATAGTGCAGACGGAGGATTTCCACATCGGTAACGATCAGACCGGACCGTTCGATCGCCGGCATCACCTCCGACAGCGCCGGAATATAGCCGCCGGGGAAGATGTATTTGCGAATGAACGCGTTCGTTGCCGCCGGCGGCGCGGAGCGCCCGATCGTGTGCAGCAGCATCACGCCGTCATCTGCGAGAAGACGGGCGCTCTGGTCGAAGAAGGTGCGATAGTGGTTGATGCCCACATGCTCGAACATGCCGACCGACACGATTCGGTCAAACGGCCCCTTGAGCGAGCGATAGTCGACAATTTCGAACCGCGCCCTGTTCGAGAGTTTCTGATCACGCGCGCGGCTGCTGGCCACCCGGTGTTGTTCTTCGGACAGCGTCACCCCGAGCACATTGGCGTCGAACTGGCGTGCAATGTCGAGGCCCAGTCCGCCCCAGCCGCAGCCGATGTCCAGCACCTTCTGTCCCCGCTCCAGCGCCAGCTTCGCCATGATATGGCGTTTCTTGGCCCTCTGTGCTTCCTCGAGCGAGACCTCGGGTGTTTCGAAATAGGCACAGGAATACTGCATGTCCTCATCGAGGAAGAGACGATAAAGCTCTTCCGAGAGGTCGTAGTGCCGGTGGACGTTTCGTTTGGCGCGCGCAGCCGTGTTCCATTGCTGCAGACGGCGGAAGGGATGACGCAGCGCCTCTCCGAGCTTGACGAGAAAGAGCTGCGAGCCTGTTTCGTCCATGTTGGAGTACACGAGCTGAAGGAAAGAGAGAAGGTCTCCTTCCACGATGTCGATCTCGCCATCCATATAGCGCTCCGGCACCGCCAGCGTCGGATCGATCGCGATGGCGCGTTCGGCGGCCGCCGTGTGAATGACAATATGGACCGGATCGCCGCTCCCATCGCCGAAAACACGCAGTTTCCCTGCCGCATCGGTGATGCAAAGCTTCCCTTTGCGGACGAGGCGAGAAACGAATCTTTCGAGCAACCAGTTCATCGCATAACCCCCAAAAAGTCTCGGGAGGCTGTAAGTATGAAACAATTCTGCGATGGTTGAAAAGGGGCCAGACCTTCATTGGCCGTTAGCCGGATGAATACTCTTGCCGCTTCTTGCCATTGAGGTCTCGCGGAAGCGTGGAAATCCGGGCTCTTCGTCCAAGATATTCAAAGTATAAAAGTCACGATCAAAACAATTGATGGCGCAACCGCTGGCAACAAAAAAGCCGGGCGCGCGCCCGGCTTTGAAAGCAATTCCAGGAAGAGTGGAAACCGGATTTCCCTTCGGAACTGCTTGAAAACAGATAGCTGGCCCGGACCGCCTCATCGATTCCCTGAAGCGCTGAGGCGGTCTGAACCAGCTTGCGCGTGAATTACGCGTTCTCGTCGGTCTCTTCGGCAGCCGCCTCGTCGGAGGCTGCTTCGACATCTTCATACTCGGCTTCCGGATCGAAGAATTCGTCCGGACGCGCGCTGTCGTTGATGTCCTCGCCGTAAATGGCTTCCGCAGAATCCAGCGTCTCGCCGCGTGCCTGGCGCTCGGCCTCGTCGCTCGAACGCGCAACATTGAGCGTCACGGTGACCTCGACTTCCGGGTGAAGCGCGATGGCGACATTGATCAGGCCAATGGTCTTGATCGGCTGGTTGAGCTCGACCTGGCTGCGGCCGATCTTGAAGCCTTCATCGGCCAGGATCTCAACGATGTCGCGCGTGGCGACCGAACCGTAGAGCTGACCGGTCTCGGCGGCGGAACGAACGACGACGAAGGACTTGCCGTCGAGCTTCTCTGCAACGGCCTCGGCTTCCTTCTTCTGTTCCAGATTGCGTGCTTCGAGTTCGACGCGCTGGCTCTCGAATTTCTTGCGGTTGGCTTCGTTGGCGCGCAGAGCCTTGCCCTTGGGCAGGAGGAAGTTGCGTGCGTAGCCGTCTTTGACCTTCACCACGTCGCCCATCTGGCCGAGCTTGGCGATACGCTCAAGGAGAATAACGTCCATCGTTTCTGTCCTTTGTCATCGGCGCCCTGCGCCGGAATTTCATAAAGGCAGGTCAGAAACGGAAATGCCGCTGTGCGGCACGAAAGTCGCTGTCCTGCCCATGGTGGCAGTTAGGGGCATTCGCCCCAACTCGGGATTTGAAAAGCCTCGTCCGCGCCCGCCGCGGGGAGGGGGCGGGCGGAAAACCGCCCGCGCCGAAAGTCTTACTTCACCACGTAGGGCAGAAGGCCCAGGAAACGGGCGCGCTTGATGGCCTTGGCCAGTTCGCGCTGCTTCTTCTGGCTGACCGCCGTGATGCGGGACGGAACGATCTTGCCGCGCTCTGAAATGTAGCGCTGCAGGAGCTTCACGTCCTTGTAGTCGATCTTCGGTGCGTTGGCGCCGGAGAACGGGCAGGTCTTGCGGCGGCGGTGGAAAGGACGCCGCGTCGGAATCTGATTGATGTCGACCATTATTCGGAGCCTTCCTTGTTGCTGTCGCGGTCATGGTCGCGGCGCGGGCCACGATCGTCACGGCGCGGGCCACGCGGGCCACGGTCGTCACGGCGCGGGCCACGGTCGTCGCGGCGCTGCATCATCGCGGAAGGGCCTTCCTCATGCGCGTCGACGCGAACCGTCATGAAGCGCAGAACGTCTTCCGACAGGCCCATCTGGCGCTCGACTTCCTTCACGGCCGCAGCCGGAGCGTCGATGTCCATGAGCGTGAAATAGGCCTTGCGGTTCTTCTTGATCCGGTAGGCGAGGGACTTCTGTCCCCAGTTTTCAACCCGGCCAACGGAGCCGCCGCCAGCTTCGATCACACCCTTGTACTGTTCAACAAGGGCATCGATCTGCTGCTGCGAGAGATCCTGCCGGGCAAGGAACACGTGTTCGTAAAGTGCCATTGTCTTGCCTTTCTTCGTTTCCATCCACCGGCCCAGCGGCTAAGCCTCTGCGACTAGTCTTGTCCCCGAGGGGCCGAAGAAAAGCGCGTTGGACGGTCGAGAGCGGAGACACGGGAGGCGGAAGAACCTGTCTTCACAACGCACGCTTCCCGATATCGGGAAAAGCGCACGGCCCTCCGTTCAGCCCCCAGCTGAGACCGGCAGATCGCGCGCTTATACAGGTTTTCAACGAAGATGCAAGGCGACGGTTTCAGGCGAGCAGATACCAGAAATCAAGGTCGAGGCTGGCCGGGTCGCACAGATCGAGCAGCGGCTGGCAGACCGGGTGCCCGACATAGCCCTCGCACATGCGTTTTGTTTCACCCAGCGAACGTCCGAAAGTGACCTCGCAAAAGCGGTTTTCCGCATCTCGCCCGATGTAATGGAGCCTCGTATTGTCGGATTGGTCGAGATATTCGCTTTCGATCCGTTCCGAAATCGCGAGCACGTCCTGCTCACTCGCATTGCTGCCGTCAGCGATCTTGAAGGTTCCGAATTCAACGCAGGAAAACGCGTCTGGCGGGGATGCGATCTGCTTGAGTATCTGGTTGCGCGACAGCCGCACGGTGCCGGGCTCCAGCAATGCCATGAACGTCTTCGCGCTTTCTGCGTCGTCATAGGCTTTGAGCATCCCCTCGAAGCTCTGGTCGTCACGGGCCAGAATGATGTCGGCAAAACCGCCGTTCAGATTGCCGAGAAACGCATGAAGGAGGATGCCGTCCATCGGGCGCAGAAAGGTCTCCTGCCAGGCCAGGGCGGCGTCGATCAGGCGGGCCGCTTCAACGTCCGCGCGCTTTTGGTATCGGGCAAAGCCCATCACCCTCACAGGGCCTTCGGATTTTCTCAACATTGACTGTTTTCCTCTTGATAGGGGCAGCGGCTGCGGTCGGACTTGCCGAACAGGCCGACGTGCCGTAGCTATCCCGAAGGATTGACAGTTTCTGTCAGGGTGGAGCATGCGCGCATCACGACTTTTCGGATTGCTTGAACAATTGCGGATGCACCGCCAGCCGGTCAGTGCTGCCCAACTGGCAGAAACGCTGGGCGTTTCGGTCCGCACTCTCTACCGCGACATCGCCACGCTTCAGTCCATGGGGGCTCCCATCCGGGGCGAGGGCGGCGTCGGTTATCAGATCGAGCGCGGCTATTTTCTGCCTCCCTTGCACTTCGACGCCGATGAACTCGACGCGATCACGCTTGGCATGCAGTTGATTTCAGCGCGCGGCGATGGCGATCTGAAGCAGGCTGCCGCCCGCGTGGCCGCAAAGGTTGATGCAATAGCACCCGACGGTCAGCATGGGCGTGTGCGGCAAGGGGACATGATCGCATATTCAAGGGCGTCGGATGCACAGCGCCACCTGGCTGCTCTTCGCCGTGCGGTACGCGGGCGCCGGCGTCTTGAAATCGTCTATCTCGACCTGAAGGAGAAGAAGAGCACGCGCAGGGTCCGCCCGTTGGGGCTGACCGCATTCGACAATGTCTGGCTTATGACGGCCTGGTGCGAGGAGCGCGACGACTTTCGCAACTTTCGCATTGATCGGCTGGTGACGGTCGCCGAAACCGGCGACCGCTTTGCGCCAGAGGCTGGCAGGGAATTCAAGGATTACCTGAAGACCCTGCGATAGCGCATGTCTCCCGAAAGTGGGCACCGGTTTCGGGACAAAGACATGCGTCAAATCAAGAACCTAAAGCGCACAGAGCGAATCTGAAAGATCGCGACGCGCTTTAGCGTTCACGTCTTGAGCTTGTAACCGGTCTTGAATATCCACCAGATGGCGCCAAGGCAAAGCGCAAGGAAGAACGAGATCATGGCGATGCTCACGCCGATCCCCACATCCGCAGTCTCGTAAAAGCTCCAGCGGAAGCCGCTGATGAGGTAAAGCACCGGGTTGGCAAGCGTCACCTTCTGCCAGAATTCCGGCAGCATCTCGATGGAGTAGAACGAGCCGCCAAGGAAGACGAGCGGCGTGATCACCAGAAGCGGTATCAGCTGAAGTTTTTCAAAATTGTCGGCCCATATGCCGATGATGAAGCCGAACAGGCTGAAGGTAATCGCCGTCATCACCAGGAAGAACAGCATCCAGAAGGGATGTCTTATCTCTATGGGGACGAAGAGATGCGCCGTTGCCAGGATTATCAGGCCCAGGATCAGCGACTTGGTTGCCGCCGCCCCCACATAGCCAAGCACGATCTCGAAAAAGGAGATCGGCGCGGAGAGGACCTCGTAAATCGTGCCGATGAACTTTGGAAAATAGATGCCGAACGATGCGTTGGAGATGGAATTCTGTAACAGCGTCAGCATCATCAGCCCGGGAACGATGAAGGCGCCATATTGGACGCCGTCGATCTCCTCGATGCGCGAGCCGATGGCCGCGCCGAAGACGATGAAATAAAGCGAGGTGGAGAGCACGGGCGAAATCACGCTTTGCAGAAGCGTGCGTTTCATGCGGGCCATCTCGAAGAGATAGATGGATTTGACGGCTTCGAAATTCACTGGTTTTCCTCCACCACGAGGCTCACGAAAATGTCTTCGAGCGAGCGTTGCTCCGTGTCGAGATCCTTGACGGTGATCCCGGCTTCGCTCAGCGCCGAAAGCAGGGACGCAATGCCCGTTCGTTTCGCCTGTGTGTCATAGTGATAAATGACCCGCTCGCCGCCATCGGCGAGCTCCAGGTCATATTCGGAAAGCTGGTCCGGCAGATGCTCCAGCGGCTTCTGCAGGTCGAGCGTAAGCTGCTTCTGTCCGAGTTTGCGCATCAGCTCGGCCTTCTCCTCGACCAGAAGGAGCCGGCCCCTGTTGATGACGCCCACGCGGTCGGCGATCTCTTCCGCCTCTTCGATATAATGCGTGGTCAGGATGATGGTGACGCCGGTGTCGCGCAGGCGCTTGACCAGCCGCCACATATCCTTGCGCAGTTCCACGTCGACGCCTGCCGTCGGCTCGTCGAGGAACAGGATGCGCGGTTCATGTGCGAGAGCCTTGGCGATCATCACGCGCCGTTTCATGCCGCCCGAGAGCGCCATGATCTGGCTGTCCTTCTTGTCGTAGAGCGAGAGGTCGCGCAGGATCTGTTCGACCAGCGCCGGCGCCGGCTTCTTGCCGAAAAGGCCTCGGCTGTAGCTGACCGTCGCCCAGACCGTCTCGAAGGTTTCGGTGTGCAGCTCCTGCGGCACCAGACCGATGAGCTGGCGCGCCTGGCGGTAGTTCTGGACAATATCGTTGCCCTCTACCGTCACCGTGCCGGTGGTGGGTTTCACCAGACCGCAGATGATGGAGATCATTGTCGTTTTACCGGCCCCGTTCGGGCCGAGCAGGGCGAGTATCTCCCCGCGCTTGATGTCGAGATCGACCGAATTCAGGGCCGTCAGGCCGGTGTCATAGGTCTTTGAAAGGTCTTTGATGGAAAGAGCTGTCGTCATGGGAAAAGTCCGTCATGTCGGGGGCTTTGGCAGGCCGCGCACATATAGGCAATATGCAGCCCGCTTGCCAGCGCGCTCGCTCGCTCGCTGACATTTCCTGACATGCCGGACGTTTTCGTTTCCCGTGACCGGATCAGTTGTTTTCGGGGTCGGTCTCCGCTGCGAAGGCGAGTTGCCCGCAGCGCACCATCGCAAAGAGCGCCGGAATGCCGACGATCGCCGTCAGAATGGTCTCGCCGAGGGGCTGAAGGTGCAGCAGTCCGGAGAGGCCCCAGATACCGGCGGCGGAAGCGGCTGCCACTTCCGTGGAAATAAAGAGAGTTACGGAAACGAAACCGACCGCCTGCGCAAGCGTCAGCCTGCGACGAGGCGCAATTTCCTGCGGTCGCGGCTCTTCTGATACAAAAGACATGTCTGAAAATACCCATACACGCCACCGGAAATGGGGCGGAGCAGCGATACATCTCTCTTCAATTATGGAGTTTTCATGTCATCGGGCGCCGGATGCCGAAAACGCCCAAAAAGCTTGACGCGCCGGTTGTGTTGCGTCACCAGATGCGCCCGATAAGGACGAATACCGGAGATTTGGCGATGAGCATCGCTTTCACCTTTCCAGGTCAGGGAAGTCAGGCTGTCGGCATGGGGCGCGATCTGGCCGATGCGTTTCCAGAAGCGCGCGACGTGTTCCAGGAGGTCGATGACGCGCTGGAGCAGAAGCTTTCCAGGATCATGTGGGAAGGCCCGGAGGATGAGTTGACCCTCACCGCCAATGCACAACCTGCGCTTATGGCCGTTTCCATCGCGGCGATGCGGGTGATGGAAAAGGGCGGTCTCTCACTCAAGGACAAGGTGTCCTACGTGGCTGGTCACTCGCTTGGCGAATATTCCGCGCTCTGCGCTGCCGGCACATTCTCCCTGGCCGATACCGCTCGGCTGCTGCGCATTCGCGGCAATGCCATGCAGGCGGCGGTGCCGGTGGGCGAGGGGGCGATGGCTGCGATCATCGGCCTCGAGGCGGCAGACGTGGAAGCGGTCTGCTCCGCTGCCGACAAGGAGGGCGTCTGCCAGATCGCCAATGACAATGGCGGCGGTCAACTCGTGATCTCCGGTGCCAAAAGCGCCGTGGAAGAAGCCGCGAAGCTCGCCTCCGAAAAGGGCGCCAAGCGCGCGATCATGCTGCCGGTTTCCGCCCCTTTCCATTCCGCGCTCATGCAGCCGGCGGCCGAGGCGATGCGCGAAGCACTCGCCGATGTCAGGAAGCACGCCCCGGCTGTTCCGGTGGTGGCCAATGTCACGGTTTCGCCTTTGAGTGATCCCGAAGAGATCGCCGAACGGCTGGTCGAGCAGGTCACGGGCCGGGTGCGCTGGCGTGAAACCGTCGGCTGGTTCGGCGACAATGGTGTGGAAACACTCTATGAGATCGGCTCCGGCAAGGTGCTCTCCGGTCTCGCCCGTCGCATCAACCGCGATCTTGCCGCAGTTCCGGTCAACACGCCGGCAGACATAGAAGCGGCAATGGCGGCGCTCGGCTGAGCCGGGCCGCTTGTACAACGAAGAATTTAGGTGATTGAAAAGGACAAGGCCATGTTTGATCTGAGCGGCCGCAAGGCACTGGTGACGGGGGCGTCCGGCGGCATCGGCGAGGCCATCGCGCGCACCCTGCATGCCCAGGGTGCCGTCGTCGGCCTGCACGGCACACGGGTTGAAAAGCTGGAGACGCTCGCTTCCGATCTCGGTGATCGCGTCAACCTGTTTCCCGCCAACCTGTCTGACCGCAATGAAGTCAAACAGTTGGCGGAGAAGGCGGAATCGGAACTTGAGGGCGTCGATATCCTCGTCAACAATGCGGGCATCACCCGCGATGGCCTTTTTGTGCGCATGAGCGACGAGGACTGGGATCAGGTGCTCGAGATTAATCTCGGTTCTGTTTTCAGGCTCACCCGCGAGCTCACGCATCCGATGATGCGTCGCCGGTTCGGTCGCATCATCAACATCACCTCCGTTGTGGGCGTCACCGGCAATCCCGGCCAGGCGAATTACTGTGCCTCCAAGGCAGGTCTGATCGGCTTTTCCAAGTCGCTCGCCCAGGAAATCGCCAGCCGGTCGATCACCGTCAATTGCGTTGCCCCCGGCTTTATCGAATCGGCCATGACCGACAAGCTCAACGACAAGCAGCGCGACGCGATCATGGGTGCCATTCCCATGAAGCGCATGGGCAGCGGTGATGAAATCGCGTCCGCCGTCGCATATCTGGCCTCCAATGAGGCCTCTTACGTCACGGGCCAGACCGTGCACGTCAATGGCGGCATGGCGATGATCTGAGCGCGGTTCGGGCAGGGGGAACGATGGACGGGCTTGCCACAAGGCGCTTTGTGCTGCGCGACTTCGAGCCCGCTGACGTTCCGGCACTGGCCGCCTACCAGTCCGACCCGCGCTTCGTTTCCGCCCGCAATAAGGCCGGGCAGGAAGCGGGCGATCCCGCCGAACTCGTGGCGCTCTTCCGCACATGGGCGCAGGAGCGCCCGCGCCGGAACCACCAGTTTGCCGTCATCGAGCGCAAAACCGGCCGGCTCGTCGGTTGCGCCGGTGTCCGCACGGCAAATTGTCCACAGGGCAGTGGTGAGCTGGGTATAGAGCTTTCGCCGGATATGTGGGGGCGCTACGGCAGTGCCGCAGAGATCACGCGCGGCCTGCTCGACTTCGGTTTCTCCACGCTCGCCCTCTGCGAGATATTTGGTGAAACCACCGCAGAAAACCACCAGGCGGCAAGGCTTGCTTCCTTTCTTGGCGCTCGTCTCGAAAGACCTGTACGACAGGGAAACAAAGGGATCGAGGTCCCGGGAGAGCCTGTCGTTTGGCGTTTCCTGCGCCGTGACTGGCGCGCCGGGTCCGGTGTCTGATGCGACTGGTCGCAGGAGTGGCGGGACGTGGAATAACGCTTGGCGCGCGCGCCAAAATCGTGATAAGCGCCCGCTCGAAGCCGTTCCGCCCGCCGCATGCACGCTGTGCATCGTCATCGGAGCATAACAGACTGGGCGTCGATCGTATCGGCGCTTTAGTCGTCATTTCGCTTGATTAGCGGCATTCGTGCGGCTAACGAAGATCGGAAATTCAGAAAGTCGAGGGTTCTCTCATGAGCGATACTGCAGAACGCGTTAAGAAAATCGTTGTCGAACATCTGGGCGTCGAAGGCGACAAGGTGACCGAAGGCGCAAGCTTCATTGATGATCTTGGCGCAGACAGCCTCGACACGGTCGAGCTGGTCATGGCGTTCGAAGAAGAGTTCGGCGTTGAAATCCCGGACGATGCAGCCGAGACGATCCTCACCGTCGGCGACGCTGTGAAGTACATCGACAAGGCGACCGCCTGACGCCGTCCGGCGTTTTCGCTACGAAACGTAGTCAAGGCGGATAATCAGCATATGAGACGCGTTGTCGTCACCGGTATGGGGCTTCTTTCACCCTTCGGCCTCGGTGTTGAACATGGGTGGAAGAGCCTGCTTTCGGGCAGGAGTGCGGCCAGCCGCATCGATCGTTTCGAGGTCGATGACCTGGCCTGCAAGATCGCCAATTCGATCCCGCGCGAAGGCGAGGGGGCATTCGACCCCGATGCCTTTCTGGAGCCGCGCGAGCAGCGCAAGATCGGTGAGTTCATCACCTACGGCATTGCTGCGGCAGACCAGGCGCTTGAGGATTCGGGCTGGAAACCGGAAACCGACGATGAGAAATATGCCACCGGCGTGCTCATCGGCTCGGGGATCGGCGGCATCGAGGGCATTGCTGAAAACGCCTTGACGCTTGCTGAGCGCGGCCCGCGCCGCATCAGCCCCTTCTTCATCCCTGGCAACATCATCAACCTGGTCTCGGGTCAGGTGTCGATCCGCCACGGGCTGAAGGGACCGAACCATGCGGTGGTGACCGCCTGTTCCACAGGCGCACATGCCATCGGTGACGCAGCCCGTCTCATCATGCTCGGCGACGCAGACGTCATGCTGGCGGGTGGTGCGGAAGCACCGATCACCCGCCTCTCCATTGCCGGCTTTTCCGCCTGCAAGGCGCTTTCCACCAGCTTCAACGACACGCCGGAAAAGGCTTCCCGGCCTTATGACCGCGACCGTGACGGTTTTGTCATGGGCGAGGGCGCCGGCGTTGTCGTTCTGGAAGAGTTGGAACACGCAAAGGCGCGTGGCGCAAAGATCTATGCGGAAGTGGTCGGCTACGGCCTCACGGGCGACGCGTATCACATCACCGCTCCCGCCGAGGATGGTGACGGCGCCTATCGCTGCATGAAGGCAGCGCTGAACCGCGCCGGCCTGACCGCGGACGATCTCGATTACATCAACGCGCATGGCACATCGACCATGGCGGACACGATCGAACTTGGTGCCGTGGAGCGTCTTCTGGGCGATGCCGCGAGCAAGGTGTCGATGTCGTCCACCAAGTCGTCGATCGGTCATCTGTTGGGTGCAGCCGGTGCGGCAGAAGCCATCTTCTCCGTTCTCGCCATCCGCGACAACATCGCTCCGCCGACCATCAATCTCGACAATCCACAGGCGGAAACGCCCATCGATCTGGTGCCCAACAAACCGCGTGAGCGGCAGATTGACGTGGCGTTGTCCAACTCGTTCGGCTTTGGCGGCACCAACGCGTCTCTCGTTTTCAAGCGTTATGAAGCCTGAAGCTTTCCAATAACGGGCTTGCAGTTTTGCCATTTTCGCAATTCAGTCTGACGGACACGAATCGAAAAGGCGGACGCCAGGCCCGGGAGATGCTTTTTTCCGAAGCCTGCGTGAACGTTCAACGCGCGAATATTTAGGACAGGACCGGCGACCATTGGCGCCGTTCTGAAGGGAGCGGTCCAAGAGGCATGACAGGGACTTCCGGCGACAATTCCGGCTTCGGCCGTCAGGCAGGCGAAGAACGTGGTCGCACGTTCAAATCGGCCAACCAGACTTTGCGACCGGAGGCCGGCACACCACCGCCGCGGCGCTCCAGGCGCGCGCGCAGCCAGTTCGTGGTTTTCCTGAACTTCGTCTTCTCCTCCATAGTCTTCCTGGTCATTCTTGCCGGGTTCGCCTTCTATTTCGGCAAGCGTGAGTTTCATCAGCCCGGTCCGTCGCGTACGGCCGAGACCGTGATGATCAAGCCGAACACCGGTGTGCGCCAGATCGCGAGCCTGCTTGAGCGGGAAGGCGTCATTTCCGATGCCCGCATCTTTTCGCTCGGCGTCCGTGCCTATGGGGCGGATTCTGAACTGAAAGCGGGTGAATACGCCATTGATGCCGGTGCTTCGATGCACGAGATCATGGAACTCCTGAAGAGCGGCAAGAGCGTTCTTTATTCGCTCACCATTCCCGAGGGGCAGACCGTGTTCCAGGTGTTCGAGCGGATCCGCGAAACCGAAGAGCTTTCCGGCACGCTGCCCGAGGAGATGCCGGCAGAGGGCAGTCTCGCCGCCGACACGCTGCGCTTTACACGCGGTATGGACCGTGGCGCCGTTGTTGAAAAACTCCTTGAGGACCAGCAGGAGCTGGTGGACAGCATATGGGCGCGCCGCGACGAGGACCTGCCCGTCAAGGACAAGAACGAGTTCGTGACGCTGGCCTCGATCGTCGAAAAGGAAACCGGCATTGCCGATGAGCGTCCGCGCGTCGCGGCCGTGTTTATCAACCGTCTGCGCAAGGGCATGCGGCTTCAGTCGGATCCCACCATCATCTATGGGCTGTTTGGCGGGCAGGGAAAACCATCCGATCGGCCGATCTATCGCTCCGATCTCGACAAGAAAACGCCCTACAACACCTATCTGATAGACGGTCTCCCGCCCACACCCATCGCCAATCCCGGCCGGGCAGCCCTGGAGGCCGTGGCCAATCCGTCCCAGACCGACGAACTCTATTTCGTCGCTGACGGAACGGGCGGACACGTTTTCGCCAGGACGCTCAAAGAGCACAACGAGAATGTCGCACGCTGGCGCAAGATTGAGCGCGAGCGTCGGGCAGAGGAAGAAAACGCGGGCGAGAACGGTTCGAACTGAGCCGGACATGCGCGCAGGGAACGACTGCACGAGGGGACGCATGAGCAGGCTCCAGAGCATGACGGGTTTTGCCCGCGCCGCGCGTGATCATGAGGCCGGCGGCATCGTCTGGGAGATCAAGTCGGTCAATGGACGGAGCCTTGAAGCCCGTTTTCGTCTGCCGCCTGGGTTCGAGCGTATCGAGCCGATGGCCCGCCAACGCCTGCAAAAGTGCTTTGCCCGTGGAAATGTACAGGCTTCCCTGACCTTTACGCAGAGCGATGCCCTGCGCCGTCCGGTCGTAGACGAAGAATTTCTGAAAGAGGTTGCAGCACTTGCCGGCCGGCTTCAGGAGCAGTTCGGCACGGCTCCGGCGACAGCCGACGGGCTCCTTGCGCTGCGCGGGGTCCTCGATTCTGCCGATCCCGTGGCTGACGAAGACCTGCGCGCCTCCCTCGACGAGGCGATTCTCGCCGCTCTCGACGATGCTCTCCGGGGGCTTGAAGAAGCCCGCTGCGCGGAAGGTGGCGCACTGGAAGCCATATTGCTCGATCAGGTGTCGCGCATCGAAACGCTGACTGATCAGGTTGAGGCCGACCGCTCGCGCTCGCCGGAGGCCATCCGGGAGCGTCTGCGGGAGCAGGTGGCCCGTCTCATGGATGCGACCACCGGCTTCGATGCGGACCGACTGCATGCGGAAGCCGCCATCCTTGCCGCCAAGGCCGACATCCGCGAGGAGATCGATCGCCTGCGCACGCACATTGCAGCCGCGCGGGCCCTGATCGCGTCCGGCGGTCCCATCGGCCGAAAGCTTGATTTTATGGGCCAGGAATTCAACCGCGAATCCAACACGCTTTGCTCAAAATCCAACGCGGCAACGGTGACGGCCATCGGCCTTGAGTTGAAGGCCGTGGTTGATCAGTTTCGCGAGCAGGTGCAAAATCTGGAGTAGACCATGTCCTCGGAAACATCTCCTGCCGTTTTGACAGACGTCGCACGCCGTGGCCTGATGCTGGTGTTGTCCTCGCCCTCGGGTGCCGGAAAATCCACCATCGCGCGCACGCTTCTGGCGCAGGTTCCCGGTTTCGAGCTTTCCGTCAGCGTGACGACCCGCGCGCGCCGTGGCAGCGAGATCGAGGGCGTGCATTATCATTTCAAGTCGCAGCGCGAGTTCGAGATCATGCGCGACAATGACGAACTGCTCGAATGGGCAGAGGTTCACGGCAATTTTTACGGCACGCCCCGTGCGCCGGTTGAAAAGGCGCTGACCGAGGGCCGAGACATGCTGTTCGACATCGACTGGCAGGGCGCTGAGCAGTTGCGCGAGAAAATGCGCGGAGATGTCGTGTCCATCTTCATCCTGCCGCCGACCATGAAGGAGCTTCTCGGTCGCCTGACACGCCGGGCCGAGGATACGCCGGAGATCATCCAGACCCGTCTCAGGAACGCGCGCACCGAGATCGAGAAGTGGATCGATTACGACTACGTGGTCATCAACGAACAGCTCGACCCGGCCTTTTCGGCCGTCCGCTCGATTGTTGAGGCGGAGCGTCTGCGCCGCGACCGGCGTCCCGGCCTGTTTGATTTTGTGGCGGGGCTTCTCGCAGAAGAGCCAAACTGACGCTCAGGCGTTGTTTGCAAGCGCCACGAATTCCGCCACCGAAAGCGTCTCTGCCCGGCGCGTGGCATCGATGCCGGCCCGCGCCAGAAGCGCCTCCCCACCGAGCGATTTCAGGCTCTGGCGCAGCATTTTGCGGCGCTGCCCGAAGGCCGCTTCGGTGATCTTCGCCAGTTTCGCCGGCTCCACGGCCAGCGGCGCCGCGCGCGGGACGATGTGCACCACCGAAGAGGTTACCTTGGGCGGCGGGGTGAAGGCCTGTGGCGGCAGGTCGAAAGCAATCTTTGCCTCCGTGCGCCACCCGGCCAGAACCCCAAGCCGGCCATAGGCCTTGTCGCCGGCACTGGCAACGATGCGTTGCGCGACCTCGCGCTGGAACATCAGTGTCATCGACGCATATAAGGGGGGCCATCTCCCGGGCGTAAGCCAGCGCACCAGAAGTTCGGTGCCGATATTATAGGGCAGGTTCGCGACGATCCGCACCGCGCCCTGCGCGTTCGCGGCCAGAGCGGCAAAATCCGTCTCCATGGCATCGCCACTCACAACGTCGAGCCGTCCCGGATAGCGTGCGGCGACCTCCGCTAGCGCGTCAAGGCAGCGCTCGTCGCGCTCCACGGCGATAACCCGCTCCGCGCCCGCCATCAGCAATGCACGCGTCAGCCCGCCGGGGCCGGGCCCGACCTCGATCACCGTCGCACCCTCGAGATTGCCGGCGGCACGCGCCACTTTGGCCGTCAGATTGAGATCGAGTAGAAAATTCTGGCCGAGCGATTTCTTCGCCGCAAGGCCATGGCGGGAGATAACCTCGCGCAGCGGCGGGAGTCCGTCCGCGCTCATCGCGCGCCACCGGCATTGTCCGCCAGCTCACGGGCGAGCCTGATCGCCGCAATCATGCTGTCGGCCCGCGCGATGCCCTTCCCGGCAATATCGAAGGCCGTGCCATGGTCGGGAGAGGTGCGGATGAAGGGAAGACCAAGCGTGACGTTCACCGTCTCGTCGAAGGCGATGGTTTTCACCGGGATCAGTGCCTGATCGTGATACATGCACAGTGCTGCGTCGTAGCCTTGGCGCGCACGTGCGTGGAACATCGTATCGGCGGGCAGGGGGCCAAATGCGTTGATGCCCTCAGCCTGCAATGCGTGGATTGCCGGTGCGATGACATCGCGGTCTTCCGTTCCCATCGCTCCGCCTTCGCCCGCATGCGGGTTGAGGCCGGCAATGGCAAGGCGGGGTGCGGAAATGCCGAAGCGTTCCATGAGGTCACGCGCCGCAATCCGGGCTGTCTCTTCCACCAGCGATTGCGTGAGGGTCGCGGGAACACCCGCCAGCGCCTCGTGCACGGTCACAGGCACGGTGCGCAGTTCAGGCCCGGCAAGCATCATCACGGGTATGGCCGCGCGTCCGGTGATCTCCTCTGCGAGATGGCCGAGATACTCGGTATGGCCGGGAAAACGGAAACCGGCGTCATAGAGCGGCTTCTTGGCGATGGGCGCGGTGACGACAGCCGCCGCGCGCATCTGCATCGTGTCGTCAACGGCGCGCGATATCGCCTCGATCACGCCCGCAGCATTCACCGTTTCGGGATGCCCGGGATTGTCTGCCAGCCTGTTCTGGAGCGGCGACACGGGCAGACGCTCGGAAAAGACGGCGGGCGCCGCCTCCGGATCGGCTTCTGAGAGGGGAACGTCGAGCCCCAGGCGGCGCGCGCGCGCTGCGAGCAGGCCGGGATCGCCGAGCACATAGAACCGGGGCAGCCCGAACCTGTTCCTCTCAAGCCAGGCCTGAAGGATAATCTCGGGACCTATCCCGGAAGGATCGCCGATGCTGAGCGCGAGCGGGAGCACGAGCCATCTCCTCCTGGAGAAACACCTGGTTGAAAGAAAGGGGCCCGGTCTTTTCGCGCCCGCGGCTGATCAGCGCTGGCTGATACGTGCGTTCTTGCGCAGCTCGGCGAGATACGCCTGCGCTTCCTTTTCCATGGCGTCGTTCCCGGAATTTTCGTTCTGGAACACCATCTGCGCAACCCGGTCGTCGGAGACCTCGCGCGTGCTGCACACGCCGATGAACTCGACACCCCGATCTGTCTCGCGCACACCCGTCGCATTGCCGGGGGAGGTCTTCTTGATCTGGTCTTTCCAGTCCGTGGGAAGTTCCGGCTCAAGAACACGACCCAGGTCGCGCACCGTCACGTCGATCAGCCCCTTGGCAAACTGGCGCGTGCTGTCGCAGCCCTGGAACCGGTCGCGCATTGCCTGCGCCTCACGCTTGCGCTTTCCGAGCAGGCTCGAACGCTCGCCTGATGGAACGACAAAAATCACCTGCTGGAGCATGTATTCGGTCGCGCTGGGCTTGCTGCCGCCCTGCTCGAGCATCTTGGCGACGACATCCTGTTCGCTCATGCGTCCGGTCGAGCTGGTGCGGGCCTGCATGACACGGCCCCAGCCGATCTGGGAGCGGATGAACTCCTTGAAGTGATCGGAAGTCACACCGCTTTGCGCAAGCACGGTGTTCAGCTGGCTTGTCGACATCCGGTTGCCGTTGGCAAAGCGGGCATAGGCCTGATTCACCATCTCGTCGGGAATGTTGACATTGCGGCGCTGCATTTCCTGCAGCTTCAGCGTCTGCTCGATCATCTGATCCGTAGCCTTCTGGCGCAGATTGCCGCCTTCACGCTGAAGCTTCAGAAACGCCACGCGGCGGTCGATATCGTAGCTCGTGATCGGAACGTTGTTCACCACGTAGCGAATTTCCGTCGCCAGTGCGCCAGCTCCATTGAACAGAGGCATTGCCGCCGCCATGGCCAGCGTCAGAACGCCTGTGCGCAGGAAGCGTCTGCAATTGCTAAACATCGTCATTTTTCTCATCTTTGCACCCCGCAATTGCGACTGAGATAACAGCAAATGCACGGGAGCTACAGTCCCTTAGGCTGTTTTTATCGACAGCGCGTGGGGCAAAAACATGACCTTTGACGCCGCGGCAGGTCATAGACGGTCATGAAGGCGGCCCCCGTCGATCAAACGGGGCCTTTCAGAAAAATACTAGAAGCTGGTGTTCAGATCGCCACTGCTCGTTCCGAAGTCGCCGATCGTGCGCAGTGATATACGGAAGCCAAAGGACTGGCTGACTTCCTGCGTGTCGCGGTTCTTGCTGCGCGAATAGGTCATCGAATAGATGAAGCACTCATCCCCGTAGGAGAACCCGTAGTTGTTCTTTACAAGGGTCTGGCTTTCGATATCATATGTGCCCGAAGCGAAGCCGCTCCAGTTTTCGTCAAAGCGAACCTTGGCCACACCGGTGACTTCCTGACGGTCATCTTCGAAGCCGTAGAGCGGCTGCGCTTCGATATATGCATATTGCAGCGATGTTGTGAGCTGCCCGAAGGTGGCGGCCGTTTTCAGGTCGGTGCGGCGAATGTCGAATGTTTTCTCGTCAAACCGTGCACCGGCGGAGAACGCGAATCCGTTCGGGCTGGCAATGCCGATCATGCCGACAAAATCGGAGACATCGGTCTCCAGGCCGGAATAAGCGCCGGCGTGAACCAGATCCGTCTGGGCATACGGGTTGGCGCCGGCCAGATGATACGACTGGCCGAACAGCCCCTGCGTGGTCCATCCATTGGCGAAACTGCCGGAATAGCGGATGCCGACATTGGCGCGCGTGCCGCCTTCGATCCGGTCATAACCGGAGAATTTGTCGCGCTCGAACAGCGTCGTTGCGTCGAAGACAAGCGACTGGGCGTCTTCGTTCGGGATGCCGAGCCTGTCCTGATAGGGGGCATCCGGGCGCAGGAAAATCTGTGCCATCGGCTCCAGAACATGGCTGGCGCTCGAGGTGGAGAAGAGGATCGGCCAGCGGGCTTCGAGGCCGGCCGTCGCCATGTAGCGGTAATAGGAAGAGCGCACGTCGCTGCCGACGGCGGTTCCGTTCAGCTCGAAACTCGTGACGCCGTTGACGGTCGTTGCATCGTAGTCGGTATAGATCGCATCGCCGCGTGCCTGCAGGATCGGCGTCACCACCAGACCGCCCGTGCTGACGAAGGAACGTTTCCACTCGGCCTCGGCCGTCATGCGGCTGGCCAGCCCTTCGACGCCGTCGATTCTTGTGGAATCTCCGTTGACGATCGATTGGCTAAGGCTGTCCCGATAGACGTTCTGCACGTTCACATCGAAATTCAGCTCGCCGCCGGCAACGGCCTCATCCGGTGTGTAGGAATAATCGAAGCTCGGCAGCACCCAGGGCTGCTTGTCGTTCCGCGCGTTGGGCGAGGTATCCAGAACATCTTCCTGAATGTCGAAATGATAGGCTCTAAGGTCGAAGAAATTCCGGTCGTCGAGGCCCGTCAGGTAGAGCTGCGATGTCTGAACCGTGTCGGAAAATCCATCGATGCCATAGGTGCGCGAAAAATTCTTGTCGGTCTGCGCCAGGACATCCCAGCCGAATGTCCAGCGCGGATTGATGCGGAACTGCCCTTTCGAACCGATCATGCCGCGGCCGGTTTCGCTGCCATTGACGCTGTTTGCGCCCCAGGCTTCCGGTTCCTGCTGTTTGATGCCCGCGATCTTGATGCTGTACTGGCCGTTGTCGAAGCGCTGGCGCCACTCGGCTTCGCCCAGAAAGCCCTGCCTGGTGTAGTAGGTTCCGGTGACGGTCAGGTCGTAGGTAGGGGAGAATGCGAAATAATAGGGGACGCTGACGCCAACCCCCATTTCCTTTTTGTAGGAGGCGCCGGGAATGAGGAAGCCGGACTTCCGCTTCACCGTCGGGTCTGCGACTTCGAAGAAGGGCAGGTAGGCGATCGGCATGCCGAAGAATTCGAAGCGCGAGCCTTCAAACCGGACGGTTTTCGATTCGCCGTTCCAGATGATCTTCTGGGCCTTGATCTGCCAGATCGGTGGTTTGCCGGGTTTTTCGCGGCAGGGCTCGCACGCGGTATAGACGCCATTGTTGAAGGTCGTCAGTTGCCCGCGTGAACGCTCCGCGCTCTCGGCAGCGAAGTAGGTCTTGTCGACGGTCTCGATTCGCAGGGCATTGACGAATCCATCGCGGAAATCGTCGGTCACATCGATTTCGTCGGCAAAAATTTTGTTGCCATCCTGTTCGATGATCTGCACGCGTCCGCGCGCCACCACGCGCGACGTCCTGCGGTCATAGACGACGCGGTCAGCCACAAGGCTGTTGCCGGCATATTCAATCTGCACGCCGCCTGCGGCGGTGATCGTGTTGAGATCGTTATCGTAAATGAGATTCTCGGCCGTCAGGAGCATCTGGGCGTCCTGCGGCAGGTCGGCAACGTCCAGACCGCCCGTCTGCGCCAGGGTAGGGGCCTGCGGGAGCAATGTATAGGTGCACAAGGTTGCCAGCGCGGTCGCGCCCATAAAATGCGCTAACCGTGCGGACATGCCGGCTCTGATTGCCGCAACCCCCACTAACCGTCCTCCTTGTACAATAGGAAAGTCACCCCGTAGAACATCGCCACGACCACAGGCGTCCAAGCAGCCACAACCGGAGGAACAACTCCGGCGCTGCCGAACGCCTTGACCAGGACCGAAACCACATAAAGCAGAAACCCGGCGAGGATTCCACCCAGAATCACCGTTGCTGACTGTCCCATTCTGGTAAATCTCATCGATACCGTAGCGGCAATCAGGGTCATGGCGACCAAGAGCAGTGGCAACACCACAAGTGAATGAAAATGCGTGGCAAACGCGTTCGCTTTAAGCCCGAACGAGCGGGCAACTTCAATCTTCCCGGGCAGTGCGTAAATCGATGTCGCTTCCGGCCGGGCGAGTTGCTCGCCGACGAACTCCGGCTGCAGGTTGGTCTCGATCTGGATGCTCTCGATTTTTTCTGCCGCAGCGGTACCGCGTCGACGTGCCACGGCCTGCAGATCCCAGTATCCGTCGCGCAGGAATGCCCGCTCTGCGTCGAGGCGCTCGAATATCCGGCCCTCGGCATCGATTCGGAAGAAGGTCGGGCGCACCAGCACCTGGCCGCCGTTCAGAACGGCACTCGATCCGATGATGGTTTCCTCGTCGCCCGAGCGCTGCTTGATCCACTGCTCGGCTTCGGAATTGGTGCTGCTCTTGGCCCCGCGCACTTCGGCTTCGACGCTCTGTGCCTGGGCGAAGCCATTGGCCGCCAGCGGGTTGAGCGCCGCCACGGCAAGGACACCGAACAGGAAGGAGCCGAACGCGATCGGCGTCAGGAACTGCCAGGCCGAAACGCCGGCGGCCCGGGCCACCACCAGTTCGTATTTGCGGTTCAGGCTGATCAGCGTCGCCATTGCCGCGATGAGTCCGATAAAGGGGACTGCCTGGAGCAGGATGATCGGGGTCTGCAGCGCGGCGAGTGAAAAAGCCCATTGTGCCGTATAGCCGGGCAATCCGGCCGAGCGGCTCGACACTTCTGCGAACGTCACGATGAAGATCAGCAGGCCGATGCCGAAGAAGTTCCATGCCGCAATCGAGGCGTATCGGCGAAAGAAGTAGCCGCCCAGCGTCAGGCCGATCATCCGCGCCTCCCGGCCGGTGTCCGCCTGTTCGCGAGCCGGACGCGCCAGTGCGTCATACCGTCGGTCAGTCGTTGCATGCGCGCGTTCAGCTTCTCGACCCAGTGCGTTGGCAGTTCCATCACGCGATTGGTGGCGATGAACACCGCACATAGTCCAATCATCAAAAGCGGAGCGGCATAGAGCACGAAGGAGAAGAATGGGGAGCTTTCGGCTTCCGTACCCGAGTAGAACCCGACCCATCGCACGATCAGCGCAATCGCCATCGTGGTGACGATCGGGTGCAGCCGCGCTTCACGGAACGACCGCGCATCGCCCGCAACCGCCAGCGCCACCATGGCGAAAACGAGCGGATAGAGCCATTCGGAAAGGCGCATATGCAGTTCTGCACGGATGATCTGCGGCGACTTCTTGTAGAAACTGTCGTTCACATCCGGGTTCATAAGAAAGGCAAGCGACCGGTCTTTGGGGTGCAGGGTGGGTTCTCCACCACCCCCGCTTGAGAACTGCGAAAGATCGAACGCATAGGAATCGAAACGGATCGTCGACACGTCGCCATTGGCCGACTGCCGCTGCACCATGCCGTCCTGCATCACGAGAATGGAACCGCCTTCGCGCTCCACGGCAGCGCCCGTTCGTGCGTGATAGACGAGCTTGGTGTTCTCATCGCGCGAATCGGCCACGAAAATGCCACCGAGCAGCCCGTTGGGCAGGCGCTCCGAAACCTGCACGAAAAGCCCGTCATCCACCTTCTGGAACGAGCCTTCCTGCAGCACGGTGGTGATCAGGTCCGCGCGGGCGTTGGCGAGCACCGAACGGAAAGCCTGCCGTGAGGCCGGCTCAAGCGTGTTGTTGATCAGGAAGGAGGCAAGGCTGGCGCCGATGGCGATGATGAGGATCGGGCGGATGATGGTGGCGCGCGGCGCGCCCGACGCGTTGATGACCACCAGCTCGGAATCGGAATTCATCGTCGCCAGCGTCTGGGCGATGGCGATCCCGAGTGCAAAGGGAATCACGATGGGGATCACGGACGGCAGAACCAGGGCGGCAACGAAAAAGAACGTGCCGGCGGACTGGCCACTGTCGGTCACGAGGTCGATCCGGTTCAGGACCTGCGTCGTCCACACCAATGCGAGCACCCACAGCAACGCCGCCGCGAAAAGCGCGAAGGTGCGACGCATGATGTAAAGTTCGATCACCCGCATGGATATCGACAATCCGTTTCGTTGGAACAGCCCTTTAAAGGCGCGCGCGAACCTAACGGTCCTGACGCGCGCGCACAATGCGCAACTGCCGGCTTTGAAGGGCGGCCCACCATTTCTTGTCCCTTGCGAGACTTTGGGTGGGATTGGTTAGAAAATGCGAAACAAATGCGGTTAACAGCTTGCTTACGGAGAGATAACCACGCCGCACGGATCGCACGCACCGGTGAAAAATCCGGACGCCCCCGCGTGCGGGCCTTGCCAATTCGCATAAAACCTCCAAGATCGCCGGCGCCTTCTATCGACCAATCACGGAAATCTGGGAAATATCATGACCGACAGACCGAGCGTCTCCTTCGCCAAATTCGCAATGCCCGGCAAGGGCACCGTCATCGTTCTGGCGTCCGAAGGCGGCGGTCTGGGGAAAAACGCGAAGGTCTGCGATCCGGAGGGGGTTCTCGCGCGGGCTTTCGAGGTGTCGGGTTTTTCGGGCAAACTGGCAAAGAGCGTCGAAGTTCTGGCGCCCTCCGGCTCGCAGCTCGACCGGTTGACGGCCGTTGGCGTCGGCAAGCCTGATGAGCTCGCGGAAGAGGCGCTTTTGAAAATCGGTGGTGCGGCGCTGGCCGCCGGCAAGTCCGCTTCCGAGATCACCGTCGTGGCGGATGTTGACGGTGCCGAAATCGACGCCGGGGCAGCAGCCGGCATCGCGCTCGGCATGCTTCTGCGTGCCTACAGCTTCGACAAATACAAGACCACGAATCGCGACAATGGCAACGACAAGCCGGCCAAGAAGCTGAAGATTTCCGTCCAGTGTGCCGATCCGTCGGCGGCGAAAAAGGCCTTTGCACGCGCCGAGGCTGTCGCAAATGGCGTCGTGCTTGCGCGTGACCTCGTTAACGAACCAGCCAATGTTCTGGGCCCGGTCGAGTTCGCCGCGAAGGCGAAGGAACTGGAAAAGCTCGGCGCAAAGGTCGAGATCCTGACCGAGAAGGAGATGAAGAAGCTCGGCATGGGCGCGCTTCTGGGGGTTGCCCAGGGCTCGGTGCGCCCACCGCGTCTGGCGATCATTGAGTGGAACGGCGGCAAGGCGAAGGAAAAGCCGGTCGCCTTCGTTGGCAAGGGCGTTGTCTTCGACACGGGCGGCATTTCCATCAAGCCGGCTGGCGGTATGGAAGACATGAAGGGCGACATGGGCGGTGCCGCCGCTGTCGTCGGCGTCATGCACGCGCTCGCCGCCCGCAAGGCAAAGGTCAATGCCGTCGGCCTGATCGGCCTGGTCGAAAACATGCCTGATGGTAATGCCCAGCGTCCGGGCGACATTGTCACGTCCATGTCCGGCCAGACCATTGAGGTCATCAACACCGATGCGGAGGGGCGCCTCGTCCTGGCTGATGTGCTCTGGTACTGCAACGACCGCTACAAGCCGCAGTTCATGGTCGATCTCGCCACACTCACCGGCGCGGTCATGGTGGCGCTTGGTCATCATCGGGCGGGCCTGTTTTCCAACGACGACACGCTTGCCGAGCGGCTTTTCTCTGCCGGCGAGGCAACGGGCGAGAAGGTCTGGCGCCTGCCGCTTGGCGAGGAATATGACAAGCAGATCGATTCCAAGAATGCGGACATGAAAAACTCCGCTGGTCGCATGGCCGGTTCCATCACCGCGGCCCAGTTCCTGAAGCGCTTTGTCAAGGACGGTGCCTGGGCGCATCTGGATGTCGCCGGCACGGCCATGGGCGCGCCGCTTGATGAGATCAACCGGTCCTGGGGGTCGGGCTTCGGCGTGCGTCTGCTCGATCGCCTGGTGGCCGACAGCTACGAATAGGCCGATGGATGTCCTCTTCTACCACCTGACCGAATCGACCCTGGAGGAGGCGCTGCCGCCTCTGGTGGAGAAAAGCCTCGAACGGGGGTGGAGGGTGGTGATCCAGACGGGCACCCGCGAGCGTTGCGACGCGCTCGACAACTGGCTGTGGACATGGCGCGAGGAAGCTTTCCTCGCCCATGGCACGGACCGTGACGCGCATCCCGGGCATCAGCCCGTGCTTTTGACCGATGCCGCATCCAATCCGAATGGCGCGCAGATTCGCTTTTTCGTTGACGGAGCCGATCCGACCGGTGTGGACGGATATGAACGTGCCGTCGTGATGTTCGACGGCCACGATGCTTCCCAGCTCGATGCAGCGCGCGGACACTGGAAAGCGCTTAAATCTGCAGGCCATGCCGTCACCTACTGGCAGCAGGGGCCGGACAGACGCTGGCAGAAGAAGGCCTAGACGGACTGGCTTTCGGCGCGTCGAGCACCCTGCCTTGCAAAAACCCTCATCCTGAGCGCGTCGAAGGGCGAGGGCGCCCGCACCGCCAATCCACCAAAATCGCTAACCGATTTCCGCCAGAACCGCCTCGATTTCACCCAGATGTGCGATTTTTCGGAAGCGGGGTGCGGCGTCCGGTTCGTCCGCGTGCTCGTGCGACCAGGTCAGGTCGTGCGGCACGAACACCCCCCAGGCGCCTGCCTCGATTGCCGGGATCACATCGGACTTGAGGGAGTTGCCGATCATCATTGCATGGTCCGGCCCGTCGCCATGCGCCGCGAAAATCCGCTGATAGGTCCCGCGCGACTTGTCGCTGACGATCTCGACGGCATCGAAATAATCGCCAAGGCCCGATGCCGCCAGCTTGCGTTCCTGATCGAAAAGGTCGCCCTTGGTGATCAGCACCAGCCGATGGCGCCCGGTAAGCGCTTCCAGCGCTTCCTTTGCGTAGGGCAGCGTCTCGACAGGATGATCGAGCATTTCGCGGCCTGCGTCGAGAATGTCGCGGATCGTTGCGGCAGGCACACGCCCGTCCGTCACCTCGACAGCGGTCTCGATCATGGAGAGGGTAAACCCCTTGATGCCAAAACCGTATTTGCCGAGATTGCGCTTCTCGGCCTGAAGAAGCCGCTCGGTCAGATGCCCGGCGTCGGCGAAATCGGCGAGAAGTTCGGCAAAACGGGCTTCGGTCAGGCGGTAGAAGCGCTCATTGTGCCAGAGCGTGTCGTCCGCGTCGAAACCGATGGTGAGCGGCGGTGCCATCAGGCCATTCCTTCTTCGTATTCGCTGGAAAGCGTCAGCCACCGATCTTCGTGCCTTGCCAGCATGGTGGCAAGATCGGAGCGCTCCTTGGCCAGCTCGGAAACCTTTTTCGGCTCCTTGTCGTAAAGGCTCGTATCGGCAAGCCGCGCCTCGATGGCGTCGATCCGCCTGCGTGTCCGCTCGATCAGCCCCTCGGTTGCCTTGATTTCCTTGGCAAGCGGCTCAAGGGCTGCGCGCTTGCGCGCCGCCTCCTTGCGCCTGTCCGCCTTGGAGGCCTTATCCGTTTCCCGCTTCTCCCGGTTGCGGCTCGCCCCGCCCGTCATGCGGGCGCGATAGTCATCCATGTCGCCATCATAAGACGAGACCGTCCCGTCACCGACGATCCACAGCCGGTCGGCCGTTGCCTCGATCAGATGACGATCATGGCTGATGAGGATCACCGCTCCGTCGAACATGTTGAGCGCCTCGACAAGCGCCTCGCGGCTGTCGATGTCGAGGTGGTTCGTCGGCTCGTCGAGGATGAGCAGATGCGGGGCCTCGAACGTGGCGAGCCCCATCAGAAGCCGTGCCTTCTCGCCGCCTGACAGGTCGCGGGCGGGTGTCGACATCTTTTCGGTGGTCAGGCCGAACTGCGCCACCCGCGCCCGCACTTTCGCTTCTGGCGCGTCGGGCATCAGCCGTCTCAGGTGCTGATAGGCGTCCTCGTCCGGGCGCAGGTCGTCAAGCTGATGCTGGGCGAAGATCGAGACTTTCAGTCCGGGTGCAACGGTCTTCGAGCCCTTTTCCAGCGTCAGCCGGTCGGCAATCAGCTTTGCGAATGTCGACTTGCCGTTGCCGTTCGCGCCAAGAAGCGCGATCCGGTCGTCATTGTCGATGCGCAGCGAAAGCCCGCGCAGAACGGGCTTGCCGGGCGTATAGCCGACCGCGCCGCCGTCGAGCGCGATGATCGGGGAGGCGACCGCTTTCTCCGGATTGGGAAAGCGGAAAGGCAGCACTGTCTCGTTCACCACCGCGGCCATGGGCGACATGCGTTCCAGCGCCTTCAGGCGTGACTGCGCCTGGCGAGCCTTGGACGCCTTGTAGCGAAAGCGGTCGACAAAGGACTGCATGTGCTTGCGCTGTGCTTCCTGCTTGACGCGCATCTTTTCCTGAAGCTCCACCTTCTCGGCATACTGCCGGGCGAACTGGTCGTACCCGCCGCGCCAGAAGGTCAGTTTCTTGCGCTCCAGATGCACGATGGACGAAACGGCCCGGTTGAGAAGATCGCGATCGTGGCTGATGAGAAGAACCGTGTGCGGATAACGCGAAAGATAGTTCTCGAGCCAGAGCGTGCCTTCGAGGTCCAGATAGTTCGTCGGTTCGTCGAGCAGCAAGAGGTCGGGCTGGGTAAAGAGCACGGCCGCCAGCGCCACGCGCATGCGCCAGCCACCGGAAAACGAAGATGCGGGACGCTTCTGCGCGTCCGCGTCGAAACCGAGGCCGGACAGGATGGATGCTGCCCGGGCCTCTGCCGAATGGGCGTCGATATCGGTTAATCGCGTCTGGATTTCCGCAATTCTGTGAGCGTCGGTTGCCGTCTTGGCTTCATTCAGCAGCGCTTCGCGTTCGGTGTCCGCCCGCAGCACGATGTCGATCAGCGGTTCGTCCGTGCCCGGCGCCTCCTGCGCGACCTGGCCTATTCGGGTTCCTTTCGGCACGCTGACGGTACCGGTCTCTGAAACGAGGTCTCCGGTGATGGCGCGAAAAAGCGTGGTCTTGCCGGTGCCGTTGCGGCCCACAAGGCCAGCCTTGGTTCCAGCGGGGAGGGTAAGCGATGCCTGGTCGATCAGAAGTCGTCCGGCGATGCGCAGCGATAGGTTTGAAATCGTCAACATGACGGCGTTTTGACGGCTCGCCGCCAGCCTGGCAAGCCGCGACCGTCAAAGCTGATGCCGTGCCGTGTCGGAAAATGTCCGGTGTTGCCGAAAGCAGACAGGTGTGGCCCAGGCAAAATGGGCCACATCGCTGTTGTTCGCGCTCCTCACCGGGCTGCCGCCTGGCGCAGGAATTTGCACAACTGCACGAGATCGTAGTCCCACGCGTTCGGATTGCGCAGAATGTTCACACAGCGTTTGCGGTAGACGGCGAGCTGCTGATCGCTGAGGCCGCTGAGGGAGCGGCGTCCAAAGTTCTTGCTGCCGCGATTGCCGCCTCCAGAGATGCCGCCGCCATTGCCCGGGTTGTGTCCTCCAGGATTGCCTGCATCCGAACCCTTGTCGTTGGAGTTGTTGCGCCTGCCGAGACCGAACCGGAAAAGCGCGCCAAGGCCTCCGGTTCCGACATTCGCACCAACGCCCGCATTCACGCCCCCGCTTCCAATGTTTGCGCCGACATTGGCATTCAGGCCGCTGCCGCCGTCGATGGATGCAGAGGTGCTTGAGCCGAGGAGGCCGCCGCCGCCACCGACCGTCGTGCTGCTCGTGGCGCCGACGGCGCCTCCCACATTCGCATCTGCGCTGACGTCGGCCAGACTGCCGCCTCCGCCGGTCGACGCGCCGACACTGGCCGAGGTCGATCCAACGTCGGCGCTGGCCGATACGCCGTCGCTGGTTCCAACCGAGGCGGAGACGTCACCGACGCTGGCGCTGACGCCGCCATTGTCATTTCCGCCAACGCTCACGCCGCCAATGTCGATTGCGGCAGCCGGCAGCGCCATCGCGAGTGCAATCGCTCCGCTCGCCATGATGATGAGCATATTCTTATGTATAATATTCATTGTCGTCCTCCTTGCGGATCGAAATATTTCAAACAAGGAGGAGGGTAGGGATTTCCTTTTCTGATAAATACTTACATTATCGATATGGTTTATCGAATAAGTAAGAGAACTTATTTATAAAAATAATGTAATTCTCGATTCTTTTGTTTTAATGGAAGTGCTTTCATCCAAAACGGGAGCCGACCTTCGTTCGCTGGAAATAAATCAGGTCGATCGAGGGTGCTTCCGCTCCCAGAATGGAGAGAGCGGCGTGGGCGTGCCCCCGATGATGGGTTTGATGATTGAAGAAATGGCTCAGTGCCGGTGCAAGGCGCTGGGAAACGGTTCTGACATCGGTAACGGTCACATAGGTGAAGCGTCCGGAAAAAGCTTCTTCTTCAAGGCTTTCGACCCAGTTTATGATCCGCTGGTCTTCACCTTCCCGGGCAATGCGCAGGGCTGGCAGCGCTGAATGCAGGATTGTGTCGAGACGACCGGGGGCGGCTCCTTCGCCTGTGAAACGTTTCATCCAGATCAGGTCGGCCACGAGGATGTGGTTCAGCGTACCCATAAGCGATTTAAAGAAGACACCCACGTCGCGGTTGAGCGCCGCCGCATCGAGGGTCTGCGCGGCTTCGTAGATTCTGGCATTGGCCCAGAAATTGTAGGAAGCGAACATTTCAAAATGCTGTTTCATCGTCTCTTGTCCGGAATCTGGAGCAGGAATTCCTGCATTTGGCGCATTGTCATACGAGCCGAATGTGCAATCGTGCGCACCCTGTCAGGTCTCATCCGTAACCGAAAGGTCCAAGCGTGACGATTGCATTGTACGATCTCGTGGGCGCGGACGAAACGCGTCCGTTCAGTCCGCATTGCTGGAAAACTGCCTTTACGCTGGCCCACAAGGGGCTCGATTTCAGGTCGGTTCCCGTGCGCTTCACCCAGATCGCGGGCATCGAGGCTGGAGAGTTCAGGACCGTTCCGGTCATTCGGGATGGAGAGCGGGCGTTGACCGATTCCTTCCAGATCGCACTTTATCTTGAGGAGACCTATCCCGACCGGCCCTCGCTTTTTGCCGGCGAAGGCGGCAGGTCTCTTTCGCGCTTCATCGAAAAATGGGCGCAGACCGCGCTTGTCGGCTATATCGGCCCCTCCCTGCTTTTAGAGATCCATGCAGCACTTGAGCCTGCCGATCAGGCCTATTTCCGCAAAAGCCGTGAAAAACGTTTCGGGCGCACCCTGGAGGAAACGGCGAAGGGCCGTGAGGATCGGCTTGAGGGTTTTCGGGCGAGCCTGGCGCCGCTGCGCCTGATGCTCTCCGATCAGCCGTTCATCGGCGGGCAGGGACCCCTCTTCGCCGACTATATCGTGGCCGGCATTTTTCAGTGGGCCCGCGTCATCTCGCCATTCCAGCTTCTTTCCCCGGATGATCCGGTTGCCGCGTGGTTCGGTCGCTGCCTGGACCTTCATGATGGTCTTGGCCGGGCTGTGCCCGCCGCCGCCTGAAGGGAAGGGCCTTCCCATGTGCGTTCCGGACCGCTATAGAGCGCGCCATCTCCACGAATGAGCTCACGCTCTCAATCCAGACAATCGAAGGACAGACCATGGCGATCGAACGCACATTTTCCATGATCAAGCCGGATGCCACCAAGCGCAACCTGACCGGTGCCATCACCAAGAAGCTCGAGGATGCCGGCCTGCGTGTCGTGGCATCGAAGCGCGTGTGGATGAGCCGCCGTCAGGCCGAGGGCTTCTATGCCGTGCACAAGGAGCGTCCGTTCTTCGATGAGCTGTGCGAGTTCATGTCCTCCGGCCCGACCATCGTTCAGGTTCTCGAGGGCGAGAACGCCATCCTGAAGAACCGTGAAGTTATGGGCGCCACCAACCCGGCTGAAGCCGCCGAAGGCACGATCCGCAAGGAGTTCGCCACCTCGATCGGCGAGAACTCCGTTCACGGTTCCGATGCGCCCGAGACGGCAGCCGAGGAGATCCGCTACTGGTTCTCTGACACGGAAATCGTCGGCTGAGGACAAACGTTCATCGAACGCTGTTTTTTTGAAACCGGGGCTTCGGCCCCGGTTTTTTCATGCACCCTGCCGCGAGTTCGGAAACTTGAGTATCGAGGCGGGATTGCGCTCGAGGACGAATTTGGAAAAGTCCTTGCCCGTCATCGCGCGGCCATAGAGCCAACCCTGAAAATACGCACAGCCTGACGATTTCAGAAGCGCTTCCTGCTGCGGTGTCTGTACATGCTCCGCCACCGCCGAGAGACCGAGTGTCGATGCCATGTCGAGCATGGTCTGAACAAGCGCGCGGTTGCTTTCGCTGCCTTCGATGTCGGTGATGAAGCTGCCGTCGATCTTCAATTCGTTAAATGGCAGTTTCTTCAGATAGGCGATGGACGAGTAGCCTGTCCCGAAATCGTCCAGCGAAAGCCGTACGCCAAGCGCCTTCAACTCGTTCATCCGCCGTGTGATCTGCATCTGGTCGCTGGTCAGCACCCGTTCCGTCATCTCCAGGGTGAGACGCTGCGGGTCGAGGCCATGCGCGTTGAGCCGGTCGTGCAGGAAATCGAGAAAATCCGGGTCGCGCAGCGATTTGAGGCTGATGTTGACCGCCATCCGCAGGTCCGCAAGGCGCGGGTTCTGGTTCCATAGCGCGAGCGTCTGCACGCTGGTCTCGATCACCCCGCGCCCGAGCAGTTCCGCAAGCCCGTGCTGTTCTGCCAGCCCCACGAAATCGCTTGGCGAAAGCGCCCCGTGCTCGGCGTGGTTCCAGCGCAGCAGCGCCTCCGCGCCAACCACATGGCCGGCGGCGTTCACCTGCGGCTGGTAGTGCAGTTCCAGATTGTTGTCGACCAGCGCGCTGCGCATGTCGCTCAGCAGGCGAAAGCGCCGGCGTTCCTTCCGCAGCACCTTCGGGTCGAACAGGGCGACATTGTTCCGCCCGAGACTCTTGGCCTGATACATCGCCATGTCGGCATTTTTCATCAGGACTTCGGGCCCCTTTTCGTGGCCATCGAAAACCAGCACGCCGACACTTGCCGAAGTGTGATGAATCATCTGCCCGAGCACGAATTCCTGCCGCAGCGCTGCAAGCACCCGGTTGGCCGCCACGATCGCATTGCGGGTCGCACTCGCAGCGGTCGTGTCGTTCAGTGACAGCACAATAACGAACTCGTCCCCGCCGATCCGCCCGACGGAATCCTGAGGCCCGATGGCAGCCTGCAGGCGGTTGGCAACCTGTTTGAGAAAGGTATCGCCGACATCGTGTCCCATCGTGTCGTTGAGGGTTTTGAAGTTGTCGAGGTCGATGAAGAGGATCGCCCCGCGGTGCCCGTCTTTGCAGCACATCGCCATCTGCCGGCCAATTTGATCGAAAAGCCGTCGCCGGTTGGGAAGCCTGGTCAGCGGATCGTAGAATGCTAGGCGCTCGATCTCCATTTCATTCTTCTTGCGCAGGGAGACGTCGGCAAGATAGCCGTGCCAGACAATGCCTTCTTCGGTGGTTTCGGGCATGGCCGCGACGCGCAGCCACTTCTCCGTCCCGTCCGCCGCATGGATGCGGAATTCGCATTCCCAGGGGGTGAGCCTGGTGCCTGATTCCCTCAACGTTTCCAGATAGTGCGCACGGTCGTCGTTGTGGACCATGTGAAGAACGGTGTTCGGGTTTTCCGGCACGGTGCGGTCGTCGTATCCGAGCAGGTGGCGGAAGCCCTTTGACACGTAGAGAACGGAAAACTCGCCGTCGGCACGCCGCAGCAACTGGAAAAGCCCGCCCGGCAGCTGCGATGTAAGCTTCTCGAACATGTCCTGCAGTTTCAGGCGCTTCATCGTCTCCGTGATTTCGCGCACGGAGCCTTCATAGTAGAGCGCCTTGCCGGTGCGCCGGTCGCGCACGAGGCGTGCCGATTCGCTGATCCAGATGCGCTCCCGTGTCTTGTGGCGATAGACTTCCGAGATGAAGTTCTCGACCTTGCCCTTGGTCTCAAGCTCGGCCCGGAAAGCCTCACGCCGGGTGGGGTCTACATACCATTCCTTGGCGATGTCCTTGACGCCGGCAAGCAGTTCGGCCTCGCTTCCGTAGCCGTTCAGGCGCACAAGCGCCGGGTTCGCGCTCAGTTGGCGCCCGTCCGGCGACGACCGGTAGATGCCTTCGGAGAGGTGCTCGATCAGGTCGTGGTGGTTCTTCTGCTCGTCGCGCACGCCGCGATAGCGCCGGCTAACGCGAAACAACTGAAAACCAAGCCCCAGGCATCCCAGAATGCCTGCTGCCGCAATCAACCAGGCGGGATGTGCTCCCGCAACCAGCATTGTCTGGAAAGGTTCCGACATTGCTCTCCCACCGGCGTTACCTTGAGGAAGCTATAACCCTGAATGGTTTGTCGAAACGTCTAGTCTTGAGAGAAATGATCGCTATCGTTAGCAAGGCGTAAAGGCCGCCGGCCTCAACGCTTCCAGCGCTTCATGTCTTCCTGGTCACGGTCTTTGGCTTCCACCCAGCCGGCCTCGGTTTCGCCCGCGGCATGTTCCTTCTTCCAGAAGGGTGCGCGCGATTTGAGATAGTCCATCAGAAAGTCTGCGGCCTCGAAAGCCGCGCGCCGGTGGGCGGAGGCCGCGACCACGAGGACGATGTTTTCGCCGGGTGCGATCCTGCCGAAACGGTGGATAACCGTCAGACCGCTAAGCGGCCAGCGCTGCGCAGCCTCGCCGGCGATGCGGCCAATCTCCGCCTCGGCCATACCGGGATAATGTTCCAGCTCAAGCGCTTCCAGCCGGCCGCCGTCATCGCGGCAGAGCCCGGTGAAGCTCACGATGGCGCCCACATCGCGCCGTCCGTCGCTCAGCCGCCGGGCTTCCGTGGCGAGGTCAAAATCACCGGCCTGAACGCGCACCAGCGGTTCGCAGACGGATCTCATGGTCACCCCCCGGTCATCGGCGGGAAGAGCGCAATCTCACCCTTGGCGGGGAGAGGGGCCGCATGGTCCGCATGCTCCTGGTTGATGGCGACGCGAATGACCTCCGGGCGCTCCAGCGCGGTCTCGTAGTTTTCGCCGCGTTCTTTCAGCCAGTTGAGCAGGTCTGCCACCGTCTTGACGTCGGCAGGCAGGTCCACCGTCTCTTCAGGCAGCCCGATGCGTTCGCGCACCCATGCAAAGTAAATCAGCTTCATCGTCATTCCTCCACGATGTGCTTCAGCCCGGCGCGGAAATAGTCATAGCCCGTATAAAGCGTGACGATGGCGGAAATCCAGAGCAGCACGATACCGAGCTGCGTGGTGTAGGGCAGGACCTTGTCACCGGCAGGGCCTGCGAGCAGGAAGCCGATCGCGACCATCTGGATCGTGGTCTTCCATTTTGCGAGCTGCGTGACGGGAACGCTGACCTTGAGGGCAGCAAGATACTCGCGCAGACCCGAAACAAGAATTTCACGGCAAAGGATGATGATGGCTGCCCACAGCGTCCACCCGGCGATGGTGCGGTCCGTGTCGGCTGCAAGCAGCAGAAGGCAGGTGGAAACGAGCAGCTTGTCAGCGATGGGATCGAGCATCTTGCCGATGTTCGAAGTCTGCTCCCAGATGCGGGCCAGATAGCCGTCCAGATAGTCTGTGATGCTGGCAGCGATAAACAGCGCCAGTGCCGACCAGCGGGCGAAATCGCTCGATTGAAGCCTGCCTTCCAGAAAAAAGCACAGGACAATCGCCGGCACCGCGAGAATTCTGCCATAGGTCAGGAGGTTCGGGATGTTGAATGCCGGTGTGCTACGTCTGGCCATGAAGCGCAATCCTGCTCCGGTCTGCCGCGGAGCACCCGCGGGCGCCCCAGTCTGTTGAATTCGACGCTGCCAGCTTGAACCGGCCGCCTGTCAATCACTTCCTGTCAAATCAGAACTCGGCGCCCACGGCAAGCGCCAACCTTCCGGGGCGCGACGAAACAACGCCGCTTCAGCCGTTTTCGTGAAAGTGGTTGTAGATCTGGCGTGCGATGGCCTCGGAAATGCCGTCCACCGCGGTAAGGTCTTCGATGCCGGCGCGGCTCACTGCTTTGGCGGTGCCGAAATGGTGCAGAAGTGCGCGCTTGCGGCCGGGGCCGATGCCGCCAATCTCGTCGAGCGGGTTCTTCACCATCTCCTTCTTGCGCCGGGCACGGTGCGAACCGATGGCAAACCGGTGCGCTTCATCGCGCAGCCGCTGAATGAAATAGAGAACCGGATCGCGCACGGGCAGGCTGAACGGGTTTCTGCCTGCCATGAAAAACCGCTCGCGCCCGGCATCGCGGTCAACACCCTTGGCGACACCGATGGCCGTCACCAGGCCGGCAATCCCGAGTTCCTCCAGAACCTGCGTGACCGCCGCCAGTTGCCCCTGTCCGCCATCGATGAGAAGGACATCGGGCCAGGCAGGCATCTCCGCTGCATCCGTTTCCTGCGTATCGATGTCAGGTGTATCCGCGGAGCCCGGCAACCCGTTCTCCTTGATCAGCCGTGAGAAGCGCCGCTGCATCACTTCGCGCATCATGCCGTAGTCGTCGCCGGGCGTAATGTCGGTCGAACGTATGTTGAACTTCCGGTACTGGTTCTTCGCAAAACCCTCGGCGCCGGCAACGATCATGCCGCCCACCGCGTTTGTCCCCATGATGTGCGAGTTGTCGTAGACCTCGATGCGGCGCGGCGCACCATCCAGGCCGAATGTTTCGGCAAACCCTTCCATCAGCCGCGCCTGCGAGGAGGTCTCGGCCAGCCGCCGCCCCAGCGCCTCACGGGCGTTTTGCAGGGCGTGATCGGTCAGATCCTTCTTTTCGCCGCGCTGCGGGCAGGAGACCTGCACCTTCCTGCCCGCCCGTGTGGCGAGTGCATCGGCCAGAAGATCCTGCTCCTCGATTTCGTGCGACAGGAGCACCATGCGGGGGCAGGGCTTGTCGTCGTAGAACTGGGCAAGAAAGGCACCAAGCACTTCCTGCGCTTCAAGGCTCGGATCGGCCTTCGGAAAATAGGCCCGGTTGCCCCAGTTCTGTCCGGTCCGGAAGAAGAAGACCTGTATGCAGTTCTGCCCGCCCTCCTGATGAATGGCGAACACATCGGCCTCTTCGACACCCTGCGGGTTGATGCCCTGATGGCTTTGCACATGGCTCAGGGCGGAAAGCCGGTCGCGGTGGATCGCGGCACGCTCGAAATCCAGCGCCTCGGAGGCTTCCTGCATCGACTGGGCGATTTCGGCTTTTACCTTGCTGGAACGGCCCGAAAGAAAGGCCTTGGCCTCCGAAACCAGTTCGGCATAGCCTTCCTCGCTGATTTCGCCCGTGCAGGGCCCGGAACAGCGCTTGATCTGGAAGAGGAGGCAGGGGCGCGTGCGGCTTTCAAACACCGAATCGGTGCAGGTGCGCAGAAGAAAGGCGCGCTGCAGGGAGTTGATCGTGCGCCCGACGGCCCCCGCCGAGGCGAACGGGCCGAAATAGTCGCCCTTCTTCGAGCGTGCGCCGCGATGCTTGAAGATGCCGGGCGCCGGATGGTCGCCGGTCAGAAGGATATAGGGAAACGACTTGTCGTCGCGCAAAAGGACATTGAAGCGTGGCCGCAGCCGCTTGATGAGGTTCGCTTCCAGAAGCAGCGCTTCGGTTTCCGTCCGCGTAACCACGAATTCCATGGACGCCGTCTCGCGCACCATGCGGCCGATACGGTTTGTATGGCCGCGGCCCTGCGCGTAGTTGGTCACGCGCTTCTTGAGGCTGCGCGCCTTGCCCACATAAAGGACATCGCCTTCGGCATTCATCATCCGGTAGACGCCGGGAGCGTTGGGTAGACGCTTGACGGCCGACTGGATGACCTCAATGCCGACAGCACCGTCCGTCGTCTCGCCGCTGTCCCACTCCAGCGCCAGGTTCGCCGGCTCTTTCAATGTGATTTTGGCGCTCACTCGGGCACTCCCGCCACGTCCGGCGTTTCCCATGCCAGATGCTGTCCGCCGTCGAGCGCGATCATCTGACCGGTAATTGAACGTGTTTCCCACAGATACCGGATGGTGCGACCGAAATCCGCCAGATCGGGGCCACGCTCCAGAATAAGGGCGTCCGTCTGCCTGTCGAAATCCGCCTGCTGCTGGCGCTGGTTCGGCAGGGTGGGGCCGGGGCCAATCGCGTTGACGCGTATGTTCGGTCCGAGCGCCTGCGCCATGGTTCGCGTGGCTGTCCAGAGGGCCGACTTTGAAAGCGTGTAGCTGAAGAAGCGTGGATTGAGGCGCCACACACGTTGATCGATCATGTTGACGATCAACGCTTCCTGATTGTCCTCGAGCGCTCCCACTAGGGCCTGTGCGAGCAGTGCCGGCGCTTTCACATGCAGGTCGAAGTGCGCATCCCAGCTTTCGTCTGTAAAGTCGGCAATTCCGTCATCTTCAAATACCGAGGCGTTGTTGATGAGAATGGATGGCACGCCAAGCACTCGTCGTGTGTGGCCGATCAGGTCGCGGGTGGCCGCGCCATCCTGCAGATCAGCCTGCACCACATGGGCTTCACCGCCTGTCCTGACGATCTCATCGGCCAGGTTCTCGGCAGCTTCGCGGGACCGGCTGCAGTGAATGGCAACGGCGAACCCATGCTCTGCCAGATCGCGCGCAATGGCCGCGCCAATGCGCTTCGCACCTCCGGTGATCAGTGCCGTTGCTCTCGATTGAGCCATGTCTTTCCCGTCTTGTTCAACTCAGCTGCGAATCCTGACGCCAAGCGTCATCGCATTCAACAACGTTGTTTAAGCCCAATGCCTATGACGTCCAAGCCCGCAGAGCGTTCGACCCTTCACTGCTGACAGGTGCACGATTTTTTTCCGCTACCGGGTTTTCGCGCAGGATCAAAAGACCGTGGCGATGTAACCTGCAAAGCCGGCAAGCATTGCGCTGCCCATAAGCTTGCCCGACGCGATGCGCAGGAAGCCGAGAAGTGCCAGCACACAGGCGGCGGCGAGCATCACCCACATGTCGATGGATACAATACGCGGATCCACGGCGATTGGCGTAATCAACGCCGTCAGGCCCATGATGCAGGCGATGTTGAAGATGTTCGATCCCACGATATTGCCCAGCGCAACGGTGGAATGACGCTTCAATGCAGCCGCCAGGCTCGTGGCGAGCTCGGGAAGCGAGGTGCCGATGGCGACGATCGTCAGGCCGATGACGGCATCGCTCACGCCAAAACTCTCGGCGATCCTGACGGCACCGGCCACGGTCAACTGGGCTGCGACCGGCAGTCCGATCACGCCGGCGATCAGGTAGGCGGTGATCCGTTTGCGGTCGTGTGGGGCCTCGCCGATCTCTTCATGGAAGTCGTGGTCGGCCGGTGCCTTGCCGTTCACCGCATCGCGCGCCTGCCACGCGATGAAGGCGCAGAGACCCGCGAAAAGCACTGCGCCCTCGATCCGGGTGATGATGCCACCCGTGAGCATCCACATGAAGATGACGGTCGAGACGAGCATGGCCACCAGATTACGCCGCAGCCCTTTGCCGTCCGATACGATCGGATAGATGATCGCCGGCAGACCAAGCACCAGCAGGATGTTGGCGATGTTGGAGCCGACCACATTGCCGACCGCCAGACCGGGCGCTCCTGAAAGGGCCGCCTGGATGGAGGTAAAGAGTTCGGGCGCAGACGTTCCGAAGGCCACCACTGTCAGACCGATGATCAGCGGAGAGATGCCGAGGTTTTCCGCCAGTCCCACAGCGCCCTTGACGAATATGTCACCGGCCACCACTAGGAGGGCGACACCGGCCGCGAGTATGAGCAGGCTGAAAAGCATGAGAAACCTCGTGAGAATCGGAACAGCCGCCGGAATATAGGTGCTCGAATGCCGGCCCCCAAGGTCTCCGCCCCGGCATGTTGCTCTTTTGCAACGTCAATTTTCCGCCTTATTGGTGCCCCTGAAAGACCCATTTTTCGGGCACGTTCAGCCTCATTTCGCGCCCAGATAGGTCTCATGCGAGATCGGCCCGCTTCCTCCCAGGATGACCGGTCTCGCCAGCGTGGTGCGTTTGAACGGGCATGATGCCAAGAGGGGCGCCCACAGCTTTGAAAATGCTAGTGGCTTAAGGAGTATGGACCATGAAAGCCCATAAGAACGTCATTCTTTCCGCGGCCGCAGCCGTCGGTTTTGTTGCAGCGGCCGGTGCCGCACAGGCTGCTGACGCAGTCATGGAGCAGCCGCCTGCACCGCCTGCCGCGCCGGTGATCTCCACCCCGATCAACGATTGGGAAGGTGGCTATGCCGGTATCGCGCTTGGCTATGGCTTCTCCGGTGAGACGTCTGCAAACCAGCCGGTTGCCGGCAACGACATTGATACCGATGGCTTTGTGGGCGGCGGCTTTGCCGGTTGGAACTTCCAGTCGGGCAGCTTTGTCTACGGTGTTGAAGGCGATGTCGGTTACAACGGTATGAAGGGCACCAATGCCGGTGTCGAATCCAAGCACGGCGTCGACGGCACGCTGCGCGCCCGTCTCGGCGTTGCCGCGACCGACAACATCCTGATCTACGGCACGGCCGGTGGCGCTGCGCAGCGTCTGAAGATCACCGATGCGGCCGGTTCCGACACCAACACCATGCTCGGCTGGACGGCCGGTGCCGGCGTCGATGCCAAGCTGACCGACAAGGTCTTCGGCCGCGTCGAATACCGTTACACCAAGTTCGGTGACGAAGCGTTCAACACCGGCAGCGGTGCGCAGGAAGTCAGCGACAGCTCCAACAAGGTCATGTTCGGCCTTGGTATGCAGTTCTGATCGAAGCGACAGACTGAACTGGAAAAGCCGGGCCCTGTGCCCGGCTTTTTCTTTATCCGCCCCGCGCCGGCGGCATCAGAACCCGCTCGCGCCTGCAATCCTTTCGATCGACGGCCTCGCAGGACCGGAACTCCAGATCTTTGGTCATGCAAATGCGCACTTCGCGCAGATAGCGATTGTCGCATGTGACGGCGATGGCATCTTTCTTCAGGCCGGGATTGGCTGCAAGAAAGGCCTCTTCGACCCGTTTCGGCGAAACCATCTCCGGCTTTGCAAGCCGGCGGAACTCGGAGGGCGTTTCCACACGCTCGCGCGCCTTGCGCGAGAGGGCGAAATAGTCCTCCTGCGCAAACCCCGTACACATGCCGTGCTTGCGCCATTGATGGCCCATCAGGCCTGCCGAGGGCATGATGTCTCGATACTGATCAACCAGCGCATTGGGCACACGCTGCGGGCGCTTGGATTGGCAATATTCCGGGTAGCTTTTCTCATATTGCGGCCAGAGCCCGTGGACCACGAAGGCATAGGGCCGCTCGCGTCCGCATTGCTGCCGGTTGGCCTCCGCGCCTTCGGCGGCGCAGTAGCTGGGCGACCAGCTTAGTGACAGCACATAGAAATCGAACTCACCCGCCGGTGCACCGCGCTCGCCGGCAATCGCCGGGGCAGGGAATGTCACATGACATGCCAGAAGGGCGGCGGAAAGCCGCTTTGCGATACGCATGGTCCGCCCCGCAATCGCGTCGTCTATCGCAGCACGCGGCAGTGGCCGTCATAGACGTTCCAGCGGTCGAAGCCGGAAACGCAGAACTCGACATTGTTGCCGAGCCCGGCAAAGCCCTGGCCGTACTCGATCAGATACCAGATCGTCCGGTCACGCCCATCGGAAAGGCGCGCCGTGGCGCGGCAATAGCGCCGCTCGATCGGGCTGTCATAGGAGGACGGGCTGTAGCGTGTCTGGTAGGACCCGTAGAAATCGACGATGTCGACGTCTGGCAGGTTCGGTACATGGGTGACCTGATAGCGGAAACGCTTCTGAATGGTCGAATGAACGCGCGCATCCGCGCAGACATCGTCCACCGCGCCATAAGAGCCGACCGGATCGGCTGCCATCGCCTGCATCGAAAGGAATGATGCGGTGAGGCCGGCTGCAAGAGCCAAAAAGCGCGCCATAGGTCTGTCTCCCGGATTGTTGCGGTGCGGTGGGTTGAAGTTTTGCGCCAGTGCGCGGTTTGGGTCAAGCATGGTCACGCTATTCTGCCGTAAGCCTTTCGAGTGCCCAGCGCCCCTTGCCCTCTTCGCCCAGAATGCCGGCAAGAACCGGAAGCAGCGTTTCCATCTCCTCACGCAGCACGAAAGGCGGATTGACCACGATCATGCCGGTCCCGTCGAGGCGCGGTTCACTGGAGGGTGGGCGCAATTCGAGACGGATGTCGATCACATCGGCAATGCCGCTTTCAGCTAGGCGTCTGCGGAAAGCCTGAACCGCGTCATGGTTCTTGATCGGGTACCAGACCGCATAGATGCCGCCCGGCCAGCGCCGGTGTGCCTTTTCGAGTTTCGTGACAATCCGTCCGAATTCGTCTTCCTCTTCGAAGGGCGGGTCAATCAGCACCAGTCCACGCTTTTCTTTCGGCGGCAGATGCGCGCCCAGCGCCAGCCAGCCATCGAGTTCGATGACCCGTGTCTGGAAATCGCCGGCAAAAATTTCCTTCAGCCGCCCGGCATCCTGTGGGTGCAGTTCTATGGCGGTCAGTCGGTCCTGCCTGCGCAAGAGATGGCGAACGAGGCGCGGGGAACCGGGATAATACTGGATGCCGCGGCCTTGATTCTCCTTGTGAACCGCTTCCAGCAAGGGATTCAAAAGGCTTGCTGTTTTCTCATCGAGGGAAGCCTCGACGAGCCGGCCGATCCCGTCCCGCCATTCGCCGGTTTTCTGTGCTTCTTCGGAACTCAGGTCGTAAAGACCGATTCCCGCATGGGTGTCGATCACGCGGAAAGCCTTGTCCTTGCGTTTCAGATATTCAACGATGCGGGCAACGATGGCGTGCTTGACCACATCGGCGAAGTTTCCAGCATGATAGGCGTGGCGATAATTCATGTTTCCCGCTTCGGTGAGGTCTGCACCTGATTTTCTGCTCACTGGCTCTACGCGTCCGCGCGAAAAATCGCTAGTGTTCCCGCCATGAACACACACGCAAACATCCATATCGGCCATTCGGCCTGTCCGCATGACTGTCCATCGACCTGTGCCCTCGATGTCGAGATAAAGGACGGCCGCATTGGCCGCGTCCATGGCGCAAAGGACAACAGCTACACCGCCGGCGTGATCTGCGCCAAGGTTGCCCGCTATGCCGAACGCATCCACCACCCCGACCGCCTGCTGAAGCCGCTGGTCCGTTCCGGCGCCAAGGGCGAGGGGCAGTGGAAGGAGGCGAGCTGGGAGGCCGCGCTCGACCGTGTGGCCGAAGCCTTCTTGAAGGCGGAGGAAAAATACGGGACCGAGACCGTCTGGCCCTATTATTATGCCGGGACGATGGGGCTGGTGCAGCGCGATTCCATCGACCGGCTGCGGCACGCCAAACGCTATTCCGGCTTCTTCGGCACGGTCTGCACCAATGCCGCCTGGACCGGCTTTGTCATGGGTGCGGGCGATTTGCGCGGGCCCGATCCACGCGAAATGGCCAAGTCCGACTGCGTGGTGATCTGGGGCACCAATGCCGTTGCGACCCAGGTCAATGTGATGACTCACGCGATCAAGGCGCGCAAGGAGCGCGGTGCGAAGATCGTCGTCATCGATGTCTACGACAATGCCACCATGAAACAGGCCGATCTCGGCCTCGTTCTGAAGCCGGGCACGGACGCGGCCCTTGCCTGCGCGGTCATGCATGTTCTTTTCCACGATGGTTTGGCTGACTGGGCATTTCTTGACAAATACACGGACGACCCCAAGGGACTTGAAGCGCATCTGAAGACGCGCACACCCGAATGGGCGTCTGCCATCACCGGCCTTTCGGTTGACGAAATCGAGGGCTTTGCCAGGCTGGTGGGCGAGACGAAGCGCACCTTCTTCCGGCTGGGCTATGGGTTCACGCGCAACCGCAACGGTGTTGTGAACATGCACGCCGCCCTTTCCATCGCCGCCGTTACCGGCTGCTGGCAATATGAAGGTGGAGGGGCGTTTCATTCCAATTCCGGCATCTTCCGCCTCGACAAGTCGCAGATCGAGGGCAGTGCGCTGCGCGATTCCTCGATCCGTTCGCTCGACCAGGCGCAGATCGGGCGCATTCTGACCAATGATGCTGAGGCACTGCATGGGGGCCCGCCCGTCACGGCACTTTTGATCCAGAACACCAATCCGGCCAACATCGCTCCGGAACAGCGGCTGGTGAAGAAGGGTTTTCTGCGCGAGGACCTTTTCACCTGCGTGCACGAGCAGTTCATGACCGACACGGCGAAGCTTGCCGATGTGGTTCTGCCGGCGACGATGTTTTTGGAACATGACGACATCTATCGAGGTGGCGGTCACCAGCACATCATTCTCGGCCCCAAACTGGTGGATGCGCCCGGTGAGGCGCGGGAAAACCTGTTCGTGATCGAGGAGCTTGCGGAGCGTCTCGGCGTTGCCGACAAGGGCGGTTTTGGCCTGACGGCGCGCGAGCATGTCGAAGTCATGCTGGAGAAGCGCGGGCTTGGTACGTTCGAAAGCTTCAAGGCCGATCGCTGGGCCGATGTACAGCCGGATTTCGACACCGCTCATTTCGTCGACGGTTTCGGTCATCCTGATGGCAAGTATCGGTTCCGGCCGGACTGGACCGGAACGCCAGCGCCCAACCGTCCGCCGGCCTCTATCGGCCTGCAGGGGCCGCACGCGCGCATGCCGGACTTTCCCGACCATATGGATTTTATCGAAGTGGCGGATCCGGAGCATCCCTACCGGCTGGCGACCTCGCCGGCGCGCACCTTCCTGAATTCGAGTTTTACGGAGACACCGGGCTCGGTGAAACGGGAGGGGCGGCCGGAGCTGATGCTGCACCCCGACGATGCCGTTGAGCTCGGGCTTCAGGCCGGCGATCGCGTGGAGATCGGCAATCGACGCGGCGAGGTGGTTTTGCATGTGAAGCTCTTCGACGGTGTGCGACGCGGCGTGGTGATTGCCGAGGGCATCTGGCCGAACAGCGCGCATGAGCGCGGCGAGGGCATCAATGTTCTGACCGGTGCCGATTCCATCGCGCCATATGGCGGCGCGGCGTTCCACGACACGAAAGTCTGGGTGCGCGCTTTGTGAACTCCAGGCCGTGCGCTCGCGCGTTCCTCCAATGGGTCCCGGATAGCCTGCGGCTTCCGGGATGACGTTGTGGGGTGATGTTCTCATCGTCGTCATCCCGGCCGAGCGGAGCGAGAGCCGGGACCCATTGAGAGGCGCGGCCGGTGTCCGCAGAGGGTGCGGCTGGTGGTGCGGAGGTGAGGACCGGACCCTGCGCTCGCGCGTTCCTCCAATGGGTCCCGGGTCAGGCCCGGGATGACGGCCTCCTTCTCCCCGTCTGCGGGGAGAAGGTCCCGGCAGGGGGATGAGGGGCGGGCGGCGCCTTGCGAGCTTTTCCACCTCTGTCGGTATCCCGGCCACTGATGGCGCTCGCCCCTCATCCTCACCTTCTCCCCGCTCGCGGGGAGAAGGGGGCGTTTGACGTTGGTGCGCATTCTGCAGAGGGGGTGGGGCTGGTTTCGACCGTTGGCGCAATTGCCCCCCCTCTGTCCTGCCGGACATCTCCCCCTCAAGGGGGGAGAATGGCTGGCAGGCAGGCTGCACACTCCTCAATCCGGTGGCGATTGGCAGAAACCCATCCACCGCCTGATCTCCCCCCTTGAGGGGGAGATGTCCGGCAGGACAGAGGGGGGTGTGGCGCGGGCATTTCAAGACAGGCTCCTTCGTTGCCGCGCGGGGTTGCCGCCGGGGTTTGCGTGGTTCGGGAAACGGGGCGCGTTTTTCGTGCCTCTCTGTTGGAATTGAAGTGGCGCGAAAAGCGCGCCCCGCCGGCCGCTGTCCCGTCTGCCGGCCGGTCACTCGGGCGATCTGTGCCCTAGCGGCTTTTCCGCAACCGACATGATGCCGGCCGCCGGCCTTTCGCGGGCCCTCACAGGCCTCGGGTCACCGAACCCGAGGGGGAGGCTGCCGTCGCCCCTCCTGATCCCCGGCTCCGGACCCGGTTCCCGACAGGGGCGATGGGGGGAAGTGTAGCGGCGGTTTTGGGGGTGGGGGAGAAAAGAGCGAATAGGGAGTAGCGAATAGCGAGTAGGGAACGCGCTTCATTCGCCTCGTCGTCCTATGGCTTGACCATAGGATCCATGCCGTTGCGGTGGTGATGGGGTGCGGCTGAGAAAAATTGCGTGACGCCTTTAAGGGCTGCGGTTTATCCCCGGCGCTTTGGCATGGGTCCTCGGATCAGGTCCGAGGATGACGAAGATTGAGGCTTCCCCCTCAATCGCGGCGTTCGCCGGGAGAAATGATCGCGATATCTCGATGTTCGTCCTCGACGCCGGAGAACACGGCGACGCCATCGGACATCCGTACCCGGCCTTCCGCCAAAAGGCGAAGCGCCAGCGGGTAAAGTCGGTGCTCGACCTTGAGAACCCGCTCGCCCAGCGTCTCTTCCGTATCGCCGGTGAGGACGGGAACGGCCGCCTGGGCGATGATCGGGCCTTCATCCATCTCCGGCGTGACGAAATGCACCGTGCATCCGTGGACGCGCACGCCCGTCGCAAGGGCGCGGGCATGGGTGTCGAGCCCGCGAAAGCTTGGCAGGAGGGCAGGGTGGATATTGATCATCCGCCCTTTCCATTTCTGCACGAAATCCGGTGTCAGAAGGCGCATATAGCCAGCCAGACAGACGATTTCCGCCTTGAACTCGGTCAGAGCCTTATGGATGGCGGCGTCATGCGCCTCGCGCCCATCATAATCGCGCGATGAAACCACTGTTGTCGGGATGCTGTGCGTGGCGGCGACCTCCAGCCCGCGCGCATCGGCCCGATTGGAAATCACACCAACGATCTCGGCAGGGAATGATGGGTCGATGGCGGCCGCGATGAGGGCCGCCATATTGGACCCGCGGCCGGAAATAAGGATCGCGACCTTTTTGCGTGTCCGGCGCGTCATAGGGCGAGAGAACCGCGATAGGTGACGCCGGCAGCCTGGCGCGGCACGATCTGGCCAAGCATGGTGACCTGCTCGCCCGCCTGCTGGAGGAGCGCCGCGATCTGCGCCGCCTCATCGGCGGCAACGGCCACAACCATGCCGATGCCGCAATTGAAGGTGGAGAGCATTTCGCTCTCGGCAACACCACCGGTTTTGGCAAGCCAGGAAAAGACATCGGGAACATCAATTGCGTCGAGATCGATCTCGGCAGCCAGATGATCAGGCAGCACGCGTGGCAGGTTTTCGGGAAAGCCGCCGCCGGTGATGTGGGCGAGCGCCTTGATGCCCCACGCGGCCTTGAGCGTTTCAAGGATCGGTTTGACGTAGATGCGGGTGGGCTCAAGCAGCGCTTCGCCCATCGTCTTGCCCGGCGCGAAAGGAGCCTTGTCGCCCCAGCCGAGGCCGGCATCGGAAACGATGCGGCGCACCAGCGAAAAACCGTTGGAATGAACGCCGGAGGAGGCGAGGCCCAGAAGAACGTCGCCCTCGGCAATGTCGCCTGTGGGCAGAAGCCGGTCCCGCTCTGCCGCGCCCACGGCGAAGCCGGCCAGATCGTAATCCTCGCCGTGATACATGCCCGGCATTTCCGCCGTCTCGCCACCGATCAGCGCGCATCCGGCCTGCCGGCAGCCCTCGGCAATGCCCGAAACGATGGCCGCACCCTGGTCGGGATCGAGCCTGCCGGTTGCGAAATAATCGAGGAAGAAGAGCGGCTCGGCGCCCTGAACGACAAGATCGTTGACGCACATGGCAACGAGGTCGATGCCGACCGTGTCGTGCCGGTCCGCGTCGATGGCGATCTTGAGCTTGGTGCCGACGCCATCATTGGCGGCCACGAGGATGGGGTCGGTGAAGCCGGCCGCCTTGAGATCGAACAGGCCGCCGAAACCGCCGATCTCGCTGTCGGCGCCCGGCCGGCGCGTGGCGCGCACCATGGGCTTGATCTTGTCCACCATCCGGCTGCCGGCATCGATATCGACGCCCGCATCGGCATAGGTGAGGCCGTTTTTACGTTCCTGAGCCATTTCGTTCTCGCCGCCGCGTTTTTTTCGGCTTCTGACATGAAGGGGGCGCTTCCGCAAGGCGGGAGATATTAACAGGCTGGCCTATTGAAAGCGTGCCGCTCTCCTACAATGTGTCAAAGCCTGCGATAAGTGTGTCCCGAAAATGCCCCCGACCGCAACGAAAAGGGCAGGGCAGCGGGCGGCGAGGGTGGAGATTTTCCATTGACGATACCCAACATCATCACATTGATGCGTTTCTTCCTTGTGCCGGGCGTGGTGTTTGCCCTTTTGACGGGGGAGTATGGCTGGGCGTTCGCTGGGTTTCTGGCGGCGGGCATCTCCGACGGTGTGGACGGGTTCATCGCGCGCCATTTCGACCAGCGCACCGAGCTTGGCGCCTATCTCGATCCGATCGCCGACAAGCTGCTTCTGGTGAGCGTTTTCGTGGTGTTCGGCTATATGATGGAGCTGCCGCTCTGGCTGGTGATCGCGGTCGTGTCGCGCGATGCGCTGATCGTCGGTGGCGTGCTTCTGGCCAATGTGATGGGGCATCCGGTGGCCATGAAGCCGCTCTTCGTCTCCAAGGCGAACACGCTGGCGCAGATATTGCTGGCGCTGCTGGTTCTGGCCGAACTCGCATTCGGATACAGTTCGGGTGCGGTGCGGATCGCGCTGATCGTCGCCACAGGCCTCTTGACCGTGGCTTCCGGAGCGGCCTATCTCGTCGCCTGGATCAAGCATATGAGTGGTTATGCCGAAAGTGACGCCGAAGGACGCTGAAAACGAGGCCGGGCCGGTGATCGCCCGTCCGACGCTGGCGCGCCATATCGCCTTCTGGGGCCTGGCGGGGCTGGGCCTCGTTCTGTTTCTCTACGTCTTCAGTTCCATTCTGCTGCCCTTCCTGGCCGGCATGGTGCTGGCGTATTTCCTCGATCCCGTTGCCGACCGGCTGGAGAAGATGGGGCTTTCGCGCATCGCTGCGACCGTTGTGATCCTGATCGGCTTTATTGTTGCGGTCCTGCTCGGCCTGATGATCGTGCTGCCGGTGCTGGGCACCCAGCTAGCCGATTTCGCAAGCCGTCTGCCCGAATATCTGACGCGGCTTCAGGAACTGGCGAACCGGCTCGAGCCGGCATGGGTCGACAATTTCATCAATGGTGAAACCGACGCTGTGCGGGAAAATCTGAGCTCGATATTGGCGCAGGGGACGGGCTTTCTCGGCACGCTCTTCAAATCGGTCTGGAGTTCGGGTGTGGCGATCGTCAACGTGGCGAGCCTTTTCATCGTCACGCCGGTGGTGGCGTTTTACATGCTGCTCGACTGGGATCACATGGTGGAGAAGGTGGATAGCTGGGTGCCGCGCGACCATGTGGAGACGGTGCGCCAGATCGCGCGCGACATCAATGTGGCCACGGCAGGCTTTGTGCGCGGGCAGGGCACGCTGTGTCTCATTCTCGGTATTTTTTATGCCGTCGGTCTGTCGCTGGTCGGGCTCAATTTCGGGCTGTTGATCGGGCTTTTTGCGGGGCTGATCAGCTTCATCCCCTATGTGGGCTCGCTGCTCGGCTTCGGCCTGTCGATCGGCATCGCGCTGGTGCAGTTCTGGCCCGAATGGTGGTGGGTGCTCGCGGTGGCGGCGATCTTCTTCTCCGGCCAGTTCCTGGAAGGCAACATCCTGCAGCCGAAACTGGTGGGCAAGAGCGTGGGCCTTCATCCGGTGTGGCTGATGTTTGCGCTGTTCGCCTTCGGCTATCTGTTCGGCTTTGCGGGGCTCTTGATCGCCGTTCCGGCGGCGGCGGCCGTTGCCGTTCTGGTGCGCTTCGCCATCAACCAGTACCTCGCTTCGCCGCTCTATAGCGGGCACGCGGAAACGCCGGCCAAAACGCCGAAATCCCGGGGCTGAAGCCATGCCGTCGCGCCAGCTACCGTTCGATTTGGCCCCGGGAGAAGCGCTGAGCCGCGACGATCTGGTGGTGACGCCGGCCAATGCGCGCGCAGCCGCCCTGATCGAAAACTGGCCTTCCTGGCCGGCGCCGGTGGTCATTCTTGCCGGCCCCGCCGGCAGCGGCAAGTCGCATCTCGCCGCCATCTGGCGCGAGGAAGCGGGCGCAGCCGAAATAGCCTGCGACGGTATCGAAGCGGCGGCGATCGAAGAAGCTGGGCTGCGGCCGATCCTGATCGACAATGTCGACAGCGGGCCGATCGACGAGAACGGCCTTTTCCACCTGATCAACGCCGCGCGCGCCGGCGGCCAGCCCATGCTTCTGACCGCGCGCCGTTTTCCCGGCGCCTGGGGCGTCAAACTGCCGGATCTCCTGTCGCGCCTCAAGGCGGCGGCGACCGTGGAGATCGACGAACCCGACGACATGCTGCTCGCCGGCGTGATCACGAAACTCTTTGCCGACCGTCAGGTGGATGTGGAACCGCATGTGGTGCAGTTTCTCGTGCGCCGCATCGAGCGCTCCCTGTCGAGCGCGATCCGGGTGGTGGACGCCATCGACCGTGCCGCACTCGAGCGCAAGACGCGCATCACCCGGCCCCTGGCGGCAGAGGTGGTGACGGCACTCGAAGCGGGTGAAAACCCTGCGGAAAATTAGCCGCTGACCGGTATCGCGAATCGGCTGCGCGGCTGCGCGGTTGGTTGCCGGGAACCAATTGCGCCTGTCTCTGTTTGCTCTCCACAGGCCAGACAAGCGGCAAAGGAGTGCATGATGACGGATGAGCGCAAGGAACGGACCACAGTGGTGACTTCAGGCGGCGGTGGGGCCGGCTGGTTCATAGCCGGAGGGCTGATTGTCGCCCTGATTATTGGAGGTTTCCTGCTTTTCGGCGGTGCCCTGGGAGGAGGCGAGGGCAGCGGCATCAATATCGATGTGCCAGAGAAAGTTATCATCGAGACGCCCGAGCCAGCCCAATAATGCCTCCCGTCGCCCGCCGTCTCGGGGCGAAGCCACACTTGTTGTCGCGCTTCATGCGGAAATCATGAATTTGGGCTTGCGCGGAAAATTCTGAGACTATAGGGGTTCTCTCGCTCGGAGCGTAGCGCAGCCTGGTAGCGCATCTGGTTTGGGACCAGAGGGTCGCAGGTTCGAATCCTGCCGCTCCGACCATCTTTCCGCATGTCGCATGAACTGCGACATGCTGCCTGTTTCGGCGTTTTTACGCCTGCTGGAAACGAGGTTTACGACGTGTCTGCGCGCATTTTCAGCCCGGCCAAGACGGCCATGCAGTCCGGCAAGGCCAAGACCGGCCTCTGGATACTGGAGTTCGATCCCGAGGTGCCGCGCAAGATCGACCCGCTTATGGGCTACACGTCTTCTTCCGACATGAAGAGCCAGGTTCGCCTGACCTTTGAAAGCAGGGAAGAGGCCGTGGCCTACGCGGAGCGGAACGGCATTCCCTTCCGTGTGGAAGAACCGCACCAGCCCAAGCGGCGCCAGGTTTCCTACGCGGACAATTTCCGCTATGACCGCAAGACCCCGTGGACGCACTGAATTCGGCGTTCACGCGTCGGTCCCGTAGCTCAGTTGGATAGAGCACCGGCCTTCTAAGCCGATGGTCGCAGGTTCGAGCCCTGCCGGGATCGCCACCCTGAATTTCGGCAGGCGCAACGCGATCTGATCGCCTCGCTTCCGATTGCCTGTCAGCTATCGCGCTCGTAGCAGCCGTAATCTCCCAGGTTTGAACGAGTTCCCATCCCTGCATAGTACACCTGTACAGGTAGATTTCCCGACTTTGCTGTGATGAACCCCTTACAAGGCAGCTATCGCGAGGATGGCTGAAGGTTCTTGGAGGGTATTGTGAAGATCATTTTGGCTGTTTTGCTCTGTCTTTCTATCGCAGCCTGCAGTTCGACATCGGACGGCCCGGGGAGGAGCGTCTCCGCCTCCGGCGAGAAGGGTGTGGCTCGGTATGCGTCGCGGAAAGACGCGTGCGGACAGGCACGACAATCACAGGACGGCGCTGCCGTGATGGGGGCGCTGCTTGGTGCAGTGGGTGATTTTGCCCCCTATAGCAGCCGGAGCGGCTGGGCGGTAAATCGTGCCGCCTATGCAGGGCGCAGAATGGCAGGGGCGGCGGAATCGGCGAGCGCACGAGAGGCCAGCCGCCAATGCTGATGAAGCCAATGGGTGCCGGAGGCAGCCACTCGTGACAGGTCAGCGGCCTGGATCGCCGTGCGTCCATTCGGAGGCACGGCGATCCAGGCTATTGATGGAGCAACGGAATAACCCGAAAACCGGATTTCACGTTTCGGTGCGATGCTCTGGCATCAGTCGACATTTCTAGGAGAGACCCAGCCTGCGGTCGAGAATTCCCTGTGCTTCAGCGCTTATCGAAGCGATGATATCCGAGGCGCTCTGCTCGGTATCGACAAGGCCGACAGCCTCCCCGACGAAAGGTGCGACAATGGACGTGTCTGCGGCTTCAACGGCGGTTTGCCAGCGCTGCTCTTCTGTCGGCAGCGCTCGTCTGAGGCCGGCTTCGTCATTGGTCCAACGGTCCACGAAGGCGGTTCGCAACACCCGGCCTGAATAGCGTTCGGGCCAGTCGATGCGGCGGATTGTGTCGATCACGCGGGTTCGGACCGTATCGTCGCCTGTATGGGCGAGAGTCGTCTGGATCAGCCTCCTGTCGACCAGGGACTCTGCCGCGCCCCAGAAACGTGTCCCGACCACCACGCCGTCGGCACCAAGCGCAATCGCGGCAACGAGACCACGTCCGTCGGCAATGCCGCCGGCAGCGCAGAGAAGCGTTTCGCTGCGGCGACGGGCAATCTCATCGGCCACTTCAGGAACGAAGGCCATCGTGCCTCTGCTCTGGCCGTGCCCGCCCGCGTCGCCCCCCTGGGCCACCACCACATCAACGCCGAGGTCAATGGCATGACAGGCGTCGCGAAAGGTCTGAACCTGGCAGATCACCGGTACGCCGGCTTTCCGCACCGTGGCGAGAAACGGGGCAGGATCGGCAAAGGACAGAAACAGCGCACGGGGCTGAAGCATCAGCACCGTTTCGAGCAGGTCAGGCTGATCATCCAGGGCAAAGGAGATGAAGCCGCATCCGACCGGCATATCGCCGGCAATGGCGAATTGATCTTCAATCCAGCCCCTGTCGCCATACCCGCCGCCTATCAGCCCGAGGCCGCCGGCGCGGGAGACGGCGGCAGCAAGCGCGCCTCCCGCAACGAAGGCCATCGGCGCCTGGATCAGCGGCAGCGTGAGGCCGAACCGTTCCGTGAGCCGGGTCCTCATTGCCTTGCCCTGTAGTCTTCCACGGGCAGCCCGCCGATTCCCCAGTGTTCGAGCTCCACCTCGTCGATTACGACGAAGGTTGTCGCGGGATGCTTTCCAAGTGTCTCCCGGAGCAACTCCGTAACGCCGGCAATCAGGCGGGCCTTGTCCCGGGCTGAAGGGCCGGTGCCGCCCGGACCTCCTTCCCGCGTGATCTTGATGTTCACATAGGGCATGGGGTCAGTCCTTTCGGGGAATGTAAGAGAAGGTCTTGCTTACGATGCGCCACTTGCCAGCGTGCCGGACGAGCGTCAGATAGTCCAGATAATCGCGTCCCATCATGCTCATTCTCGCGGTGATGCGGGCGATGCGATCGCCTCCGAACGCGATCTCGAGAATGGCTTCATCGCGCGGGTCCCCGCGTTTGACCGGTGGTTCGCGCCTGTCGATGCGGGCCATGTAGGCGTCGATGTCGAGGTAGAGTTCGTCTCCCTCCGTTGCGCAGACATAGGCAAGACGCGGATGGAAAACGTCGCGCAGCAGCGTGCTGTCGGCCCGGTAAAGTCCCTCGAAATAGGACGCCATCAGCGCCACCACTTCGCTGTGATCGGCGGGGGTCACTGGATCAGGCCCTCCGCTTTCATGGCGCTCTGCGCGGAAGGGCGCGCGGCGACGCGCTCGATGAAGGCTTCAAGACGGGGCCAGGGGGAAAGGTCGATCTCCGTGACCTTCGCCCAACTGGCTACGGCGAAGAGATAGGCATCCGCCACCGAGAACCGGTCCGCCACCAGCCATTCGCCGCCATTGGCCAGCTGCTGTTCGACCCGGTCGAACCTGGTGGCCACGGCCGTCCTGGCGTCCGCCTTCTCGTCTTCGCTTGCGCCGGTTCGGAAAAGAGGTCCGAACGCCTTGTGCAACTCCGTCGCCACCCAGTTGAGCGCCTCGTGCAGGCGGGATCGCTCAAAGGTGCCCGCCTGCGGTGCCAGTCCGGCCGTGGGGTGACGGTCGGCGATGAGCTGAAGCACGGCGGCACCTTCACTCAGGATATTCCCGTCGTTGAGGTGCAGGGCGGGCACGTAGCCATTCGGGTTGATTGCGCGATAGTCGCTGCCGGTCTCGGTGCGTCCGGCCTCGGTATCCACCCGCTCGATCTGGAAATCCGCGCCGGTCTCATAAAGGGCGATGTGGCTCGCCAGAGAGCAGGCGCCGGGTTTGTAATAAAGCTTCATTCTGAAGTCTCCGGTTGACAGGATGACTCTCTCTAGCTCCGAATTCGATCTAATGATAATATCAAGATTTCAACAGCTCGATGCATAAAATAGATCATCATGAAATACGACCAGCTTCTCGCTTTCGATGCGATCGTTATGGCCGGCACGTTCCGCAAGGCCGCCGAGAGATTGAACAAATCCCAGAGTGCGGTGAGCCACGCGATCCGGCAGCTGGAGGACGAACTGGAATTGAAGCTCTTTTCTCGTGATGGCTACCGGCCGAAACTGACGGCGCAGGGGGAGGTGTTTTTTCGTGAAACCAGCCGCGCTCTGGCGCAGATGCAGGCGCTTGGCGAGATCGCGGCGCGGCTCAGGGCACGCGAAGAAGCCGAACTGCGGATCGCGGTGACCGCCACCCTGCCGCTGGAACGGCTCCTGCCGGTGCTTGAAGAAATCGGGCGACGGTTTGCCGCCACGCACCTGCGCCTCTCGACTGAAATGATGGGCGGTGCGATCGCACGGCTGATGGAAGGCAATGCCGATCTTGCCGTGGCGACGCTGGATGGCGTGCCGATGGATGCGGTGGAAACCCGGCGCATGGCTGACGTCACCATCCGCCCCGTGGCCAGCCGGCTTCTGGCCGACCGGCTGGGACCTGATGCAAAGTCGGCGGCGGGGCTGCAGGCCATTCCGCAAATTGTCGTTGCAGGTACCGGGGGACCGGAAGGCGACCAAAGCCGTGACCTGCTGCCAGGAGGGCGCAAATGGACGGTGTCGGATTTCGCTGCAAAGAAACAGGTTATCCTGAGCGGGCAGGGCTGGGGCGGCATGCCGGATCACTTGATCAGAGATGAGATTGCCGCAGGAACGCTGGTGCCGCTGACTGTCGAAGCGTTTCCACCGCGTCGCTCTGAACTCTTTGCCATTCGACGCCGCGATCAGGCGCTGGGGCCGGTCGCCCGGGCGATATGGACGCGGCTCTCCGATGCCGGGCCGGACCTGGCGGAAAATGCCGGGGCCGACAGTGCCGTTCGTGGCGAAACGATTTGAAACATGTTCAGGCTCCTGATCCAGCCGGAGAACGAGCCGGTGATCCCACGGCCGACATGGATGAGGACCGGATCGGCGAGGATTGCCGGTCCGGCTCTTCAGGGCAATTCCAGGAAATGCGGGCGCTGGCGACAGAACATGCGGAGCGCGGCGTAGCAGCCGGCCCTGCACCGATACAGCGATGCGCCAACGCAGGGATGACGTGCAGTACGGCTTTTTGTGCCGCCTGGGCATGGCTGGGAGCGTCGCAGCTGAACGGGTCGCTCGATGGGTCGCTCGGCGGGTCGCTTGGCGGGGTCGCATGCTCAAAGGGCGAATTTCTGGCGGCGCAATGTCTTGGCATATCCTCTACAGGGGGATAGCATATCCAAATGGACACAAAACCCCATCTGCACGAAACCCACCCCCAGATCGTCAAGCGGCTCAAGCGCGCCGATGGGCATCTGCGCGGTGTCATTGACATGATCGAAGCCGGCAGGCCCTGCCTCGACATCGCCCAGCAGCTCCACGCCGTCGAAAAGGCCATCGCCCAGGCAAAGAAGACGCTGATTCAGGATCATCTCGATCATTGTCTGGAGGCGGTGGTCGGCCCCATGACGCGCGAGCGGCGGCAGTCGATCGATGAATTCAGGGAAATAGCGAAGTATCTTTGATGCTGGCGATCCTTAAAAACCGCACCTACCGTCATCTCTTCGCTGCCCAGATCATCGCACTGGTGGGAACCGGCCTTGCGACGGTGGCCCTCGGTCTGCTCGCCTTCGATCTGGCCGGCGAGAACGCAGGCGCCGTTCTGGGCACGGCGCTGGCGATCAAGATGATCGCCTATGTGGGCGTCGCGCCCATCGCTTCGGCCTTCGCAGAAAGGGTGCCGCGCCGCGCCATGCTGGTGGCGCTCGACCTGGTGCGCGCCGGCGTCGCGGTGTTTCTGCCCTTCGTCACGGAAATCTGGCAGGTTTATATCCTGATCTTCATGCTGCAATCGGCCTCAGCGGCCTTCACGCCCACCTTCCAGGCCACGATTCCAGATATCCTTCCGGATGAGAAAGCGTATACGCGCGCGCTTTCCCTTTCGCGTCTCGCCTATGATCTGGAAAGTGTGGTGAGCCCGATGCTGGCGGCGGCGCTGCTCTCCTTCATCACCTATCACAGCCTGTTCGCCGGGACTGTGATAGGGTTTCTCGCCTCGGCCGCGCTTGTCGTGTCGGTGGCGCTGCCGAGCCCGAAGCCTGCCCGGCCGCGCGGCATTTACGACCGCACGACGCGCGGCATCCGTATTTATCTGGCAACGCCGCGCCTGCGCGGGCTTCTCGCGGTCAACCTTGCCGTTGCCTCGGCAGGTGCACTGGTGATCGTCAACACGGTGGTCTATGTGCAGGCCGCCTTCGGCCTCGACAACCAGGCGACGGCGCTGGCGCTTGCGGCATTCGGCGGCGGTTCGATGGCGGCGGCGCTGGCGCTGCCGCGGCTTCTGGACACCATGCCGGACCGCACTGCAATGCTGACAGGGGCTTCGCTCCTGGCCGCCGGCACAGTTCTGGCTGCGGTGCTGCCCGGCTATGGCTGGATGCTCCCGCTGTGGTTCGTGCTTGGCATCGGGTATTCGACCGCGCAGACGCCTTCGGGCAGGCTTCTCAGGCGTTCGGCCAATCCAGAGGACCGTCCGGCGCTGTTCGCGGCACAGTTCGCGCTCTCGCATGCCTGCTGGCTGATCGCCTATCCGCTTGCCGGCTGGGCGGGTGCAGCGCTTGGCCTGCCGTTCACCGCGGTCATCCTTGCCGCCGTGGCCGCCATCGCCATCGGCATCGCCCTGGCGATCTGGCCGGCCGACGACCCGGTGGTCATCGAGCACACCCATGACGACCTTCCGGCAGATCATCCCCATCTTGCCGACGCCGGGCACGGGCACCGCCATGCCCATGCCTATGTCATCGACGACATGCATGTCACATGGCCGCGTGAGCGCTGACGAAGCGTCGGGAAAGCGTGTGCAGCATCGCCCGCTATCGCCGGAAGCTGGACTGGATGGAAGTCGCCCTCGTCCTTTCTACCTATGCGCAGCTCGCGGCCACCAGCGCCCGCGCCATGTGCTGCAATAGGGGGATCGCTTCCCGGCCATCGAGCATTCCGGAGCTGACGAAAGCGCCGTTGATGAGCACGGCAAGCTGTCCGCCGAGCTCTTCCGGCTTTCCTGCTCCAAGGCGTTCGGCGAGGACAGTCAGGCGGCGGCGCATTTCCGCCTTGTGATCGTGCGCGACCTTGCGTGCCGGATGATCGGCTTGCGGAAACTCGGCGGCGACATTGATCTGCGGGCAGCCGCGATAATTCGGCCGACCGGCGCGTTCGCCGATCCAGGCAAGATGCGCGTCCAGTTCAGCGGCCGGATCTGCGGCGTTTTCGTGTGCGACCGCGTTCCAGGTGCTCCAGAAGTCTTCGTCTTCGCGTCTGAGGAAGGCGGCGATCAGATCATCCTTGGTGCGGAAATGCCGGTAGAGGCTGGTCTTGGCGACCCCGGCTTCCGCCACAACGAGATCGACCCCGACCGCGTGGACACCGCGCGCGTAAAAAAGCTTCGAGGCTGTTTCCAGCACCCGTTCACGGACATCCGTGCCGTTTACTGCCATCGTTTCGGCTACGCTGCTGCCTGTTTTCGCCATTCGGGCACCTCCATCGAGAGGACCCTAACACAATCGCGCTTGACGCGCTACAGACCTGTACGTACTGTGCTGATACAAACAGGTCTGTAGCGCGGAGCGGGAAAATGATCGGGCAAGTGGAAACCGCTGAGGAAAATACGGTGAAGGGCGGTCAGGCGAAGGCGGTGGCCGTTTTCGGAGCGGGCGGTCATACGGGCCGTTTCGTGGTGGCGGAGCTGACGCGGCGGGGCATCGCGCCGATGGCCGTCGTGCGAAGTGCCGCGACGCTCCAGCGGGAAGGCGTCTTCGGTTCAGAGATCGATATACGGGAAGCCGGCATCGACGACGACGCCTCGCTCGACCGCGCCTTTGCCGGCGTGGACGCGGTGATCAACTGCGCGGGTCCTTTCCTGGATACGGCACGGCCTGTCGCGGCAGCGGCCATTCGTGCGGGTGCGCATTATCTGGATGTGACCGCAGAGCAGCCGAGCGCAATGGCGACTTTTGAGACCTTCGACGAAGCGGCGCGCAATGCGGGTGTGCTCATTCTTCCCGCAATGGGGTTCTATGGCGGTTTTGGCGATCTGCTGGTGACCGCTGCCGCCGGAGGCTGGACGGATGTGGACGACATTCGCATCGCCATCGCCCTCGACACCTGGCATCCGACCAAGGGCACGCGGATCACGGGCGAGCGCAACACGGCGCAGCGGCTGGTCGTTTCAAACGGCAGCCTGGTGCCGCTCGTACCCGCCGCAGACGATCTCGAAATGGACTTTCCTGAGCCGTTTGGCCGACAGAACGTCGTCGCGCTGCCCTTTTCCGAGATTCCCGTCATTACCCGCCATCTGCGGCCGCGCGAGTTGCATTCCTTTCTGAACCGGGCTGCGCTGCGCGATGTCCGTGACGCCGCGACCCCGGCCCCGAAGGCCACCGACGAAACCGGCCGTTCACCGCAGCGATTCGCCATAGAAGCTGCTATCCGAAAGGGCGGCGAAACGCGCCGGATTGCGGCACGGGGCCGCGATATCTACGCCTTTTCCGCACCGTTGATCTGCGAAGCCGTCGAGCGTCTGCTGGACGGAAGAAGCCGCGGCAGCGGCGCCCGGGCTCCGGGCGCAGTGTTTGAGGCCGGCGACTTTCTTGACGCCCTAAGCGCGCAGGTTCCCGACTTCGAGCTGATCCAAGAATGATGGCGCGGAATGCGTCCGGCATTGGAGATGATGCAGGAGGAGAATGCGACATGAGCAGCAAAGAAACAGCCGTGCGTTTTGCCAGATTGCACGTTGGAGGATCGCCGCTGCTGCTCTGCGACGCAGCGGACGTCGGCAGCTTCAAGGCGATGGCTTGCGCAGGCGCAACTGCCATCGCAACAGCGACAACCCGCTCGAACATCTTGCGGTCAGGTGGAACCACCTGACATCCGCGCAATTGCGGAAAACGGACGGACAGGGTGGAGCGGCGTTTCCGTCCGCTCACGCTCTTACGCGCGGTCCACTGCATTCGGGAATCGCTTTGCACCGGTCATCTCGAAGGCTGATGCGCTCGATCTATGCGCTATGGCGATCGGGAGAATTTCCAAACGCCTCCAGCAGTTCTGCAAGTCCGATTTCATACTCGTTGAGCATGATTTCATGTGAGCGCCGGCGCCTTTCGTTTCCGTCCTGGCTCGCCACGGCGAGAGCTGCACCATGCGTGTAGTCGACCAGTATGTGCGTCCAGCGAACGGCGTTGTTGCGCTCACTCAACAAGCGAGTCAGCTCGTTGGTGGTCCTCAAGGCATGATCGGGGAAAATCGCTGGCCGCGCAAATATGGCCAAGGTCAAATCTGGATAGAGAACAACTTTCGAGTAGTAAGCTGTGAGGAGACTGTGGACTCGCGCAAGCGCTTCGCCCGTTTCAGGCGCCGCGACGTCCGCATATACAAGCTCAGCAAGCGCCTTGATAAGTCCATCTCGATCCTTGAAGTGGTGATAGATTGTCATGGGATTAATGCCCACACGTGTTGCCAATGCGCGCATGCTCAGGCCGTCGAGACCGTCGGCATCGAGTATGCCCAAAGCCTCGGAAAGAATGCTCTCTGGCGAAACCGGCATTCCGCCCGCTGGTGGCCGACCTCGCCCCCTTGCCGTCATTTTATGACTTCGTATTGAGACTGGACCAATCCAGAAGGAAAGGACCTTGTGCCCTTGTGCGCAAGGGCCACATCGCGACGACCGCCACCAAAAAGAGGGCGCCCAGTACCGAGCAGGATCGGCACTCTCGTGATCACCATGTCACTGATCATGTCACGTTCGAGGAACGATTGAATGATACGCCCGCCATCCACATAGGCGCGTCGAGCGCCCTCGGACGTCAGCATGGCCATCGCGCTTTCGGGAGACTTGTCCGAAAAGCGAACCTTTCCGCGGAGCTCGTTTGGCACCTCTTCTCGCACAAGCCGTTCCGACAGAACCACTACCGGCCGGGTATAAAACCACGCGCCCATGCTCCGGACCGCTTCGTAGGTGCCCCGCCCCATCACAATGACGTCGATATCCCGAATGAAGTCATCGTACCCATAATCCTCCCCTGCTTGATCGTGCTCGAGTAGCCAATCGATATCCCCGTTTTCACGGGCAATAAAGCCATCGAGGCTCGTGGCGATGAATACGTGTCCGGTGATCATTTAAGCCTCCAAATTATACATCGTATAAATAATGGATGATTAAAGTAAGTCAACGCACTTCCAGGTTCGCTCCCACCGTTTCTCGTTCAGTAGCTGCCGCTCCGCTGTCCACCCCCTTCGCGCCGTTTCGCCGCCATGGATTTGTCAGTTGCTCAACACTTGCTTGGCGTCGAGCGACCGACTGGAAGATATTCGAACTTTCTTCCTGTAAAACGCCGCCGTTTCTGCGCTTCTCATACAGGCGCTGTCTCCCGTTCCTCGCGCGGGCGTAGGTTCGGTGGCTATGGCGTACTGCGGAGGGTAATCGGGGTATCTGGCGCACCCGACAGGATTCGAACCTGTGACCTCTGCCTTCGGAGGGCAGCGCTCTATCCAGCTGAGCTACGGGTGCTGGCCAACGCGAGGGCGGCGAAGCGCCAGCGCGTGGCTTTCATAGCCGAAGCGTTCGCGCGCATCAACGATGAAATCGCACTGCCGGTGTTTCGAACACGCTCATCCCATCACGGCGCGCCCGGATCATCCCCTGGCCGGTCGAGCCGGGAAGGGGAGCGTGGGGAGGAGCACGCCCCGGTTTGACCGCCGGAGCGTGCTGCGGGGGGGGGCTGTGCCGGTCAGGCCTTCGCGGCTGCGGCGAGGGCGCCGGCGAGATCGGCCTTCAGGTCTCCCACATCTTCAAGGCCGATCTGCAGACGCATGACGGGGCCTTCCTTCGGAGCGTGCGCGATCGTGCGGTCGTTGAGCTGCACGTGCACGGCAAGGCTTTCATAGCCGCCCCAGGAATAGCCGAGACCGAAATATTTCAGGGCGTCCAGAAATGCATGGGCCTGCGCCTGGCCGCCGCCATCGAGCACGATGGAGAAGAGACCGCTGGCGCCGGTGAAATCGCGCTTCCAGATCGCGTGGCCGGGGTGCGATTCGAGCGCCGGGTGGAGAACGCGGGCAACGCCCTTCTGTCCTTCCAGCCAGCGCGCCAGCGCCAGTGCGCTCTGCTGATGGCGTTCGAGACGCACGCCCATGGTGCGCAGGCCGCGCAGCACCTGGTAGACATCGTCGGGCGCAGCACAGATGCCGAGAGCGCCATGGGTGTCGAGCAGGCGTTCGAAGCAGGCCTCGTTGGCCGAAACCGTTCCCAGAAGAATGTCTGAATGCCCTGCCGGATACTTGGTTGCGGCCTGTATGGAAATGTCGACGCCATGGTCGAGCGGCCGGAAGAAGAGGGGGGTTGCCCAGGTGTTATCCATCATGACGATGGCCCCGCCGCGGTGCGCCACCTCGACGATGGCGGGGATATCCTGCATTTCGAACGTTCCGGAGCCGGGCGCTTCCGTAAGGACCACTTTGGTGTTGGGTTGCATCAGGGCGCCAATGCCAGCATCCACAGCCGGGTCGTAGTAGGTCACTTCCACGCCGAGCCGGCTGAGCATCGTATCGGCGAAATGCCGGGTCGGGTGATAGACCGAATCGACAATCAGCACGTGGTCGCCCGCAGACAGGAAGGCGAGCATCGGAACGGTGACGGCTGCGAGGCCCGACGGCACGATGATTGTGCCGGCAGCGCCTTCGAGCTCGTTCATCGCGGCAGCCAGCGCGTCGGTCGTGGGCGTGCCGCGGGTCCCGTATGTGTATTTCTGGTTGCGCGACGCCATGGTCTCGGCGTCGGGAAAGAGCACCGTCGACGCGTGTACCACCGGCGGGTTGACGAAACCGTAGAACGCGCGCGGGTTGTTGCCGATATGGGCAAGCCGCGTGTTGTCTCCGACTTTAGTCTTGTTCTTGTCGTTCATGGGACCTGTCGCTTGATTGTCTGTGGCGCGCGCCCCGGGGGCTTCAGGGGGCTTCCGGGGGAAGAAATCCCCTGAAACGGGGCGCGGAGGATGCCGGATGGAACGCCATTGTCGGCGACCCGTCAACCGGGGATGGAGCGCGCTTTTGCTTCTGGAGCAAGGGTCTTTCTCTCTTGACCCAAACGGATTTATGGCATTCGATGGGACCAGTGCGTGGGAGAGGAAGCGCGTGTCCGCCCGTTTCCGGGCCGGCACTCCTTTTGGGGTGTACGGGACATTCGCCTGCTTCCGCACTGAAAATGTCAGGGGATAAGCCCGAACACAGAAAAAAGGGTCCGTAATCATGAAAAAAATTGTCAAAGCGTTGCTCGGCTCGGCCGCGATCGCGATGATGGCAGCGCCGGCTTCGGCAGCCACGCTGGATGACGTGAAGGCGAAAGGCCACGTCCAGTGCGGTGTCAACACCGGCCTGATCGGTTTCAGCGCGCCGGACGACCAGGGCAACTGGAAGGGCCTCGACGTGGATTTCTGCCGCGCCGTTGCCGCCGCAATCTTTGACGATCCGGACGCAGTCCAGTTCACCCCGCTTTCCGCCAAAGACCGCTTTACGGCGCTGCAGTCGGGCGAGGTTGACGTGCTTTCGCGCAACACCACCTGGACGATCAGCCGCGACACGGCACTCGGCCTCAACTTCGCCGGCGTCACCTACTATGACGGTCAGGGCTTCATGATCAACGAGAAGAAGCTCGAGGGCATCAACTCCGCGCTTCAGCTTTCGGGCGCTGCGGTCTGCGTGCAGGCTGGCACGACCACGGAGCTGAACCTTGCCGACTACTTCAAGGCCAACAACATGGAGTACAGCCCTGTTGTTTTCGAGAAGTTCGAAGAGGTGAACGCGGCCTATGATGCGGGGCGCTGCGACGTCTACACGACCGATCAGTCCGGTCTTTATGCGGTGCGCTTAAACCTTTCCAATCCGGATGATCACGTCGTTCTGCCCGAAATCATCTCCAAGGAGCCGCTCGGTCCTGCGGTGCGCCATGGCGACGACCAGTGGTTCGACATCGTCAAGTGGGTCTATTACGCGTTGGTCAACGCCGAAGAGCTGGGCATCAGCCAGGCCAACCTCGACGAGAAGATGGGCTCTGACAATCCAGAGGTGCGCCGTCTGCTGGGCACCGAAGACGGCACCAAGCTTGGCACCGACCTTGGTCTGACCAATGACTTCGCCGTGCGTGCGATCAAGCATGTGGGCAATTACGGTGAGATTTTCGAGCGCAATGTGGGTGCCGAGAGCCCGCTGAAAATCTCGCGCGGGATCAATGCCCTGTGGACCAAGGGCGGCCTTCAGTACGGTATGCCGATCCGCTGATCGGTTCCCGTCAACATAGTGCGTGAGAGGCGGTTCGCGCCGCCTTTCACCATTCCTGGTGAGGATAGCCATGGCCACCCCGCAATCAACTGTGGAGGGCGCGGCGCCTCGTGTGCCGCTCTTCTATGATCCGCGCGTTCGAGGAATTGCCTATCAAGTCCTTGTATTTGCCGGCCTGATTGCCCTGATCTACTGGATCATCGGCAACACGACAGCAAATCTTCAACGTGCCAACATCGCATCCGGCTTCGCTTTCCTGCAGGGACGCGCCGGCTTCGACATTGGCGACAGCCTTGTCGAATATTCTTCCGATTCCACCTATGGGCGGGCGCTTTTCGTCGGGTTCCTGAACACGCTGCGCGTCGCGGTTGTCGGGATCATCACGGCAACGATTATCGGATTCATCATCGGCATCGGCCGTCTGTCGAAGAACTGGCTGATCAACCGCATCTGCCTCGTCTATGTCGAGGTGTTTCGCAACATTCCGCCGCTGCTCGTGATCTTCTTTTGGTATTTCGGCGTTCTTTCCGTGCTGCCGCTGCCGCGCGACAGCATCGACCTGCCGCTCGGATCCTATCTCAACAGCCGCGGGTTTTACTTCCCGCGCTTCCTGTGGGGCGAGGGCGCCTGGCTCGTTCTGGTCGGTCTCGTTCTCGGCATCGTCTTCACCTTCTTCGTGCGCCGCTGGGCGCACCGGCGACAGATGGCGACGGGCGAGCAGTTCCCGGTGTTCTGGACCGGCGCCGGGCTGATTGTCGGGCTGCCGCTTCTTGCGTTTGTCGTGACCGGTTTTCCGCTGAGCTTCGAGTTTCCGGAACTGTCGACGTTCAATCTGCGCGGCGGCATTCAGGTGCGGCCGGAGTTTCTGGCACTCTACCTGGCCCTGTCATTCTATACGGCCGCGTTCATCGCCGAAATCGTGCGCGCCGGGGTGCTGGGCGTCAGCCATGGCCAGAGCGAGGCCGCGCAGGCGCTGGGCCTGCGCTCCGGGCAGTCCATGCGGCTGGTGATCATACCGCAGGCACTGCGGATCATCATTCCGCCGCTGACCAGCCAGTATCTGAACCTGACCAAGAACTCGTCGCTGGCGGTGGCGATCGGATATCCCGATCTCGTTGCCACGGGCGGGACGACCCTCAACCAGACCGGGCAGGCCATTGAGGTCGTTGCGATCTGGCTCGTCGTCTATCTGGGGCTCAGTCTCGGTACGGCTGCCCTGATGAACTGGTATAATGCGCGCATGGCGCTGGTGGAGCGGTAGGATGCAAGAACACGATCTTTCCTTCGTTCGCGCCGAGATGGTGGCCAGTCAGAAACCGCCTGTCTCGGACCACGGCCCTGTTTCGTGGCTGCGCAAGAACCTGTTCGCCAACATGACGGACACGATTTTCACAATCCTCGGCATTGCGCTGATCGTGATGATCGTTCCGCCGGTGATCCAGTGGGCCTTTATCGATGCCCAGTGGACAGGGGCGGACCGGTCTGTCTGCGCCACCGTGGTGCAGGGCGGCACCCAGCCGGAAGGCTGGTCCGGCGCATGCTGGGCCTTTGTGGACGCCAAATTCCAGCAGTTCATGTTCGGGCGCTACCCGATCGACGAACGCTGGCGCGTTTACCTGACCGGCTTTCTGTTCGTGGCGCTTCTCACGCCGCTTCTGATCCCCAGCGTTCCGCGCAAGGGGCTGAATGCCATTCTTCTGTTCGTCGTTTTCCCGATTGTCGGTTTCTTCCTCCTCTCGGGTGGCGCGTTCGGGCTTCGGCCGGTCCCGACCCCGCTCTGGGGCGGGCTTCTGGTGACACTGGTGCTCGCCTATGTGGGCATCGCGGTCTCTTTTCCGCTCGGCATACTTCTGGCACTTGGCCGCCGGTCGCAAATGCCGGTGGTGAAGCTGGTTTGCGTTGTCTTCATCGAGACCATTCGCGGCGTGCCGCTGATCACCATCCTGTTCATGGCGAGCGTCATGCTGCCGCTCTTCCTGCCGCCGGGAACATCGTTCGACAAGCTTCTGCGGGCGCTGGTCGGCGTGGCGCTGTTTGCCTCGGCCTATATGGCGGAAGTCATCCGCGGCGGTCTGCAGGCGATTCCGAAAGGGCAGTACGAGGGCGCCGATGCGCTGGGCCTGAGCTTCTGGAAGAAGATGAACCTTGTGGTTCTTCCTCAGGCGATCAAGCTGGTCATTCCAGGCATCGTCAACACCTTCATCGGCCTCTTCAAGGATACGAGCCTGGTCTACATCATTGGCATGTTCGACCTTCTGGGAGCCGTGCGGCAGAACTTTGCGGACGCCAACTGGGCATCGCCCCAGACACCGATCACCGGCCTGGTGTTTGCCGGCTTCGTGTTCTGGCTGTTCTGCTTCGGCATGTCGCGCTATTCAATCTTCATGGAACGCCGGCTCGATACCGGCCACAAACGCTAGGCCCGTGGGCCAAGGGGAAACAACAAAATGGCAAAGGAAAACGCCGTCCGGGCCGAAGAGCTCCGCGCAGACCGGAGCAAGATGCAGGTCTCAGACACCGATGTCGCCATCGATATTGTCGGCATGCACAAATGGTATGGTGACTTTCATGTGCTGAAAGACATCAATCTCAGGGTAATGCGCGGCGAGCGCATCGTCGTCTGCGGGCCTTCCGGCTCGGGCAAATCCACCATGATCCGCTGCATCAACCGGCTGGAGGAGCACCAGAAGGGCAAGATCGTCGTTGACGGCATCGAACTCACCAACGATCTGAAGAAGATCGACGAGGTGCGGCGTGAAGTCGGCATGGTGTTCCAGCACTTCAATCTGTTCCCGCATCTGACAATTCTGGAGAACTGCACGCTGGCCCCGATCTGGGTGCGCAAGACGCCCAAGAAGGAAGCCGAGGCGACCGCGATGCATTTCCTGGAGCGGGTGAAGATCCCGGAGCAGGCGAACAAGTATCCCGGCCAGCTTTCGGGCGGTCAGCAGCAGCGTGTGGCGATTGCCCGCGCGCTGTGCATGAACCCGCGCATCATGCTCTTCGACGAGCCGACCTCGGCGCTTGATCCGGAGATGATCAAGGAAGTGCTCGATACCATGGTGGATCTCGCCGAAGAGGGGATGACCATGATCTGCGTCACCCACGAGATGGGCTTTGCCCGCCAGGTGGCCAATCGGGTGATCTTCATGGATCAGGGCCAGATCGTGGAGCAGAACACACCGGCGGAGTTCTTCGACAATCCGCAGCACGAGCGCACCAAACTGTTCCTCTCGCAGATTCTGCACTGATCACGCAGCAAAGATCGAAACACAACGCCGCGTCTCCCTGTGGAGGCGCGGCGTCTTTCATTTCTGATACGAAACGGTGGTGCTGGCTGTTCAGAGGTTCTCGGGAGCGTCTGCGTCGAAACCGTAGAGCCAGTCGAAATCCGCCATCAGGGCGTCCTCGCTACGCGCCTTCAGGATCATGTCACGCGCAAATGCGACGGGGCCGCCCGCGTGCCATGTGAAGCGGTTGAAGGCGCCGCGGCGGGCAACCCGGGTCACGCGCGGCTTGCGGATCGCTTCATAGGCGGCAAGGGCCGAGGCGGGATTGTCCCGGTGGAGGGCCAGAAAATTGGCGAGCACCACCGCATCCTCGATGGCCATACCGGCCCCTTGCGCGGCAAAGGGGGGAACCGCGTGCGCCGCATCGCCGATCAGCGCAAGCCCCTGCGGGCTGGTCCAGGCATCGGCGGGGTTGACCGCGTGAACCGGCCAGACCGTCCAGGAGGCACCATCTGCTGCCGCAAGCCGGCCGAGAGCGGGACTGGCCCTGGCTAGAACCTTTTTCAGCGGTGCATCATCCGCATCCTGCGCCCAGGCATTGAGCGGCACTTCGCCCGGGAGAATGGCAACGAGGTTGATCGCGGCCCCGCCACTGATCGGGTAGGCGACGAGATGAAACGCCGGATGCATGAAGGCGGTCACCCTGTCAGCCTCAAGCGCGCCGTTGCCGGCCACCAGCGCCTGTTCGACGGGAAGTGTCGCGCGCCAGGCAATATAGCCGGTGAAACGGCTGCGCACCGCAGTGCGAACGAGGCGGCGCAGATGCGACCATACGCCATCGCCGGCGATCAGAAGCGGCGTGTGGATCTCCTCGGCAGCGCCGTTCCGCTCTACACGGAGGCGCACGCCGCCATCCTTATGGAACTCGGCTTTTTCGGCGAAGGCTCCGGTGACGATCTCGATCAGCGATTCGCTCTGCGCGCGCTGAAGAAGCGCGCTCTGCAGGTCCGCGCGATGCGCCACCAGATAGGGCGCGCCCCAGCGCGTCTCGGCCTCAGCACCCAGAGGGATGCGGGCGAGGGGGGAAAGGCCATCGACCTTTTTGAGCTCCACGGCCTGCGGGCGCACGGCGCGGTCGCCAAGTGCGTCGAGCACGCCGAGGCGCGCAAGGAGGCGTGTCGCGTTGGGAGAAAGCTGCAGGCCTGCACCGACCGCGGTCAGTTCAGGCGCGCGCTCGTAAATGCGTACGGGCAATCCCCGTCGCGCCATGGCGAGCGCAGCCGTCAGGCCGGCAATGCCGGCCCCGACGATGATTGCGCGGGGAGCGTCCGTCATCGGCCTGTTGGGCCGATCAGGCCGCTTCGTCGAAGAGGCAGCCCTCGGGCTTCGTGTCGGAAGCCTTCAGTGCCGGATTGTAGCGATAAAGCGTCGAGCAATAGGGGCAGACCCGCTCGTTTTCGTCGCCCATGTCGATGAACACATGCGGATGATCGAAGGGCGGATTGGCGCCGACGCACATGAATTCCTTCACGCCGATTTCGATTGCCTCGTGTCCGCTGGTGTTCTGGAAATGGGGAATGGCTGATCCGGCCATCATCGTCTCCCGCCTGGAATGCGTTGGAACTTGCCTGCGTTTGTAGCATAAACTGCATCTTTGCAAGCCTGTGATATGAAACTGTCGCAAAACCATGTCACCAGATAGTCTGGCGGCAAGCGAATTGCGTCATGTGGCTGGAAAAGCGTGAGTGATATCATGAATGAACTGAAGCCGGTTCGGAACGAGTTTTCTCTGGAGACGGGCGCTGCCGATGAAATCGCCGGCGCCAGCCCGGACCGTTTCGTCAACCGTGAATTTTCCTGGCTCCAGTTCAACAGGCGGGTTCTGGACGAGGCACAGAACGAAAACCATCCCCTTCTGGAGCGTCTGCGCTTCCTGTCGATCTCTGCCGACAATCTGGACGAGTTCTTCATGGTGCGCGTTGCCGGTCTCGCCGGTCAGGTGCGCGAGCACATCGCCACGCGCAGCGCCGATGGCCGCACCCCCGAAGAGCAGCTTGAACATGTGCTGCACGAGGTGGCGCGGCTGCAGATCGACCAGCATGACAGCCTGAATGCGCTTCTGGCGCTCCTGGGCGGAGAGGGGATCGAGCTCGTTCGTGCCGACGCCTTGAATCAATCTGACATGAAATGGCTGGAAGACCATTTCATGGAAGCGATTTTTCCGGTTCTGACCCCGCTTTCCATCGACCCGGCGCATCCGTTTCCCTTCATTCCCAATCTCGGTTTCTCCATCGCGCTCGAACTGCAGCACGAAGGGGAACTGGAGCCGATGACGGCACTTTTGCGCCTGCCCGTTGCGCTCAAGCGATTCATCCAGTTGCCCGATCGCAGCGGCACGGTCCGTTTCATCACGCTCGAAGATGTCGTCAGCCTGTTCATCGGCAAGCTCTTCCCGCGTTATCAGGTGATTGGCTCCGGCACGTTCCGCATCATCCGCGACAGCGATATTGAGGTTGAGGAAGAGGCCGAGGACCTTGTGCGTCTGTTCGAATCGGCCCTGAAGCGCCGCCGCCGGGGCTCCGTGATCCGCATCGAGTTCGACAATGAGATGCCGGAAGGCTTACGCGACTTTGTCGCAAGCGAGCTGGGTGTTGCCGAAAATCGCATCACCGTTCTGGAGCGGCCTCTAGCCATCAACCAGATTTCCGAGATTGTGAAGGTGCCGCGTGAGGACCTTCTGTTCCAGCCCTACAATCCGCGCTTTCCAGAACGCATCCGCGAACACAATGGCGATTGTTTCGCGGCGATCCGCGAGAAGGACCTGATCGTCCATCACCCTTATGAATCCTTCGACGTGGTGGTGCAGTTCCTGCGCCAGGCCTCGCAGGACCCGGAAGTGGTGGCGATCAAGCAGACGCTTTACCGAACCTCGAACGACAGCCCGATCGTGCGGGCGCTTATCGAGGCGTCCGAGGCGGGCAAGTCGGTCACGGCGCTGGTGGAACTGAAAGCGCGCTTCGACGAGGAAGCGAACATCCGCTGGGCGCGCGATCTGGAGCGGGCGGGCGTGCAGGTGGTGTTCGGCTTCATCGAATTGAAGACCCATGCGAAGATGTCGCTCGTGGTGCGCCGCGAGGAAGGCAAGCTGCGCAATTACTGCCATCTGGGAACGGGCAACTACCACCCGATCACGGCACGGATTTACACCGATCTGTCCTATTTCACGGACGATCCCGAGATCGCGCGCGACGTGGCGCAGGTGTTCAATTTTATCACCGGTTATGCCGAGCCCGATGGCGAAATGCGGATCGCGGTGTCGCCCTTTTCGCTGCGCAACCGGCTGCTCGACCATATCCGCGCCGAGATCGAGCATGTGAAGGCGGGGCGGCCGGGCCAGATCTGGATGAAGATGAATTCGCTGGTCGATCCGCTGGTGATCGACGCGCTCTACGAGGCGGGGCAGGCGGGTGTAGAGATCGACCTCGTCGTGCGCGGCATCTGCTGCCTGCGTCCGCAGGTGCCGGGGCTCTCCGAGCGCATTCGCGTGAAATCCATCGTTGGCCGTTTCCTGGAGCACAGCCGGATCTACTGTTTCGGCAATGGCCACGGCCTGCCGTCCGACGAAGCGGTGGTTTACATCTCATCCGCCGACATCATGCCGCGCAATCTCGACAGGCGCGTGGAAACCATGGTGCCGATCACCAACCCCACGGTGCATGAACAGGTTCTCGGGCAGATTATGCTCGGAAACATCATGGACAACCAGCAGAGCTTTGAAGTATTGCCCGACGGCACCTCTCGGCGCATTATGCCCGATGAGGGAGAAGAACCGTTCAACGCTCAGGAATATTTCATGACGAATCCGAGCCTATCCGGTCGCGGCAATGCCTTGAAGTCTCATGCGCCGAAGCGGATCGCCGCTTTCAAAAAGCGCAAGAAGGTGGATGCCGAAGCCGTTTCACCAACGGACTGACGGACACATCTTTTGGGCATAGCTGAATCTCAGGGCCGGCTTCAGGACCGGCGTCCCGTTTCGGTCATCGATATCGGGTCAAACTCGATTCGCCTCGTGATCTACGAGGGGGTCGCGCGCTCTCCGAGCGTGTTGTTCAACGAAAAAATGCTGGCCGGCCTCGGCAAGAGCATCGTCACCACGGGTGAGCTCGACCCCGAAGGCGTGACGCGTGCGGTGGAGGAGTTCCGCCGCTTCCGTGCGCTGTCGGAGCAGGCGGGGGCTGAATCGCTCCATGTGCTTGCGACCGCCGCTGCGCGCGAGGCGAAAAACGGTCCGGACTTCATCCATCGAGCCGAAGAGATTCTGGGCACGGACATTCGCGTGCTTTCCGGCCGCGAGGAGGCGAAATACTCCGCCTTCGGCATCATGTCCGGCTTCCACAAGCCGAACGGCATTGTCGGTGACCTTGGCGGCGGCAGTCTCGAACTCGTCGAGGTCGAGGGTTACGACATGGGCGACGGCATCACCCTGCCGCTCGGTGGCCTGAGGCTGAAGGAGATGGCGAAGAATTCCGTCACCAGGGCGGCGCGCATCGCCCGCGATGAACTGGCCCGCGCCCCGTGGATGAAGGACGGGGCCGGGCGCCCCTTCTACTGCGTGGGCGGCACGTGGCGAAACCTCGCCCGCCTGCACATGCTGGAAACCGGCTATCCGCTCGAGGTGATGCACCACTATGAGATGGACATCGAGCAGTCGGTGGATTTTCTGAAGCGCGTCGCCGGTGGTGTCGATCGTTTCGCAGGCATCAGCCACATCTCCAAGAATCGCCGCACGCTTCTGCCTTATGGCGCAACGGTGCTGCAGGAGATCATCAAGGCGTCGAACCCGTCCAAAATCATCTTCTCGGCGCTCGGTGTGCGTGAGGGCTATCTCTACTCGCTTCTGGAAGAAGAAGACCGCAGGCGCGATCCACTGCTTTCGGCCGCGCAGGAACTGGCCGTGCTGCGTTCGCGCTCGGTGACCCATGCGCGTGAACTGGCCGAATGGAGCGGGCCGGCCCTGGAGGCGCTCGGCATCGAAGAGACGGAAGAAGAAGCGCGCTACCGCAGGGCGGCGTGTCTGCTGGCCGATATCGGCTGGCGCGCGCATCCCGAATATCGCGGCACCCAATCGCTGAACATCATCGCCCATGGCTCCTTCATCGGCATCGATCATCCGGGCCGCGCCTTCATCGCGCTTGCGAATCTTTTCCGCCATGAGGGCCTGTTCAACGATGCGCTCTCGCCGCGCATGCGCCAGCTTGCAACGCCGCGTTATGTCGAGCGGGCGCGGATACTGGGCGGGCTTCTGCGCGTGGTCTACCTGCTGACGGCTTCGATGCCGGGCATCATTCCCAAGCTCAGATGGGAAAAGCGCGAAGACGGCACGACGGTTCTCCTGATCCCGAAATCGCACGAAGCCCTGATGGGCGAGCGCCCGGTCGGTCGCATGGCCCATCTTGCGAAAGTGACGGGTCTGAACCTGGCGCTGGAAGTGGCAAAGGAATAGGCCGGCTTGTATAGAAAACCACCTTCTCACCGCGTGCGGGGAGAAGGTGGCTCAGACCGAAGTGTGGGTGTCTTCGCCGATAGGCGCAACCCGTGCCCCTATTCCGCAGCCTCGCTGCGGGCGTCGGCGGGCTCGAAAACCTCGATCTTCCGATTGTTGAAACGAAGGGCAAGCTCGCCCTCTATCAGTTTCACCGCTTCCTTGCCGAAGACCTCACGCCGCCAGCCGGACATGGCGGGGACATCCGCATCCGCGCCATCGGCCGCGATGCGGTCGATGTCGTCGCTCGAGGCAAGCATCTTCGGTGCAACGCCCTGCCTGTCGGCCACCAGCTTCAAGAGCACCTTGAGCAGTTCGGCGGCAGCGGCCGCACCTTCGGGTGCATGGGGTGGGCGCGGCAGGCGCGGCAGATCTTCCTTGGGCAGCGCCATGGCTCTGGCGACGGCGCCGAGCAGCCCGGCGGCGGCACCGGAACGCTCCCATCCCTTGGGAATGGTGCGAAGCCGCCCCAGCGCCTCGCTGTCGCGCGGGTGCTGCTGTGCCACTTCATAGATCGCGTCGTCCTTAATGACGCGGCCGCGCGGCACATTGCGTTCGCGCGCCTCGCGTTCGCGCCAGGCGGCGACATGCTGGAGAATGGCGAAATCGAGAGGCTTCTTGACCCGGAGCTTGAGCCGCTTCCACGCATCGTCGGGATGCGGGTCATAGGTCTCGCGTGCTGTCAGAACCGCCATTTCCTCATTGAGCCAGTGCGCGCGGCCCTCGCGTTCCAGCTCGGTCTTGAGATGCTGGTAGACGTCGATCAGATGCGTCACGTCGGCAAGCGCGTAGCTTAGCTGCTTGTCGGAAAGCGGGCGGCGGCGCCAGTCGGTAAACCGCGACGACTTGTCGATGCGCGCGCCGGTGATTTTGGAGACGAGCTGGTCGTAGGAGACACTGTCGCCGAAACCGCAGACGGATGCCGCCACCTGGGTATCGAACAGTGGATGAGGAATAAGCCTGCCGAGATTGTAGACGATCTCGACATCCTGCCGCGCTGCGTGGAACACCTTGACGATGTTCTCATCGGCCATGAGCGCGAAGAACGGCTTCAGATCGATCCCGTCGGCCAGCGGATCGATGAGCGCGGTCACGCCGGGCGCGGCCATCTGGATCAGGCACAGCTCGGGCCAGAAGGTCGATTCGCGAATGAACTCGGTATCGACGGTGACAAAATCGGATTTTTGGAATGCGGCAATCGCCGCTTCTAGGTCTTGTTGCTTGGTGATCAGGTCCATTCTTTTTCTTTAGGTCATGCGGGAGAAAAAGGAAAGAAATCGGTTATCCGCTGCGCCTAGGTATCGCCCGCGGAGCGATGATTGCGGCTGCGGCGCGCCATGCGCATGAAGACGGGCGAGGTGCGCAGAAGTGCGGCAAAGCGGCGGCGGCGGGCAGCGGGAACCGAGGGCCGCACGCTCATGCGATAGAGCGTGACGCCGATCAGCACGGCATAGACGATGGATGTGTAGGAAAAGAGGGCATGCGGGCCGAAGCGCTGCATGAGCAGAGAGGCGAGCAGGGGCCCCGCCATCGCACCCAGCGAATAAAAGAACAGGAGACCGGCTGCGAGCTGCACGAACTGGTCTTTCTCGGCGTGGTCGTTGGCGTGGGCGACTGACAGCGAATAGAGCGACATGGCGAAAGCGCCGAACAGGAAGACGAGCAGCATGTTGGCGCTGCGGCTGTCGCCGGCGAACCAGACGATGGCAAGGGCCGCGACGAGCGCGCCGATCGTAGTGCCCAGAAGAACCTTGCGGCGGTCGTGTCGGTCTGAGAGCGCACCCAGTGGATATTGCATCACCGCACCGCCGACGATGCCGGCGCTCATGAAGGTGGCGATCTCGGAAACGCTGAGGCCGATGGACTGGCCGTAGATCGGCCCGACTATGCGGAAAGCGCTGTTGGTGAGGCCGACGGCGAAACAGCCGAAGGCGGCCAGCGGTGAGATGCGCCAGACGGCGGCAAGATCAAGGCGCAGCTCGGCCGGCGGGCGGGGGTTGGACCGGTCAGCCATGGAGACCGGCACCAGCGACAGGGTGATCATCATGGCCATGACGGCGAAGGTGACGAAGCCTTCGATGCCGAGTGCCGGGAGCATGTATTGCGAACCGGTGACGGCGGCGATGTCGATGATGCGGTAGACGGCCAGAACGCGGGCGCGGTTGGTGTTCTGCGCAGCCGAGTTGAGCCAGCTTTCGATGGTGGTGAACAGGCTCGAAAAGCAGATGCCCGAGAGAAAGCGCACGGCGATCCAGGCGAGTGGATCGACGAAGAGCACGAGCAGCAGCGCGCCGGCGGCGCCCAGCGCCGCAAGGGCCGCAAAGGCACGGATATGTCCCACCGCGCGCAGAAGACGCGGCACATAGAGACAGCCGATCAGAAAGCCCGCGAAATAGGCGCTGCCCATCAGGCCGATCGTGGTTTCGGAAAAGCCCTCCGCGGCGCCGCGAAGCGCGATCAGCGTGCCCTGAAGCCCGTTGCCGGCCAACAGGATGCCAGCGGCGATGAGAAGCGGGATCAGCGGGCGAAGGCTGGACATGGTGGAGGCCCGGGCTGGGAGGCGCGGCAGGTCGCACCGTTCATCATCGAGCTATAGGTCGCTCTGTGCCAATTCTCTTGGGCCAGAGGGGCGGGCCGATGGTCCCAGTTCGGTGCAGGCCCCGCTACAGCGCCGCGCGTCTTATAAGATGCGCAAAGGACGCTGTAACACTTTCAAATGATGCATGTTCGTTGTCTTTCAAATGAATTCATTTGAAAGCGACATGCATTAGGGTCAATCGTCAACGGCGTCGGCCAGCATACCGTCCACCAGGTGAATGCGCCGGTCCATGCGCGCAGCCATGTCGAGATCGTGCGTGACGGCGACCACCGTCTTGCCGCGTTCGGTGACGAGATCGCGCAGGGTCTGGAACACCTGTTCGGAGCTTTTCGAATCGAGGCTGCCCGTCGGCTCGTCGGCAAAGACCATGGGCGGATCGTTTGCGAGCGCGCGGGCGACGGCGACACGCTGCCTCTGACCGCCCGAAAGCTGGTAAGGTTTCTTCTCGCAGTGATCTTCAAGGCCGAGCATGGCGAGAAGCTCGCCGGCGCGATCGCGCATCTGCCTGCGCGAAAGCCGGCCAAGCTTGCGCATGGGAATTTCCACATTCTGACGGGCGCTGAATTCCGGCAGAAGGAAGTGAAACTGGAAGACGAAGCCGAGCATTTCGAGCCGCGTGCGTGCGAGTTCGCCATCGCTCATCGGTGCCGTGTCGCGCCCCTCGATGGTGAGCGTGCCGCCCGTTGGACGGTCGAGCAGGCCCAGAAGATAGAGGAGCGAGGATTTGCCGGACCCGGACGGGCCGGTGATGGCCACGAATTCGCGCTCGGCAATCGTAAGCGATACATCCCTGACCAGCGTGACCGGGATGGTTTCGGGCAGGATGCGCGTCAGGTTTTCGGCTTCAAGCAACACGCTCATGTGGCGCCCCGGATGATATCGACCGGATTGAGGCGCGCTGCCTTGCGGGCCGGCAGGTAGCCTGCCACGGCAGCCGAGCCGAGCGCGAATCCGGAGGCGATGGCATAGTGCAGCGCGCTCCAGGCGATGGGGAGTTCGGTTATTTCCTGCCCGCCGGCGTCGAGCTCGAAGCGGATGGAGGCGAGCGCATAGGTGAGGGCAAAGCCGAGCCCCCAGCCAAGAAGGGAGCCTGCCGCGCCGATGGCGATGCCTTCGATGACGAACATGCGCTGCATGTCGCTGCGGCTGAACCCCAGGGATTTCATGATGGCGATGTCGCGCGCCTTCTCATGGGTGATGGTGGAGACGATGTTGAAAATGCCGAACCCGGCGACGAGCAGGATGGCGGCAACGACCGCATACATGATCACGTTCCGCACCACGAAGGCTTCCATGATCGATTCATTGGCCTCCTGCCAGGAAACCGCCTTGTAGCCGAGTTCTGCCTCGATGCGCCGCGCAGCCTCGCGGGCCGCATAGGGATCGTGGAGCTTGATGCGGATGTCGTTGATGGCGTTGGGGCGCTCGGAAAGGATCTGCGCATTCTTCAGGAGCAGGTAGGCTTCGCCCTCGTCACGTGCGGTGGTGCCGGTGTGGAACAGGCCGGTAATGCGGAAATTCCGCGACAGGCCGGACGACGAGACGGCGGTGACGGTGTCGCCGAGCCCCGCGCCCAGTTTCTCGGCCATGCGGTCGCCGACGACCAGATTGTTGCCGCCCTGCGAAAGCGCGGCAAAGCTGCCTGCCGTAAAATCCTCGACGATCGGCGAGATTGCGCGCTCCATCTCGGGTTCGACGCCGACGAAAGCCGCCCCGGCCTCGCGGCCCTGATAGCGCACCACGCCCTGGGTTCTGAGGCTTTGCGCGAGATCGCCGGGCACCCAGCCGCTGAGCCATGCCATGGCCGCGGTGGGGTTGATGATGCCGCGCCGGTCGTCGGGCGGACGGATGCCGGAGATCGCGGCGGCGTCAAACTCGGTCTCGGCCGGCTGGCGCCGCGTGCTGCGCTGCTCGTCGGTGATCTGCACATGGGGCATGGTGTCGATAAGCTGTTCGACGAAATCGTCCTGCCCGCCCTGCATCAGAGCCGCCATGGCGATGGAAAAGCCGACCCCGACGGCCACACCGATCACCGCCACCAGTGTCTGGCGGCCACGCCCGAGAATGTGGGTGACGGCGATGTCGAGGATGAGACGCATGTCAGCGGCTCTCGACGGAGACGCGGGCGCCGTCTTCGAGCCCGACAGGGTAGGGGCTGATGATCTGCGCGCCGGCATCGATGCCGGAGAGAATTTCGATCCGCTCCGTGCCGCGTATGCCGGTTTCCACGGTCCGCCTGCGCGCGACGTCATCTTCAACGATAAACAGCGTGTCGCCGTCAAGCACGAGCGCGGGCACCAGAAGAGCGTCCTCGACCACACGGGTGACGATGTTGGCGTCGACCGACATGCCGATCATCAGCGGCGTGTCCTCCGGCAGGGCAAGCCGCACCCGGTAGGTGCGTGTGACGGGGTCGCCCTTGGGGGTGATGCTGTCCACCGTTGCTTCAAGTTCGCTGCGCGGAAAGGCATCGGACCGGATCAAAACGCGCTGGCCGGCTTCGACACGCGGAATGTCCTCTTCATTGACCTCGGCGATGACGATGCGCGGGTGCGGCCGCCCGACCCAGAACAGAACGTTGCCCGGCTCCGCGATCTCACCCACCTCGGCATCCTGACGCAGTATGAGGCCGTCGCCGGGGGCGCGCAGTTCGTAGTTTTCGAGACGTGCGGTCTGGCCGGCGATCAGCGCTTCCACCTGGCTCACCTCGGCGCGGGCGCGCTCCAGGGCGGTGACGCTGGTGACGTTGCGTTCGACCAGAAGTGTCAGGCGGTCGCGCTCGTCGACGGCAAGTTTCTGCCGCGCCCTGAGCTCGGTGAGCGTGGCCTCGGCTTCGCTGGCGTCGAGACGCGCCAGCACGTCGCCCTTCGCCACGCGGGCTCCCTCGCAGTTGCAGACCTCGACGATCCGCTCGCGCACCAGCGAGGTGACCTTGGCCCAGTTGCGTGGCTCCACCACGCCCGAGGCGAAGACGATCTCGGCGGCACTGCCTCGCTCAGGCCGTATGACGGAAACCGCTTCGGGCCTTCCGTAATACCAGAAGGCGGCGCCGGCGGCGGCAGCCAGCACGGCGGCCGTGAAAAGGAGGCGGAGGGGCTTCACATCACTCTCCCGGACAGCCGCCCGATGCGGCATTATAAATACGATACAGAATTGTATATAAATAATTCTGCCTGTACAATAACCTTGTCGCAGCGCGCCCGTGCCCCGCATTGATCTGGCGCAACCGGCGACTGCGACTGGTGAAGGAGAAGGCGCTGACTGAGGCGGGCAGGAACAAGGTGCAGAAGGCGCGCGGACGCGGACGACCACGCGACCCGCGGACGGACGCGGCCATACTCGACGCTGCCCTAAAGCTTTTCGTGGCCAGCGGGCTGGACGGGACGAGCTTCGAGAAGATCGCCCGCGAGGCAGGGGTGACGCGCGCCACCATCTATCGCCGCTGGTCGTCCCGCGAAACGCTTATTGCCGATGCGCTCGGGCGTTTGAAGGAGAATGCCGAGCAGGATTTCGGCCCGTGGGAGCAACTGCCGCTCGAAACGCTGATCGGCATGATGATCGATCACGGACCCAGAGCCTGGGTGGAGCTCGACGCCCGCCGTCTTCTGGCGCGCATCATAGGCTCGGTGCCGGACGCGCCGGACCTGCTCGAGATCTACTGGGAGGTTCACATCGCGCCGCGCCGCGCCGCCTTCAACGTCATTCTCGAGCGCGCAAGGAGCGAAGGCGCGCTTTCCCCGAAGACGGACGCCGACATGTTTCAGGACATGTTCAGCGGTGCGCTCATGCATGAACTGCTTCTGAAGCCCGGCGCGAAGAGCGAAGCGGGATTGCGGGACTATTTCATCCGGCTCCTGCGCGAACTCGGCCTGGGTGAAGCGGTGGAGCGCTATCTGCGCTCCACGAGACGGGATTGACGTGAAGCGGGCAGCGACCAGTTCAGCGTGTCGCTGCCCGCGTGCGTCCTATTTTCCGTACCGTTCGATCACCTCGTGCAGCGGTACGTGCCCAAGACAGGCACCGGAGCCGCCGGCATCCTCTCCGCTTTCGAGCGCGAGCGCATAGGCGACGGCGGGCTCTGCCTCGATCCGGCGGCGGATTTCGGCAAGCTTCGGCCAGCGTTCCGTGGACGCCACCTCGTGGAAATCCAGCCAGCGGGCGACACCGACGAGAACACCGTCGGCGAGCGAAGGGCGCTCTCCAACGAGAAACGGCCCGTCGCCGACCATCGCCTCGAGCCTGTCGTGACGTTCGATGACGGCGTCACGGCCGAAGGCGCGCAGGGCTTCCTTGGTCTGCGGGGCGAGCTCTTCCATCTCCATGGCGGCCCACAGGGGGCCGAAAGCCGAGGTGAAGCCCGTATTCACATAGGCCATGATCTGGTGCATGCGGTCTGCCTCGGCTGAGCGCGGCGCGAAGCTGATGCGGCGTTCGTCATCGCGCGCTTCCAGCCACGCGGCGATGGTCATGGTTTCGCTCAGTGGCGCCCCCGTATCGGTGATGAGCACCGGGGTCTCATGCCGGGCGTTGATCCGCGCATAGGAAGGCTCGCGCATCTCGCCGAGCATATCGACCCGGCAGAGCCTGTAAGGTTTGCCAAGCCATTCCAGCGCGGCCACAAGCCCCATGGAGCTTCCCGCCGGGAAGCCATAGACAAGAATCGGTTCCATTTGTCGTTCTCCGTGATTTCTCGGTGATCACGCTGCGCAGCGAGGCTGGAACCTAGCGGCTTGTGCCCCCATGTAAATTACGCACTTTTTTGTAACCCCGGACTGGACCCTCGCCATGAAAGATCTGGTTTCGCGCTGTCCCATCGAAGAGGTGATGCGCGTGCTCAGCGGCCGATGGCCGACGCTGCTCATCTACTATCTGAAGGAGGGCACGAAGCGGTTCAGCGAGTTGCAGCGCGACAACCCGACCGTGTCCCACCGGATGCTTTCGCTGGAACTGCGCAAGCTCGAACAGGCCGGCATCGTTGAGCGCACGGTGTTCGACGGCTACCCGCTGCGGGTCGAGTACGATCTGACCAGGGCGGGGCTCGATCTCGTGCCGCTGATCGATGCGCTTGGCGACTGGTGGACCGAAACCGATGACACGCGCGCGCTCGTTCCGGGCGAAAACGCCTGACGGTGGAGACGGTCCCGGGCGCTTCCGGTCCCACACCTTGACAAATCGTACCTCTCATGCGCTTTTCGCGCCGACCTTCCGGGACGGTTCCGGCCTCTCCCGAGCACGAATTCCAAGACACGGATGATATGACCATGCATCGCTATCGCAGCCATTCCTGCGCCGAACTCAGAAAATCCGACGTGGGCACGAATGTGCGCCTGTCCGGCTGGGTGCATCGCGTGCGCGACCATGGCGGCCTCCTGTTCATCGATCTGCGCGATCATCACGGCGTGACGCAGATCGTCGCCGATCCCGATTCTCCGTCGTTCAAGACGGCTGAGAGCGTTCGTGGCGAATGGGTGATCCGTGTTGATGGTGAGGTAAAGGCGCGCACCGACGAGACGATCAACAAGAACCTGCCGACCGGTGAGGTGGAGATTTTCGCCCGCGCGATCGAAGTGTTGTCCGAGGCGAAGGAACTGCCGCTGCCGGTGTTCGGCGAGCCGGATTATCCTGAAGACATTCGCCTCAAATACCGCTTCCTCGACCTGCGTCGTGACACGCTGCACAAGAACATCGTCCAGCGCACGAAGATCATCGCCGAGATGCGCCGCGCCATGGGCGAGGCGGGCTTTACCGAGTATTCGACGCCGATCCTGACGGCTTCCTCGCCAGAAGGCGCGCGCGACTTTCTGGTTCCGTCGCGTCTTCATGAAGGAAAGTTCTACGCGCTGCCGCAGGCGCCGCAGATCTACAAGCAGTTGATCATGGTGTCGGGCTTCGACCGTTATTTCCAGATCGCGCCCTGCTTCCGCGACGAGGACCCGCGCGCCGACCGTCTGCCGGGAGAATTCTACCAGCTTGACCTCGAAATGAGCTTCGTCGAGCAGGAGGACGTGTTCCAGACGATGGAACCGGTCATGCGCGGCATCTTCGAAAAGTTCGCCGATGGCAAGCCGGTGACGGATGTCTTCCCGCGCATACCCTATGACGAGGCGATGCGCAAATACGGTTCCGACAAGCCGGATCTGCGCAACCCCATTGAGATGGAAGACGTCTCCGAGCACTTCCGTGGTTCGGGCTTCAAGGTTTTCGCCAACATTCTCGCCAATGACGAGAAGGCCGAAGTGTGGGCCATTCCGGCAAAGACTGGTGGCTCCAGAGCTTTCTGCGACCGCATGAATTCCTGGGCACAGGGCGAGGGCCAGCCGGGGCTCGGCTATATCTTCTGGCGCAAGGAAGGCGAAAGCCTTGAGGGCGCCGGTCCCATCGCCAAGAACATCGGCCCGGAGCGCACCGAGGCGATCCGCACCCAGCTTGGCCTTGAGGACGGCGATGCCTGCTTCTTCGCCGCCGGCGATCCGAAAAAGTTCGCCGCCTTTGCCGGCGCCGCCCGCACGCGGGCGGGCGAGGAGCTCGATCTGGTCGACCGCGATCAGTTCAAGCTCGCCTGGATTGTCGACTTCCCCTTCTACGAGTGGAACGAGGACGAGAAGAAGATCGATTTCGGCCACAACCCCTTCACCATGCCGCAGGGCGGTCTGGAAGGGCTTGAGGGCGAGGATCCGCTGGCGCTCAAGGCTTACCAGTACGACCTTGTCTGCAACGGCTTCGAAATCGCGTCGGGCGGCATCCGCAACCATCTGCCCGAGGTTATGGTCAAGGCGTTCGAGAAGGTCGGCTTCACGCAAAAGGACGTGGAAGAGCGTTTCGGCGGCCTCTACCGCGCATTCCAGTATGGCGCACCGCCCCATGGCGGCATGGCGGCCGGCATCGATCGCATCGTGATGCTGCTGCTTGGCGCGAAGAACCTGCGCGAGATCACCATGTTCCCGATGAACCAGCAGGCACAGGACCTCCTGATGGGCGCCCCCTCGGAGGCGAGCCCCGCACAGCTTCGCGAATTGAATCTGCGGCTCGCGCCGGTCAAGAAGGACTGAGTGAGCGAATAGTGAGTAGTGAGTAGCGAATAGCGAATAGCGAATAGCGAATAGCGAAAAAAGGGTTGCAGGCTGTGCAAGGCCTGCAACCCCTTTCTTTTTGCGACCAGCTATTCGCTATTCGCTACTCACTATTCGCTACTCACCACTCACTCATTCGCCGTAATCGAAAGCCCCACCTGCTTTGCCAGTGCCTCGGGGGAGCCCATCGCGGTGCCCATCAGAACGGCGAACGGAATGCCTTCCTCCGGTGCAACGCTGATCGTGATGTTGCGCGGGTTGTCGAGATAGGCCGTGACGGCCTTGGACAGGCTCTGCGTGAGGTCCGGGCCGAGATACTGACCGGCCATGAGGGGCACGATCGCCTTGGCCTGATTGGCCACGTCTTCCGGCTTGACGCCCTGCTGCTCCGCCGCATAGGCGAGCACCTTGCCTGTCAGGGAAGCGTCTGAGAAGCGGATCGACGCACCGTGCAGGCTGAGCTGCTGCATGAGGCCGAGCATGGCAAGCCCCTGCGCCTGCTTCTGTTCTTCCGTGGCGCTTTCCATCTGCTTCTGCATTTCCTGCAGGGTGCGGATGAACTCCGGCGTGTAGCCGCTGATGTCCGCCGTGATCGCCAGGGTGCCGGCGTTCTCGACCTTGACGTCGTAGCGAGTGATCTTCATGCGGCCGTCTTCCAGAGCCCAGCTGCCGGCCATGTCGACGCGGCCCGAAAGCTCCTCATAGCTGTATTCACCGAGCTTGCTGCGCGCGGCGCTGTTGTCGGCGAGTGCTGCGACATCCACCCAGAAATTCTCGACGGCGCCGACGAAGGACAATTCACCGGTTCCGTCACCGAGCGTGGTGTCGGCGCTGAGCGATTCGAGGGTGAAGACGGGGTCTTCATCCTTGCCCACGCGCGCTTCGTCGACGGCAAAGCGACGATACTGCATCAGCCCGCCATAGGGCGCGTTCTCGCCCTCCTTCGGCAGGATGAGTCCTTCGACGGAAAGCCCGGTCAGTGCGATGTCAAAACCTTCTTCCGACTGTTCGAAACTGTCGATCGCGATCCGGCCGATCTCATAGACGCTGTCGGTCTCGCTTACATTCTCCAGCAGAAAATCGCCGAGCTCAACCTTCGCTTTGACGTCGACGAGGCCAAGCGATGCGCCCTCGAGAATGATCGAATCGCCTTCCTGGCGTACGCCGGTCCATTCTGCCGTCAGCCCCTGATCCCCAAGCAGGGTCTTGTAGCGGGCGGCGACCTCTTCCGCCTCCCAGGCCCAGGCGGGCTGCAGCGCCGTGGCCGAAAGAAGGGCAGCGAGCGAAAGGGACTTCAGCTTGGTCACAGGGCTGAGCATGGGAATTTCCTTGAAATTGCGTAAGGTAACAGTCATCCAACGGCTTGGTCGCCGGGAAATGCGGTCTGAGGATGACCTGAGGGCAATCCTGTGTCAATTTTGCGGGCGTTCAAATGGTTTATGCGCCATCAAGATATCTCTGGGAGAGGTGAGGAATGCGGGCACTGGGGCGATTTGGAGCCGGGATTTTTCTGCTGATTCTTCTGTCCTTTGCCGCCCGGGCGGTGGAGCTTCACGAAGGCATCACATACCGGAGCGGCCTGAAACTGGATATTCACGCGCCCGACCGCCCCGGCCGGACGGCACAGGCGGGCGTGGTGCGCATGAATCTGTTCTCCTTCGGCGGCCGCAGGGCGCCCGTGGTGATTTACGCCCATGGGGGCGGATGGGTGAAGGGATCGCGCAAGAAAGTCTATTCGCTGCCCGAATGGCTCACCGCGCGCGGCTATGTGCTGGTGGCGATCGACTATCGCAAGGTTCCGCAGACCACCATTGACGGTCAGGTGAATGATCTTTCGGCGGCGATATCCTGGGTGCGCTCCAACATTTCGCGCTATGGCGGCGACCCCTCGCGCATCGTGCTCATGGGGCATTCGGCCGGCGCGCACCTGGTGGCGATGGCGGCAGCGCGCAATGTTGCGGGCTCCGTGCGCGGGGTCATCCCCAACGATGTGCAGGCCTATGACATGGTCGCCTATGCTGGCATGCGCGGCTCGCTCGGCTATCCCTATATCAATGCGTTTGGCTCTGACCCCAATGACTGGGTGCGCTGGTCGCCCGTCACCTATGCGCGGCGTGGCTCCGGCTTCCCGCCGCATCTCTTCCTGCATTCGGGCTCCAACGGCGCGCGCCGCAAGGCGCTGACCAATGGCTATGCCAATCTCCTGAAAGCACGGGGCGCGCGTGCGGCAGTCTTCGATGGCGGGCGCTACACGCATGGCTCCATCGCCCGCAAGCTTGGCCAACCGGGCGACCCCGCGACGGCGACCATTGAGCGGTTTCTGGCGCAGGTGACGAGGTGAAGCGAGCGAATGGTGAAAAGAGCGAATAGCGAATAGCGAATAGGGCTGGACACCTGTGTCGCCTGAGGCAATCCATACTCGCTACTCGCTACTCGCTACTCGCTACTCGCTACTCGCTACTCGCTACTCGCTACTCGCTACTCGCTACTCGCTACTCTCCCCTTGCCGCGAATCGCCCGCTGGTCTAACCCGAAACCATGGGAAAAGATTTGCTTCCGCCCGGTGGCGACGGCGGTGATGCCGTCGAGCCGGTCGATCTGAAAAAGGCGCTTGAAGAGCGCTATCTCGCCTATGCGCTGTCGACGATCATGCACCGCGCGCTGCCGGATGTGCGTGACGGGCTGAAGCCCGTGCATCGGCGCATCGTCCACACGATGCGGCTTCTGCGTCTGAGCCCCGATCAGGGCTTTGCCAAATGCGCCCGCATCGTCGGCGACGTGATGGGCAAGTTCCATCCGCACGGCGACCAGTCGATCTATGACGCGCTGGTGCGTCTGGCGCAGCCCTTTGCCATGCGTTACCCGCTGGTCGACGGGCAGGGCAATTTCGGCAATATCGACGGCGATAACGCGGCCGCCATGCGCTACACCGAAGCGCGCATGACCGAGGTCGCCTCGGAAATCCTGACCGGCATCACCGAGGATGCGGTTGATTTTCGCCTGACCTACAATGAGGAAGATGAGGAGCCCACCGTGCTCCCTGGCGCCTTTCCGAACCTGTTGTGCAACGGTTCGTCGGGCATTGCCGTGGGCATGGCCACCTCGATCCCGCCGCACAATGCGGCCGAGGTCTGCGATGCGGCGCTCGCCGTCATCGACGATCCGGATATCGACCCCGACCGCCTTCTCGACTTCGTCAAGGGACCGGATTTCCCGACCGGCGGCATCATCGTCGAGGATCAGGCCTCGATCCGCGAAGCCTATGCGACCGGACGCGGCGGGTTCCGCGTGCGGGCGCGCTGGCACAAGGAGGACCAGGGGCGCGGCATGTGGACGGCCGTGGTCACCGAGATTCCCTATGGCGTGCAGAAGTCGCGGCTGATCGAGAAGATCGCCGAGCTGATCATCTCGCGCCGGCTGCCGCTTCTGGAAGACATCCGCGACGAGAGCGCGGAAGACATCCGCATCGTTCTGGTGCCCAAGAGCCGCACTGTGGCTGCGGAGCTGCTCATGGAATCGGTTTTCAAGCTGACCGATCTGGAAAGCCGCTTCCCGCTCAACATGAACGTGCTTTCGCGCGGCAAGGTGCCGGGCGTGCTCTCGCTCAAACAGGTGTTGCGTGAATGGCTCGACCATCGGCGTGAGGTGCTTCTGCGCCGTTCGCGCCACAGACTGGCCGAAATCGAGAAGCGGCTGGAAATTCTGGCCGGCTATCTGGTCGCCTATCTCAACATTGACGAGGTCATCCGCATCATCCGCGAGGAGGATGAGCCCAAAAAGGTGATGATCGCGCGGTTCGAACTGACCGACACGCAGGCCGAGGCGATTCTCAACATGCGCCTGCGCGCCCTGCGCAAGCTCGAGGAATTCGAGATCCGCAAGGAATTCGAGAAGCTTTCCGAAGAAAAGGACGGCATCGAGGCGCTGCTGGCCTCCACCGCACGCCAGTGGAAGACGGTGCGCTGGGAGGTGGCCAAGGTGCGCCAGACCTTCGACCCGGAGAAGAACCCGGGTCTGGGCAAGCGCCGCACCACCTTTGCCGATGCGCCGGAGCACGATCTGGAAGAGGTGCACGAGGCGCTGATCGAGCGGGAGCCGATCACCGTTGTGCTGTCCGAAAAAGGCTGGCTGCGCGCCATGAAGGGGCATCTGGCGGATTTCTCTTCGCTCTCCTTCAAGGAGGGCGACAGCCTCAAGATTGCCTTCCATGCGCAGACGACCGACAAGATCCTGCTCTTCACCACGGGCGGCAAGGTCTTCACCATCGGTGCCGACCGTCTGCCCGGCGGGCGCGGTCATGGCGAGCCGGTGCGCATCATGGTCGACATGGAGAACGATCAGGCCATCGTGACTGCTTTTGCGCATGATCCCGAAAGGAAGCTTCTCGTTGCATCGCACGCGGGCAACGGCTTTGTCGTTTCCGAGAAGGAGATCATCGCCAACACCCGCAAGGGCAAGCAGGTGATGAATGTGAAGGCACCGGACGAGGCCAAGCTCTGCCTGCCGGTTTCGGGCGATCATGTGGCGGTCGTCGGCCAGAACCGCAAGCTGCTCGTTTTCCCGCTTTCCGAAGTGCCGGAGATGTCGCGCGGCAAGGGCGTGCGCCTGCAGCGCTACAAGGATGGTGGTGTTTCCGACATCAAGACCTTCGCCATGGAAGAGGGGCTTTCATGGAAGGATTCGGCCGACCGGACCTTCGTCAAGACACGCGAGGAGCTCACCGAATGGATGGGCAACCGCGCTGCCGCCGGCCGCATGGCGCCGAAAGGATTTCCGCGCACCGGTAAATTCGGCTGAGGATTGTTAGCCGGGCCGGAACCACATCGCGCAGAAAGAGGAGGGGTGAGATGCTGCACTGGAACGGAAGGGGTCTTCGGGCTGTCGCGTTTGCGCTGGCTGGATCGATCGGCCTGGCGCAGTCCTCTTTCGCAGAGGACAGGGTGCTGAGCGAGGCGGTCGATTTCTCCGGCCAGGTGCTCTACCTGCAGACCGACGTGCCCGGTCTCGTGATCGGCGCGGTGCGCAATGGCGAAACCGCGGTGTTCGGATTTGGCGAAACGGCGAAAGGAAGCGGCAAGACGCCCGACGGCGACACGCTGATGCGCGTCGGCTCCGTGACCAAGGTTTTCACCGGTGCCGTTCTGGCGGACCTTGTCGCCGATGGCTCGGTGAAATTCACCGATCATCTGCAGGACCGCCTCGGCTGGAACGTGACCGTTCCGGCGATGGACGACAAGCCGATCCGCCTGATCGATCTGGCAACGCACACCTCGGGCCTGCCACGCGAAGTCGACCGGGAGCCGGGGCCGGAGAATGATCCTTTCTCCACGCTGACGAAAGAGACCTATGAGAAGGCGCTGGCAGAGGGCGTGCAGCTCTTTCCGGCGGGAACCGGCGGGCTCTATTCCAATTTCGGCTTTGACATGCTGGCCGCTGCTCTCGGCTCTGCCGCAGGCAAGCCCTATGATGCGCTGCTTGCAGAGCGTGTTCTGGAGCCGCTCGGCATGACAGACACGACTTTTGCACCGTCCGAGGGGGATCGTGACCGGTTGATGCAGGGGCATAATTTCGATGGCTCGCCACTGCCAGATGTGCCCAACACGCCGGTCATGTCCGGGGCGAGTGGGCTCTATTCAACCGCCAACGACATGGTGAAGTGGCTAAAATGGCATCTCGACCGTTTTTCGCCGGAAATGGCGGAGATGCGGTTTCTCGACCACGCGGCCTATGTGCAGCGCGATGCGCTCGATCCCACCTATGGGTTTGACGAATCCGGCCACATGGACGCGATGGGCCTTGGCTGGATCGTGATGCAGCCGGAGGGCGATCGTCCGCTGATCCTGCAGAAGGCGGGCGGCCTGCAGGGCATGTTCGTCTATCACGCCTTTGCCCCGACGCGCGGGGTGGGCGTGTTTGTGGCGATCAACGAGTTCGATTTTTCTGCCTCCATGCTGATGGCGGAGGTGGTGAACGGCCTGATTTCCGACCTCGCTCCGCGTTGAGGCGCGCGCCGGTATGATCGCCGGCATGGGCTTCGTGCGTCCTTCGACAGGCTCAGGATGAGGGATGTGAGAGCATGGCGCAGGCGAGGGGCGCGGCTGTTGCGTCCTTCGACAGGCTCAGGATGAGGGATGTGAGAGGATGGCGCAGAGGCGAGGGGCGCTGGCTGTTGCGTCCTTCGAGAGGCTCAGGATGAGGGATGTGAGCGCATGGCGCAGGCGAGGGGCGCGGCTGTTGCGCCCTTCGACAGGCTCAGGATGAGGGAGGATGGAGCGCGCCATCAAGGTAGACGTTGCGAGCACTTCCTCCTTCGGTCAGAGAAGTCGAGCTCTTCCTCCTTTTCAAAGAGGTCGAGCTCCATCCTCCCTCATCCTGAGCTTGTCGAAGGACGCACGCCCTCTCAGCGCACCTTGTCCCTTCACGTCCGCGATTGTGGAAAAGCGCTTCTTGTGAGCGGCAGGCTGCGGCGAATGACACTATCTTCGCCGCACCAATCGATTCAGGAAATTCCATGTCCGCAGACGCCAAACGCATTGCCACCCTCATCGCCACCGAGATCAGCGCCCGCCCGGAGCAGGCCGAGGCTGCCATCGGCCTCCTCGATGAGGGGGCGACCGTTCCGTTCATCGCGCGCTACCGCAAGGAGGTGACCGGAGGGCTCGACGATACGCAGCTTCGCACGCTCTCCGAGCGGCTCTCCTATCTGCGCGAGCTCGATCAGCGGCGCGACACGATCCTCGGGTCCATCCGCGAGCAGGGCAAGCTGACGCCGGAGCTGGAGACGAAGATCGCCGCAGCCAGCACCAAGGCAGAGCTTGAAGACATCTATCTTCCCTACAAACCCAAACGGCGCACCAAGGCGCAGATCGCGCGTGAGCGCGGGCTGGGGCCGCTGGCAGAGGCCATTCTGGCCGACCGCTCAAAGGTGCCGGCCGACCGCGCAAAGGACTATCTGGGCGAAGAAGTGCCGGATGAAAAGGCAGCGCTTGAAGGTGCGCGCGACATTCTGGCCGAACAGTTTGCCGAAAACGCCGATCTGGTCGGGCAGTTGCGCAATCACATGAAGGAACGCGCCGTGCTGCGCGCCCGGGTTGTCGAGGGCAAGGAAGAGGCGGGCGCGAAGTTTTCCGATTATTTTGACCATTCCGAACGCTGGGCCGGCGTGCCGAGCCACCGCGCGCTTGCCATGCTGCGGGGCCGCAATGAGGACGTTCTGGCGCTCGACCTGGAAGTGGATACGGACGACACCAGCCCGTTGAAACCGGCGGTGCGCATGATCGCGGCAGCCTATGAGATCGGCGGAACGCTCCCGGGCGATCGGTGGCTGATGGAGGTGGCCGGCTGGACATGGCGTGTAAAACTCTTCCTGCATCTCACCCTCGACCTGATGCGCGATCTGCGCGAGCGGGCCGAGGAAGAGGCGATCAACGTGTTCGCCCGCAATCTGAAGGACCTGCTTCTGGCAGCCCCTGCCGGCACGCGCGCTACCATGGGGCTCGATCCCGGCATCCGCACCGGCGTCAAGGTGGCGGTGGTGGATGCCACGGGCAAGCTGCTCGACACGGAAACGGTCTACCCGTTCCCGCCGCGCAACGATCTGCGCGGCAGCCAGGCGGTGCTTTCGGCATTGATCCGCAAGCATGGCATCGAACTCATCGCCATCGGCAACGGCACGGCCAGCCGCGAAACGGAGAAGATGGTCGCCGACATGCTCTCCGACATGCCGGCACCCAAGCCGCTCAAGGTCGTGGTGTCGGAGGCGGGGGCCTCGGTCTATTCGGCTTCGCCCATGGCGGCTGCCGAGTTCCCCAATCTCGATGTGTCGCTGCGCGGGGCGGTCTCCATCGCGCGCCGCCTGCAGGACCCGCTGGCGGAACTGGTGAAGATCGAACCCAAATCCATCGGCGTCGGCCAGTATCAGCACGATGTGGACCAGTATCGTCTGGCCAGGGCGCTCGATGCGGTGGTGGAAGACGCGGTGAACGCGGTCGGGGTCGATCTGAACACGGCTTCCAAATCGCTTCTGGCGCGGGTTTCCGGCCTTGGTGAATCGATCGCCGAGGCGATTGTCGCGCATCGTGATGCCAATGGCGCGTTCTCCAGCCGCAGGGAGCTTCTGGAAGTGGCGCGGCTCGGACAGCGCACCTTCGAGCAATGCGCCGGCTTCCTGCGCATCCAGAACGGCTCCGAGCCGCTCGACGCGTCGTCAGTCCACCCGGAAGCCTATGGCGTTGCCCGCAAGATCGTCGCCTCATGCGGCCGCGACGTGCGCGCGCTGATGGGCGACGCCGGTGCGCTCAAGGCGCTCGATCCACGTGTTTTCGTGGATGATCGCTTCGGTCTGCCGACTGTGCGTGACATCATTTCCGAGCTTGAGAAACCCGGCCGCGACCCGCGCCCGGCCTTCCGCACGGCCACATTTGCGGAAGGCATCGACGACATCAAGGATCTGAAGCCGGGCATGAGCCTTGAGGGCACCGTGACCAATGTCGCCGCCTTCGGAGCCTTCGTCGACATTGGCGTGCATCAGGACGGGCTTGTGCATGTCTCGCAGCTTGCCGACCGCTTTGTGAAGGACGCTCATGAGGTGGTGAAGGCCGGCGATGTGGTGAAGGTGCGGGTGCTTGAGGTGGACATCAAGCGCAAGCGCATCAGCCTTTCCATGCGCAGGGATGGCGGCAGCGCAGCTGGGGCCGGCGCAGGAAGCGGTGCCGGTCGGCCGCGCGATCAGGGCAAGCCCGCCCGTGCCGCGATGCCTCGCAATGGTGGCGGCAAGCCGGGTGGGCGTGGCAGTGAACCGCAGGGCGCGCTGGCCGCAGCGCTGGCTCAGGCCATGAAGAAGAAATAAGGGGCGTTCGTCATTCCGCCCTCACAGCGGGTGACGTACCACGCCTTGCGCCAATCGCCGCTTGCGGCCTGAATGGAGTTGCCACAGCGAGTGCGCGACCAGTGTGACGATGAGGATCGTGCCGCCGATGAGGGTGGCACGGCTCGGTACCTCGGAAAAGATCAGCCACACCCAGACTGGCGCCAGTACCGTTTCGAGTAGATAGAACATCGCCACTTCCGGGCCTGAAATGTATTTGGGGCCGTTGGACAGGCAGAAGAACGAGATCGGCATGATCACCGCGCCGTTGAGGATGATCCACCAGGGAGCTTCGATGCGATAGCCGGTTCTGGCTGTCATGATTGCGGCCACAAGGCAGGGAAGCGCCACCGCCACGAGTGCGGCAAACCCCATATCGCGCCCGCTGCCGCGCGTGATGGTGATCGCGGTGGCCAGCAGGAATGCGCCGCTCAGCGCCATCACGTCACCGAACAGATTGCCGGCCCCGATGCCGCCGCCGACGATGATCAAGACACCGATCAGCATGACCCCCATGGCTATCAGCGTGGCGGGTCTTGGTCTTTCCTTGAGAAACAACCATGAGAGAAGCGCGGCAAACATGGAGTTGAAGGCAAGAATGAACACAAGATTTGCGGTGGAGGTGTTGTAGACGGCGGTGATGAAGCAGAGTGCCGAAAGCGCATAAAGGGCGGCGACCACAAGACCCACCCGACCGGGGACGAGCGGCGGGACATTACGCGTAAAAAGCCGCCACACGAACCATACGATAAGCGCCACCGCGACCGTCAAGGCGCTGCGCACCATCAGGATCGGCCAGGGGTCGCCATCGGCCAGCCGGATCAGCGGAATGTCGATGGTGAGCGCCATGCCGCCAAAGGCGGTCAGCGCAAGGCCCTTGGCGTGGGAAGATGGCGAGGGAGTGGGCATGAAGGACCCTTCCGGGACGGCGTGTCGGATGCAGGCGGGTGCGGTGGATGCGACCTTCAGTCGACGCGTTCCCACCCCTGCGGGCCCAGGTGCTCCTGTGGCTTGAAGCGCACCTTATAGGCCATTTTGCGCGAGCCATTGACCCAGTAGCCGAGATAGACATGCGGCAGGCCGGCGGCGATTGCACGGTTGATATGGTCGAGGATCATGAAGGTGCCGAGCGAACGGTCGGTAAGCTCCGGATTGAAGAAGGAATAGACCATCGACAGCCCGTCTCCCATCGTATCGGTGAGGGCCACGGCCATCAGCTCGCCTTCGCCCTTGCCGGTGATGAAACTGTCGGGTCCGCGGCGGCGATATTCGATCACCTGCGTGCTCACATGGGTGTCTTCCACCATCATCGCATAGTCGAGCACGGTCATGTCCGACATGCCGCCTTTCTTGTGGCGGGCGTCGAGGTAGGACCGGAACAGCGTGTACTGTTCGGTGGAAGGTTCCGCATCATGGGCGGTGCCGATGAGGTCGGCATTCTGCCGGAGGATGCGTTTCATGTTCTTCGTCGGCTGGAATTCCTGCGCGAGGATGCGTACGGAAACGCAGGCGCGGCAGGTTTCGCAGGCGGGGCGGTAGGCGATGTTCTGCGAGCGGCGGAAACCGCCCTGGGTCAGCAAATCGTTCAGTTCGGGTGCCTTGTCACCGACCAGATGGGTGAAGACCTTCCGCTCGAACTGCCCTTCCAGATAAGGGCAGGGTGAAGGCGCGGTTAGAAAGAACTGCGGCGATTGGGCGGGTTGCTGCGTCATGTCGGTAGGGCGTCACTCCTGATCCTAAAGCCCATAATACCATGGCCCGACAAACGAAAACGTCAACCAAATTATCGCCACCAGCGGCATGCCCGCCTTTATGAAATCGCGGAAGGAATAGTGGCCGGGGCCCATGACCATCAGGTTTGTCTGGTAACCGATCGGCGTCGCGAAGGAGCAGTTGGCGGCAAAGATCGTCGCGGCGATGAACGCCTCCGGAGGCACACCGATGGCCGAGGAGATTCCCAGGGCGATGGGGGTGAACAAGACGGCGGTGGCATTGTTGGAGAGAAAATTGGTTAGGACGGCGACCACCGCGAAATAGCCCGACAGGATGATTGCGGGGGACTGGCCCTGAAGTGCCGCCACCGCTCCGTCGGCGATGAGCTGTGCACCGCCGGTGCGTTCCAGCGCTGTGGCGGCGGCGATGGCCGAGCCCACCAGAAGGAAAATCTGCCGGTCAAAGGCACGGCCCGCCTGGGCAAGCGTCAGGCAGCCCGTGGCAATCATGGCGAAGGCGCCGGCAACGGCCGTGGCGACGATGGGCGCAATGTCGAGCGCTGCGGTGACGACGATCCCGGCGAAAATGACAAAAGCGATCCAGGCCTTGCGGCGCTGGGGAACCGGTTCGGCAGACCATTCAAGGACAAGAAGATCGTGGCTCTCGCGCAGGTCCTCGAAGGCGCGGTCGGTGCCTCCCACGAGAATGGTGTCGCCGGGTTCCAGCCGGATATCGGAGACCGGCGTGCGTCCCATCCGGCTTTTGCGCTGCACACCGAGCATGTGGACACTGTGTTCGGTCTCGATACCGGCGTTGCGGATCGTGCGCCCGGCGTGGCGCGAACCTGGCGGTATGACGGCCTCGGCAATGTGATAATCGGGACCGACCGTTGCCGTCTCCGCTTCGGCGATGTGTCCCGCCGCCCCGTGCGAAAGCGCCTGCGTGAAGGCGCGGCGGGTGGCCGTCACCATGAGACGGTCGCCTTCCGACAGAACCACATTCTCGAAGGGAGGGTGAAAGCTCATCCCGCGCCGGACGATAAGGCGCGGCGTCAGGTCGCCGAGCCCCTGGAACAGTCCGGCTTTCGATTCCTTACCAATGAAGGGATGACCCGGCACGATGCGAATCTCACCGATGAACTGCGTGCCGGACTGCATCTGCCGGAAGGTCTTTTCGCTGCTTGAATCGCGCAGGATGCGCGGCATGACGAAAAAGACATAGAGCGCACCCGCCGCCGCCAGAAGCAGGCCGGGCATGGTGATGTCGAAGAAACCGATCGTCAGGCCCGCCTTGCCGGCGACCCCGGCCACCAGAAGATTGGTCGAGGAGCCGATCAGCGTCGTCATGCCGCCCAGAATGGTCATGAAGGAAAGCGGCATCAGCGCCTTGGAAACCGGGAAGTTGCGCTGCGCGGCGAAGACGATCAGCACCGGAATGAAGATGACCACCACCGGTGTGTTGTTGAGGATCGCGCTCAGCATCGCCGCCGTGACGAGTGTGATGATGATGGTTCGCGTGCTCGAACTGCCGGCGGATTTTGCGAGAATGCGGGCCGGCTTGTCGAGCGCGTCGGTGGCAAACAGGCCCTGCCCGACAATCAGGAGTGCCAGGACCGTTGCCAGCGCGGGATTGGCGAAGCCCGACAGGAGCTCTTCGGGCGGCAGGCCTCCGGACGCCTCATAGGGGATGAAAGCGAAGAGTGCCAGAAAGGCGACCAGACTGCCAAGAGCGACGATCTCCAGCGTAAAGCGCTCGCTGACATAGGCGGCGACGGTTGCGAGAATGATCGCGTAGGTCGCCCAGAGATGGAAATCGGCCATTCAGGTCCCGCTGCTTGAGACTGTCCCCGCAGGCGACGGTCTGCGCCTGCTCATCGTTGAGGAGAATAAGCACGGGCAGGCGCGCCGCAAGCATGGATTTGTCTCACGCCGACAAAAGGCGGGCAAATGAGAAGGGCAGGGTACACCGCCAGCGAAAGAATTTTGCTTGCTGGATGCGGCCCGCTTGCAGTCAGGGTTTCGCGGCGGGAAGCAGGTTTTCGGCTGACCCCTGTATGACGATGTCGAGCAGCCGGTCGTGGAGCATCTGCCGGTTGGACAGGACAAAGGGGGCAAACAGGATGAGTGGTGTGAACACGGTAAAGGTCGCCAGGAAGAGAAGGAGATGAGCAATCCCGTAACGCCCGGTGATTTTACCGTTGTCGAGCCGTTCAAGCCGTAGCCCGAGCGCGCGCATGCCGAGTGTTGCCTGGCGGCGCCCGCCCAGCGTCACGAACACATAGACGATGACAATCGCCAGCGTGGCCAGCGAGGCAAGGCCCGTAGAAAGCGTGTAGAACGCATCGACGCTCTGCTGCGAAAAACCGTGCGCCAGGCCTCCATTGGGCCCCGCTATCCCGGTCAGGTTTTCCATCAGCATCCTCGTGACAACGGTCAACATGAGGGCCAACGCCGCGTAAAGCGCGTAGTCGATGAAGAATGCCAGCACGCGCCGGACGTGGAGCCATCGTCCCTGACGCAGGGAAATGTCCATTGCCCGGCTGTCAGGGAGCGTTTCGTCTGGATGGTATTCTGCAAATCTGTCGGTCATGAAATCGCTCACAATATCGTTGATGCCCTGAAAGACATCACGATATCGGGATATCACGACCGGATAAATCTAAAGTCGATAGCGCTGTTAACGATACAACTTTTAAATGTATTTAGCTGGAACGGACGACGACGGTGCCGAGGAGCAGGTCGTGGACCGTGCGCTTGTGGTCGAGAAACAGGCTTGCCAGAAGGATAAGCGGGGTCAGAATTGCGTTGCCGGCCCAGAAAAGAACCGTGTGAACCACCGCAAGCAGCGAATCGACACGCCCGCCATCAAGGCGCGCAAGCCGGATATCCATGAACTGCATGCCAAGCGTCGCCTGACTGCGCCCGCCGAGCGTCGCCGCGACATAGAGGAGGGCGGTCAAGGGCGCGAGAATGCCGAACAGAAGCCAGCCGAGTCCCAGCGTCATGACGCCGAGCAGCGCAACGATGATCGCAACGGGGATCATCATCAATCCGATCAGCAGATAGTCTATGAAAAACGCGAGGATACGGCGCGTACGAACACCGCGGTAAAGATAACCGTCGTCCTGTGCATTATCGAGAATTTCGCCGTCGAGTGGCCGGGCTGTCATGAACGATCCTCTTTCGATTGTTTCATGACAGAGATGGGGAACCTGGCGCGCGCTTCAAGCTTTCCAGCGCGAAATCACAACAATTCAGCCATTTCGGGCGCGAAATAGGTGAGAATTCCGTCACAACCGGCGCGTTTGAAGGCGAGGAGGCTTTCCACCATCGCTCTCTCGCCGTCGATCCAGCCATTGGCCGCCGCGGCCTTGATCATCGCATACTCGCCGGAGACCTGATAGGCGAAGGTCGGAACGGCGAACGTGTCCTTCAGGCGGTGGACGATGTCGAGATAGGGAAGCCCGGGCTTCACGATCAGCATGTCCGCCCCTTCCAGAAGATCCTGCTCGGCTTCCCGCAACGCTTCGTCACTGTTGGCGGGGTCGATGTAGTAGGTCTTCTTGTCTCCCTTCAGCAGCCCGCCCGTCCCGATGGCTTCGCGGTACGGGCCGTAGAAGGCGGAAGCGAATTTGGTCGCATAGGACATGATCGCGACGTTCTGGAAGCCGTTCTGGTCGAGTGCATCGCGGATCGCGCCGATACGGCCGTCCATCATGTCGGAGGGCGCGATGATGTCGGCACCGGCCGCGGCCTGACCGACGGCGGCCACCGCGATCTGGGCGACCGTCTCGTCGTTGACGATCTCGCCATCGCGCAGGATGCCGTCATGGCCGTGGCTGGTGAAGGGATCGAGTGCAACATCGGTGATGATGCCGATCTCCGGCACCGCCTCCTTGATGGCGCGGGTAGCCCGGTTGATCAGATTGTCCGGATCGAGGCTGTGGGAGCCGGTTTCATCCCTGCGCGCAGGATCGATATTGGGGAAGGTGGCGATCGCGGGAATGCCGAGCCTTGCCGCGCGCTCAGCCTGCCTCACCGCGTGATCGACCGTATGCCGCATGACGCCGGGCATGGCCTCGAGCGGTTCCTGCCGGTTCTCTCCCTCCATGAGAAACAGCGGCCAGATGAGGTCATCAACCGTCAGATGGTTCTCGCGCACCAGCCGGCGCGACCAGTCGGCCTTGCGGGTGCGACGCAGGCGGCGGCTGCCGGTAATCTCATCGACGCTGCGGCGTGTGGCGGGGCTGTTCATGGTGCGGGAAAACTTGTTCACGGCTTCGACTCCAGTGTGGCGCCTCTCTATCACGCAGGCGAAACGGGTCCAAGTGTACGTCCGGCGTCCTGTGGTCGCATCCGCTTATAGCATTGACGGCCCGGGTAGCGGCGAATAATCACCTAGTGAGGCTTGCTGTTTCTGCAACGATTTGGGGGGTGCCCGTGGACGTCGATTTCGGTGGCGCTGGAGATATCCTGTTTGAACAGGTCGGGCGTGCCGGCATCGTGACCCTTTCCCGGCCCGCATCGTTGAATGCGATCAATCATCGCATGATCAGCGCGCTTGCGCGGGCGCTTTCTGCCTGGGAGGCGGACAGCGCGGTCGAGCGTGTCATTATCCGGGGAGAAGGTCGTGCCTTCTCGGCAGGGGGGGACATTCTGGATGTCTACCGGGCCGGCCTCGAAGGCCGGGCCAGTCCTGATTTCTTCGCCGACGAATATCGGCTCAATGCCGCGATTGCCCGTTTTCCAAAACCCTATGTCGCGCTGATCGACGGTATCGTGATGGGTGGCGGCGTCGGTGTCTCCTGTCACGGCTCCCATCGCGTGATGACGGAGAATGCGGTTTTCGCAATGCCCGAAGTGGGGATCGGTTTCTTTCCCGATGTGGGCGGCAGCCATCTTCTGTCGCGCCTGCCGGGCGAGTTCGGCATGTATCTGGCCCTGACCGGCAATCGCATTCGCCGTGGTGATGCCTGTGCGGCGGGGCTGGCGACCCATTCGGTCGATGCCGGGCAACTGCCGGCGCTCATGCAGGCATTGTGCGAGAGCGATAGCGTGGATGGGACGCTCTCCGTGTTCGATGGTGCGGCAGAACCGCAGATGGACGAGGGCACTGGGCATGCGATCGCGCGCCATTTCTCCTTTGGCAGCCTGCCCGAAATTCTGGAATCGCTTGCCGACGACCAGGACGAATGGGCACAAGACACTCTCGCCACGATCGAAAAACGCTCGCCCACCAGCCTTCATGTCGCGTTCCGCCAGGTGCGTGCGGGCGCGATGCTGGAGATGGACGAGTGCATGAAGATGGAGTTCCGCATCCTTAACCGGATGCTCGCCGGGCATGACTTTTATGAGGGCATTCGCGCCGTCCTTGTTGAAAAGGGCAGCACGCCCCGCTGGAAGCCTGAAAAGCTGGGCGACGTTCGGGAAGAGGACATCGACGCCTATTTCGCACCGCTGACCGACGGGGAACTGACGCTGTGAATGGTGAAACCCTGTCGGGCATAACGTCCAGCCGGCCGTCTCAACTCGACAGTCTCTATTTCGGGTTTCACCGGCTGATCGCGATCGCCTGCCTGATCATGGGGCTTTTCTACTGGGTCCGGCTTCTGGGCTTCTATCCCGGTCTTATGTGGCGGTTCGACCTCATGCCGGTCCACTGGCAGGTCGCAAGCGTCATTCTCGCGGTCATCTATCCCTTTGCTTCGGTTGGCCTCTGGCTGGTCGCGCCGTGGGGCGCGGTCATCTGGTTTTTGTGCGCGGGCGCGGAAGTGGTGATGTTTGGCGTATTGCCTGATCTTTTCGGACACAACTACCCGCTGATCGGCTTTCATCTTGTGGTGGCCGTTGTCTATGCGGTCCTGCGCTTCGCCCGTTACCGGAGCAGACGCAGGGCAATGCAGTAGCCCCGTTTCGTTTCCGCACCCACAGCCGCTGCTTCTCTCAAGCTTTCATCGAATGCCCGCAGCCCGGTTTACCGGCTGTTAGCCGTGTTTGCAGGGTCGGCTTTTGTAAGGCGTTGTTAAGGCTAGTGTTTAAGTCGAATTTTAGAAGCATTCGATAGGGTCAGGCCAAGGTGAGACAAAAAACAAAAATCACCGGCGTCAAACGAGAGGCTTTAGTTATGAATACTTCGCGACCCGCGGCGAAACCTGCCGCTACGAATGACGAACGCAAAGATGCACTGCGTTCTCTTTATCTTGAATCTCTTCAACTCGTGGAGCGACTGCACCGCCGTCTGCTCGACGTGATCAAGGACGAGTTCGAGCGCAACGGACGCAGCGACATCAACGCCATCCAGGCATTGCTGCTCTTCAATATCGGTGACACCGAACTGACGGCTGGCGAGCTGCGCTCGCGCGGCTACTATCTCGGCTCCAACGTCTCCTACAACCTCAAGAAGCTGGTTGATCTCGGCTTCGTCAACCACCAGCGCTCGCGCGTCGACCGTCGTTCGGTGCGCATCAGCCTGACGCCCAAGGGCGCCCAGGTCGCCAAGGTGGTCGAGGGGCTCTACAACCGCCACATCGGCTCCATCGAGCAGGTCGGCGGGATTAGCCCCGACGAGTTCAGCCAGATGAATCGTGCCCTGCAGCGGCTGGACCGCTTCTGGAACGACTCGATCGCATACCGTATGTAGTCTCACCTTGATCACCTGGCTGCGCGCCGGTGTGCAGCCAATGAAGGCCGGCGTGGCGGGACGCCGGCCTTCACGCGTTTGTTATCGCGCTCAAAGTGACGCACGGTCACGTTAAGGTCATAATCCGGTGGGATGCAGCCTGATGGAGGCCGCGCGGTGCGTCTTGCGCCGATTTCTGATCAGGGTTCGCGGATTCTTAACGCAGTCGCGACATGTATGGCTGCAGGACTGCATGCAGTACCCTGGAAGGGGCTGACGAGCCAAGAGAGCACGGATACGCGTATGAAGACGAACCGCCGCATGTTTTTAACCGCTGCCGGTGCAGCCGCAACGGCAGCGATGACCGGAGCCGCCAGTGCCCAGGACCTGATCGAGGCGATCATCCGTTCGCCGCGGCGCGGCGCCTGGAACGATCAGTTCGATGCGCGGGCGAGCAGTGGCGGCAAGGTGGCGTCCAACCTCCCCATCTTCAGCCAGGAAACGGTGTCCTATGTCGAGCGCGCGATCATGGAGTATTCCAGCATTGCCGCGCAGGGTGGCTGGCCGCGCGTTCCCGATGACAAGAAGCTGGAGCTGGGCGTGGTCGATCCCAATGTGGAGATCCTGCGCCGCCGGCTGATGATCTCGGGCGATCTTTCGCAGCGCGCGGGCATGTCGCAATCGTTCGATTCCTATGTGGATGCTGCCGTGAAGCGCTTTCAGGCCCGCCACGGCCTGCCGGCCGACGGTGTGACGGGGCGTCATACCTTTGCCGCTCTCAACGTTCCTGCAGCAATCCGCCTTGGCCAGCTCGAAACCAATCTCGTTCGGCTGCGCTCCATGTCCGGCTTCCTGGGCGACCGTTATGTGGTGGTGAACATTCCCGCTGCCGAAATCGAAGCGGTGGACAATGGCCGCGTGATGCTGCGCCATACGGCGATTGTCGGCAAGGTCGACCGCCAGACGCCGATCCTGAATTCCAAGATCAACGAAATCATCATCAATCCCTACTGGAATGCGCCCGTTTCGATCGTCCGCAAGGACATCATCCCGCTGATGCGCAAGAACCCGAACTACCTGACCGACAACAATATCCGCCTGATCGCGCCGGACGGCAGCGAAGTGGATCCGCTGACCGTGGACTGGTCGACGGACGATGCGGCCAAATACCGGTTCCGCCAGGATCCGGGCCGGATCAACGCCATGGCGTCGATCAAGATCAATTTCCCGAACCCGCATGCGGTCTATATGCACGACACACCGCAGCAGGGTCTGTTCCGCGATCTCGACCGGTTTTATTCGTCGGGCTGCGTGCGCGTTCAGAACGTGCGCGACCTCGTAACCTGGCTCCTTCGTGAGACCGATGGCTGGGACCGCCGGCGCATTGAGCAGACGATCCAGAACGACGAGGATGTCCGGGTTTCGCTCAACAATCCTGTTCCAGTGTATTTCACCTATATCTCCGCCTGGTCGACTGGCGACGGTGCCGTGCACCTGCGCGACGACATTTATGGACGGGACGGGGCGAGCGAATTGCAGATTTCGACGGCGCTCTGATCCGTCCACCCATGGTGAATTGCCGCAGCCGCCCGGAAACGGGCGGCTGCTTCGTTTCTGGAGGATAAATTTTCGCCGTCAGGCGTGGTGAGGGCGGGGGAAAAATGCTAGATGCGCCACTTCCGCATTTGATCCATCATCGAAGGGGACACACCGCCATGGCAATTGCGACCGCCGCCGCTTCCAGCGAGACCGACGCATTCTTCACCCGACCGCTCGAAGACAGCGACCAGGACATCTTCTCCGCAATCCGTCAGGAACTTGGCCGCCAGCGTCATGAGATTGAGCTGATCGCCTCGGAAAACATCGTCTCGCGCGCCGTGATGGAGGCGCAGGGCACGGTCCTGACCAACAAATATGCGGAAGGGTATCCGGGCAAGCGGTATTATGGCGGTTGTCAGTATGTCGACATTGTCGAGGAACTGGCCATCGAGCGCGCCAAGAAACTGTTCGGCTGCGAGTTCGCCAATGTGCAGCCCAATTCCGGTTCGCAGATGAACCAGGCCGTGTTCCTGGCGCTCCTTCAGCCCGGCGACAGCTTCATGGGCCTTGACCTGAATTCGGGCGGTCATCTGACGCACGGTTCGCCGGTCAACATGTCCGGCAAGTGGTTCAACCCCATCTCTTATGGCGTGCGCGAGGACGATCATCTTCTCGACATGGACGAGGTGGAGCGTTTGGCGAAGGAGCACAGGCCGAAGCTTATTCTGGCTGGCGGCACTGCCTATTCGCGGGTGTGGGACTGGAAGCGTTTCCGCGAGATCGCCGACGAGATCGGCGCTTATCTGATGGTCGACATGGCCCACATCGCCGGTCTCGTTGCCGGTGGCCAGCACCCGTCGCCGCTGCCGCACGCCCATGTGGTCACCACCACGACGCACAAATCTCTGCGCGGTCCGCGCGGCGGCATGATCCTGACCAATGACGAAGCATTGGCGAAAAAGTTCAATTCGGCCGTGTTCCCCGGTCTTCAGGGCGGTCCGCTCATGCATGTGATTGCCGCCAAGGCGGTTGCGCTGGGCGAGGCGCTTCAGCCGGAATTCAAGACCTATGCGCGCGATGTGGTGGCGAATGCCCGCGCACTGGCCGAGAGCCTGAAGGAAACCGGCCTCGACATCGTGTCGGGCGGCACCGACAACCATTTGATGCTCGTGGACCTGCGCCCCAAGAACGCCACCGGAAAGCGCGCCGAGGCTGCCCTTGGCCGCGCCAACATCACCTGCAACAAGAACGGCATTCCGTTCGATCCCGAAAAGCCTTTCGTGACGTCGGGCATCCGTCTCGGCACGCCGGCGGGCACCACGCGCGGCTTCGGCACGGCCGAGTTCCGCGAAATCGGCCATCTGATTGCCGAGGTGCTCGACGGTCTCAAGGCGGCGAACTCGGATGAGGGCAACGCCCAGGTCGAGCAGGCTGTGAAGGACAAGGTGATCGCACTGACCGAGCGCTTCCCGCTCTACCCCTATCTGGGGTAAGCAGTCACGAATGGATTCGTGAACAAGGGCCCGATATGCGCTGTCCGTACTGTCAGTCGGAAGACACACAGGTGAAGGATTCCCGCCCCGCCGAAGACGGGGCGGCGATCCGGCGACGGCGTGCCTGTCCCGATTGCGGCGGGCGTTTCACCACTTTTGAGCGCATTCAGCTGCGCGATCTGGTGGTGGTCAAGCGGTCGGGCCGCAAGGTGCCGTTCGACCGCGACAAGCTGATGCGCTCCTTCGACATCGCACTTAGAAAGCGCAATGTGGAGCCGGAGCGCGTGGAACGCGCGGTCACCGGCATCGTGCGCCAGCTGGAAAGCTCGGGCGAGACGGAGATCCCCTCCGACGACATCGGCCTGCTTGTCATCGATGCGCTGAAGGCGCTGGATGACGTGGCCTATGTGCGTTTTGCCTCGGTCTACCGCAATTTCCGCGAAGCCAAGGATTTTCAGGACGTGCTGGGCGAGCTGAAGGGCAAAGAGGACTGAGGATGGAGAGCGGGCCGGCAAGCGAGCTCGACCGGCGGTTCATGGCGGCTGCGATCCGGCTGTCGCGCCGCAATCTCGGTCTGACCGGCACCAATCCCTCCGTTGGAACGCTGATCGTGCGCGATGGACGCATCGTCGGCAGGGGCGTCACCGCGATTGGCGGGCGCCCGCACGCCGAGCCGCAGGCGCTGGCGGAAGCCGGCGAGGCGGCGCGTGGCGCAACGGCCTATGTGACGCTCGAACCCTGCGCCCATCACGGCCGCACACCCCCTTGCGCCAATGCGCTGGTGTCCGCCGGCGTTACCCGTGTGGTGGGGGCGGCGAGCGATCCCGATCCGCGCGTGAGCGGCAGGGGCTACGCCATCCTGCGCGAAGCGGGCATCGAGGTGGTCGAGGGTGTGCTGGCCCAAGAGGCGGCCGACATGCTGCGTGGATATCTCACGCGATCCGAGAAGAAACGGCCAGAAGTGATTCTCAAGCTTGCCATATCCGCCGATGGCATGATCGGGCGGACAGGCGAGGGGCAGGTCGCGATCACCGGCCCCGCGTCGCGCCGGCAGGTGCACATGATGCGCGCCGAGAGCGACGCGATTCTCGTCGGTATCGGGACGGCGCTGGCGGACGATCCGTCGCTGACCTGCCGGCTGCCGGGGCTTGAACATCGCTCGCCGCTGCGCGTCGTGCTCGACCGGGCGACCAGACTGCCCGTGCAGTCCGTTCTGGCACGGACAGCACGCGATGTGCCGGTTCTGGTGACAGCGGCGGAAGACTGCCAGCCGGAGCGCCGAAAGGCACTGGCCGAGGCGGGCGTCGACTTTCTCGGTGTCGAGCTCCATGACGGCGAGATTGCGCTGCCGGAGTTCCTGGAAGATCTGGCGGCGCGCGGAGTCCTCACCCTGATGGTGGAGGGGGGAGCCTTCACCGCCCGCATGTTCCTTGAGGAAGGGCTGGTTGACCGGCTCGCACTCTTTACTGGGCCATCGAAAATCGGCCCTGGCGGGATTGCCGCACCGGTCGATTGCGACCATATCCCGGAGGGTTTTCGCCTGCTGCGCGAGGCGCGGTTCGGCGACGATGTGTACCTGGAATATGTGAAAGGCGACTGATGTTCACCGGCATTGTCACGGACATAGGCGTGGTGCAGTCCGTCACCCCGCGCGACGAAGGGGTGCTGTTGCGCATCGAGACCAATTTCGATCCCGAGACCATCGATATCGGTGCGTCCATTGCCTGTTCGGGTGTGTGCCTCACCGTGGTGAAACTGCCAGAAGCGGGCGCGAATACGCGCTGGTTCGAGGTGGAGGCGTGGGAAGAGGCCCTGCGGCTGACCACGGTTTCCGACTGGCAGCAGGGACAGCGCATCAATCTGGAACGCGCGCTAAAGGTGGGCGACGAACTGGGGGGACATATCGTCTCGGGTCACGTGGACGGCATGGCGGAAATCGTCGAGCGCAGGGATGAAGGCGAGGCCGTTCGCTTCGTGCTCGAAGCGCCGAAGGAACTGACGAAGTTCATTGCGCCGAAAGGCTCGGTGGCGCTGGACGGCACGTCGCTCACGGTCAACCGCGTTGACGGCGCGCGGTTCGATGTTCTGCTCATTCACCACTCGCTTTCCGTCACCACCTGGGGAGAGCGAAAGGTGGGCGACCGGGTGAATATCGAGGTCGATACGATGGCGCGATACGCCGCACGTCTTGCGGATGCCGCCAAAGAGGCTTAAGGCAGCGCTCTCATTTTAGAGTTTATGCCGTGTGGAGAATGTCCATGGCCGATGCGCGCCCCCTGAGGCTGCTGATCGTCGAAGCCCGTTTTTACGACCATCTGGCCGATGGTCTTCTTGAAGGTGCAAAGGCAGCACTGGATGCCGCCGGGGCTGCCTATGATGTGGTAACGGTTCCCGGAGCGCTCGAAGTGCCCGCAGCGATTGCCTTTGCGGCGTCGGGCAATGGCGGTCCGCTTTATCATGGTTACGTGGCGCTCGGCTGCGTTATCCGCGGCGAGACCTATCATTTCGATGTGGTGGCCAATGAATCGAGCCGCGCGCTGATGGACCTCGCCGTGCAGAAGAATCTCGCCATCGGCAATGGCATCCTGACCGTCGAGAACGAAGCCCAGGCGCTTGCCCGCATCGAGAAGAGCGAGGGCACCAGCGGCGAAAGCATGGGCAAGGGATATTTCGCCGCAGAAGCGGCACTGACGATGATTGCGCTCAAACAGCGCATGGGAGCTTGATGTGACCGAACCGACCGCAGACGGCTTTCGCCCGGCCAACAAACGGGGTTCAGCCCGCCTTGCAGCCGTTCAGGCGCTTTATCAGATGGACGTTGCAGGCACCGGCCTGCTCGAGACCACGGCGGAATACGAGCTTTTCCGCCTTGGCAAGGAGATCGACGGCGAGCTTTACCGCGATGCCGATCCGCAGTGGTTCCGTGCCATTCTGTCTGGCGTTGTCGAAGACCAGAAGACGATCGACCCGGTGATCCGCAAGGCGCTGACGGAGGACTGGCCGCTCTCGCGTCTCGATTCGACGCTGCGTGCCATCCTGCGCGCCGGTGTCTACGAGCTTACACGGCGCAAGGATGTGCCGGTGGCCGTGATCGTTTCGGAATATGTGGACATCGCCAAGGCGTTCTACACCGAGGACGAGCCGAAGCTCGTCAATGCCGTGCTCGACCGGGTTGCCCGGCGCAGCCGCAATGAGGGCAGGGGGAAAGACCCCGAATGACCGGAACGCGCGATGACCTGTACCGCGAGGCAAAACGCACCGCTCTGATTCTTGCCTCCGCACAGGCCATCGTCGGCTCCGCTGCCCCGATCGCCATCTCCATGGGCGGTCTCGCCGGTTTCTATCTGCTCGGCAGCGACAAGTCGCTCGCAACGGCACCCGTAACGGGTTTCAATGTCGGCATCGCGCTTGGCGCGCTTCCCGCTGCCGCCCTGATGCGGGCTGTCGGCCGCCGCAACGGCTTCATGGCCGGCGGTCTGGTGACGGCGAGCGGCGGTTTCGTTGCTGCGTCAGCCCTTTTCCAGAACAGTTTCTGGCTTTTCGCCTTTGGTCTCCTGCTGGCAGGCATCGGCAATGCGTTCCTGCAGCAATACCGTTTTGCGGCAGCCGACAATGCACCCTCCGATTTCAAGCCCAGAGCCATATCCTGGGTGCTGGGCGGCGGCGTCTTCGCCGCGATCATTGGCCCGCAGACCGTGATCTACACGCGTGACCTGTTCGCACCGATCCAGTTTGCCGGGGCTTTCGCCGCTCTGGTGGTGCTCGGCCTGTTGGGGTCTTTCATCCTCTCCTTCCTTCGCCTGCCAAAGGAAGCCCCCTCAGCAGCGCTCGACAGTCACGAGCCGGCCCGGCCGCTGTCTCAGATTCTCCTGCAGCCGCGTTTTCTGGTTTCGCTCTTTTGCGGCGTCGCCTCCTACGCCCTGATGAGCTTCGTCATGACGGGTGCGCCACTCGCCATGGTGGGTTGCGGATTCACGCCTGACGAGGCGACGCTCGGCATTTCCTGGCATGTGATGGCGATGTTCGCGCCGAGTTTCATCACCGGCCGGCTGATCGCGCGCTTCGGCAAGGAAACCATTGTGGCTACGGGGCTTGTGACGCTCATTGCCTGCGCCATCGTGGCGTTATCGGGCATCGAGCTATGGCAGTTCTGGACAGCGCTGATCCTGCTTGGCATCGGCTGGAACTTTGGCTTTATCGGCGCAACGGCGATGGTGGCCGAGTGCTACCGGCCATCGGAAAAGAACAGTGTGCAGGGTGTGCACGATTTTCTGCTTTTCTCGACCACGGCCTTTGCCTCGCTGATGTCGGGCCAGATCTACAATGCGTTCGGCTGGAACATGCTCGCCTGGATCGTGATTCCCGTCGCCGGTTCATGCCTTCTTGCGCTGGGTGTCATGGCACTCAGCCGCCGGTCCAGGCAGGCAGCCTGACACGCAACCCCTTGAGAACAGGGCGTCGGCGGCCGTGCCGGCGCATCCCTGCGACAAATTATCCCTGCACAAGCTTGACGTGTCCGCGCGGCTTCGCCCAAGCTGCGCGCATTGGGCCGGGAGGGGCGCGAATGCCGCCGGCCTTTTCAGCGTGACCCGGGAGGGGGTTCCAGTCGCGGGTCGAAATCAAGGGATAGATTGGCAATGAACATGCTTTACGTGGTCATCGCCTGCGGTGTGCTTTCCATACTCTATGCCATCTGGGCAACCCGGTCGGTGCTGGCCGCCGATCAGGGCAATGCACGCATGCAGGAAATCGCCGGTGCCATCCGGGAGGGGGCGCAGGCTTATTTGACAAGGCAGTACACCACTGTCGCCATTGTTGGCGTCGTGGTCTTCATTCTCGCATGGTGGCTTCTGACCTCCGTGGCGGCCATCGGCTTCCTCATCGGTGCGGTGCTATCGGCTGCTGCCGGCTTCATCGGCATGCACGTTTCGGTGCGCGCCAATGTGCGCACGGCGCAGGCGGCATCCAACAGCCTCGCCGCCGGCCTCGACATCGCCTTCAAGTCCGGTGCGATCACCGGCTTGCTGGTGGCGGGGCTCGCGCTGCTGGGCGTGTCAGTCTATTTCTGGATTCTCACCGGGCCGCTCGGCCATGCGCCAACGGACCGCATCGTCATCGACGCACTGGTGGCGCTCGGCTTCGGCGCCTCGCTGATTTCCATCTTCGCGCGTCTGGGCGGCGGCATTTTCACCAAGGGTGCGGATGTCGGCGGCGATCTGGTGGGCAAGGTGGAGGCGGGCATCCCCGAGGACGATCCGCGCAACCCGGCCACCATCGCCGACAATGTGGGCGACAATGTCGGCGATTGCGCTGGCATGGCCGCCGATCTGTTCGAAACCTATGTGGTGACCGTCGTCGCCACCATGGTGCTCGCCTCGATCTTCTTCACCGGCGAGGTGGCGTTGACGCTCATGCTCTTCCCGCTGGTCATCGGCGCTGCCTGCGTGGTGACGTCGATCATCGGGACGTTTTTCGTCAAGCTCGGCTCCAACAACTCCATCATGGGCGCGCTCTACAAGGGGTTTTGGGCAACTGCCGCACTTTCGGTCGTCGCACTTGGCGGCATTGTCTGGGGCTGGCTCGGCGGTTCGACCGCCTTCTCGGCAAGCAATGGTTCCGAGTTTACCGGAACGTCGCTCTTCTGGTGCGGCGTTGTGGGGCTCGGCGTGACCGGCCTTATCATCTGGATCACCGAATATTATACCGGTGTCGGCTACCGGCCGGTGCGTTCCATCAGCCAGGCATCGGTGACCGGTCATGGCACCAATGTCATCCAGGGCCTTGCCGTCTCGCTTGAGGCGACGGCGCTTCCAGCCATCGTCATCATCGCCGGCATCATCCTGTCGTTCAATCTGGCAGGCCTGTTCGGCATCGCCATCGCGGTGACGACCATGCTGGCACTGGCCGGCATGGTGGTGGCGCTCGATGCGTTCGGTCCGGTGACGGACAATGCCGGCGGCATCGCCGAAATGTCGGATCTGCCGAGCGAGGTGCGCCAGACGACCGATGCGCTCGATGCGGTCGGCAACACTACCAAGGCAGTGACCAAGGGCTATGCCATCGGGTCTGCCGGTCTCGGCGCGTTGGTGCTCTTTGCTGCCTATACCGAAGACCTGAAGTTCTTTGCCGCGAATGCGGAGCCGGGCACCTTCTTTGAAGGCGTGAGCGTCGATTTCTCGCTCTCCAACCCCTATGTGGTTGTCGGTCTTCTCTTCGGTGGTCTGTTGCCGTTCCTGTTTGGCGGGCTCTCCATGACGGCGGTCGGCCGCGCAGGCGGTGCGATCGTGCAGGAAGTGCGCCGGCAGTTCCGCGAGAAGCCGGGCATCATGGAAGGCAAGGAAAAGCCCGACTACGGCACTGCGGTCGATCTTCTGACCAAGGCGGCGATCAAGGAAATGATCGTGCCTTCGCTCCTGCCGGTGCTATCGCCGCTGGTGGCGTTTGCGGTCGTCTACGCCATTGCCGGAAAGAGCGAGGCCTTCTCGGCCCTCGGTGCGATGCTCCTCGGTGTCATCGTGACAGGTCTGTTCGTGGCAATCTCCATGACCGCCGGTGGCGGCGCCTGGGACAATGCCAAGAAATCGTTCGAGGATGGTTTTGTGGACGCAGACGGCACGAAGCACGAAAAGGGTTCGGAGGCGCACAAGGCTTCCGTGACTGGTGATACGGTGGGCGATCCCTACAAGGACACGGCCGGCCCGGCGGTGAACCCGATGATCAAGATCACCAACATCATCGCGCTTCTGCTTCTGGCCGTTCTGGCGCACTGACAGGGCAGGCTTTGCCTGCCATAGCGGCTCCGTCATATCAGCAATGAAAAAAGCCCGCGAGCATCGCTCGCGGGCTTTTAGGTGTTGCCTGAGATTTGTGATCGGTCAGCCGCCGCCGCCAAAGAGGCCCGAGGGTGGGCCACCCTTCGAGGCGCCGGCGAGAATCTGGCCGATAAAGGTCTGTTCCTTGCCGCCTGTCGGCGTGGTGCGTGAAATGAAATCGAACACCTTGCCGTCTTCCATCCCGTAATGGGCGATCTTCGAGACACGCTCGTCATCGCCGAAATAGACGGCGAGAACCTGCTGCTCGACGAGACGCGGACGCATGAAGGCGGCCCCGCGCACACGTTTCTGGGAGATGTAATAGAAGGCTTCGTTGTCGAAGGTCGCCGTTGTCGACGGCGAACCAAGTGCCAGAAGCACCTGTTCACGGCTCGACCCGACGGGAACGAGTTCCAGCGCCTGCTCGTCGATGACGTAACCCTGGGTGAGCGTTTCGCGCGCATCGAGCGTGTTGGCGACATTGCAGCCGGACAACACAGCCGCTGCGCCGGCAAGACCGGCAGCCAAAATTGTGCGTCCGACAGGATAACTGTTGATTTTCTTCACCTGCAACGACATCTCCATAGCGTCCCCGGCGCGAAGGCTTTCGAGCGAAAGCCCTTGTCCCCGCCGGCAAAACGGGTAAACCAGCTTAAGCGCCGATGCAACCTGATCCTGTCCCAAACCAGCCCCGAGGGAGGGCATTTCTCATGTTCCAGAAGCTGTTTGGCTTTGGGCAGCGTTCGCGCCGTGTGGTCATCGACGGCTTGTATGAACGAATCGTGGCGGCCTCGCGGCAGCCTGTCTTTTATGCACGCTGGGAGGTGCCCGACACGCCGCTCGGTCGCTTCGAGATGATCGCCCTCAACATGATTCTGTTTCTGCGCCGGGTGCGCGACGAGGAGAGCGCAGTCGTCCGCGAGGTGGCGCAGGAGGTCACCGATGTGTTCTTCGCCGATGTGGAGCATGCGATTCGCGAGCTGGGGATCGGCGATCTGGGTGTGCCCAAGCGGATCAAGAAGCTGGCGCGCATGTTTTACGGCCGCGCTGCCGCCTATGGCGAAGCGATTGACGCGGGCGATGTGGAAGCGCTGGCTGCAGCCCTGCGCCGCAACATCCGCCCGGACGCCGAGGGCTGGACGGGTGCCGAACCGATTGCGCGATACGCGCTTGCCGCTGCGACCTGGCTCGAAAGCCAGCAGACGGAGCGCCTGATCGCGGCCGATATTGCATTCCCTGATGCGGAAAGGGAGAATTGAGCCATGCCTGAAAAGAAGAAAACGCCGATCTCGCACGAGGTGAACGTCCATCGTCTTGCGCGCAAGGGAATGACGGTCTCCATCAAGGCAGACGAGGCCGAGCGCAGGGCGCTGGCGGAAGAGCACGATCTCCTTTCCGTCGAGCGTTTTGCGGCGGAGCTCACGGTGCGGCCCTGGAAAGCCGATGGCGTGCGCATCACCGGCACGGTTGAGGCCGACATCACCCAGTCCTGTGTGGTGACGCTGGAGCCGGTCTCAAGCCACATCGAGGAAGATGTGTCGGCGACGCTGGTGCCGGAAGGGTCGCGGCTTGCGCGCAACGAGGTGGAGGGCGGCGAGTTCGTGCTGGACGCGGAAGGCCCGGATATGCCGGACACGTTTCATGGCAGCATCATCGACGTCGGTGTGCTGGCGGTGGAGTTCTTCACGCTCGGCATTGACCCCTATCCGCGCAGGCCCGGGGCTGTTATGGAGGCTGCCGAACAGCACGAGGATGCCCCAAAAGAGGCCGGGCCCCTCTATGAGGGCCTGCGAAAGCTCGGACAAAAGTCCTGAATTGCACGAAGAAGGCGCGAAACGAGGTTGTGCCACCGGCCAAAAACGCTATTTTCGCCGCACATTTGAGCCGATACCGGCGCCCGATCAACCATTGAGGCACATCACGCGTGGTACGCATTTCGATTGACGCTATGGGTGGGGATCATGGTCCCGAGGTCACGCTGCGTGGCCTGACCAAGGTCATCGAACGGCGTCCTGACGCCCGTTTCCTGATCTATGGCCGTGAAGACACCGTTCTGCCGGTGCTCGACGGCTTACCCGTCCTCAGGGATGTGAGCGAGTTCACGCATTGCGAGGTTGCAGTGCGGATGGACGACAAGCCGAGCCAGGCCCTGCGCCAGGGCCGCTGGAAGTCGTCCATGTGGAAAGCCATTGAAGCGGTGAAAAACGGCGAGGCGGATGCCTGCGTCTCCGCCGGCAACACCGGCGCGCTGATGGCGATGTCGAAATTCTGCCTGCGCACCATGGCCGATATCGAGCGGCCGGCGATCGCCGCGATCTGGCCGACCCTGCGCAGCGAAAGCATCGTTCTGGATGTGGGCGCGACGATCGGCGCCGACGCCCAGCAGCTTGTTGATTTCGCCATCCTTGGCGCCGCCATGGCCAATGCGCTGTTCGATCTCGACCGACCGACGGTCGGCCTTCTGAATGTGGGGGTCGAGGAAATCAAGGGCCAGGAAGAGGTCAAGGAGGCCGGGCGCATGCTGCGCGAGGCCGCGCTCAACACGATGCGCTATGAGGGGTTCGTGGAGGGCGACGACATCGGCAAGGGCACCGTCGACGTGGTGGTCTCGGAGGGCTTTGCCGGCAACATCGCGCTGAAAACCGCCGAGGGCACGGCGCGACAGATTGCCGGCTATCTCCGCGAAGCCATGAGCCGTACGCTGATGGCGCGCATCGGCTATCTCTTCGCACGCGGCGCATTCCAGCGCCTTGGCGAGAAGATGGACGTGCGCAAGGCGAATGGCGGCGTCTTTCTCGGCCTCAACGGCATCGTTGTCAAAAGCCATGGCGGGGCGGATGCGGAAGGTTTTGCTGCCGCCGTCGAGCTTGGATATGAAATGGCGCGCAGTCACCTGCTCGACAGGACGCGTGCTACCCTGGACCTTTATCACGCCCGCAAGCCGCAGGTGGCTGCCGGCGCTGCAGCCGTGAATGAATAGGACGCTGTAATGACTAGATCCGTCGTGCGTGGCATTGGCTCTGCTCTGCCGCGCCGCATCATGAAGAACGCGGAGTTCGAGAAACTGGTCGATACAACCGACGAGTGGATCGTTCAGCGGACCGGCATTCGCCAGCGCCACATCGCCTCGGAGGACGAGACGACGGCATCGCTGGGTGAGGCGGCAGCACGCGCGGCTCTCGACAGCGCCGGCCTGACGCCGGCGGATATCGACATGATCATTCTGGCGACTTCGACGCCCAACAACACCTTTCCTGCGACCGCAGTCGAAATCCAGGAGCGGCTCGGCATGTCCGGTGGCTTCGCCTTCGATATGCAGGCCGTGTGCAGCGGCTTCGTCTACGCCGTCACCACCGCCGATCTCTATATTCGCGGCGGTCAGGCAAAGCGGATGCTGGTGATCGGCTCCGAAACCTTTTCGCGCATTCTCGACTGGACCGACCGCACCACCTGCGTGCTCTTCGGCGACGGGGCCGGCGCGGTGGTTCTGGAGGCGCAGGATGGCGAAGCGGCGCTGGATCAGCGCGGTGTCATCGCCTCGTCGCTGCGTTCCGACGGCAGCCAGCGCGACAAGCTCTACGTCGATGGCGGCCCGTCGACCACCTGCACGGTGGGGCACCTGCGCATGCAGGGGCGTGAAGTCTTCAAACATGCCGTCGGCATGATCACCGACGTGATCGAGGACGTTTTCGCCAAGGCCGGCATCACCGCCGAGGACATCGACTGGTTTGTCCCCCACCAGGCCAACCGGCGCATTATCGACGCTTCGGCCAAAAAACTCGGCATTGCCGAGGAGAAGGTCGTGGTGACGGTGGACCTGCATGGCAACACGTCTGCCGCCTCGGTGCCGCTGGCGCTGTCGGTGGCTGTCGAGCGTGGCCAGATCAAGAAGGGCGACCTGGTGCTTCTCGAGGCCATGGGCGGCGGTTTTACCTGGGGCGCGGTGCTGGTGCGCTGGTAGTGGAAGCAAATCACGTGTATCGTCCTTGACCGTTGCAAAGCATTTTTTGTAACGTCAGCGCCGCGTATTGAAATCACAAGCATTTTCAAGATCTGGATGGGTAGCCCTATGGGGGGAAAGACACTGACGCGTGCCGAGCTGGCTGAGGCCGTCTATCGGAAGGTCGGACTGTCACGAACCGAATCCGCTCAGCTTGTCGAAATGGTTCTGCAGGAAGTCTGCGACGCGGTGGTTCGCGGCGAAACGGTGAAGCTTTCCTCTTTTGCCACCTTCCAGGTGCGCGACAAGAACGAGCGCATCGGCCGCAACCCCAAGACCGGCGAGGAAGTGCCGATCTCTCCGCGCCGGGTGATGACCTTCAAGGCCTCGAACGTTCTCAAGGACCGCATTCTCAAGGCGCACCAGGCAAGGCGCATGCGCAAGAGCGCCTGAACGCCCAGCGCATTTTGCAGTCAGGTGGAATCACCTGACGTCAGCACAAATGCAGGAAGTCAGGCAGATAGAGCGGAGCGGCGTTTCCGTGAAACGGTGAAGCACTCTGGAGGTCTGGAGCAGGGCTGAACGGTTTTTTCTGAACCGCGAAGTGGTTTACACTCACGAATCGATGGGCGTTGCCTCACGCGGCTTATGCCGTGCGCAGGTCGCCCGGTTCGAACGGGTGACGGCGTAGTGCGCCGGCCTGCAGGAGATGCACGATCATGGACAAGAGCCCCGACGCCTTCCGCACAATCAGCGAAGCGGCTGAAGAGCTGGACCTGCCGCAGCATGTGCTGCGCTTCTGGGAGACCCGGTTTTCGCAGATCAAGCCGCTGAAACGGGGCGGCGGCCGCCGCTATTACCGGCCGCAGGACATCGACCTGATCAAGGGCATCCGCCACATGCTCTATGACCAGGGATACACGATCAAAGGCGTGCAGAAACTCCTGCGTGAGAATGGCAACCAGTTCGTCGTGGCGATCGGCCGGGGCGATGTGGCCGCCGTTGAGGCCATTGCGCAGAGCCACCAGGCTGAGGCCGAGAAGACTGCCTCCGAAGAGGAGGTTCTGGTGGGAACGCCGAAGGCGAGGCCAAGCAAGCGCTTTTTCGGCCTCGGCCGTGGCGAGCAGGAGGGGCCTGTCACCGCCGATGCGGCAAGCCTTTCACGCGACAACAGGGCGCTTCTGCAGGAGGCGCTGTTCGATCTTCTGGAATGCAAGAGGCTGCTCGACCAGGTGCGTTAAGCCGTTCTTGCCGGGTCGGAAGAGGGGCTTGTTGAAAGTCAGCGCTCGTGCCGGCTTTTTACCATTGAATTGTTTTTAGGCCTTGCGCGTGCGATGCGGAAACTATATCCCTTGCGCCGGTTCGGAGCGTAGCGCAGCCCGGTAGCGCACTTGACTGGGGGTCAAGGGGTCGTGGGTTCGAATCCCGCCGCTCCGACCATTTTTCTCTTTTATTTCAGTTGTTTGGACGGCTCTCTATTTGGAGCCGTGGCCTATCGGTTTACAGATTTCCGGCTAGTTTACGGGCGCGTTCCTGTTTCGATCTTTTCCACAGCCGCGCTCGACACCAGATAGTGCTTGCGAATGATGCCTTCAGCGTCCTTTTCCGCATGACCGGTGATCTCGGCAATCTCACGAATCGAAGCGCCATTTCGATAAGCGAGGGTGACAAACGTCCCGCGCAGATCGTGAAATGTCTTTCCCTTGATGCCGGCAGCCGCAACCGCTTTCCTCCACGAAGACTTGAAACCGGAGGTCCAAGGCTTGCCGCTGCGATTCGTGAGGATCGTCGCTGCAGGTGTTTCTCGTTTGGCGTTCTCGGCCCTGGCTGCATCCAGAATGGCGCGAAGCTCGGCAGACACCTTCACGGCGACATGGGCGCCGGTCTTGGACTGCCGGAGCCTGATAGCGTTCCCGTCGTAGGCTGACCAGGTGAGGGAGAGTAGATCACCTTGCCGTTGTCCGGTCCATGCGGCGAGCATCATCGCTCGCACAAGCGGCTCGCGCGCGTTCTCCGTGAAAGCCTTCATATCGGCATCTGTCCAGATGATGTCCCGTCTGGTGCCATCGCTTACCTTGGTGATCCGCTCCAACGGGTGTCGCTCAATCATCTCCCGGTCTAAGGCGAACCAGAACAGACGCTGCAGAACGCTCATGTAGAGATCGGCCTTGCGGGGATGCGTCTCCGCCATCTCGTCGCGCCATTCGAGAAAAAGGGTTCGACTGCCGGCCCCGGAAATGCGCTCGGCCGTCATGTCGTAGAACTCGCCTTCAATGGCACGGATCGCCAGATCATAGCCTTCGCGGGTGCTGGGTTTCAGGTCTTTGTAGTGTGGGGATTTGAGATAGCCGCGAACGATTTCGGCCATGCAGCCCTGATACGGCGCATCTTCTCTGTCGCGCGTCAGCCGCAGGTATTCCTCGGTGAATTTTCGATGCTCGGTTTCTGGGTCGGCCTTGATGGCCGGGCCGCCTCGCCACGCATAGTGGTAGGTTTTGACCGATCCGTCGGCCAGTCGCTTTTTGACGCTATGAACGCCCACGAGATTTACCCGCACTGTGTCTGTCCCTCCATGCGCGGAGGGAATTGCCGCCATTCAGAGGCGCGCTGTCAAATCGGTCATTGTGAGTATCGGGGATAAGCGTGATCGCTCCATCGACCTCAAGGCGCACGGTCAGGCCCATATCGCGGGCTACGCGACCGGCGTTCTCGATCTCGCATCGACGGTGACGGAGGGGCTTTGTCATCCTTCAGCGCCTCCTTGCCTGGTTGTCGAATATCCCCTCGCGCTCGTAAACTGCCGTGAGAACACGGACCCTGTAAGCCATCTGCACTTCTCGCCTCCAGCAAACGCATTTGCTCGGATGGCGTGGGCAACGCTCTTCGGGGTCGTCAACGCCTTCGCATTCCAGCGCCTTGTTGATTTGTTCGCGTGTCATCTCATCCTCGCGTCTTCTGGAAGCCGCGCCCGGCGATCTTCGCCTTGGACTTCGGATACACGCCCAAGTGCTTGTCCCTGATGCGTTTCGTTTTTTCGGTGATACCTTTGTCAACCGCTGTCTTGCCCTTGTGGCATGGGCGGCATAGAAGCTGACCGTTCTCGACGGTATTTTCACCTCCGTAGCCCTGCGCAATGACGTGATCGTATTCGCCTTCGCCAACCTTGAGCTTGGCCCTGCACTTCTCGCAGTGACCGTCGGCGCGCTGCCAGATTTCAAGGCGCTGCCTTCGAGTGAATTCATAGCGGCTCATATGTGCCTCCATGTCTTCCTGTGCTTAATGTGAGCAATGGTCCCTTTATCGACCCCATAGGCGATAGCAATGGCGCGCTGCGACCTGGGGTCGGCACGAATTGCAAGCACCTGTGCTTCGGTCAGTTTCGCTGCGGGACAGCTTTCACCGCGAAGTTCAGGAACAACAATGCGACCCTTCGCAGAGCAGTCCTGCATGTTGTCGGTTCGCGTTCCCATAAAAAGATGATCTGGATTGACACAGCATCGCACATCGCATGTGTGGCAAACGTCTATAGACGACGGTAATTTCTGCCCCGATGTGACCTCGAAGCAAAGTCGATGAGCGCGAGTCGTTGAGCCGTAGGCCCTGACAGCACCATAGCCATGCCGCTTATGTAGAGCACCAAGCCATATCCAACATCCAGAATTCGGCTCAGGGATCGAACGCTCTTCAAAATAGGCAAGAGTAATCGGTGCGCCTGCCGACCGTCTCTCTTGACGGTATTCCTCGACACTGCGGCCGCCAAGTGGATTGTCGATCATGGGCACTGCCATCACGCACCACCTTTCGGCGCCGGTAAGAGCGGCTGCATTGTGCCGGTCTCATAGGCCTGAGCGATCCGCGGTTTGACATGCTCAGACACCGAATGGCCGTCCGGCATCTGGATTTGTGCGAGAAACGCATCCTCGAAGCTCTCAATGTCGCTTTCGATGCTTTCGAGCTTCGCTTTGATACAGAGGAACAATGCCCGCCACCTGGAGCGGCAGGCCTGTTCCCATGCTGCAAGGGCAGCGTCGGCAGACCGGGCTTTGCCACGGGCGGTTAAGACGAATTCCTTATCGAGCTGGTCGGGGAGCGGAAGGTGAAAGACAATCCTGCGCTCTGACATCTCAAAGACCAGCATCGCGCGTGTCTGTTCCTCGAACACGCCGAAGCCTGCGGCCTTGTGTTTCCTCAGCAGACCGTCGATCTCGCCCTTGGTCTTGCTGACCGAGACGTTTGTCGTTGATGCGTAGGACATCAGCGCGCCCTCCGTTGATGCTCCGAGACCTCTGCTTCAACCAGACGCGCCAGTTCGAGGCACATCACGTCAATGCGAAGCTCATCGGTGCGCAGGTCGAGCGTCTTTCTGGCAATAGCCCGAGCGCCACGGCTGCCCTTCGGAAATGAGCGCGCAACCTCGGCGAGGGTGTCGGCTGAGATGGTCATGCCACCAGATCCTTCTCCTCGCACCCGACAACGCCGGCAATCGTTGCCCGGCAGTCATCAAGCTCAATTTCATTCCGGCAGCAGGCGCGGGCGTAATTGGTGATCGACTTCGCCTTGGCCCGAACCTCGTCGCTCAGGCCTTCGACAAAGAGCCCCTTGGATTGATTGACGACGACAACCTCATCCTCACCGATGGCGCCGATGATCGCTTTGGCGAACGTCTTGAGCCAATCCGGATCGACGGAAGCCGGCCCGCTTTCGCTCTCTCCCATGTCTTGCGAGCCGGCCTCATCCGCCGTGGCGGGTGAATTGTCGGCAGTGGACCGCTCTGATGGAGAGGCGGCGAGTGGTCCACTGCCGTCACCGGTGGGGCTTTCTGCCGGTGAACTGTATTCCTGGTGGATTTCCTGACCGCTGAAGAACCCTTCGGTCTCGCGCGTCACGTTGGCCATGTCGAAACCTTCGCGCGCCTCCTGCATGTCCCCAGACGGTTTCTGAGCCTGCAAGCGTGACATGAGCGACGGAGGCGTTACGTCCTTGGCGTTGCCAGGCCCGCGGAACTGCTCTGCTTCGTCCCGGTCGTAGACGCCAAGGATCACCTCTGGCGTGTGTCGCCGGCCCCACGCCCGAGCGGTGTAGTAGCAGTGCTGCTGATCGGGATCGGACTTCCAGAGCGGGGAGTTCTTCGGGGTGATGTCCTTGAACTTCGGAGACCGAACCTCGAGCTCTTCGCCATCAATTTTACCAAAGGCGATGCAGACCCGTTCCGGACCTTCGCCCTCAAAGCGGAACTTCAAGCGTCCTTCGATGCCGGATCGTGTGTTGATAACAGCCATGATGAGCTGGGCTTCATATGCAATCTGGCCGTTGACCGAATAGGACTTCGAAGCAACAGCGAACGGGCTCATCTCCCATTCAAGAGCTTGAAGCGCCACGGCCATGCACGCCCCGGCGTTACCTCGTAGGTGTTTCGGCAGTGCAATGTCTGCTTTGCACATGACCTCTGCGAAGCGGACGACCTCGCCGAGTGTCTGCGGGGCGATCTTAGAGCCATTCCCAGAAGCGATGCCAACCTGGTTGATTGAGGTATTCTGCTGCGAGACAAGCTGGTTCATTATGCGGCCTCCTGCTGGGCGATCTGGTCTTGATGGTCGAGGAAGTCGTCGAGCCGGGATTTTGCCCACGGCTTCATCTGGATATGCCGCTCGCCGCCTGAGAACGGACGCGCGCCCGGCCAGTCATCGGCATCAAGGCAATGACGGATAGTGTTCAGGCACCAACGGATGACGCGCTCGCCACGGTCGATGTCATGGGCTGAGATTTCGACATGTGCCGTGTCCGGAACGTCGTCGTTCAGCACATAGACCAGGACGAACGTCTCAAAGGGGATACCGAGCGAACGGCAGATCATCCGCGTCATGGCTGCCTGGAGAAAATAGCCTGCGTCGAAGATCTGGCGCTCCAGAAAGTCCTCATCGAATTTTGATGCGGTCTTTAGGTCCGCGAACACACCATCTGCGTTCGGCATCGCATCGGGGCGACTACGCAGCCAGATGCCGGTTTCCTCGTCCTTCCAGAACATCGAGCGCTCAACGCGGCCGTTGAGGACACCCATTTGAATGAGCGGGTATGTCGATGCATCTTCGGCAATGCGCTTGATGCGCTCGATCTGTTCAGCGGTGATGACCGTCAGATTGTTCTCGGACGCATTCTCCAGCCATGCCTTGCAGTCGTTCGCGTTGCCGCTCCACTTCCTGCGCTCTACGGGTGGTAACTCGCCATCTTCGGGCCGGTAATCCGGCCGAACGGCGAACTTCTCTGAAAACACCTCGTCGCCAAGCAGAAGCGCATGTGCGGCCTTGCCGAAGTCGAGCGCTGTCGTGGCTTCCTGCTCGATGTGGCCGGGGTTCCATGCCCAGCGGCCCCAGAATGCTTTGGGAGACCCACCGTAAGCTGGCAAAAGCCATTTCAACGCTGACTTTGAGACCGACGGTCCATCCAGCAAATCGCGCTTCTGGTGATACTGGTCGAGCGTGATGCCGGAATAAACGCCCGGTTCGGTGATCGTCTTGCCGTTCCACTGTCTTTCCTGGGAAAGGCTCCCAACGATCCGCGAGGCAAGGTCACCGATGGACTGCATTGCGTCTGTGTCGAGATCGGTCATGGTTCAATCCTCAGTGGGGCGTTTCAAAAAAACCGATGAACACCGCGCCGATGACGATCATGATTGCCACGCGGGTGGTCGGGTGGTTTTGGAATGGGAGGTGGAAGTGGAGGGCGCTATGCATGCGAGGCCTCCAGTTCCTTGACTGTGCGGTACACGTTGCGGGCTTCCTCGATGCTGCGAATATCGGCAGTGTGGTATTCCTCAATGTCGAGGGCATGGGCGATCATTGAATAGAGTTCGCGACGATCGAACCGCCCGCTCTTCCAAAGCGGGTCAAGGATGCGGTGAATATGCTGGCGCGCCTTCTTAAGTTCCGGTGTGGGAATGACGCCAAGCGGCTTGGTGCGGTTCTTGGTCTTGTGGTGGCACCCCACGAAATTGCCGCAAGCATCGCACTTCCAGAACGGAAGGGCTTTCAGGTCTTTCCTGTGAGGGTAGACCTCACCACCATCCGTAAAGCGCGCGGAAACCGTTTCGCCACAGCCGCAACAAAAGATGTCCCGCTTCTTGCTCATGCCGCGCTCCTTTTCGGCTGGCGGCTCTCGACCAGCTTGCAGAGCCGGTCGAAGCGCTTGTCGTTCATTCGGACTGCAGTTGCGTGAGGGTGATCCCGGAAGGCCAGCCAGTGACCCTCTTGATCAGCGTCGATCACTCCGGCTTCGACCAGTTCGTGACGGTCGAGGTTCCACATGATCCGCAGGGCGTTGTGAAATTCGCGGGGGTCCATCACGCGGCCTTCCTTTCGGTTTCAAGCGCATTGATCGCTGCCCGGAAGTCGTTCGCGGCCTTGATCTGCCCTTCTGCATGGGAGAGTTCGCCGGCATCGATCAGCACGAGGGCGCGGCGCATGGCCTTGCGGTATTCGTGCTCCAGATCGGCTCGCTGGCGGAAGAATTCGAAGGAGGGCATCAGAGCGCCCTCACAAACCGGCCGTCAGGGTCGTTTCCGCCGAGGCCGCGGTAGGTGAACCCCTCGTCGGAAACTGCGAGCGCCTTCAAAGCCTCGTCGTTCTCGGCCGCGTTCGCAATTTCGGCAGCGATGGACTTCGTCAAAGCGGAGCCGTCAAACAGGTTCTTTCCGCCCACATAGACGGCATCCACCGAGATCATCGGGACGCCCGCATCCAGTTCGACGGAAAGCTCAACTTCGCATTCCAGATCGTAGACGACGCCAATGCCAAGCTTCTCGTCTTGGATCGTATGGCAGAAGTCGTATCGGCTCATCGTTATCTTCCTCTCCATCGTGTCCGGCAGATCGGCGCGGAAGCGCTTCTTCGTGCTCGGTGTGCGAGAGGATATTCGCGATAATCGCAAAATCTGTCAAGTAACAAATCGCGATAATCGCAAAATTATTTGACAGGCTTTTGCGATTGCGCGAAAAGAAAAGCCCCGGCGGGGTGATCCGACCGGGGCTTCGAGAAGGCTGATTTATCGCAACGGTTATGCACGATAAGGAATGATTATGCAACCGTCATCGCCGCTCGAAGGCGCAGAAATTCGCAATATCTTGGGTCTGCCCGGAGGTTCCCGCCAAGATGGAGTGGATGGAGCGCATGAAGCGGCGGTCTTTCGACGGTTTGTCCCGCTGTCTGCCGATCATCCGGCCCATGAAACCAAGCGGTTGCCGGTTCCCAGGCTGAATCGGATTGTCTCGACGGGTAGACGCCGTCCGAATGGCTTGAACATGGCTTGAGGAGTAAACGCAGGGATCGAAGCACCGCCGCCGATTGAATGGTGACCACAGAGTTCCCGGCCTGACCAGCCAAGTATGGGATGTGGGGTGGAGACCGGATGGCCCCGGTAGAACAAAGGCACCTGCGGATATTGAGACTTGATGGTGTTCACCGGCCCGACATATGGCCGCCGGTTCTAGATGGAGAGTCGCCTAGCGTGGTGGTGAAGGACCGTCTTGAAAGGGGAGGGGTGTATCTACCTCTCAAGCGCAGGAGGGAAGAGTGCTGCATGATGCCCCTTGGAACTAGGGAGCCTTTCCAATGTAGCCCTGCTCGGCCATGCACCCTTTAAACACTGCATCAGACGTCACGGCTCGGACAAGTAGTCCGCCCCGGGTCTGTCCGAAGTTCCCGGCCGCTCTACCTTGGCATATCTGTTTGGCGCGCTCGAACGCGGCGCTGTTGCCGCTGCCCGAGCGCTCCCAATCGTCAGAAGTGGTGTTGCACCCAGCAAGAGCCCCGGTCAGGATGATTGCTGCAATCCTCTGGCGCATCAGTTCCCCCTCTATGCCCTAAGCTTCAACTGCCCCTGAATGCCTCCTTGGCGCTCGACCTTTCGGGTAGCGGAAGGCGGTAGGATTGCGAAGATTTCTCCGATCCATTCGAGGTGCACGTCGTACATCTCTTCGGCATTCCATGAGATCAGGTTCACGCCGCCGTTGCTGCCGCGTGTAATGGTTTTGATGAACCGTTTCCCGTCTGCCGTCCTTACGGCTGCCTGAAGGCCGTAAAACGCCTCGATTGGCTTCTGCTGCTCCCGGTAGACGATGATGATCGTGCCTTCGCGCATGTAGGGGAGCATCGAAGTGCCCCGGACTGTGAAGGCGATCAGATCATCCGGAACATGAAACGGTACATGAACCTGGTCGATGCCTTCCGGCGGCACCTGCTCAAAGTCTGGCATGACCTCCGATCCTGCGCCGACATGGCCCATAACGGGCACTTCCATGCCGTCATCATCCTGCGGTGCGCCTTCGGCTTGCGAAAAGAATGCCCGCATTAGATCCAGCTCATGAGCTCTGATCTCTCGGGTTTCTTTCTTGGGGTCGGTATTTGCCATACGCGTAATAGCGTCTGGGCGAACGCCCAGGTGCTTTGCCAAGCGGCCTTTGGTGCCGTGTGGGCTCTGGTTTAACTGCTCTTGCATCCAGAGCCGGATTTCATGCTGCGGATCGCTCATAGCGGCATGATCGCGACTTTCGCAAAATTTCCTATCGCGAAGTTCGCAAAAATCACTTGACAGAAACTCGCGATAATCGCAAACATTGTCGCCATGAGTGAAGATCACCTTGAACCAGCCCGTACCGTTATCGCCAAACTTGGCGGTGTGGATGCCGTTGCGAAGATCACCGGGAAGCACGTCTCCCGCGTGTACCGCTGGATGTATCCGAAACAACGGGGTGGGACCGGTGGGCACATCCCACAAGGAGATGCGCCGCTGCTCCTGCGGCACGCACAGAAAAAGGGCATCGAGCTTACTCCGGCTGATTTTTTCGCGCTCCCATCTACCGATACTCCTGCGCGGGGTGCCGCATGACCTCCCACCAGACACCAGAACGCCGCGTCCCCTCCCACCCCCGCGCGGCGAATGCCGGGGAGGGTGCAACTCCTCCCGCATCCTCTCCGGCGGCCTTCATGGATCAGTTTGGCGAGGTCATCAAAACCGCCTCCAATCTGAAAAAGGTCATGCTTCGGAAGGGCCTGAAGCGCGCTCGATGTGAATGCCCGCGCTGCGGCAACTTCATTCACGGCAGGTTCGCCGGACCACGAAATCACCTGCACATGGCCTGCGAGGGTCGGTGCGGCATGTCGATGATGGAGTGACCGATGACCTCCTATCAGAACACAAATTCCCTTGGGTGTGGCGGGGCTTCTGCTTCCAGCACGATCTTCGGGTGCGAGACGGTATCCAAGGGCCAGCCGGCCGGCATCTCGCGTCCTCTCGATGACAAAATGGAAAATCGCACTGTGAAAGACCGGCCGGCACACGACCATGCCGAGAGCGTCACCGCATGGCATTTGAACCTTAAATGGACCGTGGCGGACACTGACCTGATGCTCGCGGCTGCGCGACGCGGTCAGACGCCCACGCATATTGCGAGAACCATCCGGCGCGAAACCGACAAGCCCTGCGCTCCCTGTGAGGTTGAGCGCGTTCTAAGAAATGCCGGAGTTCCGGTTCTGGAGAGCTCCGCATGACGATCCTCGCCATCATCCTATACGGGCTGGGCGTCATAGGCGCGGTTGCTGCCGTAAAGCGGGAAGCGCCCACGGGCCTCCGTGAATGGGCAGTTTGCGTTGTCTGGCCTCTGGCGGTTGCCGCCGCCATTGCCATGAGCCCGTTTCAGCGGAGGCGCAAATGACCTCCGCAGTGTTTCAGGGAACAAATCGAGCTGACCAGGCTGATGTTTGCGCGTCGTCCTGCTCATTCGTCGTTCCTTTCCTTCCTTTTCCAATTGAGCCCTTCGGCTCTCTCGCCGGAGTTCCCGGCCCAGTCGCTGTGTTCGACCGTCACGAACATAGCGAGCGAGAATTTCCAAATGACGGAAAAACAGAGGCGCGACCGGGAAATCTCACGGCGCGAGGCGGAAATGTTTCGAGTTGAAGCCATCCAAGACGAAATGGCGTCGGCAGTTCGACTGCTCGGCGGGGAAGGCTCCGCAAAGGAGCAAATCAACAAGGCAGCGCGTGCGGCGCGCCTGCCGATCACCGTCATCGAGAGGTTGCGGTGGAAGAAAATCAAGAGGGTGCCGGCCGATCTTGCGGATGCCATCCGTGAGGCCGTCGCGCGCCACAACGAGGAAAGCCTTGGCCGTGCAAAACACGAACTCTTTATCGCGCAACAAAAGAACGCGCTCTTGGCCGCGCAGCTTCGTGAGATCGACCCTGATCTTTACGGGCCGGAGATTGATCGCCTTGGGCGGTCGCTTCCAGGCGTGGGGCGCTCTCCTGATCTTCAAGGTGGAGTCTGATCTATGAGCAAGTCGAAGAAGACTGAACCCGCCACTGTGGGCCACAACTCCGAACGCGAACAATTCGAGGAACAGCAGTTTCTCTCAGCCTTCCGGCAGATCAAGGAGCACGACTCCGACATGGCCGGGCTGAAAGGCGAAATGGCCGGCATCTACGACCGGATTAAGAACCTGGGTTTCACGAAGGCCGACGTGAAGTGGGCGAAGGAACTCGAAGACAAGGATGCCGGCGACATCATTGCCACGATGAAGCGCCGCCTGCGCATTGCTCGCATGTTCGGTCACGGTGTCGCCCGCCAGTTTGACATGTTCGATGAAGACCGCACTCCCATCGAAGAGCGCGCCTACGAGGAAGGTCTTGCAGCCGGCAAGCTCCGCAAGGATGCGACGAACCCATATGGCGCCGACAGCAAGGCAGGGCAGGAGTGGCAGCGCGGTCTCAACGACGGGCACGCATTCGCCAACAAGGATCTGTCGCATGTCCTGAATGAGGACGATCCCGAGTTTCCCGACGAAGAGCCTACGGCCGTCGCCGCCGAGTAGCCGTTACGTGCCCTGCGCCGCGGCTTAGACGGCGCACCCCGACAGAGGGTGAATGATGAAAGCTTACTACAACGAGATCGATCCTGCGGCGGCGCACATTCTTCGCGCGCTCATCAAGGAAGGCGTGATTGCGAATGGCGACGTCGACACGCGTTCAATCAAGGAAGTCGAACCCCATGACCTTGAAGGCTACACGCAATGCCATTTCTTCGCCGGCGGAGGATTGTGGTCAGTCGCAGCTCGACTTGCTGGATGGCCTGACGACGCACCGCTCTGGACCGGCTCTTGCCCCTGTCAGCCGTTCTCGGCGGCCGGCAAAGGGCTCGGAGCCGATGATCCAAGGCATTTGTGGCCGGACTTTCATCGCCTCATCAGTGCCTGCCGGCCCGCTGTCGTCATGGGAGAGCAGGTTGCGGGAAAGGCTGGCTATGGTTGGTTCGACGGAGTCCGCGCTGATCTGGCGCGAGAAGACTTCACCGCTCGGGGAATCGATTTCCCGGCTTGCAGTGTCGACGCGCCACACCAACGGAACCGGCTCTATTGGATCGCCGTGGCCGGCCGTGAAAGCGAGCGAGGGCGAGCGGGGACCGGCACCGAGCGAAGCGAACCGGAACAGCCCCAATCTGGGATACGTCATGGCGAATGCCCAGCCTGCGGCGGAAGTGGGCGAGTTGGACCATTCTTCCCCGGGGGCTTGTCCACCATCTGCGGGAACTGCACCGCCCCAAGCGGCGCATTGGATCACGGCATCGGCACGGGACTGGAAGGACAGCGCGGGCATGGCGACGGAAGCGGGCGAAAGGAACCGGATCGACCAGTTGCCGCGACAGATGGTGCAGAATGCTGGTCAATGGCCAACAATGACGGCGTTGGATCGGCCAAGATCAGACCAGACGTTGGCCAAGTCGGCAGCCTTTCGAAAGCGCAATGCTGGCCAGAACACTACGCCTCTGTATCTGGGCGAAGCGATGCAGCGGCTGTCGACCGTGCACCCACTTCCGGCATACAGCCCGACGCCTACGGTTATCGACGCGACCGGACGGGGCTATCAACGCGACCGGGGTGGGAAGATCTACCCCACGGTGCCCGGCATCCTCAAAGGAACGGAACCTACTGGTCTGACGCCGAATGGATCGCCTGCCACGATGGCAAAGCGCGGCGCGCCCAATCCGGTATTCGCTTTCTGGTTGATGGGCTTCCCGGCCGAGTGGATCTCTGGCGCGTTGGCGGCAATGCAATCGTACCGGAAGCCGCGGCGGAAGTGATCGCGGCATTCATGGACGTCTACGGCGTTCCTGTTTCCACGATGAGAGCCGCAGCATGACCGAGCGCACCCGATTTTTGATCATCAACTGGACCATCGCCATTGCGGGCATTCTCATCCTTGGCGCGGCTATGTGGGGAGGGGAGTGATGCGATTGTTCGACTGGCCATTTGGCGACATCAACCCGCATTCCTTCGATCTGATTATGGCAGACCCTGCTTGGTCATTCGAGCTTCGTTCGGAGAAGGGCGAGGGCAAGTCTGCGCAGGCGCAGTACCGGTGTCAGAGCCTTGACGAGATCAAAGCGCTGCCGGTTCTCGATTTGGCCGCACCAGACGCGCTCCTGTGGCTCTGGGCCACCAATCCAATGCTGCCGCAGGCGCTCGAGGTTCTGAATGCCTGGGGCTTTACCTTCAAGACAGCCGGAGCGTGGGGCAAGACGACGGTCAACGGCAAGCTCGCCTTCGGAACCGGCTACATTTTCCGCAGTGCTCACGAACCCATCCTGATCGGAACGCGGGGTGAGCCGAAGACCACCAAATCCGTCCGGTCGCTGATCATGGGGCAGGCCAGAGAGCACTCCCGCAAACCGGAAGAAGCTTACCGGGCTGCCGAGCAGTTGATGCCCCGCGCGCGCCGGATCGAGCTTTTCAGCCGCACCAACCGCCCCGACTGGACAGTCTGGGGCGATGAGGCGGGCAAATTCGGGGAGGCAGCATAGATGGCACTCATTTTGGGACTGGATATCGCGACTTCATGCGGGAGAGCACTGATCGATCGCAGCGAACGACCCGGGACATGGAACTGCGATGTGTGGAAATCGGCTGGCGACAATGGTGAGGAGAAGGCCGGGCACCTCGCCATGCAGATGATCCCTTATCTAAAGGCGAACAAGCCCGATTTTGTTGCGATTGAGATGCCGCAGCGCAACGTCCAGACGTTTGGTCGCAAGCGTAAGGATATGGCTGGCGAGGCGACCGAAACCACGATCAACCCAAACGCGCTGCAGCTTTCGTCTCTGGCGGGCGCTGCGATTGCCATTCTCGACGCCTATCGCATCCCTTGGGGGCTCATTGCCCCGGTCACATGGCGGAGCGCCTATTTCGGCAAAGGCGTGAAGCCGCAAGGGAAAGATGACTGGAAGGACCTCGCAATCCAGCATGCGCGAATGCAGGGCATTGGTCTTCCTGCAACCAAGGCAGCCCAAAGGGACGCCGCAGAAGCACTTGGCATCGCGGTTTCGTGGGAGCGCTGCACCTTCATTCCTAAGCGTCACCAGCAGGCATTCATGGCCCTGCGCACCGGACAGGCGAGGGCAGCATGAACGTGCACGCTCAGCATTTCCAGAACGCGCTTCCGGATGCCCTTGAGGCCGAACAGGCGTTGTTGGGCGCCATCCTGATCAACAACGATGCTTATTGGCGTGTCGCAGGTTTTCTGCAGCCGATGCACTTCCAAGAGAAGTTGCACCAGTTGATCTACGAGACGGCAGGCACGCTTATTGCCGAGGGCAGGGCGGCGAACCCGATTACGATGAAGCCATATCTGCCCTCTGCCGAGATGGTCGGGGAGAAAACACTTGGTCAGTATCTCGCCCAGCTCGCCGTTGAGGCGGTGAACGTCATCAACGCCTATGACTATGGCCGCGCCATCATTGAAATGTGGTCGCGCCATCGGATGATTGGCATCGCTCAAGAGCTGGACGAGATATCGCGCCACATGCCGGCGAACATCAACCCGGAAAAGATCATCGCGACGATAGTCGACCAGCTTTCTCACGTCGCTCGAGAAGGCAATGAGCGCGCCTCGTCTCTCAAATATGGCGTGGTGCTTCCCCGCGCTGTAGACCGGGCAGCCAAAGACAGCGGGGATCATGCTTCGCGCATCCCGTGGTTCTTGCCTGAAATCACCGAGGCGCTTGGCGATATGAGGCGTGGGAACCTGATCGGTCTTATGTCGGACAGCGGCGGCGGCAAGACATCGTTCTCTCTGCAACAGCTTCGTTTCGCGGCGGAGCGCGGATACCGATCCGCTTTGTTCTCCATCGAAATCAGTGAAGAAGAGGCAGCGCTCCAAGCTGCGGCGCAAAAGGCCCGCATTCCTCTTGACCGTGTGGACGCTTTCAATCTCAACAGCCGAGAGAAAGAGGAAATCGAGCGGGAAATGGCTGACTCGACAGACCTCCCATTCCATATTGTTGGCTTCGGCGATTGCACGCTTTCCGATATCCGGGTGAAACTGGAAGGGCTGGTGAAAAGCCAGGGGCTGGATCTGGTGTTCATCGACCACGCGAAGATGATCGGTTTGCCGAACCCCAGAGACATCTTCGCCGAACGGATCAACGCACTCTATCGCGGTCTCAAGGCTATGGCGAAGTCGCTGAACGTCGCCATCGTGATCCTGATCCAGCGAAACGATGAGTGGAAGAAGAGGTTCCAGTCCGGCGGCAGCCTGCGGCCTGTCATGGGAGATGCCTATGGCGGCAGTTCGATCAAGCAACACCTCGACGTGTGGTTTTCGATCTATCGTCCTGAACCGCTCTATCGCGAATTGATACCGTCGATGCCGACTGAGCGCGTTCGGGAAGGGGAACTCACCAAAAAGCAGATCATGATCCAGAAATTGGAAGCATCGAAAGGCAAGGCCGCGATCATCAACCACAAGCGCCGGCGCGGCGAACCCGGACGCTGCCCTGAGATCAAGTTCGAGGGCGAATACACGATGTTCTCTTCCTTGGTGGAAGACACGGCTCCCGGTTTTGACTTCGATGAAGGAGCGATCCTGTGACCGATATGAGCACAGACCTTCTGAACGCTGCCAAGGCACTGGTCGAAGCCGTGAACGTTGATCTTAACGGCATCCCCGGCATGCCTTGGTCAGGCAATGGCGGTCTGATCTCCACCGATACGGTGAAACGGTCGGACCAGCTTCGACTTGCAATCCATCGATATGAGAAGGCGAGGGACCAATGAACGCTTTCGACGCCCGCGCCCGGCACAACGGATACATCTGGATCGGTGAATTCCGAGCCGGTGAACACGGCGCCTACAAGCCCGTGATGGAGAATGGCGAGATCAAGCCATTCCGCAATGCCAGAGAAGCGAGGGAGGGCGCTCATGCTGCCCTGATCGCCTACATGAACGGCAACTACACCAGCGAGCGCGCGAAGGCGGAGCACCGTTGGGAAGCCGGAAAGCTGTTTCGAGCCGGAAAGCGGCCTGTGGAGGTCGTAAAGGCGTGAACGATCGCACTCCCTGCATCAACCCGCGTTGCCGGCGAACAGGCCCAGCGGATGAGTTCCCCGGAGAAATGATCTGCGGCAAGTGCTTTCGATCATTGCCGGAGGGCGTGCGCAGAGAACACCGACGGCTGTGGCGCGAGATCAGGAAGTGGGAGCGGCGCATCGCGCGCACCAGCGATGAGATGAAGATCGTGAAAATGCACAACATCGTGACGCGGCTCTCATGGCAACTCAGCAGGCATTGGGCCCAGGATATCAAGCCGATGTTTCTTGTCCCTGAGAAGCCCGAAGGTCTCGACGCGTTTCTAGAGGAGATGGGCCTATGACAGCCATCCCAGCTCATATCCAACGCCTTTGCGATGAATTCGGCATCAAAGTCATCGATGGCCATCGTTATCCCGAAGTGGGAGAAACGCGGGCCGTGGTGACGCTGGATCGGATCTACCGCAAATTTGGAGAGGCCCATGTAAGGCTGGTACTGACCACGATCAGGGAAGCCGGCAACAACCTACTCCTCATGGATGAGAGCGGCTTTTGGATGGTCTCGGACATGGTGAGGGCCTGTCAGGGCATCATTGAGCGCGATGCAAGCGCATGGCTTGAGACATGGGACATGATCCCCGGTGGTGAGCTTCAATTTGTGGCGCAGGAACTGAGGAGCGTTGTCCCGACGCGCTTCGCTCTCGGCGGTATGGTCTATGAGCGCCTTTTCCGCCGCTTCGGCCCAAACTCTGATCAACTCGACATGCTGGATGACCGCCGGAGGATGACATGAACATCGAAGAGATCGCAGAGCGCCTTATCAGGGCGGCGGAGATCGAGAACGTGGGCAACCGCGTGGGACCGGCCCCGCTGCGCGCCCAGCAGCTCCCCTACGTCCATTCCGACGACGACATGAGGAATTGGGGCCACAGGCGAGGGGAGCGCCGCAGCCGCGATCCTCTGGCCAACGCCTGCCGCCTTCTCCGAGAGGACGAGGACGCCCATGCGCTCTATCGGCGGGAGTTCTTCGAGAAAACCGAATACACGGCGCGAGACATCTCGGAGGCCGAGGAGGCGCAGGGCTGGTATGCGCTGGTCGACAACGAGGTCAACAGAGCCGCGCTTGCCGCCTGGGTGAGGTGCATGGCCGACCACAAGCGGCTGTTCTTCAAGGACTGGTGCGCCGGTCAGGACATCACGCCGAAGACGGGAAGGGCGCGGAAAAATCGCGCTCTTGCATCAATTTTCGCACATCTTGTTCGCAGGGGTGTGCAGAATTGCGATAACTGCGAATATGAGGGGTTCCCTGTTCCCCCTGAAAACGGGCATATTGAGCCCAACATCGAAGACGAGCGCGCCGAGGAAAGAGGCGTCACGTCATGGGCCTCGGACGAGGCGTTCACCAGCTACTTCTCGAACGATCCGGCGGACTTCTCCTGGGCTGAGCGGCGCAATGAGCGCCGGCGCCAGAGAGAGGCCAAGAAGCGGAAGCAGGAAGCGGCATAGAGTTTCAGCAGCGTGGGGAAGTGGTCTATCCCGTCTGGCTCATAACCAGAAGAGCGGCGGTTCGAATCCGCCCGCTGCAACCACAATCAGGAATGCTTGAAGCCTGCAAACTATCGCCTGCAGCGAGCCCTGTATATCCGACCGTTGCGGCCCCGGTACTCACAGTAGCCATTTCGTAGGTTACGAACGAGAAGGCCGCCAAGCGCTCCTGCACCGGCGCCGATAAGTGCACCTCGACCACCGCCGGCCAGTCCACCTACAACTGCTCCTGCGGCCGTTCCGACACTGAGGTCCCGTTCTGTAGTGGTGCATCCAGCTAGGGCAATGGCCGCAACCGCAACGACAAGCATATTCCGAACCATTGTGTTCCTCTTGATTTCACCACCCGACGAAGTTGGAAGGTAAGCACACATGGCGCTCAGCGACAAGCGTTGGCGGGGCGACTGAGGTTCAGCGACACACGCAGGAAGAGGCATCCTAATCCGCCGAGCGACAAGACTGTTAGGCGGGGGATCAGACCAGGACGGCGGCGCAAGTCGAGATGGTTGGGATATCCCGGCCGTTCCGTCCTGACTTCTTTGCAAAAAATGCACAGAACGCCCCGGCCATGCGCTGGGGCTTCTCGTATGTGGAGACCTGGTATGCGCGAACGGCTCGAAAACGCGGCATTGATCCTCTTGGGCAGCCTGGTGGCGCTCGCCAGTCTCGGGATCGCGCTGACCATGTTCGCCGTCGTCACCGCTCCCTTGTGGGGCATCGGCCTTCTCTGCCTATGGGTGGTGGGACTGATTTGAGGCACTGCACCCACTTCGTCGGCTTTCGTGGTGAGGAATACCACTCAGCGGTGAAGGCCTTCGGGCCGCCGGACTTCATTCATCGCGGCTGGGACAATCGTGCACAGCGTGAAATCGCAGATGGTGACCTGGTGGTGTTCGCAAAGGGTACGGCGCATCAGGAGCCGAGGGCGCGGAGCTTTGATGACATTCGCGAGAACATCGTCCAACCGCAATAACAGCTCTGCTGCAGGATTCAACCTACCACGAGTTCCAAGGGTCCCAAGGCGGCTGAGGTGGAGTTTGGATATCTTCATGTCGTGCGAGTATCGGTTCGCGCTCATTCCAGACCATAGGATTGATCACCCATACATTGTCAGCGCGAGTTCCAGCATCACGGTAAACTAGGCCCTTGTTGAGCAGCCCCATTGCTCCGTTGCTGTTTTTGATTTCAGCTGAGAAACGTTCCTTCTCTTGCCGTAGAAGCCAGATAAGAACCATCGTTTCGGTACTGTTCAGAACGTCAAGGTTTCTGCGGCCCTCTTCGAAAAGCGCTTGTAGCTGTCGCGCCTGTGACTTTTTCTTGGCCTCGTATGCCGCATGTGATCGATGATTTCCAATCATCCAGGCGAAAAGATGGACCAGCAGGATAACGGCCCCAAGAACTGCGACAGCGACGAAGAGGGTAAACCAACCCGGCTGTGTGTCCTCAGTTGGTATTGATCCAGCCTTCATTAGAACGATCATTAACGTTCCAAACAGAAACATAATCCAGCCTTTACGGGCCGAGAAATCGAATGCTGATTGGAACGCGGAGAACAATTGCTCCACCTCCCACCTCCTTTGAAAAACAATCAAATGCTACGGTAGAAGATCAAAGATGGCACGAGGCGGCAATAGACCAGGTGCGGGGCGCAAAAGAGGCATCCCCAACAAAGCGACAGTAGAGCGTCAAAAGAAGGTCGCGGCCACGGGGATCACACCGCTCGATTACATGTTGAAGGTTATGCGGGACGAGAAGGCAGATGCCGGGCGACGCGATGATATGGCCAAGGCTGCGGCGCCATACGTCCATCCCAAACTCGCCTCTATGCAGCACACAGGGCGTAATGGCGGACCAATTCAAACGATGGACGTCGCCAAACTCAAAGGCATGACCAATGAGGAGCTAGATCTTCTTGAGCGCGCATTGGTCCAGATCGGAATTGCTGACGGCGATCCGGCAGGAGAAGGAAGCGAGGAGGACCGAGGAGGACCGCAAGCGTGAGAGGCATCAGCTTCTCGCATCGCATCTCGCCTTCACGGTCAAGTTCTTCAAGGAGAAGGAAGGGCAGCCGTTTTCGGTTGCCGAGTTCCACCGCCTGATTTGCGATGTTCTCGACCAGGTGTTCCGGGGCGACATCAAGCGGCTGATCATCAATATTCCGCCGGGCTACGGTAAGACCGAGCTCGCGGTGGTGAACTTCATCGCACGCGGCTTTGCCATCAATCCACGGGCGCGCTTCATTCATGCGAGCTACGCCGAGCCGTTGGCGCTGGACAACTCGACCAAGGTCAAGGACGTCATCAGCCTGCCGGGGTATCAGACCCACTGGCCGGTACAGATGCGGACGGACCAGAACGCCAAGGGGCTCTGGAGAACAACGGCTGGCGGGCATCTGCGCGCAGCAGCTGCCGGCCAGCCCATTACGGGATTTCGTGCGGGCATTCTGGCAGAGCCGGGCTTTACCGGTGCTCTGATCATCGATGACCCGCTCAAACCGGATGACGCGGCATCGGATGCGACACGCAAGTTCATCAACGCCCGCTGGGAGAACACATTCAAGTCGCGTCTCGCGCATGAGGATGTTCCGGTCATCGTCATCATGCAGCGACTGCATGTGGATGACTTTGCAGCGCACCTGATGGAGGAGAGCGGCGAGAACTGGCACCTGCTCAAGCTGCCGGTCCTGATAGACGGTGAGGCGGAACCGCTGGCAGGCAAGGTGACACTGATCCCGCACGGGCTGCCTAATGGGCCGCTGTGGGAGGAGAAGCATACGCTTGAGCAAATACATGTGCTCCAAACTGCAGCGCATGTCTATTCGGGTCAGTATGCCCAGGAGCCGACAGTTGCGGGCGGAAATCTGTTCAAGGCCGATTGGCTGCAAGAGCATGACCAGCCGCCGAAATTGAGATGGCGTGCGATCTACGTCGATACGGCCCAAAAGACCAAGGAACGAAACGATTACACCGTCTTTGAGCATTGGGGATGCGGCGAGGATGGGAAGGCATACTTGCTCGACCTGGTGCGCGGCAGGTTTGAGGCGCCGGAACTTGAAAGCACAGCTCTCAGCCTATGGGCGCGCTGCAAGGAAATGGACGCCAATCAATATGGCGTTCTTCGCAAGATGGCTGTCGAGGACAAGGTGTCTGGAACAGGGCTTATTCAGGGCCTCAGGCGCAAGTCCATCCCAGTGGTGGCAATCCAGCGCGACAAAGACAAGCTGACCCGCGGCCTCGATGCTGTGCCGGCCGTCGCCGCTGGCCTGGTGTCGATCCCGAGAAATGCGACATGGCGCAAGACCCTCGTGTCCGAGCTGTTGGCATTCCCTGATGGCTCTTTCGATGACCAGGTGGACCCGTTCATGGATGCAGTGACGGAAATCTGCGGCGGCACAACCAATATCTGGGAAGCACTGTAGATGGCCAATATCCTGACAAAGGTTCGCGATGGGCTTGCAAGCCTGACGTCCGGTCTGGGGACAGAACGCGACAAGGCGGCGTCGGTCTACTATGCCGAGCCGGAAATTGACGAACAGCAGCTTGTCAATGCCTATCGGGGATCGTGGCTTCCTCGGAAGATCGTGGATATCCCGGCGCTTGATTCATGCCGGAATTGGCGTGACTGGCAGGCGAAGGCAAAGCAGATCGAGCTTCTGGAGGCCGAAGAAAAACGCCTTGGCGTCAAGGCAAAGGTGCTGGAAGCGCGCAAGAAGGCTCGGCTGTTCGGCGGGGCGGCGATCTATTTCGATGTGGGTGACGATGACCCGGCCAAGCCGCTGAACCTTGAGGCAGTGAAGAAGGGGGGCATTCGCTTCCTGACCGTCCTGACCACCCGCCAGCTTACGCCAGGCGACATCGAGCAGGACCCGCTCTCGGAGTTCTACGGGAAGCCGAAGGATTACCAGATAAACTCGACCACGTTGGGCATGGTGAGGATACATCCCACGCGCCTGGTCATCTTTGTTGGAAACGAGCATCCCGACAATGACATCGCTTCCGGACTCAAGCACGGATGGGGCGACAGCGTGTTGGTATCCGTGATGGAGGCGGTAAAGCAGGCGGATGCAACCTCCGCCAATATCGCCAGTCTCGTGTTCGAGGCCAAGATCGACGTCATCACGGCAGAGGGCTTTGCCGATGCAGTAAAAGACCCGGTGCAGGAGCAGGCAATCCGCAACCGGTACCGGCTTGCTGCGACGATGAAGGGCAACAACGGCATGCTGTTGCTCGACGCCAAAGAGAGTTACGAACAGAAGAACGGCGAGTTCTCCACGCTGCCGGATATCATGGATCGGTTCTTTCAGAACGTGTCCGGCGCCGCAGACATCCCGATGACGCGGCTGTTTGGTCAGTCCCCCGGCGGGCTCAACGCCACGGGCGAGAGCGACATGCGAAACTACCATGATCGGATCCAGTCGGCGCAGGAGCTCGAAATGCAGCCGGCCATGACCCGGTTGGATGAAGCTTTGATCCGTTCCGCTCTCGGAACCCGCGATCCAAGCGTGTTCTATGTCTGGGCACCGCTGGAGCAGATGTCAGAGAAGCAGAAGGCCGACATTCTCAAAATCAAAGCTGACGCGGGTCGGGCGATTGCTGGCACCGGCGGGGCTTCCCCGTCTCTCATGCCTATCGAGGCCCTGTCTGACGCACTCGTCAATTCTCTTGTCGAGGATGGTAGCTTGCCGGGGCTTGAAGCGGCCATCGACAAGTATGGCGGTCTGGCCGATCAAGATGACGACGACGACGATCTGATCGCAGTGGCAGCGCCGGCACAGGAAGAGCGGCAGCAAGCCACCGACGCTGCACCGCGCACGCTGTATGTGCGTCGAGATGTGGTGAACAAGTCCGATATCATCCGGTGGGCAAAGTCACAGGGTTTTACGGACATAGTGCCCGATCTTCATGTCACCATCGCGTACAGCCGCGCGCCGGTAGACTGGTTCAAGGTCGGTAACTCATGGTCGGAGAAGCTGGATATCGCTGCCGGTGGGCCGCGCCAGATGGAACGGCTGGGCGATGACGGACGCTATTTCGCGCTCCTGATCACCGCCAACGAATTGGTCTGGCGTCATCGCGAGATTGTCGAGGCCGGAGCCTCGTGGAATTGGCCGGACTATCAGCCACATATCTCGATCCAGATTGGCGGTGATGTCGACCTGGCGAAGATCGAGCCCTATCGGGGGCGCATCGTGCTTGGCCCGGAAGTCTTTGAAGAGGTCCGGGAGGACTGAACCATGCAATTTACTGACAGAGTTACCGTCGCGGGAACGCGGCTGCGCGATGACGGCTACCTTGTTGCAGATGCTCGCGTGGCCAGAACCGGCATACAGAACTATGCGGGATGGGAAGTCGGCAAACCGCAAATGCCTGTCGTGCGGGTCTATCGACCGCCTGATGAAGTCTTTTCCCGTGATGCCATGGCGTCCTTCGCCCACCGCCCGATCACGAATGATCATCCCGACGAAGATGTCACCGCCGACAACTGGAAGGAACTGGCTGTCGGGCAGTCCGGAGATGAAGTCGCAAGAGACGGCACGTTTCTGCGCATCCCACTGATGGTGGCGGACGGGAAGATGATCTCCGGCATCGAGGGGGGCAAGCGCCAGCTCTCAGCCGGCTACATGGCCACGCTGGATTGGACTGCGGGAAAAACTGCCGATGGTGAGCATTACGACGCCATCCAGCGCAATATTCGAGCCAACCATATCGCCGTCGTGCACCAAGGTCGCGCCGGCTCCGAGGTTCGTATCGGTGACGATGCGAATAAATGGGGCGCTGCCCCGATCACTCCAACCATGGATAAGGAGACCATCACCATGAGTGATGCACTTCGCACTGTGGTCGTGGACGGGCTGTCGGTGAGCACCACCGATCAGGGCGCCCAGGCCATTGACAAGCTCCAGAAGGACGCGGCAGCGCTCCAGACGAAGCTTTCCGATGCTGAGACGGCCCACAAGAAGGCCCTCGACGCGAAAGACACGGAACTGGCCGAGAAGGACGCCAAGATCGCGGACCTTGAGAAGAAGGTCATCGACGCTGCGGCGCTCGATGCGCTGGTGCAGGCGCGAGCCGATCTCGTCGGCAAGGCAAAAGCACTCGCCCCTGACGTCAAGACGGAAGGCGTTGCTGACGCTGACATCCGAAAGGCCGTTGTCATCGCCAAGCGCGGTGAGGATGCCGTGAAGGACAGAAGCGCGGCCTACATCGATGCGGCCTTCGACTTCATTGCCGAAGACGCGGGCAAGGGCGATGGCGATCAGGTCCGCGATGCCCTGAAAGGTGGCCTCAAGGCTGCTGACGCAAACGGCGCATGGTCGGACAGCGTTTTCGCTGCCGCCGGTGTCCAGACGAAGAAGGAGGCCTAATCCATGGCAACTCTCACCGAAGGCAAGCGTACGGCCGATTTCATCGTCTCCGAGGCGAACGGCTATCGCTCCCGTGAAAAGGGGATCATCGATACCGGCGTCACCGGCACGATTGAGCCTGGCACTGTGGTCGGCATCGTCACCGCGACGGGCCATTACGCCACCTACAATCCCGGCAATGCGGACGGGACAGAAACGGTTGCGGGCGTTCTCTACGAGGGCGGCGCGGCTGATGACGAACGCACTGTGATGGTGCGGGATTGCGAGGTTCGCGCCTCTGATCTCGCTTGGTTCGACGGTGCCACCACCAACCAGATCGAAACCGGGACGGAAGCACTCGCCGCTCTCGGGATCGTGGCACGATAAGGAGGGCCGACAAAATGGCTTCCATGGACGTCTTCAATTCCTCGGCCTTCATCATGGTCTCGCTGACCGGGGCAGTCGACAAGATCGACTACAAGCCGCAGTTGCTCGGCCAGCTCGGAATCTTCGAACCGATGCCGGTGCGAACCCGCACTGTGTTCGTGGATCGGCGCAACGGCTCGTTGACGCTCATCCCGTCCAGCCCCACCGGAGCGCCTCCCACGGAACTGGAAGGCGATGACCGCGACGCGGTATCGCTGCGCACCACGCGCCTTGCAAAGAGCTTCACGCTCTACGCTGAGGAAGTGCAGGGTATCCGCCAGTTCGGATCCGAAACCGAACTGATGCAGGTGCAGGCCGAATATATGCGCCGCATGGCGCGCATCCGCGACGATATGGACCTCACCCACGAGTACCATCGTCTGGGCGCGCTGCAGGGCAAGTTGCTCGATGCTGACGGCACGACCGTGATCTACAACTACTTCACGGAATTTGGCATCGCGGAGCCCTCGGCAATCGACTTCGCCCTGACCACGGATACAACCAATGTCCGCGGCAAGTGCTCGCAGGTGATCCGCCTCATGCAGCGGGCAGCCAAAGGAGCATTCACACCGGCCACCTCGGTCCATGCCCTTGTGGGCGACACGTTCTATGACAACCTCATCGATCATCCGAACGTGCGCGACACCTACAAGAACTGGGCCGCTGCCTCTGAATTGCGCCAGAACCTCACTTTCCGCAGCTTCCCCTACGGCGGAATCACGTTCCACAACTACCAGGGCACGGATGACAACTCGACGGTGGCAATCGCCGCCAATGAGGCGAAATTCTTCCCGGTGGGCGCGCGTGACGTGTTCAAGAAGGCCATGGCGCCGGCCGAGTTCGGCCCATACGTCAACACTGCCGGACAGGACGTGTACGCCTTGAATATCCCCGACCGGGATCGTCAGGCTTGGACCAAAGGCGAACTCTACAGCTACCCGCTGTATTTCTGCCAGCGTCCGTCTGTCCTCCAGAAGGGTATCGGCAACGCCTAAGGGCAGGGGCTTCGGCCCCTGTCTCCCTCTCATCGGAGATCGTAACCATGAAATTCAAGATCAAAAACGGGTATCACCGTACCCAGGCGTTCAAGGTGTTTGGCGGTTCCGAAGACGTGAAGCCCGGCGAGACGAAAGTCATCGATATCGAGGGTGATGTTTCGGAAGATTTCATCGATCGCATGAAGGCCCGCGGCGTGACAATGACGCCAATGAAGGACGAGGCCACGCAGGATGGCGAGCTGAAAGCCGTTCATCATGGCGGTGGAAAGTTCAAGATCGTCAAGGGTGATGACGTGCTTCTGTCGGGTCTATCCAAGGCTGACGCCGATGCGTTCAATGAAATGAGCGCTGAGGACCGCGAAGCTTTCGTTTCCAAGAAGGACTGATCCATGGCGGGTTATGGCACAGATCAGGGCTTTCAGGATTGGGCGACTGAGAACGGGTATACCGTGCCGTCCGGAACCGTTGCCGCAGCCCGCCAGCGTGGAAGCGCCTATATCGACGCCGTTTATGGTGATCGCTTCTTTGGGCAGCCGGCAGGGGGCATAGATCAGGAGCGGGCCTGGCCGCGCGTGGGTGCAACCGACAAATGGGGCAATGCGATTGCCTCAGATGTGGTGCCGTTACGGGTGGTCAATGCGAGCTATCATGCAACGTTGCAGGAGATGGAAACCCCCGGCAGCCTTGAACCTGTCGTTGTGGCAGCGGAGCGCGTAAAGCGTGAGAAGGTGGGGCCGCTTGAGACCGAGTACATGGACGGTAGTGCTGGCGATGCTGTCACCTCCGCCACACCTCTCCTTGCTTCTGTCGAAGGGCTTCTTGAACCGTTGCTGACCTCATCTCTCAATGATCTCGCCATCATGGTGGTATGATGGCCGGCTTCAACTACGCCAAATCTCGGGCCACTGCCGCCCGTCTGATCAAGAAGTTCGGTCAGGCCGGCGCCATCCGCCGCACGACGATGACCGGCGGTGATCCATGGAACCCGACGCCTGAGACCAACGATTATCCCTGCACGCTCGTGGTGACTGAATACAGCCTCAAGGAGCGGGAAAGCTCACTCATTGGGACATCCGACAAGAAGGTGCTGATCTCGACTGAGGGCGTTTCAATCCCGGCCTATGCAGATGCGCCAGACAGTGAAAACGCCCCGACAGAGCGCGATCAGATCGTAATCAAGGGCAGGGCGCACGAGGTGGTGCGGGTCGATCCGCTGGAACCTGGCGATACTGTCGTGATGTGGACGGCGCAGGTGGCGTTCTGAGCACTCTACCCGGCATTCCTCGATGTGTAACCACAGAGCCAAGTGGCAATCGCCACAGCGACGACAGAAGTGACCAGATAATCGGCCGAACTGATCAAGGCGAGGAACGTCGAGAACAGTACAGCGGCTACGTTGAACACGATGTAGCGCAAAAGAGAGTGTGGCGCGAGAAGCGGGGCGCCAGTGTCGGCTACCTTGAAATTCATTGCTACACCCCGAGCCAGATTTTGAAGAATACAGCGAGCACGCCTGCCAAAGCGCCACTGGCGAAGCCCTTACGCATGCAGGGCCACGGATTGTCACCAGAGGCAAAGTTCTCGGCTGTGGCGACAATTGTGGTGGTGAACATGATTGACGCGAACACCGCAGTGAGCACCGGGTCAAAAATCGGCACGACACTATCCTCCCTTCAGTCAGGCTATCTTAGCAAAGCGGTTGAGTATGGTGACCACATCAATTCGACGTAGCATTGAGGCATTGATTGCTCGTCACGAACCACTGCTGCGTGAAGCCTTTCTCACGGCCATTGATGATATCCGCAACTCGATCACGCTGCGCATCGTAGTGGAGAGACTGGAGCGCGGGGATGCGCTGGGCGCTATCGAGGCCATGCAGATCGAACGAGAGGCGTTCTCTCGCTTCGAGCAGGCACTGTTTGATGTTTATGCAGATGGAGGACAGGCGGAAGTGGGGAATTTGCCTAAGGTCCGCGATCCAGACGGAAACCGCGTGGTGTTCCGCTTTGGTTTGCGCAATCCGGAGGCCGAGGCATGGCTGCGCGATCACTCGTCAACGCTCGTCACCCGGATCGTTGATGATCAGCGTGAGGCAATCCGCCAGCATCTGACAGCAGGGCTGGCCGAGGGGAAGAACCCGCGCCAGACGGCCTTGGGCGTCGTGGGGCGCGTGGACCGGTCCAGCAACCGCCGTACGGGTGGCGTCATCGGCCTGACGGTTCCGCAGGAGGAGTTCGTCAGGCGAGCGCGTCAGGAGCTTCTGTCGGGCGATGTTCGGGCCATGCGCCATTACCTGACGCGGGGCCGGCGGGACAGGCGCTTTGATCGTGCCGTGATGAAGGCGATCCGCGAAGAACAGCCGCTCGACGCGGAAACCGTCAACCGGATCACTGGGCGATATGCAGACCGGCTGCTTGCTCTCAGGGGCGAGATGTTGGCGCAGAACGAGACACAGGAGGCCATCTCACAGGCGCGCACTGAAGCCATTCGCCAGCAGATCGCGGCGGGGAAGATTGATGCCGATGCGGTCACGAAGGTCTGGCATCACACGACGCAGGAAAACCCGAGGCTTCACCACCGCGCCATGAACGGCAAGAGCGTGGCCTATGGCGAGGATTTCGTTCTTCCGAATGGAGTGAGGATGGCGCATCCGCATGCATCGGATGCCCCGATCAGCGAGAAGGCTTTCTGCAAGTGCCATTTCTCGTTCAGGATCGACTACTTCGCATCGGTGGAGCGCCGGTTCAGGGCGCGGGCTGCTTGATGGCCCAGGGGGATAGCTTCGCTGCTTCGGTGGCCGACTGGTGTCACGCAGTGGATGGCGCGACAGAGGCGATATTCAAGGAAAGCGTTCAAGAACTGGTAGCAGAGGCTGACCGGCTCCTTACGCAGATGGTCTACGAGGCCCCGGCCAGTCCGAATTATCGGCGCACGGGCTTCCTTCGATCATCTGTGAGAGTGTCAAGAACATCGATACCGCTGGCAGACCGGCCGCAAGGCGTTCCTGATGCCGACTACCTGGCCGAAATCACCGTTGTGATTGCCGGGGCTGAACTCGGCGAGACTCTCTATGTGGGCTACACGGCGAACTATGCCGGCTTCGTCCATTTCGGGACATCAAGGATGGCCGGTCGACCGTGGGTGCAGATGGTCGCGCAGCGCTGGCCCGCTATCGTCGCGGCCAAGGAAGCTGAACTCAAGGGGCGTCTTGGTCTGTAGCACCGGACTTCCGGCGCTCCATGCGCATCAATGCTCCATAGGGACCGACGAGGGCGGTGCGGAGAGCTTCCTGCCCGATCTCTGTCTCTGCGCGCAACGAAACGATCTGCCGCATCATTTCGTGCAGCACTGTCTCGATCTCATCGTCTGACAGGGGCTTTATCTCTGACATCGCGGGGAAGGTATAGGAATGGCCGCAACAACGGAAGGTCGGATTTTTGCTGCGCTGATGGCGCGGGCGTCCGGCCTGTCGGCGCTGGGGCTGCCAATCGCGTGGCCCAATGTCGATTTCACACCGCCGGAGAACCAGAAGTTCCTGCGCGTCCAGTTCGTGCCGAATGTCACGCAGAGGCAGTGGATCGCATCCGATGGAGTGCATCGCTACATCGGGCTGCTCCAGGTCAGCGTGTTCTGGCCCAAGGGACAATTCGAGGGTGAGCTCCGGCCGCGCGAGATCGCGGGGCAGGTTGCGGCACACTTTCCGTGTGATCACCAGATGACTGAGGACGATGTGACGGTGCGCGTCATGGAGCGCCCGACCGTCGCTGACATGCTTCCGGAAGACAGCCGGGTGCATATCCCGGTGACCATTCAGTGGGAGTGTTTCCACTAGCCGTTTCAAGCCCTTCGGCAAGGCATCCCTATCAGCATAGGAGGCCGGCATGGCCAAGATGTATCCCGTCGCAGGGTGCAAGTTCTATATCGGCTCAGCCGCAATCGATGATCAAGACGATGACTTTGTTGCGGCTGACTTCGATGCGGTCACATGGATCGAAGTCAAAGGATGGGTGACCATGGGCGCAAGCGGTGATTCTGCAACGCTCGTCACCTCTGACCAGATTGGCAACAAGCGGACGAAGAAGGCCAAGGGCACGCGCAATGCAGGCTCAATGGAGAACACCTTCGATGTCGTTGCTGACGATCCCGGCCAATTGGCCATGATCGCCGCGGAACAGACCGACGACAACTACCCCTTTCGCACTGTCTACAATGACGCGCCGACCACCGGCCCAGCTCCGACCCCATCGGAGAGCTTGTTCATTGGGCTGGTCATGTCGAAGTCGCGCGCAGGTGGGGGCGCAAACGACCCGCGCCGGATGAACTCCACCGTCGAAATCAACAGCAATATCGTCCATGTCGCTGCGGCGACGGGGGCGTAAGGAGCACACCATGACCGCAAAGACCGATAAGAAGGCCGTCGATCTGTCGTCGTTCGATGATGCGAAGGCCAAGCACGAAGCCGGTATTGAGATCGCGATTGTGGGACCGGACGGCAAGACTCCGATGGGTTTCTCCATTCGCGCTGCCGGTCCCGACAGTGAACGCGCCCAGACCGCACAGGAACAGCTCGCCGACGAGCTGATAGAGCAGGAGAACCTGACCCGGCTCAAGGCGCGTGAGGCTGCACAGCGCGGCATCCGGTATCTCGCCAAGCTTACAATGGGCTGGGCGCCCAACATCATTCTCGACGGGCAGGAACTGGAGTTCAGCGAGGAGAACGCGGAGAAGCTCTATCGCCGGCACCGCTTTATTCGTGAGCAGGTCGACAAAGCCGCCGGCAACCGGGCGCGTTTTACGAAGGGCTGATCGCTGCGCTCTGCCAAGCGCTGGAGGCCGTCCACGACAAGCGTAGGCCACTCGTGCCTACGGTGGCCGAACGGCTCTGGTGGGTGTTCTGGCGGCTTGATGCGCGGCGCAGCAGCAATGGCTACTCGGCCAACGCGATCAGCCCGACAGAGATTGATGCGTGGTGCCGGGTGTCCGGCACGCGCCTGAAGCCCTGGGAAATCCGCGCGCTCGATGAGATGGAAATCATCCGTCTCCGTTGGCTCGGCCGAGACCCGGAAGACGAGCCAGAAGTCGTTGAAGGCCAGCCGGTAACGCCCGCACTCGTCAAAGCCCTGTTTGGATAGAGGTGATTTGCCATGTCGGTCTCTCGCCTTGGCTTTGAGGTTGATTCCTCACAGGCCAAAACAGCCGCAGTCGATCTCGACCGACTGACGTCTAGCGCCGGTAAGGCAGAGAGGGCTGAGCGTGGCCTTGCGGCTTCTTCGCAGGGCGCGGAGACCGCGACGGGCCAATTCGCCAGGCAAGCGAGGGATGCCAGCGCGGCAACTGCACAACTTAGGGCCGCCACCGATATGGCAGCGGCGGCTCAAGGGCGACAGACGGCCGCAACACATGCTGGCACCGCGGCTATGCAGGCGCAGGCTCGTGCTGCTCGCATAGCAATGAACAACAATCGCCAACTTTCCTTCCAGTTGATCGATATCGGTCAGGCCCTCGCCACCGCCCCAACGATGGGCATCTATGCCCTACAGAACCTGGGCTTTCAGGTCGCGCAGATCGGTCAGCTCTATATGGGGCGAGGCGGCTTCAATCAGGCCATCAAGGACAGTGCTGTACAGGTTGGCGCATTCGCTGCTCGCCTTGGTCCGATCGCACTCCTTGCCGGTGGGGTGACGGCCGCTATCGCCGGTATGCAGCACGAGATCAACCAGACGAGCGCGGTAACGGTCGGATTTGGCGACGTGGCGCTAGCCACGTTCCAGGTCATTCGCGACGGCATCTTCACGATGCTCCAGCCGGCGATCAACGCCATGGCGCCGTGGTTCTCCGCAGCTTGGGATGTCGTTGTTACCGCCACAAAGACCATGGGTAACAATCTCGTGCGTCTGGTGCTCGGCTCGTTCGAGATCATCAAGGCCGGCATCCTGGCGACACCGGATGCGTTCATCGCGGCAGGAGAAGCAGCCGCGAATGGGTTTCTGTCCGCAATCGAGCAGATGGTGCGCGAGGCGCTGGTCGCGCTCAACGGTCTACTGACAGATATCAACGGGATGCTGCGCGGCACGGGCTTTGAACTGCCGCTTGCTCCGGCTCCCATGTCGGTAAAGGTCGGGCGTGTCGATATCGGGGGTGCCGCGGCCAGTCAGCGGCACTCGGATCGATATGGTGCCCTAGATGCCCGAGCAACCGACATCATGAATACCGACTACATGGGGCAGTTCTTCGATGCGGTGCAGGCGCAGGCCGTTCAGAATGCGCTCGACGGCATTGAGGACAAGGCCGGGGCGGCAGGTAAGGCGCTCAAGGATGCAGCCGACAACGCCAAAGACCCGTGGAATGGGCTCACGAAAGAGATGGAGCGCATGCAGAACGCGCTTCAGGACGCAGGTCGAGAGACTGGCGGCATCCTCAAAGGGCTCATCGATGGCACTTTGAGCTGGAAGGATGCGCTCTCGCAGGCTCTGTCCGTGGCCATGAAGCTCATGATGCAGTTCAATCCGGGCTTGTTCGGGGGTGGTTTCGTTCAGGGACTTCTCGGAGGGCTTCTCGGCTTCTCGCGTGGCGGTGTGATTGCGCAGGGCAACGTCGTGCCGTTCGCCAATGGTGGCGTGGTCAATCGGCCAACGGTATTCCCGATGGCAAATGGCGCTGGCCTGATGGGTGAAGCGGGGCCGGAGGCGATCATGCCGCTGCGCCGCGGCCCTGACGGCCGTCTTGGTGTCACTGCGCCCCGTCAGGCAGCAAACGATCAGCCTATGCGTCTCGAGCTCGTTTCACGCTTCGATGCCGATGGCGGTTTCGACACAGCGGTTGAGCGAGCATCCCGCCCGGTTGCCCGTGAAGAGAGTGCGGCGTCCAGTGCTCGGGTATCCCGTAGTTTTGATGCGCGGATTGACGGTCGGGACGAAGAGCGCCGTGTCCGCAGGATCAGACCAAGGAGCCCGTTCTGATGTATCGGCTTGTCGATTTTCCAGAGCCGATCCGGCTTACCAAGGTCACGTGGACCAGCGGGCCGAATGCGCGCAACTCCGGTACGACAACTGCCTCGGACGGCTCAGAGCAGACACGGAGCGGCATAGGTGAGGTGGTCTCATTTCGCCTGGATTTCACACTCAAGAAGGGGCGTGAGGCGCGGCGTGAGCGAGGCTTCCTAACTGCATTGATGGAGGGCGCGAACGCTGCTCGGGTTACGTTCGTTGACGGCGATGCTCTGACACCAAAAGAAGCCGGGGTTGTAGGGCCTTTCGTTCAGCAGCCTTGGTCGAATGGTGAGCCTTGGAGCAACGGAAAAGGCTGGAAACCTTCCTATCCGGTTGTGCCGGTGGCTGCAGCAGCCGCCTATAAGAGTGGCATTGTAACCATCTCGGATGCGTTCTGGGGGCATCAGCTTGGGATTGGCGACTATCTCGGGTTCATGCCGTTCCATTTCGGCCTCTACATGATCACTCAGGTGATTGCGCCGGGCCAGTATCGGATCTGGCCTCGTCTGCGCAAAGCACTCACCACCGACGACTTCGCGACCCTGCATCCAACCCTCGTCATGAAGACTGTGCCCGGCGGCACATCAATGGCGCGCGGTGTCGTACACACCGAGGGGCAGGGCGTGCAGCTGTCCGAGATCATTGATCCCTACGTTCGGCAGTATTTCACGGATTGATCCATGACCTTCTACACGGTTGAAGACCTGGACAAGCTGTCCGGGCCGCACATCCAGCGTGCATGGTTCGCCCATGTCGCTTTGCCGTCTGGTGAACGCCGACTTCACACGGGGCTGGGGCCGGTCGAGATCGGTGGGCATGTGTGGGAGGGAGTCAGTGATCCATTCGGCGGGCAGCTTGTTTCGGTTGGCTCGATTGAGGAGCCTCGCTTCGGGCAGGCACCGGCTGTCGATGTTGTGATTTCTGGCGCGAACCGGGAATTCCTCAAGACGGTTTGGGATGACCGTCATGCGGTCGAGGGCGCGCAGTGCGACCTCTACTTCGCGACCTTCGATGCTGAGACCGGTGAAGCGATCATCGGGCTCAAGAAGCTCTATCCAGGCAAGATCACCGCCCCGAAATTCGCATTCGTCGGCGTGGCAATACGAGCGATTCAGAAGCGCATTGTCTCGATTTGGGAGGGCCTGAACTTTCCGGCCGCCGGTGCGCAGTGGTCTCCGGCCGGTCAGCGTCAGCGCTACCCCGGTGACAAGGGATTGGACTTCATCAACGCGCCGATCATCGAGGATTACAAGAAGTGACGGTCTCGGTTGAGCAGAGAGAGCGTGGTGAGCGCCTGCGGGCAATCGCTGATGCTCTCAAGGGCAAGCCGGTGGAATGGGGTGTCGATGATTGCTCCACGTTACCTGCCCAATGGGTGGCCGAGGTCGCCGGCCGGGAGTTCGACTGGCCGTTTTACGACACTGAGGAAGAAGCGGCGCGCATCATCGCTGAAGCCGGTGGTCTGGTCGAGGTCTGGAAACCCATCACGCGCAAGCTAGGACTGGTTGAGCGCCATGACACGCCGGAGATTGGCGACATCGGCATCATCGACACCAGCCTCGGTCATGTCGGAGGTATCTGGCTGCACGGCCAGACCTTTATCTGGCGGGCCGAGGAGGGCGTTCGCATCCTCGGTGTCCGCTCGCACCGCATCGTGAAAAGCTGGCAAGTCTGACATGAAATTCAGAGCTGTTATTCTGGCCGCTGGCATTATGCTGGCGACCCTCTCGCCTGCCTATGCCTTCGTGGCAATTGGCTCGGCGGTGATTTCGGCATTTCTAGCAGTTGGTGCCGGTGCTCTGCTGCCTTCGGTGGGTGCAGCAGCAATCGGCCTCGCAACGGTAGGCATTGCTGTCACGGCCGCCCAGGTGGCGCTACAGGCCGCGCTGTTCGGTCGGCAGCCATCAGTCGACCCGAACGAGATCAAAAACACCACACAAGGCAAAGAAGGGCCGGGGCGCTATGCCTTTGGCCGCGTGCGTCTCGCTGGCACTGTCGGGTTTGGCAATACGGCCGGATACGACATCTATCGCCTTCTGCTGCACTGCTTTGGCCCGCTCTCTGCAATTGAGGAGTATTTCTACGATAAGCTCTCGGTCACGGTCGACCCTGACGGCGCAGTCACGTCGCCGCCTTGGGCGCACAGTGGCGGCTCCAATCTCTACCTCAAGACAAAGGTCGGCGATGGCTCAGAGACGGCATGGCCGGAGCTTATGGGCGATTTCCCGTCACTCTGGAAACCGGAACATCGTGTTCGCGGAATCGCACAGACCCTGATCAGAGCGATTAATCCGGGAACTGGCAGTGACCGCTTTCTCCGACTGTTTCAGGGTGGCATCAAAGCCGTCGAAATAACGGCCCGAGTTGGCGAGTTCTACGATCCGCGTGACAACTCGACGGATTGGTCGATCAACGGCGTACTGCATGTCCTGCATTGGTGGCGCCGGCTTCCGGGTATGCGGGATACGCACATCGACTTCGATGCCATTGAGCCAGTTGTGACGCAGGGTGAGGCGTTGGTGCCCACCCTGACCGGCACTGCCCCGCGCTGTCAGCTCTCGGGCGGATGGGAAGGGCCGCTCACCTACGACATCGTTGAGGACATGCTGGAAAGTGCGGGACTCGAGGTCCGGGAGACCGGCGAGGGCAAAGAGACACTTGCCTTCATCGAGGACTGGCCGGAACCCGAGATCACGTTTTTGAACCGGCACATCATTGACCGGTTCCCGCAGGCCGGGCCGGAAGGGGCAAAACGACCCAACGTTTGCAAGTTGCGCTACTTCTCTCCCGAGCGTGGGTTCGAGATGGCGGAAATTGACCTGACAGATGCGCCTTGGGCGAGGGTGCAGCACGAGATCGATGTCTATGGCGAGCAGGAGTTCCCGGTCGATCTGATCTTCTGCTGCAACGCCAGCCAGGCACAGAGGATCGCGCGCAGGCTGTTTCTGATGGCTCGGGCTGACTTCGGGGTCATCAAGACCACCATGGCCGGCGTTGCGGCATGGGGGAAGCGTACGGCACTTATCGAGATACCGGACGTTGGCGAAGATGGCGCCAGCATCATGGTTCGAGCACGCACGCAGCCGGTTCGCGTGGATGACAACGAGGGCGAATGCGAGATCGCCTTTCACATCATCCCGGATGAACTTTCGGTGCCATGGGACCCGGAAACAATGGAGGTTCCCGCACCGCCCATTCTTCCAGAGTTCCAATATGAAAGCGATCTGGACACGCCGGACATCCTCGACGCTGCTCTCGTGCAATATCCGAGCGGCACCTATGAGCTCCGCCTCCAGTATACGCACCCTTCCGGGGGCTCTACTGCCGAAGCAAGCTATCGGGTCTATACGGGCGGTCTTCCGGACGCGTGGCAGGGAATGACGGAATGGGATGATTTTGAAGCGTCGGGGGGAGCGGTGCCAACTGACAGACCCGCGTCAGTCTGGTTTGCGCGCGCACCGGTGAACGCACTTGGCAAAGACGCCGATCTGCGTGTTCGTTGGTTCAACGGCGATGGTGATGCCTCGTATTTCTCCGATCCAGAGGAGATGCGACCGGCCAGCATCGACAACACGCAGCCGAACCCGCCTGCGGTCCACGGAAGCCCCATTCAGCCCCAGTATTTTGGCACGAAGGACATCCAGGTGGTGCAGTTCGTACTTCAGCACCGCACGCGCCCCATTAGCGCAGGTGCCTGGGGACCTTGGGAGGACCTTGCCAGCAACGATCAGGTTCGCCCCGGAGAAGATGTGACGGTTGTCGCGCCGCCGGTTGACGATCCCGATCTCGAAGAGCGGCGCTTTTTGGCTGTCACGTCGAACGGTACCCGCAGCGCACCCTACTACCCGTAATTCCTGATCCCTGATCCAGCCACCGCGGCCCGCGCGCCTCGGCCGGCAAAGCCTATCCAAAATCGGAGATACTTCATGACGCTTTTCACCAAGCTTGGCGTTGATATTGCTGCGCCTGCCGATGCGGCCGGAAACCCGCGCAATGTCGTCAATGGCGAAATGCAGACGTGGATGACCGAAGTCGAGAAGGTCATCGACCTTGCAGTCACTGGCGGCGATCTCCTGGTCTTCGACAGCCTTGCCGCGCTGGATGGTGACCTCGACCACCCGGCCAATACCGGCGCCATCCTCATCGGCGAGAGTATTGCCGACGATGGCCTCTACATGAAGCAGGGCGCGTCCGGCTCAGGCTCGTGGGTAAAGGTCGGCAATGTTCCGGGTCAGGGCTTTGTCAAAGCCACCAACGCAGGGACGGGAACGGCAAACGCGATTGAAGCCACAACGCCCGTGGCCGTGAACGAAACCCAACTGATCCTCCTGCCTATCGTGGCGGAGAACACGGGCTCTCCTGTCACCGTGGCCTTCAACGGCGCAACGTCACTAACGGTGAAGACCGTTGCCGGAAACGATGTGAGCGTTGCGGGCCTTCCGGCAAGCTCCGTGATGCTTGGTGTGATCCAGGGCAGTAATTTCCGGCTCCTGTCCGATCAGGCCAGTGCGGCCATTCAGGCAGCTGCGGAAGCTGCACAAGTTGCGGCGGAAGCTGCACTGAGCGAAATGCGTGAGAAGTCTGCCGGGCCCTTTCCGGATGACGCTGCAGCCGATGCCTTTCTGGCTGGCGAAGGTCTGACGAAACAGCCTGGAACGATCTATTTCAATACCGCCTCTGATGTATGGAGGTATTGGGATGGTAGCGCGTGGCAGACTTTCCCATATGCGACCGTGGCAGATGGCGCCATTACCACATCAAAACTCTCTGATGGTGCTGTCAGCACCAGCAAGCTTGCCGACGAAGGAATTACCCGGGGTAAGCTCTCGGCAGAGCTATCGCAAGCGATCGCGTCCACGCCTATGCTCTTCGGTGCTTCCGGAGGAGGGTTGGTTGATGATGCCTCCGCGATAAACACTGCAATAGCTTCATTGCCTGCCGGTGGAGTTCTGGATGGTCTCGGTAAGACATATCGGGTCGACAGTACTCTCGCGCTAAAGGCAAACATAAAAATCCGAAATCTGGTGCTGGATTTTTCCAATGCCGCGAATGGCGACAAGTTGTTTGAGGCTTCGGGAACTATGGGCGGCGACCTGGCGCTCAGTTCCGACGCAACCACTGGCGCAAGCTCTGTGTCACTCTCGTCAGTGGCGGGCTTGGCCGAAAATGACTATCTCTGGATATCATCTGATGGTGAATGGTGTGCTCTCGATGGTACCACCTTCGGCGAGATGGTACGTGTCAAATCCATTGCCGGGTCTGTCGTCACTCTGACTGCGCCTCTCGCATACTCTTACACCATTGCGGACAACGCAAAGGTCAATAGGCTCAACTTTCTGGAAGATATCGAGCTAGAAGCTGTAGAGGCGTTCGGCTCGGGCGTCGCGGGTGAGCAGTATGCAGCCGATCTAACCCTGTTGAGTGGTTTAACCATCACGGGTTGTCGCTTCGCTGACTTCGATGATCGCGCTTTGATGATTGGCCGAACGGCTCACGTAAATATCCATAGAACGCGTTGCGAACGTGCCCTCCGCGCCGGCCTTGCTTATGGCGTCGCCATCGTCAATGGGTGTCACTGGGTCAACATTACGGAATGTTCCTTTGAGCGCGTTCGACACGGTGTCACTATTGGCGGCACAGACGGAGTGAACAGACATATAACTGTCCAGAATAACAATGCTTTTGGCTCGGTCGAAGCCGGATTCGACTGTCATCCCGCTGGTGACCACATCAATTTCATTGACAATTATATCTTCGTAGATGGAGCTGTTACCGTGGACGGTATCATCGTTCAGGGCGGCAATGCAGAAATCACTGGCAATACAGTGCGTGGGGCAAAACGCTATGGCGTCTTCCATCAGGTTCTTTCGGATTTCGGGGCGGTAACTTCAATTGTTTCGGGGAACGATGTCGCGGGCGCTGCTGGCAACTATGGCGTCTTCGTAAATGCACAGGGCGCCTCCGTCATCGAGAGCGTGATCATCAACGGAAATACCATCCGGGACTATGTCGGCGGAATCTTCCTCCGCGCACAAACGGCGATTATCAATAGTTTTTCGATTGTCGGAAATTCGTACTACGAAAGCAGTGCTGGCACAACTCAGGCAATCAAGGTCGAAAGCCAGTCGACAAACACGTGCAATGATGGAGTCATTTCCGCCAATTCGGGGCGGGTGGCGGCGGGGGGCACTGGGATTTACCTTGTCGCCGCGACAGCCGGATACATCCAATATGTAGCCGTTTCTGGTAACTCGATCCGCGGTGGCGCATATGGCTGCCGAGGCGTGAATACTAATCGCATCAATACGAATGGCAACGTCTTCTATGGCACTACAACGGCCGGAGTATCAGTCGCAGGGGCAGAATCCATAGAGGGCGGCAACCTCACTTGACCTCGGTTGGGGGCTCATTGTTGCGCGCCTTCATGGCCGCTTCGTATTCAGCCTGGCGCGCAAGCCCTTCCTCCATCATATGCTCATCCATGAAGTCCGTGCCCGTATGGAGCTTCATCTGGTGACCGCAGTCCGGGCAGTCTTCGACGGGGAGGAAGTAGAGATCGCTGTGGCCGCATTGAGTGCACTCGAGGAGAATGTCTGGCTCCGGCACTACCGGAAAAAGCTGGACGATGTTTTCTGACATGAAACCTCCCGTTCACCGGTCATTCGTTGACGGGTTGGTGTGTATCCAGTCGCGAATAGTCGCCACCATAGTCTGTGCGGACTTCCCGTCGCCGTATTCTACGATATCAGTTCTTGGCTCATAGGTTTCAGTGATCCAGAGTCGGTTCCAGCCTGCGCTGACAGTCTCTGTCCATTCCGTCTCACTTCGCAACGTAACGCACGGGACGCCGTGAAAATACGCTTCTTTCTGGAGTCCTCCAGAATCAGTGAAAACCATGGATGCGTTCTTTGCCAATGCGATCATATCTAAGTAGCCGAGGGGCTCAATGGCACGCACGCCGGGGCGCTGTATCGAGATGCCAAACTTCTCGGCAGCAAGCCTCGTGCGCGGATGCACAGGAAGAACAACCTCGTTGCCGTTCGCACACTCGACCATAAAACTAACCGCTCGTTCAATAGCCTCTGCCGACGCCGTATTGTCTGCGCGGTGGAGTGTAGCAGCGCAATACGCTCCGGGTTCCAAGCCCAGATCCTCCAGTAGGCTCGATCGCTCGGCTGCAATTGGGGTGAGCGCTAACGTGGCGTCGAACATTAGGTCGCCCACTTGGTGAACGCCTTGCGTTATGCCTTCGTTCTTAAGGTTCTGGACTGATGTGGAGGTAGGACAAAACAACAATGTGCTGAGATGGTCCACCAACACGCGGTTGATCTCTTCGGGCATTTGGCGATTGAACGACCTCAACCCTGCCTCGACATGTATCACGGGGATATTGAGCTTTGCGGCAGCCAAGCCGCCCGCGAGCGTAGAATTGGTATCCCCATATACCAACACCGCATTTGGCGCCTCATCGAGCAGGATGCGCTCAATTGCCGCGAGCATATCTCCTGTCATCCTAGCGTGAGACCCGCCGCCAATGCCGAGGTTATAGGCTGGTGCGGGCAGAGCCAATTCATTGAAGAACACGTCGGACATATTTGCATCGAAATGCTGACCAGTATGGATTGAAATCTCCTGGAAATCGGCGTTTTGCGCGAGCTCCAGTGAAAGGGGAGCTGCCTTGATAAACTGTGGTCTTGCACCGACTACAGTGGCGATTCTTATGTTGGACAAGGAGAATACCCGCCTAGCGTTTGGTGTGGTTGAAAAAAAACTTGTTGCAACTGTTAGCTTGGCTTATCGCGCTGGCAATTGTAAGCACTGCGCGGAGCGATAGCTGACGGGGATTCGATGTCGAACACAAGCCCACATGTAGTTTCGATGGTCTACAATCGAGTTGCCGGCGACAGTCGGGTGATTAAGACCGCGCAGGCCGCATTGAATGCGGGATATAGTGCAACGATTGTCGGTGTGACAAGCGCTACGAGTGTCGAGAGGGCGGAAATCGAGGGTGTCCCGGTGGTGCTGGTACCAAATCCATCCGGCAGTCTTGGGAAATTGGGGCTCTGGGGACATGAACAGCACGACGATTTGCGTCTGCTGATGGGGTTTTATGTCCGACGCGCAATTCCTGAAATTCTAGACCTCAATCCAGATATCATCCACTCCCACGACATGATCGGTCTGAAGATCGGAGCCGCGGCAAAGCACGCTCTCTTGGCAAGTGGACACGACATACCCTGGGTGCACGACCTGCACGAGTTTGTCGCAGGCTTGGAGGGGAATGCAAGATCCGTAACCTACAAGCCAATATGTCTGGGATGGGAGCGCGAATACCTTATTCTGCCAGACAAGCTGACCACTGTAAGTGATCTTCTCGCATCGAAGCTTGTGCGGCGCTACTGTCTAAAGGAAGCGCCTCAGGTCACTTATAACGTGCCAGTCGCGGGCGCATTTTCGTCTACGGGGCGAGATGTTCGATCCGCCCTTGATTTGCCGTCAGGTACACCTTTGGCAGTGTTTGTCGGCGGAGCCACTCCATTGCGTGGGTGCGACACCATTGTTGACGCATGTGCGCAAGTTGAGGGGTTGCATCTCGTCTTCGTGAGCCAGGGCAAGTACGTCGAAGAGATGAAGTCTCGCGCACAACGGATGGGGATGAGTGGCCGCTTTCACACGCATCCATACGTCCCGAGTGATCAGGTTTCATCATTCATCCGCTCGGCAGATTTGGGAATTCATGGGCTCGTACACTACGGCAATGCTCAAGTGGCGCTACCAAACAAAATGTTTGAATACCTCCATGCTGACCTTCCCATGGTGCTCAGCGACGTTGAGAGTATGAAAGCGTTCATCGATGAGTACGGGGTTGGCGCGACATTTGAGGCCGGCAATGTGACCTCTTGCGCAGATGCGATTCGGACCGTGCTTTCTAAGCGCGAGAGTTTCCGGAGCCGGATCGATGCGGGCTTGAAGCTGAGATATTGCTGGGAGCGGCAAGAGGAGAAGATTCAAGAGATTTACGATCATCTCCTGAAGGAGCGCAGAGATGAGGTCGCAGTTGAGCGGCGTAAAGCGGCGGCTCAATGGGAAGTAAATGAATCGGCCTCTTTGGACTCTGCTTTCTCATGCCGTTTGGCCGAGGTGATGCGCCGGGCACAAATACAACAGGAAAAAGCAGCAAAGATCGCTCGCCCGCTGCAGGCCTTAAACAACGCGGCTCCAATGTCGAAAACTCAGACTAAGTCGAGCGTGGGAACGTTTATGAATATTGCCAAGAACGAGGGATTGCTTCACGCTTTTAGGCGGGGGATAACCCGAGTGTTTGGATGAAGAACTCTAGTCATCCTTGCGGGTGCCTGAGAACAGATAAATCCTCTCGTTCGATGGAAGTAGAAACTCTTCAACTTCTAGCTCATTGAGCAATGGGCTGTATCGATCAGAAACGTGCTCGGGAGTTTGAAAAAATCGAACGTGCCCGAAGGCATAAAAGCTAGGGACTGAACACAGGCAGAAGACGCCCGGTCTGATCCGTTGGAGCAACTGGATGTCACCGTCGACGTGCTCCAACACCTCGGTGCAGACGACCGCATCGTAATCGTGTGAGGTCAAGAGCTCAGAGTTCTGCGCATCTCCACAGTGAAATATGTAGGGCAGCCCGCGTGAACTTGCCTGTTGAACCGCGACATCACTGAAATCCAATCCGTGATAGTTACCGTCCCAACCGGCGTGGAGGAATGCTGCAAACTGGCCGGGCCCGCAACCTATGTCCAGAACCTTCGTAGAGCCTGCGAGACAAAGTTTCTCTCGGATCCTGGTCCACATTTCGGCATAGGGCGTGTCTTCTCCGGCCTGTCGGTAGGCGTCTGACTGTTGATACACTCGATCATAGTACTCGGCAGACGCTTCGATTGAAGAGTTGTTCGATTCTTGCCATTTGCGCAGTTCCTCGACTGCCGCTGCCCATCCTTTGTTGCTCGGATCAAGTCGAGCAGCTTGGTCATACGCCTTGAGCGCCTCGCGCTTGTTGCCTATCCGAACGTGTGCATTGGCAAGACGAACAAACCACCACGCAGGTGAATCAGGGCCTTTCAAGCCAATGGCATGTGAATAGAGTGATGCCGCGTCGACATCATAACCATCTTTCTCAGCCTTCCTTGCTTGCCGAGCTAGGTCGTTCGGGTTCTGGTTTTTCAATTGATTGGAGCTTCCCACACCACCTACCCATGATCACGCATTTCTCCGATCGATTAATATGGCACTGAAATCGGTGCGAGTCATTCGACATTGCTGGTGGATTTTCTAAGCAGCGCCAACGAGCGAATTGTTGGGGTTCACACCTTAAGGCTTGGGGCGCTCAAGGGGGGGGATTTTCGCTCGCTGGCGGCCGAAGGTAGGTTCTCGAACTGGCCCCGGCACTGGTGCGATGACGTAGGTCGGCCGACGCTTCGGAGGGCGGCTCGTCAGCGCCGGCCGGGCGGTCCGGGTCAGGTCCGCCGCGGGATCAAATGGCAGACCTCCCGTGCTGATTGCGAATGACATTCTGTTGCGCACGGTAATTCAGAGCCACGGAGCCGGGCGCGTGCTCGGCCGATAGTCACCTCAACCCAATTCAGAATCATTGCGAGACCGTGCCCACCGGTGCGGCGCTTTCGCATGGGCTCATCATCAGAAAGGAAACGATATGGACCGCACGGTTCCCGCCGGCGCGGCGCTGCTGCTTGCATTCGTCTATGAGACAGAAACGAGCCTCACGCCGCCTGAATGCTATGAAGTGATCTATGGTCATCGACAGGACCGCTTGTCGAAGCCGCTCACACGGATGACTGTGGACGAGGTGATCGCCGCACAGCGCAACTGGTCGCGCCGTCATAGATCGTCAGCGGCCGGTGCGCCGCAGTTCATCCGCAAAACGCTGATGGGGCTTAAGGAAGAGCTCGGCCTTCGCGGCTCTCAGATATTCGATGCGAACCTGCAGGACAGGCTTGCCTATCACCTGCTGATCCGCCGCGGTTATCACCAGTTCGTCAATGGTGAGATCGATCGCACCGAGTTCGGTCGGCGCCTCGCGGGCGAATGGGCGTCTTTTCCTGTGCTGGATGCCACGCGCGGCGCGAAACGACAAGTGCGCAGGGGAGAGAGCTATTATGCCGGTGATGGCCTGAACAAACAACTGGTCTCGCCTGAGGAAGTTGAGGCGGTTCTGGATAAGGTCTATGCCCTGGCAAACACCAAGGCTCACAAGCCCGAGCCCCGCCCGCAGCCGGAGGGAAAGCCTGAGCCTGTTGCCAAGTCGAAGCGCTTCTGGACTTGGTTGCTGACCGGTATTGGCGCTCCATTTGCCGCGCTGGGCGACCTGCACCCGGCGGCCCAAATCACAATCGTGGTTCTCATCGCTGGCTTTGCAATCTACGCGATCTCCAGCATGCCGGCCGTGCGCAAGAAGCTAGGGCTGGCGTCATGATCGGCGCCAGTCTGGTCTACAAAGCCCTGTTCTCGAAGCTGGGGCAGGCGCTGGGAGCGGTTCTGCTGGTGTTGGCGCTGGCGGGCGGCATCTACCGCTACGGCCACCACCGGGGACGTGTGGACGAACAGGCCGCGTTTGCTGCGAAGATCAATCAGGAAAACGAGGAGGCCGGCAATGCGGCTGAAGACTGGCGTGTTCGCTATCGCCGCTGCGCTGAGCGTGGCCGCATGTTCGACTTCGCGACCGGTACCTGTGAACCGTGAAGGGCTTAGACAGGTAGCCGGGACATCATTGATCGGCGCAAAGGGTAGAACTGAAAACGATCAGATGGCAATCGATGAGACGGTGGCCGGGCTCTGCGCCAGTGGAGTTTGGACTCGATCCGAGTGTGAGCGGCACGGACGGTAGGAGCGGGCGCAGTGGCAGAAAACATCACATGGGAAGCGCTGTGGGCGGTTGTGGGCGTGATAGCGGCTATCGTGGCCTGTAGCTTTGCAATCTGGTGGCGTATCGAAAGCCGCATGGATTGGGCCAAGAACGACGCGCTAGAGAAGGTAAGCGAAGTCAATGATAAGATCGACGAGTTGCGGAGCAAAGTGGAGATGACGTCAGCTCATCTGGCCGAGCACAAGATCGAAGTCGCTCAGAAATACGCTACCAAGGCCGGCATGTCAGAGCAGATGAATGTGCTCGCTAAAATTGTGAAAGATGTAGGCGAGCGCCTCGACAAGCGTCTTGATGGGATGACAGAGAGGTTGGACAGGGTCATCGAAGCCAGAAACAAGCTGCCGCACTAGGGCGTAGATGGCTCGGTCATCTTAGCACAGATAAAGTCCGGCTATTTGGATGACGCGCCAACGGCTACACGTACCAGATGTGCTATTCGCTTGCCTGTCACTCAGTACCGCTATATGTCCGCCTTTTGCTAGGACTGCGCGCCGGATAAGGGAGAATCGAATGACCAAAAAGGTATTGATCACAGGCGGAGCGGGTTTTGTCGGTTCAAACCTCTCTCGCTATCTGACGTACAAGGGGGGCTATGATGTGGAAGTCCTGGATAATTTTTTTACGGGAAAGCGTGAAAACCTAGATGGCTTAGATCTGAAGATCACCAAAGGAAGCGTTGCCGACAAGGAGGTTGTCGCTGAGTGCGTCAAGGGGAAGGACATCGTCTTTCATCTTGCGGCCAGAAACGTTATTGTTTCAAATATGCATCCAATTGAAGATATTGAGACCAACATTATTGGGACTTACAACGTATTCGATAGCTGCCTACGAGCTGATGTTCCGAGAGTTGTCTACTCGTCTACTTCGTCTATATACGGTAATCCGCAGTATCTCCCGGTTTCTGAAAACGTGAGCTTCCAATTTCTAAACAATTACTCTGTTAGCAAATATACAGGTGAAGCTTACGCGCAATGCTTTTGGGAGCGCGAAATGCTTCCAATTTCGGTAGTGCGCTACACAAATGTATATGGCTTTAAGCAGGATCTGACAAATCCTTATAGTGGTGTAGTCGGGAAATTCATCCATTGGGCGCTGAGAAACGAAGAACTGAAGGTTCACGGGGATGGATATCAGACGCGCGACTTCACCTTCATTGAAGACGCATGTGAAGGCACTTTGATGGCTGCGTTGTCGCCTCGAGCTATTGGTCAAGTCTACAACATTGGCAGCGGCGTTGAGACCAGCGTGAACCAGCTCGCTGACACCATCATACAACTATGTGAATCTCGTTCCAACATCACTCATCACGAGCGCCGTGACATCGATAATATTCGTCGTAGGGTGTTAAATGTCGAGAAAGCACGTTTGGAACTGCGCCACTATCCCAAGTTTGGGCTAGTTGAAGGGTTGAAGGCTACTGTGGAATTTGAGCGTGACCTTATGGATCGAGGTTCGAGCGCGAGAAAAGTTGTTTAGGCTGAAATATTATGTCCACTAAAGCTCTAAGCGCGGAATCAACTACAGTACAGATTTCCGAGACACCCTGTCAGCGCAGAGACATTGCGTACATTGTTCTTAATGGCGTATTCGATGACGCACGAGTTCTAAAGACAGCCTACACAGGGCGTGATCTCGGTTACAATGTTACAATCTATGGCATGACAGGCTCCCGGGAGAGTGACGACACCGAGCTTAACGGGGTTCGAGTACGCAGAATTGCGAATCCGCGCTTCGGGCTGCCGGACTCTGCATGGCCGAGTGACCCTGAGAAAAGGGATATGGTGCGCTTTGTGCGCCTTGCGGCAGAGCGTATGTGGACACTCCTGAAAGTAGATCGACCCGCGCTACTGCACACGCACGATATGTACGGACTTTATATCGGGGCCTACTGTCAAAATCACTTCGGAGACCTTGAGTATTTTTTGCCATGGGTTCATGATATTCATGAATATGCAGATGGCTTAACTACTATTCCAAAGAATTACCAGGATGTTGCGCGGCAGTTTGAGGAAGATTTCATACGGCAGCCGGAAGCACTAATTACCGTATGTGAGCCAATATCAGAGATACTAACGGAAAAATTCCGCTTGGCCGTGCGCCCGAGCGTGGTTCTTAATTGTCCGTCGCAGCGAAGAAAGGGCAGTCGGGAAATTCGGTCGGCCCTCAACTTGCTCTCAACTGATAAGATTATTGTTTATAGTGGTAATCTTGGTTCTCGGGAAAGGGGGGCCCATTCTCTCGTAGAGGCACTCCCATTTTTAGCGAAGAACGTGCACGCGGCGTTCGTCTCCTCGAGCGCAGGGCCCGTAGTAAAGGGGCTCGAAGAATTAGCATTGGAACTCGGGGTTGCCGATCGAGTGCATTTTCATCCGTATGTGCCCAACGATGAAGTAACTTCGTTTTTGCGCACCGCGGATGTTGGCTGTCACCCAATGACCCATTTCCCAAACGGCGAAGTAGCTCTGCCGAACAAACTCTTTGAGTATATCCACGCTGGTATTCCAGTCGCTGTGTCAGACGTCCAGGAAATGAAGAGATTTGTGACTCGCACAATGGTCGGTGAGGTGTTCGCGTCTGAAGACCCTCATGACCTAGCGCGAGCTGTGTCGAGTGTCTTGGAGAACGCTGACGTCTACAGATCGCGAATTACTGAAGAGTTGAAGAGTAAGTATTCTTGGGAGGAACAGGAGAAGAAGGTCCGAGATACTTACCGTAGCCTCCTTGAGCTTGATGCGAGGGGCGAACGCCGAAAAGCCGGCGCAGCTCGCTCTGTCGCGACTGCCCGCATTTTTCACGGTCCCGTTTCGGTCGCCGGGCAGCCATGGATGATTGCCAATGCAGAGCGTGGAATTGGGTTGCAGTCTGACCACGTGTTGCTCTACCCGAGCGGTATTGCTCGAGGTTATCCTGCGCATCGAACTCTTGCCGTTCGAAGCGGCTTTTCAACCTGGTCAAGTGTCTCGCGTGTGCTGAAAGAGTACGACCTCTTACATCTGTATACGCGACCGTTGGTGCAAAGAACTGGCGCTCATCTTTTCCCTTCAGGGAGCGACCTGCTTATGGCTAAGGCAATGGGCATCCCGACGGTGATGCATTTTCAAGGATCAGAGGTCCGGCTTGCCAGTAGTTTTCGTCAGAAGAATCCGTTTCATTGGCTTGATGAAGACGACAGCGTTGCGCAGAAAATCCCTGAGCGCGCTCAGCTAAAGTTTATCGATCTCTGTCGCGCCCTATCAAGCCGAATGATAGTTCTCGATCCCGAGCTGCGCACGTACGTACCTGACGCTCAGATTGTTGAGAGGGCGATAGATCTAGGAGAATGGCAATATGTCGGGCCTGCGCACGAAAGTAGACCGCTTGTCGTCCATGCACCTTCGAATAGGTTGTTCAAGGGCACGAACTACGTTCTTCAGGCGGTTGAGGAGCTCAAAGGGGAGGGGGTCCAGTTTGACTTTCAGTTGTTGGAGGGGCTTTCGAACGACGAGGTTCGCAACGTGATGCAACGTTCCGACATCGTTGTTGATCAATTACGAATAGGCTGGTACGGGGTCTTGGCCTGCGAGGCCATGGCATTAGGCAAACCGGTAGTTGCTTATATCCGAGATGACTTGGTTGATAATTTCGATGGAAGAATGCCGATCGTCAACTGTAGTCCCAACTCGATCAAGGAGACTCTTCGAAGGCTGATTTCAGATCCTCAGTTGAGGAAAGAGCAAGGGCAAGTCTGAACCGCGCCGGGTTTGCCGGAGGCCATTTGGTTTAAGTTATGCGGCCACGGCCGTTTGATCGAGCATGGCGTAATATTGTTCCTCAGCTTCAGCCGGAGGGATGTTTCCTATGGGCTCCAGCAAGCGCCGGTGATTGAACCAGTCGACCCATTCGAGTGTTGCGAACTCGACGGCTTCGAAGCTTCGCCACGGCCCGCGCCGATGAATGACCTCGACCTTGAAGAGACCGTTGATCGTTTCGGCGAGGGCATTGTCATAAGAATCACCGACGCTGCCGACCGACGGTTCGATCCCGGCCTCGGCCAGTCGCTCGGAATAGCGAATGGACACGTATTGAACTCCCCTGTCGGAGTGGTGCACGAGGCCGCCGCCGTAGGCGGGACGCCGATCATGAAGCGCTTGCTCCAGGGCATCGAGAACGAAGGTCGCATGCGCCGTCCGGCTGACGCGCCAGCCGACGATACGCCGGGCAAATGCGTCGATGACGAAGGCGACGTAGACGAAGCCCTGCCAGGTGGCCACGTACGTGAAGTCCGAAACCCAGAGCCTGTTCGGCGCCGGTGCCTTGAATTGGCGGTTCACACGGTCGAGCGGACTGGGGGCCGACTTGTCCGGGAACGTCGTTTTGACCGGCTTGCCACGAATGATCCCCTGAAGCCCCATAGCCCTCATAAGCCGTGCCACCGTGCAGCGGGCAACATCGAAACCCTCCCGCTGCAATTGCCGCCAGACCTTGCGCACACCATAGACCCGGAAGTTCTCCTCAAAGACACGGCGTATCTCGATCTTCAGAGCGATATCGCGGCGAGCGCGGGACGACAGACGATCCACGTCCACCCGCTTGGTGATATTCTCGTAATAAGTCGACGGGGCAATTGGCAGAACTCTGCAAATCGGCTCGACCCCGAACACCGGGCGATGTTCATCGATGAAGGAAATCATCGCTTCAATGGGCGGTCGAGCTCCGCCTGGGCAAAATATGCTGACGCCTTGCGCAGGACCTCGTTGGCCTGACGAAGCTCACGGTTCTCCCGCTCCAGGGCCTTCATCTTCTCGGTCATCTCCGTCGGGATGCCGGCCCGCGCACCACTATCAACCTCGGATCTCTTGACCCATTCGTTCAGCGTGTGCGCAGAGCAGCCGATCTTCGCCGCAATCGATACGATCGCCTGCCAGCGAGACCCGTGCTGGCCTTCATTGTCCAGCACAAGGCGAACCGCCCGCTCGCGGACTTCAGGGGAAAACTTGTTCGTCGTTTTGCTCATCGTGCTCCATCCTACTCAGGAGTTGGAGCCTCCGGCAAACCCGGCGCGGTTCAGTCGGTCGATCTTTCGCGGAAGAAGTGCACGACTCGAAGGTGATAGCCTCGAAGTTCCAAAAGATATATGAAGAGTGCTTTAACCGTACATCAGATTTGGACTTCGATGTCGATGCTCTGATCCGCTGGTTCAAGTATCAGGAACGGCCTGAGACGATCATTCCTGCCGCTGAGCGGGCCAAATCCAATTCAGCGCACGTCAACGGACAAGCCAGTTCGCACGAGTCAACCGACGAAGTTGCCTATCTGCGAGAGCGCTTAAGGTTAAAGCAGGAAGATTATAATCGGCTTCGGGACAGGTACCTTAGCACCAGGGCTAAGGTGGATACGGGGTCATCTATGTTGCGTCGCTTGGTAAAGGGGGTCCGGCGCCGCATGCCTATTTAGAGGTTTGGTGCATCGGCGTTCTGGGAGGAATGCGTGATGACTGAGAGAGTACTTCAAGGAGTTACGGGGCAGGCCGCACAGCCTGGCGCTTATGCTATTGGACTGCGTGAAAACGGTGTGATCGCGGACACGTGCTCAATTGTTGAGCACAAGTTTGGGTACCGTAGTGACATCTTCGTAGAGACCGAAGGAAAGCCTCTTAACGATGTCTTCAATATATTGAAAAAACTCGCAGAGAATTACGACATTTTTCACTTTCATGGGCGGAGTTTTATAAATAAGTGGCCCCTACAGGGTTTTCCTGCGTTCCAAGACATTATTTTTCTAAAATTGCTTGGAAAGAAGGTGTATTTTCATTTTCCCGGGCAGGAAGTTCGATTATCCACCGTATTTGCTGATGTGAACCCCTATCACTATGTAAGAGAACTTAGGGATATATTCATTCATCAACCCGACAGGATTAAAGTCTTAATGCGGGATTTTCTGGTGTCAATTTGCGATGCCGTATTTGTGTTGGATCCTGAAATTCTCACCTACGTTCCTGGCGCTCAAATTATGCCCAGGGCCCTGCACGAAGCAGATTGGGAGTATTCAGGTTTTAATCAGAACAAGCGCCCCCTCATCGTTCATGCTCCGTCGAGTAGAAAGATTAAGGGGACTGATGCATTCTTGGCTGCTGCTGATCAGCTACAATCTGAGGGTTGCCGATTCGATGTTAAGTTGATCGAAGATGTGCCGTATTCTGAAGCAGTGTGCGCGTATCGAGAGGCTGACATTATTGTCGATCAGCTTCGGATTGGTTGGTACGGGGTCCTCGCGGTTGAAGCTATGGCGTTAGGCAAGCCAACGGTCGCGTACATCCGAGATGATCTGTGGAGGGACCACGGATCGACCCTACCGATTGTAAACGCCAATCCAGACAATGTGGCTGACGTTCTTCGTGTGCTTATCAAAGACAGTAGCCTTCGTATGCGAATCGGGTTGAGATCTAGAGAGTACTTTCTTGCTGAACATACTGCAAAGAAGGTTGGGGCTGAATTACTAGAAGTATATAGAAGACCTTTTTGCAATCCTGATTTGAGTAGTTTGGCAAATTTTCTGGTCCATCAGAATTTTGCGCGTGATAAAGTTTAATAGTCTATTTACTCTTAATAAATTGATTTTTTATTAATTTTTAGTTATGTGGTGTTTAAGCTTCGCTTTGCATACAATGATTAGTGAGATGGTTCCCGCCCCTTAATCATGGATACTAACCCGGCACATCCGGCGGGTCGACAATCATAAGCTTGTCGTCGGGCAGGGGGCGTTGCAGCTTCTTTGCTTCTTCCCATGGCTCGGTCAGCCATGCAGTCATTTCGTCTTCCGTGGTTAGGATTACCGGCATCGCCTTCTTGTGGACCGGGGCGACGACGCTGTTCGGCTCCGTGGTCAGGAAGCCATAGACCTCATGATCGTCCGGTTCCTCACGCGCCATGCGCTTGCCGTGCCATGGTGTCCAGAGGCCGGCGAAGACGAACAGCGGCCGCTCCTCATTCAATGCGAACCATGCGTTCGGCGTTCGCTTGTCGCCTTCCTTCTTGCTGGCGGGATCGGGTTCGGCGAAGCTCGTGACCGGCACAAGGCACCGGCTATCCGGCGACAGCCATTTTCGCCAGTGGGCGGATGAAGTGTTTCGAATGTTCGTGACGCCGCTGTCGTGCTGCCCCTTGATGAACATGGGCGGTGTCGGCATGCCCCAGCGGGCGCGCACCATTTCCCGTTCTCCATCCTCTCCTAGGCGAACGATCGGCGCATAGCGGTTCGGATAGACCTGTAGGGACGGCTCATTGAAGGCGTATTCTCGCGTCGTTTTGATGAAATCGCGGATCGCCTGGCGCGTCGAGGTCATGTTGTAGAGATTGCAGATGGTCGCCTCCCATTCAGATCGGCCGGCCTAGAGCCAGGTGGTGATGAAGGTGGGGTTTGCGTGGATGTCGATCATCTCCAGCCGGTCAGGCCCCATGTTCTCGAAGCGGTGCGGTGTGTCGGCCGGCGCCACGAGAATATCGCCCTCGAAAGCTACGATGACCCTGTCACCCACGAAGAAGCGCGCGCGGCCCCTTCTGACAATGAACGTCTCGGCATATGGATGGGAGTGAAGCGCCGGGCCGTATCCGATCGTGTCCGTCTCGTTGAAGATGATCGAGACGCCACTACCGGTTTCGGGCCGCTCCCATTCACCATTCCAGCGTTCCGGATCCGGTCGCCATGTCAATTCATCGGTGGAATGCTCGCTCATTGACCCGCCCGATCGTCACCTTGGCCATTGGTTGATGACCATGATGATATTGCCGCGGGTGTTTTGGCAACTCCTGCATTTCAGGCGCTTTGACAGGTCGGCGGGCATGGCATCCCGGCCATAGCGCCGCTCAAGGACTTTCCTGTCGAGCTCGCCTATCGATTTGCAGCGCCGGCAGACGGCTCCGAGCACGTAATAGGGCTGGATGTCCTTCAGACGGATAAAACCGTCACGGGTGAAGAAAACCACCTCTGTCAGGTGGAGTGGTTTGAACTGGCGCATATGGCGGCTCCGCAGAACATGTGCCGCATCGTTGTTTCCTTCATCGACGCGCCGCCCCGGCACGCACAAATCCCCAACTGACAGACCGCTCCAGCGCTTCTATGCGTCCGGAGAGGTAATCCCGCTCGCCCAGAAGCGCGATGACGGCCTCGCGCGGATCGCCCCCGCAGGCTTCTATGATGGCATCGGCCGCCGGCGCATAGGGATCGGGCTCGGTCTGTGGCTTCACTGAATGGTCCACGCGCCATCTCCCAGATCGTTCTTTGCCATTTCAGCGGCGTGCTTCTCGTCCGGCTCAATGCACCAGGTGGACGGCAAGTCGGCCTTGCCGGTGGCAAAGCGCTCAAGGATTTCCTGCTTGGCGTCCTCATCGTCCGGCAGGAGCGAGGACAGACCGTCCGGCTTTCCGAACCAGCGCCAGGGCTCGACGCAGATGTGCATCACCCCATCGATGCGTTCGAAGCGATAGGTGCAGCCGGAGCGCTCGATAAGGCGCTCGACGGCTTGTTCGATAGACAGGCCCGATTCGTCCTCGAACCCGTCGTCATCTTCCATGTTGAAGACGGTGTAGGTGGTCATGCTGTTTCTCCATCAGAAGGCCAGATCGTAATCCAATCCCTCTTGACGAGTCCAGAGTTTGTTCCATTTTTGTTCTCGTCACGCATGCGGCGACGTGACGACCGAAAACGAGATGGAGAAACCAATGTCACGCCGCAAAGGAGAGCCGACCGGGGCTCAGATCGACCGCACCCACCCGCACCAGGTTGGGATCCCTGATCACAAGGTGATGGGTGCAAATTACGAAGTCGTGCATGGCTTCTGCAAAGGCTTGTCCCTGCATAACAGGACGCAAACCGCATTCGCCGGATGGGCCGGGCCGAGAGGCTGCTACTTCATCATCTTCTGCTTTGCAGAGAAGGAAGACGCGGAGCTGTTCGCGGCCGAGTTTGAGGGCATTCCGTTCGATCCGAAGCGGGATCGAGGGAAGGGGGACCGCAAGCGGTTTTGGGATCTGGCCCCGAACAGGAATGCAGAGCCAACCGAACTCACGATCAAACCAAAGCGCAACGATCAACAGGTTTCCGAGCGCTCAACGCGAAGATGATCTCCGGCCTCAGGCTGAGAGCGTTTCATAAGTCGGAGTGAGCCAGAATAGGGTAAACTATTGGGGAAAAGAGATCTATTTATCAAAAAAAGATATAATACCATAAACATTAATGTAATCAGGGGCGTATTGTCATATAGAAAGATGGGTATTTCAGAATTTTAGATTCAATTAAGCAATGGTGATCGTCATTTCGATTTCAATCAATAAGTGGTTGATAGAATCGAGTTTCACGATAACAGTATGTCCGAGTCAGTGAGCCGGCTGACGATTTCGAAATTTGAAGCATATTACGGAGAGATGGTGATGCCGATTAGAGGCACGGAAACCGGGTTGGTTGAATGTAACCGCATACGCAGGCGCCATAAATTTCTTATGACAGGTGTGGCATTGCTGACCTTGGCAACGACATCTCACGCTGCAAATTTTACTGCGTCTAGCGAAGCGGAGTTGGCGAGTGCGATTTCACTTGCTCAGGCGAGTGGAGACGCGTCATCGACCATCACTCTCACCAACAGCTTTTCAATCACGGGTCCATTGCCGGTCGTCAATGATAAGAACATCTCGATTGAAACAGGGGCGAACACCCTGTCGTTCTTCCCTGCTACGGACCTTAACGTCGCTGCTGGCGCCTCACTTACGATTACTGGAAACATTGCCGGCACGGGTGACGCCCTCAACAAGGTTGGAGAGGGGGCGCTCACGATATCGAGCACAGCTTCAGGGTTCGCCCGGTTCCACGTAAACGGAGGGAGTGCAGTTATAAACAGCGGTGGAGATACCGAACTCTCGACGTCAAACAGCACTACGTTCGCCCAGCTTGATCTGTCTCGATCTGACAACGCGGTTTCGAGCCTGACGGTAACCGGGACTGGCACACGCCTGCTCGCCTCGGGAACAGGTACAGTGGACCTAAGCATGGGCATTTCATCGCAATCGACATTGTCGATTAAGGATGGTGCTCACTTCATCGCCAATGGCGGTACGCGGGTCCACTCAACCAGCTTTCGTAACGCCAAAGCCTCGATTTATGTGAACGGCGCGGGCTCGCGGTATGAAACGACCGGCATGACTATGGCAAATGGCGAGACGCTCTTACGCGTCAGTGAAGGAGGTACAGTCAAGGTCAACGGCAGTACTCACATCGGTGGTGCGTTGCAAGTCTTTGACACTTCCGATGCCAGGTTGGAAATAACCGGGCCAGGCTCCAGATACGAGTCTGACGCCATCACCGGCTATCAGGGCTCGATCTCAGTTCTGGATGGTGGTGTACTTTCTGGAACAGATGTCGAGATCGCCTTCAAGCGGGTTAGGACTGTAGTGCCCGGGTTCGATGTTCTGGTGTCCGGCGGTGGATCTCAGATGATTGCCGATACGCTGCGAGTGGGTCAGAATGGTCGGGGCACTCTGACCATCTCTGATGGCGGCACCGTGGTTGTTGGCAGTGGTGGTGCGCCATTGATCCTCGGAAGTGCCGATGCAAACAGCGAAGCTGTGCTGAACATCGGTGGTGCGGTCGGGCAGCCGGCCTCAGCAGCAGGAACGCTTGGTGCGTCGGGCATACAACTCGCGACCAACAGTGAAGTAAACTTCAATCACACCGAGGAAGCGTACGGCTTCGACATCGCGATCACCGGCGATGGAGCCATCAATCATACCGGTCCCGGGAAAACGATCTTTACCGCGGATCAGCTCGGCTTCGGCGGGCTCGCCACTATCCACGCGGGTACGTTTGAAGTGAACGGCGTTCTGGGAGGAACCACGGAAGTTCGTGGCGGTATTTTGTCTGGCACGGGCACGGTTGGCGCAACCACCAACTATGCTGGTGGCACGATCGCGCCAGGCAACTCAATAGGCACGCTGACGATCGACGGAGACTACACCAGCAATGGCGGCGCGCTGGAGATCGAATCCGTGCTCGGGGATGATGCTTCTGACACCGACCTTCTTGTCATTACCGGTAACTCAATTCTGGGTACGGGGGCGACACAGGTGCGAGTTACCAATCTTGGAGGAGCTGGCGCCCCCACCGTCGAAGGTATTCGCATTGTCGATGTTGCAGGCACTTCAGACGCAAATGCGTTTGTCCTGTACGGCGATTATGTGTTTGAGGGTGACCAGGCGGTGGTCGGGGGGGCTTACGCCTACCGGCTCTATCAGAATGGAGTGAGCACACCCACAGATGGTGACTGGTATCTGCGGTCGTCACTTCTGCCCGTGGCTCCTGACCCGACGCCCGCTCCGACACCCAGCCCAACACCGCTTTATCAGCCGGGCGTCCCAATCTATGAAACCTACGCAGGTGTCCTGGGCAGCTTCAATTCACTTGAAACCCTTCAGCAGAGGGTCGGCAATCGCATGTGGTCCGAAACCACATCGGACAATTCCGGCGTATGGGGCCGCATCGTGGCCAGCCACAGCAAGATTGATCCCAAGGCCTCCACAAGCGGCGCGGAATACGATCTGGATCTGTGGAAGATGCAGGCGGGAGCAGACGGTCTGATCCACGAGAATGAGAATGGCCGCTTTATCGGTGGTGTCTCGGTTCACTACGGAACGGTCTCATCGGATGTCACATCCCTGTTCGGAAATGGATCGATTGATTCGACCGGATACGGCCTGAGCGGCACGCTGACCTGGTACGGTAACTCTGGCCTCTACGTGGATACTCAGGCGCAGGCGACCTGGTTTGATAGTGACCTGGCTTCCAGCACAGCGTCGCGCAACCTTGTTAGCGGAAACAACGGCTTCGGTTACGCACTGGGCGTTGAGGTGGGAAAGCAGATCGCGCTCGACGAAATCTGGTCGGTTACACCGCAGGCGCAGCTTGTCTATTCCGATGTGACCTTTGACACCTTCACGGACGCCTTTGGAGCAGTCGTTGGCTTGGAGAATGGCGATTCTCTGATTTCCAGGCTCGGAATCAGCGTTGATCGGACACAGGAGTGGAATGACCCTGCAGGGAAGGCGCGCCGTAGCCACATCTACGGCATCGCAAATCTCTATTATGATTTCCTCGATGGTTCACGCTCGACAGTTTCGGGAGTCGAGTTCGTCAATCAAAAAGAGCCGTTGTGGGTTGGTGCAGGTGTAGGTGGATCCTACAACTGGAATAACGATCAATACTCCCTCTACGGCGAAGCCTCGCTGAACAGCAGCGTGAGGCATTTCGGCGATAGCTATCAGGTGAAAGCAAACGCCGGGCTCCGAGTGCGCTGGTAGGGAAGCCAACATAAATATCAGACAGGGGCATTGCGCTCCTGTCTGATACATTTAGCTGCATCTGCACGCGGCCTCTATTTCAACAATAATCTCTACAATTCTACTGACATGGTGGTTGCGGTCATCCCCGAGCGCTTCGACCATATCGAGTGTCGAAATCATGAGGCATGCGCGGCCGCTTAACGTGGCCGCGAGGTTCAGGTCTGGGATTGCGCTGGTGGCGCGCAGCAATAGACGTAAGCATCGGACATCATCCGCATGTGAGCGGCCAGATGCAATGTCTCGAAGCTCAGCGAGCTCCCTTTCCGTTCTCACGATGTAGACATGTTCATTCGACAGTGGAGGGTGCCTAAGTGGGGGATCATGGTCTTGCGAAAATGACCATCTGACAGCCCCGTCTTCAGGGCCAAATCAGTTTACACTTGACGGCGGAAAGCCTTGGTTTCGACGGGTGTCAGATGGTGGGTGATGTAAACCGATCCGCTGTAAAGTATTGGCATTTCGGTGAAAATCGTTCCGCCGCCTAGTCTGGGGGTCAAGGGGTCGTGGGTTCGAATCCCGCCGCTCCGACCATTTTTCTTTTCACTTCAAGGTGTTGCCGCGTCTGCAAGAATGCGCCACCCTGTTCGCTTGAACAGCTCTTCGCGGCCATCCACTGCACCAGACGCCGTCCATTGGACAACGTTCCCGGATAGGGCGCTGTCTGGACGATATCCAACGTGGATGAAGCGTTGGAGCGACCGAAATCCGGGTTCCGGTTTTCAGTCCTGAAGCCTGGCGACAACGCGGTCAGCCATTCCAGCGCAACGCGCACCGTCGAATGGAAAGATCGAATCGAAACCGCGCTCGAGTTGCGCTTCGAGTTCGGTGCGCATCTGGCGTCGTGCGCGGTATAATCGCGTTCTCACCGTCACCACATTGAGATTCAGGAGTTCTGCAATCGCACGAACCTTGAGCCCTTCCGTCTCGTGCAGCAGAAGCGGCAACCGAAGATCGGCCGGCAGGTTGGAAACGGCCTGTTCGAGCAGGCTGCGAAGCTGCGAACGCCCCGTGGAGGCTTCGGGATCATTCAGATCGCATCCGGGAAAATTCACAATCTGTGGATTTGATGCTTCGCTCACAGTGTCAAATTCCTCCTGCGGACGCACTTTGCGCTGAAGCATGAGAGCATTGTTGATGGCAATTCTGGTGACCCAGGTCGAAAAGCTTGACCGGCCCTGAAATTCGCCCAGTCGCGTGAAGGCGGAGAGATAGGTCTCCTGCACGGCCTCTTCAGCCTCGGCGTCGCTGGAGACAATGCCTCGTGCAACACGGAAGAGTCGCGGGTTCATCCGGCGGATGAGCTCGCGTATGGCTGCTTCGTCCCTTGAAAGGGCAGCTGCAACCAGCTGCCCCTCCGAACTCTGTGCCAGACCGGGTGTTGCAGATGCTCTGCGTTGAGCCTGAGCGCTCATCCGGCGTCTCCCTCAATGCGACCGCGAGCGAGAATGTCCGGGACTGCCGGAAACACCTCAAGGGCACCGGGCGGCAGGTCGTCAGACGCGCTGCTGGCATCTTCAAACCCCGGTGTATCCGGCTGCCCCACAACGATGCGGCCCACCATTCCCGCCATCTCATGGGGGATGCAATGATAGTCATACACTCCCGGCACATCCAGAACGACCTCGAAACTCTCTTCGGGAAGGAGAAAGCCGCTGTCCCAAGGGGATGCCTTGAGGGGAATGCGGCGCTTCCGGTCGAAGTTTTCAGGATGGTATGCGGTCGCGGTATGGCTGTTGACCGGGTCACGATTGACAAACCGCAATACCGTCCCGGGCGCGACGGCCAGCCCGACAGGCGAAAACCAGATGCGTTCGCCACGCGGTGTTCCGCGCATCTCGATGACTTCAAGCGGCGCTGAATGCAGCGTTCGTGCGGTTGCGAGGGTGGCCGCCAGGCCACCCCCCAACTGGAGGAATCTGCGACGTGACGGTTTCATTTGGCAAGACGCGTTCTGGCGTCCCCATCATGATAGAGCACGATATGCGCGTGCGGTTTGTCGACGCCCGGGTGCCCTGCATTGTAGTAGACCTCTGCACTGCTCACCGTGTGCGATCCGATAGCCAGCCCCTCGTAAGCCGTGCCGTTCTCAAGCTCTTCAAGCGGCGTCATGTAGACGGTGGCGGACAGCTTTCCTGCGTGGTCATAGGAAAGGAATGGCCCGGCCGGAAGGGTTTCCGGGTCGACGAAGAGCGTGCCGAGGCCGGGAATGAACTCCGGCAGCGGCAGCACGTCGCTCACCTGAACATAGGGCTCCCCCGGAGGAGCGGATTTGAGAGCTTCCTCGTCATGGGCAAGAGCCGGCGCGGAAGTCAGAGCAATCGCGGTCACCAGTGCAAAAACTGACGATTTCATTGTTTGTCCTTTCCAATCATGTGGAACGCCTTGTGCGGACGTTCGACATGTTGGATGCACAAAAACGAAAAACGTTCGCGGCTGACTGAATTTTTCAGGAGTCGGGACGCAGGAGCCGCGTCGTCATTGTGGGCCGCGCTTTGCCATCCATCGCTGCTCCAGCGCGATCATCCCCCAAAGCAGACCAAGCAGGAGATAGAAATGGCGCCAGTGATCGGTGTCGATCACCGTGCCGAGCGCCACATGGCCAACGAAGACGATGTAGACGCAGATCAGATAGGGCTGCCAGGGACGGCGGCGGAAGAGGATGCGGAAACCTGCCGCGAGCGACCACAGGATCAGCGTCAGATAGGCCGCGAAACCCAGCCAGGAATAATCGAGCAGCGTCTTCAGCCAGATATTGTGCGTGTCCTCACCGAGAATCTGGCCGAACTGCAGGGGGCCGATGCCGAGCGGATGTTCTGTGGCCCAGCCGAAACCGATGCCGAAACGTGCGAAGCGGCCAAGGCGGGCACTGTCGTAATCCTGCACGAGCTGAGCGCGCTGGGTGAAGAGTTCCGATACGGCGGGAATCTGAAGCGCGAGAATGAGGGCAAGCGCAATGCCGGCAACCGCCAGAAGCGCGGTGACGGCGATGCGCAGCCGCGCGGTGGCAGTTCCGGCATTGAGAAAGACGACAAGCACCAGAAGGCTCGAGGTCAAGACGAGGAGGCCCCACGCGCCGCGCGAAAAGGAAAAGAAGATGCCACCCGTAACGATGAGAAGGAGCGGCGCGGCAAGAAAGGCAATGCCCGGCCGCGCCGTCAGGATCAGGTAGAGAAGGTAGATCGCCGGTAGTGTCAGGAACGGACCAAACACGTTCGGGTCTTCGAAAACGCCGGCGGCGCGCCCGAATTTGGTGAACATCGCAGCGCCCGGAAAGGCGTTGAAGTAACCGAGAATTCCAAACAGCGCCGTGATCGCGGCGGCGGCCACCCAGGCGCGGAAAACAACCGAAAGCAGCTCGGCCTCCGCCTCGACGATCGCGGCGAAGAACACGGATGTGAGCGCCAGAAACAGAGAGACCGCGATATAGAGCGGGATCGTGCCGAGATCGGCCAGCTGCGAGAGCGAAATGAGACCGCCGATATTGAAGGCGATGAGCAGCGCCAGAAGCGGTGCGACACGCCGCGATATCCTGAGGCCCGCCAGCGCCCAGACGGCGATGAGACCGACCATGTAGAGCTCATAGGGGGCCGGTTCGCGAATGACGAAGCCGGACAGAAAAACGCCAAGACCGATCGCCGCCAGCTTCATGAGTGAAACCAGCTTGGCGTCAACGGCGGCGCGGGGCAGGCCCGGCGGCGGTCTATCGTAGGCGAGCAGGCTCAATAGGCGTTTTCCGTGTTGAACAGGCTGATCGGCGTCAGGAACAGGATCTTGAGATCGAGCCAGAGCGACCAGTTCTCGATGTAGTAGAGATCGTATTCCGTGCGTTTGCGGATTTTTTCGTCCGTGTCGATCTCGCCGCGCCAGCCATTGATCTGCGCCCAGCCGGTGACGCCCGGCTTGACCTTGTGACGGGCGAAGTAACCGTCGACGACTTCTTCATAGAGACGATTGTGGGTTTGCGCCGTCACCGCATGCGGCCGTGGACCGACAAGGGAGAGGCTGCCAAACAGCGCGTTGAAGAACTGCGGCAGCTCATCAATGGAGGTCTTGCGGATGATGCGGCCGACACGCGTGACGCGCGGGTCGTTCTTGGTGACTGCCGCCTTAGCGGTCGGGTCGCATTGCTCGACATACATGGAACGGAACTTCAGGACTTCGATCGGTTCGTTGTTGAAGCCGTGCCGCAACTGCTTGAAGAGCACGGGTCCCCTGCTGTCGAGCTTGATGGCGATGGCCGTCGCAAGCATGATCGGTGAAAAGACGATGATGCCGATCAGGCTGAAGAGGATGTCAAAACCCCGCTTGGCAACCGAATCCCAATCGTTGATGGGCCGGTCGAAAATGTCGAGCATCGGCACCGAGCCGATATAGGAATAGGCGCGGGGCCGGAAGCGCAGATGGTTGGCATGCGCCGACAGCCGAATGTCGACCGGCAGCACCCAGAGCTTCGAGAGGAGCGATAGAACACGCTTTTCAGCCGAGATCGGAAGGGCGACGATCAGCATGTCGATACGGGCGATGCGGGTGAACTCCACCAGCTCGGTGATGGTGCCGAGCTTGGGATAACCGGCGATGACGGGTGGCGAGCGCAGGTCGTCGCGGTCGTCGAACAGACCGCAGATGCGAATGTCGTTGTAGGGTTGCTGTTCGATCGAGCGGATGAGCTGTTCGGCATTGGAACCGCCACCGACGATGACCGCGCGGCGCTCGATCGTGCCATTGCGAGCCCAGCGGCGCAGGAGCTGCGACATGGTGATGCGCAGCACAAGAAGGGCTCCAAACCCGCACACGAACCAGGAACCGAGCCAGAAGCGCGAGAAACTGTCGGAAATCTTCAGGAAGAAGCCCGTCAGGGCCAGGGCCGCGAATGTGGCCATCCACGCAACCAGCACCCGCCCCATGGACCCGGTGGGATTGCGCAGCGCGCGCATCTGATAGCAGCTGGTGAACTCGCAAAGCACCACCATGAGGACCGAGCCGCCGCCGATGACGGTCATGTAGTGCCAGAAGAGAACCGGCGAAAGGCCGACATAAAGCGTGTAGAGAACGAAGCCGCTCAAAAGCAGCATGGAGAATTCCACCAGACGCATGACGCCGAGAACCATGACCGGCGACATGGTTTCGCGCTTGTATTGCTGTGCGACCTGCCAGGCGATGGGATTGAGCCTGCTGTGCTCGTCTCCCGCCTTCAGCATGCCCGGCTTTCGCGGTGCCCTCGACGTCTGGAGCCGTTTCGGGTCGATCTGGTTCATGAACGGCAATGCCCCCTGACTTTTGCGACCGCAACATAAGTGGGAGGGGGCTAAGATTCTGTTTCAGGCAACGGATTGCCGGAAATGCTCGTTTTCTTGCTTAACGATTTGCTTTCAGGCTGGCCCGGTAGGCAGTCTCTATGGCTGTGGCCATGACGTTCGCGCCGAAGCGCATACGAAGATCATCGAGTGACGGCATGATCGCGTGAAAGGCTGTTTGATCGGACAATGCCAGATGCATTTTTGCGGCAATGGCTTCGCAGTCCGGCTGCGTGAGGGCAGGGGAATCCTCGCCGAATATCTCTGGAATTCCGCCCACCGAACTGGCGATCAGCGTGCGGCCTGCCGCCAGTGCCTCCAGCACGATATAGGGCATGGCCTCGGCGCGCGAGGGGACCACCATGATTCGTGCCAGTGAAAACGCATCGCGGGCGGGCATGGCCGGCAGGAAGCGGATGCGGTCGCCAAATCCAAGATCCTGCGCCTGGCGCCTGTAGCGCCCGAGATCGTCGCCGTCTCCAACCATGACGGCGGAGAGACTGCGATCAAGCGATTTCTCCGCCAGTGCCAGCGCATCGATGAAGAGGTCGGGACCTTTCAGGTCGCGCATCATGCCGATGTAGAGGAAATCTGCCGCGCCCGGCATTGTCCGGACCGGGGTGAATTCGTCAGCGGTCAGGCCGTTATAGACGAGCGTGAAGGGCGCGCGCGGTACGCCGACCTTTTGCTCGAATGTGCGCCGCTCGTAGTCCGAAACGAACAGGATGTGATCGGTCAGGCGATCCATCATGCGCTCGATCGAGAAGAAGAAGCGACCGGTGGCGGTCTCGGCGGCGTAATGCAGGCTGCCGCCGTGGGGGGAATAGATGCGTGCGGGCTTCTGGCCGGACAATCGCATCAGGGTGCCGAAGACGCGTGCGTAGACGCCGCCCTTGGCGCCGTGACCGTGAAGGACGTCGGGGCGCATCCCGCGTACGACGCCATAGGCGCGCCGCGCAGCGGTCAGATCGCCAAGTCCTATATGACGCTGCATGGGCGTCCGCTTCACCCCCAGCGAAAGACGCGGTTCCAGTTCCGCGATGAGGTTCGCCTCATACGTCCCGCCCGTGGTGGAATCGCAGATAATGCCGACCTCGTGCCCGGCGGCACGCTGCGCATCGCACAAATCGCGAACATGGCGAAAAATTCCGCCAACGGGAGAGCGAAAACAGTGGACGATCCTCAGTTTTTCGCCGGTTGGCAAGGCCTCGGCCCTTATTGGAGGATGTGCTTCAGAACAGGCGTTCGCGGACATAGACCGTGTCACCGGGAAGCAGCGGATCGGACGTAACGACACGACCGGTCATGACCTTGCCGTTGATATCGCGTGTTATGTCGACATTGTTCTGGTTGGCGCGCGGGCTGAAACCGCCGGCGGCGGCCACGGCCTTTTGAACCGTCATGCCTGGCACATAGGAATACTGCCCGGGTGCTCCGACCTCACCCATCACGAAGACAGGGCGGTAGCGGTCGATCTCCACGGTTACATCCGGATCGCGCAGATAGCCTTGCCTCAGCATGCCGGCAATCGACTGCTCAACCTGTTTTGAGGTCTTGCCGCGGGCAGGAACCGAGCCGATCAGCGGAAATGCGATGTATCCGGCCTGGTCGACGCTATAGGTGTTGGTCAGGTTGTCCTGATCGAAAACGGTGACACGCAGCGAATCTCCGGCATCGAGCACATAGGGCTGGTAAAGCGCTTCGTGAAATGCCGCCGGCGCCGGGCGGTATCCCGAACAGCCCGCAGCAAGGACGAAAGCTGCCAGCACTGGCAGGAGTTTGGCTGTTTTCATCATGACCGACTGCAAACCTCTGACGTCACCCAGTCCCGCCCGTGATCTGTCTGCGACATCTTCACGAAAGCAGGCACCATGCTCGTTTTATCCATCCGTTAGGGTTAATGTCGGGTAAAGCTGCGCCTTATACCCCCATAACGCGCATGCTTTTTCAATCTAGCGGGTGGCGCGAAGCTTTAACCGGCTGGTTACTATGCCCGTTTACCTTGGCGCCGAGCAGATTGGGAGCCAACTGGATGAACAGCGATCAGATCGCGCATGGTGACGTGGATGTCGACCTGGGCCGGCTTTTTGCCAGCGTCCGGCAAAAATGGCCACGCATTCTCTTCGCCGCGCTCGTCATCACGGGACTGGTTTTTGCAGTTACCTATACGGTGACGCCTCAATATCGCGCCCAGACACGGCTGCTGATCGAGACACGCGAATCCATCTACACCCGCCCGCAGGGCGTGAATGATGGCGACCGACCTATCCTCGACGGGGAGGGAGTGGCAAGCCAGGTCGAGCTGATCACCTCCACCGAAATTCTCACGCGCGTGGCCGAGGACTACAATCTTGCCAATCGCGGCGAGTTTGCCGGTGACGGTGGTTCCCTTCTGTCCGGTCTGCTTGAGATGGCCGGCCTCAAGAGTGCTCCGGTTGAAGGAACGGCGGAAGAAAAGGTTCTGCGCGCGTTCCGCGAGCGCCTGACCGTCTACCGTGTGGAGAATTCGCGCGTCATCGTCATCGAGTTTTCGTCGGAAGATCCCAAGCTCGCGGCTGAAATTCCAAATGCCGTGGCCGACGCATATGTGGCGGTGCAGAGCGATGCAAAGCTCCAGTCGAACACCAGTGCGACCCAGTGGCTCGAGCCGGAAATCCAGGATCTGCGCGAGCGCGTGAAGGAAGCCGAAGCGCGTGTCGCCGAATACCGGGCGCAGTCCGACCTTCTGCTTGGCCAGAACAACACCGTCTTGGCCACACAGCAGCTTGCCGAACTGTCGAGCGAGCTTTCCCGCACCCGGGCGAACCGGTCTGCGGCGACGGCACAGGCCGCTTCGGTTCGCAGTGCGCTTCAAAGCGGCGCTTCGGTGGAAACGCTGCCCGAAGTCATGGCGTCGCCGCTCATCCAGCGCCTGCGCGAAAGACAGGTGGAGCTCAATGCACAGATTGCCGATCTCTCCACGACGCTGCTCGGCAATCATCCGCGCATTCGCGCGCTGCGGTCCCAGCTTGCCGATCTCGATGCGCAGATCCGGAGTGAAGCGAACAAGGTGCTTGCCGGGTTCGAGGCCGAGGCAGCGACGGCTGAGCGGCGTGAGGAAGAACTGAACGCAGAACTCAACCGCCTCAAAGCCGCATCCGCGGTTGCCGAAGAAGAACAGGTGGAGCTAAGGGCTCTGGAACGCGAAGCGGCCGCCCAGCGCGAACTGCTCGAATCCTATCTGACGCGCTATCGTGAGGCCGCGTCGCGCAGCGACCGGAATTACCTGCCGGCGGACGTGCGCATCTTCTCGCGCGCCATCACGCCGAGCGAACCCTATTTTCCAAAAATCGTGCCGATCACGGTGGCGGCCTTTGTCGCGTCGCTTCTCATCATGGCCGTCATGACGCTCCTGCAGGAGCTTTTCAGCGGCCGGGCCATGCGCCCGACAGCCGGTGTCCCGGCTCAGGTCCCCGCGACGGCGCGAATGCCGCGCGCAGAACCACGGATGGAGGTCCATGCCGACGGGCCGGAACTCACGGATCTGGATGCCGAAAGGGCGCACATACCGATCTTTCCCGAGCGACCGGACGTGCGGCAGGAGCCCGTGAAACGGGCGCGCTATGGCGAGATCGACATTGAACAGGCGTCGGAACGGCTGGTGGCGGGAGGCGCAGGCCGCGCCCTGTTCATCTCGCCGGAGGGCGACGAAGCGGCGGCGGCCTCGGTTCTGGTGGCGCGGGACGTGGCCGATTCCGGCCTGCGCGTTCTGCTGCTCGACCTCACCGCTTCCGGCGCTGCGTCGCTGCCGATGCTCGAAAGCGTCGCCTATGCCGGTATTACAAACCTTCTCGCCTCGGAAGCGCAGTTTGCCGATGTGATCCACACGGACCTCTTTTCCGAGTGCCACATCATTCCGGTCGGAACGGCCGATCCGAAGCGCGCCATGCGGGCGGCTGACCGGCTGCCGATCATCATGGAATCCCTGTCGGCCGCCTATGATGTGGTGATTGTCGAGTGTGGTCCATCGGATGCCCGGGATATCCGGCGCCTCCTGTCGTCCGACACCGAGGTTCTGGTGAGCATGGTCGATCCGGAGGAGGGGGACATGGCGGTCGAGATGCTCGACGACCTGCGTGAAAGCGGCGTCGATGCCCCGATCCTCGTTTCACCGGCTGGCCACCGCATGCCGCCGGCCCCGCCCGGCCGCGACGCGGCCTGATCTTAGTGACGCGACGCGGCCTGATTTTGGTGACGCGACGCGGCCTGAGCCCGGTTCAGCCGCGCAGCGGCGTCAGCCGGCGCCGGACCGCTTTCGCAATTGCCCAGAGCCTGGGGTTGTTGTTGATCAGGCGCTTGGCGCGGGCGATGCCGCCGCGGGCCAGGGCAAGGGCGCGGCCTTTCGCCGTCAGGGGCACGAACGTGTCGAACTGGATGGTTTCCAGGTCGCACCAAAGCCGTTTGTAATATTCGTCGCCAACGCTGAAATCGTAGATCTTCAGCCCCTGTGAGCAGGCGCTCTCGATGTTTTCGTAAAACAGAAAGCGGCCCGGACTCGCTTCGCTCAGCTCATCGTCGGCAAACGAGCTGAACTCGCAGATCAGGCGTGCGCCAACGCGACTCGACCCGGTCACGGCGCGGAGCCTGCCGGCCACCTCCAGCCCGTGAAGCACAAAGCCCGGGTTCTGCATCTCCGCCGCATCGCCAAAGAGCGTACGAAAAGAGGCTTTTACGCGGTCAGGCGCGAAAACGTCCTGAACGCCCATCAGCGCGAAGCGGTGCGCCTTCATTTCAAAGAAGGCGTCCAGCATCGCCTCGGCCTCGGCACGTGAGCCTGCCAGACGGCGCTCATAGCCGCCCGCCGCCTCGAGCTTGCGCGCCTGCGAGCGATGCTGCTTGCGCTTCCGCTTTCCGCTGGAGCGTTCGAGAACCGCGTCGAAGCCGCCTTCGAGGTCGACGGCGAGCGAGACGTTGGGGCTGTCGCCGTGGGGCCAGCCAGAGAGCGGGTTGGTCTGATCTCCGCAGTTGCGTACCTGCCGCTCGAGCACCAGCAGGTCGATATCCGGCCGGGCATGACGGATAGCGTCGACCAGCATTTGAAGGTGTGAGCCGGGCAACCCGTCGCGAACCCTGCGGTTCAGTGCCGGGAAATTGCCATTGGCGTGGCGGTCGCCGATGAAGCGGGCAACGCCAAAGCGGCCCTGTCGGGCAACTTCGAGCGCCAGGCTCATCAGGTGGCCATCCCCGTCGCAAAGCCGGGCGATGATAGGAGGGTGCGGTGCATGCTTCGCCCAGGCCGCCACCCAATCGGGGCTTTGAGCAGGCATGAAGCGGGCATCGCTGCAGTCTTCGCGATAGCGCTGCAGCGTTACGGCGTCGGCGTCGCAGACCTCAATGCCGAGGCCTTCCTCAGCGTTACCGCCGGTGGCAGACACCCTTACTGGCTGCTTTGCAAACGTCATCTTTCATCGCAGTCGTCAAAGCCGCCTCTCTGGCAGCGTTGCTTCTGAATACCGACAAAAGGTGAAAGAAAGATCGACGGATCAGGCGCCGCCCTCGGGTTTGCCGATCATCCAGCGGATGATGAACATCGCCGGGATGATCCACAGAAGGCCGGACAGGAAGAAATAGGCAAGGTGAACCAGCGGGCCGGATTCGGCCAGTTGCGCCACGGCGATCGCGGTCGAGAGGATGGCGTAGACGGCCACAAGCGCGACGAGCGCGACCATGCCGATGAATTTTCGAAGACGTACGGGCATGAAAAACACCTTTCGCGCGCTTCATAAAACGCTCGGAGACGCGATGCAATCGCAGGCCCCACGCAGCGCGACGGCTTGTCGCGCAAAGGCCGGTTCGGCTTGCAAGTCAGGTGGCTTTGGTTCACCAACGGTCAACTTCCAAAATGACGATGGCTGACGCTGTGGATATGACCGCTTCCAGTGCTGCAAGGGTAGACGTCTCGCAGGAGACACTTTTGCGCAACCGCAAATTCGTGCGCTTCTGGCTTTATTTCGTGCTTTTGACCCTGTTTGCGCTGGTGATCGTCGGCGGGGCGACCCGGTTGACGGAATCGGGCCTTTCCATCACCGAATGGAAGCCGATCCATGGCGTTATCCCGCCGCTGAGCGAGGCCGAATGGCAGGAGGAACTGGAGAAATACCGCCAGATTCCCGAATATCAGCAGATCAACAAGGGCATGAGCCTCGATGATTTCAAGACCATCTTCTGGTGGGAGTGGGCGCATCGGCTGCTGGCGCGCGGTGTTGGCTTCGTTTTTGCGCTGCCGCTTGCCTTTTTCTGGTTGACGGGGCGGCTCGAAAGCAGCCTGAAGCCGAAGCTTCTTGGCATTCTGGCGCTGGGTGGCCTGCAGGGTGCGGTCGGCTGGTGGATGGTCGCCTCCGGTCTGGTCGACCGGGTCGATGTGAGCCAGTACCGGCTTGCAACGCATCTCACCATTGCCTGCCTGATCTTCGCCGCGACCGCGCTCGTCGCGCGTGGCCTCGCGCCACACTCGGCGGGAAGGGCGGACGAGGGCATACGCCGCTTCGCCGGCTGGATGGTGGTGGCGGTGCTGTTCCAGATCTATCTTGGCGGCCTTGTTGCCGGTCTGCGTGCGGGCATGACCTACAACACCTGGCCGTTGATGGACGGTGCGCTGGTGCCCGGAGGTCTCTTCGCGCAGACGCCGGCCCTGATCAATTTCTTCGAGAACCCGAAGATGGTGCAGTTCGTGCACAGGCTGGGTGCCTATGCGCTGCTCGTTCTGGCGCTCTGGCAGATGGTGTTCGCGATCCGCCGCGCGCCGGGGACGACACATGCGCGCCGCACGATCCTCTTTGCGGTTCTGGTTCTGGCGCAGGCGGCCATCGGCATCGTGACACTCATCATGGTCGTGCCGATCGATGTTGCGTTGACCCATCAGGGCGTGGCGCTCGTCGTGCTCTTCTTCGCCTGTGCGCATTGGCGGGCAACCAAGGGGCCTTATCCTCTGCCTGAAGCGCCACGGCGCCGGCGCGACGAGGACGAGGTCTACGCCGCCGTGTGACCTCCGCAGCCTGGCCAAAGAAAAAGGCGCGTCCGTCGGGGCGCGCCTTCATTTTTTGCCATGAGCCGAAGCTTAAAGTCCTTCCAGCATCAGATCCATGTTCTGCACGGCCGCGCCCGAAGCGCCCTTGCCTAGATTGTCGTAGACGGCGACGAGCAGCGCCTGCGCGCGGGCGTCGTTGGCAAAGACGTGCAGCGTCATCGTGTTGGTGTCGTTGTGGATCTCGGGATCGATATCCGCCGTGCGTTCGATTGACGCGAGCGGGGCAACCTTCACCACACCGCTCTCAATCGCGCCGTAATGGTCGGCAAGTGCTGTGTGGAGTTCCGCGCCCGGGGGCACGCGGTCGAGATGGCCGAGCTGCAGGGGCAGGGCGGTCAGCATGCCCTGCGCAAAATTGCCCACTGCCGGCTGCATCAGCGGCACACCGGCAAGCTTGGCATAGGTCTGCAGTTCGGGCAGATGTTTGTGGTTGAGCGTCAGCCCATAGGGCATGAAGCTCGGCGCATCGACGCCCTTGGCCTCATAATCTTCGATCATGGTACGGCCACCACCCGAATAGCCCGAAATGCCGTTGACAGTGACAGGCAGGTCGGCCGGCAGCAGGCCGGCACCGATCAGCGGACGCAGGAAGGCGATGGAGCCCTGCGGCCAGCAACCGGGATTGGCAACACGTTTGGCATTGCGGATCGCAGCGCTTTGAGCCTTGTCCATCTCGGCAAAGCCATAGACCCAGCCCTCGGCGACGCGATGGGCCGTGGAGGCATCGATAACGCGCGTTGTGTCATTCTCGATCAGCGAGACGCTTTCGCGTGCGGCGTCGTCCGGCAGGCATAAAATGGCGATGTCGGCGGCGTTGAGGAATTCCGCCCGCGCTGCCGGATCCTTGCGCTTCTCGGCGGGGATGGAGATCACTTCGATGTCGCGGCGTTCGGCCAGACGTGCCCTGATCTGCAGGCCGGTGGTGCCGTGTTCGCCGTCGATGAAGATTTTCGCCGTCATGATGTCAGTCCTGAAAAAGAGTCGTATTTCAACTGGTTACACACGCGTTCGGAATCAACCCGTAAAGCGCCTGAATCGATGCTTCAGCTCTTATCGTCGCTTTTTCGCCGCGAGAAGGCCGAGATAGTGCATGGCGATGGTCGCCCCCGCGATGGCTGTCACATCCGCGTGGTCATAGGCAGGAGCCACCTCAACAATATCCGCGCCAACAATCTCCAGCGCGCCGAGCTGGCGCAGCACTGAAAGCATCTTCGCGCTGGATGGGCCGCCGGCCACCGGCGTTCCGGTGCCCGGCGCGAAGGCCGGGTCGAGGCAGTCAATGTCGAAGGTGACATAGGCGGGGCGATGGCCGACGCGTGCGAGAATGGCTTCGGCGATTTCGCCGGCCTTCATTTCTTCCACGTCATAGCCATGCAGGATGGCGATGCCGCAATCCTCCGGCGCGTGGGTGCGAATGCCGACCTGGATGGATGCCGCCGGATCGATCACGCCGTCGCGCACCGCGCGCCCGACAAATGAACCATGATCGATCCGCCTGCCATCGTCGTGCCATGTGTCCTGATGCGCATCGAACTGGACGAGGGCGAGGGGCCCGTGCTTTGCCGCATGCGCTTTCAAAAGCGGCCAGGTGACGAAGTGATCACCGCCGAGTGAGAGAAGGAATGCGCCGGATTTGAGAATTTTCGCAGCTTCCCGCTCGATCGTCGCCGGCGTCTTCTGATGATTGCCGTAATCGAGCAGGCAGTCGCCATAGTCGATGACGGACATCGTCTCGAACAGATCTGCGCCAAACGGATATTGAGGATCGTTGTCGAAGATCGCCGAGGCACGGCGGATCGCCTGCGGGCCGAAGCGTGCACCGGGCCGGTTGGATACCGCGGCGTCGAACGGGATGCCCCAGATCACGGCATCCGCGCCCTTGAGCGATTTGGTGAATTTGCGGCGCATGAAGGAGAGCGCCCCCGCATAGGTGGGGTCGCTGGCTGCACCCGTCAGCGTGCGGGCGGTGAAAGCGTGGTCGATCGAGGTCGACGGCATGGGCTCCTCCTGTGGCGACCCAAATGGGTAGGGTCAAGCCAGAATCTGCGCAAGAAAAAAGCGGACCCGAAGGCCCGCTTTTCGTATCCGGCAGTTCTGGAAGCTTAGCGCTTGGAGAACTGGAACGAGCGGCGAGCCTTTGCCCGGCCATACTTCTTGCGCTCGACCACGCGGCTATCGCGGGTCAGGAAGCCACCCTTCTTGAGCACACCGCGCAGCGCCGGCTCGTAATGGGTCAGGGCCTTGGAGATACCGTGACGAACGGCACCGGCCTGGCCGGACAGACCGCCGCCGACGACGGTTGCGACGATGTCGTACTGACCGTTGCGGTCGGCAGCGACGATCGGCTGCTGCAGGATCATCTGCAGAACCGGGCGTGCGAAATATGCCTGGAACTCCTTGCCGTTGACGGTGATCTTGCCGGAGCCCGGCTTGACCCACACGCGGGCAATGGCGTTCTTGCGCTTGCCGGTGGCGTAAGCGCGGCCCTGGGCGTCCAGCTTCTGCACATGCACCGGAGCTTCCTGCTCGGCGGTCTGCGCAGCGGTTGCCGCACCCAGCTCTTCGAGGGAATTGATTTCGGCCATTACTGGGCCCTCACATTCTTCTTGCTCATGGCGGCGACGTCGAGCGTCTCCGGGTTCTGGGCGGCGTGCGGATGCTCGGCGCCGGCGTAGACGCGCAGATTTTTCATCTGGCGGCGGCCAAGCGGACCGCGCGGGATCATGCGCTCAACGGCCTTCTCCAGCAGACGCTCAGGGAACCGCCCCTCGAGCAGCTGGCGCGCGGTGCGCTCCTTGATGCCGCCGGGATGGCCCGTGTGCCAGTAGTATTTCTTGTCGGTGTATTTCTTGCCGGTCAGCACAACCTTGTCGGCATTGATGATGATGACGTTGTCGCCATCGTCGACATGCGGGGTGAAGGTGGGCTTGTGCTTGCCGCGGAGACGGTTTGCGACGATGGAAGCGAGACGGCCGACGACAACGCCTTCGGCGTCGATCAGAATCCACTTCTTCGTCACTTCCGCAGGCTTCTGCGAAAAGGTTTTCATGGGTCTTTTTCCACTTTCATGAACCCGGCCCGGAGGCTGGGCGTTTCTTGTTGCTTGCGTTTGCGACTGTCTCGCCCATGGGGCAACGACCAGTCCAAACCGATACAGCACCACATTTGAGCTGCAGCGCTGGTTACCTATAGGGGAGCGGGAGGGGCGTCAAGTGCAATGTTTTGGATCGTGTTGCAAAAACATCAATAAAAACAACACGTTCAAATTACGGTATCCAGGTACCGCTATAAATCGGCGCTGTTTGCCGCATTTCTGAGGCAAAACGGCTCACTCGGCGGGCGGGATGGAGTAGGTGCCGGTGGCGTGAGCGACGATCTCGCCTGTATCGCCTGCCACCAGTTCGGCCTCGAAAACCATCAGCCGTCGGCCGAGTTTCAGAATGCGGCAATGGCCGTCCACCGTGCCGGGGCCGGCCTTGCGCATGAAGTTTATGTTGAGGTTGGTGGTCACGGCGAGCGCCTTGCGGCCGATATGGGAGAGCGCGCACACATAGCCGCCGATATCGGCCAGCGCGAAGAGTGATGGGCCGGAAACCGTGTCGCCGGGACGCAGATGCCGGAACCCGGCCTCAAGCCGCACCGTACAGCCACCCGGAGAGACATTGAGCGCGCGATAATCGGGAACCTCACCGCTGCAGGCCTGCGGAAACACGTCGCGCAGATAGAGATTGACCTCCTCGGCGTCCATCACCGGCTGAAACGTGCTCGATCCGCTTCGGGCATCCATAAACACTGTCCTCCCATTCTTTTCCGGCTTTTCTGGCTGGCGCTTTGCAACGGCGGCCGGCAAATGAGAGAATTGCCGGATTGCGGCAACAACACAAGCGGCACTAAGGTGATGACGCATCTGACCCAGGGAGGAAGACCATGGCCGACACGGCTGCAGTTCAGGAGACGATAGAGGCACCGGTCGCGGTGAGCGAGGCGGACGGGATCCTGCAGCTGACGCTTGCGAGCCCGCCTGCCAACGCGCTGTCGATTGCCATGATGGAGGCGCTGAAGGGCGCTCTCGAACGCGTCCGCGACGACGACGCGGTGCGTGTCATCGTTCTGCGCTCCGAAGGCAAGGTGTTTTGCGCGGGTCATGACCTGAAGGAGCTGACGGCGCATCGGGCCGACGCGGACCGGGGCAGGGAGTTCTTTGAAGAAACGATGCGTCTCTGCTCCAGCTTGATGCAGACCATCGTGCGTCATCCCAAGCCGGTGATTGCCGAGGTGAGCGGGGTCGCCACCGCCGCTGGCTGCCAGCTCGTCGCCTCCTGCGATCTGGCGGTCGCAGGCGAGACGGCGCGGTTTGCCACGCCCGGCGTCAATATCGGCCTTTTCTGTTCGACGCCGATGGTGGCGCTGTCGCGGAATGTTTCGCGCAAACACGCCATGGAAATGTTGCTGACGGGAGAGATGATCGATGCGCAGACCGCGCTTACGTTCGGTCTCGTCAACCGCGTGGTGCCACAGGGTATCTTGAATCAAACTGCGATGAACTTCGCACAAACCATTGCTTCCAAATCACCTTTGACGCTCAAGATCGGCAAGGAAGCGTTTTACGCACAGGCCGAAATGGCGCTGTCGCAGGCCTATGACTACACGGTCCGGGTGATGGTGGAGAACATGATGGCGCGGGACGCGGAAGAAGGCATCGGTGCCTTCATCGAGAAGCGTGCGCCTGAATGGCAGGGCAAATGAGACGTGCAGGCTGCGGGCGGTAGAAGAGCCGCCCGCAGCGGACACCGCCCCCACCAGGTCTCAATCATTGTTCCAGCATATGTGCAGGGGGCAGGCATCGGTATCGAGGGTGGGGACGCGGCGGATCTTCAGTGTATTGAAGGCCGCGGGGCATTCATTGAGGTTCGCGACGAACCGGTCATAGCGCTGGATGGAACCGCCATTGCCCGATGGATAGCGAAGGATGATGGATCCGTGTTCCCTGATGGCTGCCTGGATCTGTTGGCAGGACTGACCGGCCGCCCATGCGCTGTTGTTTGGAGACAGCAAGGCCATACAGACGATTATGACCAACGACTTGTGCATAGCTTCCCTTTCTGAGCATCGTTACAAGACCGCGCCTCTCCGATCGAAATCGGCGTCCGGAGAGGCGCGGCGGGAAGTAGTGCCGCAGGTCAATTGGAGACAAAAGCGGATATAAACATAAATAAATAAAGGATTTTTTCTATTCCTGAATATATCAATTCAGCGTGCATCAGAGGCTGGCCCGAATGCGCAATTCCGTCATATGCGATGCCGCAGCAGATCAGTTCGAGAACACCCAGGGGCGCCGGAAAAGCCGCTCCCTTATCTCCGGCTTGCAACGCAGGACCGGACAGTGGGCGCGGTCTGCGGTGGGAATGGTGTCGCGCGCGCCGATATGGCCGACGGGGCAAAGTTGCTCGTTCGCCACATAGCGGTCATAGCGCGGAAGGCTGGGGTTGTTGCGCGACTGGTAGCGCATGATCGCAGCGCCCTCGGAGCCGATCCTCGCTTGCACCTCGGCGCAGCTCATGGCAGTTGAGGTGTAACGGGATATGGCTTCGGCCGGGCTGGAGATGACGATCGCTCCGAAGGCCAGTGCTGCATATCTCAACATGTTCGACCCCTCTGATTATCCGCGGCTGTGCTGATCGGAAACCTTATCATGAACTGCGTTTGCGCCGACAATGAGGTTGGCCGTGATTTTCAGGGCCGGCGCAGGCGACCATGCTGCCAGTGGCACCGCGCGGCGCGGCTGGTGGTCTGACACCAAAGATTCCGGGAGCAACGATGAATCACGACAAGTACGACGACGCCTACATCTCCAGTATTTTGAACACGGTGAAGACCGTCGCCATTGTCGGCGCGTCGGCCAATGAGGTGCGCCCGAGTTTTTTCGTGACGAAATATCTGATCGACAAGGGCTATACGGTGTTTCCCGTCAACCCGGGGCAGGCGGGTGGGGAGATCGCCGGCCGCCCGGTCGTGGCCCGGCTCGCCGATCTGCCGGAGCCGGTCGACATGGTCGACATCTTCCGTCCCTCCGCAGCCATTCCTGGCGTGACGGATGAAATCCTGGCGATGGACCCGCTCCCCGGGGTTGTGTGGATGCAGCTTACCGTGCGCGACGACGCCTCGGCCGTCAGGCTGGAGGAAAAGGGTATCAGGGTGGTCATGGACCGCTGTCCGAAGATCGAATATGCGCGGCTTTCACGCGAAATAGGCTGGAACGGTGTCAACAGCCGGGTCATTTCCTCGAAAAAGCCCATCATGCGCAAAGGTTTTCAGAGTTTCGGCATTCGTCAGCGCTGATTTTTCAGGCGCGTGCGGCCGGCAGGGACAAAACGCCTTTTCCTGTGAGGGCGCGCTCTGTATTGATGCCCCACCGAATATTTGTTTATGGAGGAATAGTCATGAGTGAGCGTACGCCCGGTTTCGACACGCTGGCGGTGCATGCAGGAGCCCAGCCCGACCCGGCGACAGGCGCACGCGCCACGCCGATCTACCAGACCACCTCCTATGTCTTCGACGATGCGGACCATGCCGCCTCGCTGTTCGGCCTCAAGGCATTCGGCAATATCTACACCCGCATCATGAACCCGACCCAGGCTGTGCTTGAAGAGCGCGTCGCGGCCCTTGAGGGCGGCACGGCGGCACTCGCAACAGCGTCGGGCCATGCCGCACAGCTTCTGACGTTCCACACGATCATGAAGCCGGGTGCGAATTTCATCGCGGCCAAAAAGCTTTATGGCGGTTCGATCAACCAGTTCGGCCATGCCTTCAAGAATTTCGACTGGCATGTGCGCTGGGCCGATCCGGAGGATCTCGACAGTTTCGAAAGCCAGATCGACGACGATACACAGGCGATCTTCGTCGAAAGCCTCGCCAATCCCGGCGGAACTTTTGTCGATCTGGAGAAGATCGGCGACATTGCTCGCAGGCACGGCCTGCCTTTCATCGTCGACAACACGATGGCCTCGCCTTATCTGCTGCGCCCCATTGAGCATGGCGCAGACATTGTCCTGCACTCGCTGACCAAGTTCATGGGCGGCCACGGCAATTCCGTCGGCGGTGTTCTGGTCGATGGCGGCACGTTCGACTGGTCGAAGTCGGGCAAATATCCGATGCTGTCCGAGCCGCGCCCCGAATATGGCGGCATGGTGCTGCACGAGACCTTCGGCAATTTTGCCTTTGCGATTGCTGCCCGTGTGCTTGGCCTGCGCGATTTCGGCCCGGCTATCTCGCCCTTCAATGCATTTCAGATTCTCACCGGCATCGAGACACTGGCGCTCCGCATGCAGCGCCACAGCGACAATGCGCTCAAGGTGGCCGAATGGCTGAAGGGGCACGACAAGGTGTCCTGGGTTTCCTATCCGGGCCTGCCCGGCGATCCCAATCACGGCCTTATGAAAAAATATTCGCCCAAGGGGGCGGGTGCTGTCTTCACGTTCGGCCTGAAAGACGGTTTCGATGCCGGCGTGAAAGTGGTGGAGAGCGTGGAGCTCTTCTCGCATCTGGCCAATATCGGCGACACGAAATCCCTGATCATTCATCCGGCGTCTACCACGCATCGCCAGCTTTCCGACGAGCAGAAGGCTGCTGCTGGTGCAGGCGTCGATGTGATCCGCCTGTCGATCGGTATCGAGGACGTGGAAGACATCATCGCCGATCTGGAGCAGGCGCTGGGCCAGATCTGATCGGGCTAGCTTCTCGAAAATTGGAGCGGCGCGGGCTTTCGGTCTGCGCCGTTTTATTTTTGCGGGATGGGCAGGGGCCCCTCCGTCTTCACGGTGCGCATGGAAAAGTTTGAACGAATGTCCTCCACCATCGGCAGTTCCAGGAGGACGTTGCTCAGAAGAACCTCGTAGGCGGCCAGATCCGGCACCACGATTTCAGCAATGAAATCCGGTGCGCCGGACACCATGTGGCAGGCCACCACCTCGGGGATGGCTTCAAGGGCTTTCTGGAGCCCGTCAGCGTTCGCCCGGTTGTGGCGGTTGACCTTGATCTCGGTGAAAACGGTGAGGCCGAGCGATACGGTACGGCGATTGATGATGGCGCGGTAGCCACGGATCACGCCCTCGCGCTCCAGCCGTTTCACGCGCCTCAGACACGGCGAGGGCGAGAGGCCCACAAAGTCTGCAAGTTCGACATTTGTCAAACGCCCGTCCGCCTGCAGCGCGCTCAGAATTCTCAGATCGATAGAATCCAGTGATATTGGCATGTGCAAGCCATTTTGATTTCCCTGTTGGCAGCTTATGCCAAATTAGAGCGCTAAAGAAGACTATTTCGCAAGGACATGCGTGGCCTGTCGGAGCCAATATACGCGCACTTCAGGAGTACTACCCATGTCCACGCAGCTTTGGCTCACCTTCATCCTGGCTTCATTGCCTGTGCATTTTTCTCCCGGGCCCAACAATATTCTCGCCCTCTCGCGGGCCATTCGAATGGGCTATTGGACGGGCCATCTGGGTTCGATCGGCCGCTATCCGGCCTATCTGCTTATCTTCCTTGCTGCAGGACTGGGCCTTGGCGCCGTGTTGAACACCTCACCTCTTTTGTTCACGCTCATCAAATGGTGCGGCGCTTTTTACCTTGCCTATATGGGGTATCGACTGATCCGCTCGGCGCTCGAGATCTCGTCGCCGACGCGCGCGGTTGAAAGCGGAAAAATTCTCGGCCTGATGCGACGGGAGTTCATCGTCGCGATCATGAACCCGAAAGCCGTGATCTTTGCTACTGCCTTCTACGCGCAGTTCGTCACGCCGGGCCAGCCGGGCTTCGCCGTTTTGTTTGCCTCGATGGTGGTGGTTTCGCTGACACTCGAATGGATTGCTGCCGGCTGCTATTGCCTCTTCGGAGCCAGCCTGGGGCGCGCGGCAAATGGAAAGGGAATTCTGTCCTGGGTCACCCGTGGGCTGGGGGCAGTGCTGATTGGCTTCAGTGTATTGCTTGCAGCAACATAGTGCACGGTCTCATGGAGCGCAGAGCCGTACCCGCTCATTCCCCCACAGGGCTCATCAACCACACTTCTGGTTCGGGGGAGGCGCCTGCGCGCCCATTCGGCATTGAGTTGGAGAGAGACAGGCTTCGTTTGCGCCTGCAGCTGGAGCGCGGGCATCCTGGCTGGCGGCGCCATGTGCATCTATCGCCATTCGAAATGAGATAAACGACACCCACCGACCATCTTGATAAGCGCTTGCTCTTGCGTCAGGGGAAGGGGGCATCCTATCTATCCCGTTGAACCAAACGATTCTGCCGCTTTGCGCGCGCCAGATTTGCGGCGTGCGACTTCCAACCGAAAGGTATTTTCATGCCGAATCCCGTCGATACCGCCATGAATCTGGTGCCCATGGTCGTCGAACAGACGAACCGGGGTGAACGGGCTTACGACATCTTCTCGCGTCTTCTCAAAGAGCGCATCATCTTCATCACCGGCCCGATCGAGGATGGCATGGCCTCGCTGGTGTGCGCGCAGCTTCTTTTTCTTGAGGCCGAGAACCCCAAGAAAGAGATCGCGCTCTACATCAACTCGCCGGGTGGTGTGGTGACCTCGGGCATGGCCATTTACGACACGATGCAGTTCATCCAGCCCCCGGTCTCCACGCTCTGCATCGGTCAGGCCGCGTCGATGGGCTCGCTGCTTCTTTGTGCGGGCCACAAGGACATGCGCCTTGCAACGCCCAATGCGCGCATCATGGTGCACCAGCCTTCCGGTGGCTTCCAGGGGCAGGCGTCCGATATCGAACGCCACGCGCAGGACATCATCAAGCTGAAACGCCGCCTGAACGAAGTCTACGTGAAACACACGGGGCAGGATTACGAGACGATCGAGAAGACGCTCGACCGCGATCACTTCATGACCTCGGACGAGGCGCTGGCTTTCGGCCTGATCGACAAGGTGGTCAGTTCGCGCGACGCGACCGAGAAAGCCTCTGATTCCTGATTCCCGATCAGGCTTTCATCAACGGACGGCCCGGCCTGGTGCCGGGCGGCACGCGTTTCGCCCGCATTTGCGGTCGATTGCGTCAATTCTGTCACATTTTTGTGTTTGCAGCCGGTGTGTGAACGCCTACGTTAAGCCTATATTGAGTTTCCGAAGCCAAGGTCTGGACAGGGGCTCGGTATGGTTGCCGCGTTTTCGGATTTGTGTTTCGTTTCGAAGACAGAGCGTGGACCGCCTGGGGGCTATTCCGTCTTCGGGTGCCATGACCGCCCGGCAGGTACGGGGCGACATGCCGGTGGGTAGTGAAAGGACGTAAGACATGAGCAAGGCCAGCAACGGCAGCGGGGACTCCAAGAACACGCTGTACTGCTCCTTCTGCGGCAAGAGCCAGCACGAAGTCCGCAAACTGATTGCGGGACCGACTGTCTTCATCTGCGATGAGTGCGTTGAACTGTGCATGGACATCATCCGCGAGGAAAACAAATCCTCGATGGTGAAGTCGCGCGAGGGCGTGCCCACACCGCAGGAAATCATCGAAGTGCTCGACGATTATGTGATCGGCCAGGGCCATGCCAAGCGCGTGCTGTCCGTGGCGGTCCACAATCACTACAAGCGCCTTGCCCACGCCTCGAAGAATGCGGATGTGGAACTGGCCAAATCGAACATCCTGCTGATTGGCCCGACGGGCTGCGGCAAGACATTGCTGGCGCAGACGCTGGCCCGCATCATCGACGTGCCCTTCACCATGGCCGATGCGACGACGCTTACCGAAGCCGGCTATGTGGGCGAGGATGTCGAGAACATCATTCTCAAGCTGCTGCAGTCAGCCGACTACAATGTCGAGCGTGCGCAGCGCGGCATCGTCTATATCGACGAGATCGACAAGATTTCGCGCAAGTCCGACAACCCGTCCATCACGCGTGACGTGTCGGGCGAGGGTGTGCAGCAGGCGCTTCTGAAGATCATGGAAGGCACGGTTGCTTCCGTCCCGCCGCAGGGCGGACGCAAGCACCCCCAGCAGGAGTTCCTGCAGGTGGACACGGCCAACATCCTCTTCATCTGCGGCGGCGCATTTGCCGGTCTCGACAGGATCATCTCCGACCGTGGCCGCAAGACGTCCATTGGCTTTGGCGCGACAGTGGCATCGCCGGAGGATCGCCCGACGGGCGAACTGTTCCGCCAGGTTGAGCCGGAGGATCTTCTGAAATTCGGTCTTATCCCCGAATTCGTTGGTCGTCTCCCGGTGCTGGCGACGCTGGAAGACCTGGACGAGGCCGCTCTTGTGCAGATCCTGAGCGAACCGAAGAACGCCCTGGTCAAGCAGTATCAGCGTCTGTTCGACATGGAGAATGTGGAACTCACCTTCCATGAAAACGCGCTTGCCGCGATTGCCCGCAAGGCGATCGAGCGCAAGACGGGTGCCCGCGGTCTGCGTTCGATCATGGAGGCGATCCTGCTCGACACCATGTTCGAGCTGCCGGCGCTGGAAGGCGTTCAGGAAGTTGTGATCTCCGACGAGGTCGTCGCCGGCAATGCCCGCCCGCTCTACATTTATGCAGAGCGCGAGCAGGAAAAGGGCAACGCCAGCGCCTGACGAATCACTTTCTTCTGTAAGTGTTTGTGTTCATGTGTGCGTCACCGGGGCCCCGCTCCGGTGACGTTCGCGTTTTGCGGTGTTGATAACCACCAGACCGCCCCAATCGGGATGGCCAGAGGCTGCAGGCTGTGTGTCCGGTCAACGCATCCTGCCTAAGCCCTTGATCTTCTCGGTTCATGTCTCCAACTAAGGGAGGAGCAAAGGTGGGGTGGTTTCCATTCACGCATCGCGCAACAATGCGGTTGCTTCTGGTGGATAACGCTCTGGCCGGATAGACTGAAGCCCGCGACTGGCTCTTGAGCGGTCGCGGTTTGAAAAGGCTGAAACATGACTGATACCCCCAAGACCGCTGGTGGCGCTCCTTATCCCGTATTGCCCCTGCGCGATATCGTGGTGTTCCCGCACATGATCGTTCCGCTCTTCGTCGGCCGCGACAAGTCGATCAAGGCGCTGGAAGAGGTGATGGGTGCCGAGCGGCAGATCCTGCTGGCCACGCAAATGAACGCTGCGGATGATGATCCGGAGCCGAGTGGCATTTACGACGTCGGTACGCTTGCCAATGTGCTGCAGCTTCTGAAATTGCCCGACGGCACGGTCAAGGTGCTTGTCGAAGGCACCTCGCGTGCGCGCATCTCTGAGTTCACCGACCGTGAGGAGTTTCACGAGGCCACGGCCGATCTTCTTCCCGAGCCGGAAGAGGACCAGGTGGAGATCGAGGCGCTGGCGCGCTCCGTTGTCTCCGACTTCGAGAACTACGTAAAGCTCAACAAAAAGATTTCGCCCGAGGTGGTCGGTGCTGCGAACCAGATCGAGGATTACTCGAAGCTGGCAGACACGGTTGCCTCGCATCTGGCCATCAAGATTCCCGAAAAGCAGGAAATGCTTGCCACGCTCTCCGTGCGTGAGCGGCTTGAAAAGGCCATGGGCTTCATGGAAGCCGAGATTTCCGTGCTGCAGGTGGAAAAGCGTATCCGCTCGCGCGTCAAGCGCCAGATGGAGAAGACCCAGCGCGAGTACTATCTGAATGAGCAGATGAAGGCCATTCAGAAGGAGCTCGGCGAGGGCGAGGACGGCCGCAACGAGGCGGCGGAACTGGAAGAGCGCATCAACAAGACCAAGCTCTCCAAGGAAGCGCGCGAAAAGGCCGAAGCCGAGTTGAAGAAGCTCAAGACCATGTCGCCCATGTCGGCCGAGGCCACGGTGGTCCGCAACTATCTCGACTGGCTGCTTTCCCTTCCGTGGAAGAAACCAAGCAAGATCAAGAACGACCTCGAGTTCGCCGAGAACGTGCTCGATACGGATCACTTCGGCCTTGAGAAGGTCAAGGAGCGTATTGTCGAGTATCTGGCCGTCCAGAGCCGTCAGAAGAAGCTGAAGGGCCCGATCCTGTGCCTCGTCGGACCGCCCGGCGTCGGCAAGACCTCGCTCGCCAAGTCCATCGCCAAGGCCACCGGACGCGAATATGTCCGCATGGCGCTCGGCGGCGTGCGCGACGAGGCCGAAATCCGCGGTCACCGGCGCACCTATATCGGCTCGATGCCCGGCAAGGTCGTCCAGTCGATGAAGAAGGCAAAGAAGTCCAATCCGCTCTTCCTGCTCGACGAGATCGACAAGATGGGCATGGATTTCCGCGGCGATCCGTCATCGGCCCTGCTTGAGGTTCTCGATCCCGAGCAGAATTCGACCTTCATGGATCACTATCTCGAGGTGGAATATGACCTGTCGAGCGTGATGTTCGTCACCACGGCCAACACGCTGAACATTCCGCCGGCGCTGATGGACCGCATGGAGATCATCCGCATCGCCGGCTACACCGAGGATGAGAAGGTGGAGATCGCCAGGCGGCACCTCCTGCCCAAGGCCGTGCGCGAGCATGCGCTCGAGGCGCACGAATTCTCCGTGACCGACGGCGCACTGCAGCAGATCATCCGCACTTACACACGCGAGGCGGGTGTCCGTAACCTCGAGCGTGAGCTGATGAAGCTCGCCCGCAAGGCGGTGACGGAAATCCTGCGCAATGCCAAGAAGGACGGCGGCAAGGACAAGGTCGAAGTGACCGAGGACAACCTGTCGGACTATCTGGGCGTGCAGCGCTTCCGCTTCGGTCAGGCCGAGGGCGAGGATCAGGTGGGTGTCGTGACCGGCCTCGCCTGGACCGAGGTCGGCGGCGAGCTACTCACCATCGAAGGTGTGATGATGCCCGGCAAGGGCAAGATGACCGTCACCGGCAATCTGCGCGACGTGATGAAGGAATCGATTTCGGCAGCGGCATCCTATGTCCGCTCGCGCGCCGTCGATTTCGGCATCGAGCCGCCCGTCTTCGACAAGAAGGACATTCACGTGCACGTGCCGGAAGGCGCTACGCCCAAGGATGGCCCTTCGGCAGGCGTTGCCATGGCGACCTCCATCGTGTCGATCATGACCGGCATCCCGGTGCGCAAGGACATCGCCATGACCGGCGAGATCACCCTGCGCGGTCGCGTGCTGCCCATCGGCGGATTGAAGGAAAAGCTCCTTGCTGCATTGCGTGGTGGCATCAAGAAGGTGTTGATCCCCGAAGAGAACGCAAAGGACCTGGCCGATATTCCAGAGAACGTGAAGAACGGTCTCGAGATCGTTCCGGTCAGCCGCGTTGGGGAAGTGCTCGAACATGCGCTCACCCGCACGCCCGAACCGATTGACTGGGTTGAGCCCGTGGAGCCGGCGAAGGTGGCAGCCGGTGAGGGCGAGGGGCAGACGATCGCCCATTAGATCGCCCTGCGTCCGTCCGGACGCACAAAGGACGATCCAAACTATGGATGGAGCATCGGAATAGCCCGAGAACCGGATTCCACTTTTCGGTCCGATGCTCCAAGGCCTTCCCGCAAAGCTGGTTCGGCAGGTGCGCTGAACCGGTGCAGCGCAAGGGATCGCCCATTTTAAGACCGCTTTTTCGGCAAAACTGTCAAAAGCCGGGCTTCGCGCCCGGCTTTTCTGTCGAAAACCGCAGAAAACATGGGTTTTCGAGGGGGGATGAAGCATTTCGTGCTTGGTGGCGGCAAATGTTCTCCCTAGACTGCCTCGAGCCGAGTGAGTCGCATCACTTGGTCCTTATCAGGAAGGGGTAATTACATGAACAAGAACGAGCTCGTATCCGCAGTCGCAGAAGAGGCAGGCCTCTCGAAAAGCGATGCCCAGTCCGCGGTCGATGCGGTTTTTGCCGTCATCGAAGGCGAACTCAAGAAGGGCGGGGACGTGCGCCTCGTCGGCTTCGGCAACTTCTCCGTTTCGCGGCGTGAGGCCTCCACGGGCCGCAACCCGCAGACCGGCGCCACGGTTCAGATCCCGGCCCGCAACGTGCCGAAGTTCTCGGCCGGCAAGGGCCTGAAGGACGCAGTCAACAGCTGATTGCGCCCTTGAAGGAATGCAAGAAAAGCCGGGTTTCGACCCGGCTTTTCTTTTGGCCGTACGGCTTCCCGTTTTTTTTGAGTGCGATCAGGGCGCGCGCAGGCTCATATGCAGTAGCGGATATGGGCGGCCGTCGCCATCGCGCGGGGAACGTCCCGTCACCGCGAAGCCCATCCTCTGATAAAAGCCGAGCGCCTGCTCGTTCTGCTCGTTGACATCGAGTGTGAGCCGCCTTCCGGCGACCTGACGGGCATGGGCAATAAGTTGCGCGCCGAGGCCTTTCCCGCGCGCATCGGGGTCGACAAACAGGCTGTCGACATGCGTTGCCGTCAAACCCATGAATGCGAGGGGAGAATCGCGCCCGTCCACAGCCACCCAGAGACTGGCCTCCGGTAGATAAGTGCCGGCAACATCGGCTTCGATTGCGCGGAAATCCGATTCGGATAGAAAATCATGAGTGGCGCGAACCGACCGCCGCCAGATCTCCATCAGGTCGACGAGATCATCTTTCCGGGCCTTGCGAATCTCGGGCACGTAACGCGCTCCCTGAGGAAGGAAATGATGGCCTGGAGCAGGGCGAAATCGGAGAGCCGATAAAAATGCGGTCCAGTAAGGGAGAGAGGAATGGTGGGCGATGACAGGCTCGAACTGCCGACATCTTCGGTGTAAACGAAGCGCTCTACCAACTGAGCTAATCGCCCATTCCAAGCGGATCGTTTAGGGCGTTCGCGCGAGGATCGCAAGCAAAAAACGGCTTCTCCAACGCATATTGGAACAACATCAAGAAAGTTTCACAAACTGCAGATTGGCTGCTTGACACCACATCAAGAACCCCCTAATTCAGCGCTCATCGACGCGTTGCTGCTTCGGCACAACGCCTCAAGCGCGGGTGTAGCTCAGTTGGTTAGAGTGCCGGCCTGTCACGCCGGAGGTCGCGGGTTCGAGCCCCGTCACTCGCGCCACTTCTCACAGAAAATGAAGAAGTGGCGCTCGGAGAAAATCTCCCAAGCTGGAATGAAAATCTCCCTGCACTTTTCCGAGAATTCCGTCGCTTTCTAAAGTAAAAGCACGGAGTTTCCACTCCGGGGATTCGGCGCGTCCTGTGTTGGTGTGTGGCCGGGAAAACGGCCTGCCAGAGCTCCCGAGATGCGCCGCAGTCAGCGGATTGTGGCTGTGCGGAAGGGATCCACGCTCGGAAGATCGTTCGTTCGTTCCGCACTGTCGAGAAGATAAACGAACATGATCACCGCAGCCGCCGCCGGTGACAGCAGGAGCGCAACGCGCAACACATACGAGAACAGTTTGATCGGGCTCATGGCGTAAGAGACTAAAGCTCGAACTTTAATGGACCCTGCACGCTTATGTTAACCATGGCTCGTAATGTTCGACAGACATGGTTTCGGCGGCCCGTTTTAACTCGACTGACAGCATTCAATGCTAGTCTGCTACCTCAGTTTGTGGGGGTCGCAGCCAGTGGTGACCAATTCTATAGCCAGCGAACGAACGCCCAAGCGATCGTTCGTAGCGACAATCCAGGCCGCTATTTTGCTCGGCCTTGTCGTGTTCGGTACCTGTCTCTTTGGAATCTACACGCGGCCGGTCGATTTCCTCGCCACGGTGTGGCCCGCCAATGCCGTCATGCTCGGCCTGCTTTTGCGGATGCCTGCCACGGCATCGCACTATGGCTGGGGCGCTGCGACAGCCGGGTTCGTTGCGGCTGACCTTCTCACCGGCTCTCCACTTGGCAAGACGCTCATACTGACGGGTGCAAACCTTGCCAGCATCGGCGGGGCCTTCGTTGTTCTGCGGATGTTTCCGCGGGAGGCGATCCGGCTGCAGACGCCGGAATCGGTTCCCCAGCTTGTTTCGGCGATCGGTTTTGGCGCCTGTATGGCGGGGCTGGTGGGGGCGGTGGCAAATCCGGTTCTGTTCAGCGGTACCGCACTGGGTGGCTGGACATTCTGGTTCGTCACCGAGTTTGCGAACTTTGTCGCGATCCTGCCAGTCATTCTCACGGCCCGCGTGATTTCGTTCCCGCGCGGCGCGTCGGCGAAACGGCTGGCCTATCTCGCAATGCCGATGATTGCGCTTGTGCTCACATGTTTTGCCAGTTTTCAGATCGGCGGTCCTGGCGCCGTCGCCTTCCCCGTGCCGGCGCTCCTGTGGGCGGCGATCGTGTATCCGCGTTTCGTCACGGTCCTCCTGACGTCGGTGTTCAGCTTCTGGAGCCTGATCGCGCTCTCTGCAAACCTGTTCGACAAGATGGTTGATGTCTCCGCAGAAGGTGCTTTGATCTCCATGCGGCTTGGCGTCAGCCTGATCACCCTTGCCCCCCTGATGCTTGCTAGTGCGATGGCGAAGCAGAAGGATCTGATCGCCCAGCTCTCCCATCTTGCCCGGCACGATCCCCTGTCCAATCTCCTCAACCGGCGTGCTTTCGGGGAAGAGGCATTGAGGCTCGTGCGGTCCTGCGCCCGACAGGCTCAGCCCTATTCCGTCCTCATGCTGGACATCGACCACTTCAAATCCATCAACGACCGCTTCGGTCATGCGACCGGAGACCAGGTGATTTCGATCGCAGCGGCAAGGATTTCGGCGTGTCTGCGCGGCAACGACATCATCGGTCGGGTCGGTGGCGAGGAATTCGCCATTCTCCTCCCCAAATGCCGCCGCGAACAGGCGCTTGAGGTGGCCGAACGCATCCGCAGCGCCTTCTCACAGGCACCCGTAAAGCCGGACAGGCAGGTTGCTATCCCCGTGACGGTCAGCGTCGGGCTGGCATCATCGGAAGACGGTTCAGCCGTGATTGAGGCGCTCTTGGAGGAAGCCGACAGGGCGCTCTATCGCGCCAAGCATCTCGGCCGCAACCGCGCCGAGATACACGGTCATGCGCCGGGCTGGAAATCGGTCTAGCCGTTGCGGCAGGTATCTGGCCCGGGCCTGATGGGGCAGCCCTCCCAACGGATGGTGGTTTTATTTAATTGGTGCTCTTGCAACGGTCGGCCCTCGCCACCACATGGGGATAAGCGGTGGCTGAGCCGGAGCGGGACGTCCTGCAGGATGTGTGGCGAGGTTCCCCGGGCAGCCGCTGTATTCGACCTGAACGACCCCGTGGTGACCATGAAGGTACCGGCACCCGGTTGGCTCTCAGGACCGAAGGAAGCGGGCCACGGCCCGCTTTTTTGTTTTCTGCGGCAAGCCCGGCTGCCGTCGACACTAGATCGCCGTGCGTCCGCCCGGATGCACAAAGGACGATCTAAACGATTGATGGAGCATCGGAATAATCCGAAAACCGGATTCCACTTTTCGGTCCGATGCGCTAGATCGCCGTGCGTCCGTCCGGACGCACAAAGGACGATCTAAACTATAAATGGAGCATCGGAATAATCCGAAAACCGGATTCCACTTTTCGGTCCGATGCTCTACAGGCCGAGCAAGGCCTTGGCTTCCTCAAGGCTCGACATGGATGCGTCGTGATCGCCAGCCTTGTGCTGTTCCTCGCCAAGGGCGCGCAGCTCCTGGACCCGGGCCCTGTCGCTTTCCGACAGCGAGGCGGTCGGCATTGCCTGGTCGATTTCACCCATCAGGACCGGGCATGAATGTGCATAGGCCGCTGCCGGCGACAGACCGATCAGCGCGACAAGAAGTGCATAGCGTTTCATGATTTCCTCCACATCGCCAAAGGTCCACGCTCCAGTCGTGGCATATGGCGGGAAGCCGCCATTATACACCGTTTTGTTCGCTGGCACCAACCGGCTATTGTGTCCGCTGCTACGGCTGGTCGGTAGGCCCGCTTCCTGGCAGGGAATAAAAAAATGCCCCGCAAGCCGGCTTGCGAGGCGCAGGTGGCTGCATAGTTTTCCCTGGGCGCTACTGTACGAGCACCGGGCGTTCGCAGCTTACGCTGGTAACCCTCACATCGGCTTCGCCGATCTTCACGCCGGCCAGTGCAAGCACATTGTAGAGGAGCTCGTCGATCGGTTCCGACAGGCTTGAGAGAAGCGTCTTGACCGTGCTTTTCACAAGCGTGCCGTTTAGGAGCGTTCCGCCCAGAAGCGACCCGCCCAGAACCTTGACGTCGAGCTGCAGATTATCGAGCAGCGAACTGGTCGTGGAACCCAGCACGTCGCGCGTCGACACGTTTTGAACGCGGGCGTTCTGGATGTCGGAGCTTGAGAAGCGCAGACGGGAAGGCTGCATGTTCTGCGTCTCCACATGCGCCATGCCTTCCACCGATACGCTCAAAAGGCCGCCGACATCGATCATCTTGGCTGGCGTGACCCGCGCCTCATCCGAGAAGGTGGACAGAACACTGTCATCGACCTCGCCTAGTGCAATCTCAAGCAGGCCCGGCATCGCATCCACGACGACGCTGCCTCTGTTCGGGTGGGCGGGGCTGCACTGAATATCGGCAAGCCGTGCCTCCGCATGCGCCACTTCCACGTAGAGCGGCACCCGCAGTTTCGTTTTCAGAACCACAAGGTCTATGCCGACTTCGAAGGAAACCTTGAGGCGCGTCTGCGCCGTGCGCACGGCGGTGCCGATGGGGCCAAGCGCATGACTGGGGGTGCCCACAGGCGGTTCACCGATGGCGAGCTTGACCGAGAGACTGGTGAGGGGAGGAAGGTTGAGGCCTGTATCGATCGCGATCTGGTTGTCGCCATTGGCAAGCGCGGCGCTCGCGGTAATCATTTCCAGCGCCGAAATCTTCATGTCCCAGGGAGCATCGGTAGCGATGGTCAACGGCCCTTTCGGATCGAGATTCAGAATCCGTTCCAGCCTGATCTTGCTGCTGTTCTTCGAGGTTGCCGTCTCCAGCGTCTTGAGAACGCTCTGCACCGTTGGCGGGACGCCGCTCGTCAGACGCATTGTAGACAGCAATTGCGGCAGGGTGAGTTCTGTTTCCAGGATCTCGCTATAGGTCAGGGCGTCCAGGTCCAGGCGTGTCGCAAGGGTCTGCATGAAGGAGAGGACGTTGATGTCGGTGTCGAGCAACCCCTCATAATCCATCACCTTCAGCGAAATCGTCGTGCCCAGAAGGCCGCCCAGGAGGCCGTTCAGTATGCCTCCATTGAGGCTTGCAAGACGGGAGCCCACGGAAAAGCCGGCAAGCTTCTCTGCCGAAGCCGTGCCGACCGCGGAGAGTTGCGGCGGATCGATGAACATCGCGCCAAAGTAAAGATCGCCAAGTTTTCTGATTGTCACCTTCGCCGCATCCGGCGATGTCTCCATCTCGACGAAGCGCAGATTGCTGGCGATCGACGGGTCGGGGTAATAGCGCCCGCGCACGAGCCGCGCTATGCCGCGTTTTTCCTGATCAATATACTCTTCGGCAGACAGGTAGCGCTCATCGAGCAGAAGCCCGTGGTCGGTTTCAACGGCGATGTTCTGATTGTTCAGGGCAAAGAACTTGGCAACGGCCTGCTCGGCTTTGGCGATGTCTGCGGCCGCGACAATCGAGGCGAGGTCTGCCGTCTTCTGTAGCTTCCGGTCCTGCAGGGTGAGATTGCCGTAATCCACGCCGAGTGCCACGCAGCCGATCATGATCGGCAGGAAAAGCGCAAACAGTGTCGCCACATTTGCCCGCCGATCCCGGGCGAAGCTGCATAAGGCGCTCTTTTTCTCAAAGGACATGTCAGAGTCCCCCGAGCCTGATTGTCGAGAAGCCGACGATCTCCTTGTCGGGCATGGCGTAGGAATAGAGCGACCAGATAGGTAGATCTGCGGCATCATACTTGACGGTGACAGTAAACTGACTGGGATTTGTCGCATCGTCGGCGACCTGAACGTCGAATTTCCGGACGTCGATAAATGGATGCTTGATCATCGACCGCTCGATGAAGTCGCGCGCCAGCTTCTGCCTTTCAGGCTGTGAAAGCCCTGCAACTGCGGCTCGGGCAGCATCTGCGCTGACCTGCTGTACGGAATGAGACGCGCTCAGATAGATTCCGTAAGCAATCATGGAAAAGACAGTGAGAAAAAACACCGGTGCTATGATTGCAAATTCAAGCGCGGCGGTGCCATCTGAACGATGGAAAAATTTTAGGAAAAGTCTTCTGTTCATTTCCAATACTCCCAAGCCCGGGAATAGGATTCAGGAGCAGAAATAAACAAAGCTTAAACATATAAGGCGAATTCAAATACTGATGGTTTTTGCCGATCGGTTGTAGAAAATTTTCAAGCAACCTTTGATTTATATCATTCCTATATTTGTTGACAACTCAAGGTTACACAAGTCAGGATTGTGGTTCTCTGATTTCCCCGGGAATGCCGGGTTTGAAGGAAATGAGCTGTTTGATCTGGATCGGTTATCTCGCCTTTAAATTGAGAAAGGAGAAATCCAGTGGGTTTGGAAACAGTTGTCGATCCATCGAAACAATATTTGCTTCCTGAAAATCAGCGATCGAAAAAAAACTCAAAAAAATTTTGTAACTCCATAGTAAAAACGCCAGAAGTTGCAAAAAATTTTATTGTAACCTGAAATTTGGATGCCGTTCCCGGTGTCAGTCCCGATGCCTGGAAGCCACGGCTTTCAGGCGGTCCGCGAGATCTCCGCGCGGCATGATGTCGATGGTATCCAGATCCAGCCATTGCGACAGACGCCGAAGTTCCGCGTAGAGGGCTTCTGCCGTATGAGCCGGTGCGTGCCGTTCCGCATGGCTCGACTGGACAAGAAGAACCCGTCCGGCGCGATCCGCTTTGAGATCGACGCGGGCGACAATGCGATCCCCCAGGAGAAAGGGCAGGACATAATAGCCATGCACACGTTTGTGGGCAGGCGTGTAAATCTCGATCCGGTAGCGAAATCCGAAAATGCGCTCGGCTCTGTCGCGCTCCCACACGACCGGGTCGAAAGGGGCGAGGAGGGCGGGTCTGTCGATACGGCGCGGGAGCTGTGCGTCCCTGTGGAGATATGCGGGGTGACGCCAGCCCTTGATCTCCACTGGCTGCAGCGCACCCTCTTCCACGAGCTCGGCGACGCGCGCCTGCGAGGCGGCGGGCTTCAGTCGAAAATAATCCCTGATATCCGGTTCGCTGGCAACACCGAGCGCGCGCGCCGCGATGTCGACGAGGGCGCGTTGCGCGTCGTCTTCACGCGGTGTGGGCGTCTCGAAGACCTCTCGCGGCAGAACACGTTCGGGAAGATCATAGAGGCGCTCGAAACTGGGGCGGCGCGAATGCGTGGTGATGCGTCCGCACCAGAAAAGCCATTCAAGCGCCTTCTTGGTCTCGCTCCAGCCCCACCAGCCGCCGCTTCCCGTCTCTCCCTCGAAGTCGGATGCGGCCACGGGGCCGGCGGTCTCCACCTGCCTGTAAACACGGTCCACCAGTTCGCGCTTCTCGCGGGCAAAACGAACGAGCCCCTTGTAGACACCTTCACCACGCGCCGCGCGCTCCATACGCCAGCGCATGAGGGGCTGGGTCTCGACAGGCAGGAGGGATGCCTCGTGCGCCCAGTATTCAAAAAGCATGCGCGGCTTCTTCGACTGTGCGCGGCCAAGAAGATCGACCGGATAAGGGCCCAGCCGCGCATAGAGGGGCATGAGATGTGCGCGCGCCAGAACGTTGACCGAGTCGATCTGCAGGAGTCCGGTGCGGCCCAGCATGCGCTTTATATGTAGCCGGGTAACGGTTCCCCTGAGTGGAATGGTGGAAAACCCCTGGGCACCGAGGGCAATTCGCCGCACCTCGCCCGGTGTGAGTCGCTCTCTTTGCATTCGCGGCGCCTCGTCCTGCTTTTTTTGTCTTGTACAAGACCTAGACAGTGGATGGATCGGGCGCCACCCGATTGTTCCAAAAGAGCGGAGTCTCCTGACAGGAAACGCATAACGCTTTACACACGGCATTTATGCGTTAAGTCCGCAGTTGCAGCACGTCGGGAGGGCGTAGTGTGTGAACAATGGCGGATATGCGTGCGACAATGCCGCAATCTGGCCAAGGTTTGACTTGCGTCGCCAAGCGCCCTGCGCTAACCCTCGCCGCGTTGCAACATGAGCCTAGCCTTGCTGCCTTGGCCGTAGGCGCAAAAACCCGGTCACGGGCCTCGATACGCAGCCTCGCCCGCGGCGGGCAACGGAAAGTCGGACCATGAATGAGCTTCTGAGTTCATACCTACCTATCGTTATTTTCATCGGCGTTGCGCTTGTTGTCGCTCTTGCGCTGGTGGTTGCGCCATTCCTGGTGGCCTATCGCAATCCGGATCCTGAGAAGCTGTCGGCCTACGAGTGCGGTTTCAATGCATTCGACGATGCCCGCATGAAGTTCGATGTGCGCTTCTATCTGGTGGCGATTCTGTTCATCATCTTCGATCTGGAAGTGGCTTTCCTCTTCCCGTGGGCGGTGGCGTTCGGAGATATCGGCTGGCTCGGCTTCTGGTCTATGATGGTGTTCCTCGGGGTTCTGACCATCGGCTTCATCTACGAATGGAAGAAGGGAGCGCTGGAATGGGACTGAACAACGACACGCTCGTAGCGCCCCAGCCCAAGGGTTTGATTGATCCGAACACCGGCAACCCGATCGGTTCGGACGATCCGTTCTACACGGGCATCAACAACGAGCTTTCCGACAAGGGCTTTCTTGTCACGTCTTCGGAAGCGCTGATCACCTGGGCGCGCACCGGCTCGCTCATGTGGATGACCTTCGGTCTGGCCTGCTGCGCCGTTGAGATGATGCACATCTCCATGCCGCGCTATGATGCAGAGCGTTTCGGCATCGCGCCGCGTGCGTCACCGCGCCAGTCGGATGTGATGATCGTCGCCGGCACGCTGACCAACAAGATGGCGCCCGCGCTGCGCAAGGTCTATGACCAGATGCCCGAGCCGCGTTACGTCATCTCCATGGGCTCCTGCGCCAATGGCGGCGGTTATTATCACTATTCCTATTCGGTGGTGCGCGGCTGCGATCGCGTCGTGCCTGTCGATATCTATGTGCCCGGCTGCCCGCCCACGGCGGAAGCGCTGCTTTACGGCATTCTTCTTCTCCAGAAGAAGATCCGTCGCACCGGCACGATCGAACGTTAGAGGCGGATATGAGCGAAGCGCTGAAGGACCTGGCGGCCTACGTCACGGAAAAGCTCGACGCGCAGATTCAGGATGCGGTCGTCGCCTATGGCGAACTGACCTTCCTGGTCGAGCCGGGCGACATCGTCGATGTGCTCAACTTTCTGAAGAACGATGTTCAGTGTCAGTTCTTCGCATTCGTCGATATTTCGGGCGCGGATTATCCCTCGCGCCAGAAGCGTTTCGAGGTGGTCTACCATCTTCTGTCGCCGCGTCAGAACCAGCGCGTCCGCGTGAAACTGTCGACGGATGAGGACACGCCGGTGCCTTCGGCCATCGAAGTGTTTCCGGCCGCCAACTGGTTCGAGCGCGAAATCTACGACATGTACGGTGTTCTCTTCACCGGGCATCCGGACCTGCGGCGCATCCTCACAGACTACGGTTTCGAGGGCCACCCGCTGCGCAAGGATTTCCCTCTGACCGGCTTTGTCGAGGTGCGCTACGACGACAATCTGAAGCGTGTCGTCTACGAACCCGTCGAACTGCGACAGGAATTCCGCAATTTCGATTTCCTTTCGCCATGGGAGGGGACGGACTATGTGTTGCCGGGCGATGAAAAGGCGAAAGAGTGAAGGAAGCGAATAGGGAGTAGCGAATAGCGAATAGAGAGGCTCGGTTGACGATCAACTCGTACAGGGACCTTCTGATATGGAAAGCAGCGATGGATTTGGCTACGGACTGCTATCGTGCAACCGGAGACTTTCCAAAAACAGAGATTTACGGTCTTACGAGTCAGATACGCCGCGCGGCCGGTTCGGTACCGGCGAACATTGCTGAAGGGCATGGGCGCGAACTTACCGGAGCCTTTATTCAGTTTCTGCGCGTTGCGCAGGGTTCGCTGAAGGAATTAGAGACGCATCTGATGTTGGCGTCGCGTTTGAGTTTATTGGAAGAAAGCAGGCTGCAGGAGTTGCTCCAGGCGGCTGAAGAGATTGGAAAGATGATCAGATCAATGATCCGGCGACTACAGGAAAAATCGGCATGACGGGATCGCTTTCTATTCGCTATTCGCTATTCGCTATTCGCTCTGGCCACGAAGGGGCCATGCGTCATGACTGAACACTCCGTCCGCAACTTCAACATCAACTTCGGCCCGCAGCATCCGGCGGCGCACGGCGTTCTGCGCCTTGTGCTTGAGCTCGACGGTGAGGTGGTCGAGCGCGTTGATCCGCATATTGGCCTTCTTCATCGCGGCACCGAAAAGCTGATCGAGCACAAGACCTATCTGCAGGCCGTGCCTTATTTCGACCGGCTCGACTATGTGGCGCCGATGAACCAGGAACACGCTTTTGCGCTGGCCGTCGAGCGTCTGATCGGCATTGACGTGCCGATCCGCGGGCAGCTCATTCGCGTGCTGTTCTCCGAGATCGGCCGTATCCTGAACCATCTTCTGAACATCACCACGCAGGCGCTGGACGTGGGCGCGCTCACCCCGCCGCTGTGGGGCTTTGAAGAGCGCGAAAAGCTGATGGTGTTTTATGAGCGGGCCTGTGGCGCGCGCATGCACGCGGCCTATTTCCGCCCCGGCGGCGTTCATCAGGACATTCCAGACCAGCTCGTCGAGGACATCGGCAACTGGATCGAGCCCTTTCACAAGACGGTGGATGATCTTGACAATCTCCTGACCGGCAACCGTATCTTCAAGCAGCGCAATGTCGATATCGGCGTTGTCACGCTGGAAGACGCATGGGCCTGGGGCTTTTCGGGCGTCATGGTGCGTGGTTCGGGTGCGGCATGGGATCTGCGCAAGAGCCAGCCCTATGAATGCTACCCGCAGATGGAATTCGACATTCCGATCGGCAAGAATGGCGACTGCTATGATCGCTATCTCATCCGTATGGAAGAGATGCGCCAGTCGGCGAAGATCATGCGCCAGTGTGTTGATCGTCTTCTTGGCAAGGAGCGTGTCGGCCCGGTCTCCAACACCGACGGCAAGATCGTCCCGCCCAAGCGCGGCGAGATGAAGCGGTCAATGGAAGCGCTGATCCATCACTTCAAGCTCTACACCGAAGGCTACCACGTCCCCGAAGGCGAGGTTTATGCCTGTGTGGAAGCGCCCAAGGGCGAGTTCGGCGTCTATCTGGTCTCCGACGGCTCCAACAAGCCCTATCGCTGCAAGCTGCGCGCGCCGGGCTTTGCTCATCTCCAGGCAATGGATTTCCTGTGCCGCGGCCATCTTCTGGCCGACGTCGCCGCCGTGCTTGGCTCCCTCGACATCGTGTTTGGTGAGGTAGACAGATAAATGTCAGTCCGCCGTCTCGCAGACGAAGCCGTCCAGCCGCAGAGCTTCGCTTTTTCCCGTGCCATGAACGGGGAGGTGAAGCGCTGGCTGGGCAAATATCCGAAAGACCGCAAGCAGTCGGCGGTAATCCCGCTTCTGATGCTCGCGCAGGAGCAGGAAGGCTGGGTCACGCGCGCAGCCATCGAGCATGTGGCCGAAATGCTGGACATGCCGCTGATCCGCGTGCTCGAAGTGGCGACCTTCTATACCCAGTTCCAGCTCGCGCCCGTCGGCACCCGCGCCCACATTCAGGTCTGCGGCACCACGCCCTGCATGCTGCGCGGTTCCGGCGAACTGATCGAGCTTTGCAAGAAGAAGATCAATCCCGAACCCTTCCACCCAAATGCCGACGGCACGCTGTCGTGGGAAGAGGTGGAGTGTCAGGGTGCCTGTGTGAACGCGCCGATGGTCATGATCTTCAAGGACACCTATGAAGATCTGACGCCCGAGCGTCTGGAAGAAATCATCGATGCGTTCGAAGCCGGCAAGGGCGACACGATCAAGCCCGGTCCGCAGATCGACCGCATCTACTCGGCCCCGGCGAGCGGCCTGACGGCGCTGACCGACGAAAAGGCCGTTACGGGCAAGACGAAAGCGAAGGCCGGCAGCAGGGCGAAAGCAGCAGGCACCGAGGTGCCGCCGTCGCGCGCCGCAAAGCCCGACACGTCCGCAACCGAAACCGACCCGGCCATCAAGTCGCCGTCTCCGGTCAAGGCAGACAATGGCAAGACATCGGCAGCCGCCGCTGTTTCCGCCAAGGCCGCGCCGAAGAAAAAGCCTGGCACCTCGCCCAAATCCGCCACCGCATCCAAAGCGTCTGCGGCCGGAAAAGCGGCAAAAACAGCGAAACCGGCCAAGCCCGCGCTTGAAGACAAGAACCGTCCGGTCGGCATCGAGCGCCCGGCAGAACCCGACGACCTCAAGATGATTTCCGGCGTCGGCCCGAAGATCGAGGGCATTCTGCACGATCTTGGCATTTTCACCTTCGAGCAGGTTTCGAAGTGGAAGAAGGCCGAGCGCGAATGGGTCGACGGCTATCTGAGTTTTCATGGCCGCATCGAGCGCGAGGACTGGGTCAAACAGGCCAAGGCGCTCGCCAAGGGCGGCGAAGCCGAATACATCAGGGTTTTCGGCAAGAAGCCGAGGTGAGGGACTGAGCCATGCTCCAGGATAAAGACCGCATCTTCACCAATATTTACGGCCAGTTCGACCGTTCCCTGAAGGGCGCGCAGTCGCGCGGCCTGTGGGACAACACCAAGGGGCTGATCGACAAGGGCCGCGACTGGATCATCAACGAGATGAAGGCGTCGGGCCTGCGCGGGCGCGGTGGCGCCGGCTTCCCGACCGGTCTCAAATGGTCGTTCATGCCGAAAGAGCCGGGCGACCGCCCGCATTATCTCGTCGTCAATGCCGACGAATCGGAGCCTGGCACCTGTAAAGACCGCGACATCATGCGCCACGACCCGCACACGCTGGTCGAGGGATGCCTGATCGCCGGCTTCGCCATGGGCGCCCACACCGCATACATCTATGTGCGCGGCGAGTTCATCCGTGAGCGCGAGGCGCTCGAGCGTGCCATTGCCGAGTGTTACGAAGCGGGCCTGCTTGGCAAGAACAACAAATGCGGCTGGGACATGGACGTTTACGTCCATCACGGCGCCGGCGCTTATATCTGCGGTGAGGAAACGGCACTTCTGGAAAGCCTTGAAGGCAAGAAGGGCCAGCCGCGCCTCAAGCCGCCATTCCCTGCGAATGTCGGCCTCTATGGCTGCCCGACCACCGTGAACAACGTCGAATCCATCGCCGTTGCGCCGACCATTCTGCGTCGCGGCGCATCGTGGTTCTCGTCCTTCGGGCGCGAGAACAACAAGGGCACGAAGCTTTTTTGCATCTCCGGCCACGTGGAAAATCCGTGCACGGTGGAAGAGGAAATGTCCATTCCGTTCCGCGAGCTGATCGAGCGCCATTGCGGCGGCATCCGCGGCGGCTGGGACAATCTTCTGGCGGTCATTCCCGGCGGCTCTTCGGTGCCGCTGGTGCCGGCCAGTGAGATCATCGACACGCCGATGGACTTCGACAGCCTGCGCGAACTGAAGTCCGGTCTCGGCACCGCCGCGGTGATTGTCATGGACAAGTCGACCGACATCGTGAAGGCGATTGCGCGGCTTTCCTATTTCTACAAGCACGAGAGCTGCGGCCAGTGCACGCCGTGCCGCGAGGGCACTGGCTGGATGTGGCGTGTGATGGAGCGTCTGGTCGTCGGCCAGGCGCAAAAGCACGAAATCGACATGTTGCTCGATGTGACCAAGCAGGTGGAAGGCCACACGATCTGCGCCCTTGGCGATGCGGCCGCGTGGCCGATCCAGGGTCTCGTGCGTCATTTCCGCCCGGAGATCGAGCGGCGCATCGATGAATTCACCCGCAATGCGCATCAGGCCCGGCCGGCGCTGGTGGCGGCGGAATAAAAGTGAAGGTTTGCTCCGGAAGGGGCGAGAGGTAAGCGGACAGCGACCATGGCAAAATTGAAAGTCGACGGCACGGAGATCGAGGTACCCGATCACTACACGCTGCTGCAGGCCGCCGAGGAGGCGGGCGCGGAGGTGCCGCGCTTCTGTTTTCATGAGCGTCTGTCGATCGCCGGCAACTGCCGCATGTGTCTGGTGGAAGTGAAGGGCGGACCGCCCAAGCCGGCCGCCTCCTGCGCCATGGGCGTGCGCGATCTGCGCCCCGGCCCGAACGGCGAGGCGCCGGAAATCTTCACCAACACGCCGATGGTCAAGAAGGCCCGCGAAGGTGTGATGGAGTTCCTGCTCATCAACCATCCGCTCGATTGCCCGATCTGCGACCAGGGCGGCGAATGCGACCTGCAGGATCAGGCGATGGCCTTCGGCGTGGATTCGTCCCGCTACAAGGAAAACAAGCGCGCCGTCGAAGACAAATATATCGGCCCGCTCGTCAAAACGATCATGACGCGCTGCATCCACTGCACGCGCTGCGTCCGTTTCACCACCGAGGTGGCCGGCATTTCGGAGCTCGGCCTGATCGGCCGTGGCGAGGATGCCGAGATCACCACCTATCTCGAAGAGGCGATGACGTCCGAGCTTCAGGGCAATGTGATTGACCTGTGCCCGGTTGGCGCGCTGACGTCGCGCCCCTATGCGTTCCAGGCGCGTCCGTGGGAGCTCAACAAGACCCAGTCCATCGACGTGATGGATGCGGTTGGCTCGGCCATCCGCGTTGATACGCGTGGCCGCGAAGTCATGCGCATCATGCCGCGCATCAACGAGGCGGTGAACGAGGAGTGGATTTCCGACAAGACCCGCTTCATCTGGGACGGCCTGCGCACGCAGCGCCTTGACCGCCCCTATGTGCGCAGGGACAACCGCCTGCAGCCGGCATCGTGGGGCGAGGCGTTCGACGCCATTGCAAAAGCTGTGACGAAGGCTCAGCCGGAAAAGATCGGCGCAATCGCCGGCGATCTCGCAGCCGTCGAGGAAATGTACGCACTCAAGGCGCTGATGCAGTCGCTCGCCTCCCCGAATTATGACTGCCGCCAGGATGGCGCAGTGCTTGATCCGGCGCTTGGGCGTGCGGGCTATCTCTTCAACCCGACCATCGAGGGCATCGAGGAGGCCGACGCGCTTCTGATCGTCGGCGCCAATCCGCGTTTCGAGGCGTCCGTTCTCAACGCCCGCATCCGCAAGCGCTGGCGCATGGGCGATTTCCCCATTGGCGTCATCGGCGAGATGGGTGACCTGCGTTACGAATACGACATGCTCGGTGCCGGGGCCGAAACGCTCAAGGAACTGGCCGAAGGCAATGGCAAATTCGCCTCGGTCCTCAAGAAAGCCAAGCGTCCGATGATCATCGTGGGGCAGGGGGCTCTGGCCCGCTCCGACGGTGCGGCGATCCTCGGTCTCGCGGCAAAGCTTGCCGGATCGGTCAAGGCGGTTTCTGCCGAGTGGAACGGTTTTGCCGTCCTTCACACGGCGGCAAGCCGCGTCGGCGGTCTCGATCTCGGCTTCGTGCCCGGTAAAGAGGGCAAGGACGTGAAGGGTATGATGGGCGCGATGGACGTGCTCTTCCTGCTCGGCGCCGACGAGATCGACATGAGTGCCATCGGCGAGGCCTTCACCGTCTATATCGGCACCCATGGCGATGCCGGTGCACACCGCGCCGATGTCATCCTGCCGGCAGCCACCTATACGGAAAAGTCCGGCACCTATGTGAACACCGAGGGCCGGGTGCAGATGACCAACCGCGCCGGTTTCGCGCCGGGTGAGGCGAAGGAAGACTGGGCCATTCTTCGGGCGCTATCCGATGTGCTTGGCCACAAGCTGCCCTTCGATTCGCTTGGCGCCCTTCGCGCAGCGCTTTATGCCGAATTCCCGCATTTCGCGGCCATCGACACGGTTGCGCCGGCCGATGCAGGCGATGTCGAGAAACTCGCCAAGCTTGGCGGGCGGCTTACCAAGGCTCCCTTCACCTCGCCGGTGAAGGATTTCTATCTCACCAATCCGATCGCCCGTGCCTCGGCTGTGATGGCTGAATGTTCGGCACTGGCGCGCGGCGACGTAAAACAGGCGGCCGAGTAGAGACGAATGGATACCTTCTTTTCAACCTACGTCCTTCCGGGGCTTCTGATCCTTCTGCAGTCGGTGGCGATGATCGTCATCCTCCTGATCTTCGTCGCCTATATCCTTTACGCCGACCGCAAGATCTGGGCCGCCGTGCAGCGCCGCCGTGGTCCGAACGTGGTCGGCCCGTGGGGCCTGTTCCAGGCGTTTGCCGACCTCTTCAAGTTTGTCTTCAAGGAGCCGGTGATCCCGTCGGGCGCCAACAAGGGTGTGTTCCTGCTCGCGCCGGTCGTCGCTTCGGTTCTGGCGATTGCCGCATGGGCGGTGATCCCGGTCAATGAAGGCTGGGCGATTGCCAATGTGAACATCGGCATTCTCTATGTCTTCGCCATCGCTTCGCTGGAAGTCTATGGCGTGATCATGGGCGGCTGGGCGTCCAACTCGAAATATCCGTTCCTTGGCGCGCTGCGTTCGGCGGCACAGATGGTCTCGTATGAGGTCTCCATCGGCTTCGTGATCGTCACCGTCCTGCTCACGGTCGGCTCGCTGAACCTGACCGACATCGTGCTCGCGCAGGGCGACGGTCTCGGCACCATGCTCGGCCTGCCCAACACGTTCCTAGACTGGAACTGGCTGGCGCTGTTCCCCATGTTCATCGTGTTCTTCATTTCGGCGCTCGCCGAGACGAACCGTCCTCCCTTCGATCTGGTGGAGGCTGAATCCGAGCTCGTGGCCGGTCACATGATCGAGTATTCCTCGACGCCGTTCCTGCTCTTCTTCCTCGGCGAGTATGTGGCAATCGTCCTGATGTGCGCGCTCACCACCATCCTGTTCCTGGGTGGCTGGCTGCCGCCGCTCGACTTCGCGCCCTTCACCTGGGTGCCGGGTGTGATCTGGTTCGTGTTGAAGATGTGCATGGTCTTCTTCATGTTCGCGCTGGTGAAGGCTTTCGTGCCGCGCTACCGCTACGATCAGTTGATGCGCCTTGGCTGGAAAGTGTTCCTGCCGCTGTCGCTCTTCATGGTCGTTGCCACCGCGGCCTTCCTGAAAATCACGGGGATGGCATGACCATGACCTTTTTCATCCCTGAAACACGCTTCGGAGAAAATCGATGAGTGCGCTTGCACAGGCAGCCAAATCGCTGCTTCTCAAAGAGTTCGTCGGGGCTGTCATCCTGTCCATGCGGCAGTTCTTTGCTCCGAAATACACGCTGAACTATCCGCATGAAAAAGGCCCGGTCAGCCCGCGCTTTCGTGGCGAGCACGCATTGCGCCGCTATCCCAATGGCGAAGAGCGCTGCATTGCATGCAAGCTGTGCGAGGCGATCTGCCCGGCGCAGGCCATCACCATCGAGGCGGGGCCCCGCCGCAATGACGGCACGCGCCGGACGGTGCGCTACGACATCGACATGGTGAAGTGCATCTATTGCGGCTTCTGTCAGGAGGCCTGCCCGGTTGACGCCATCGTCGAGGGGCCGAACTTCGAGTTCGCGACGGAAACGCGCGAAGAGCTTTACTACGACAAGGACAAGCTGCTCGCCAATGGCGACCGGTGGGAGCGGGAACTGGCGCGCAACATCGCGCTGGATGCACCATACCGGTGACGGTTTGACCCGTGGACGGGGGCGGGGCGCCCGTCTAAACGAAGCATCGTGAATGCCCGGCTTGCCGGGTTTCTTGAAAAGCCGGAGCGCTCTGCTTCGGCAGGCTAGGTACCGAGGGAACCATGCTGACAGGACTTGAGGCGATTTTCTTTTATCTGTTCGCCTTCCTAACCGTGGCGGCGGCCTTTATGGTCATTTCCGCGCGCAATCCCGTGCATTCGGTGCTCTATCTGATCGTCGCGTTCTTCAACTCGGCCGGTCTCTTCCTTCTGACGGGCGCCGAGTTTCTGGCCTTCATCATGCTGGTCGTCTATGTCGGCGCGGTTGCCGTGCTGTTCCTTTTCGTCGTCATGATGCTGGATGTGGACTTCGCGGAGCTGAAGCGCGGCGCGCTGCAGTATGCGCCGGTCGGTGCGCTGGTAGGCATCATCCTGGCCGCAGAGCTGATCATCGTTCTTGGCGGTTACGCCTTCGCGCCGGAGCTTTCGGGCGAGGTTGCCCAGCCCACGCCGCCGATCGATGTGCGCCACAACACGGCCGCGCTCGGCGACATTCTCTACACGGATTACATCCATTTCTTCCAGATCGCCGGCATGGTGCTGCTGGTGGCCATGATCGGCGCCATCGTGCTGACGCTGCGCCACAAGGAAAACGTCAAGCGGCAGAACATCTCTGTCCAGGTGGCGCGCACGCCTGAAACGGCGATTGAAATCAAGAAAGTCGAAACGGGCGAGGGGCTCTGATCATGCTGGAAATCGGCATCGCACACTATCTGACCGTCTCGGCCATCCTGTTCACGCTCGGCGTGTTCGGCATCTTCCTCAACCGGAAGAACGTCATCATCATCCTGATGTCGGTCGAGCTCATCCTGCTTGCGGTCAACCTGAATTTCGTCGCCTTCTCCTCGGTTCTTGGAGATCTGGTCGGCCAGGTTTTCGCGCTTTTCGTTCTCACCGTCGCGGCGGCGGAAGCCGCGATCGGACTTGCCATTCTCGTCGTCTTCTTCCGCAATCGCGGCACCATCGCCGTCGAAGACATCAACATGATGAAGGGCTGAGCATACGGCCATGTATCAAGCGATCGTATTTCTCCCGCTTATCGGCTTTCTGATTGCCGGGCTGTTCGGCCGCTCCATCGGCGCGAAGGGGTCCGAGCTGATCACCAGCGGTTTCATGGTCATTGCCGCGCTGTTGTCCTGGGTGGCCTTCTTCACGGTGGCGATGGGCAGCGGCGAGGCATTCACCGTGCCGCTTCTGGCCTTCATCACCTCGGGCAATCTGGATGTGAGCTGGGCGATCCGCGTCGACACGCTGACCGCCGTCATGCTGATCGTCGTCAACACGGTCTCAGCGCTGGTTCACATCTATTCGATCGGCTACATGCACCATGACCCGCATCGGCCGCGCTTCTTTGCCTATCTGTCGCTGTTCACCTTCGCCATGCTCATGCTGGTGACATCGGACAATCTGATCCAGATGTTCTTCGGCTGGGAAGGCGTCGGTCTTGCGTCCTATCTGCTGATCGGTTTCTGGTTCAAGAAGCCCTCGGCCAATGCCGCGGCCATCAAGGCGTTCGTTGTCAACCGTGTGGGCGATTTCGGCTTCCTGCTCGGCATTTTCGGCGTCTACATGCTGTTCGGTTCGGTGAACTTCAGCACCATCTTCGCCAACGCCGCGACCTATCTTCCGGCTGAAGGCGCGGAGGCGGGCGAGCCCGTGCTCACCTTCCTCGGTTATGCGCTTGATAAGGGCGGCGCGCTGACGGCGATCTGCCTTCTTCTGTTCATGGGCGCCATGGGCAAGTCGGCGCAGGTGCCGCTGCACACATGGCTGCCCGACGCCATGGAAGGCCCGACCCCGGTCTCCGCGCTCATCCACGCCGCCACCATGGTGACGGCAGGTGTCTTCATGGTCGCGCGCCTGTCGCCGATCTTCGAGCTGTCGCACACGGCCCTCACGGTCGTCACCTTCGTAGGTGCGTTCACGGCCTTCTTCGCCGCGACCGTCGGTCTGGTGCAGAACGACATCAAGCGCGTCATCGCCTATTCGACCTGTTCGCAGCTCGGCTACATGTTCGTCGCGCTTGGCACCGGCTTTTACAGCGCGGCCATCTTCCACCTCTTTACGCACGCCTTCTTCAAGGCGCTTTTGTTCCTTGGGTCCGGTTCGGTCATCCATGCCGTCTCCGACGAACAGGACATGCGCAAGATGGGCGGTCTCAGGAAGTTGATCCCGCAGACCTACTGGATGATGATCATCGGCACGATCGCGCTGACCGGCGTGGGCATTCCGCTGACGGTCATCGGTACGGCAGGCTTCTTTTCCAAGGACGCCATCATCGAAGGTGCGTTCGCGGCAGAGAACTATTTCGCGACGTTCTCATTCATCCTGCTCACCGTGGCGGCCGTCTTCACCAGCTTCTACTCCTGGCGTCTGATCTTCATGACCTTCCACGGCAAGCCGCGCGCTTCCGCCGATGTGATGCACCATGTGCACGAATCGCCGCTGGTCATGCTCGTGCCGCTGTTCATCCTTGCAGCCGGAGCGCTTTTTGCCGGCGTTGCCTTCAAGGAGTTCTTCGTCGGCCACGAGTATGAGCACTTCTGGAAAGGCGCTCTCTTCACACTGCCGGATAATCACATGCTGGAAGAGTTCCACCACGTGCCCGTCTGGGTGAAGCTTGCTCCGTTCGTCGCCATGCTTCTGGGCCTCTATGTCGCCTGGGTCTACTACATCCGTTCCCCGGAACGTCCCAAGCAGTTGGCCAGGCAGTTCAGCGGGCTTTATGCCTTCCTGCTCAACAAGTGGTATTTCGACGAGCTCTATGACTTCCTGTTTGTCCGTCCGGCCAAGCGCCTCGGCCACTTCCTGTGGAAGAAGGGCGACGGCGCCGTCATCGACGGTCTCGGCCCGGATGGCATTTCGGCCCGTGTGGTCGATGTGACCAACCGGATCGTAAAGCTGCAGAGCGGCTATCTCTATCACTACGCCTTCGCCATGCTCATCGGCGTTGCGGCCCTCGTTACCTGGATGATGCTCGGAGGCACGTTCTAAGCCATGACCGACTGGCCAATTCTTTCCACGGTCACCTTCCTGCCGCTGGTGGGTGCGCTTTTGATCCTCCTGATCCGGGAGGATGGCGCCGGTGCGCGCCGGAACATTCGCAATGTTGCGCTTTTGACGACGGTCTTCACCTTCGTCCTGTCGCTCTTCATCTGGATCGGCTTCGACGCGTCGACGCCCGGCTTCCAGATGGTCGAAAAGCGCGAATGGCTCGGTTCCGGCATTTCCTATCACATGGGTGTCGACGGCATTTCCATGCTGTTCGTCATCCTGACGACCTTCCTCATGCCGCTGTGCATTCTGGCGAGCTGGGACGCGGTGGAGCATCGCGTCAAGGAATACATGATCGCGTTTCTGATCCTGGAAACGCTCATGATCGGCGTGTTCTGTGCGCTCGACATCGTGCTCTTCTACGTCTTTTTCGAGGCGGGCCTCATTCCGATGTTCATCATCATCGGCGTGTGGGGCGGCAAGCGGCGCGTCTATGCGAGCTTCAAGTTCTTCCTCTACACACTGCTCGGCTCGGTGCTGATGCTGATCGCCATGATGGCGATGTACTGGCAGGCCGGCACGACGGATATCCCGACACTTTTGACCCATGTCTTCCCGGAGGGCATGCAATACTGGCTATGGGTGGCATTCTTCGCCTCCTTCGCGGTCAAAATGCCCATGTGGCCGGTCCACACCTGGCTGCCCGATGCGCACGTTGAAGCGCCAACGGCGGGTTCGGTCATCCTTGCAGGCATTCTGTTGAAGATGGGCGGCTATGGCTTCCTGCGCTTCTCGCTGCCCATGTTCCCGGTCGCCTCCATCGACCTGGCGCCGCTGGTCTTCACCCTGTCGGTCATCGCCATCATCTACACCTCGCTGGTGGCGCTGATGCAGGAAGACATCAAGAAGCTGATCGCCTACTCGTCGGTTGCCCATATGGGCTTCGTCACCATGGGCATTTTCGCCATCAACGAGCAGGGCGTGCAGGGCGCGATCTTCCAGATGCTCTCGCATGGTCTCGTCTCGGGCGCGCTCTTCCTGTGTGTCGGCGTCATCTATGACCGCATGCACACCCGTGAAATTGCGGCCTATGGCGGCCTGGTCAACAACATGCCCAAATACGCCACCGTGTTCATGATCTTCACCATGGCCAATGTTGGCCTGCCGGGCACCAGCGGCTTCGTCGGCGAGTTCCTGACGCTTCTGTCGGTGTTCAAGGTCAACACCTGGGTCGCGCTCTTTGCCACCACCGGTGTCATCCTGTCGGCGGGGTATGCGCTCTGGCTCTATCGCCGGGTGATCTTCGGCTCGCTCACCAAGGAAAGCCTCAAGGGCATGCTCGACCTCTCCGCGCGCGAAAAGCTGATCCTTTACCCGCTTGTGGTGCTGGTCATCTTCTTCGGTGTCTACCCGGCACCGATCCTCGATGCGACGGCGGTTTCGGTCGAAGCACTTGTGAACAATGTCTCCCTGTCGGCCGACATGGCACGGGAAGCGGCAACGGCTGCCGCGCAGTAAACGGATTGAAAGCGAATGACGCCTGATCTGACGATAAGCCTGATCCTTGCAACGCCGGAGCTGATCCTGGCGGTGGGCGCTATGGCGCTCCTGATGGTCGGTGTCTTTTCCGGCCCCCGTGCCAATTCCACCGTCACCGGCCTTGCGGTCGCGCTTCTGGTCGCCGTGATTGCACTGATGGTGATCTTCCCGGCCGATGGCCGCGCCTTCGGCGGCGCGTTCGTAAGCGATGCGTTCGCCCGCTTCATGAAGATCCTGACGCTGGTCGGCTCCGTTGTGACGCTTGTCATGTCTGTCGGTTTTGCCAAGGCGGAGAAATTCGACAAGTTCGAGTTCCCGGTTCTCATCATGCTGGCCACGCTCGGCATGATGCTGATGATCTCGGCCAACGACATGATCGCGCTCTATCTTGGCCTCGAGCTGCAGTCGCTCGCACTCTACGTCGTTGCCGCCATCAACCGCGACAGCGCGCGCTCCACCGAAGCGGGCCTGAAATACTTTGTTCTTGGCGCGCTCTCTTCGGGCATGATGCTTTACGGCATTTCGCTGGTCTACGGCTACACGGGCAACACCGGTTTCGACGTCATCGCCGCAACGCTGACGGGTGCGGAGCGTCAGCTCGGTCTCGTCTTCGGTCTGGTCTTCGTGCTTGCCGGTCTTGCCTTCAAGATTTCCGCTGTTCCCTTCCACATGTGGACGCCGGACGTTTATGAAGGCGCGCCGACCCCGGTCACCGCCTTCTTCGCGGCGGCGCCCAAGATGGCCGCCATGGCGCTCCTGGTGCGCGTCACCATGAGCGCGTTCGAGCCGATCGCCAGCGACTGGCAGCAGATCATCATCTTCGTGTCGATCGCTTCCATGGTTCTGGGTGCGTTTGCTGCCATCGGTCAGCGCAACATCAAGCGCCTGATGGCCTATTCGTCGATCGGCCATGTGGGTTATGCGCTGGTCGGTCTTGCCGCGAATTCCGAGGCAGGCGTCAAGGGCGTGGTGATCTACATGCTGATCTATCTGGCCATGACGCTCGGCACCTTTGCCGTCATCCTGGCGATGCGCCGCAACGACGCCAATGTCGAGCAGATCGACGATCTGGCAGGCCTGTCGACAACCAATCCCATGATGGCGACGGTCATGACCATTCTGATGTTCTCGCTCGCAGGCATTCCGCCTCTGGCAGGCTTCTGGGGCAAGTGGTTCGTGTTCCTTCCCGCCATTGAGGCAGGGCTCTATCCGCTTGCTGTGATCGGTCTTGTCGCTTCCGTGGTCAGCGCGTTCTACTATCTGCGCGTCATCAAGCTCATGTGGTTCGACGAGAGTTCGGGCGCTTTCCAGCCCATGGCGGGCGAACTGCGCTTCGTCATGCTCCTGTCGGGTGCCTTCGTGCTGCTCTACGTTCTGATCGGTGGCCCTGTCGGGCGCTTTGCCGAGGCCGCCGCAAAGACCTTCTTCTAGGTCATGGCCTTTCGTCTGGCGCCGTCGGCGGAATCGGCCGGGTTTCGGCTGGAAGCCCATGAGAGCGTCGGTTCTACCAATGCGCTGGCGCTCGATCATGCGCGCGCCGGCGACCCCGGCAATCTCTGGGTTGTCGCCTCCAGACAGGAGAGCGGGCGCGGGCGCCGGGGGCGCGAATGGGCAACGCCGCCCGGCAATCTTGCCGCAACGCTTCTGAATGTCGGTCATTTCGAGCCGGCGACGGCGGCCACGCTCGGCTTTGTTGCCGGGCTCGCCCTCTCCGATGCGCTTTTGGCGGTCGTGCCGGGAAAGCACATTGCGGTTGCTGCCGATGGCGGCGACATGCCGGGCGGGCGCTTTGCGCTCAAATGGCCGAACGACGTTCTGGCCGACGGGGCGAAGCTTTCCGGCATTCTGCTGGAATCGGCCATTTTGCCCGATGGCCGCTTTGCGATTGCGGTTGGTATCGGCGTCAATGTCGTTTCCCATCCAGACAACACACCTTACCCGGCCACCTCGCTCAAGGCGCTGGGCTTTGGCGGAGATGCGGGCGATCTCTTCCTTGCGCTTTCGGACGCCTGGGTCGATAACAGTCGCCTTTGGAATGGCGGGCGCGGGCTCGATGCCATTCGCAGCCGCTGGCTCAAGCGAGCGGCAGGGCTTGGCACTCAGGTGTCCATCCGTGTCGACGGGCGCGTGGCGCGCGGCACGTTCGAAACCATCGACGAGGCCTGTCGCTTCGTCATCCGCGAGGCGGACGGTTCATTGTTGAGAATTGCAGCAGGCGACGTGCATTTCGGCGCGGTCGCCTCTGCGCAGGCAGATTAAGAGAAGGGGACCCATGGCGCGTTCCAGTACAAAAAAGCAGGCCAAGAGCGGCGATCTGAAGAATGCCGAGCTGGTTTTCTGTCCGCTTGGCGGTGTCGGCGAGATCGGCATGAATTTCGGCCTCTATGGTTTTGGACCCGCCGGCAAACGCGAATGGATCGTTGTCGATTGCGGAGTGACCTTTCCGGGGCCGGAGCTTCCGGGCGTCGATCTGGTTCTGCCCGACATCAGCTTCATTCGCGGTGAGGTCGACCGGCTGCGCGGCATCGTGATCACCCATGCGCATGAAGATCACTACGGTGCGGTGCTCGATCTTTGGCCGCTGCTCAAGGCCGATGTCTGGATGACGCCTTTTGCCGCCGGGCTTCTGGAGGCCAAGCGCCAGTCCGAGTCCGGTGCGCCCGATGTGCCGGTGAAGATCTTCAGGGCCGGCGAAACCTTCGAGATCGGTCCGTTCAGCATCGAGGCCGTTGCCGTCGCGCACTCCATTCCCGAGCCGGTTTCGCTCGCCATCACAACCCCGCTCGGCAGGGTGGTGCATACGGGCGACTGGAAGATCGACCCGGCTCCCGCCATCGGGCCCAAAACCGACGAGGCGCGCTTCCGCGCGATCGGTGATGAAGGCGTTCTCGCGCTGGTCTGCGATTCCACAAATGCGATGCGCGAAGGCGAATCCCCCACCGAGCAAGCTGTGGGCGAAGGGCTGAAAGAAGTGATCGAGGCGGCGTCGGGCCGTGTCGTCGTCACCACCTTCTCTTCGAATGTCGGGCGCATTCGCTCCATTGCGGAAGCCGCGCGCGATGCCGGCCGCCAGCTTCTCGTGCTCGGCCGTTCCATGAAACGCGTTATCGATGTGGCCACGGAACTCGGCTATCTCGACGGCCTGCCGGAGTATCTGGACGAGGACGAATTCCAGCACGTCCCACGCGACAAGGTGGTGGTGCTGTGCACCGGCAGCCAGGGCGAGAATCGCGCGGCCCTCGCCAAACTCGCCCGTGACGAGATGCGCAATGTTGCGCTGACGGCGGGCGACACGGTGGTGTATTCTTCGCGCCTCATTCCCGGCAATGAAAAAGCGGTTCTGGAAACCAAGAACCGCCTGATCGAGATGGGCATCGAGATCATCGAGGATGACGATGCGCTGGTGCATGTTTCCGGCCATCCGCGCCGCAGCGAATTGAAGCGCATGTATTCCTGGGTGCGTCCACAGATTCTCGTGCCGGTGCATGGCGAGGCCGCGCATCTGGTGGCGCAGGGCTCGCTTGGCGCCATGGAAGGCATTCCAGAGGTCACGCAGGTGCGCAATGGCGACATGCTGCGCCTTGCCCCCGGACCGGCCGAAATCATCGGCGAGGTCCCGCATGGGCGTTTCTTCAAGGATGGCCGGCTTCTGGGTGACGACGAGGAGATGGGCATCCGCGATCGCCGCAAGCTTTCCTATGCGGGCCATGTTGCGCTCAACGTTGTGCTTGATGATCGTTTCAATCTCGATGGCGACCCCGATATTGTCTCCATCGGCGTTGCCGATCGCGATGCACAGGGGGAACTGCTTGAGGACATCATGCTGGACGCAGCATCCGGCGCCGTGCGCAGCATTCCGCGCAACCGTCGAAAGGATCTCGACCTGGTGTCGGAATCGGTTCGGCGTGCCGTGCGCAATGCGGCAAATGCCGCATGGGGCAAAAAGCCCATTGTGACGGTCTTCGTCACGCAATAAGCAAAGGGCGGGGCGCCAGACACCCCGCCGTTTTGCAGGAGAAGAAAGGCCGATGCTCGGAAAGCTCAATCACGTGGCGATCGCGGTGCCTGATCTTGAGAAGGCGTCGGCCCTTTATCGCGATACGCTGGGCGCAAAGGTTTCCGCACCGCAGGCGCTGCCCGAGCATGGTGTTACCGTGGTTTTCGTAGAGCTCGATAACACCAAGGTCGAGCTGCTGGAGCCGCTTGGCGAGGGATCGCCGATTGCCGGCTTTCTCTCGAAAAACCCGGACGGCGGCATGCATCACATATGCTATGAGGTGGCCGATATCATTGCCGCGCGCGACCGATTGAAGGCGGATGGTGCGCGCATCCTCGGAGACGGGGAGCCGAAGACCGGTGCCCATGGCAAGCCGGTCCTCTTCCTGCACCCCAAGGATTTTACTGGCACCCTTGTCGAACTCGAACAGGTCTGAGGTTCATCGATGGGCTGGGTTTCTCTTCTCGCCGTATTTTTCATCGTCTGGTGGACGGTGCTCTTCATCGCGCTGCCGTTCGGTCTGCGCACGCAGGAGGAAGACGGCGAGGTGACGCTTGGCACCACCGAAAGCGCGCCGCGCGGGCCGCATATGCTGCGCGCCCTGATCCGCACCACGATCATCGCCCTGGTGATCTGCGGTCTCCTGATCCTTGTGACACGGGGCCTTGGCTATTCGTTCGACGATATTCCAAGGGTCGTACCCAGGTTCGACTGACGCAATCTGCAGCCGTCATGCGACAACCGCTTCGGCGCGGCGCAGGCATCTCCTGAAGACATGGGGGATGGGCTTGGCCCAAAAAAAATGCAAGGCCAAGAGGCCTTGCTAACTCAACGCGTCCGATCCTTTACCGTATCATCGTCGGCGGCTGCGTGTAACCGCGCCTGGACCGCATCCTCCCAAGACTTTGACCGCGTAATGAGGATGAATTTTCAGCTTCACCCTCTTGTTATGGGAGGGCACCATAGATCAAGTTGAGACGAATTGTCACGAGGAAAATCGCGTTTGAAATGCATTGTTATCAAATCCGTATGCTGCCGTCCTTTTGTGTGGCGGGCAGGGGGCGGTGCAAGGCTTCGGCTTTTCAATTCATTGCGAAATGGTTAAGACACCGGCCCTGAACCATTTGTCACTTTGATTCCGAACAGGCTCGTCCGAGCCGCTTCAATGGATGCGTTTATGCGACTGTCGCGCTACTTTCTGCCGATCCTGAAAGAAACCCCTCGTGAGGCCGAAATCGTCTCGCATCGCCTGATGCTGCGCGCCGGTATGATCCGCCAGCAGGGCGCCGGAAGCTTTTCCTGGCTGCCGCTGGGCAAGCGCGTTCTCGACAAGGTCAATCAGATCATCCGCGAGGAACAGAACCGGGCCGGGGCCCAGGAAATCCTGATGCCCACCATTCAGTCGGCCGATCTGTGGATGGAGAGCGGGCGCTACGACGATTACGGTAAGGAGATGTTGCGCATCACCGACCGGCACGAGCGCAAGATGCTCTATGGCCCCACCAATGAGGAGATGGTGACGGACATCTTCCGGTCCTACGTCAAATCCTACAAGGATCTCCCACTCAATCTCTATCACATCCAGTGGAAGTTCCGCGATGAGGTGCGCCCGCGCTTTGGCGTGATGCGTTCGCGCGAGTTCCTGATGAAGGACGCCTATTCCTTCGATCTCGACTTCGAGGGCGCGAAGGCCGCCTACAACCGCATGTTCGTTGCCTATCTGCGCACATTTGCCCGCATGGGGCTGCAGGCTATCCCGATGCGCGCCGACACCGGCCCCATTGGCGGTGATCTCAGCCACGAATTCATCATTCTGGCTTCCACCGGCGAGAGCGAGGTGTTCTGCCGCAAGGAGTTCCTTGAACTGCAGGTGCCGGGCGCGGATATCGATTTCAGCAATGACGCGGAAATCGCCGACATCGTCACCACCTGGACCACGCCCTATGCGGCGACCGACGAGATGCACGACGAAGCCGCCTGGGACGCCATTTCCGAAGATGAGAAGGTTTCTGCGCGCGGCATCGAAGTCGGCCATATTTTCCACTTCGGGACCAAGTATTCCAAGCCCATGAACGCGACCGTCACCGGTCCGGACGGCAAGGAGCATCATGTGTCCATGGGATCCTACGGCATTGGCCCGAGCCGCCTTCTGGCGGCGATCATCGAGGCGAGCCATGACGAGAACGGCATCATCTGGCCGGAGAGCGTCGCCCCGTTCGATGTGGGTCTGATCAACATGAAGGTGGGCGACGAGGCCTGCGACCGCATCTGCGAAGAGCTTTATGCAAAGCTGCAGGCCGCGGGCAAGGATGTGCTCTATGACGATACGGACCAGCGCGCCGGCGGCAAGTTCGCCACTGCGGACCTTATCGGTCTTCCCTGGCAATTGGTGGTCGGCCCGCGCGGTGTCGCCAATGGCGAGGTCGAGCTCAAGAACCGGGCCTCCGGCGAACGGGTCTCCCTGTCGGTTGCGGATGCGCTCAACCGCCTTGCTCAGGGCGCAGCATGAGGCGGCGCCGCGATTTCTGTTTGCGCAAAAGCCTTTGAGGTCGAGCCATGAGTGAAGCCGCCACAAGCGGAGAAACCGCGCAGAGCGCCCCGGGAAAACCCCTGGGCGCCGGACCGTTCTCCCGTTTCGAGCGGCTGATCGCCTGGCGCTACCTGCGGTCGCGCCGCAAGGAGACGGTGATCTCGGTGATCGCCTCGATCTCCTTCATCGGCATCATGCTGGGTGTTGCAACGCTGATCGTGGTGATGGCGGTGATGAACGGTTTCCGTGCCGAACTGCTGACCCGCATCCTGGGCGTCAACGGCCATCTCATCGTGCAGCCGATCGACATGCCGATGGATGATTATGAGGCCGTTGCCAGCCGGATTGAGGGCGTTGAGGGCGTGCGCCTTGCCATGCCGATGGTGCAGGGGCAGGTGCTGGTTTCCGGCCGCAGCGGTGCCGGTACGGGCGCCGTGGTGCGCGGTGTGCGGGCGGATGACCTGTCCCGTCTCGAACTGGTTTCCGACAACATCAAGGACGGCTCGCTGGTCGGTTTCGCGGCTGGCGAAGGGCTGGCGGTCGGCTCGCGTATGGCGCAGAATCTCGGCCTCACGGTCGGCGATTCCGTGACGCTGGTCGCCCCCGAGGGCGACATCACGCCCTTCGGCACCACGCCGCGCGTGAAAACCTATCCGATCTCTGCGACCTTCGAGATCGGCATGTCGGAATACGATTCCTCCATCATTTACATGCCGCTCCAGGAGGCACAGCTCTATTTCAATGCAGAGGGGCTCGTGCAGTCGATCGAACTCTTCGTCGACAATCCCGATGCCGTTGACACGCTGCGGCCGAAGGTCGAGGAGGCCGCTCAGCGCCCCATCCTGCTGTCCGACTGGCGCCAGCGCAACAGCACCTTCTTTTCTGCGCTCGAAGTGGAGCGCAACGTCATGTTCATGATCCTGACGATGATCGTGCTTGTTGCTGCGCTCAACATCATTTCCGGCCTTGTGATGCTGGTGAAGGACAAGGGGCATGACATTGCGATCCTGCGCACCATGGGTGCCACCAGCGGCGCCATCATGCGCATCTTCTTGATGACCGGTGCTGCGATCGGCGTTGCCGGCACCGTCGCCGGCGTGATCCTCGGTGTCGTCATTTGCTGGAATGTGGAATCGATCCGCCAGTTCTTTTCCTGGCTGTCGGGCACAACGATCTTCGATCCCGAACTTTATTTCCTGAGCCAGTTGCCGGCCAAGATGGAAGCGGGCGAGACGGTGGCCGTCATCATCATGGCGCTGGTTCTGTCCTTCGTGGCAACGCTCTTTCCTGCCTGGCGGGCCTCCCGGCTCGATCCGGTCGATGCGCTGAGGTATGACTGATGGCGGGACCAATTCTCGAACTGAAGGGCATCGAGCGCAGCTATCGCGAAGGCGAGGGCAGGCTCACCATTCTCAAGGATGCAGCGTTTGCACTGAAACCGGGAGAGATGGTGGCGCTCGTCGCACCGTCGGGCGCCGGCAAGTCGACGCTGCTTCACCTTGCCGGTCTTCTTGAGGCGCCGGACGCGGGCGAGGTCACCATCGCCGGTCGGGCCTGCGGGCGGCTTTCCGATGACGCGCGCACGGCGATCCGCCGCAACGAGATCGGCTTCGTCTATCAGTTTCATCATCTTCTGCCCGAGTTCTCCGCCGAGGAGAACATCATGATCCCGCAGATGATCACCGGCATGGCGCCGGCCGAAGCGAAGGAGCGGGCGGGGCAGCTGCTCGACTATCTGCGTGTCGGCCACCGTGCGAGCCACCGGCCGGCCGAACTTTCCGGCGGCGAGCAGCAGCGCGTGGCCATCGCCCGCGCGGTTGCCAATGCGCCGCGCGTGCTGCTTGCCGACGAGCCGACTGGCAATCTCGATCCCAGGACGGCCGGCTATGTGTTCGATGCGCTCGAGGCGCTGGTGCGCCAGTCCGGCCTTGCCGCGCTGATCGCCACCCACAACCATGAGCTGGCCGCGCGAATGGATCGGGTGGTGACACTGGACGGCGGCAAGGTCGTTCCCTGGAAGGGCTGATTCCCGCTCCACTGTCCACGCATCACATGCCGCCATCGCATGGCTGCCGAAAACCCGTTGGATTAACCCCGCGTAAACCCTGACCGGCGCGAGCGGCATCGGGCGCGTCGGGCATGCTTGACGAAGGAACAAAAATAGAACATAAAGGGATTATAAAGTGATCAGGAGGGATAAATGACCGATCTTTTTCAGGATGTCGTCTCGCTCGTTGCCGTCAGCTCCTTCATCATGATGGCCGCCGTGGTGATCGGCGCAATCTGACGTTTACCGGTGCCGCGCAGGGCTGTCGGCATCGTCTGAATGAAAAAGAGGCGGGAAGGCCCGCCTCTCTGTCCGGTGCTTTTTCAGATGCGAAGCGTTCTCGGCACATTGCACCGAAGCGGGAAAGCCGGTTTCCGGTTATCCCGATACTTCATCAATGGTTAGGGGCGCCTTTTCGGTGGCCGAGTTGGCGCCGCATGGCGACCTAATCTCCGACGGCCACGCCTTCGCGCCGCGGGTCCGCACCGCCTTCCAGCCCCTGCGCGGTGATGGTGATGCCGTGCAGGCCGGAGTTGAGATCGCCGATGGACGTCTTGAAGCCGAGTGCGTCGAGGTCGTTCTGCATTTCCTCGGCTCTGGTGCCGGCTTCCAGCGTGTAGGTGCCAAAGCGGTTGGTCAGATGCGGCAGGTCGATGGCCTGCTGCATGTTCATGTCCCAGTCGGTCAGCGCGATGATCGTGTTTGCCACATAGGGGATAATGTTGCTGCCGCCGGGCGAACCAAGCGCGTGGAGCGGTTTTCCGGCTTTGAGAACGATGGTTGGTGACATGGAGGAGCGGGGCCGCTTGCCGGGCTGAACCCTGTTTGCGACAGCCTCGCCATCGGCATCGGGCGCAAATGAGAAATCCGTGAGCTGGTTATTGAGGATGAAACCCGCCGCCATTTGGCGCGAGCCGAAAGCGCTCTCCACAGACGTCGTCATCGAAGCGATATTGCCATCCCTGTCGACGATCACGAAATGCGAGGTGGAGGGCTGTTCGAGGCTCATCCCGTCCATGCGCAGTTCCGCCTTGTCCCATGGCGGGTCGCCGGCGGTCACATCGTCCGCGCCAAGCGCGGTCGGGCGGCGGATCAGCGCCGCGCGAGCTTTTAGGTAATCCTGGTCGAGCAGGCCTTTCGGCATTTTGACGAAGTCGCTGTCGGCCATGTAGCGGCCACGGTCGGCAAAGGCGAGACGCGTTGCATCGCCGATAATGCGCCAGCTTTCGGGATCGTCAGGTCCGAGACTGCCCAGGTCGAATGTGGAGACCATGCCGAGAATCTGCCCGACGGTCAGGGCACCGGAGGAGGGTGGCCCCATACCGCAGACCTCGAGCCCACGATAGGGCGCGCAAACGGCCTCACGCTCCTTGATCTCGTATGCCGCGAGATCGTCGAGTGTCAGAAGCCCCGGATTGCCGTCATGCGCTTTCACCGCCGCCACGATTTTCTCTGCGACCGGCCCTTTGTAAAAGCCGTCGGCACCGTATTCGGCGATTCGTTTCAGTGTTGCGGCATAGTCCGGGTTTTTGAGGATCGAGCCGGCCGCCAGCGCCTTGCCGTCGCTGTCGTAAAAATAGGCGCGGGTGGCCGGTTGCGTGTCGAGGCGTCCCCTGTCGTCCTCGATCAGTGCGTGAAGCCGCGGCGAGACGGTAAAGCCGCCCTCGGCAAGCCGGATCGCCGGTTCGAGAAGTGTTTGCCACTCCAGCTTGCCGGCGCGCTTGTGGACGGTTTCCATCAGGCGCACCACGCCGGGTGCGCCAACCGAGCGTCCGCCGACCACGGCGTCGAAGAAGGCGAGCGGCTCGCCCTGTTCGTTGAGGAAGAGGTTCGGTGTGGCTGCGGCGGGTGCGGTCTCACGTCCGTCGAAGGTCGTCACCTTGCCGCTTGCCGCGTCATACCAGACGAGAAACGCCCCGCCGCCGATGCCGGAGGACTGCGGCTCCACGAGGCCGAGCACAGTCTGCACTGCCACAAGCGCATCGGCCGCACTTCCGCCCTTGCGCAGGATGTCGAGGCCAGCCTCCGCAGCGAGCGGATTGGCCGCCGCGACCATCTGTTCTTTTGCGTGAACCGTGGTTTTGTCCGTCAGCCCGCTGGCGATCTCGGGCGCGTGGGCGTCCGTCGCCTGCTGGGCGAACGCCCCATGAGCCATGGTCAGGGCAACAAGGGCAAACGCCCCAAAGGCATGTGATAATCGCATTGCGCGCTCCTCCGTCAGAGCGCCGCCGCATCCGGGACCGGACCGTCGAAACGCTCTCAAGCCTTGAATGGCGCGGCTGCCGGCGATTTGCCGATCGCACCCCGCCTGTTCATGTCGGACCCGTCCTGGACGTCAACGGCTTTCCGCAGGGCCAAACACCTCCGCAAAAGCCGCCTTGAGCGCCAGGTCGAGATCCTCCATCGTCACCGGCAGGCCGAGATCGACCAGGCTGGTGACGCCGTAACCGCTTATACCGCAGGGGACGATGCCGCCGAAATGAGCCAGATCCGGTTCGACATTGATCGAGATGCCGTGAAAGCTGACCCAGCGCCGCAGGCGAATGCCGATGGCGGCAATCTTGTCTTCGGCGGGCAGGTCGCCGGGCAGGGGCGGTTTCTCCGGCCGCGCCACCCAGACGCCGACACGGTCCTCGCGCCGCTCTCCTTTGACGTTGAACCGTTCCAGCGTGGCGATGATCCAGGCTTCCAAGGCAGCGATGAAGGCGCGCACATCTTCGCGGCGGGTCTTCAGGTCGAGCATCACATAGGCGACCCGCTGGCCTGGCCCATGATAGGTGTATTCGCCGCCGCGACCGGTCTTGTGGACCGGGAAGCGGCCTTTTTCGAGCAGGTCGGCGCTGTTGGCGCTGGTGCCGGCGGTGTAGAGCGGCGGGTGCTCCACCAGCCACACCATCTCGGCGGCTTTTCCTTCGCGAATGAGGCCGGCACGCTCTTCCATGAAGGCGACGGCTTTCTCGTAATCGGTAAGCCCCGGTTCGATTCGCCATTCGACGGGCACGCCCGCCATGCGCGGCAGGAATTCCGTGTCGATCTGGCCGCGTTCGCTCATCGCATCATCCCATCAGGTACTGAAACTGCCTGTCACATATGGAGATAAACCGGCTGCGGGTCCAGTGTGTGGCTTCTGTGGTTTTGTCGGTGATTTTTTTCGTCTTTTTGAAGAAGGGCGCTTGTTTCCCCAAATCCGATTTGCTACATGCCCGGTGCCGGTGCGAACCGGCCTCCAGCTGCGTGCGGTCGTGGCGGAATTGGTAGACGCGCAGCGTTGAGGTCGCTGTGGGGCAACCCGTGGAAGTTCGAGTCTTCTCGACCGCACCAAGCTCTCTCCCAAAGAGTATGGCTTTCAATGATTTGGACGCGAAAGTGGCCCACGTCAGACCTATGCGCGGGACACGTTGATTCTCTCGATTGCTGATTTGGCCAGCTCCCGGCACTCCACGCACCGGGTTCTGCCGCAGCTATTTGCGGCTCCAGCACCTGATATCCACATCCGAGACCCTGCAGCCTTCATACTGCTTGACGATCACCCAGCGACCCCGGCTTACCGTGAATGAGGACCAATAGTAGCCTTTGAACAGAAATCCGAGGTTCAGGAGCTGGGCCATCGGTCGCATCTTCTTCGACGCTTCAATCTGGGCGTCGAGCTTGTATCGGCAATAGAATGGCCCATCCTTGGTCGACAAACATTTGTCCAGGTCAAGCGAATGAATCTTCAGCTTTGCATCCTTCAGAATCAGGGCATTCGCGATCTGCATGCGAAGCTGAAGGTTCCGATACTCCGCAGCTTCGATCTGCCGTGCGCTCGGGCCGCGCAGCAGGTCTATCTTGCCTGAATTCGCGTAGCGCTCTTCCTGCGGGTCAGGCGGAACTTCTTCGGGCTCCCAGGGAATGACGGCGTAATCTTCATGGAGCGTGCCTTGCTTCACGGCAACCTTCAGCCTGGCAAGAGCGCCAAGCCTTTTTTGTCCTGCAATGTAGAAGGGAAACTTGACGCGAACCATTTCGCGCGGGCAGCGAGCACCGGCGGTGCGAACCCGTCCTCGGAAAAACCCGTCCTTTGGGTGAACGCAGAAAGAATAGGGGCCTCGGGACAACGAGTACTGCCCGCCCGCCCGGAAATCTGGATTGAATTGCACGGCGCCGAGGCGTCCCTGCCCATCTATGTAGGCCGCGAGAACCGACATTCTGTCCATCTTTGGCGCTTCGCGCTTCCAGCATTTATGTGGCGTCAATTCCGTCCATCCGCCGACGGCGCGGTACGGTGAATTGAAGGAAGACTCCGCATGAGCGATAAAGATCGTTTCCTCACCTGAATTGCATACTTCCAGATTCAGAGCGGGAACTGGCGCTGTCAGCGCGAGTTGAAACAGAAGCGCAAGAAGAACGAATGCTCTCATACCGTCTCGTCCGGGCCCCATTTAGACTTCGCGAAACGATGGCGGATATCGATCCGAACGCAACTAATGAAATTGACTTACCACGCTACCACTGCCGGCCAGAAAATCGCTCTGTTCATCCGCGCCCCATTCGCCGATCATTCAGGGGAAGCGTGCGATCCGACAGCGCCATCGCCGCGATGACATAATCCGTAAGCTGCCTTTCCATCGCATGCTGAAAAAGTTGAGGCGGTCTGGCATTGCCATCATAGAGTGATGGTTGCTTTGGGACTTGTGTGGTCATTACCACGATTTAAGAAACGGATATCTCCTTGAGCAGTCAGATAGGTTGAGAGAACCATGCGTCAAAGAATTATTGTATGCCCATTGATCGAAAACGAGGGTGCTTACCTTCTCTGTAAGATGCCGGGTGACCGGGGGGTCTTTCCGGGGCAATGGGCGCTTTCTGGTGGTGGTCTGGAACAAGGCGAGAGCATAACGGAAGGGTTGCTTCGAGAGATCGAAGAAGAACTGGGTTCCGGCCTGACGATTGAGACAGTGCAGCCGTGGACGTTCCGTGACGATGTGAGGACAAAGACCTACCCGGACGGGACGTCCGAACAGATTTACATGATATATCTCATTTTTGATTGCAGGGCGGCCAACCGCAGCGTCTCCATCAGCGATGAGTTCGAGGATTTTGCATGGGTCCTGCCGGGCGATCTCGGGCAATACGATCTCAATGAGGCAACGCGTGTCACGTTGGAGGTCAAGGGGTTGATCGCCTCGTAACGCAGCGCAAACGCCTGCGGACGTAAGCCGCGGGACAAAGCCCCGCGTTCATCGTGTCGCAGCTATTCTATGGTTCCGGCGCCTCGTCCCAAAGCATACGGACGGCTGAATATATCCCGCCAGTGGCCGGAGCTTTCACTGCGCTCTCTGCCGAGCCTTCTTGTCCGCAATCCGAGGCCGTTTTGGGAAAACTGTCGTGACGGGATGCGGCGGTGGCATGCAACCCGACAACCGACGGCCGGTTTTCTGGCAGGCAACCGGCCCGGTATCCCCAGCAATGACTGACAAACTTAACCTGTGTTAATTCGCGAAGTTTGTGTGCGTGCTAACGAGAGTCGTCCCGGCCGTTGGGGGTAATGGGGTGGGGCGCTTCACTCTCGTTCATCGATTGAGTGAACAAGGAATCTTCTTCGACTTGCGTCGGGGGAGATTTTTTGTTTGTCCCAAGATTTTCTGTCTGTTCATGGAAAAGCCCGGACAGCGGAAAATGCGGCCAGTCAGTTCACACCACCAGTCAGCTCACACCGCGTGACGGGCAGGCGGGGCAGGCTGTCTGCGAAGATAGGTGCGGCTGACCACGCGTGACAGGAACTCCACCGTCGCGGTTGAAAGCACCACGAAGGAAATCATGAGGGTCAGTGCGTTCAGGAACTCCAGGAGCATGTCAATCGCTTCGCGCTGCATTTCGTCTGCAGGGTAATCCCCCGATCCGAAAAACGCTGCATCACGATTTCTTCCCGGTCTTAAGAATTCCAGGTGGTGGCCGCCGCAGCCGGCGGTCAGAAATAGCGAAAAAGCGCGCCATAGCCTGGGAGCGGATCCTCGATGCCGGCCAGCCGCAGGCAGTTCCACATCATTGCCTGATTGCTCACGACGACCGGCTTGCCGATCTTCTCTTCGAGCGCTTCGACGATCTCAAGTGACCGCAATGCGCTGCAGCTTATCAAGAGGGCCTCCGCCTCCGGCGTATCGAGACTGGCGGCGAATTCGAGCAGATAGTCGGGCGTGACCCGCACCATGTCGCGGTCGTAATCAAGACCAAGCCCCGCATAGGCGGTGATTTCGAAACCGGCTTCATCCTGCAGATAGCCCACCACAGTGTCGGTCAGTTCGTGTGCGTAGGGCGTGCCGACGGCGATGCGACGCACCTGCAGCGCCTCCAGCGCCCTGGTCACGCTGCCCATGAGCGAGGTGGCGCGGGCATTCGGCGCGCCCCTGTTCAGTTCATCGCAGACCCGAATCTCGCCGACAGCCACGGTTCCGGAGGTGCAGGCGAGGCAGACCACGTCGAGGCTGTCGTCGGGCAGAATGCGCCCGGCGGTTTCGGCAAGGCTCCCGGTGAGTTGGGCAAGCGTGGCGGTGGAAATTTCATGCGGCATGCGGGCTCTGGAGAAATAGACGCCAACCCCGGGCGGGGCCATGCGTACCATGTCCTCTTCCACCAGTTGGTCGTTCGGCAGGAGGACGAAGCCGATCTTGGCGCGTGCATTCCGTCCGGCGTCGAAGCGCACCGGCGTCTGCACTTCCCGTTTGCGCTGCTGCAAAGGTGTTTTCTCTGGTTGGTCGAGCATCTGGCCCTGTTCTTCTACATGTCTTTCGCCAAGCGTGAGGATCGCGGCTTTCGGGCATCCTGCGCCACCGGGCAATCGACGCTGCAGGGTCGCTTTTGCGGCAGGAGCACGCTTTTCGGGATCGTCATCTGCCGCACAGACATACACGGATTGACGCGCCGGCCCAAATGCCGGCGTGCGTTGCCTAGACTGTGCTGTCCCGGTGAAGCGAAACGAAGGTCCGGTCAGTCGGCAGCGGGGGCGGTGGCGCGCCAGGCGGTGCGCCGCATGCGGGCAAGTGTGACCATGTCGAGCTGCTCGGTCTTTATCGAGGCGATTGCGATTTCCATGAGCGCCAGATGAACCTGCTGGTGGCTCCAGCCGCGCTCCCGGGCGGACGCTACAATGCGTTTCAGTGCCGGCTCTAACGCGTCTCGGCAGGTCTGCGCCTCGGCGACAATGTCGACCGGCGCGCAGGTCTCAAATGCGAGCGACATGCTTTCCCCCCAGGGAACGTCATTTTTGTTCGGGTCGATTTTCAAGCTGAATTGTGCTGGTGAAATAACACAACCTGACCGTTGGGACGAGTAGGCTAATCGAGGTAGCCCGGCCTGCCGCCCATGAGCGTTACGAAAGCGTTAAGCGGCCGGCACTCCTTGCGCTGCAGGCATTCCCAGTGCGATGCAATACGGGTTCTTCCTACGGAAAACGCTTCCAAACCAGTTGGCTTTGGAAGGTGTATTTCTTCTGGTGTGCCGCTTTTGATTGTGGGTTATTCTGTCGCACATCAGCAGTGGGGACAGAGGTCCATTTGCGAAAAGCGAGGGTGCGACAGTGACTTTCATCGAGAACTTATTTGGCGTTATCGGAGACTTAACCTGGGGATGGTCGCTGATCCCCATCCTTGTCGTCCTGGGCATTTTCATCACCGCGCTGACCGGTTTCGTTCAGCTCCAGTTTTTCAGACGCATGTTCCGCGTCCTCTCTTCCAAAAACCAAAGCGGAGACCCCAATGCGATCTCCGCGCGTGCGGCTCTCCTCGTTTCCGTTGGCGGGCGGGTCGGCGGCGGCAATATAGCCGGCGTCGCCGTGGCCATCACGCTCGGTGGGCCAGGCGCAGTGTTCTGGATGTGGGCGATTGCCCTGGTGGGCATGGCGACAAGCCTGGTGGAATGTTCCCTGGCGCAGCTCTACAAGCGGCGCGAACCGGACGGCACATTTCGCGGCGGCCCGGCCCGGTCGATCATTCATGGTCTGGGGGCCGAATACAAATGGCTCGCCGTGCTTTATGCGATCTGCCTCATCGCGGCGTTCGCCATCGGCTTCAACGCCTTTCAGGGCAACACGGTCGCCGGCGCGGCGCAGGAAAGCCTCGGCATCGACCGCGTGTGGTCTGGCCTCCTGCTGACCGTCATCGCCGGTTTCATCGTCTTCGGCGGTATCCGCCGCATCGCCAAGGCAGCGGACATTGTGGTTCCCGTCATGGCGGTCGCCTATCTGCTGATGGCGATCATCGTCATTCTCATCAACATCACCGAACTTCCCGGTGTTCTCTATTCCATCGTCATGAATGCGTTCGGTCTCGAACAGGCGGTTGGCGGCGGCATGGGGGCTGCACTCGCACAGGGCCTGCGCCGCGGTCTCTTCTCCAATGAGGCCGGTCTCGGCTCGGCTCCCAATGTGGCGGCCACGGCCGATGTCCGCCACCCGATCAGCCAGGGCATCACCCAGTCCTTCTCGGTTTTCATCGACACGATCGTGATCTGCAGCTGCACGGCGTTCGTGATCTTATTGGGGGATGTCTACACGCCAGGCGCCGAAGCCATCGACGGCGTCGTTCTGACCCAGCAGTCGCTGGTCTCTCATCTGGGTGAGTGGACCCAGTATTTCCTGACCTTCATCCTTCTTCTCTTCGCCTTCAGCTCGATCATCTACAACTACTATCTGGGTGAGAACGCGCTGACGGTGATCAGCGAACACCCGCTGGCCATCAACGCCCTGCGTGCGATTGTGATGGGGATCGTCTTTCTTGGCGCCGTGGCTCCCGGTGCCACCGCGGTGTTCTTCTTCTCCGATCCGATGATGGGCATTCTGGCGCTGGTCAATCTCATCGCCATCATGATGCTCCTGCCCACATGCCTGCGGATATTGAAAGACTTCAGGGAGCAGTTGAGGGCGGGTGTCGAGCGGCCGGTGCTCGATCCGGAAAAATTCCCGGATCTCGATATCGACCGTACGGCCTGGACCGGAAGGGTGAGTGACGAACCAGCACGCGCCTGATTGCCGTGCCAGGATTGACGCGTTGAAAGGGCAGGGGATCCTGCCCTTTTGCTTTTGAAGGTTCAGAAGCCCAGGAGAATGGCCGCCGCGATCGACATCGCCACGGCGAGCGCGGTGAGGCCGACGAACACCCGCGCCCTGTCCAGGAACATGGCATATCCCGCGCCCCAGGCCGAGGTGCCTGCTCCGAGCGCAAAAAAGAACGCATCCCGCTCTCCGAAAGCCAGCGCCGCAGCCATCAGGCCTCCGATCACAATGGCGCCGAACGTTACGATGGTGGCAGCGGCATAGGCGTCGTAGCGGTCGTTCATTCTTCGTCCCTTCAAAGTGCACTGTCAGGCGTCACGCACGCCCACCCGCATGCTTACCACTAGCAGGTCATTTCGACGAAAGAAACGCTTCTGCCCTTTGGAGCGCTCTAGGGTCAGGACCTGTTAATATGATCACAATGGCGTTCGATAGACCAAGAGATGTAAGGAGAAGCCCGCAGAGCGGGGTCTTCCCCCCGGTCAAGGGGTTTGACGCGGCAGATCGCCGGTCTATCGAGCGTCCTTCGGATCGGCCTGATTTGCACGGCCTACTTTGTCGCAAGACCTTGAAAGACATGAAGTCTTCCTGCGGTCCTGCTCCGCGTATCCGCACAGATCAGGCCGACCATTGCGACCATATTAATAGGTCCTGACCCTAATGGGCTGGCGCGGTCGGTTCAATCAGACTGAATGCTGAATTAATTTTCACTCACTGTTGCGATTTGAAATAACGCGCGTTATGTCAGTAGCCATGTCTGGTATTTTCACATGAAGTGTGAGGCACAATGAAGTCTCACAATGCACCTGAAGCATGCAGGCCTATGTGAAATATTTTGCAGGTGTTCGGCCTGTATTTCATTTTCCATAAAATAATCAACCAAGAGGAATCATGAAACCCAAGCTACGGGTCGAGAATGTTTACAAGATATTTGGAGACTATCCAGAAAAAGCGCTCGAAGGTCTGAAGCAGGACAAGTCCAAGATCGAGATTTTCGAGGAAACGGGGCAGACGGTCGGTGTGCAGGACGTCAGTTTTGATGTCCGCGAAGGCGAGATTTTCGTGGTCATGGGTCTCTCCGGCTCCGGCAAGTCGACACTCGTCAGAACATTGAACGGCCTGATCCCACCCACCTATGGCAAAATTCTGATCGATGAAGACGACGTGGCGAGCTGCTCGGCCGAACGCCTGCGCAGGGTGCGGCGTGAGAAGATCACCATGGTGTTCCAGCATTTCGCGCTGTTTCCGCACAAGACGGTCGCCGAAAACGCCGCCTACGGTCTGAAAATCAAGGGAGAAGGGGCCGCGTCGCGGCGCCAGAAGGCGCTGGCCGCGCTCGAGCAGGTCGGTCTTGCAGCCTACGCGGACAGCTATCCGGACGAACTGTCGGGCGGCATGCAGCAGCGCGTCGGGCTTGCGCGCGGGCTCGCCACCAATCCCGAGATTCTGCTGATGGACGAGCCGTTCGGTGCGCTTGATCCGCTGATCCGCCGCGAAATGCAGGAAGAGCTCCTTCACCTGCAGAAAAAGCTCAAGAAGACCATCATCTTCATCACCCACGATCTCAACGAGGCGCTGCTTCTTGGTGACAAGATCGCCATCATGAAGGACGGACGCTTCGTTCAGGTCGGCACCGCGCAGGAGATCGTCGACAATCCCGCCGATGACTATGTTGCCGCCTTTGTTGGCGACATCGACCGGGGGCGCGTGTTCGACGCTGCTCATGTCGCCGAGCGTCCGATTACCGTGGAACTCGGGGAGAAGGGGGCTGCGGAAAAGGCACTCGACCTGATGGAGGAGCACAACCGCAACGCGCTCTATGTGGTCGAGGAGGACCGGATCGCCGGTCTCGTGACCTATCAGGAACTGGCGGTTGCCGCCCGCGAGGAAGGCCGCACCGACCTTTCGGAAGTGCTGGTTACGGAGGTTCCGACCGTTTCGCGCGAGACGCCACTCAACGAGCTCTATGGTGCAGCGAGTGCCGGCTACCCCATTGCCGTGGCCGACAAGCGTGGCCGTCTCGCCGGGGTAATCGAGCCGCAGGCGGTGTTTTCCCAGCTCTCGGGCGAGGAGAACGACGATACGGCAGCATCTGTGGATGAAGCCGAAGCCAGCTCCGCACAGAAAGGAGAACGCCAATGATCAGCCCCGCCGATCTCGTTCAGATTCCGCTCGACGACTGGGTGAACAGTTTCGTCCGCGACTTTCTGGTGCCGAATTTCCGGCCGTTCTTCCGCGCCATGCAGACGCCGGTGACGGCCGTTCTAGGCTGGCTCGACGCCTTCTTCCACTGGCTGCCCATGCTGGTTTTCACGGCGGGCCTCACGCTCATCGCCTGGCGCACCGCTGGACGCGGCGTCGCCATCTTCACGCTTGTTGCGCTCGCCTTTATCGACATGATCGGCCTGTGGCCGGAAACCATGACCACCCTGTCGATGATCATCACCTCGGTGCTCTTCTGCGCCATTATCGGCATTCCGCTCGGCATCTGGAGTGCGCGCAGTGATCGTGTGCTGTTCGTCGTGCGGCCGATTCTCGACATCATGCAGACGATCCCGTCCTTCGTTTATCTGGTGCCGATCGTGATGCTATTCGGCGTCGGCATGGTGCCGGGCATCATCGCAACGATCATTTTTGCCCTGCCGCCGATCATCCGTCTCACCAATCTGGGCATCCGCAATGTCCGGGGTGATCTGATCGAAGCGGCGGAAGCCTTCGGCTCCACGCGCTGGCAGATGCTGTGGGAGGTGCAGTTTCCGCTGGCCCTGCGCACCATCATGGCCGGTCTGAACCAGACCCTGATGCTGGCGCTGTCCATGGTGGTCATCGCTGCACTCATCGGTGCCGGCGGGCTTGGCCTCACGGTCTATACGGGCCTTGGGCGCCTGAATGTTGGCGCAGCCACCGCCGGCGGCATCGGCATCGTGCTTCTGGCGATCATTCTCGATCGCATCACGCAATCGCTCGGCGAGAAAAAAGCCGTGCAGTCGCCTTCGCTCTGGCAGACGCTGCGCTCGATGTTTGCGCTCGGCAAGCCGGGTGACGAAGAAAAAGCGGGCAAGGCCGCATAGGGCACCGTCCGTCTCGCGGGACGCGGCTGCGCGTTCCGCTTTCACGGCAGCGGCCAGGTCCTGACCCCGAACGCTGCCACAGTTCATGAACACGAATTTATGGAGACTGCTTATTATGACTGGTCTTAAGAAAACCATTCCCGCAATCGCAGCGCTCGCGCTGCTCGGCTCCGTCGCAATGCCGGCGATGGCGCAGGACGGCCCCGGCGCCGGCAAGACCATCAAGATGGCTCAGGCCACCTGGGATACGGGCTGGTTCCACGCCGAAATCTACAAGCAGATGTTTGAAGAGCTTGGCTACACGGTCGAAGGCCCGACCACGCTCGACAACCCGCCCTTCTACCAGGCGGTCGGCTATGGCGATGTTGACCTCTGGGTGAACGGCTGGTTCCCGATCCACGACACCTATCGCCCGGCTTTCGAGGCATCTGCCGAGATCATCGGTGCTGTCGCGGCCGGCGGCGCGCTGCAGGGCTACCTCGTCGACAAGGCGTCGGCTGAGAAGTTCGAGATCAAGACGCTTGACGATTTCAAGCGCGACGAGGTCAAGGAAGCCTTTGACCGCGACGGCGACGGCAAGGCCGATCTCGTCGCCTGCCCGCCCGGCTGGGGCTGTGAAGTGGCGATTGAGGATCACCTGACCGAGTATGGCCTCAAGGATCACGTCAACGAGATCAAGGCGAGCTATTCGGCTTCGATGGCGGACGCTGTCGCTGCCTATGAGAGCGGTGAGCCGATCCTCTTCTACACCTGGACGCCCAACTGGACCGTCAACGAGCTGAAGATCGGTGATGACGTGGTCTGGATCCAGGTCCCCGAAGAGGCAACGGATGAGAACGCCGCTGCCGGCATCGATGGCTGTGTTGCCGATCCGTGCGTCATGGGCTTCGAGGCCAATGACATCGTGCCTGTCGCCAACTCCGGGTTCCTTGAGGAAAACCCGGCCGTCGCAACGCTGCTCAAATCGGCATCGATCCCGCTCGAGGACATCTTTGCCCAGAATGCGGCAATGAATGACGGCGCCGACAAGCCCGAAGACATCAAGAAGCAGGCTTCGGAATGGATTTCCGGAAACCGCGATGTGGTCGATGGCTGGCTGGATGCAGCCCGCAAGTCGGCTGAATAACCCGTTGCATACGCGGCCTCATTTCCCCCGGGCCTTCTGAAACAACCGAACCGCGCGCTCTGACCGGCGCGCGGTCCTCACTGAAGCCGGGGCGGGGACGTGTAGATCGGCACATTCAGATTGGGCGTGTTCGGTGTGATCAGGCGCGGAATGTCCCGCTGGCCGCGCATCCATTCCTGATGCTGGTCCTCCTGCATGTCGCGGCCGCGTTCCAGGTCACGCTGCATGCGTGCCTGCCGCGCACGCTCTGCCTCGCGCGCCGAAGTTTCGTCCGCGGAGGCCGGCGCGGCAGCCAGCGCTGCCGCAAGGGCGGCTGCGACCATCAGGACGGTCATGTGTCTGACAGGCAGTCTCATGACATTCATTTAATGTGCGCCGGCGTGTTTCGACAGGTTGTCTCAGAAAATTTCTAGTTCAGGAGCAGGATTGCGCCATTGAGCACACCGGCGAAAAGCACCCAGGCCGCATAGGGCAGGAACATGAGCGCCGAAAGGCGGTCCACGCGCCAGCTTGCGATGATGAAGGCGATGACCGTGGCCGCCAGCAGCAGAATGATCACAAGCGCAGGGCCGATCATGTGCAGCGAAAAGAAGACTGGCGACCAGGCGAAGTTGAGCAACAGTTGCAGCCACCACAGGCGCATCGCCGGTTCGCGGCGCCCTCTGAGCCAGACACGCGCACCCGCCACGGCGATCAGCACATAAAGCACCGACCAGGTGGGTGCGAAAACCCAGTCTGGCGGGTTGAATGCAGGCTTGTTCAACCCCGCATACCAGATGCCGGGAGCCGTCACATATCCTATGACGAGACCGCCACCGACAACGAGAATAAGGAAAAACGGGAGAACGCGCAGAAGGGGCATGGGAACGTCCAGAAGTGTTGGAGCAAGCAAGGTCAGGGGAACCTGTCTGGCTTAATCACATTAACGTTTCAGGCTCGTTTGCGTTCCATCCAGACGGGCCGCGCCCCGGACAGGTCAGGTGCATAATCAAAATCTCAAGCGGAAAGCACGTCACCCCGGTTGCCGTGTCGCACACGCATCTGTATTGCCGGAAGAAGGCTGCGCCCGTTCGCAGAGCTTTAGATCCCAGCCAGGGAGGTCCATTTGAGCGAACCGGAAGGACTGAACGAAAACGCTGACGCCGAAGGCGCGGAAGCCATGGGCATCTATGACGCAGACGGTGTGGTTGCAGCGCCGTTCCTCGCTCATATCGGCGCAGCCATAGCCGACCGCGATACAATCACGCTCCGCCAGGAAGTCGGCGCGCTTCATCAGTCCGAGGTCGGTGACCTGCTCGAAGCGCTTTTGCCCGACCAGCGCCTCGCGCTCGTCGTGCTGATGGGCGATGATTTCGACTACACCGCGCTGACCGAGGTGGACGAGGCGATCCGTCTCGAAATCCTCGAAAACCTGCCCAACCAGCAGGTTGCACGTGCCGTCGAACAGCTCGATTCGGACGACGCCGTCTACATTCTGGAGGACCTCGATCAGGAGGACCAGGACGAGATCCTGGCCGAACTTCCCTTCACCGAGCGCGTGCGCCTGCGCCGTTCGCTCGGCTACCCGGAAGAAACGGCCGGTCGGCGCATGCAGACCGAGTTCGTCGCGGTCCCGCCGTTCTGGACCGTCGGCCAGACCATCGACTATATGCGCGAAGAGCAGAACCTGCCCGAAAGTTTCTCGCAGATTTTCGTCATAGACCCCACCTTCCGCCTCGTGGGCGCCGTTGATCTCGACCGCATCCTGCGCACCAAGCGCGGGGTGAAGATCGAGGATGTGATGCGCGAGACGCGCCACGCCATCCCGGCCACGATGGACCAGGAGGAAGCCGCGCAGATCTTTGAAAAATACGACCTTCTGTCGGCCGCCGTTGTTGACGAAAACGAACGCCTCGTCGGCGTGCTCACCATCGACGATGTGGTCGACGTCATCCAGCAGGAAGCGGAGGAAGACCTTCTGCGCCTCGGCGGCGTCGGTGACGAGGAACTCTCCGACCGTGTCTGGACGGCGGCACGCTCGCGCGTCCCCTGGCTCATGGTCAACCTGATCACCGCATTCCTCGCCGCTTCCGTCATTGGCCTGTTCGACGATACGATTGAGAAGGTCGTGGCGCTCGCCATCCTGATGCCCATCGTTGCCGGCATGGGCGGCAATGCCGGATCGCAGACCATGACGGTCACGGTGCGCGCGCTCGCCACCCGCGACATCGACATCTACAATGCCGGCCGCATCATTCGCCGTGAAATGGGCGTCGGCCTCCTGAACGGCGTCGTGTTCGCCACGCTGATCGGCGTGGTCGCGGCCACCTGGTTTCAGGACTACAATCTCGGCGGCATCATCGCTGCGGCAATGATCATCAACATGTTCGTTGCGGCCCTTGGCGGCATTCTCATCCCGCTCCTGCTCGACCGGGTCGGCGCCGACCCGGCAGTGGCATCAGCCGTATTCGTGACTGCCGTTACCGACGTGGTCGGCTTCCTCGCTTTCCTCGGCCTCGCCACCTGGTGGTTTGGGATTTAGTTCAGGCAGGCACCGGCATTGCCGACCGCCGCGCCCGATAGAGAATGAAGAATGCAATGGCCATATTGCCAAAATTCCAGGCAATCCCGTTGAGGAAAGCGGCCTGATAGGAGCCTGTCAGGTCATAGATCCAGCCCGACATCCAGCCGCCGAGCGCCATACCGCTAATGGTCGCCATGATCACAACACCAATGCGCTGACCCGCCTCGCGCGCCGGGAGGTACTCTCTCACGATGATCGCGTAGCTCGGCACGATGCCGCCCTGCGATAGACCGAAGATGAACGACACCATGTAGAGCGAGGCGAGCCCGTTGAAGGGTATGTAAAGGAACAGCGACAGACATTGCAGCACCGAACCGATCAGCAGTGTCGGCACGCCGCCGATGCGGTCGGCGAGCAGACCCGAAACCAGCCGGTTGGCAATGCCCGCGCCCAGCATCAGCGACAGCATCTCCGCGCCGCGTGCGATGTCGAAGCCCAGGTCGATGCAATAGGCGACGATGTGCACCTGCGGCATTGCCATGGCGACGCAGCAGCCCAGCCCGGCGAACACCAGAAGCCCCTGCAGCGTGCGCGGCGACAGGTCGATCGGCTTTCGTCCGCCCGGGCGCCGCAAATGGGCGGCTGCGATATCGTCGGCCTGGTTCACATCGGGTCTGACCCGCATCAGCAGGGCCAGCGGCACGATGCTGACGACGCAGAAAATGCCAATGCCGAGAAACGTTATCCGCCAGCTCGTGTGTTCCAGCGCGAACTTGATGACGGTCGGCCAAAGGACGCCGGAGAGATAACTACCGGAGGCGACCGACGCCAGGGCGATGCCCCGCCGCTTCTCGAACCAGTGGGAAATGTCCGCCAGAAGCGGGCCGAAACAGGCCGAACCAGCAAGCCCGATCAGTCCCTGCAGGATCACAAACTGCCAGAGTGCGGTCGTGAAGCTCGAGGCGATGAAGCCAGCGCCAAGGGCTGCACCCGCGAGTGCCACGGGCAGCGCCACGCCGATCCGGTCTGCAAACCGCCCGATAAGCACATTGCCAAGCGCAAAGCCGATCATGGAACTGGTATACGGCAGGGACGCCGCCGCACGGTCGACACCGAACTCAGCCTGAATCGGCGGAAGCACGACGATGAAGGCCCACAGACCCACCGTGCCGAATGTGCCCAGAAGCAGCGCGATCGTCATGCGGAACCAGGCATAGGAACCGTCGACTACGGTTTCGCTGGCGCTATGGGCAGGGCGAAGTTGCAAGCCGATTGGTCCTTGTTCGAAAGCGTTTCGCCCGCGCGGCTGAACCTGTGCGAACTGGTCTTCTTTCATAGCCGAGGGGGATAGGACGCCGTAGGGCCACGCCCGCTCCGGCGCCTGTCCATGGGAATGGGCTGCCGTCAGCCCGAACGCCCTTGGGCGGAGGCGGGTCCGGCTGCCGTCGTACGGACGGACCCTTATGCAGCTGTCCCGTTCGCGATTGCCCGTTTAAAGCCCGTTTCCGGTTGCGCGCCCACCCACCGGCGGATGTCCCCTGCAATGTCTCCATACATGCCGTCCGGCAAATTGACTTTTACGTAAGAACCGTGCGACTTTGCTCCTCCTCGTTGAACAAATGCTCTCGATTGAAGGCTGGGCGGGGTGGACGTCGGCAGGCTGGGGCTTGCTGCATGATCCAGTAAAAGAATAACGCGGCACTCACCATTGGGGCACCGTCCGGGATGGGCGACAGGGGAGCCGTCATCAAAGGGCAGGGCGCGATGCGCGATTACTACTCCATCACCGAGCTGACGCGTGAGTTCGGCATTTCCACCCGGACATTGCGCTTCTATGAGGATGAAGGGTTGATCAAGCCGGTTCGACGTGGGCGGACGCGTCTCTACCGCCCGTCCGACCGCCATCTCGTCCGGCAGATACTGCGTGGACGCAGCATCGGTTTTTCCATTGCCGAGATTCGCGAGATCATAGAGGTCTACAAGGCCCCGCCCGGCGAGATCGGACAGCTCAAGCTCATGCTTTCGCGGATTTCCGAAAAGCAGCAGGATTTGCGCCAGAAGCGCCGCGATCTTGAAGACACGCTTGAAGAGCTTTCGCGTGCAGAAGAAGCCTGCGTGGAACGTCTGGCGGAACTGGGCGTGACCACCTGATACCGGTTGAGGCGTTCAGAACCAGCGGCGCACGCGTTTTTGATAGTCTCGATATTTCTTGCCGAAACGCAGTGCGAGATGCCGCTCTTCCGGTTCGATCGCCAGTTTCTGCGTCAGGAAACAGGCAATGACAAGAAGCACGAGGAACCATGGATTGCCCAAGACCAGGGCAATCCCTGCCAGGAGCACCGAATTTCCCAGATAAATCGGGTTTCGGCTGATGGCGAAAGGGCCGGTGGTCACCAGGGCATCCGCGCCACGTGTGGGCAGAATTGCCGTCCCCGCCCTGTGGAGCGTGCGCATGGCCTGCACGTCGAGGATCACGAACCCGACAATGAGCAGGCAGCCTATGGCGAAAAGGATGTCGGAAAGCGGCGGGCCGAACCAGGCCAGCGGATAGAAGATTCCGAGTGTTGCCGCGATGGCGATCGCCGCCAGATAGATGACGGGCGGCCAGGGAAAGCGTGCCGGTTGCCGTTCATGGTCGCTCATTCGAAAGGTCCCGCTGCACAGAATCGCTCCCCGTTTCTGCACGCATAGTGCATTCGGTGGCGATCTCGCTCAAGCGGCTTTGCGCTTCGTTTCCAGACGCCCCTGACATCATGCCCTCCAGGCGGTTTTCGGCTTTGAGCGTGTTGGTGAAGCAGGTGCAATAGGTGGCGCAAAAACCTGCATCGCGCGTCTCCGCGCACTGGCGCGCGCATGCCGCTGTGAAGCGAAGCTCGACAGGTTCCATTGCCGGCGGCCAGAGCTGGGCGAGAACCCACACACAGCCGATCAGAACCGGCTGGTGCAGGAGGTAGAAGGCGAGGCTATGGCGACCGGCGAAGCTGAAGGGCAGGTGCCAGCGCGCCGGCTTAATCAGTGCCAGCACGTGAAAGAACCCCGTATCTCTGGCGATGCGGGCGGCCCCCATGCCGGCGAGGACGGCACCGAACCAGGGAACCAGCGGCACGTAGTCGTTTGACGGCGGGCGGAACGTGGAAAGCCCGACCCACCAGAGGGCCGGTGCGTCGAAGAACGGCGCGCTGAGAAAGTGCGGCGCGGCCACACATCCGGCGGCAAGCGCCAGCAGGGCCCAGGCGGGAAAACGCAGGAATGCGAGGCCGAGCAGGCTTGCAAGGGCGATATGATGCAGGATGCCGAAGAAAATGAAGCCCTGAGGGAAGGCAAACCACGTGGCCACTGAAATCGCCGCCGCAGCCGCGGCGATCATGGTCAGGCGTTTGAGGAAAGCTCTCCGGCGAATCTGGTTCTCGTGGGCGAGATAAAGGCTGACGCCGACCAGGAACAGAAATGACGTTGCAATGCTGCGCGCAAACAGGCGCCACCCGCCGGTGATGGTGGTTCCGGCATCCAGATAGCCGAAGAATTCGAGGTCCCATCCGAAATGATAGACCGCCATGGCGACAAGTGCGGCGCCACGGGCAATGTCGATGGCTTCGATGCGTGATTTGCCTGCCGCTCGATGCCGCATCCTTTGTTCGCCCCGGGTATAATCATTGTTTTATGTTGTGATTATATTAGTCGGCGTTAAAAGTGGCCGAAAGACGGAGAGGTATTCAATGCAGACGGTTGAGGCGAACGGCGCATCCATCCCGGTTCTGGGAATGGGGACCTGGACTTTGAAGGGACAGGCCTGCACCGAGCTCGTTTCACAGGCACTGAAGGTCGGTTACCGCCACATTGATACCGCCGCTGCTTACGATAACGAGGAAGCCGTCGGCGAAGGCATTCGTGCCTCCGGAGTGAAGCGGGAGGAGGTGTTTCTGACCACCAAGGTCTGGTGGACGGACATCGGCGGTGGCGACCTCGAGCGCTCGGCGGAAGACAGCCTGGCACGACTGGGTTTCGAGCATGTCGATCTTCTCTTGATCCACTGGCCGAACCCGAATGTCGATCTGGCCGAGAGCATGCAGGCTCTCAACCGTGTCCGCGCAGGCGGGCTTGCGCGCCATATCGGCGTGTCGAATTTTCCGACAGCCCTTCTGGCAGAGGCCGTGCGTTTTTCCGACGCTCCGCTCGTGGCCAATCAGGTCGAGTATCACCCTTTCCTGAATCAGGATCGGGTGCACGAGGCGTGCCGCAGTGCCGGGATGGCGATGGTGTCCTATTGCCCGCTGGCGCGCGGCGGTGATCTCTTCTCGCAACCGGCAGTCGCAGGCCCGGCCGCACGTTACGGCAAGACCCCGGCACAGATCGTCTTGCGCTGGCATACGCAGCAGGATGGCGTGGTCGCCATTCCGCGCACCAGCAATCCGGGTCGTCTGGTCGAGAATGCAGACATATTCGATTTCTCTCTCGACGCTGGGGAAATGGGGGCCATCTCGGCCCTGCGGCAGAGAGGAAGCCGAATCTGCGATTACGACTTCTCACCCGTCTGGGACCGGGGCTGAATGCCTTCGGGAGAATGCAGGTTAACCCTGCGTTAGCTGATGTAAAATAGGGTACCCAAGGTTGTCATGGGCTCCGCGGCTGCGCGGTGTCGGGCACCCATGCCTTTGGGGGAAGGTGGATAGCGCATGTTGCAGGTCTCAGGCGCCCCGGAAAAGGGGCCCACCGACATTGCCGGTATGATTGCAGGCTCCATGCGCCGCATGGGGGTGATCGGTCTGCCGCGCAATTACGAAATCTTCTACGAGGTCTTCACCGGTACGAACCGCGATCTCGTCCGTGATTTTGAAGCACTGAACGGTCGCCCGACCCAGGAAGCCCTGGACAAGCTGTCGCTAAAATACTTCACACAGAACAGTCGGCAGACCGTTGTCGAGAATGCGCAGGAGCAGATCGCGTCGCGCGCCCAGGAAATTCTGTCGCTGCTTGGTCGTGAACGCAGTTCCCTGGAGAAGTTCGGTGTCATCCTCGACCAGACCTCCAGTGGGCTCAAGGGGCGCAGCGAGATCTCGCACGACATCATGCGCAAGATCGTGGGCATCATGGCTGCCGCAACCGAGACCACGATCGCGCAGGGACGCCAGATAACGCAGGCCATGGAGGAAAAATCCACTGAGCTTGAAGAGATGCGTTCCCAGCTCAAGCGCTACAAGCGGCTTGCCGACACCGACCCCCTGACCCGGATCTGGAACAGGCGGGCGTTCGACAAGCGCATGGCCGGCATTTTCGACGAACAGCGCTCGATCATGTTCCATGCGCTGATTCTGGCAGACATAGATGGTTTCAAGGCCATCAATGATCAATATGGTCACCCGGTCGGCGACAAGATACTCCAGGGCGTGGCCCAGATACTCAAAACCCAGTGCACGGATGACTGCTTCGTCGCGCGCACCGGCGGCGAGGAGTTCGCCATAATCGTTGAAGGCTTATCGGAGGAGGCGACCGTAAAGCTTGCCGAGACGGTGCGCCTGGCTGTCGAGAAGGCAGAGTTCATTATTGGTTCGGGCGCCCGCAAATGCGGGCCCATTCGTATTTCGCTCGGGGTTTGCATGGCAAGCGATGCCGCCAATGCGGACGAACTCTACGCCAAGACGGATCAGGCCCTTTATGCTTCCAAGGTCGATGGCCGCAACCGCGTGACCCTGTTCTCGAGCATCCCGAAAGGCAAGTTCATGAAGAACTGGCTGCTCTACAGAAACGATTGATGCGATCGCCTCTCTAACGGGATGCATTTTCCTCAACTTTGCCTATAGTTTGGCGAAAGCTGCGCCGAATTTTGCCCGATTTGTGATACACGGGGGCTTGAGGGGCGATTTGCGCGCGATTCAGGTCGCAGGTATTTTAAAAGTGAGGATACGGACAATGTTGAAGAAATCCATCGCGGTTGCGCTCGTGGCAGGGTTTTCTGCCGGCTGCGTGACCAGCACGGATCCCTATACCGGTCAGCAGAAAATCTCCAACACGGCCGGCGGGGCTGCGCTCGGTGCGCTGGCGGGTGCAGGCGTTGGACTTCTTGCCGGTGGCGATGACCGCCGTAACGCGCTGATCGGCGCCGGCATCGGCGCACTGGCCGGCGGCGCGGTCGGCTCCTATATGGACCAGCAGGAAGCGCAGTTGCGCGGCCAGTTGCAGGGCACGGGCGTGAGCGTCACCCGCCAGGGCGACTACATCATCCTCAACATGCCCTCCAACATCACCTTTGCCACCGATTCGGCCAACATTCAGCCGGCCTTCTACTCGACGCTCAATTCGGTTGCGCTGGTTCTGCAGAAATACAATCGCACGCTGGTCGACGTGTTCGGTCACACCGATTCGACGGGCGATGCAAATTACAATCTGGAACTCTCCCAGCGCCGCGCCGGGGCCGTTGCCAATTACCTGATTGGTCAGGGCGCGAGCAGCCAGCGTTTTGCGATTATCGGCCAGGGCGAGGCTCAGCCGATCGCCTCCAACGCGACGCCGGAAGGCCGCGCACAGAACCGCCGCGTGGAAATCCGCCTGTCGCCGCTGACCGGCGCCTGATAACGCAGGCCTGACACGAGACAGGAAAAGCCGCCAGCGCCCGCCGGCGGCTTTTTCGTATTTGGCGTTCTTTATTCGGCGGCCAGCGCCGTGGCGATCCGGGCCGCAAGCCGCGCGTTGTTTTTCACCAGTGCGATGTTGGTGACGAGGCTTGCTCCGTCCGTCAGTTCCAGAATGCGGGCGAGCAGAAACGGCGTCACATTCTTGCCCGATATGCCTTTCTCGTCCGCGTCCCGCTGAGCCGTTGCGATATGCCCGGCCATCACATCGGCGGCAATCTCCTCTTCGGCCGGCACCGGATTGGCAATCAGCATGCCGCCATCGATGCCGAGCGCCGTACGCGTCGCCTGGAAGCGCGCGATCGCCTCGGCCGTGTCCAGGCGCAGCGGTGCGGGGTAGGGCGAATTGCGCGACCAGAACGCCGGCATCGTGTCGGTCCCGTAGGCAATCACGGGAACGCCGCGTGTCTCCAGAACTTCCAGCGTCTTCTCCGTGTCGAGGATCGCCTTGGGGCCGGCAGAGACGACGATCACCGGCGTGCGTGCCAGTTCGTCCAGATCGGCGGAGATGTCGAAACTCGTCTCCGCCCCCTTGTGAACACCGCCAATGCCGCCGGTGGCGAACACGGCTATGCCGGCCATGCGCGCGGCGATCATGGTCGCGGCGACCGTCGTGCCGCCGCTCTTGCCCTCGGCGATGGCGAAGGCGAGATCGGCGCGCGACAGTTTCATCGGGTCCTTTGCCTGGGCCAGCTTTTCGCGCTCCTGGTCCGACAGGCCGATCTTTAGTCGCCCGTCGATAACGGCGATGGTGGCGGGCACGGCGCCTTCTTTGCGGATCAGTGCTTCCACGTCTCCGGCCATCTCGTTGTTGCGCGGCCAGGGCATGCCATGGGTGATGATGGTGCTTTCCAGCGCCACCACCGGCCTGCCTTTGGCAAAGGCTTCGGCGATGGGCGCGTGGACGTCGATAATGTTGTTGGAACGCACGGGAAAAACTCCTTTAGGGTCCTGATCCTAAGAAACAGAACGCGGCGCGGGCACCCGCGCAAGCGCCGCGTTGAATGCGCTGTCGTCGAATTCGGGCGCTGCCGCGGCGGAGGCAATGGCAAGCCCGGAGGCGGCCACGCCCTCGCGCGCGGCCTCCTGAAGGGGCAGGCCGCGCATCAGCGCGGCGATGCTTGCACCGGTCAGTGCATCGCCGGCACCGGTCACATCAACGACCGTCTCCACAAGCGGGGGCTCGATTTGCCAGTGATTTTCACCGTCAAAGACGGTCACGGCCCTGCTGCCGTCGGTGATGACGGCGGCGCGCAGGCCAAGATCGCGAAGCGAATCCACCGCCTGCCGGACTGGGGCACCGGTTTCAAGCCCGGCAAGGCCCCGCGCCTCGCGTGCATTCAGAAAGAGCGCAGCCAGATCGGCGAAGTGCGGTACGAGCCGCCCGGCCTTTGCCGGCGAAACGGCGATAGCGTAAAGCGGTGAGGTGCTGCGAATGGCGGCAAGCCGTGCCACCGCCTCTGCCGGCATGTTGGCGTCGCAGAGTATGGCGGACGCGCGGCTCGCGGCCTCCCGCGTTTTCGAGCGGCGCATCTGTCTGGCGAAAGCCATGTCATAGAGCGCCATGTCCGCCAGGCCCGTGATAAGCTCGCCGTCATGATCGAGGATCGCTGTGTAACTCGGCGTCGCGCGGTCGAGAAATGTCGCCGAGAGATCCTCGAACCCGGCTTCTTCAATGGCTCTTGCCACGGTGTCGCCCGCCGCATCCCCGCCACGCAGGGAAAGGAGCGACACGGCCACGCCGCGCCGGCCCGCCATGCGCGCGGCATTGAATATGCCTCCGCCGACATCTTCGCGCATGCGTCCCGGGTTGGAGGTGGCGGGGATATGCGGTGCGTCGAGACGTCCGCGTCGGTCCATATGAGCGCCGCCGACGGCAAGCAGACGGGGCGGGTTGACCAGGTTCATCGGGCCACTTTCCGAATCGCCCGATGCGGGAATGTCCGTCCGTTCTCCCGCCGGGCATCAGGCGTGCGCATGGGATCAATGATTGTGATCTCAGGTGCACAAAAATAGAACAAATTACATTTATCAAGCTTTTTCAATGCTCTAATGCCTATTGCAAAAATAGAACAAAAAGGGTACAGATGGCTATCGCGGATTTGGCGGAACCGCCTCCATTGACCTCGAAGGGGTGTTGTATCATGGCTCAGAATTCATTGCGGCTTGTAGAGGATAATTCGGTGGACAAAACCAAGGCTCTGGATGCGGCGCTATCGCAGATCGAACGTGCCTTCGGCAAGGGATCGATCATGCGGCTCGGCGCCAATGATCAGGTGGTCGAGATCGAGACCATCTCCACCGGGTCGCTGGGCCTCGATATTGCCTTGGGCGTCGGCGGACTGCCGCGTGGCCGCATTATCGAGATTTACGGTCCGGAAAGCTCCGGTAAGACGACGCTGGCGCTGCACACGGTCGCCGAAGCGCAGAAGAAGGGCGGCATTTGCGGCTTCATCGATGCCGAGCATGCACTCGATCCGGTCTACGCCCGCAAGCTGGGAGTCGATCTGGAAAACCTTCTGATTTCGCAGCCCGACACGGGCGAGCAGGCGCTTGAGATCTGCGACACGCTCGTGCGCTCCGGTGCGCTTGACGTGATCGTGGTCGATTCGGTTGCGGCCCTGACGCCGCGCGCCGAAATCGAAGGAGAGATGGGCGATTCCCTGCCGGGCATGCAGGCCCGCCTGATGAGCCAGGCGCTGCGCAAGCTGACCGCCTCCATCTCCCGGTCGAAGACCATGGTGATCTTCATCAACCAGATTCGCATGAAGATCGGTGTCATGTTCGGCTCGCCGGAGACGACCACGGGCGGCAATGCGCTCAAATTCTACTCTTCGGTCCGTCTTGATATTCGCCGCATCGGTTCCGTCAAGGATCGTGATGAGGTGGTCGGAAATCAGACCCGTATCAAGGTGGTGAAGAACAAGATGGCCCCGCCCTTCAAGCAGGTCGAGTTCGACATCATGTATGGCGAGGGCGTCTCCAAGACGGGCGAGCTGATCGATCTCGGCGTGAAGGCCGGTATTGTCGAAAAGTCAGGCGCCTGGTTCTCCTACAATTCGCAGCGCCTGGGGCAGGGGCGTGAGAACGCCAAGCAGTTCCTGCATGACAATCCCGAGGCAGCGCAGGAGATCGAACTGGCCCTGCGCCAGAATGCAGGCCTGATTGCCGAAAAATTCCTCGATGATACCGGACCGGGTGACCAGGACGGCGGGGATGCTGAGGAATAGAATCCCAGTCTCGCTGGTCCGGACAACGCCGCGGGGCCAGCGCGCTTCAATCCGATGAAATCAGAACACCGCCACCTGCTGGCGGTGTTTTTTATAAGCCGGCGTCAGCCACCTGTGTCGCCTTATGCTGACGGGATTTCTGGACAGGTCCCGGCGCTGACGTTAAAAGGCGGGCTTCTGTTCCCCGCTTGTCTGGGCGGGCTTCTCGCAAAGGCTGAATCATGAGTGGCGTCAACGACATCCGGTCGACCTTTCTCGACTATTTCAAGAAGAACGGACACGAGATCGTGGCCTCCGGCCCGCTTGTCCCGCGCAACGACCCGACCCTGATGTTCACCAATGCCGGCATGGTGCCGTTCAAGAACGTGTTCACCGGGCTGGAGACGCGACCCTATGATCGCGCCGTAACGGCCCAGAAATGCGTGCGCGCCGGCGGCAAGCACAACGACCTCGACAATGTTGGCTACACGGCCCGCCATCACACCTTCTTCGAGATGATGGGCAATTTCTCCTTCGGCGACTATTTCAAGGACCGCGCCATCGAGCTTGCGTGGAACCTTGTCACGAAGGAATTCGGCCTCGACCCGAAGCGTCTTCTTGTCACTGTCTACCACACGGATGACGAGGCGGCCGATTTCTGGAAGAAGATCGCCGGCCTGCCCGACGACCGCATCATCCGCATTGCCACGAGTGACAATTTCTGGGCCATGGGTGACACCGGCCCCTGTGGCCCGTGCTCGGAAATTTTCTACGATCACGGCGACCACATTCCCGGTGGCCCGCCCGGAAGCCCGGATGAGGATGGCGACCGTTTCATCGAGATCTGGAACCTCGTTTTCATGCAGTTCGAGCAGGTGACGCCGGACGAGCGGGTTGACCTGCCTCGGCCCTCCATCGACACCGGCATGGGGCTCGAGCGCGTGGCGGCTGTCCTGCAGGGCGTGCATGACAATTACGACATCGATCTTTTCCGCGCGCTCATCCACGCGTCCGAGGAGGCGACCGGCGTGCGTGCCGAGGGCGCGCAGCATGCGAGCCACAAGGTCATTGCCGATCATCTGCGCGCGTCCAGCTTTCTGATCGCCGATGGCGTTCTGCCATCCAATGAGGGGCGCGGCTATGTGCTGCGCCGCATCATGCGTCGCGCCATGCGCCATGCGCAGCTTCTCGGCTCGAAAGACCCGCTGATGTGGCGCCTCGTGCCGGCGCTTGTGCGTGAGATGGGCCGCGCCTATCCGGAACTGGTGCGCGGCGAGGCCCTCATCACCGAAACGCTGAAGCTCGAGGAAACCCGCTTCCGCAAGACGCTGGCGCGCGGCCTGACGCTGCTGTCCGACGCCACCAGCGAGATGGGCGAGGGCGACCTGCTCGACGGCGAAACCGCTTTCAAGCTTTACGATACATACGGATTCCCGCTCGACCTGACGCAGGATGCGCTGCGCCAGCGCGGCATCCATGTGGACCTGACCGGCTTCAACGACGCCATGGAGCGTCAGAAGGCCGAGGCGCGCGCAAACTGGGCAGGCTCCGGCGAAGCGGCCACCGAGGCCGTCTGGTTCGCCGTCAAGGACAAGACCGGCGGCAGTGATTTTCTCGGCTACGAGACCGAGGAAGCCGAAGGCGTGGTCTCCGCCCTTGTGCGCGATGGCGCGATGGTCGATCACGCAGCCGATGGCGATGAAGTGGCCATTGTCACCAACCAGACCCCGTTCTATGGCGAATCCGGTGGCCAGGTGGGAGACACCGGCGTGATCACCGGCGAGGGCTTTTCCATTGCAGTGGCCGACACCCAGAAGAAGGGCGACGGGCTTCTCGTTCATTTCGGCCGCGTCGAGAGCGGTCGGGTCGGGATTGGTGACGTCGTTGCGCTAAAGGTCGATCACGCCCGCCGTGCGCGCGTCCGGGCCAACCACTCGGCCACGCATCTTCTGCACGAGGCGCTGCGCGAGGTGCTGGGCACGCATGTGGCGCAGAAGGGGTCGCTCGTGGCACCCGAGCGCCTGCGCTTCGACTTCTCGCATCCCAAGCCCATCTCGGACGACGAACTCGCCCGCATCGAGGACATCGCCAATTCCATCGTGTTGCAGAATGCGCCGGTCGAGACCCATCTCATGGCCGTCGACGAGGCGATCGAAGCCGGTGCCATGGCCCTGTTCGGCGAGAAATATGGCGATGAGGTTCGGGTCGTGTCCATGGGAACCGCGCGCGAGGGCGAAAAGGCCGGCAAGACCTATTCGCTGGAGCTGTGCGGCGGCACACATGTGAGAGCCACCGGCGACATCGGCCTGATCCGCATTGTCTCCGAGGGCGCTGTCGCTTCGGGCGTGCGCCGCATCGAGGCGCTGACGGCCGATGCCGCGCGGCATTATCTCGGCCAGCAGGAGCAACAGCTGAAGCTTGCCGCCGGCGCGCTCAAGGTTGCGCCCGCTGATGTGCCCGCACGACTGGAGAGCGTGCTGGAAGAACGCCGCAGGCTGGAGCGCGAGCTTTCCGAAGCCAAGCGCAAGCTAGCGCTTGGCGGCGGCGGTTCCGGCGCATCCGATGCCGGCACGGAAACGGTCGCCGGTGTCGGCTTCATGGGGCGCGTGGTCGATGGCATTTCGCCAAAAGACCTGAAACCGCTGGCCGATGACGGCAAGGCATCGCTCGGCTCCGGCGTCACGGTTTTTGTGGGAACCTCCGAAGAGGGCAAGGCCAGTGTCGTGGTTGGCGTCACCAAGGACCTCATCGAGCGTTTCAGCGCCGTCGATCTCGTCCGCGTCGCCTCCGCCGCCATAGGCGGCAAGGGTGGCGGCGGTCGTCCCGACATGGCGCAGGCCGGCGGGCCCGATGGCTCGAAGGCCGCCGAGGCCATCGCCGCCGTCAAGGCTGCGATGGAAGGCTGACTGGCCACCAGCTCTCAAATCGCATGAACATCAAGTGCCGCGCGTCCCATCGGATGCGCGGCGTTTTCTTATCCGCGTTCAGCCGCTGCGTGTTCCGCCCGCGCCTCGCCCGCGGTGCCTTTTCACCGCGCGCCGCACCAGCACGCCCAGGAGCACCGTCAAGGCGGCAGCGCCGATCAGCCAGCCCAGATTGGCCAGAAGCTCGGCAATGCTGGCGATGGAGCGGCTGAAAGCGTAGCCGATCGACAGATAGCCAATGATCCAAACGGTTTCTCCCGCCAGGTCCCAAAGCAGGAACTTGCCCCAGTGATAGCGCGTCAGCCCGCTGGTCAGGTTGATCCAGGGGCCAAGCGGGCTCACCAGCCAGCGACTGAAGAAAACGCCGAACCCGCCCCATTTCGCCGAAAAGCGCTCCGCCCGGGCGAAGTTTCCCGTGTCGGATGCGCCACCCCTGAACATGCGGCCGAGCAGGCTGCGTCCGCCGAGGCGCGCCACCGCATAGCCCGACTGGTCGCCGAGAACCGCACCCGCAAGCGCCCAGGCGAAAACCTGGGCCGCGCTCAGGTCACCATCGGCAATCAGCGCACCTGCCGTCATCAGAAGGATCGAGGTCGGGAGCGGAACGCCAAACTGGCCAGCCGCCAGGATCACGCAGATGCCGGGCAGGCCGTAAAGCGCGAAAAGAGCAAGAATCTCCTCTGTCACTGCGCCGTTTCCCCGCCCTTGGCACGCAGTGTCTCCACGGCCTGTTCCACCTCGCGGATGAGGGTATCGGCTGGAACCTCACGCTCCCTTGCGATTTGCGCGATACTGCGCCGGTCATGGTTTTCCGTCGAAAGGTCGAGCAGGCCGCGCAGTTCCTGCGGCGGGATCTCCCACGAGCGGGCGACATAGCCAATCGTCATCCACTCCTCGACCGGCACCGAACGGTGGCTCGACCAGTAGGCATAGAAGGCGACGGTGCGCGCGGCCAGAAACAGCGTGACGAGAAGGGCGGCGCAGAAGGCGATGAAGAGCAGCCTGTTGTGCCGCCACAAGGATTTTATCGCGCCGCGCATTCATCGCTCCAGGGTGATTGCCGTTGACCTTATCTCGCAGGGATGGGGCATATTTGTCGAGCGTGAAGAGGCGCAATGCCTGGCTTTCGATGTCATGAATTTCCTGCGCTTCACCGATGCCGTATTCATTGCCTGAGAAAAATTGTTCACGTAATGTTCTTTTTGATTCCACGGGCGATATAAGGATAAGCCATGATCAAAGGGAGCTGCTGTTGCGGAGCCGTGAAGTTCGAGTTGCTGGCGAAGCCGTCCATGATGGGCACCTGCCACTGCTCGCGATGTCGAAAAGTCGGCGCCAGCACCATCGCTTTCATAAAGCGCGAAGACCTGAAATGGCTTGAGGGGAGGGAGAACGTCGCGCTCTACAGGCCGGGACCGCCTTATCAGTACGGCCGCTGTTTCTGCAGGGTCTGCGGAACGTCTCTTGGCGAGATACTGTCCCAGAGCGAAACCTTCCCCATCGCGGCGAACGCGCTGGATACGGATATCGATCTCAAGGTCAAGTTCCACGAGTTCACATCAGAAAAGCCCGGTTGGTATGGGATCTGCGATGAGGCTCCGCAGTTCGAGGGGCATCCCCCCTCATAAGGTATTGGACCATTTCGGGATTGTCGGCTCGACCGGCCGCCTGCGCCCCTTCATTGCTGCCCAATGAGAAACGGCCGGAACGCGCGGTTCCGGCCGTTTCGATCTTCAAAGCGCGCTGAACTCGCGAAGAGCCTCTCAGCTCATCGCCTTCTGCAGGTTCTCATCGATCTTGTCGAGGAAGCCGGTGGTCGAGAGCCAGGGCTGATCGGGGCCGATGAGCAGCGCCAGATCCTTGGTCATGTGACCGGATTCCACCGTGTCGATGCAGACCTTTTCCAGCGTGGCGGCAAACTTCGCCAACTCCTTGTTGTCGTCCAGCTTGGCGCGGTGGGCAAGGCCACGCGTCCATGCGAAGATCGAGGCGATGGAGTTGGTCGAGGTTTCCTCGCCCTTCTGGTGCTGGCGGTAGTGGCGCGTCACCGTGCCGTGCGCGGCTTCGGCCTCCACCGTCTTGCCGTCCGGCGTCATCAGCACCGAGGTCATCAGGCCGAGCGAACCAAAGCCCTGTGCCACGGTGTCGGACTGCACGTCGCCGTCGTAGTTCTTACAGGCCCAGACATAACCGCCCGACCATTTGAGCGCCGAGGCGACCATGTCGTCGATCAGGCGGTGCTCATAGGTGATCTTGGCTTCCTTGAACTTGTCCTCGAACTCGGTCTCGTAGATCTCCTGGAAGATGTCCTTGAAGCGCCCGTCATAGGCTTTCATGATCGTGTTCTTCGTGGAGAGGTAGCACGGCACCTTGCGCATCAGTGCGTAGTTCATCGAGGCGCGGGCGAAGTCGCGGATGGAATCGTCCAGATTGTACATGGCCATCGCAACGCCGGAAGAGGGAGCGTCGAACACCTCGTGCTCAATGGTCTCGCCATCCTCGCCGACGAATTTGATCGTCAGCTTGCCCTTGCCGGGGAATTTGAAATCGGTGGCGCGGTACTGGTCGCCGAAGGCGTGGCGGCCGACGATGATCGGCTGCGTCCAGCCCGGAACCAGGCGCGGAACGTTCTTCATGATGATCGGCTCGCGGAAGATCACGCCGCCGAGAATGTTGCGGATCGTGCCGTTCGGCGAACGGTACATGCGCTTCAGGCCGAATTCCTCGACGCGCGCCTCGTCCGGCGTGATGGTCGCGCACTTCACGCCGACGCCGTATTCCTTGATTGCGTTGGCCGCATCGACGGTGATCTGGTCGTCGGTCTCGTCACGGGCCTCGATGCCGAGATCGTAATATTTCAGATCGATGTCGAGATAGGGATGGATCAGCTTTTCCTTGATGAACTGCCAGATGATCCGCGTCATCTCATCGCCGTCGAGCTCGACGACCGGATTGTCCACCTTGATCTTACCCATGAAAAAGCTCCGCAATTGTGGTGTGAAACGGCGCGGCAAGGAGAGGCCACGCAAAGGTCGGCTGCCCTATAGCATTCCTTGTTGAAAGCGCAAAGCGGGGAGGTGTGTTTTGCACTTGACGCCGTGTAGTTACACTGTACGGTGCCGGCATGAGACGCGATCCCTCCAGATACAACATGGCCGATTGCCTGCTTTTGAACACCGTCATGGCCGCCCGCGCCATGACCCGGCGTTACGATGAACGTCTCAAACCCTACGGTGTCTCGGTCATCCAGTTCTCGGTTCTGATGGTGTTGCGGGCCGGGCGCGACGAGCCGGTCAGCCGCATGGCCGAGCGGGTGGCAATGGACCGCACCACGCTGTTGCGCAATCTGGAGCTGCTGGTCCGCAGGGGGCTGGTGCGGACCGAGCCGGCGCTAAAGGGCAATGGCCGCCGCTTCCTGCTAAGCGGGAAGGGAGCGGCGCTGGTCGAAGAACTGGTCCCGCACTGGCGCAGCGCTCAGGCAGAGGTTCGCGCGCTCCTCGGCGAAGATGACAGCGAACGGGTGTTGGCCGCGCTGAAGCAGCTTACCGCCGGTCAAGCTGACTGAGCCCACGTGAACGTCTGAACATGCGTGCCACGGAGAATGGCAGACATCGTTTGAACAATATAGTGTAGATACACTAGTGTAGATACATCAAAGGAGATAGCTCATGACGCAGAACGACCCCGTGGTGGTGACGGGCATGGGGGCCGTGAGCCCGCTTGGCGTCGGTGTGGAGACAAACTGGCAGCGTTTGCTCGAAGGCAAAAGCGGCGTTGTCCGCAACGACCGCTTCGATGTCAGCGCCTATGCCTGCACCATTGCCGGCCTTGTGCCGCCCAGGGAACGTGACCCGCATGGCTTCGACCCACGCGATCATATCGACGCGAAGGACATCAAGAAGATGGACCGCTTCATCCAGTATGGCCTTGCCGCTGCGGATGAAGCGCTGAAACAGGCCCGCTGGACGCCCCAGGGCGAGGCGGAGCGCGCCCGCACGGCCACCGTCATCGGCAGCGGCGTGGGCGGTTCGCCGCTCATGGCCGAGGCAGTGGAGACCATTCTCACCAGGGGGCCGCGCCGCCTCTCACCCTTCACGGTGCCCGCCTTTCTCGCCAATCTCGCCGCCGGCTGGGTGTCGATCCGTTATGGCTTCACCGGTCCCATCGGTGCGCCGGTCACGGCCTGTGCGGCAGCCGGACAGGCTATCGGCGATGGCCTGCGTCTTATCATGACGGGCGAGGCCGATGTGGTTGTGTGTGGTGGGGCGGAGGGCTCCATCGACCCGATTTCCGTCGGCGGATTTTCAGCCGCCCGCGCGCTGTGCACGAGCTACAACGAAACACCCGAAAAGGCATCGCGTCCCTTCGACCGGGATCGGGCAGGCTTCGTTCTGGCAGAGGGCAGCGCCATGCTGGTTATCGAGCGTCTCAGCCACGCGCGCGCCCGCGGGGCCATACCGCTTGCTATTCTGGCCGGCTACGGCACCACGGCGGACGCTTATCACCTTACGGCCGGACACCCCGACGGGCGCAGCGCTGCGGTTTCCATGCGTCACGCGCTGTCCATGGCCGGTTTGACGCCCGCAGACATCGACCACATCAACGCTCATAGCACATCGACCCCGGTGGGCGATGCAGCGGAGATTGCGGCCATCAAGAGCCTCTTTGCCGACCGGGGCAGAGATATTGCCATCGCCTCCACCAAGTCGGCGACCGGTCATCTTCTGGGGGCCGCCGGGGCCATCGAGGCGATCTTCTCCGTGCTGTCCCTCCGTGACGGCGTTGTGCCGGCGACGCTCAACCTGGAGAACCCGGATGAAGCCGCCGCGCGGTTCGACCTCGTGGCCGGTGCGCCGCGTCGCAGGAAGCTGCGCCATGTGCTGTCCAACGCCTTCGGCTTTGGCGGCGTCAACGCGGCACTTGTCTTCAGCGCTGCGCCATAAGCGCTTCAGAAGCGGTCCCGTGTGGCGCTGGCAACAAAGTCCATCAGCGCGCGGATGCGCGCGGCGCGCCGCAATGTGGGGTGCGTGAGAAGCCACAGATCCACATCCAGTGCCGGGACCGCTTCCACGCATTCCAGATCGGGATCATCTGCGGCCGCGTAATCCGGAAGGACGGCAAGCCCGGCGCCGTTCTTCACCGCGCTCAACATGCCGGGTGTGGTGTTCACACGCATCCGGCTGCGCTCCGAAAGCCGTTCAGCCTCCATCCAGCTTTCAAGCGCCGCGTAGCCCATGTGGCGGCCGGGCCCCACCCAGCCCAGCCGTGATTGCCGCCAGGGTGCGTCGAGCAGGCCGCGCCGCGCATAGATCGACTGGCGGACAAGCCCGATCCTGCGTCCCACAAGATGGCCGGGCGGCTGGTTCGCCGGTCTGATGGCGATATCGGCCTCGCGCTCGGTCAGGTTCAAAACGCTGTTCGAAAGCACGAGGTCCAGCTCGATGTCCGGATAGCGTTCGCAAAAATCGGCCAGGATGGGCGCGAGGCAGCATTCGTGAAGCGTATCCGTGGTGGTCACGCTCACCGCGCCGGACGGGCGAAGATCGCGCCCGATAACCTCGCGCTCGAGCGCGTGCACTTCCGCCTCCATACGCCCTGCAGCCGCGATCGCCTCTTCACCTGCGGCGGTCGGTGCGTAGCCGTGGCGTGAACGTTCGAACATCGTCACGCCGATGCGCCGCTCCAGCTCGCCAAGCCTGCGGAACACCGTTGGATGGCTGAGGCCAAGCGCCTTGGCCGCACCCGTCAGTGAGCCCGCCCGTCCCACGGCCAGCACAAGCCGCAGATCGTTCCATTCAAGTTCATCTTTCATTTTTGCAAGCGGGGCTTTCAATTTTTGCCAGTCGAATTGCAGAAACAAACAGCCTAGATCCTCTCCAGACCAAACACAATGCAGGAGTCGACCGATGCACGCGCTGATCGTATTCGCCCATCCCGAACCAGCCTCCTTCAATGGCACGCTGAAAGACGACACCGCCGCGCGCCTGGAAGCGCTGGGGCATACCGTCGAGGTTTCGGATCTCTATGGCGAGGCCTTCGACCCGGTCGAAGGCGCCGCGCACTATGCAGATCGCCAGGATCCGGATCATTTCGCGGCACTTGCCGAGCAGCGCCATGCCGGCCAAAGGGGCACACTTCCCGCCGACGTCCGCCGCGAGATCGCGCGTATCGAGCGCGCGGACCTGGTCATCTTCCAGTTTCCGCTCTGGTGGCACGCACAGCCGGCGATCCTCAAGGGCTGGTTCGATCGGGTCTTCGTCAACGGCCTGCTTTACAGCGGATCGAAACGCTATGATCGCGGTTTTTTTCGCGGCAGGCGCGCCGTGCTTTCCGTCACCACCGGTGCGCCCGAGACATCTTTCGCGCCGGGTGGACGCAGCGGCGATATCGAGCTGCTTCTGTGGCCGATCCACTACTCGCTCAACTATATGGGCTTCTCCGTCCTGCCGCCTTTTCTCACCTTCGGTGTGGCAGGCCATGGCTACCGGTATGACGACGATCAGGAGAAGGCGCTCCGGCTCAATGCCAGTCGCGCCGCCTGGGAAGCCCGGCTTGAAACATTGCCGCAGGAGGCGGCGTTGCCTTTTCCGGGCTGGAATGACTGGGACGAAGCCGGCCTGCCCAGACCGGGGGCACCTGTCGACGGCGCACTGCGCTTTCGCACGGGGCGGGCGCTTCAGTAGCGCCCGCCTCAGACTTTGGTCCCGAACGCGCTATTCCTTCGTGAAACCGCGCTGCTTTTGATGCACAGTTTCATCAGTTCAATGAAGGGACCCTGTCGTGAGACCCGTCACGGACGCCACGCCTCTGATCGCCGCCAACGCGGTGGCATTCGACACCGAGACCACCGGGCTCGATGTCCGGGAAGCGCGTATCCTGCAGCTTGGCGGCGTGGCACTGGTGAATGGGCGCCTGCAGCCGGGCGATGCGTTCGAAACACTGGTCGATCCTGGCGTCCCCGTCCCGCCGCGTTCCACTGCCATTCATGGCATCACCGGCCAGATGCTGCGCACTGCACCGGGATTTGCCGATGCCTGGCCGCGTTTCGAAGCGTATCGCAAAGGCCGTCTGCTCATCGGCTATGCGCTCGGCTTCGACCTGGCTGTTCTGGAGAGAGAGGCCCACAGGGCAGGGCTCCTCTGGCAGGCCCCGCGGACGCTCTGCGTGCGCATGCTTGCCGGTCTCGTCAATCCGCACCTGCCCGACGCTTCGCTGGAAGCGATTGCCGCGTGGCTCGAGGTGGATACGTCAGGCCGTCACACGGCGACGGCGGATGCGCGCATTGCCGGCGAGATCTTTATCGCGCTTGCGCCTCATCTCGCAGAACGCGGCATTCGAACGGTCGCCGAGGCTGAGCGCGCCTCGAGCCTGCGGTCGCAGGCCCTGCGCCAGCAGGCGGAAGCCGGCTGGAGCGAACCTTTCCTGCGCCGCAACGGCGCACCCAGCCATGCGCTTGAAGCCATCGATCCCTACGCCTTCCGCCACCGGGTTCGTGAAGCGGCCACGGGCGCGCCCGTTGTCGCGCATGAAGACCTGGCAGTGCTGGAGGCCGCCCGCCTCATGGCAAAACACCGGATCAGCTCCCTGCTGCTCTCTGCAGACGGGAGGTCCGGCGGCTCCATCGCCGAATATTCGATCGTCACCGAGCGGGATGTGCTGCGGGCGGTCGCGTCCGGAGGGGGGGAGGCGCTTGCCGGTCGTGTTTCGGCGATTGCCTCAAAGCCGGTGATCGCAGTGCAGGGCGATGCCTTCTTCTATCAGGCGCTCGGCCTGATGAGCCGGGAAAAGGTTCGCCATCTGGCGGTGTCCGACAGCGAGGGGCATCTGTCCGGCGTGATTTCGGCCCGCGATTTTCTAAAATTCCGGGCAGGCGCTGCCGTCGATCTTCAGGCGCGCATTGAGACCGCCACGACGCCGGCCGATCTCGCCGGGGCCTGGTCACGCGTCGCAGTCATCGCTTCTGCGCTTCTCGACGAGGAAATCGATGCGCGCATCATTGCCGAGATCATTTCCGGCATCCTGTGTTCCATCACGGCGAACGCCTGCCGCATGGCGCTGCAGGAGATGCAGGCGGACGGGCTTGGTGCGCCGCCGGTCTCCTACGCCGTCATGGTGCTGGGCTCGGGAGGTCGTGGCGAAAGCCTGCTGGCCGCCGATCAGGACAATGCAGTGATTTTCGCCGAAGGTGATCCCGACGGGCCTGAAGACAAATGGTTTGCGGTCTTTGCCGAAAAGTTCACCGATTATCTGCACATGGCGGCAATACCGCTTTGCAGGGGCGGCGTGATGGCCCGCAATCCCGCCTGGCGCGGCTCGGTGGAAACCTGGCGGGCGCGCGTAGACGCCTGGGTCGCCAAAGCGCGCCCGCAGGACCTTCTCAACGTCGATATCTTCTACGATCTCCGGGCGGTCTATGGTGAGGAAGCGCTGGTCACCGCTCTGGCTGGCCATGCCTGGGAAAAGGGTGCAGAGCGCGTCGAATTCGCCAAGCTGCTGGGCGAAAGCGTGCGCAATGTCGGCAGTCCATTCACACTTTTCGGCGGCTTCCGGCAGGAAAACGGGCGACTGGATCTGAAACTGCACGGCCTTTTTCCCATTGCAGCACTCGCAAGGGCACTGGCCATTCGCCATCATCTGCCGCATGCATCGACCCGCGCCCGGCTGGAGGCGCTGGCTGAACTGCCGGCGATGCCGCGCAGCGACCTGCTTGCGCTGCGCGATGCTCACCGTTTTCTCATTGCGCGGGTGCTCGAGCAGCAGGTGGAGGACATCGCCGCCGGAATTCCGCTCTCCAACCATATCGCTGTCGACCGGCTCGCTTCAGGCCAGCAGAAAACGCTGAAGGACGCCCTCAGGACTGTTGCGATCATTCCCGAACTCGTGCGCAGCGCCATGTTCGCAAACTGAGCAATGCGTGCTTTACCACGGCGCGTGAAGCGGGTAACAGCAGCCCATCATGGCAGGAACAGACAAACAGCAGGACATGCTCGCGGAAGGCCCGGCGATCATTCTGGTGGAGCCGCAACTGGGCGAGAACATCGGCATGGTGGCACGCGCCATGGCCAATTTCGGCCTGGCCGAGCTTCGGCTCGTCAGCCCGCGGGACGGCTGGCCGAATGAGAAGGCGCGCGCGGCAGCGAGCCGGGCCGATCACGTGATTGACGCGGCAACGGTCTTCGAGACACCGGCAGATGCGGTCGCCGATCTCAATTTCGTCCTGGCGACGACAGCGCGCCCGCGCGACAATTTCAAGCCCGTGCGCGGTCCCGTCGAGGCTGCTGCGGATCTGCGCAGCCGGTTTGCCGCGGACCAGAAGACCGGCATTCTCTTCGGGCGTGAGCGCTGGGGTCTCACCAATGAGGAGGTGGCGCTCGCCGACGAAATCGTCACTTTCCCGGTCAATCCGGCCTTTGCCTCGCTCAACATCGCGCAGGCTGTGCTCCTCATGTCCTATGAATGGATCAAGACGGGCGATCAGGCTGTCCAGCCACCCGACAGCACGCTCGAGCCCGCCGAAAAGCTCCATATTGAAAGCCTTATGGGCTATCTCGACAGGGTTTTGGACGAGCGCGGCTATTTTCGCACCGAGGACAAGAAGCCGAAGATGATGGAAAACCTGCGCGCCCTCTTCACGCGGCCGGGCTTCACCGTGGAGGAGCTTGCGGTGTTGCGTGGGGTTTTGAGCTCGCTGGAAAAATTTTCGCCGAAGAATCCGCGTGGCTCCGGCGCACCGGACCGGGGGTAGCGATGGAAACCCGGCCCATTCTCTTCTTCGATTCGGGCATTGGCGGCCTGTCGGTTGTCAAGGAAGCGCGCATTCTCCTGCCTCGCCGCCCCTATGTCTATGTGGCCGACGACGCGGCTTTTCCCTATGGCGCCTGGGAGGAGGGCGCCCTGCTTGAGCGCATGGTCGGCCTCTTCGCCGAACTTCTCGAGACCTATCGGCCGGTCATGTCGGTCATCGCCTGCAACACGGCGTCCACCCTCGCCATTCACCGGCTGCGCGAGGCGTTTCCCGGAGAAACTTTCGTGGGCACGGTACCGGCCATCAAGCCGGCGGCCGAGCGCACGCGGTCTGGGCTGGTTTCCGTTCTCGCCACACCCGGCACGGTCAAGCGGCAATACACGCGCGACCTGATCCGCGATTACGCGGCAAAGTGCCATGTGCGGCTGGTCGGCAGCGAAAATCTCGCCGCCCTTGCCGAACAGTATATGCGTGAGGGGCACGTGGACGAGGCGGCCGTCGAGCGGGAGATAGCCCCCTGTTTCGTGGAGCAGGATGGAAAGCGCACCGACATCGTGGTGCTGGCCTGCACACACTATCCGTTTCTGGTCAATCGCATGCGAAAGACCGCCCCCTGGCCGGTGGACTGGATCGACACATCCGAGGCAATTGCAAGGCGCGCACTCGCCCTTTCGGCAAATCTGCCGGCTCCGTCCTCAGACGGGAATGGCCAGGATATCGCGCATTTCACCTCCGGTGCGCCGGTTGAAGGCTACCGCCGCCTCGTCACCGGTTTCGGTTTCATCGCGCGCTGACCCGGCACCTGCGGGCCGGAACACACACATATTTCTGCGCCTGTTGTCGTCAACGGCTCTTCCGGCCCGCCTCTTCTTCCTGGAGGGACCTGAGAATCCAGTCGCGGAACGCGCGGATCTTCGGTGCGTTGCGTCGCCCCTCCGGATAGACGAGCCAATACCCGAGACCGTCCGCTTCCGTGCGCTCGAAGGGTTTTAGCAACAGCCCGGCTTCCAGCTCCGTTCTGTAGAGCGCTGGAGTGAGCATCGCCACCCCGCGCCCCGCAATGGCTGCCCGTGCCAGCATGCTCTGTCCGCCGAGCTTGGCCATAGGGGGGCGGTCGTCACTGTCGATCTTGATGTCGATGGCGCCGAACCAGATGGTCCACCATGGGTCGCCAAGGTCGAGCAGGGGAAGTTTGAGCAGGTCTTCCGGCGTTGAGATGCCGCCAATGGTCTCTGCAAGGCGCGGACTCAGCATCGGGGTAAAGTCGGCTGCGACAAGCAGATGGCGCTCCAGTCCTTGCCAGGGGCCGTGCCCGCCGCGAATGGCGACGTCGACATCCTCGGTGTCGAAGGCTGCAAGCCGCTGGGTTGTTTCCAGCCGCACCGATAACGTCGGGTGCATCTCCTGAAAGGTGTCGATGTTCTCCACAAGCCAGTTGGTGGCGAAGGTCTGTGCCGTGCTGATGGTGAAAGTGCCTTCCATCATCCCGCGCGCGTCGGCATAGGCGGCAGAAAGCCGTTCAAAGGCGTCGCTGACGGCCGGCGCAAACCGCTGGCCTGTCTCCGTCAGGGTCACCTGTCTCGGCCGGCGCACGAAAAGGGGCGTGCCGATCCGGTCTTCCAGAATCTTGATCTGGTAGCTGACGGCGGCCTGGGTCATGCCCAGTTCCTCGCCGGCCTTTGTAAAGCTGCCATGGCGTGATGCGGCCTCGAAGGCGCGAACGGCTGCCAGTGGCGGAAGGAGTGCACCGGACATGGATAAAATCTCCTTATGATACCCGGTCGTCTTTCAATTGGAATTCCGGCTTCAGAAGAACGACATTCGGCCAGGAAATCAACACAGCTTTTCTATGAGAGGTCGGGAACTCCGATGACACACGTTTTCCTGCATGATGCCAATGAGGCCGCGACGCTCTGGCGTTCTCTCCTGAAATGGGGCACTAAGCTGGGCGCGCGCAGAAGGCGCTCCGGTGTGCGCGGAATCGACCCGAGGGACATCCCCGAGGCCATGCATCACGATGTCGGGCTGACGGATATTCGCCCCCTGCATCCCAAACGCTATCTGGATTAGCGTTTCGGTTGACAAGTGCGCCGCTCTCCCATATTGACCCCGCACAAGCGCGATGGCTTCTGGCTGCCGCGCTTTTTAACGTGTCCCGTGGGCATGGCCGCATCAGCGTGCGCGGCATGTCCTGTCAGGTTTCGAAAACGGAAGCCAGAGGAGGGCGCGTTTCCTTCGTCCGGAGTCTTAGCTCCGGGGTTTTTGATGTGAAAGGGAATGCGATGAGCAAACGCCAGTCCGCAAAGTACAAACTCGATCGCCGTCTTGGCGAAAACATCTGGGGCCGTCCGAAGTCCCCGGTTAACCGTCGTGAATATGGCCCCGGCCAGCACGGTCAGCGCCGCAAGGGCAAGCTCTCGGATTTCGGTCTGCAGCTGCGTGCCAAGCAGAAGCTGAAAGGCCACTACGGCGACATTTCGGAAAAGCAGTTCCGCAAGACCTATGACGAGGCCAACCGCCGCAAGGGCGACACCAACGAGAACCTGATCGGTCTCCTGGAGTCCCGCCTCGACGCCATCGTCTACCGCGCCAAGTTCGTTCCCACGATCTTCGCTGCGCGTCAGTTCGTGAATCACGGCCACATTCTGGTCAACGGCCGCCGCGTCAACATCCCGTCCTACCGCTGCAAGGCCGGTGACGTGATCGAGGTCAAGGAAAAGTCCAAGCAGCTCGCCATCGTTCTGGAGGCTGTGCAGCTCGCCGAGCGCGATGTGCCGGACTATGTTGAAGTCGACCACAACAAGATGGTCGCCACCTATCTGCGCATGCCTTCGATCTCCGACGTGCCCTATGCGGTGCATATGGAGCCGAACCTGGTTGTCGAGTATTACTCGCGCTGATACCTTTCGGCAGGTAATTCGGAAAGGGGGCGTCCTGCCATTGGCCGGGCGCCTTCTTTTTTGTCTTTCACGGGTTTCGCGGGGTACTGTCATGACAGGACTGGCCAGGGCGTCCAGTGTGCGAATGGGCTTGTTGCTGGCCTTCTTCGTCGCCTTGTGGACGGTCTATGCCAGCCTGACCCAGCTTAATCTCGACGGTTTTGGCGACATGCTTGAAAACTACTCCTGGGGCATCGCCTGGGAGCAGGGCTATTACAAGCATCCGCCGCTCTTCGCCTGGATCACGGCAGCCTGGTTTGCAGTGTTCCCAAACGTCGACTGGGCCTATTATCTCCTGTCGGCGGTCAACGGCGCGGCGCTCATGTTTGCGAGCTGGCGGATCGCGGTGCGGTTTCTCGATCCGTGGCGGGCCTTCCTGGCGACGGCACTCTTCTTCTTTCTGCCGCCGGTCACATTTCTCGCCATCAAGTACAACGCCAATTCGGCCATGCTGCCGTTCTGGGCGGCGACGGTGTGGTTCTATCTGCGCTTTCTGGAAAAGCGCCGCCTCACCGATGCAGTGATTCTCGGTGCCCTTGCCGCTGCTTCAATGCTGATCAAATATTTTTCAGCAGCGCTTCTGGGAGCCATCTGCCTTCATGTCCTGTTCGACCGAGAGGCGCGCTCGCTGCTCCTGAAGCCCGGCGTCTGGGTGGCAAGTCTTGTCTTCATCGCACTGATCACCCCCCACCTGATCTGGTTGTTCAGAAACGATTTTCTGCCGCTGACCTACGTTTCCGAGCAGGGAGACGGGTCGGCGCTTATCGGAGTGACATCCACGCCCCGGTTCCTGGCTGCCCTGCTGGCCTATCTTCTGCCGGTTGTCCTCGTTCTTCTGATCGCGATCCTGCGCAATGGGCGCGGCCCCTGGTTCGACACCGCACCGTTCCTCGCCCTGCGGGAGACACTGGAGGGGCGGGCGCTCTTATGGACCGGGTTCGGCGCGCTGGCGCTCACGCTTCTTCTCGGCATTGTGTTCACCGTGCAGTTCAGTTCGGTCTGGGCGCTGCCGCTTTATTTTTCGGCGCCGATTTTCCTCATACTGTTTGTGAAACCCGGGCGCCTGGAAGTGCAGAAACCTGCCATTCCCGCTGCCGTCGTGCTCTACGGTGCCTGTCTTCTGGCGTTGTCGCCGCTCATCTATGCGCAGGAGGCGCAGAACACCTCGCATTATAACGACGTCCCGGTTCGTGCACTCGCCGGTGAGATCGAGAATGCGTGGAATGCCCGCTACGACACACCACTCGCCTATGTTGCCGGAGACAAGATTCTGGCCAGCGGCACGACCTTCTATGCCGCGTCGCGCCCCTATTCGATGCAAGCGAATTCCTACGCACTGACACCGTGGATTACGCCCGAGGATGTGGCCGTGAAGGGCATGGCGATCGCCTGTTTCGATGGCCAGAAAGGTTGCCTTGCCAGGGCGGTGGAACTGTCGGGCGTTGGGGCCGATACGCAGGACCTGACCGTCCCCGGGTTTGGTGGAGAACGACGCTGGACAGTGCGCGTTTTCTTCGTGCCGCCGGCCGGTTTCGGCACGTAATTCGCTTTTCCCGAAAAAGCTCTGTTTTCACGAAATTCGAGACGAAACCCTCTCGTTTCGCCCAAAACCGCTTCAAATTACCCGGTTTTCGATGGACCAGCGGGCAGCGAAGAAATTGAGGATCGCGCCGACGAGAATGCCGATGAGCTTGGCGGCGAAAAGGCCCGTCAGCGGCGGCAGGAGATAGACCGCGAGGGTCGAGGATCCGAGCGAGATGATGCTGCCGCTGACAGCGAATTTCGCAAACGCCCTGTGCAGGCTGAAACGTTCGCCGCGCTCGAATGTCCAGCGTGAATTGACCGCGAAGGAAAAGCTCACGGCGACGGCCCAGCCGAGGAAATTGGCGACCAGTGCCGGAAATGACAGCGCGACAAGAGCGCTGAAGGTGGCAAAGTCGATCACCGTGTTCAGGATGCCGACAATTGCAAAGCGGCTGAGTTTGGTCGAAAGCCCGCGGTTTCCCTCTTCGGTCATGACGCCGCTCGCTTCAGGCGAAGCGATGCGCTTTCAAGGCGCTGCGGAAAGTCTTCCGAGGCAAGGGCGTCGCGCTCCTCATTGCGGGCATCGGTGAATACGTCACGCCGGCGCAGAACATCGTCCACCGTTCCGGGATGGCACATGACGACGCTGCCATCGGGCGCCCTGTCAATGAAGAGATCGAGCGCCCGGGCAAAGGCGCCGGGCCGGCGCCAGTCATAAAAGCCGCAGAGCGGTCCCTCGACGACAAAGCCATGCCGGCGCATCTCGGCATCGAAGCCGCGGGCCAGCAGGCGGGCGACGATGACCTTTGCCTTTACGAGAGCAGGCGCTGCCCGCAGAGTCGGCGCACCGCGCAGCCATGGGCGTTTTGCGGTCGGAAGATCGGCAAAACGCCCTGCAAGCCACTGCCGCACGGGAGGCAGGAAATGAACGTGCTGGTGGCCGTCGATGAAGTCGGGATCGCGACCGAAGGATTCGCGGAAGCGGGCAAGCTGTGCGTTGGCTTCCATGCCGATTGCCTCGACGTCGTGGTCGGTGAGCAGCCGCTTCAGGTCCGGCATGGTCCGGCCGGTGGAAAGGGCGGCGAAGTCCGTGAGGGTGAGGTGCATGCCGATCACGAACCGGCCATCCGTCGCCGCCAGGGCGCGCGCATGATCCCGCCAGTCGTCGAACAGCGTCATGCAGCCCGTGCCGCTCAGGCGACCGGCCTCAAGCAGCGTGCGGATGGTTTCGCTGACGCCGGGAGAAAAGCCGTAATCGTCGGCAATCAGCCAGATCGAGCGCGCGCCGGGATCAGCCATGGGCCGCCTTGCGCGTCTTGCCCGGCTTCGCACGGGGCGCGGCATCGGAGCCCGTGATGGATTTGACGATGTAATTGGGTCTGTTCTTCGCCTCGCTGAGCGCCGACCAGACATATTCGCCGACGAGGCCCGTGAGGGCCAGGTTGAGACCGCCCAGAACGAGCACCGCGACGATCAGGCTCGGATAGCCGGGCACGGCGACGCCGGTGAAGAGCACTTCCAGCAGAATCTTGATTCCGTAGAGAAAGCCAAGCATCGCAACCCCGGTGCCGAAAAGCGACACCATGCGCAGCGGCACGACGGAGAAGGAGGTGAAGCCTTCCAGCGAGAAGGCAATCAGCCGCCGCCGCGACCATTTGCTTTCGCCACCCTGCCGCTCTGCAGGCTTGTAGAGGATGCGCTCCTGCTTGAACCCGGTCCAGGCATAAAGGCCCTTGTTGAAGCGGCGCTGGTCGCGCAACTGGCGCAGTGCCGTGGCAAAGCGGCCGGTCATGACGCGGAAATCGCCGGCATTGGCCGGAATTTCGTAACGCTGTCCCATATTGATCAGCCAGTAAAACCCGTTGGCGAGATAGCGCCCGAGCGTGCGGCTTTCGGCGCGGTCTGAGCGCACGGCATAGACCATGTCGAGATCGGGATCGGCGATGATGCGGCCGATCATGTCGAGCGCGACGTCCACCGTGTGCTGAAGGTCTGCATCCATGAGGAGCACATAGTCGCCTTCGGAATGGTCGAGACCGGCGAGGATGGCCGTTTCCTTGCCGAAATTGCGCGCAAGCGTGATCAGCGACCAGTTGCCCGCCATGTGCTCGCCATAAAGCGCACCGCCTTCATCCGTGCTGCCGTCATCAATGAAGATGAACCGCGTGTCGAGATCGAACCGCTCCCTGACCTGCGCGGCAAGGTCGCCCGCCAGGGCACTGAACCCGGCAACGCTTTCCCTTTCGTTGAGAAAGGGAACCAGAATGTCGAGCCGTTTGGCCACGCGCGCAATCTCCTTCGAACCGTGTTATGCCCGCTGAAAGTTGAAAATGCCTATTCGTTAAGTCGCCTTGCTGCAAGGCTTCTGATAGGAAGGCGCGAAATCACATGTACCGACAGAGGCGTGCCCATGCATAGCACCTTGGCGCAACCGAAAGAACCGATCGATGTCGCGGAAGCGGGGGCGGACGCTGCCGAAGACACGCCCCCCTTCATGAAGGGAATGCCTTCCTCGGTCGAGTTCAACAAACTGCGCAAGCGCCTTCTGCGCCAGGCGCGGCAGGCAATCGAGGACTTTGCCATGGTGAAGCCCGGCGAGCGCTGGCTGGTTGCGCTTTCCGGCGGCAAGGATTCCTACGGGCTCCTGGCGGTGCTGATGGAGCTTCAGTGGCGCGGGCTTCTGCCTGTGGAAATTCTGGCCTGCAATCTGGATCAGGGGCAGCCGAATTTTCCAAAGCACATTCTGCCTGACTATCTCGACAGCATCGGCATTGCGCACCGCATCGAGTATCAGGATACCTACTCGGTGGTGACGGAGAAACTGCCCGAATCGAGCACTTACTGCTCGCTCTGCTCACGCTTAAGACGCGGACATCTCTACCGCATCGCGCGGGAGGAGGGGTGCTCCTCGCTGGTGCTGGGGCATCACCGCGAGGACATTCTGGAAACCTTCTTCATGAACCTGTTTCACGGCGGGCGGCTTGCGGCAATGCCGCCCAAGCTTCTGAATGACGAGGGGGACGTGATGGTGCTGCGCCCGCTCAGCTATTGCGCGGAGCCGGATCTGGCGAAGTTTGCCGAGGCGATGAAATTCCCGATCATTCCCTGCGATCTCTGCGGCAGTCAGGATGGCCTGCAGCGCAATGCCATGAAGGCGATGCTGACGGACATCGAAACCCGTATGCCCGGCCGCAAGGACACGATGATCCGGGCGCTGACAAATGCGCGCCCGTCTCATCTTCTCGACCGCAGGCTTTTCGATTTCGCGGGCCTCACACGGGCGGATTGACGGCGTGGAACATGCGTCCGCGCTCGCCGATCAGGACGAGAACGATGGCGATTGACCCGGTGATGAAATAACCGGCGGCCAGCGGGACCGTTGAACCATCGAACATCTGACCGACAAAGGCGCCGATCAACCCGCCGCCCAGCGTGGTAAGAAAGCCCTGTGTCGCAGCCGCCGTGCCTGCCACATGGCCCAGCGGCTCCATGGCGATGGAATTGAAGTTTGCGCCGACCCAGCCGAACTGGAACATGGCGACCGAGAACAGCACGAAAAACAGGGCAAATGGCATGTAGCCGATAGAGGCCAGAACCAGCCAGAGCAGGCTGACTGCGGTGAAGCCCACAAGGGCCGTGTGGGAGAGGCGGCGCATGCCGATACGGCCGACCAGGCGCGAATTGGTGAATGAGGAGATCGCCATCAGGCCGGCACCGATTGCGAAGAGGATCGGAAACCAGTCCGCCAGATCGAACGTGTCGGTGTAGATCTGCTGCGCGGAGCTGATGAAGCCGAACAGCGAACCGAAAATGCTGGTGGTTGCCAGCGTATAGCAGAGCGCGATGCGGTTCGTGAGCACATAGCCGAACCCCCGAGTCACCGAGGAAAAGGTCAGCTCTCGCCGGTTTTCGGGTGCGAGGGTTTCGGGCAGGCGGATCGCAGCCCAGGTGCCGAAGACGATGGCGAGCACCGCCATGGCAATGAAGATTTCCGACCAGTCGCCGAAGATCATGATGAGCTGGCCGATGCTGGGGGCAATGACCGGTATGACCATGAAGACCATCATGACCATGGAAAGAACCTCGGCCATCTGGCGTCCGCCAAAAACGTCGCGGATCGCCGAAACGGCAATGACCCGCGTCGTCGCCGCGCCGATTCCCTGCAGGAAGCGCAACGCCAGAATGACGGCAAAACTGGGAGATATGGCTGCGATCAGCGCTGCGGAAACATAGAGTGCGAGGCCGACGAAAAGCGGTGCGCGGCGGCCGAAACGGTCTGAAATCGGGCCGAAGATGAGCTGCCCGCCGCCAAGGCCGGCCAGATAGGCGGTGACGATGTATTGCCGCGCGTTCTCGTCATCCACGCCGAGTTCAGCGCCAATCTGCTGCAATGCCGGCAGCATGATGTCGATGGCAAGCGCGTTGAGCGACATGAGCGCGGCCGCAAGCGCGATGAATTCCGCACGACCCAGCGTTTTCTGCGGTTGTAAGGCTTCATCCGAAACAGGCTTGTCCATATCTCTCTCCAACGAACATCAGGCATGCGCAACAAACGCCGGTGCCGACGCAGTTCCACGGCGGCACGGCAGGTGCAAGGCGTCAGCCTCACAAGAGCGATTTCACTTCTCCTGGAAGTGCTACAGGCGGCGGAAATCCAGCCCTGAACCGCAATGAACGCCGGCAGAGATGTTCGAACATGTCAGCGACGCGAAAAAATGCGCTGGCGGGTGCCAACGCATCTTGAAAAAAGGAGGCGCCCGGCGGGCGGGCGCTATTCCGGTGTTAAATCAGGCGGCGCCTTTGGCAGCCACGCCCTTTTCATTGAGGAAGGCCTGCAGTTCGCCGGCCTGGAACATTTCCCGGATGATGTCGCATCCGCCCACGAACTCGCCCTTTACGTAAAGCTGCGGGATGGTGGGCCAGTTGGAGTAATCCTTGATGCCCTGGCGCAGTTCGTCCGAGGTCAGAACGTTGACGCCTTTATATTCGACATTGAGATAGTCGAGAATCTGGACCACCTGCCCGGAGAAGCCACACTGCGGAAAACCGGGCGTGCCCTTCATGAAAAGAACAACGTCGCTGCTTTTGACTTCGTTATCGATGAATTCGTTGATGCCGGTCATCGCAAATCCTCATCTGACCGGGGTAAAGGCCCGGCGTTTCACTCGTTAACCGTTATGTATTGCACCATCCATTGAGGTGCAACGCCACCCGATAAAAACTTTTGGGTCCACTCAATCCGGAGCGCTGGTCTGAAGGGCGAGTGCATGGAGCGCTCCGCCCATATTGCCCTTCAGGGCATTGTAGACCATCTGGTGCTGCTGAACGCGGGACTTGCCCCGGAAGCTTTCCGCCACGACCTCCGCCGCATAATGGTCCCCGTCACCGGCCAGGTCGCGGATCGTGACCTGGGCGTCGGGGATACCTTCCTTGATGAGGCGTTCGATATCGGCAGCGTTCATAGCCATGGGGTGGCGATTCTCCAAAACAGTCCGTTCCCCTGAGATATGGCGATTCCGGGGGGCAAGGTCAATTGGTGGCGCAAAGCGCCCCGGCTCCATTCTGTGGGAGCCGGGGAAGATGCCGGGTCAGTCCATGAAGTTCGGGAACCACGCTTCGTGTGCCTCTTTCAGGGCCGTGACCGCGACAGGCGTCGATCCGCCCAGTGCGAGCACATCACCGCCGGTTGCGCCGATCACGACGGCGGATATGCCGGCTGCTTCGGCTTTTGAAAGAACGGCATCGGCATTTGCCGTGGTCACGACATAACGCCCCTGATCCTCACCGAAGAAGGCCGGGATGGCGTCTTCGGGGGCATCGATGGTGGCGCCGATGCCAGAGGCAATCGCCATTTCCGCAAGTGCGACGGCAAGACCGCCATCCGAGCAGTCATGGGTGGCGGTCAATGCACCTGAACGGATCAGGCCGCGCACCAGATCGCCGGCGCGCTTCTCGTGGGCGAGATCGACCGGTGGGGGCGGGCCCTCGGCGCGGCCATGAATGTCGCGCAGATAGACGGACTGCCCGAGATGGGTGCCCCAGCCTTCCGGTGCGCCGATCAGGACAATGGATTCACCCGCAGCGGCAAAGGCGGCGCGGGATGCCTGCTGCCAGTCCGGGATCAGGCCGACGCCGGCAATGGTGGGCGTGGGCGGGATCGCCTCGCCAAGCGTCTCGTTGTAGAGGGACACATTGCCCGACACGATGGGGAAACCGAGCGCGGTGCAGGCCTCGCCGATGCCTTTAATGGCGTGGACGAGTTGGCCCATGATTTCGGGCTTCTCCGGATTGCCGAAATTGAGATTGTCGGTGGAAGCGAGCGGCTCGGCGCCGGTGGCGGTGATGTTGCGCCAGCATTCGGCCACGGCCTGCTTGCCGCCTTCATAGGGATCGGCCTCGCAATAGCGCGGCGTGACGTCAGAGGAAAAGGCGAGGGCCTTTTTCTCCTGTCCGTCGACGCGCACCACGCCGGCGTCACCTCCTGGAAGGTGAAGCGAATTGCCCTGAATGAGCGTGTCATACTGCTCCCAAACCCAGCGGCGGGAGGAGAGGTCGGGCGAATTGAGAAGCTTCAGAAGGCTTTCGGCAATATCGGATTCCGGCACCGGGCCAGCGAGCGGTGCCTGCGGCTTCGGCTCGACCCAAGGGCGGTCATATTCGGGGGCCTCGTCACCGAGCTCCTTGATGGGAAGATTTGCCACTTCCTCGCCCTGATGCAGGATGCGGAAGCGCAGATCGTCGGTGGTTTTGCCGACAATGGCGAAATCGAGCCCCCATTTGCGGAAGATGGCCTCGGCCTCGTCGCGCTTTTCAGGGCGCAGCACCATGAGCATGCGCTCCTGGCTTTCCGACAGCATCATCTCATAGGCGCTCATGCGCTCTTCGCGCACGGGCACGCAGTCGAGATCGAGCTCGATGCCGAGATCGCCCTTGGCGCCCATTTCGACCGCAGAGCAGGTGAGGCCGGCAGCGCCCATGTCCTGAATGGCGATGACGGCGCCGGTGGCCATCAGTTCCAGACAGGCTTCGAGCAGGCATTTTTCGGTGAACGGATCGCCGACCTGAACGGTGGGGCGCTTCTCGTCGATGCCTTCGTCGAACTCGGCAGAGGCCATGGTCGCCCCGCCGACGCCGTCGCGGCCGGTCTTGGCGCCGAGATAGACGACGGGCAGGCCAACGCCTTCGGCCTTGGAGTAGAAGATGGCGTTGGTCTCGGCGATGCCGGCTGCAAAGGCATTGACCAGAATGTTGCCATTGTAGCGGGCGTCGAAATTGACCTCGCCGCCGACGGTGGGAACGCCAAACGAATTGCCGTAGCCGCCAATGCCGGAAACGACACCGGCCACAAGATGCTTTGTCTTCGGGTGGTCGGGTGCGCCGAAGCGCAGCGCGTTCATGGCCGCAACGGGGCGCGCACCCATGGTGAACACGTCGCGCAGAATGCCACCGACGCCGGTGGCCGCGCCCTGATAGGGCTCGATGTAGGAGGGGTGGTTGTGGCTCTCCATCTTGAAGACCACGCATTGCCCGTCCCCGATGTCGACCACGCCGGCGTTCTCGCCAGGACCCTGAATGACCTGCGGCCCCTTTGTGGGAAGTGTGCGCAGCCATTTCTTCGAGCTCTTGTAGGAACAGTGCTCGTTCCACATGGCCGAGAAAATGCCAAGCTCCGTGAAGCTCGGCTCGCGGCCGATGAGGTCGAGGATGCGCTGATACTCGTCGGGCTTCAGGCCGTGGGCGGCGATGAGGTCTTCGGTGATGGGGATGCGATTGGGAATGGTCATGTGGTCGGCATGGTCCCTGCGAAGGGGTTGCAACGGTTGTCTCGAGGCTGCGTTACAGTATTGCGGCCCGATAATCCACTTCCCAATGCCGGTTTTCATCAACCGTAATTGTCAAATCCGCTGATCGGGTTGTCGAGAAGGCTCCTGAGCGTCGTCAGTCCGCGCGTCACGCTGTCGTGGCTCTCGGGCACGGTGAAGGCGATGCGGGCGCGGTGGAGCGTGGCGCCGGCACGGCCGACCTTGAACTCGTCCTCATCGTCGATCAGCACACCTTCTTCCATGGCCGCCTGCTTAAACGTGCTCGACAGCCAGGGTTCAGGCAGTTTCAGCCACAGGAACGGCGCGTTGGGATGCGACGTGAAATCCCTGCCGGCGAAGAGGGATGCGGCGATCGCCTGACGCGCGCCGATCTCCGCACGCACACGGTCGTGAATGTCGAAGGCTTCCCCCGACAGCACAAGCTGGGCGGCGAGCTCGGCAAGCAGGAAGGGGATGCCGCCCGTGATCATCTTGTGGGCGGTGAGCACACGCGAGGCATAGGGCGGGGGTGTGGCGACCCATCCGCCGCGAACGCCGGCCGCAACGGATTTGGACAGGCTGCCCACATGGAAGGTGCGCTCGGGCGCCAGAGTGGCGAAGAGTGGCGGAGTGCTGTCGAGGAGGGCGCCGTAGATGTTGTCCTCGATCAGCCAGACATTGTGCACTCTGGCGATCTCGACAATGGCGCGCCGGCGTGTCTCCGGCATGATGGCGAGCGTCGGATTGTGGAGCGAGGGAACCAGAAACACCATGCGGGGATGCTGCTGGGCGCAGACCCGTTCAAAATCCTCCGGCACCATGCCCTCCTCGTCGATGGCGACCGAAAGCAGGCGGCGGCCGATCACCGTGGCGCTGCGGGCAATGTGCGAATAGGTGAATTCCTCGAAGGCGATGCGGTCGCCCGGCACGGTCATGGCGGCGATGGTTGCCAGAATGCCGGCATGGCCGCCAAGCGTGGGAACGATGCTGTCGGGATGCGGGGTCCAGTCGCCGCGCGCGAGCCACTGGCTGCCGGCATCGAGCCAGCGCGCGGGCAGGGAGCGCGTATAGCTTGCAATGTCGGCCGGATGATCGCGGGCGATCCTCTCGGTGATCCGCGTCAGGGCGTCGGCCTGGCCGACATTGGGCGCTGCAGTGGAATCCATGCGGGTCTTGCCGGGCTCCGGCACCGAGGCGCGGGTGCCACCGAATGGCTCGCCGTTCGCCCCGGCGGACCGGGAAGAACGGATGCGCTCGAGAACATAGGTGCCGCGGCCGACCTCGCCCGACACAAGACCGCGCTGGCGCACAAGCGCATAGGCGCGGCTGACGGTGCCGATCGTGACGCCGACATCATAGGCGAGGTTGCGCTGCGGCGGGAGCTTTGTGCCGGGCGGGAGCGTGCCGTTCTCGATGTCGCGCTCGATCTGGTCGGCGAGGCGCACATAGAGGGGGCCAGCGCCCCGCTGAAGGTTCGGAAGCCAATTTGTCATGGTGACAATTATCTATATTGCGCCGTTTTTTGAGTCAATGCATAGGTTCAATCGCTCCATTCAAGAAAAAAGGAGTGATGCAATGGGTGCAATCAAGACAATCGATAATGGGCGCAGGCCGTCTGCGCCGCCATTGGGGCGAAGGGCTTCCGGCTTCGTACTGCGGTCTGTTCTGGAACGGGTGGAGAACTGGCTCGGCAAGCGACGCAGCAGGCTGGCGCTGCTGCAGCTTACGGACGAGCAATTGCGCGATGTCGGTATCTCGCGCGACGAGGCGCGCCGGGAAGGGCTCCGCCCGTTCTGGGACTAGAAGCTTCACCGTTTCCGTGAAACGATGAACGGTTCAGCGTCTCTGCTTCAGTGCAATTCCGGGCGTTAAGACCGCCTCGGGGCTTCAGGACGCTGTTCTGGTCGGCGCGATGGCATCGCCCTTTCGGGCGGGCTTTCCGCCGGCAATGATGCGGTCTGCCAGCATGGCGAGGCGGCCGAGGAATGCAAAGGTCAGCAACATGGCGGCGAGATAGACGAGAACGCTCGGCCACCCGTTCAGGCGGGCGTCCAGAAAATAATAGGGAACCTCGCCCGCAATCGGTGCGCGGACCTGAACATAGGCAACATAGATCAGCGGATAGGCGAGCCACAGCGGCAGGTGGCGCCAGGAAAGGCTGCCATCCGTGCCGGCCGTGAGCCACCAGACCAGGTAAATCACCGGTGCGATGTAATGAAGCGCGATATCGCAGAGGAGGAACAGGCCCTCCGGCTGCCAGAGCGCAGACAAAAGCTGCCAGTAGACGATGGTCACCAGAAGGATCGATACGGCGACGCCGGCACGCACCCAGGCCTGCGTGAAGAAGCGTGGTGCACCCAACAGCGCAGCCAAGTGGACAAGAACCACCAGAATGTTCGTGAGAATCGTGAAATACGAAAAATAGTGGATGACGGAACCGGCAAGGCTGCGCCCTGCTTCCATGGAAGCGGGTATCGTCAGGGCAAACTGCACGACAAGGGCGGACAGTCCGACGACAAGGCCGGCGACATTCAGGATTTTTGCCATGCGGTTTCCCCCGGGAAATGTTCCGAGCGCTTGCAATAGTTCGAGAATCTAAATTTAAAGTTTAGGCTTAAAGCGATTGAAATCGCATTTTACGCCATTTTCGCCCGTGTTCTGCTTCAGCAGTTCGCCTCGCCGCCGGACCAGCGCATGATGTCGGCGTTGATCTGTGCCCCGGCGTGCGTCGAAGCCAGCGGACCATAGGTCGATATTGTCGTTGGTGAGCCGGAGGCTTCGATGACGAGGAGCGGCAGGCCCTGCTGCCTCTTGCTGCGCATGATCAGAAGCCGCGGCCGCCCGACGCGCGTGTCGAGCTCGGGGATCATGTGAAGATCGCGGAAACGCCGGTCACCCGAGCGCATCCAGCATTTCGCGCCATTGCTGTTGATTTTCTGAAGGGCCGCGACGGGGCTCGGAGCCTCGACCTGAAGGTTGAGAACGCCGCCCATCGGTTCCGTCTGGCAGGCGGAGAGCAGAAACAGGACCGACATCAGCGCTGCGCCGGCGGCGCAGCGAAGAAGGTATTGCACGTTCGGACCGGAAGGACCGGCGCGCCCCATCAGGCGGCCTTTCCAAGAATGCCGGCAAACAGCGCGCGGCCGTCATCGCCGCCATGGGCGGCTTCGATCAGGTTTTCGGGATGCGGCATCATGCCAAGCACATTGCCGCTGTCGCTGACGATGCCGGCAATGTCGTTGACCGAGCCATTGGGGTTTGTGCCTTCGGCATACCGGAAGGCGACCTGACCTTCACCCTCGATACGCTTCAGCGTCTCGGCGTCCGCAAAATAGTTTCCGTCATGATGGGCGACCGGGCAACGGATAATCTGACCGGGCTGATAGCCGCGCGTGAAGGCGGTGTTGGCGTTGGTGACTTCAAGCTTCACCTCGCGGCACACGAATTTCAGCGAGGCGTTGCGCATCAGCGCACCGGGCAGGAGCCCCATTTCGACGAGAACCTGAAAGCCGTTGCACACACCCATGATGAGCACGCCCTGGCGGGCCTTCTCGGCCACGGCCTGCATGACCGGCATGCGCGCGGCGATGGCGCCACAGCGCAAATAGTCGCCATAGGAAAAGCCGCCGGGAATGACCACAAGGTCGACATCGGGCAGTTCGGTCTCCGTCTGCCAGACCGTCACTGGCGCCTTGCCGGAAATCCGGGTGAGCGCGGCGATCATGTCGCGGTCGCGATTGAGGCCGGGAAGCTGGATAATGGCTGATTTCATGGGGTCTGATCGCTTGGGCTGGGATCGTAGGGTTTTTGCGGGCCTTCGGCCATTTCACGGAGTTCGAGGCGGCGTTCTATGCGGTCGAGGCGCTGATCCTGACGCGCGAGCGTGCCATAGATATTATGGATGTCGCCATGCATTGCGACCATGCTGCCCCTCAGATTGTTCACCTCGGCCTTTATGTCGCTCAAGGCGAAATCGATCTTGTCAAACCGCTCCTGCATCTTCTTGAGCAGTTCGTACATGAACTCGTTCGTCGCCTCCGCCATGGTGTGTCTCCCTATGCAACCTTAGGTAACGGAGACAGTGTAGTCCTCAATCACAGTGTTCGCCAGAAGCTTTTCGCACATGGCATTGAGGTCGCTCTCGGCCTTGGCCCTGTCAGCGCCCTCAATCTCCAGATCGAAAACCTTGCCCTGACGCACGGAGCCGACACCGGAAAAGCCGAGTGCATCGAGCGCGCCTTCGATGGCTTTTCCCTGTGGGTCCAGAACGCCGTTCTTCAACGTCACGGTGACGCGGGCCTTGATCACTTTGCTGCTCCCTGCATGTCCTGAAACGGCCTAGTGGCGCGTCTTGTTGTCTTTGGAGGATACGAGGACCGGGCCATTGCCGCGCGGCGGTTCGTTCTCGTTCATGATGCCGAGACGGCGCGCGACTTCCTGATAGGCTTCGACCAGCCCGCCCATATCGCGGCGGAAACGGTCCTTGTCCATCTTGTCCTGCGTGGTGGTGTCCCACAGGCGGCAGGAATCGGGCGAAATCTCATCCGCTACGATGACGCGCATCATGTCGTTTTCCCAAAGGCGACCGCACTCCATCTTGAAGTCGACGAGCTGGATGCCGACGCCAAGGAAGAGGCCGGTCAGGAAGTCGTTGACGCGGATGGCGAGCGCCATCATGTCGTCGATCTCCTGGGGGCTTGCCCAACCGAAGGCCGTGATGTGCTCTTCGGAGACCATCGGGTCGTCCAGCGCATCGGCCTTGTAGTAGAACTCGATGATCGAGCGGGGCAGCACGGTGCCTTCCTCGATGCCCAACCGCTTGGCGAGCGAGCCGGCCGCAACATTGCGCACGACGATCTCGAGCGGAATGATCTCCACTTCCTTGATCAGCTGCTCACGCATGTTGAGCCGGCGAATGAAGTGGGTCGGGATGCCGATTCGGTTCAGATGCTCGAAAATGTATTCCGAGATCCGGTTGTTGAGCACGCCCTTGCCATCGACAATCTCGTGCTTCTTCTTGTTGAAGGCTGTGGCGTCGTCCTTGAAGAACTGGATCAAGGTGCCGGGCTCCGGGCCTTCATAAAGAATCTTGGCCTTGCCCTCATAAATGCGGCGACGACGGTTCATGGCTTTTCCTGGTCCGTTGCCTAGACAGGGAAACTTCGCGCGGAAGTTCCGCAATGCGGCAGTTTCATAGATGCATCGTTTCACGCGGTCTCTAGCGCAAACCCACTCATACCACAATTGCCATTTGTCATCGCCAACGTGTTTGTGCCCTGCTGGCAAAGCGCGGATGCGCCAAACGAGCGTATTGACCCGGAGCGGGGCTTCTGGTTTTTGCTTGCCAAACAGTTGTTTCCGCATCGCCAGGCGATGCCCGAGCCGGAGGATTTGCTAGATGGCCAACATGAAAGACCGTGAAGACGCGTTTGAGAACAAATTCGTTCACGACGAGACCCAGAAATTCAAGGCCATGGCACGCCGAAACAGGCTTCTGGGCCTGTGGGCCGCTGAGAAGCTCGGCAAGAGCGGTGACGATGCTGACGCCTATGCCCGTGAAGTGATGAACTCGGATTTCGAGGAAGCCGGCGACGAGGACGTGTTCCGCAAGGTGCGCAAGGATTTCGATGCAGCCGGTATCCAGCAGTCGGATCACCAGATCCGCCGCACCATGGATGAACTGCTCGCCACCGCGCTCGAGCAGATCAAGAACGGCGAGTAGGTCCTTGTCGATCCCGTCGCTGGCCGCACGTCTCAAAGCGGGGGAGAGCGTCTTCTCCGCCTGGTCTTCCATCCCCGATTCGCAGACAGTCGAGCTCGTTGCCGGACTGGATTTCGGCGCCGTCACGCTCGACATGCAGCATGGCGGGCATCACGAAGACAGCGTCCTGCGCGGTATTGGCGGCATCCGTTTGAACGGCAGGCACCCGCTGGTGCGTATCCCTGTCGGGCGTTTCGACATGGCAAGCCGGGCGCTCGACATGGGCGCGGAAGCCGTGATCGCCCCGATGGTGAACTCGCTGGAGGATGCCCGCGCCTTCGCGTCCGCGATGAAATATCCGCCCGTCGGGCTGCGATCCTGGGGGCCGAGCTTCGCCATGCCGCGCGCGGGAACGACTGACGGGCAGACCTGGCTCGAGACAGCCAATGCCGGAACGGTCGCCTTCGCCATGATCGAGACACGGCAGGCGCTCACGGCACTTGACGACATTCTTGAAGTGGAAGGCATCGACGGTGTGCTGGTCGGCCCGTCGGACTTCTCCATCGCCTGGTCAAACGGCAGGACGGTCGATCCGGCTCTCGAAGACATGATGCCGGCGATTGCAACGATTGCGGAAAAGGCGCGGGCGATCGGCAAACATGCGGCGATCTACGTGGTCGATCCACGGCTGGTCGGTCGCTTCTATGCGATGGGGTACAGGCTGTTCGCCATGGGGTCGGAAGCAGCTTATATGGCACAGGGCGCACCCGCCATGCTGCAGGCTGCGCGGGACTCCATCCAGAGTTAGGGGCAGGGCCATATTAACAGGTCCTGACCCTAAGAGAAGTCAGAGCTGCTGGATGAACTTGGCGAAGGTCATGGAACCTTCGGGCCAGGGGCCGAAGCCGGATTCGGCGTTGATGTGGCCGGATTCGCCCGCGTCCAGAAATAGCGAGCCCCAGGCGGCGGCAATGTCTTCCGCGACGTCAAATGCGCAGAAATGGTCGTTGCGGCTGGCGATTGTGATCGACGGAAACGGCAGCGGATCGCGCGGATAGGGGCCGAATGTCATCAGGTGTTTTGGCCGGATCCTGCTGTTGGCAACGTCGGGCGGGGCGACGAAGAATGCGCCCGCAACCGGCTTCCTGAATTCGGGGATGGCTTGAACGGCGGTGGCGACGCCGAGCGAATGGGCGACCAGAACGACGGGCTTTTCCGCTTCGTTGACGGCCGTCACCACATTGGCGACCCAGTCCTCGCGGACCGGCTTCGACCAGGCTTCCTGTTCGACACGCCGTGCGGTGGACAGGCGAGACTGCCAGCGTGTCTGCCAGTGATCGGGCCCGGAATTGGTGTAGCCGGGGATGATGAGGATGTCGGCGTCTGAAGCTTTCATGGCCGGCCATGTAGCCATCGTGTCGGAGGCATGCAAGCGCTGGTGCGGTTTGTGATGCGAATTGCAAGCTTTTCGAACGGTTTTTGAAAATTGTGCTTTATTTGGTGAACAGCGTGTTCGCCGGGAGGACGCTTGCGCAGAGGGGGATGGCACGCCAGTTTCAGGGGGACATGAGGCCGCCCGCCAGAGAGGCCGGCTGCCGCTTCGCAGGAGATAAAGCGATGAGTGGGTTTCCCTTTGCCGCAACCACGCCGGTCAGCATTGGCCGTGTCGGCCTGAAAGCGCGCGACGCGCAGAAACTGGCGGCTTTCTATTCAGACATTCTGGGCCTTCAGGAGATGGACGGCGACAATGGCGCGATTGCGCTGGGTGTCGGTGGCCGCACCCTTCTGGAGATTGCCGAGGACCGGTCGGCGGAGCCGGACGATCCGCGTGAGGCCGGGCTCTTTCACACGGCGTTCCTGTTGCCGGAGCGGGCCGATCTGGCGCGCTGGTCGCTCTTTGCCCGCGACCGCAACATGCGCCTTGAGGGCGCGTCCGACCATCTGGTGAGCGAAGCGCTTTATCTTTCCGACCCGGAAGGAAACGGCATCGAGGTCTATGCCGACCGTGCGCCCGAAAGCTGGACGAAAACGGCAGACGGGATCGCCATGGCGACCGAGCGTCTCGATTTCGGCAGCCTGCTTTCCACGGTGCCCGATGGCGATGCGGGCTGGCAGGGCGCGCCGGACAACACGGTGATCGGCCATGTGCATCTGCGCGTCGGCGACCCGGCGACGGCGGAAGCCTGGTGGCATGAGGCGCAGGGCTTCGACACGATGACACGCTATGGATCGCAGGCGGTGTTTCTGGCGACGGGCGGTTATCACCACCATATCGGCGCGAACAGCTGGCGCAGCGCCGGGGCGGGCAAACGCAACCCGAACCGCACGGGTCTTTCCTGGCTTGAACTGAAGAGCAGGAATGCGGCGGCGGAGAAGGAATTCGCCGACCCGTGGGGCACGGTCGTGCGGGTCGCACCGTCAAACTGACGCGGCACGGTTTTAGAGCATTTCCGTTTTCGCTGAAACGCGGAGAACCGGTTCCCGCTTTTCCCGGAACTGCTTCAGACGCCGACTTCGAGGCCCCCTTCTCCCCGCTTGCGGGGAGAAGGTGAGGATGAGGGGCGGGCGCGAAGTTCTGCGAACCCACAATACGGCAAAATTTTCATGCGCGGCGTCGGCCCCTCATCCCCCTGCCGGGACCTTCTCCCCGCTCGCGGGGAGAAGGAAGCCGTCATCCGCCTGGAGCGTTTCCAGCTTTCCTGGAATTGCTCCAGCCAGACAAAGAAAAACGCCGGCGCATCGGGTGATGTGCCGGCGTTTTCACGTTTCAGGGCGTTAAGATCAGCTTTCGCCGAAAACGCGCTCGAAGATCGTGTCCACATGCTTGGTGTGGTAGCCGAGATCGAATTTTTCGCGGATCTCGTCTTCCGAGAGAGCCGCACGCACATCCTTGTCGCCCAGAAGTTCCTCAAGGAAGTCTGCACCTTCTTCCCAGACTTTCATGGCATTGCGCTGCACCAGCCGATAGGCGTCTTCGCGCGACACACCTGCCTGGGTGAGCGCCAGAAGCACACGCTGCGAATGGACGAGGCCACGGAACTTGTTGAGATTCTTGTCCATCGTCTCGGGATAGACCACCAGCTTTTCCATCATGCCGGTCAGACGGGCGAGCGCGAAGTCGAGCGTGACGGTCGCATCCGGGCCGATCATGCGCTCGACGGAAGAGTGCGAGATGTCGCGCTCGTGCCAGAGCGCCACGTTTTCCATGGCGGGCGTCGCATAGGCGCGGACCATGCGGGCAAGACCGGTCAGGTTTTCCGACAGGACCGGGTTGCGCTTGTGCGGCATGGCCGACGAGCCTTTCTGGCCCGGCGAGAAATACTCTTCGGCTTCCAGAACCTCGGTGCGCTGCAGGTGACGCACCTCGACCGAGAGCCGCTCGATGGAGGAGGCAATCACGGCGAGCGTGGCGAAATACATGGCGTGGCGGTCGCGCGGGATGACCTGGGTGGAGACGGGCTCCGGCTTGAGGCCCATCTTCTTGGCCACATGCGCCTCGACGCTCGGATCGATGTTGGCGAAGGTGCCGACGGCGCCGGAAATGGCGCAGGTGGCGATTTCTTCGCGCGCATTGACGAGGCGGGTACGGCAGCGCTCGAACTCGGCATAGGCCTGGGCGAGCTTGACACCGAATGTGGTCGGCTCTGCATGGATGCCGTGGCTGCGGCCGATGGTGACGGTGTCCTTGTGCTCGAAGGCGCGCTTCTTGAGGGCGGCGAGCAATTTGTCGAGATCGTCGAGCAGGATGTCGGTGGCGCGCACGAGCTGGACGCTGAGGCAGGTGTCGAGCACGTCGGAGGAGGTCATGCCCTGGTGGACGAAGCGGGCCTCGGGTCCGACGATCTCTGCCAGATGCGTCAGGAAGGCGATGACGTCGTGCTTCGTCTCGCGCTCGATCTCGTCGATGCGGTCGATATCGAACGTGGCGCTGCCGGCCTTGTCCCAGATGGTCTTTGCGGCTTCCTTCGGCACGATGCCGAGCTCGGCCATCGCGTCTGCGGCATGCGCCTCGATTTCAAACCAGATGCGGAACTTGGTTTCTGGCGACCAGATTGCAGCCATTTCCGGCCGCGAATAGCGCGGGATCATGCGTGCCTTGCCTTCCATGAAAGTGGGGTCGGCGCCTGACTAGCAGAGCTTGGCGTTTTCCTCAACGCGGCCTGGCGGCATAGATGCAGGAGAGGGCGAAAAGTGCGGCCAATCCCCAGGGAAAATAGAACCGGAGCCCGATCACGGCAAACTGATAGACCGCTCCGGCTGTGGTGAAGATGAAATGGATCACCCATGAAGGCGAGAGGAGCGCGCCATGCCACTGGGCGTAGTAGGCGCGGTATTGCAGCGCATAGAGGGCGGCCGTGACGCAGATCGTGGCAAGCGCAAAGCACAGAAACGCGGCGGCGAAACGGGATTCGGGTCGGGCATTGCGCGCGACGAGCGCCTGCAGCGTGTGGCCGATGGGAAAGGCGAGGGCCGCGCCAAGCGCAAAGATGGATGTCAGGGCGACCATATGCGGCATCGACTGCCAGCCGCGCATCCAGAGGAAACCGAGCGCGTTGAAGCCCATTGCCGCGCCCCAGAGAAACGCGCCTTTCAACGCCAGCGCAGGTGGCGGCAGCGCCTGCCGGAGGGTGGCAAGACGCTGTCTCATGGAAACCCGATGCTTTTGCCGCCCCCGGACATCAGCCGCTAGAGCCGGCCGGTAACGGCAATGAAGCGGTGGTCGGGGCCCTCAAAGCCCACTTTGCGAACCGCGATCATGACCGCAAAGACCGGTGCGCCGCCTTCGGGATGGAAGGTCTGGATGCCGCTGATGCCGTAGCCGAGAGGGCAGCCGCGGCTCTGCGGGATCGTGCTGTCCTCATGCACCAGCGCGGTTTCGGCCCTTGGTTCCGTGGCAATGCGTGTCAGGCGGAAGCCGGCCGGTTCGCCGAAACCGTAGCATTCGGCGCCATCGGGCATGGGAAGCTCCGTCAGGCGGAATTCGAGAGAACTGTCGATGGCGGGAAAGACCGGGCGCGGATTGACGGCCATGCGGAAGGGATCGGCGGATTGTTCCGTGACGGCGTTCCAGCCGGCGGTAAAGCCGCGATTGTCGGCGAGCACCGTGTCGGAGATGACGGACTGGGCCTGCGTTTTTGCCTGGGCGCGTGCATCGGAAACGCTGGCGCCATCTTGCTCGACGGTCACGCGGATCGGCGTGCCGGGCAGGAAACTGTCATTGGCGGTGTCGATATAGTAGCGGTTGGCGTAAGCGAAGCCGGATCCGTCCTGCACGCCGTACTCCTCAAACGCGAACGTTGCTCCGTCGGCTGAAAAGCCGAGGATCTCGACGGAGGCGGTGTCGCCTGCATGAGCCGTGGCGGAGGCGGCAAGAAATGCTGCGGTGCAGACGATTGCGGGAAGGTGTTTCATGCTGAAATTCCTTTCGGCCTGAATTCTGGTCTTAACGCCCTACGACAGACTGTTTCGCCCAAGTGGGAAATAGATCACGTTCGGCCGGTGTCGCGGCAAAAACACCTCTGGCAATGGCCCGCGCCATGGTTGCGGCCGCGGCCGCATTGAGGTCGATCACGCCTTCCAGATCGAGCACGGCTTCGCTGCGGCCCGTCGAGAGCGCGAAGACAAGATCGCCGTCGACAGGCGTGTGGGCCGGCCAGATGGCGCGCGCGAACCCGTCATGGGCGGCGATGGCGAGCCGTTTTGCGGCGGCTTTATCAAGCCTTGCATCGGTGGCGATCACGGCGATGGTGGTGTTGCCGCGCGCTGCGGTGCGCATTTTGGTGGTGACGTTCGAAGCATTCGCCGGAAGGGGATGCGGCAGGCCAAGGCCGCCGAACTCGTCGCCGATCTCGAAGGGAGCGGCCCAGAAATGCGGTGTGTTGCCGATGGTGACGGAACCCACGGCGTTGACAGCAACCAGTGCACCGACCGTGATGCCGTTTTCAAGAACCGTTGAGGCCGAGCCGAGCCCGCCCTTGAACGTGGCGGTGGTGGCGCCTGTGCCGGCACCTGCCGTGCCGATCTCGAAATCCTGCGATGCGGCCATGGCGGCGGAAAAGCCGAAATCCCGATAGGGGGAAAAGCGACCCCAGTCCTTGTCGCCGCCATTGGGCAGGTCGAACAGGATGGCGCCGGGCACGATGGGCACGCGAAAACCCAGGATCTCAAACCCCCGGCCCATCTCGCGCAGCGCTGCCTGCACGCCGGCTGCCGCATCGATGCCGAAGGCCGAGCCGCCGGACAGCGTGATCGCGTCCACGCCGTCAACCAGATTATGCGGCTCGAGCGCATCGGTCTCGCGGGTGCCGGGCGCCCCGCCGAGAACCTGGACGCCGGCGGTTGCCGGCGTTTCGCACAGCACCGCGGTGACGCCTGATTTCACGCTTCCGTCGGTGTGGTTGCCGACGGTGAGACCCGCGACGTCGGTGATCAGGTTGCGGGAACCGGTCCGCCACATCACTCAACCTCCTGAAATGTCTGTCCGTCGAAGCGGAACAGGCGATAGAGGGGCTGCTCGAGGTCACCCTTCCGATCGAAGGAATAGGGGCCGAGCGCTGTCTGGAACGTGCCGGATTCGAGTGCATCGGTCACCGGGCCTGACCCGGTGCGGAGCGCGGCAATGGCAAGCTCGGTCGCCGCGAAGGCGGGTAGGACGTAGCCGTCGGGAACGATTCCAGCCTCCTCGAGCGCTTTCCCGGCGGAATCCGTTGCAATATCGGCCCAGCGCGGCAGGCCGACCATCAGCGTGCCTTCCGCAAGCGGGATCGCGCTTTCCTCGGCACGCAGCGCTTCGCCGCCGGCGATGACGAGATCATAGTCCATGCCGCCCGCATCGCGTGACAGAATGGCAATGTCGCTGCGGTCTCCACCGACGAACACATGCGTGGCGCCGGAACGCTTCAGCCGACCGGCCAGACCGATCTGATTGTCGAGCTGGGGACGGAACGTGTCCACGAAAACCGGTTTCAGTTCCTGCAATTCGGCCGTAGCGCGCAGATTTTCCGCCAGCTCGCGTCCGTAGATCGTACCGTCGTCCACAATGGCAAAGAAGTTTTCCCGCCAGCGGGGAAGCAGGATGTCGGCAACGGCATCGCGTTCGGCATCGGCGCGCGGGGCGGTGCGGAAGATGGGCCAGCCCGTGCGCTCCCGCTGGTCGGTAAGGGTTGCGGTGCGCACACCGGGCGTGATCACAGGAATGCCGGCTTCGGCAAAAAGCGGCAGGGCTGCTTCGATGGCGTCCGTGCACAAAAAGCCCACCACGACCGGCACCTTCTGCTCGATGAGCGCGCGGGCGGCTGCTTCACCGCCCTCGGTGCTGCACTGTGTGTCTGCTTCGACAATCTGCGCGCCACTCGCTTGTGCAGCCAGACGCGCGCCATCGCGCATCTGCTGGCCGAGCAGGGCAAAACTGTCGGTCAGCGGAGCGGCGAGGCCGACAACAGGAGCCTGCGCATGGGCCGCAGGAGGGCTGAAGGCCGCAAGGCTGCTCAAAATGAAAAAGGCGAAGCAACGCATAGCTGGAGATCAATCACCCGTTTGACGGTTGCGCAGTAACACGAGAATCAGCCCGACCGCATCCGAACTTAACCGTAAAGATGCGGAACTGGTAAATAACCGTGTCATATGGCACTTCGGGTAATGTGAACCTGTTTTGAAGGGCTGTGGCTGGCGCAGCCCTTTTTCCGTTTTTGGACTGTCGGTCCCTGATGCTCCTTGGTAAGCCTGCCCACCCAACCTATATCGCACACAAGAGTTGAAAAGAGTTGACCGTGCTGAAGACCAACGAGATCGAACCGCGCCACTACCGCGATGCCATGGCCCGTTTTGCCGGTGCCGTTCATGTCGTCACCACGGATGGACCGGCGGGCAAACGCGGTGTGACGGCCATTGCGGCCTGTTCGGTTTCGGACAACCCACCCACGGTGCTTGTGTGTCTCAACCGCGAAAACCCGAGCAATGACTGCTTTGTGGAGAACGGCGTTTTTGCGCTCAACACGCTGGCAGCGGACCACCAGGACCTTTCCAACGCGTTTTCAGGGCTGACCGGGCTTTCGCCCGAGGAACGCTTCGCGCAGGCGCGGTGGGAGACGATCGCCACAGGCGCACCGACGCTGTCGGACGCGCTGGCGGTTTTTGACTGCCACGTGGTGCAGACGGTGGAACTGGGCACGCACCGGGTTTATTTCGGCCGTGTTGCCGGTCTCAGCATCGGCGACAAATCCAGCCCGCTCCTCTACCATGAGCGGGGCTACCGGGTATTGTAGCCGCAAGTCCTTTCGGGAAGACTGGGGGAATGATGGCCCAACCGAGCACACGCGGCCTGCCGCAATCTATCGATGAAACGCTGGCGCTTCTGACCGACGGTGGCTATGTGGCCGACCGCGCGCTTGCGACCGTGCTGTTCCTGAGCCTGACGATGCAGCGCCCCCTGTTTCTGGAAGGCGAGGCGGGTGTCGGCAAGACCGAGATCGCCAAGGTTCTGGCCGACCGGCTGGGGCGAAAACTCATCCGGCTGCAATGTTATGAAGGGCTCGATGTCTCTTCTGCCGTCTATGAGTGGAACTATGCCGCCCAGATGATCGAGATCCGCATGGCCGAAGCGGCAGGCGTTCATGACCGCGCGGAGATGGAAAGCGGTGTTTTCTCCGAAAAGTATCTGATCCGCCGCCCGGTGCTGGAAGCGCTGGAACGCAGCGTGGACGGGCCGCCGATCTTTCTGATCGACGAGCTGGACCGGGCTGACGAAGCCTTTGAGGCCTATCTTCTGGAAGTGCTTTCCGACTATCAGGTGAGCGTGCCGGAGCTTGGCACGATCAGGGCCGCAGAACCGCCCATTGTCGTGATCACCACGAACCGGACACGCGAAATACACGACGCGCTGAAACGGCGCTGCCTCTACCACTGGGTCGATTACCCGGACGCGCAGCGCGAGCTCGATATTCTTGCCCGCAAGGTGCCGAACGCCAACGCGACGCTGGCCAGACAGGTGGTCGTGTTCGTCCAGAAGCTGCGCGAGCTCGATCTCTTCAAAGCGCCCGGCGTTGCCGAAACGATCGACTGGGCAACGGCGCTGACCGCGCTCGGCAAGGAATCGCTCGATGCCGAGACCGTGTCCGACACGATGGGCGTTCTCCTGAAATACCAGGACGACATTGCGCGTATGGAAGAGGGCGAGGGCGTGCGGGTTCTGGAAGAGGTGAGGGTCGGCTGAATGGCCGCCGCTCCGGCATCGCGGATAACGGCTTCTGAAGAGCCTCAGGGCGCGCGGCTGGCAAGCCGCATTGTCGGCTTTGCCCGCATGCTGCGCCGCGCCGGCCTCAGGATCGGGCCGGCAGCGGTGATGGATGCGGTGCGCGCGGTGCTCTCGGTCGGCATCGAGAAGCGCGTGGATTTTTACTGGACCCTGCATTCGACAATGATCTCGCGGCGCGAGGATCATGCCGTATTCGATGCCGTGTTCCGCCTTTACTGGGCACGCCGGGAGGCGCGTGATGAGAGCGGCGAGGACGGGGATGACGAGGAGGCGGAGGTGCTGCGCGAGAAGAAGCGTGCGGGAGACCGGCGCGCTGAAGATGCGCTCGATGAAGAGCGGCGCGCGATTATCAGGAAGCGCCCGGAATTCGAACTCGATGCCAGGCTCTCCTTCACTGCGATGGAAGTGCTGCGCGGCAAGGACTTTGCACAGATGTCGGCTGCGGAACTGGCCGAGGCGCGTCTTGCGATGCGCGACCTCACCCTGCCTTTCGACCGTGTGGCGACGCGGCGTTTCCGGCCGGACCCGCACGGCGCGCGCATTGACCCCCACGCCATGCTGCGGACGAGCCTGCGCACGGGCGGCGACCTGATCCTGCCGAAATTCCGCTCGCCGCGCGAGATTGCGCCGCCGCTGGTGGCGCTGGTCGATATTTCGGGCTCGATGAGCCAGTATTCGCGTGTTTTCCTGCATTTTTTGCATGCGCTGACGGAAAAGCGCCGGCGCGTTCACAGTTTCACCTTCGGCACGCGGCTGACCAACATCACGCGGGCGCTCAGCAGGCGCGATCCGGACGAGGCCATGGACGAGGCGTCGGAAACCGTGCGCGACTGGTCGGGCGGCACGCGGATCGGTACGGCACTTGGCGATTTCAACCGGCTGTGGTCACGCCGGGTTCTGGGGCAGGGCGCCATCGTGCTTCTGATCACGGACGGACTGGAGCGCGACCATATCGAGGTTCTGTCACGCGAGATGGAACGGCTTTCGAAATCCTGCCGGCGGCTGATCTGGCTGAACCCGCTGCTGGGTTTCGACGGGTTCGAGCCGCGGGCACGCGGGATGCGGGCCATGCTGCCCCATGTGGATGAATTGCGGGCCGTGCACTCGCTCGATGCGCTTGGCGATCTCGTCGCTGCGCTGACGGCACCGGCGAGCGGCGGGGACTTGGCACGGCACTTCCGGCGTGCCCATATGAGGAGCGGGAGAAATGCCAATGTCTGAACTTGTGCGAAGAGACCATGCGCGCGATCCGCTGATGATCGCGGAGGAATGGATGAAGGCTGGCCGTGATGTGGCGATAGCCACGGTGGTGGAAACCTGGGGCTCTGCGCCGCGGCCCGTGGGAAGCCATCTGGTGATCGACACAGACGGCAATTTCGAAGGCTCGGTTTCGGGTGGCTGCGTCGAGGGCGCGGTGGTGGCCGAGGCTGCCGATGTGCTTGCCGAGGGCAAGGCGCGCATGCTGGAGTTCGGCGTTGCCGACGAGACCGCCTGGGAGGTGGGGCTCTCCTGCGGCGGGCGCATCAGGGTTTATGTGGAGAGGCTCGGCTAGTGGACCCGCATTCTCTGAAGAAGCTGAACGCGCTGCGGCGCGAGCGCCAGGCTGCGATCCTGTTGACGGATCTGGGCGACGGACGCGACCGGGTGATTGGCGAAGGCGACACGGTGGCGGGAGCTCTGGGCGACGCGGTGGCGCGCGCTTTCCGATCCGGCAAATCCGGCGTGGCGGAGATCGACGGGCGCGATTTTTTCCTCAATGTGCATCTGCCCGCGCCGCGTCTCGTGGTGATCGGCGCGGTGCATATCAGCCAGGCGCTGGCGCCGATGGCGAAAATCGCCGGTTTCGACCTGACGATCATCGATCCGCGCACCGCCTTTGCCTCGCCGGAGCGGTTTCCCGAGGTGGCGCTTCACGCCGAGTGGCCGGACGAAGCGCTGGCGCGCCAGCCACTCGATGCGTATACGGCGCTGGCCGCACTCACCCACGATCCGAAGATCGACGATCCGGCCCTCAGGGCCGCCTTCGAAGCGGAATGTTTTTACATCGGTGCGCTGGGAAGCCGGAAGACCCATGCCAGACGTGTCGAGCGGCTGATTGATGCCGGTGTTTCGGGAGAGGCGCTGGAGCGGATCGATGCGCCCATCGGGCTCGATATCGGGGCGGCGACGCCGGCAGAGATCGCCGTGGCGGTGCTTGGCGCGGTGATCCGGGCGCTGCGGACGCGCGGGCTGCAGGGCGGGAGTGTCCCGGCGTGAAGTTCGGGCCGCTTTCCATAGACGAGGCCGAGGGCGCGGTGCTGGCGCATGCAACGATGGCCGGCCGGACGCGGCTGCGCAAGGCGCACCGGCTGACGGCAGAAGACATCCGCCTCCTGCGGGCGGAAGGGGTTTTAAGCGTGATCGCGGCGCAGCTCGAGGCCGGTGATCTGGATGAGGATCAGGCGGCGGAGCGGCTTGCAGAACGGCTTGCCGTGGATGGGATCGCCGTGCGCGCGCCCTCCACGGGGCGGGTGAACCTTTATGCCGAAAAGGCCGGTCTTTTCGTTGTCGACAGGGCTTCGGTCGACCGGCTGAACGCTGTCGACCCGGCAATCACGCTCGCCACGCTGCCAGACTACAGCGCGGTGTCCGAAGGCCAGATGGTCGCAACGGTGAAGATCATCCCCTTCGCGGTTCAGGCCGGGCGGGTGGACGAGGCGATGGAAGCGATCCGTGGGGACGTGTTTCGCATTGCGCCATTCCGGACGCTTTCGGTCGGCGTGGTGCAGACGGCGCTTCCGAGCCTGAAAGACAGTGTGCTCGACAAGACGGCGCGCATCACCGGCGAGCGGCTGGCGCGTTCGGGCAGCCGCGTGACGCGCGAATTGCGACCGGCGCATGAGGAAGAGGCCGTAGCGCGCGCCATCGCGGCGCTGAAGGAGGAGAGCGACCTGCTGCTTCTCTTCGGCGCATCGGCCATATGCGATGCAGATGATGTGATCCCCGCGGCGATCCGCCGGGCTGGCGGCACGGTGGAGCGGGTCGGCATGCCGGTGGACCCGGGCAATCTCCTGGTGCTGGGCACGATCGACGGCAAGCCGGTGATCGGCGCACCCGGCTGCGCGCGCAGCCCGAAGACGAATGGCTTCGACTGGGTGCTCGACCGGGTGGTGGCGGGGCTCGACGTATCCTCGGCAGACATTGCCGGCATGGGGGTGGGCGGGCTTCTGGCCGAAATCCCGACGCGGCCGCAGCCGCGCGAGGGAAAAGCAGGTGCACGCGATCCGTCCGCCGTGTGGGGCGTGCTTTTGGCAGCGGGCCAGTCGCGGCGCATGGGCCGGCACAACAAGCTTCTCGCCTCGTTCGACGGCGTGCCGCTGGTGCGTCGAACGGGGGACGCGCTGGCGCGGAGCGGCGTTTCCGGCGCCATTGCGGTGCTGGGGCATGAGGCGCAGGCGGTGGAGGCCGCGCTGGAGGGGATCGCGGTCAAATGCGTGCGCAATGCGGATTACGCGGGCGGGCTCTCCACCTCGCTCAGGACAGGGATTGCGGCATTGCCGGACGAGGCCGCCGGCGCACTCATCATGCTGGCCGACATGCCGGAGATCGGATGCGGCGACCTTGACCGGCTCGTCGACGCCTTCGTGAAGGCGGGCGGCAATGCCGTGGTGCGGGCCACACACAATGGCAAGCGCGGCAATCCGGTGATCCTGCCGCGTGCGCTTTTTGCCGAGGTCGAAAAGCTGACCGGCGACACCGGCGCGCGCCATGTGGTGGAACAGGGGCTTGTCTCGGTGATCGATGTGGAAACGGGCGCTGGCGCGCATCTCGACGTGGACACGCCGGAGGCGCTTGAAAAAGCAGGTGGCGTGTTGAATCGATGAGTTTTCTTTCCTTTTCAAGGTTCTGTTTTATCTGTCTTTTTGCCGTTTTCTGGAATGCAGGGGCGCAGGGCTTCGAGCTTGCCGCACACAAGGATCGGCTCTTCGCCTATCCGGCGGTTCTTTCGTCGAGCGATGGCGGGGCCTACCGCGTCGTCGATTACCAGGAAATGCGCGACATCAATGGCCGCGATGCAGTACCGGAGCGGCGCGTGGACGGGCGCTATGTCTCCACGGGCGTGCGGCGCGCCCAGCAGGAACTGGCGCTCCAGACAGAGGCCGGGACGGTGCGCTATTTCGCGGTCGGCAAGAGCAGGGGCGCCAGCGCCATCGTGCTCTACCTGCATGGACAGGGCGGCAACCGGCGGCAGGGCGTGAACGATTTTACCTTCGGCGGCAATTTCAACCGCATCAAGAACCTGATGGTGAAGAGCGGCGGGCTCTATCTTTCGCCGGATGTTGCGGATTTCGAGGCGCTAGGCACCCGGCAGATTGCGGCGCTGATTTCCCATTATGCGGCGTCCTCGCCCGGCGCGCGTGTTTTCGTCGCCTGCGGCTCGATGGGCGGTGCGCTTTGCTGGCGGCTGGCGCAGGACGGCCAGACCGTCAGACAACTGGGCGGGCTCCTGCTGCTGGGGTCCATGTGGAACGAGGCGTTTCTGCAAAGCCCGGCCTTTGCGGCGCGCGTGCCCGTCTTTTTCGGCCATGGCAGCGCCGACCGGGTGTTTCCCGTCGGGAAACAGGAGGCCTTTTTCAGGAAGATTCGTTCAGCATCAGGGGAATATCCCGCACGCTTCGTGCGGTTTGAGACAGGCACGCACGGAACGCCGATCCGCATGACAGACTGGCGCGAGACGCTGAACTGGATGCTCGCTGAGCGGTGACGGGGCTTCAGGGCCCCGTGTGATAGTCGAGGACCGTGACCGGATCCTTCTCGCCATCATAGGACGCATCGACATCGTAGCGCACGAGCGTAAAAGTTCCTTCGCGGAAAATCCACGTGCCGGCGGAGAAGGCATCGCCGACGCCGCGCCACTTGTTGTAGCTGGTGAGCGTCAATGTGTCGGCATCGTAGGTGGAGTTCACGAGCATGTCGTCGACCGTGTAGCCGACGATGCGGATGTCCTCGACCTTGCCGTCGCTGTCGCCGTTTTCGTACTGCACACTCGTCTCGGGCGTTGCGAATTGCAGGGGTGTGAGCCCGCCTTCCTCATTGGCCAGGATATAGGCGTGGTTCTCGTTATAGGCACCGCTTCCGCAATAGAAGCGGAAGAGGCGGGCCTCGTGTTTCGGCGTATCGAGGCTTTCATGCGAATAGTTGAACGGGATCGTGTAGCTCTGCACCTGGTCGCTGGCGTCCCTGTCCGGCGCCTGCGGACAGTCGCGCCCGTACAGGGTCGAGAAGAGCGCCTTCGCATCGGCCAGAACCGTATCGGTTTCATCGGGCGTGCCGTCGCCGCAACTGGCGGGCAGAACATCGTGCAGTTCCCCGGTTGCAGGCTTCATCTCCGCCTTTTCGATGTGCAGCGGCGCATACGGCGTTCCCTGAATTTGCGGGTTTGACAGGCGCAGCGTGTAGCAGCCGGCGAAAACCCGCTCGCCGCCATCGCCTGCTCTCGCGCGGATGGCGACAGGAAGCGAATAGACGATGCTGCCGGCAGCGCCTTCGGAGGAGGCTGTCCCGGTCACCAGAGCAACGTGATCCGTGTCCGCATAGCCTTCCTGATAGGCATCGAGACTGGCCGCCGGCGGCGTTGCGAAATAGTCGTAGGCACGCGCGTATTCCTTGCGATTGACCGCATTGTACAGCGATTGCAACAGGGTCTCGGGCGACGACCGGTCATCCAGATAGGGCTCGTCCTGGGCGAGTGCCGGCGCTTGCAGTGCGGCAAGGATTGCAGCGGTTGTGAAAGCGGACTTCATCAGGGCCTCCTCGGCTCGAAACGGCTGCAGGGTAACGCGGGAAACATCGATTCGCACAGATGGTAGCGTTTGAATATTGCCCAGATTGTGATCGCGGTATTGAGACAGGCGTGCATTTCGCCATTGCTTCAAATAGAGTGAAGTAAAGAGTAAGTTTCTTAACCGCACCGGGCTAAGGCTGCGCCTGGTGCTGTTTTGATGAATGGAGCTCTCGCATAGGCGGGAGAGGCGATATGGCCATCGGGAGGCGCCGCGATTTCGCGGCATTGCTTGATGAACTGATCAGTGAGGACATTGAGCACGCAGGCGGTGCGTCTGCGAGCCTCAACTCCCTCGACTATCTCTCCGTAGCCGAGGAACTCCATTCCGGCCGCATCAACTTCACCGACCGGCGCGCCCAGGTGGAATATGGCGAGCACCAGACAGCGGAGCCGGTTGAGCCGGAGGCCGCGGCTGCCGAACCGCCTCCAGCGCCACCGCTGACGACGGACCCGGACGAGATTGCCCGTGAGCTGGGACTGGGCGAAACGATCGAGCCGAGATCGCTCGACCGGCTGCGCCGCGATTTTGCCTTTCGCAATCACCCCGACCGAGTGCCGGCCCATCTGCGGGCCAACGCCATGATGCGCATGCAGGTGGCGAACATGCTGATCGACGAAGCCAAACGCGGCAGGTTCAGGCCACGCGGCTCTGGTGAAGCCAGGGCATGAGGCGCTCGCGCCTCAGCCAGCGCACGTAAAGCAGCACCGATACGATGGCGAGGCCGCTGACCAGGCCGATCCAGATGCCGGGTCCATCCATGCCGAGGGCAAAGGCGAGAACCACGCTCGACGTCATGCCAAGGCCCCAATAGCCGAACAGCGAATAGATCATCGGCACTTTCGTGTCGTGCAGGCCGCGCAGCATTCCGGCAGCGACCGCCTGCGCGCCGTCGAAAATCTGGAACAGGCCGGCAAAAGCCAGAAAGGTGACGGCGAGGCCGATGACCTCGGCGTTTTCCGGCAGCTCGAGGTCGATGAAGGCGCCGATGAGCGGCCGGGGTATGGTGACCATCAGCAGGGCCATCAGCGCCATGAAGCCGACGCCCATGACAAAGGCTGTCCAGCCGGCGCGCGTGATGCCATCCAGATTCTGCGCGCCGAAGGCACGGCCCACCCGCACCGTGGCAGCCTGGCTGAGGCCCATGGGCACCATGAAGCTGATGGACGCGATCTGTATTGCAATGGCATGCGCCGCGAGTGCGGGCGCGCTGATGAGCCCCATGAGGAGGGCTGCGGCATTGAAGATCGTGACCTCGAATGTCATCGAACCCGCAATCGGAAGACCAAGCCGGATCAGCTCGAAGAATCGGGGCCAGTCGGAGCGCCAGAAGCGGCCAAAGAGCTGGTAGCGGCGAAACTGGCGCTCCACCGAGACGACGAGTACGAGGCCGAAAAACATCAGAATGCTGGAAAGCGTCGTGGCGATGCCGGAGCCGGGCACGCCGAGTGCTGGAAAGCCGAGATTGCCGAACATCAGGCACCAGTTGGCCAGCACGTTGAAGGCCACCATGATGAACATGATGGTCAGCGCCCAGCCCGGACGCTCCAGCGCGGAAATGAAGGAGCGCAGGACGATGTACCCGAAAAAGGGCAGGGCGGCCCATTGCAGCGTGCGCACATAGCTGCCGGCGATGCCAGCAAGCGCCGGTTCCTGCCCCATCCATAAGAGAATACGCTCCGATTGCCAGAGCAGAAGCCAGATGGGGATGGAGACAGCAATGGCAAGCCACAGGCCCTGCCGCACGGTGCGGCGCACGTCGCGCACGGAGTGAAGCTTGCGGCCAAGCGCGCTCGCCATCATGGGCGAAGTGGCAAGCAGGAGGCCGAGCCCAAAAATGAGCGGCGCGAAATAGAGATTGTAACCGAGGGTTCCGGCCGCCAGCGCATCCGGACCCAGCCGCCCCATCATCATGACGTCGGTCGTGGTCATGGCGATCTGGGCCAGATTGGTGAGCACCATCGGCCAGGCGAGCGCCAGCATTGCGCGTGCTTCAGCGGTCCACGGATTGGCCGGCGCGCGGGCGCCGGGAGCAATGGCCGTCATGTCGTCTACCCCTTGCGGCGGGCGGAAATCTCGACGCCTGCCGGAATCATGCGCGGAAGGAGGATGCCTTCGGCGAAAAAACGCTTTTAATGCACCGAGCCTGACAGGCAAGGCGGTTTCGTTTGGTCCAGTCCCGTCAGCCGCGGGCGCGCCGGGACCGTCGTGTCCCGGTGCCTGCGCCGCTTTCGGAAGCCGACTTGTTGCGCAGCGGTCCGACGCGGGCGACAATATCTTCGATACCGGGGCGGTTTTCGGGTTCCCTGTGGCCGTCGAGCGCTGCGCGCATGGCCGCCAGGTGTTCGAAAGAAGTGCCGCAGCACCCGCCGATGATCCGCGCACCGCCATCGACCGCAAGCCGGACATATTCGCTCATCAGCTCCGGCGTTCCGGAGTAGTGAACCTCGGTGCCGCGAAACTCCGGAATGCCGCAATTGCCCTTCACCACAACCGTGGCATCGGGCCGCGCTTCGGTCATGTCGAGAAGTGCGGCCAGAATGTCCGGCGCGCCGACGCCGCAATTGGCGCCAACGGCAACCGGGGACTGGCCGAGATCGTCAACGACGGTGTGAATGTCTTTGGGCGCAAGGCCCATCATGGTGCGGCCGGCCGTATCGAACGAGCCTGTGTAGGTGTATGGCAGCCCAACGCGGATCGCCGCCTCGGCGGCAGCGCGGATTTCATCCGGTGCGGACATGGTTTCGATCCACGCGACTTCCGCACCGCCTGCCTTCAGCCCCTCCATCTGCTCGGCAAAGGCTTCGACCGCTTCCTCGTAAGTGAGGGCGCCGAGCGGCACCAAAAGCTCGCCGGTGGGGCCGACGGAGCCAGCGACGATGACGCGCCGCCCGGCCTGGCCGGCAACGCGGCAGGCGATCTCCGCCGCCTTCCTGTTGAGCTCGAAGACGCGATCCTGTGCGTTGTGCAGCTTGAGCCTGTGACGCGTGCCGCCAAAGGAATTGGTGAGGATGATGTCGGCGCCGGCATCAACGAACCCCTGATGCAGGGCCTCAATCTTTTCTGGCGCATCTTCATTCCAGAGTTCGGGCGCTTCACCCGATTCCAGCCCCATGGCAAAGAGATTCGTGCCCGTCGCGCCATCGGCGAGAAGGATGCCCTTTTCTGCAATGAGTGCATCGATTGGATTGTCGGGTGCCGGCTGTTGCATCGGGGAACCTTCCATTGGGTCGAGACTGACGGGCGAGCCTGCGTTCTTTGAGTGAAGATATAAAGAAATCTTTATATCCGTCAATCCGGAGAATTTACCCGAGCCTGAGGCTCCTGACGAATTCGGCTGCCTCATGGGCGTTGACCTCGGCATCGCGGATGAGCCCGTCGAAATGGCGGGTCAGGCGCTGCAGGGAGCCGGTGGAACTGAGCACCAGATACATGCCGCCCATGTAGAGCGCCGCACGGTAGGGGCCGAAGATCGTATAGGGGGCGGAATAGCGCCTGCGTCCGTCGAACAGGAAAAGGCGGAAGGTGGGATAGAGATCGTCGAGCAGGCGTGCCATGTGGATGATCTGTTCGGCCCGCACCTGCTCGGACAGGGTGCGCCACATGCCTTCGCCCTTGGCGAAGAGTTCCAGAGTCTGGCGCGGCATGCAGACCTCCATGTCGGTTTCTGGTCTGCGGTTGTAGTCGACGCGGTATCGGGCCTCGCTGATCTGGGTCGCGCGGCGCTGCGGCATGGCTTCCGATTCATAGAGGATGACGGCTTCCGTGCGCAGCAGGTCCGGAATGCCCGAGGGCACATAGCGGATCTTGGTGCCCACGGCTTCGGCGTGCCATCTGGCGAGCATCGTGTCGTCGAACCCGCCCTGTGCTTCGGCGATTTCGAGACTTTCGCGCAGGTCTCCGGTGATGCCCTCGTCCTGGCTGAGGCCGAGCAGCCAGTCGAGCGATACCTTGTGCTCGGCAGCAATGTTGATGAGCGTTTCGGCGCGCGGAAGGCGTGTGGAGGCGCCAGAGAGGAGCTGCGACAGGGCCGAGCGGTCTATGCCGACGGCTGCGGCAAAGGTCGACTGGTTGAGGCCGGAGCGCTGGAGCAGGGTTTTCAGGCGATCGCGAAAGGTGCCGGAAAGATCCCGCTTGTCGATGACTGACTTTTCCATCTCTCTTTCGACGCAGATGATGACTTTAGTAAACAAATGATATGATTGGTGCGCATTGTCAACGAATTGTGCGCTTTCTCGCATTGCGTGTATCGGCTGCTCCTGACAGAATCATGTCAGGATCAAAACGCGCTGCTTTGGTTGCCGATCAGGGCTTGGGTGCAGTGCAGAACCGGAACAATAATGGATAAGATGACCAGACGCCGGGGCAGACGTCCTGCGGCGGCGGAATGGCCGACGCTCGCCTTGATCGTCCTCTGCTACGGGGGCTGGGCGGTTGCGGGCCTCCTGCTGTGGCCAAACTGGCCGCTGGCAGGCCTGCTGCTCCTGACACTGATGATCGCGCTGCAGAGCTCGCTGATGCATGAATGCCTGCACGGGCATCCCACACGCTCATCCGCCCTCAACGAAGCGCTGGTTTTCCTGCCCGTCGGGCTTGTCTATCCCTATCGGCGCTTCAAGGCGCTGCATCTGCGCCATCATGCGGACGAGCGGCTGACGGATCCGTTCGAGGATCCGGAGAGTTACTACAAGGCGCTCTGGCAATATGAGGAACTGCCTGGCTGGGCGCGCCGCGTCCTTGAAGTCAACAACACGATGATCGGACGTTTCCTTCTGGGGCCGCTGATCATGAATATCGGGTTCTTCGCTGCCGAGGCCACGCTGATCAGGCGGAATGTGCGCGGCGTGCGCCGGGCGTGGCTCCTGCACGGGGCGGGGCTGGCGCTCGTTCTGCCGGTCATCGCTTATGGGTTCGACATGCCGCTGTGGCTTTACATCCTCGTGCCGGCCTGGCTCGGACAGTCGCTGATCTCGGTGCGCACTTTTGCAGAGCACCAATGGTCCGAGCGGCCGGACGGGCGGACGATCATCGTGGAGCGGTCGCCGCTGGCACTGCTGTTTCTGAACAACAATCTGCACCTGGTTCATCACAAAGTGCCGACCGCGCCCTGGTATCGCCTGCCGGCACTCTATCGGGAACGGCGTGCGGAGTGGCTCGCCATGAATGATGGCTACAGTTATGGGAGTTACTGGGCGCTTCTGAAGGAATTCGCATTCCGGCCCAAGGAGCCGGTGCCGCATCCGGCCCTGCGGCGCGCGCCTGAAGCGCCCAGCGGCTTTCGCCCGCACGCTCATGGCCGGACGGTTGGCGGGCGGGAAAGGCCCGTGCCGGCCAGGCCAGCGAAGGAGTAGGGCGCTTGCGTTTGACACACCAGGCACCCGATAAGAACGCATGAACGAATGGATTGCCGCCCTTCCCATGTATGACTGGCCCGAATGCCGGCAGGACACTGACGCCCTGTGGCAGGGCTGGCGCGACGCCCTGCGCAGGCGCGGTGTCGATGCGCCCCAAGCACTGACACGCACCGGCGATCTGCAGGCGCTGTGGCGACACCCGAACCTGCTTCTGGCGCAGACATGCTGGGGCCCGATGGAAGCGGGGCTCGCCGAGCATGTACGTGTGGTCGGGCAGCCGGATTATTCGGCTTATGAAGGCGGTGAGGGGGCGTATTATTCGAGCGTCATCGTGATGCGGAAGGACGTGGCCGGGCCCGACATGGCCGCATCAGACATGGCCGCACCCGAAGACGGGCGGGCGCGTCTTTCGCCCGATCGCATGCGGGGCAAACGCCTTGCCTACAATGAAGCGCTCTCGCGCTCCGGCTTCCTTGCCCTGATTCAGGATCTAAAGGAGGTGGGGGAAGCCGCTGATCTGTTTGCAGAAAAACTGGAAACGGGCGGGCACCGCGCTTCGCTTGAAGCTGTGCGGGACGGGCGGGCGGATGTCTGTGCTGTCGATTGCCGGAGCTGGGCAATGGCGCAGCGTTTCGAACCGGGTGTCGATGGCCTGCGTGTCGTCGGCTGGACGGCGCGACGCCTGGGGCTTCCCTATATTACGAGCCGGCGTGCAAGCGATTCTGTGGTGAAGGCCGTTCAACATGTTGTGCGCACAAATCGTGGGTGCGGGTGCTTCAGAGCATAAGCCTTTATGCTTATTTCATGAAATTGTAGATTGTATAACCTTTTGGTGAAGAGCATTAATATTGAGTTATATGGATTTGAGGGAGTTATTTAAATGAGTGTGAATAGTGAAATATGTGATAAATTACATAAAATATTGTTCTATGAATTTGGGGTTTCTGAAGAGGATGTAAGCGTAGAATCCATATTAATCGGTGGTATTCTTGATGATGGATATGAAGTGTTTGAGCTCGTTTTAAGCGTCGAGAAAGAGTATGAGATTGGGATTGCCGATAGTCTGATAACCGAAAAGACAACTTTTGGCGATCTGGTGAAGATCGTAGAGAACGAGCTCTGACGATCGACCGGGCAGCGGGGTTTGCATTTCCCGGATATATCAACCGGCGGACACGCACCAATGCAGAGTGGTGCCATTCTGCTCATGCGCGCATTCTCCCGCCCCCGGGATCAAAAGGTGGCTCGACATTGACGCGTGCCGGGCGGCGGCGGCCGAGAATCTCGATCTCGAAAAGACCGGCGCTCTCGTCTTGTGAAAGGTCCGCAGGCACATAGCCCTGCGCCATGGATTTCTCGACCGAATGCGCGTAGCCGCCGGAGGTCACCCAGCCGACGACGCGCCATTCGCCATCGACAATACCGCCGCCGGCGGTGGCGATTTCGGCACCCTTCGCATCGAAGCGGGGCGCACCATAGCCATGGGACGGCTCGACGGTGCCGAAATCCTGATCGCCGACCTTCGCCCAGATGGGTTCGTCGCCCATCACATCGGCGTCTTCGGCATCGACGATGAAGGAAACACGGCGCAGGCGCGGCCCCTCCCGTTCTTCACGCTTGGCTGCTTCGCGGCCGATAAAATCGCCCTTGTCCAGTTTGACGAAACGCTCCATCGCCCCTTCGAAGGCGCCGTAGATCGGGCGCAGCTCGCGGAACCAGGTCGGAAAATTCTTTTCAAGCCGCATCGAGAGCAGGGCGCGCATGCCGAAATCGACAATGCCGAATTCGGCGCCCGCCTCCTTCAGCGCCGTATAGACGAGGCGCTGATAGGCCGGCGGCATCCAGATTTCGTAGCCGAGATCGCCCGTATAGGTGAGGCGATTGACCATGCAGGGCGCGCCGGCGACGGCCATCTCGCGGAAATCCATGAAGCGGAAGGCATTTTTCGAAATGTCGACGTCGACACATTTTTCGAGCACGGCGCGGGATTTCGGGCCGGCGAGCGACAGGCCGACAAGGGTCTGGTCGAAGCGGTGGATATCGACGGTTCCGTCGCGCGGCATGTGCTTTTCGAACCAGCGCATATGGTAGATCTGCGCGGCTGACGAGCCCCAGACCATGAAACGGTCGGCGCCGTCCTTCGGACCGCGACTGGCAATGGTGAAATCGCCGATGAGCTTGCCGAATTCGTTGAGCATCGGAGTGAGGACGATGCGGCCGGGCTTCGGCAGGCGGTTGGTCATCAGGTGGTCGAGGAAGGCTCGCGCGCCGGTGCCGGAAATCTCATACTTTGCAAAATTGGCGATCTCGGTGATGCCCACGCCCTCACGCACGGCGCGCACCTCTTGCCCGACCGGCGCAAAATCATTGGACCGGTGGAAAGAGACGATGTCTTTTGGCTCGGTGCCTTCCGGCGCAAACCAGAGGGGCGTTTCAAGCCCCCAGGAATCGCCCATCACCGCATTGTTGTCGCGCACCATGATGTCGTAGAGCGGCGTTGTCTGCGCCGGGCGGGCGGCTGGCAGCTCCTCGTTCGGGAAGCGGATGGAGAAGCGGCGCGAATAGTTTTCCCGCACCTTGGCGTTTGTATAGCGCAGGCTTGCCCATTCGCCGAAGCGCGCCACATCCATGCCCCACACATCGAAGCCGGGATCGCCTTCCACCATCCAGTTTGCGAGTGCGAGCCCGACCCCGCCGCCCTGGCTGAAACCGGCCATGACCGCGCAGGCGACCCAGTAATTGGTCAGCCCCTGAACCGGGCCGACAAGCGGATTGCCGTCGGGCGCGAAGGTGAAGGGGCCGTTGATCACCTGCTTGATGCCGGCATTTTCCAGTGCCGGGAAATGGCGAAACCCGACTTCGAGCGAGGGAGCGATGCGATCGATGTCCGGCTCCAGAAGCTCATGGCCGAAATCCCACGGGGTTTCGCGCGGCGACCACGGCTTCGCCGCCTTCTCATAGGTGCCGAGCAGAATGCCGTTGCGCTCCTGACGCGTGTAGATCTCGCCCTTGAAGTCGATGACGCCGATCATCTCGCGGCCGGTCTCGCGGTTGAAGGCCTCCACTTCCGGCATGGGCTCGGTGAGGAGATACATGTGCTCCATGGCCAGAAGCGGGAGTTCCAGGCCCGCCATGCGGCCCACTTCGCGCGCCCAAAGGCCCCCGCAATTGACCACGTGCTCGGCCTCGACCGTGCCTCGCTCGGTGACGACTTTCCACGTTCCATCAATGGCTTGCGTGAGTTCCGTGACTCGGTTTCTGAGCACGATCTCCGCCCCCAGTTTCCGGGCAGCCTTGGCATAGGCGTGGGTGGTGCCGGACGGGTCGAGGTGGCCCTCGACCGGATCCCACATGGCGCCGACGAAATGGCGCTCATCCATGAGGGGAAACATGGATTTGGCTTCAGACGGTGTGATGAGCTCGGTCTCCATGCCGAGATAGCGGCCCTTGGCATGGGCAAGGCGGAGGAAATCCATGCGCTCGGGGCTGTCGGCCAGCATGACGCCACCTGTCAGATGAAGCCCGCAGGGCTGGCCGGACAGTTCCTCGATTTCCCGGTAGAGCTGGACCGTATAGGCCTGGAGCTTCGCAACGTTGGGATCGCCATTGAGTGTGTGAAAGCCGCCCGCCGCATGCCAGGAAGACCCGGAGGTGAGCTCGGAGCGTTCAATGAGCATGACGTCGCTCCAGCCGGCGCGGGCAAGGTGATAGAGCACCGAGCACCCGACCACGCCGCCGCCGATGACAACTGCTTTTGCATGAGATTTCATGAGGTTGTACCTGCTACTGGAATCGAAACTAGAAATCTGTCGGAGCGCCGCCTTCGCGGATGCGGCGCTCGACAAACGCGTCGAGTTCGTCCCGGATCGCCTCCTCCATGGGGGGCGGCTCGTACATGGCAAGCCGCTCCTTCCAGAGGCGATTGGCATGGTCGATTGCGGTCGGAGAGCCGGCCTGCGCCCAGGTCTCGTAATTGCGCCAGTCGGAAATGATGGGGGAATAGAAAGCAGTCTTGTAGCGCGCCTGCGTGTGCGGGGAGCCGAAGAAATGCCCGCCGGGGCCAACCTGACGGATGGCCTCGACCCCGAGCGCATCCTCCGAGAGATCGAGCGGTTGAAGAAACTCGGCCACCATCTGCAGAAGATCGATGTCGAGCATCATCTTTTCGTAAGAGCAGCACAGCCCGCCTTCGAGCCAGCCCGCAGCATGCTTGACCATGTTTGCGCCGCCCTGAACGACACCCCAGAGCGAGAAGGTGCTTTCATAGGCAGCCTGCGCATCGACCGTGTTGGCGGCGCAGACATTGGAGCTGCGATAGGGAATGCCATAGCGCCGGGCAAGCTGCCCGCCCAAAAGCTGCGCCTTCATGTATTCCGGCGTGCCGAAGGCCGGAGCCCCTGAGCGCATGTCGACATTCGACGTGAAACCGCCATAGCCGACGGGCGCGCCTTTCCTGACCATCTGCGCGAAAGCGATTGCGGCCAGCGCCTCGGCATTCTGTTCCACCACCGCGCCGGCGATGGTGACGGGCGCCATGGCGCCGGCCAACGTGAACGGCGTGACGATGACCGCCTGTCCGTGACGGCTCATATGGATGATGCCCTCCATCATCGGAATGTCGAGTTTCAGAGGGGAGTTCGTGTTGATGATGGTGAAGCAGGAAACTTCGCTGGCAAACTGCTCGGCGCTGACACCGCGTGCGATCCGTGCAATCTCGAGACCGTCAAGATTGCGTTCCCGCCCCAGCGAATAGATGTGGAAGGCCTTGTCGGTGAGCGTGGCGATGTCACGCAGACATTCCAGGTGCCGGATGGACGGATGGATGTCGATCGGTTCGACCGGGTAGCCGCCCTGGCACTGGATGATGTTGTGCATCTGCGACAGCTTGATGAAGTTTCGAAAGTCCTCCTGATTGCCCGGCCGGCGGCCGCGGTCGAGGTCGGAGCAGTTCGGCGCCGACGCCATCTGCGCGAGAATAAGGCTGTTCCCGCCCATATGCAGATTGTGCGCCGGATTGCGCGCATGAACCTCGAATTCCGAAGGGCAATGGGCAACGTATTCGAGGATCAGCGCAGGATCGAAATGGACGCGCTGGGTATCGGCCCGCACATCGGCACCATGCGCTTTCATGATGGCGCGCGCTTCATCGTGAAGCACTTCGACGCCGATCTCGCTCAGCACCCGGAGCGATGCCAGATGAATGGCTTCGAGCTCGTCCTCCGAGACAATGCGGGTGGGCGTGAACGGATTGACGAGGCGGCGAAAGGGAGGCTGCTCGAAGCTGCCTGTATTGCCGCGCTTGGCGGCGCGCCCGCCGCGTCGTGGACGGGTTGGGCCGGAATCAGCGGTTGCGAGGTCCTGCGTCATGGGCATCCTTCGTGACTGCTGCGATGGGATCATATGATGGGGCCAAGCCAGCCGGCGAAAGGTCGGGCTGGCGACCCGTAGAGCGAGAGATGCGACATTTTCGGGAACCGGCGCCTGTCGTACCGGCTTGAACGGCCTGCGGCAGTGTGGCTACCGTGCGTCCATCCGGACGCACAAAGGACGATCTAGACTATTGCTGGAGCATCGGAATAGCCCGAAAACCGGATTCCACTTTTCGGTCCGATGCTCTAGATTTGGTGCATGAACCCATGTCCCGGTCCACAGGAGAACGATTTGCCCGCGCCCAAACCGTCACCGCGCACACGGCATACGGAACTCCTGCGGCTATGCGCACGCATCGGATATTCGCCTCCCGGCGTCGTTTGAAACGGCCTCCGATCTTATCGGAACAGTTCAAACGAAGAGAGCAAGCCTATGACATACAGGAATTTTTCCCTGAATCAGCTTCAGGAAATGGACGCTGCGCACCATCTGCATCCGTTCACGGACCACGAGGATCTACGGGCGGCGGGGTCACGCATCATCAGCCGCGCCAACGGGCCTTTCGTCTACGATACGGAGGGCAGGGAGATACTCGACGGGATGGCCGGGCTGTGGTGCGTGAACGTCGGCTATGGCCGCGACGAACTCGCCGAAGTGGCCCATGAGCAGATGAAGGAATTGCCCTATTACAATTCCTTCTTTCGCTGTTCCACGCCGACCCCGGTGCTTCTTTCGCAGAGACTGGCGGAGATCGCGCCCGCAAACATCAACCAGGTTTTCTACGGGTCATCCGGATCGGAAGCCAACGACACCGCGCTTCGGCTGGTGCGGCACTACTGGGCGCTCGAAGGAAAGCCGGAAAAGAACCGCATCATCTCGCGCAACTGGGCCTATCACGGCTCGACCGTTGCGGCGACCTCGCTGGGCGGCATGGGGGCGATGCATGGACAGCTCTATGGCGCCGTGCCGAACATTGACCACGTAATGCCGCCCTACGCATTCGAACTCCGGGAGGCGGGGGAGAGCGACCATGATTTCGGTCTGCGCGCTGCGAAGGCGGTCGAAGATGCCATTCTCGAGGCCGGGCCGGAGAACGTCGCAGCCTTCATCGGCGAGCCGGTGATGGGGGCAGGCGGCGTCAAGATCCCGCCGGAAAGCTATTGGCCGGAGATAGACCGGATCTGCAAAAAATACGATGTGCTCCTGATGCTGGACGAGGTGATCACCGGCTATGGTCGCACCGGCGCGTGGTTTGCCGCCGAGCGGCTTGGACTGCAGCCCGACACGATCACCACGGCCAAGGCGCTGACGTCGGGCTATCAGCCGCTTTCAGCGCTTCTTGTCGGTGATCGTATCGCTGAAACGCTGGTCAAGAAGGGCGGCGAGTTCTTCCACGGCTACACCTATTCAGGCCATCCGGTGGCGTGCGCGGTGGCGCTGAAAAACCTGGAGATCATCGAGCGGGAAGGCCTGGTGGAGCGGGTGCGCACCGATACGGGCCCCTATCTGGCCGAGACGCTTCAGGCGCGGCTTGGCGGACACGGCATTGTCGGCGAGGTCCGGTCCTTCGGGCTGATGGCAGCAATCGAGATTGTTGCGGACAAGGAAACGCGCAAGCGCTTTCCAGGTGAGGGGGCGGCGGCATCATGCGTGCGCGACCACGCAATCGACGGCGGCATGATGATGCGGGCCGTGGGTGACACGATGATTCTGTCGCCGCCGCTGATCTGGACCCGCGAGACCATCGACATGGCGTGCGACCGGATCGAGACGGCGTTGAACAGGGCCGAAGCCGAACTGCGCAAGGGAGGATGATCCCGTAGGGTTCTGACACCAGAGCGGTTCACCGTTTCAGGGAAACGCTACTCCGCTCTATCTGTCTGTTTCTCCGCATTTATGCGGACATCAGGTGAGTCCACCTGGCTGCAAAATGCACTAATGCATGGCGCTTTCAAATGAATTCATTTGAAAGACAACGAACATGCATTAATTCAAAGTGTTACAGCGTCCTTTGCGCGTCTTATAAGACGCGCGGCGCTGTAAAGAAAAACCGCGTTTCTTCGGGCGGGAAGAGACGCGGTTTTACATTACTCGAATACTGCTCTTCGCACTTACGCAACGCTGCGAAGAGTTCCCGTACCGGTACGCGAGACCTGATCCGGCGTCGGGGAGGCTTCAAAGCCGCCTCGACGTCATTTCTAGCCGCTCATGGTTACCGGGAAGTTAGCGGGACATATAAAATCACGTTTTTTTGCCGGCGTTCTATTTTTTCAGCCTTGCCTGCCGCGGAGAAAGTTGATGATGCCGGAAAAATCGGTGCCTTCGTGGCCCATGGCGTTGAAGAGCGTGTAGAGCTGCGCTGCTTCGGCGCCGAGCGGCGTGGCGGCACCTGCGCTCTGGGCGGCTTCCTGCGCGAGCTTCAGATCCTTAAGCATGAGACCGGCCGCAAAGCCGGGCTTGTAGTCGCGGTTGGCGGGCGAGGCCGGCACGGGGCCGGGCACGGGACAATAGCTTGTCAGCGACCAGCACTGACCCGAGGATGTAGAGGCGACGTCGAACAGCGCCTGATGGGAAAGCCCGAGCTTTTCGGCCAGAACGAAGGCCTCGCCAACGGCGATCATCGAAATGCCGAGGATCATGTTGTTGCAGATTTTCGCCGCCTGACCGGCGCCACCGTCGCCGCAGTGGACGACGCGCCCCGCCATCGGTTCCAGAATGGGGCTGGCTTTCGCAAAGGCGTCAGATGTTCCGCCTGCCATGAAGGTCAGCGTGCCGGCTTCCGCACCGCCCACCCCGCCCGAAACCGGTGCGTCGATGGAGAGAAGCCCGTGTTCTGCAGCAATATCATGCGCCTTGCGGGCCGACTCCACGTCGATGGTGGAAGAATCGATGAAGAGCGCGCCCTTGTGGGCCTTCGCAGCAATGTCGGCATAGACGGAAAGAACATGCTTTCCGGCCGGCAGCATGGTGATCACGACCTCCGCATCCTTCACCGCCGCTGCCGCGCTCGCCATGACCGTGACGCCATTTTGGGTAGCGGTCTCGAGATTTTCCGTAATCAGGTCGAAACCGAGAACCGTGTGACCGGCCTTGACGAGATTGGCTGCCATGGGATTGCCCATATTGCCGAGACCGATGAATGCAATGCTTGCCATATGTTTCCTCCGGGGGCGTGGCGGGGCGGCTTCGGCGAACCGGTCAGCCGCGGCCGACCAGGTGCCGTGCAATGATGAGTCGCATGATTTCGTTGGTGCCTTCGAGAATCTGGTGAACGCGCAGGTCCCGCACCAGTTTCTCGACGCCGTATTCATGCAGATAGCCATAACCGCCGTGAAGCTGCAGCGCGTCATTGGCGATGTCGAAGCAGGTGTCTGTGACGAAACGCTTGGCCATGGCCGACCATTTGGAGGCGTCGGGCGTCTTTGCATCCAGCTTGGAGGCAGCCGTGTAGAGCATCATGCGTGACGCCTGCAGGTTCGTCTCCATGTCGGCCAGTTTGAACTGGAGCGCCTGAAAACGGTTGATCGCCTGGCCGAAGGCCTCGCGTTCGGCCGTATAGGCGAGGGCCTTGTCGAGCGCCGATTGCGCGCCACCCAGCGAACAGGCGGCGATGTTGAGCCTTCCGCCGTCGAGGCCGGCCATGGCAATGCCGAAGCCTGCGCCCTCGCTGGACAGAAGGTTTTCGGCAGGCACTTTGCAGTCCTCGAAGATCACCTGCCGCGTCGGCTGCATGTGCCAGCCCATCTTGAATTCGGCGGGGCCGAAGGAGAGGCCGGGCGCATCTTTCGGGACGACGACCGTGGAAACGCCTCTGGGGCCGTCCTCCCCGGTGCGCACCATGGCGACATAGATGTCGTTTTCGCCTGCACCGGAGATGAACTGCTTGGTGCCGTTCAGCACGTAGTCGCCACCGGATTTGACAGCCTTTGTCTTCAGCGCCGCGGCATCGGATCCGGAGCCGGGCTCTGTCAGGCAATAGCTTGCAAGCCACTCCATCGAGGTGAGTTTCGGCAGAAGGCGCTGGCGCTGCTCTTCATTGCCGAATGTGTCGATCATCCAGCCGGCCATGTTGTGGATGGATATGAATGAGGAGAAACCGGGGCAGGCGGCGGCAAGGGCTTCGAAGATCAGCACCGCGTCGAGCCGGCCGAGCGCCGAACCGCCGACATCGTCCCGCACATAGATGCCGCCGAAGCCGAGCGGGCCGGTTTCGCGCACCACATCGGCCGGGAAATGCTTGTCGCGGTCCCAGTCGAGCGCGTGCGGCGCGACGCGGTCGGCGGCAAAGCTCTGGGTCATCTCCTGAATGGCGCGCTGGTCTGCATTGAGCTCGAACTGCTCCGCAGCTTGCGAAACGCTGGCGTCCATAACGTCCTCCCGAAATGGAATTCCTTCCCTGATGGATCAGTTTAGTGCATTGAGGGAACCGCGCAATGCGAGGTGTGGCACAGGCGCTGTGCATCAAACGCGGTGAAGACGAAGACGGGGATGACCATGGCGCGCGCCATCATGCTGCAGGGCACGGGCTCGGATGTGGGAAAATCGGTGCTTGTGGCAGGGCTGTGCCGAATGGCGAAGCGGCGGGGGCTCAGCGTTCGCCCGTTCAAGCCGCAAAACATGTCCAACAATGCTGCCATCGCGGCCATACCGGGATCGTCCGAAATGGGGGAGATCGGGCGGGCGCAGTGGCTGCAGGCGCTGGCCTGCGGGGTCGCGCCGACAGTCGACATGAACCCGGTTCTGATCAAGCCGGAGAGCGACATGGGCGCGCAGCTCGTGGTGCAGGGGCGCGCGCGCGGCTCCGCGCGGGCGCGCGACTATCAGCGCAGCAAGGGCGCGCTGATGGCGCCGGTGATGGAATCCTTCGAACGGCTGCGCAAGGAGGCGGACCTGGTGATCGTCGAGGGGGCGGGATCGCCGGCCGAGATCAATCTGCGCGCGCGCGACATCGCCAATATGGGCTTTGCCACCGAAGCCGACGTGCCGGTGGTGCTGGTGGGCGATATCGACCGGGGCGGCGTGATCGCGGCGCTGGCGGGCACGCATCTGATCCTCGATGAAGCGGACCGGCGTATGATCGTCGGCTATATCGTGAACAAGTTTCGCGGCGACCTCTCGCTGTTCGACGACGGGATTGCCGCCATTCACGGTTTCACCGGCTGGCCCTCTTTCGGTGTGGTGCCGTGGCTTTCCGAAGCGCACCGACTTCCGCCGGAGGATTCGGTCACGCTGGCGCGCCGCACGAGTGCGCTGCCGGCAAAGCTCAGGGTCGCCGTTCCGATGCTTTCGCGCATCGCCAATTTCGACGATCTCGACCCGCTCTCGGCCGAACCCGAGGTGGAGGTGGTGTTTGTGCCGCCGGGCGAGCGCCTGCCGCGCGATGCGGGCCTGATCGTGCTGCCGGGTTCGAAATCGACCATCGGCGATCTCGCCTTCCTGCGCCGGCAGGGCTGGGACGAAGACCTGAAAGCGCACCGGGAGCGCGGCGGGTATATCGTCGGCCTGTGCGGCGGCTATCAGATGCTGGGCCGCACTGTGGAGGACCCGGAAGGGTTCGAGGGCGCGGCAGGCCGTGTCGAGGGGCTTGGCCTGCTGGATGTCGAGACGGTCATGCAGCAGCAGAAAGCGCTGCGTGAGGTGGAGGCCGTCTCGGCCAGATATCGCGTGCCGGTCACAGGATACGAAATCCACATCGGCCGGACGGAAGGGAAGGACTGCGCCCGGCCCGTTGCCATGATCGACGACCGGGCAGAGGGGGCGACGTCCAGGGATGGCAGGGTGTCGGGCACCTATCTGCACGGTCTGTTCGGTTCCGATGCTTTTCGGGCGCGGTTTCTCAACGAGTTTGGCATCGAGACGGGCGGGGGCAGCTATCGCGCCCAGGTCGAGAGCGCGCTCGACGACATCGCCCTAAAACTCGAACGGCATCTCGACTGCGATGCCCTGCTGGCCGCAGCGCGCTGACCCTATTCGGCGGCAGGGTTTTCATGCGCCTTTGGCCAGTAGGTGCCAAAGCACCAGACATTGCCTTCGGGATCGGCGCAGATGAAATCGCGGCTGCCGTAGTCCGTGTCGCTCAGGCCCTGCAGGATTTTCGCGCCGGCGCCCCGCGCCCGGGCGAAAAGGAGATCTGCATCGTCAATCGCCACATAGGTGGATTTGCCTCCTGTCGCGCCCGGAGCGCCCACCAGATCGCCATAGGCATCGTCGGCCGTTTCGCCGATCATGATCATGGACGACCCAAGGGCAAGCTCGGCATGGACGATGCGGCCGTCTCGCTCGTGGCTGGCGTGGATACGGAAACCGAACGCCTCGACAAGCCAGTCAGCCATGCGGGCGGCATCGCGGTAGCGGAAGGTGGGATAGATGCGCGGGGCCTCAAGCGAAATGATCTGGTTCATCACTCTCTCCGTTTCTCACGCGGCCACATTGTCACCGGCACGCGGAAACGTCTTGAAGAAATGTTACCGCTGATCAGCTGACGCGGCGTTTCCAGCGGGACGGGGTCTCACCGGAAAACTCCATAAAATCGCGGCTCATATGTGCTTGATCGGAAAACCCGCATTCAAACGCAATATCGGCCAGAGCCCGTCCGCTGCTCATGGCAAGCTGCCGCACGCGGTGAAAACGCACCATGCGCGCATAGGTCTTGGGCGCGATCCCCACGTTTCGATGGAACATTTCGACGAGGTGCTTGCGGCTGCAATCGAGTTCGGCAGCGAGACCGGCCATGGATGCTGATCCGTGAGAGGTCGCGATGCGGTGCAGGGCGATGGCGGTTTGCCGATCCGGCGCGGGGCATTCAAGCAGGCGCCGATAGACAATGCTCTCGACGATGCCGAGGCGGCGGTTCCAGTCGGGCTCTGCCCCCAGACGCTCGCGCAGACGCGAGGCAAGCGGCCCCAGAATGTCGTCGAGCGCGATCATACGCGCGGCGAGCTCATGCATCGGCACACCGAAGAAGCGGCGCGCGCCGGTCGGCGTGAAATCGACCTGGATACAGGCGCTGGTGCCGAAGGAGTCGATGACTGCCGGTCCGGCATAGAGGCCTGAAGTGAAACAGGTGAATCGTTCATTCTGCTCAGGTGCGCGACCAAGAGCGATGGTGAAGAAAGACGAAAAACTGATGATGAGCGGCACGGCCAGTGGAGCAGCCTGTATCTGACGAAAATGACCGCTCGTCCGCTCGGCATAGCCGGTGAAGCCGAGGACCGCGTCGCAAAATGCCGGCTGTGGAGGGCGCCTGATGAGGAAAAAGCAATCAGGATTCGGCGGAAGAAGGCCTGCCGCCGTTTCCAGTCCTGGAAGTCCTGAAACATCGTACATGCAGGCACGATAGTGCCGCGCGTCCTTTCTGGAAAGGACTTCAGACGCCTTTCAGCATCGTTCCTCCTGCGAGCAGGATGTAGGCCAGTGTCATGATCCAGAAAGAGGGGATCGGCACGAAGGACAGCAGGTTCAGAGCCGCGAGAAGCGCGATGACGGCGATAACGAGGCTGAGAAGGAAAACAAGCTTGGAGGGTGCGTTGAGTGTCATGGGTATCCCCGATCAAGAGTTAGCGGGGAAAAGATAAAGCCAGCTACAACTTATAGGCCAATATATCTCAGGAGCGGGTTGTCACCGTCCATCAGGAGGCGCACTGCCAGCGCAAGACAGACCAGAACCAGCAGTGGCTTGATGATGCGTGCGCCCTTCTTCATGGCAAAGGCCGCGCCGATGCGTGCCCCGGCGATCTGGGCCAGGCCCATGACCAGCCCTACTTTCCATGCAATCGCGCCGACCGCAGCGAAGGCTGCAAAGCCGCCGACATTCGATGCGAAATTGAGGAACTTGGTGTGAGCCGTCGCCTTGAGCATGCCCTGACCGGCGAGGCCGACGAAAGCGAGCATGAAGAACGATCCCGTTCCAGGACCGAAGGCGCCGTCATAAAACCCCAGCAGGGGCGCGATGGTCAGGCCAAACAGAAACGGGGTGATGCGCTGTGCGCGGTCAATGTCGTTCAAATTCGGTTTAAACGCGAAATAGAGCGCGACCGCTATCAGCAGGAAAGGGAGCATGCCGCGCAGCAGATCGGCCGGCAGAACCGTGGCCACAAGCGCACCGGCGATGGACGCCAGGAAAGAGAAAACTGCCGGAAAAATCTGGCTCGAAACGCGGACATGCCCGGCTTTTGCATAGGCGTATGCAGCGGCTCCGCTGCCGAACATGCCCTGCAGCTTGTTGGTGCCGAGCGCCAGCACCGGCGGGAAGCCCGCGAGCAACAGTGCCGGGATGGTGACGAGACCCCCACCGCCGGCAATCGCGTCCATGAAACCGGCAAAAAATGCGGCCAGCGTCAACAGCAGGAGAATTTCGAGACTTGCTTCAAACATGTTCAGGGGGTAGCCAGCGGTAAGATGGCTTCTTGCAGCACAACTGGATACACACCGCAAGGTGGATTTGCGACTGTACAGGAAGCTTTGCGCTGTGGTGCAATGAATGACAGAACTGCCCTGGCGAAGCTGCTTGGTGAGCCTGTCTGGAAGTGTTGTAATTGATTACTGCCAGAGCGTCATCGTGACGGACGAAGAAACCGGGAGCAAGCCATGTTTGCATCGCCAGAGTCCGGTTCAGGAGCGGAGGGGCCTTCGATGTCAGCCGCTTTGAATGCCATGGCCGCCGACGTGCTCCTTCTGCTTCGTCTGGCATTGACCGATGAGGTGCCGGGAAACCGGGAAAAGGCTGTTCTTGGCCGTTTCGCTTCCGAAATGCTCAAGCTTTCCGAGGACGACACCGCGGATATTGTCGCCGCGCTCGAAGCGCTGGCAACGGAGGCTGAAGTGATGCAGGCGAGAGCGAGCCTGCGTCAGATGAGCCAGGAGCGGCGGCTGATCCTCGCCGAAACACTGTTTGAACTGGCTATGCGTGACGCGGAGCTTGCCTCCCGGACCGAGCGACTGACGGCACGGGTGTGCGACGTGCTGGGCCTAGGTGCGGACGAAGTGGCGCATCTGTCGGGCTGAAACGGAGCCTGCGGGCGTGAGAAGAGCCCGCCGGCTGCACTGCGACTGCAATGCGTGCACATATGATGTGAAGCAGGAACTCAAACAACTTGCCCGGCCAGCCGCGCACTTATGGCTCGCTCCAGATCGGGGGCGGCATTGACAAGCGCCTGGGCCGCTTCCGATTCCGGGTGTCTCAAAACATTTGCGGTAGGGCCGCTTTCGACGATGCGTCCCTCGTGCATGACCATGACTTCGTCGGTGATCGCGCGGGCAACCGTGAGATCATGCGTGATGAAGAGATAGGTCAAATCGAGGCGCTGGTTGAGATCGGCGAAGAGGTCGAGAACCTGTGCACGGATCGAGACGTCGAGGGCTGAGACCGGTTCGTCGGCGACGATGAGCTTCGGGCGGGTGATGATGGCGCGGGCGATGGAAATGCGCTGGCGCTGGCCGCCGGAAAACTCATGCGGGTATTTATGCATGTCACCGGCTTTCAGGCCGACGGATTCGAGCGCTTCGCCCACCCGTTCGCGGCGCTCGCTGGCCGAGGGTTTCTGATCAAGCAGATGCAGGGGTTCTGCCACCAGCCGCTCCACCTGATGGCGCGGGTTGAAGGAGCCATAGGGGTCCTGAAACACCACCTGCATGTTGCGGCGGGCGTGGCGCAGCTCATGCTCGCTCCTGCCGCCGAGCGCCTCGCCATCGAGCCGGATTTCGCCCGATGTCGGCGTGTCGAGCGCCAGGATCATGCGGGCCAGCGTGGATTTTCCGCATCCCGACCGCCCGACCAGCGCCACGGCATGACCGGGCATGAGCGAGAAACTGACATTGTCCACGGCGCGGAAGGGTTCGGGGCGGGAAAACAGCCCCCTGCGACGGCCGGGATAATCACGCGTTACGCTGGAAACGGTGAGGAGCGGCGTCTGACGCCTGTCGCTGTCTGCTTCCTGCGGCCGGGCTCTCGCCGGCACATGGGTGGAGGCTTCGGCGAGCTGACGCGTATAGGGATGTTTCTGCTGGCTCAGAACGTGCGCGGTAGGGCCGCTTTCCATGACAGCGCCATGGCGCATCACGGTGACGCGGTCGGCCATGTCTGCGACGACGGCGAGATCGTGCGAGATGAGCAGAAGCCCCATGCGGTTTTCTTCCACCAGATCGCGCAGTAGGTCGAGGATTTGCGCCTGAAGCACCACGTCGAGCGCGGTGGTCGGCTCGTCGGCGATCAGCAGCTTGGGTTTCAACGCGCAGGCAATGGCGATGACGACACGCTGGCGCTGGCCGCCGGAGAGCTCGTGGGGATATCGGGAGAGCGGAAATCTGGCCTCGGGCAGGCCGACGCGTTCAAGGATGGCGCGGGCGCGTGCCTCGGCATCCGGCCGGTTGGCGCCGGTGTGCCAGCGGATGCCTTCGGCCACCTGCTCGCCGATGGTCTTGACCGGATTGAGCGCGGTCATGGGCTCCTGAAAGACCATGCCGAGATCGTCGCCGCGCAGACGGCACATGGCCTCTTCTGGGGCTGACAGAATGTCGATCCCGTCGAAGACGACATGGCCCTTTGCCCGTGCAAGCTCAGGCAGAAGCTGCATGACGGTGAGGGCGGTCATCGATTTGCCGGATCCGGATTCGCCGACAAGGCCAAGAACCTCGCCGGGCTGGATTTCGAGGTCGATGTCCTTCAAAACCGGATAGTCGGCGATGGAGAGCGACAGATTTTCGATCTGGAGAAGGCTCATCGTTCGCGCCTCAGCCGCGGGTCGAGAAGGTCGCGCAGGCCGTCGCCCAGAAGGTTGAGCCCCAGCACCGTGATGACGATGGCAAGGCCCGGAAAAATGGCGAGATGCGGGGCGATCATCATGCGCGTCTGCGCCTCGAACAGCATGCGCCCCCAGGAAGGCATGGGAGGCTGCGCGCCGAGGCCGAGATAGGAGAGGCCGGCTTCGGCCAGAATGCCCAGCGCAAACTGGATCGTGCCCTGCACCAGAAGCAGCGCCACGATGTTGGGCAGGATGTGCTCGATGGTGATGAGCGTCTTGCTCTTGCCGGCGGCACGGGCAGCGAGGATGAACTCACGCGGCCAGATGGACAGCGCGCCGGCGCGCGCCACGCGGGCAAAGACCGGTACGTTGAAGATGCCGATGGCGATGATGGCGTTGATTGCGCCGGGTCCGAAAATGGCGGTGATCATGATCGCGGAGAGTAGGGCGGGGAAGGCGAAGACGAGATCGTTGAATCGCATGAGCACTTCATCGACCAGACCGCCGCGTGCCGCCGCCCATGTGCCAAGCGGCACGCCGAGCCCCATGCCGATACCGACGGCGACAATGGCAACCGCAATGGAATTGCGCGCGCCGATCATGGTCATGGAAAGAATGTCGCGACCGAGATGGTCGGTGCCGAGTGGATGGGCAAGCGACAGGCCCTTCATGCGGTCGGCCACGACAAGATGAGTGATGTCGTAGGGGGTCCACATGAAGGAAAGGAGCGCCATGGCGGCGATAATGGCGGTGATGACAAGACCGATCACGAAGGAACGGTTGGCAAGCGCCGTCTGCAGAAAGTGGCGTTCGGGCGGGGCTTGCGGTGTAGGCGCATCTAGGGTCATCGGCGGGTCCTCAGGCGCGGATCGACGATGGCATAGCCGATGTCGACCAAAATGTTGACGGCGATGACCGTGGCGACCAGCAGCATCACCACACCTTCCACGACGATGAGATCGCGCTGGGTGATGGCCTGGAAAATCAGGCGTCCGAGACCGGGCAGATAGAACACGTTTTCGATGATGATGGTGCCGGCAAGCAGAAAGGCGAATTGCAGGCCGAGTATGGTGAGGACCGGAATGAGCGCATTGCGCAGCGCGTGGTGCCACAGGACAATGCGGCGCGGCATGCCCTTGGCGCGTGCGGTGCGGATATAGTCTTCGCCAAGCACTTCAAGCATGGCCGACCGGGTGACGCGGGCGAGGATCGCCGCCTGCGGTAGCGCCAGTGCGATGGCGGGCAGAAGAAGGGCCTTGAAACCGGCCCACAGTCCTGCATCCCAGCCCGGAAAACCACCGGCAGGCACGAGGCGAAGCCATACGGCGAAAAGATAGATCAGGATGAGCGCGAACCAGAAATTGGGGATGGCGACACCGATCTGGGCCGCGCCCATGCTGATCGTGTCGGCAGGCTTTCCGCGCCTCGAGGCGGCGAAAATCCCGACGGGCAGGGCGATTGCCGTGGACAGGAAGAGCGAGATGAGCGCGAGCGGCAGCGAGACCATGACGCGCTCTCCGATCAATTCGAGCACCGGCGATGAATAGGTATAGGAATTGCCGAAATCGCCGGTCGCCATGCCCGAGACCCAGCCGAGATAGCGCATGAGCACCGGCTGATTGAGGCCCATTTCTTCGCGCAGGGCAGCCAGAGCCTCGGGTTCGGCGTTCATGCCGAGCATCACGAGGGCCGGGTCGCCCGGGACAATCTCAAGAACGAGAAACACGACAGCCGACGCCACGATGAGCGTGACGAGGCCGATGGCGATGCGTTTTAAGAGATAGGCGAGCATGGGCGACCCCGGAACCAGGCCGCGTGTGCGGCGCGGTTCCTTTCACCGATCAGTCAGTCCACCTGACGTCCGTAAGGTCGTTGGCCTGAATGGGCGAGTTTTCCCACATGCCTTCGAGCTTCGCATCCCATACGCCGATCTTGGGAAGCTGGAACATGAAACCGTTGACCGCATCCTGGGCGATGATCTTCTGAGCGGTCTGATAGAGCTCGATGCGCTTTTTCGGGTCGGCGGTCGCCTCAAGCGCGTTCATGACTTCCTTGAAGGCGGGGTTCTTATAGTTGAAGTAATAATCGTCGCGCGCGTAGATGTTGATGTCGTTCGGCTCCGTGTGGGAGACGATGGTGAGGTCGTAATCCTTGTTCTTGAACACCTGTTCGAGCCATTGCGCCCATTCCACGGGAATGATTTCAAGCTCGATGCCGACCTGGCGCAGCTGCGAGGCGACGACCTGTCCGCCATCGCGCGCATAGGGCGGCGGCGGGAGCTTGAGCGTCGCCTTGAAACCATCTGGATAGCCGGCTTCGGCGAGAAGCGCCTTCGCTTTCGCGGGATCGTAGGGATAGGTGCCGGTCAGATCCACATAGGCCTCGTTGGCAGGCGAGAAATGCGAGCCGATGGGCGTGCCATAGCCTGAACCGTTGCCGGCGATGATCTCCTCGCGGTTCAGCGCATGGGCGATGGCCTGACGCACCTTGATGTTGCTGAAGGGTTCCCTGCCATTGTTGGTGGAGAGGATCGTTTCGCCCTCGGTCGCACCGATGGCGACCACGAAGCGCGGGTCGCTCTCGATCTGGATGAGGGCGTCGCCGGCGGGCATCTGCGGGAAAGCCTGCACATCGCCCGATAAGAGGGCTGGAATTGCGGCAGCCGCATCGGGCACGACGCGGAATTCGGCCTTTTCAAGCGCAACGGGCTCACCCCAGTAGTCCGGGTTCTTCACGAGCGTGACGGACGATCCCTTTGCCCATTTATCGAATTTGAAGGGGCCGGTGCCGATGGGATTTTCCTTGTTGGTTTCGGCGGATTCGGGTGCAACGATGACCGCATCGCCCCAGCCGAGATTGTAAAGGAAAGAGCCCTGCGGGGCCGAAAGCGTGATCTTGACCGTGGCCGGGTCGACTGCCTCGACGGTATCGATGGCAGCGAAAAGCTGCTTCTGCGCATTGGTCGAATCTTCCGCACGGGCGCGGTCGAGCGTGAACTTCACGTCCTCGGCATCAAACGTGGTGCCGTCATGGAAGGTGACGCCGGAACGCAGCTTGAATGTGTAGGTCCTGCCGTCGTCGGAAACCTCCCAGCTTTCGGCAAGGGCGGGCAGAACCTCGCCATTGCGGCCGATGCGGGTCAGGCCCTGGAAGAGATTGGCATAGAGGATCTCGTCGATTGCCGCTGCAGCGCTGGCGGTCGGGTCGAGATGCGGCGGTTCCAGAACGATGCCGATCACGAGATCGGTGCGGGCCGCCAGGGCCGCCGTTCCTGCAGCCAATAACAGTGTCGCGCCGCCGATAATGGACTTGATCGTCTTCATGTCTCTCTCCCGCAGGGCCGTGTAATTTTTCAGGATTGAAGCGTGATTCAGCGCGGCTGTAAATCACGCATTGAAACGAGGTTTATCGAGGTGGCGCGACACCGCGCAACAGAACGTCGAGGCTCATGGCCATGACGGTGGCCGATTGCACCATATCCTCGATCCCGACCCATTCGTCGGGCTGGTGGGCGAGGTCGAGAATGCCGGGGCCGTAGGCGACGCAGTCGTGCAGGTGCCCGATGCGCGAAATATGCTTCTGGTCATAGGTGCCGGGCGAAATGACATATTCCGGCTCCTTGCCGAAAACCTCACGGATGCCCGCGGCGATGGCGCTCGGCACGGGCGCGTCCTCCTCGGTCATCAGCGGCAGCACTTCCATCAGGTCGCGCATGGAATAGTCGAATTTCGGACGCTCGCGCTTCAGGCGTTCGAGGATGGAAACCACTTCGCCCTTCACCTGCGAAATGTCTTCCTCGATCAGAAACCGGCGGTCGATCACCATGCGGCAGGAATCGGCCACATTGGGCGAGGGCAGTCCGGGGAAGAAGTCCTCCGTCTGGCCGCCATGCACCGAGTTGATGTTCATGGTGGAGCGGCGCGCGCCTTCGGGCACGACCGGCATGCGGGTTTCCTTGGCGTCGAGTGCCGGGAAAAGCTCCTCTTCGAAGGCATGGAGCAAAGCACCCATGTGGCGGATGGCCGAATCGCCGAGGAAGGGCATCGCACCATGGGCGATGGCGCCGCGCGTTTCGATCTCCGCCCACCACACGCCGCGATGGCCGAGGCAGATGCGGTCCTTGTTGAGCGGTTCGGGAATGATGACGTGATCCACACGCGGCTTCGAGAAGAAACCCTCCCGCGCCAGATAGGCGACCCCGCCAAAGCCGCCCGATTCCTCATCCGCCGTGCCGGAGATCTCGATGGCGCCGGGAAAATTCGGATAGACCTCCAGAAACGCTTCGGCCGCGATGATGGAGGCGGCAAGACCTCCCTTCATGTCGCAGGCTCCGCGCCCGAAAACCTTGCCATCCTTCACGACGGCGGCATAGGGATCGACCGTCCAGCCTTCGCCCGCTTCCACCACGTCGATATGGGAGTTGAAATGCACGGTGGCGCCGGGGCTGCGGCCTTCGCGCCGCGCGATGACGTTTGTGCGTGGAAAACGGTCCGAATCGCCCGGCGCACCGACGCCCCGGACGAACTGCGTTTGAAACCCCTTCGCCTTCAGTCGGCGCGCGATGTATTCGCAGCACGGTGTGTAGGCGTCACCCGGCGGGTTCACGGTGGGAAAGCGGATCAGATCGGAAGTGAGTGCGACGAGGTCGTCCGTCCGGCGGCGCACTGCCAAGGCAAGCTGTTCGTTCATGTGTGCAATAGAGCGATATGCAGCCTTGTTGGCAAGATCGCGTGCACGCGATTGTGAAGAGTGGAAACTTGCCCGAAAAACAGAGGTATAGTTCTATTTACCAAGGACGTTTGGGGTTTCGTCATGAATTGAAACTAAGCATTCCAAGTCTACGTGCAGAAACTTCACACATGCAGCGGGGGGCGCTCATGAAACGAATTTTCTTTGCTGTAGCCATTGCAGGCCTGATTCTTTCGGGCGGCGTGGCTCAAAGTGTAGCCGCGAGCCTCGTGGCTAAAGTCAGTGTTTCCAAACAGACGATGACGGTGATGCATCGCGGGCGCGTGCTGCACCGCTGGCGTGTGTCCACCGCGCGGCGAGGCTATGTGACGCCACGCGGGCAATGGCGACCGAAGCGCATGCACAGAATGTGGCATTCGCGCAAATACAACATGTCGCCAATGCCGTATTCGATCTTTTACTATGGCGGATATGCCATTCACGGGACCAATGCCGTGTCGAAGCTCGGCCGGCCCGCCTCACATGGCTGCGTGCGCCTGCACACATCCAACGCGAAGCGGCTCTATGCGCTGGTGAAAAAGATCGGCCCCGGCAACACGCGCATTGTGGTCACGGATTGACCGTTCGGGCCTGACCCTAGATCTGCCAGCGCTTGTGGAACCACATCCACTGGCCGGGATCCTCGCGCACCCAGCGCTCGACCACATCGTTGAGCAACTGGGCGCTGGCATCGATGTCGATTGTGCCGTCGCCCTGCCGCGGCAGGGTGATCCTGTCTTCTACGATCAGGCGGTAGCGCCCGCCGGGTAGCCGCTTGCAGCGGGCCGGGTAGACATCGCAGTCATACTGCCGCGCGAGCTTGGGAAGCAGCGGGTTGGTGCGGCATTCACGGCCGAAGAAGCGCGTCTTCACGCCCTTGCGAAACTTCTGGTCGACGAGAACGCCGATATTGCCGCCATCGTCGAGAACGCGGGCAAGCTGGAGGGCAGCACCCGCCTGTGACGGCACGAGCCCGCCCATGGCGCTGCTGCGGGTTTTGAGGATGTAGTCGGCCACATAGGGATTGTTGGGCGGTCGGAAGAGGGATGTGGTGGCGAGCTCGAAGCGTGAGGCCGCTATGGGCAGAAATTCGAAATTGCCCAGATGGCCGGTGAAGAAAATGTGCGGGACATCTTTTTCGTCGCGCAGACGCTTGAATATCTCAACACCTTCCACCTCGACACGACCAGGGGTCTCGGCCTCCGGGTCGAAATCGAACAGCTTGTCGAGAAACACATACTCGACGGCAAGCCGAGCCATGTTGCCCCACATGTCGAGGGCTAGGGTCTCGATCTCAGCTTCGCTCTTTTCGGGATAGGCCTGCCGCAGATTGTCGACGGCGAGGCGATGGCGACCCACTTTCGGGCCGACAGTGCGCGCGACTTTCTCGGCCAGATCAAGCGCTTTTTCCGGTGGCAGGCGGCGCAGGAGCGCCAGAACGCCGATCACCAGCCGCGCGGTGAGCCAGTATTCGAGCGTCTTGAGGCGTTTGCCGAGAAGGAACAGAGAGCGCTTCATGGGCGCGGGTCAGTCAACGCGCAGGATGATCTTGCCGAACACGTCGCGGCCTTCCATGCGAGAAAGCGCCTTGTCGATGTCGGCAAAACCCACCTCGGTATCGATCACCGGGGAAGCCAGCCCGCGCGCCATTTTCTGCATGGCGTCGGCCATGTTTTCCATGCGGCAGCCGAAGGATCCGAAAATCTTGAGCTGCTGCTGGAAGAGCTGCATCAGGTTCATGTTGGTCGAGACACCGGAGGTGGAGCCGCAGGTGACGAGGCGACCGCCGCGCTTCATGGAGAGGAGCGAGCCTGCCCACGTATCGGCACCCACATGCTCGAACACGACATCGACACCGCGCTTCTTCGTGATCTTGCGCACAACGCCCTCGAAACGGTCCTCGCGGTAGTTGATGACATGATCCGCGCCGAGCGCCTTTGCCTTCTCCATCTTGTCTTCTGAGCCCACCGTGGTGATGACGGTGCAGCCCATGCTCTTGGCAAGCTGGATGGCGGCGGTGCCAATGCCGGAGCCGCCGGCCTGAACGAGAATGGTTTCGCCCGGCTCGAGCTTCGCATTGTCGAACAGCATGTGCTCGACGGTGCCGAAGGTGACGGGCGCAACCGCTGCACCGATCTCGTCGACGCCGGGCGGGGCGGGGACGAGGAGGCGGGCCGGCAGGTTGATCTTTTCCTGCGCAAAGCCGTCGAGGTGGAAACCGTGCACGCCGGAGACATGTTCGCACAGATTGTCACGGCCTTCGCGGCAGGGGCGGCACAGGCCGCAGGTGCGCGCGCCGTAGATGGAAACGAGCTGGCCGGGGAGCAGATTGCTGACGCCCGGACCGACCGTTTCCACCACGCCGGAGGCTTCCGCACCGACCACGAGTGGCATTTTGCGCTTGGCAAACGCCATGCCGCGCCAGCCCCACACATCGATGTGGTTGAGGGCGACGGCGCGGATCTTCAACGTCACCTCGCCCTGTCCGGGAGCAGGGGGCGGCGCAAGATCGACGGTTTCAAGCTTGCGGTCGGCGACGAGTTGAAGTGCGCGCATAATGAATTCCGATGGTTTCGGGCAATGGGAACCGGTCGATTAGACCGGTTCGCGGGCCATGACAAGGCAGGTGTTCTGTCCGCCGAAGCCGAAGGAGTTGGACAATACGGTTGAAACCTGCGCCTCACGCTTCACATTCGGCACCACGTCGAGCTCGATTGCCGGGTCCGGCGTATCGTAGTTGATGGTGGGCGGGATGACGCCCTCGCGCATGGTCATCAGCGAGAAAACGGCCTCGATGGCACCGGCTGCCGAAAGCGTGTGGCCGATCATCGACTTGTTGGAGGAGATGGGCGTTGTCTTCATGCGCTCGCCGAAAACGGTCGAGAGCGACAGATGCTCCATCTTGTCGTTTTCCGGTGTCGACGTGCCGTGGGCGTTGACATATTCGATCTCGTCTTCGGCCATGCCGGCATCCGCCAGGGCCGCGCGGACCGCGCCGATGGCGGGCGAGCCGTCGGGCTTGGAGCGCGTGCGGTGGAAATCATCGGCCTTTTCGCCGCAGCCGCGCATGATGCCAAGAATTTCGGCACCGCGGGCAAGCGCGCTTTCGAGCGATTCCAGGACGAGCGCACCGGCTCCTTCGGCAAGGACAAAGCCGCTGCGGTCCTTTGAGAAGGGGCGCGAGGCCTTTTCCGGCGCATCGTTCTGGGTGGTCAGCGCAGAAAGAAGCGAAAAGCGGATCAGCGCTTCGGCGGTCGCCGACCCGTCCGCGCCTATGGCAAGCGCCCGGTCGCATTCCCCGCGGCGGATCGCTTCGGTGCCGAGCTGGATCGCAGTTGCGCCCGATGCGCACGCGGTCGACATGGTGATCGGCAGGCCGCTTGTGCCATAGCGCTCGGCGAGGCGATCGGCGATGGTGCCGAACTGGCTTTCCTCGAAAAGCTCCATGGCGCGCGCTTCGCGGGCTGCCTCGATGAGCGAAGGATTGCCGTTGTGACTGCGGGCCTTGGCATAAAGCGCAAGGCGATGATGCCAGTCGAGCTCGACGGGGGGAGCGGCAAGAAAGAGCGGGCCGCCGAATTCGGAATTCGGAAGCCCGGACTGTTCGATGGCTTCCGCCGCCACGAGATCGGCAAGATGATGGGTGTGGACGCTGGCGCCCCTGGTGCTCGACGGCAGGAAATCGACCATGCCGGAAATGGTGGTCGCCATGTGGTCCGTTGGGAAGCGCGTGATGGGGTGAATGCCGGAGCGCCCGCTGATCAGCGCGTCCCAGTTTTCCTGTCGGCCCTGGCCGAGAGAGGTGACGACGCCCATTCCGGTGACGGCGATAACGGGTCTTCCAAAGCTGTCGGTCGTTTTCACGGGATCGCTTTCTCTAAAATCCTCCGGGCCGGAAGGATCAGGCCTTTTTGACCAGGCCCATTCCCTCGTAGCAGTGATAGCCGATGGCTGTGGCCAGAACGGCATCCAGCTCGCCATTGAAGGCGGGTTCACCGCTCTCGTCGAACGCCGGGTAGGGGCTGCCATGATGCACGGCAAGGGCGGCCAGCGCTACGGCGAAGGGGAACTGAGCCTCTTTCAGATGGCCGGTGAGCGAGGAAAAACCGCGCAGCGCGAGGTTGTCGTGGCGGGTGAGCGCTTCCAGTTCGGCTGCCGTCGCCGCATGGGCACCGGATGCGCCTGAAAGGGCAAGAACAGGTGTTTTGGGGAGGGCAAGCCGGTCAAGCATCTCGGCGATGCCGTCTGCGAGCGGTTCGCTCTGACGGCGGCTACGACGGGAAACAACCGGGCCGATCGATGCATAGGCATCGCGGCCACGTTTTTCGGCGTGTTCGCGCGATTCCAGAACGAGGAATGCCGCGCCGGAACCGGTAACCACGCCGCCGCCTTCCGCATTGGCACGCTGCCAGACGGGCTTCCAGTCTTCCCGATGCAGGAAGCCGGCAAGCTCATAGGCCAGAAGCATGTCGGAATGCTCGGTCTGGAAGGACGCGCCGACAAGAACGTGAGACGACTGGCCGGCGCGGATGCGCGCGGCTGCTGTCTCAATGGCCGAAACGCCTGCCCCTTCCTCGCCCATGAAGGTGCGCGACGATCCCGTCACCTTGTGGACGATGGAGATGTTGCCGGCCAGAAGGTTTGAAAGCTGTGCCAGGAACAGGGTCGGGCGCAGCTCGGTCGTCAGCTTCTCATTGAGCAGGATGTCGTGGTCCTCACGCTCGAGCGATGCGGCGAGGATGGCCTCGTCCACCGTTTCGTCACGCTCTCCGCCTCCGGCGGCGACCACCATGTCCATCGTCGCGCAGAGCGCTTCGTCGTCCTTTAAGCCTGCATCGTCGAGCGCCAGGCCCGCGGCATAGGTGCCCAGCCGCTGCCAGGTCTCCATCTGGCGCTGATCGCCGCGGCGCGGGATCTGCTGGCCCCAGTCGATCTCGGGGAGGGGATGGATGCTGTATGGCGCAAACCGCTCCCTGTCGAGGACGGGAGACGGCGTTTTCGCCGTCAGCGCCTGCCAGTGGGCGTCTACACCCTCGCCAAGCGAGGAAACGATCCCCATACCGGTGATAACTACGTCGCGCGGGCTCATGCCGTTCCTTTAACGATGCACTGTCAGGAAAACTCAGCCGGCCTTTGCAGCCACCAGGTCGTCGATCTTGGCGCAGAGGTTTTTCATGACGAAATACTCTTCCGTCGAAACCTTGCCGTCATTGACCTCCTGGGTCCACTTTTCCAGCGGAACCTTGATGCCGAATTCCTTGTCGATGGCAAAGACGATGTCGAGGAAGTCGAGGCTGTCGATGCCCAGATCGTCGATGGTGTGGCTTTCGGGGGTGATTTTCTCGCGGTCGATCTCGCTGGTTTCAGCGATGATGTCGGCAACCTTGTCGAATGTCGTCACGTGTGGCCCTCAGTCTGGGGAGATTCTCTTACAATAGGATGATCGTGGGGTCTCTAATCGCTTTTTGCCGGCAGGAAAAGGGGTTATAGGCTCCACTGATGGCACGATCAGTTGAATTTGATGCGCGCGGCGGCATGCAGATTGTCGCCTCCGCGTGACAAAATAATGGCCTCGCCTTCTCGCGCCGAGGCGCCGATCAGCGCTTCAATGATTTCAAGATGGGTGATCAGGAACAGGTTTCCCGAGCCGGTGTAGTCGTTGATTCGTGCGAGAATCTCCGCCTTCTGCTTTTCCATGGCGCTGTCGTCTGCGGGCAGATCAAGCGCGGGAAAGAGCTCGACCATGTCGGAGCCAAAGGCCTGCGTGGCCGTGTCGCGGGTCCGGCAGTAGCGGCTCGCAAGCACCTTTTCCACCGGCGCAGCGCGGGCATCGACGAGGGCGCCGATACGGCGGGCCTGCAGGCGCCCGCGCTCGGACAGGTTGCGCTGGGTGCCGCAGTTCTCAATGTCGAAATTGGCCGGGTCACCGCTGCCTGGAGCAATGGCATGGCGCATCAGCACGACCTGCCCGCCATTGCGCAAAAGCGCCCATCCCGCCTCGGTTGCCTGCGCCGGAAAGACGCTGAAAAGAAGAAAGATGGCAACGAGCTGGCGAAACATATGGCAATCCTCAAACTATTCTTCCTAGCATATAGGCACAGGGACAGGACTTGAAAGCCGCCTTGCTGCCCTGAGTGGATTTGTCTGACTGATGGTTTCCCTTGGCAACCATTGTCGCTAAACAGGCTGTATGTCTCCACTCGTTGAAACCGTCTCCTTCGTCTTTGGTCTTGTCGCATTCGGCTATGTCGCCGGATGGAGCGGCCTTTTGAAGCCGCAAACCGGCGATGCACTAAGCGAATTTGCGGTGACCGTCGCGGTGCCGCTTCTGCTTTTCCGCACCATGGCGGGCGCCGCATTCGACGGAAACCTGCCCTGGGCGCTCTGGACAACCTATTTCAGCGCCGTTGCCGTCGCCTGGGGGGCAGGGCACTTTATCATTGTGCATTTTTTCGGGCGCGACGCGCGCGCCGGCGTGGTGGCCGGTCTTTCGACCAGTTTCTCCAACCTCGTCCTGCTGGGAATCCCGTTCATGCTTGGCGTGTTCGGGCAGGAGGGGTTCGAGGTCCTCTCGCTGATCGTTTCGGTTCATCTGCCGATCATGATGGGCATGTCGATTCTGCTTTTCGCGCTCGTCGGTCGAAAGGGCGGCAGTGCGCTTTCAATTGTCCGCGAGTTTCTGACAACGCTTTTCTCCAGTCCGCTGATCATCGGCATCATTGCCGGGTTGCTCTGGCGTTTTTCCGGGCTCGAGATGCCTGCGCTCGGAACCCGTTTCGTGGATGCGCTGGCCAATGTCGCGGGTCCAGTGGCACTCTTTGCGATGGGGCTCGGACTGCGGCGGTTCGGAATTTCGGGCGATGTGCGTCCCGCAATCGTGATCGCTGTGCTGAAACTTTTCCTGATGCCTGCCGTTGCCCTTGGTGTCGCGCTCCTGATCGGTCTTCCGATCTTCAGCGCGCAGATCGCCGTCGTTGCGGCGGGGCTGCCCTCCGGGGTCAATCCCTATCTGATCGCTTCACGCTTCGGCACGGGACAGGCGCTCGCCTCCAACGCGATGACCATCGCCACGGCGTTCGCCGTGCTTTCGACTGCGTTCTGGCTTTCCGTGCTTCACTGGACCTATCAATAGGGCCAGTCAGCCCCTAGCCGGGGCGCCTCGGGACAGTACGGTGCCGCGCAAACAGAGGAGAAGACCCAGATGCTTCAGAAGACCAGTCATTTCATGCGCCAGGCCAATTTCATTGATGGAGCCTGGGTCGAGGCGGATTCGGGGCAGACCATCGATGTCGTCAATCCGGCCAACGGCCAGAAGATCGGCACCGTGCCGCGCTCCGGCACGGCTGAAACCCGCCGCGCGATCGAAGCGGCCGAAACCGCGTTCCACTCCTGGAAGAAGACATCTGCCGACCACCGCGCAAAACTTCTGCGCAGGCTCCACGATGCGATCATGGACAATCAGGATGCGCTCGCCGAGCTGCTGGTGATGGAGCAGGGCAAGTCCTTTGCCGAGGCGAAGGGCGAAGTGGGCATGTCGGCCGCCTACATTCTCTGGTACGCGGAAGAAGGCCGCCGGGTCTATGGCGACGTGGTGCCGTCGCCCTGGGCGGACCGCCGCATTCTGGTGACCAAGGAGCCGGTCGGCGTCATCGGCGCGATCACGCCGTGGAATTTTCCCTCCTCAATGCTGGCACGCAAGCTTGGCCCGGCGCTTGCCTCAGGCTGCACCGCGATTGCCAAACCGGCGTCGCAGACGCCCTATTCCGGGCTCGCCTGGGGTGTTCTGTGCGAAGAGGCCGGATTTCCGAAAGGCGTGGTGAACATCCTGACCGGCTCGGCCTCCGAGATCGGCGACGAGCTCTGCGAAAACCCGCTGGTGCGCAAGATCACCTTCACCGGCTCGACCGAAATCGGCAAGCTTCTCATCCAGAAGACCGCGGGCACGGTGAAGAAGGTTTCGATGGAACTGGGCGGCAATGCGCCGTTCATCGTCTTTGACGACGCGGACCTGGACCGGGCGGTTGAGGGTGCCATGGCCGCAAAATACCGCAACTCCGGTCAGACCTGTGTCTGCACCAACCGCTTTTTCGTGCAGGCCGGCATCTATGACAGGTTTGTGGAGAAGCTTTCGGCGGCGGCCGAAAAGCTGAAGGTGGGATCCGGCCTAGAGGACGGGACCCAGCAGGGACCGCTGATCGACGAGAAGGCGGTCGAGAAGGTGGAGGAACTGATCGCCGACGCTACGGAGAAGGGCGGCAGGGTGACTGCCGGCGGCGCGCGCCATGCGCTGGGCGGCTCTTTCTTCCAGCCCACCGTGATCTCCAACGCCACACCCGACATGCGCTTCATGCAGGAAGAGATTTTCGGCCCCGTGGCGCCGGTCTTCCGCTTCGAGACGGAGGAAGAAGCGGTCAAGCTTGCCAATGACACCGTCTTCGGTCTCGCCTGTTATTTCTACACCGGCGATCTGGGCCGCGCCTTCCGTGTGATGGAAGGGCTGAAATACGGTCTCGTCGGGGTCAATGAAGGGATCATCACCACGGTGGAAGCGCCGTTCGGCGGTCTCAAGGAATCGGGCCTTGGCAAGGAAGGCGGTCACCAGGGCATCGAAGACTATCTCGACACCAAATATGTCTGCATTGGCGGGTTGGGGCTCTAGGGTCAGGCCAGGATCAAGTGGGGAAACCGGCGTCCATACGCCGGTTTTTCTTTGTCTTTTCCGGACTGCGACAGCGTAGCTATGGAACCGGAGCCGGGCTGCGGGTTAAGTAGGGCATCTGCCGAGTCGGAGGGACCACATGCCGCCACAGCGTGTTAACGGAACAAGGCGCTTCATGCTTGCGAGTATGGGCCTGCTCGCAGTGGCCGTCGCGATTTATGCGGCTTACCGTCTCTTCACCCCGCCCGCACCCGAGATCGACATCGCCTACAACACGGTGAGCAGGGACGGGCTCTATCAGGTCATGTTCGAGACCGACGCACAGCCCGTACCGGTAAACGAGACCCACGAGTGGGTGGTGACGGTCACCACGCCCGATGGCGCGCCGGTGACGGATGCTTCGATAGCCGTCGATGGCGGCATGCCGGCCCACGGGCACGGCCTGCCGACCGAGCCGCAGGCAGCCGAAAACCTGGGAGAGGGGCGTTACCGGGTGGAGGGAATGCGCTTCAATATGGGCGGGCACTGGGAAATCCGCATCGGGATCTCGGCCGATCCGGGGCTCGATGAGGCGGTTTTCAATCTGGATCTGTGACATGAGGACGGCGCGCCGCCACGCTGCAATCGGCGCGCTGTGCGGTCTTCTTGCGTTGTCCGCCTGCGATTCCGGTGCACTGAGCGAAGACGAGAGGGGGAAGATCGCGTCTCTCTCCATCGATGCGCTGGGGCCTCTCCCGCCTTCACCAGGAAATCGGTATGCGGATGATCCGCGGGCGGCGGATTTCGGCAGACGGCTCTTTTTCGATGAGGGGCTTAGCGGCACCGGAACCGTCTCCTGTGCCACATGCCACAACCCCGACCGGCAGTTTCAGGACGGACTTCCGCGGGGTGTCGGGGTTGCAGAAACAGACCGACGCACAATGCCGCTTGCGGGTGCCGCATGGAACATCTGGCAATTCTGGGACGGGCGGCGCGACAGCCTCTGGGCGCAGGCGCTCACACCTCTGGAGGACCAGCGAGAGCACGCCGGCAACCGCACTGCATATGCGCGCTACATCGCCGGGGTCTATGCCGGGACCTATGAGGAGATTTTCGGCTCCCTGCCGGATCTTTCGCAAACTCCGGAAAACGCCAGCCCGCTTGGCACAGAGGCCGAGCGCGCAGACTGGTCTGCAATGGCGCCGGAGCAACGGGAAGCGGTCGACCAGGTGTTTGCCAATATCGGCAAGGCGATCGCTGCCTTCGAACGCACGCTGGCACCGACCGAAACCCGCTTCGACCGTTTTGCGCGGGCGATAGTGGCAGGGCAGCAGCCGGCCGGGAATGCAGCCTTTTCCGATCTGGAACTCGAGGGGCTGCGGCTTTTCATCGGCAAGGCCAATTGCCTTGAATGCCACAACGGGCCGCGTTTAACGGACGACCATTTCCACAATACGGGCGTGGCGCCTGCCGCGGGGCTGCCGGAGGATCTGGGGCGTGCCACGGGCATCGCCGCCGTGCAGTCCGACCCTTTCAACTGCTTGGGACGCCATAGCGATGCAACGCCCGAGGCCTGTGAAGCCCTGCGTTTCATGAAGCGCGAGGCGACCGCGATGGAGCGGGCCTACAAGACGCCTTCGCTGCGCGGCGTGGCGGGACGCCCGCCCTACATGCATGCCGGCCAGATTGCTTCGCTCGAAGCGGTGATCGACCATTACAGCAGCGCGCCCGCCGCGGTTTCAGGCCAGAGCGAGATTCGTGGCGTGGTGTTCACGGATCGCGGGCGGCAGGCGCTCATTGCGTTCCTCAAAACACTGGACGCGGAGGACGTCAGAGCATCGGACTGAAAAGTGGAATCCGGCTTTCGGGTTATTCCGATGCTCCATCACCAGACTAGATCGTCCTTTGTGCGTCCGGATGGACGCACGGCGATCTAGCGGTCCTTGACTGTTTCCATCGTCACGAATGTCGAGGTGCGGGCAACATGGGGCAGGGCGGAGATGCGTTCGCCGAGCACTTTTCGATAGCTTGAAATGTCACGGGTCCGCACCTTGAGCAGATAGTCGAAGCCGGCGGCGGTCATGTGACACTGTTCGATCTCGGGCACGGCAAGCACCGCCTTGTTGAAGGCGGCAAGTGCGGATGAACGCGTGTCTTCAAGCTCCACCTGAACGAAGGCGATGTGACCTTCGCCGATGCGGGCGCGATCGATGATGGCGGAATAGCCGCGAATATAGCCTTCCTTCTCCAGACGCCGCAGCCGTGCCTGAACCGGCGTCTTGGAGAGACCCACCCGGCGTGCGAGCTCGGCGATGGAAAGCCGGCCATCCTTGGTCAGGGCGTCCAGGATATTGCGGTCGATGCGGTCTACGCGTTCTGTCGCCATGTAGGATGAACCTTTCTGAGGCTGATTTTTCCCGAGAAGATAGTCCATATGAACTGGAATGTGCAAGCAATCAGCCCGATTGACTGAATTCGCTGTGCTATGATCGGCGCAAATGCGGTGACGGGAGCGCCGCGCAAGCCATTCCATATTTGAGGACGTCATGCAGAAGAATGCGCCGGAAAAACTGCGAGAGGACATCAGGGCTCACTATCTGGCCGATGAGGCGGAGGCGTTGCAGCGGCTGATCGCCCTGGCCGACCTGTCGAGCGAAGACAGAGGCCGGATCTCGGCCAATGCAGCCGATCTGGTGCGGGCGGTGCGCGCCTCGAGCGACATGCACATGATGGAGGCGTTTCTTTCCGAATACGGTCTCTCGACGCAGGAAGGCGTGGCGCTGATGTGTCTGGCCGAGGCGCTGCTGCGCGTGCCGGACGCAGAGACCATGGACGATTTGATCCGCGACAAGATTGCGCCGCATGACTGGTCCGCACATTCGGGCGAATCCGCTTCGATCTTCGTCAACGCATCCACCTGGGCACTGATGCTCACGGGGCGGGTGCTCGACGATGAGGGCGAGGGCGTGGAAGCGGTCCTGCGCGGCCTCGTGCGGCGCATGGGCGAACCCGTGATCCGGACAGCCGTATCGCGCGCCATGCGCGAAATGGGCGAGCAGTTCGTGCTCGGGCGCACCATTGAGGAAGCGATGAAGCGCGGCCGGTCCATGGTAGAGAAGGGATACACATATTCCTATGACATGCTGGGCGAGGCAGCCCGCACGGAAGTCGATGCGCTGCGCTATCACAAGGCCTATGCGGATGCCATTGCCGCACTGAAGCGGTATTCCAACCGGGACGACATCCGGGAGAACCCTGGCATTTCCGTCAAGCTTTCCGCGCTTCACCCGCGCTATGAGGCGACGCAGAAGGCGCAGATGCTGCCGGTGATGATCGCGCGGCTGAAAAGCCTGGCCCTTGCAGCCCGCGACGCCCGCATGGGGCTCAACATCGACGCAGAGGAGGCGGATCGCCTCGACCTGTCGCTCGACGTGATCGAAGCGGTGCTGGCGGACGAAGAGCTTGCCGGCTGGGACGGGTTCGGCGTCGTGGTGCAGGCTTATGGACCGCGTGCGCCCTTCGTGCTGGACTGGCTTTATGAGCTTGCAGAGCGGCTTGACCGACGCATCATGGTGCGCCTTGTGAAAGGCGCTTACTGGGATACGGAAATCAAGCGCGCCCAGGTGATGGGGCTCGACGGCTTTCCGGTCTTTACACGCAAGGTCAACACGGATGTGAGCTATGTTGCCTGCGCCCGCAAACTGCTTGGCATGACGGATCGCATCTATCCGCAATTCGCCACCCACAATGCGCACACGGCAGCCGCGATCCTCGCCATGGCACCGGACAAGACCCGGTTCGAGTTTCAGCGTCTGCATGGCATGGGCGAAGCGCTGCACGAGACCGTGCGCAGGCGTGAAAACACACGCTGCCGCATCTATGCGCCGGTCGGCGCGCATCAGGATCTGCTTGCCTATCTGGTGCGGCGGCTTCTGGAGAACGGCGCGAATTCCTCTTTCGTGCATCAGATCGTCGATGAGGATGTCAGCGCGGAGGAAATCGCTGCCGACCCGTTTGCAGCCATTGAGGCGAACGGCAAAGCCGCCAACCCGGCCATTGAACGCCCCTCGGAGATTTTCGGGCTTTCCAGAAAGAACGCCCGGGGCTGGGACATTACGGACCCCGTGACCATGGCCGAGCTCGATGCGGCCCGCGCGCCCTTTGCCGCGCCGCATGAATGGGAGGCCAGCTCCATCACGTCGGCGAAGGGAGATGGCGAAAGGCGCGAGGTGGTCAATCCGGCGCGGCTGTCGGAGACCGTTGGCAGGGTACGCGATGCCACGCGGGAGCAGGCGGGCGCGGCTGTGGATATTGCGCTCGGGGCACAGCCCGGCTGGGCGGAGACGCCGGTTGGAGAGCGCGCCGACATCCTGCGGCGGATTGCCGATCTCTACGAGGCGCACGCGGCAGAGTTTTTCGCGCTCGCCACGCGCGAGGCCGGGAAGTCGCTTGCAGACGGCATTGCCGAAGTGCGCGAAGCGGTCGACTTCCTGCGCTATTACGCACGCGAGGCGCAGCATGTGGAGAGGGAAACGCAGGCGCGCGGTGTCATCGTGTGTATTTCGCCGTGGAATTTTCCGCTCGCCATTTTCACCGGCCAGATCGCAGCCGCACTTGTGACCGGCAACGCCGTGATTGCCAAGCCGGCCGAGCAGACGTCGCTGATCGCCGCCCGCGCCGTGACGATGATGCATGAGGCGGGCGTGCCGGCCGATGTGCTGCAGCTTCTGATCGGCGATGGCCCGACAGTGGGTGGTCCGCTGACGGCCGACCCCCGGATCGCCGGCGTGTGTTTCACCGGTTCGACCGAAGTGGCACGGCTGATCGAGCGCCAGCTTGCCGACAATGCCGGTCCGGGCGCAATGCTGATTGCCGAAACGGGCGGGCTTAACGCGATGATCGTCGATTCCACGGCACTGCCCGAGCAGGCCGTGCGCGATGTCGTGGCCTCGGCCTTCCAGAGCGCCGGTCAGCGCTGCTCGGCCCTGCGCATGCTCTATGTGCAGAAGGATGTGGAGCACCGGGTGATCGAGATGCTGAAGGGGGCGATGCAGGCGCTCAGCATTGGCGATCCATGGGAGGTTTCGACCGATGTCGGCCCGGTGATCGACAGTGAAGCACTCGACACGATCGGCGGCTATGCACAGCAGATGTCCGACAAGGGGCGCCGGATCGCGGCACTCGATGTGCCGGATGGCGGGCGATTCGTGGCGCCATCCGCCTTCAAAGTGTCCGGGATCGGCGAACTGGAGCGCGAAATCTTTGGCCCGATCCTCCATGTGGCGACATTCGAGGCGGATGACATTGACAGGGTCATTTCCGATGTTAACGCAAAGGGTTATGGCCTGACCTTCGGGCTTCACACGCGCATCGATGCCCGCGCACAGCACGTGATCGATAGGGTGCATGCCGGCAATATCTACGTGAACCGAAATCAGATCGGCGCTGTCGTCGGCTCGCAGCCCTTCGGCGGCGAGGGGCTTTCGGGAACGGGGCCCAAGGCCGGTGGCCCGCACTATCTGCGCCGCTTCCGGCGTGGTGCGGAGATCGCGCAGGTAGCGCCGTCAGGTCCCGAGCTTGCCGCCGATGCGGTGAGCCGTCTCCTGCCTGCGATGGATGCAAAGTGGACAGCGCGTGCAGACAGGCTCCCGGTCCTGCGGAAGCTCCTGCGTGGCAGGGCACAGGAAGCGATGGCAGCCTCGGCGGCGCTGGATCAGGGGCCACTCGACCTGCCGGGACCGACGGGCGAGGCCAACACGCTGATGCTGACGCCGCGCGGCCGCGCGCTCTGTCTGGGTGCTGAGGAAGAGGTTCTTCTGGCGCAGGTCGTGCAGGCACTGTCGGTCGGAAACGCGGTGCTCGCAGTGCACCCGGAAGCACGCCGCATTCTCAGGCCGCTGCTCGGGCAGGGACTTCCGCTTGAGGCAGCCGATGGCACCGTGGCTCCGGAGACACTGGGCGCTCCCGGCATCGATCTGGTGGCCGCCTGTGGCGGGGAAGAATGGCTGCGGGACCTGCGCCGGGCACTTGCCGGGCGCGAGGGGGCGATTGTCCCGCTGATCGTCGAGCCGATCTACCCGGCCGCCTTTGCCCATGAACGCGCCATCTGTGTCGACACGACGGCAGCAGGCGGCAATGCGAGCCTTTTGGCTTCGGTTTAGAGCAATTCCAGGAAAAGTGGCTACCGGTTTTCCGTCCGGAATTGCGCAAAAACGATAAGATGAAGCGCTACAGCTTGAAACCCTCCACCGCGCAGCCCGATGGCTGCGCGGACGGTCTGGCGCGATCAGCGGCGGAAGGCCAGCGGAACGGTAAAACCCCAGCTCGAACGACCGGCTTCATCCGGAATTCGGGGGAAGGGCGCTGCACGGCGAACCGTCTCGAGGGCGGCCTGGTCGAGGACGCTCGAGCCGGAACTGCGGACAATGCGGATGCCGCTCACGGAACCGTTCCGCGCGACCGTGAAGCGTATGCGGACCTCGCCCTTGAGCCGCTGGCGTTTTGCCGCGCTCGGATAGCGCAGCGAGCGTCGCAGTTTCGAGACGACCTTTCCGGGATAGTTGGAGACGCGCGCATTGCCGCTTTGTGTGGCGCGCGCGACCTGCCGGCCCTTGGAGGCCTGACCGGCATTCTGCTTTCCGGAGGTTGTTCCGCGGCGCGCGTCCTGTGTGTCGCGGCCCTTTGAGCCGGCGCTGCGCTTTTTGGGCGGTGCCGTTTTGGCCCTCTGGACCTGCTTCTTCTCGACCTTTGGCCTTGGCGGCGGTGTGTAGGCGGGGCGGGGCGTTGGAACCGGCGCTTCCGAGAGCGCTGCCACGATCTGCGCGTTCTCGACCGGCTCGACAGCCTCTGCTGTCTCTGCCTCCGTCACCTCGGTAACGGGTTGCTCGGCCTCCACGACCGGGGTCGGGGCTTCGTCAACCACGGTTTCGACCGGTGCCTCGGGCGGCACCTCGCTTGCCGTCTCGGGCTGAACCGGCTCCACCTCCGGCTGCGTTTCCGGCACGACTTCCTCGGTTGTTTCACCGGCGGCGACCATATCGGCAAAGGCGTTGCCGGCGATCGCGATTTCCGTCGAGCCGCCACCGGCGATCTCGACATCTGTCGGGCGGCTCATCACATAGACCGCCGCCCCTGCGTGAAGGCTTAGCGATACGGCCAGCGCTACGGCCCATTTCCATGCCCGCATTTTCATTCTGCCGTACGTTCCGTGATGATGCTGATCCTGCTGGCACCGGCCGCCTTGAGGGCGCCGACGATGTCGACGAGTTTGGCGGCCGGCAGGTCGCGGTCCGCTGCCACCTTGATCTCGAGTTGTCTTGCAGCCTCTTCACCGAGGGTTTGTGTGCGCGCGAGCATGAAACCCTGCGCATCTGTCGCCGTACCGCGCAGGCGCATCTCACCCTCTTCGGTGACGAACAGCGCATTCGGTGGTTCCGACGGATTGGCCTCGACGGTCGAGATCAGGCTGACGTCATTGTCGAGCGGCGGGGTCAGCGTGCCGGCAACGAGGAAAAAGATCAGCATCAGGAACACGATGTTGATCAGAGCGATCGTGCTTTCCCGTTGGCGGGGCTGCGTGGGACGGGCAAGGCGGAGCATGGGAATTACCTCGCGACGGAAAGGTCGAGTTCGGTGTTGCGACGAATGCTCTCCACCGCCTCGACCAGTTCTTGGGATGTAAGCTCGCCGCGCACCAGGAGAACGGCGGTTTCCGCGCCGGCTTCCTTCAGGCGTGCGAGTTCGACGATGGCTGCCTCTTCGGCGAGCGTCTGGCCATTGACGCGCCAACCCGCCGGATCATCGACGCGGATCAGCACGTCCGGCGGCTTGCCGCCGGCAGAGGCTGACGCCGGCCCGCCGGAAATCTCGACCCTGGCGAAGCGGGTGAAGGTCGAGGTCAGCATGAAGAAGAGCAGCAGGAGGAAGATCACATCGATCAGCGATGTGAGCGACAGGGGCTTTCTCTTTCTGACCGCAGCTGCGTCAATGCGCATAGGTCTCACCTGTCACAAGCCGTGGCGCGCCGGAATCTGCCGACGTTGCCTGTTCTTCCGCTTTTTCGATCGACGCGTGGGACAGAACGGTTGCGGTCATCGTCTCGATGGCGACCCGCTCGTTTTCGATGCGTGTTTCGAACCATGTGAGAAGGAGCGAAACGGGCATGGCAACGGCAAGGCCGCAGGCCGTGGTCAAAAGCGCCACCCAGATGCCGCCTGCGAGCAGTGACGGATCCACCGAATTCCCGGCTTCCTGCAGCTTCTGGAAGGCTTCGATCATGCCGAGAACCGTGCCGAACAGGCCGAGCAGAGGGGCAACCTGGGCGATGGCGTCGAGCGCGCGAAACCCGCGTTGCAGATCGTGCAGGCGGCCAAGCGCCAGGCGGCTGACCTCGTCTTCCACGGCACCCTTGTCGGCTTTTGCAGCGGCAAGCCGCATGGTGGTTGCGAGCGTTTCCTCCAGCGGCGAACGCGCATTGGCGAGCATTGAGCGTGCCTCGCCCTGATTGTGGTGGAACCAGGCATGGAGCGCGCGGTTGGAACGCCCGTGCCGGCCGACCCGCTCGCGCTGAAACTGCATGAATTTGAGGAGTATCAGCGCCAGAGCGAAGACCGACAGAACAAGCAGGATCGCAACGACGGGGCCGCCGAGCTTGAGAAAGGAGCCTATGGAAGAGATGACGCCGTCGAACATTGGGGCATTCCTGTGGGGTTTGTTTTGTGAACGTTATTTGCCAAAGGTGACCGTGCTGCGGCTGGTTGCCTCCAGCCGGGCAATGCAGTCACCGGGCTCGATCCCATCGCCTTCGCAGGCCGAAGCGTCGTTGATCAGGACACGCCCGATCGCATCGCAATCGGCATCGGCGAGATCGAATCGCCGCACCTTGGTTTTCTCGTTGGGCAGTTCCTGGAAGTCGAGGACCAGAAGCCGGTCAACGAGGCCTTCCTTGTTGAACAGGGCAATCTCGTAGGCTGCCCTGGCGATATCCCTGCCCATCGCATTCTCGACCACGAATGCGATGCGGCAGCCCTTTTCGCTTTTCTGCAGAGCGTTGAGCTCCAGCTTGATCGCGCCGGTGGCGGGCTCCTGCGCGGCCCCTGGCAGGGTTGCTGCCAGGGTGCCGGCCACCGCCAGCGCGATACGGCCAGCGGTGGACAGAAGAGAAGACGGAAGTAATCGAGACGGCATTTTATCCTCCAAAACGGACGGTTGCGCCGAGCTTCACGGTCAGGCCGGGTTGTGCATGCATACCATCGGAGACGTCAACGATCGGCAGCACGTAACGCTTATCGAAAAGGTTGTCGACGCGGAAATCAAACCGGAGGTTCTCATTGGGCTGATAGTTCGCATAGAGATTCACCAGCGTATAATCCTCGGCGAAGGTCGTGCCGCTGGGGGCCTTGTTGAACTGCACCTCGCCACCGAGTGTCAGGCGGCGTTCGAGAAAACGCATGCCGCCATCGAGCGTGACGCTGGCTGAGGGAATGGTCGTGAGGTCCGAACGCACGCCATCCCTGTCCGTCTGATGACCGTCGATGACGGAGATGCCGAGACCGGCGAAATAGCGCCCGGCATCGTAGCGCCCCTCGAGTTCGAAGCCCTGGATTTCTGCAGCATAGACGTTCTGGTACTGCGCACACATGGAGTGACCAAGGCTGGCGCATTCGCTGCCTGGAATTGCCGGGAAAGTGGGGATGGTGATGTAGTCGTCGATGTCGTTGTGGAAATAGGCTGCCTTGAGCCGCAGCGTATCTCCGGCATCGAAGATTCCGTCGGCCTTGTAGTTTATGCCCGCCTCCCACGTCTTGCCGGTCTCGGGCCTGAGGTCGGGATTTGGCAGGAATGCAAAGCTGAAGCCGGGGAAGGAATGGCCGCCGGTGATGTAGGCCTCCGACGTGTTGGGTGCACGGTAACCTTCTGCATAGGAGCCATAAAACTGCAGACCGGAAAGCACGCCCTCCCTGAAGGGGGAAACGCCAACGCTGAGGCGGGGGGAGAACCGGTCGCCTGAATTCTTGTCGGACGCCTCCAGTTCGTAGGAATCGTAGCGCAGCCCGGCGACGACTTCGAGCCAGTCATAAGTGAGCTTGTCCTGAACATAGGCGCCCCAGACCCTGCGGGTGCCGGTCGGGTTGTAAGTGTCGGACCCGCCTGACGCCGCATTCGAGGTGAAATCGTCATAGACCCAGTCGCCGCCCACTGTCAGTTCGTGGGCGACCATCCCGGTGTCGAAATAGGATGTGTTCCAGATGTCGAAGCTGGTCGTTCTGAGATCATAGCCCGATGTTCCGGGACGAGGGCCCGTGTCGGTCTGGGTCAGATCGATGCTGTTGACCGCACCCTTGATGTTGAGATTCAGCCACTTCTCCTCGGCGTCGGAGATCTTGAACTCGCCCGTGAACGTGTCGCTGTCGAGCCGGTAGTCGCGGGTTGCCGTCGAAGACCAGTCGTCGCGGGATCCGGTCCAGCCGAGCGTCAGCTCACTGTTCTCGGTCGGTCTGATGGTTCCCTTGACATGGCCGCTCAGCACGTCGAAGCCGGAGTTGTCGACGCGTGAACCATCGCCATCCTTATAGTCGCCATAGTCGCGCCAGACGATGTTGCCCAGAACGGAGGCGGCTTCGTTGAAGCGATAGGCGCCGATCGCGCTCGTGGTCCAGCCGGAGCCGTTCGATTCATAACGCCCCGTGAGCGACAGCGCGTAATTCTCGTCGTCACGCAGGAAATCATCGGGCTGCTTGGTCTCGAAATAGACGACGCCGCCAATCGCGCCTGAACCAAACGTGTTCGCGCTGGGGCCACGGATGACGTCCACCTGCTGGACAAGCTGCGGGTCGAGCCAGAACATGCGGGACACTTCATGGCCAGCCTTGTGGAAATTCTGGCGGGCGCCATCCACGATGACGGAAACGCGTCCGGCGTCCTGAAGGCCGCGAATGTTGATGTTGCTGACCGCCGGGCGTCCGTCGGAATAAACCTTGATTCCGGGAACGCCGAAAAAGATGTCGTTGGCATTGGTCGCCATACGGCGTTCAAGTTCCTCGCCGCTGATCTGGCTCACGGACGCCAGTGATTCGAGTGCGCTTTCGTCTGTCCTGCTCACCACCGTTATGCGGTCGAGAAGGGTGACCCTGCCTGACGCTTCCGACAAAAGTACGGGCGCTTCCTGCGCCATGACGTTCATCGACAGGACCAGCGTCGCGATCGACGTTCCGCACAGCAAACCAAGGTTCGTGTGTCGCGTGTAACTCGGCATATTCCAGATTCTCCAGCAATCAAACACACCAATTGGCCGGCTGGCGCTGGCTTGCCGACGATTATCCGGCTAGGAAATTTATCTTGATTATTCCACTCCGGTATTGCGGTGGCTATAAAATATGATAAGAAAAGTCAAGAAAGCGAATGGCAGAAATCATGCTGTCGATGTGAGCCCAAGCCAGTGACCTGAAAATGGAGGTTCTTTCCAATGAAGACCTATTTGTCGATCGACCCGCGCGGACAGGCAGACATACAGCATCTGGCTGTCAGGCAAGGCGGCGTTACGCCAGACCGGACGATTTCCAGCACAGACCTTTTCGGCGGGCGCCGCGAAATCGGAATTGAGCATCACGGTGCTTATTACCGGTTGAAGATTACCCGCCAGGGGAAGCTGATTCTCAACAAGTAGGTTTCGTGGAATGAATGTTCAGACAGTATGCGCGCCCGAGGCGATCAGGCGCGCCCGTGACGAAAATCCCAACATGCGCGAACGGGACCTGGCGATGACGCTGGGCATTTCGGAGGCCGAACTGGTGGCCGCGCATGTGGGCCATGGCGTGACCCGTATCGAGCCGCGCGTCTCCGACCTTCTACCGGCTCTCGAAGCCGTCGGGGAGGTGATGGCCCTGACGCGTAACGAAAGCGCCGTCCACGAAAAGGTCGGCGTTTACGAGAAGATCACCGTCGGCGCGCAGCATGCGCTGGTTCTGGGCCGCGACATCGACCTGCGCATATTTCCCTCCCGCTGGGCCTTCGGCTTTGCGGTGGAAAAGCGCGATGGTGACGATGTGCGGCGCAGCCTGCAGTTCTTCGACCAGGCGGGTGATGCCGTGCACAAGGTGCATCTGAGGCCGAAGTCGAACCTCTACGCTTATCAGAAGCTGGTCGAAGATCTGCTTCATCCGGACCAGGAGGCTCCGCTTGAGGTTCAGGCAGAGAAAATCATCGAGGAGATCGTCACCGACGACCTTCCGGCTGCCGACGTGCTGCGCGAGCGCTGGAGCGCGATGACGGATGTGCATCAGCTCTTCAACATCCTACGCAAGCTGAAACTGACGCGCCATCAGGCCGTCCACCTGATCGGTGAGGACTATGCCTGGAGGCTGGAGGACGACGCCCTGACACAGATGCTGCATCAGGCGGTCCACGAGACGGTGCCGATCATGTGTTTCGTCGGCAGCAGCGGATGTATCCAGATCCATACGGGCGTGATCGAAACGGTGAAGCCGATGGGACCATGGATTAACATTCTTGACCCCGGTTTCAATCTTCATCTGCGAACAGACCACGTGAAGGAACTCTGGGCCGTTCGCAAACCGACCAGAGACGGTCATGTCACCTCCATGGAGGCTTATGGCGCCGACGGACAACTGATCGCCCAGTTCTTCGGGGAACGCCTCGAAGGACATGCCGAGCGAAGCGACTGGCGTTCCATGGTCGAAGGCTTGCCGCGGCGCGAATGCCGGCAGGTGGCCTGACCGACCGTCCGGGACGGGGAGCCTCGCTCCCTGTCCTCGTCTGGTGAAATCAATTGATTGGACTGTCCCGTGCACTACGGAAATCGGGCCGGGATCCAGGGAGACTGGCGGACCATGCGTGAAGCGTTTTCTTCAGTGACGCGAAGGGGGTTGGGGCGGCTTGTCGTGAGTGCGCTCATTGCTCTCGGTGCAGCATTCACTCCCGCCCATGCGGACGAAGCCGTTCAGCCGTTCTCCGACGCCTCGAAACTGGTGACGATCGGCGGTGCCGTTACCGAGATCGTCTACAGCCTTGGCGAGGAGGAGCGGCTTGTCGCGCGCGACACGACGAGCACCTATCCGCCGGAGGCGGAAAAACTGCCCGATATCGGCTATATGCGCGCGCTTTCGCCCGAAGGCGTGCTCTCCGTCGGGCCGAGCGCCATATTGGTCATGGAAGGAAGCGGGCCGGTCGAAACGATGGACGTGCTTGAGACGTCAGGCGTGCCCCTTGTAAGAGTTCCGGAAGGCTATGACCGCGAGGCAATCCTGCGCAAGATTCGCGTGGTTGGCGCTGCGCTGGGCGTTGAAGAAAAGGCCGAGATGCTCGCACGCCGTGTCAAGGCCGATCTCGATGCCGCCGAAGCGGAAGCGCAGAAGCAGGCTGACGGGAAGCGCGTGCTTTTCGTGCTCAGCATGCAGGGCGGGCGGGTCATGGCCGCAGGCAAGGACACCGCCGCTGACGGCATCATCCGCATGGCCGGCGGGGTCAACGCCATGGACACGATGTCCGGCTTCAAACAGGTGACCGACGAGGCCGTGATTTCGGCGGCTCCGGAGGTCGTTCTCATGATGGAGCGTGAGGGACACAGGGGATCGCGTGATGTTCTGAAACACCCCGCTTTCGCCAGCACTCCGGCCGGAAAGAACGGATCCCTGATACGAATGGACGGCTCCTATCTTCTGGGCTTCGGCCCACGGACCGCAGGCGCGGTGCGCGATCTGGCCAGCGCTCTGAACGGTTCGGAAACGGTGACCGAATAGCATGGCGTTACGTGACAATGCCGCACCGGCGCCACGATGGCGCTGGCATGTTGATACGGGTGGTGACCGTTCGGCGCGGGCACGGCTGGTCATTCTCGCCCTGATCCTGCTCTATGCGTTTCTTTTTGCCTTCAGTCTTGGATCGGGTGCATCCGATACGTCATTCTGGGCGGTGCTTTCGGGGTGGCTCGGCGGCGGGGCGGATGCCCTCTCACTGCGCGACCGTGTGGTCATTGGCGACATCCGCCTGCCGCGCGTCGTGCTTGGAAGCCTGATCGGCGCATCGCTGGCGGTTTCCGGCGCTGTCATGCAGGGGCTGTTTCGCAATCCACTGGCCGATCCGGGCATTGTCGGTGTGGGCTCCGGCGCGGGGTTCGGCGCCATCACGGTGATTGTGCTCGGCAACACGATGCTTGCTCCGGTGATCGGCATGTTCGGCATTTATGCCCTGCCGCTGGCCGCTTTCTGCGGCGGGCTCGTGTCGACCCTGCTCCTCTACCGGGTGGCGACACGGCGCGGGCAGACATCGATCGCCACCATGCTTCTTGCCGGCATAGCGCTTGGCGCGCTCGCAGGCGCGTTGTCGGGCATGCTCGTCTACGTCGCGGACGATCAGGAACTGCGGGACCTGACCTTCTGGGGGCTTGGTTCTCTGGCTGGGGCCACCTGGGCAAAAATCTGGGCTGCCGGACCGATCATCCTTGCAGCCCTTGCTGCAGCACCCTTTCTGGCGCGCGGGCTCGACGCGATGGTTTTGGGCGAGGCGACCGCCAACCATCTTGGCGTGCGGGTTCAGCGGGTAAAAAACTCCGCCATTCTGGCCGTCGCGGCGGCGACGGGCGCTTCGGTTGCCGTGGCCGGCGGCATCGGCTTTGTCGGCATCGTTGTGCCGCATCTTCTGCGTCTGACCATTGGCCCCGAACATCGCTACCTGCTGCCGGCTTCGGCGCTTCTGGGGGCGAGCCTGCTTCTGGTGGCCGATGCGATCAGCCGTGTTGTCGTGGCACCAGCGGAACTGCCGATCGGCATCGTCACGGCGACGCTCGGTGCGCCGTTCTTCCTGTGGATATTGCTGCGCCAGAGGGGGATTCTGGATCTGTGATGGCGATCGATGTCGAAGATCTTTCGGTGCGGGTCGGGCGCAGGCTCATTCTCCGCAATGTGACGCTGTCGGTGAAGCCGGGCACCGTGACGGCCATTGTCGGGCCTAACGGATCGGGCAAGACCACCTTTCTGAAGGCGGTATCCGGCGACCTGCCATATGATGGCGATGTGCGGATCAATGGCGAAGCGCTCCGGCACATGCAGCCATGGCAGGCTGCCGCGCATCGGGCCGTTCTGCCGCAGGCAAGTTCGCTCTCCTTCCCCTATACGGTGCGCGAGGTGGTCAAGCTGGGGCTACTGGGCGGGCGGTCGGGCGCGGGCCAGGTCGAGCAGGCGAAGCTCCCCGAAAAGGCTCTTGAGCGCGTTGATCTTGCAGGATTTGCCGGGCGTTTTTACCAGGAACTTTCGGGCGGCGAACAGCAGCGTGTCCAGCTCGCCCGTGTGCTCTGCCAGGTCTGGAAACCGGTGCTTGACGGCAGGCCGCGCTACCTTCTGCTCGACGAGCCGGTTTCAAGCCTCGACATCAAGCATCAGCTCATCATCATGGACATTGCCGCCGGGTTTGCTTCTGCCGGCGGTGGTGTGCTGGCGGTTCTGCACGATCTCAACCTCACCGCGCGCTTTGCCGATCAGGTGGCCATGATGCATCGCGGGACGCTGGTCGCGGCGGGAACGCCTGCCGATGTGTTCAACGACCGGCTTGTGTCCGACGTGTTCGAGTGCCGAATTCAGGTGGGTGTTCCGCCATGTGGGGATATTCCCTATGTGCTGCCACAGTCAGCGCAGCTTTAGGGTCAGGACCCATTAATATGACCACAATGGCGTTCGATAGACCAAGAGATGCAAGGAAAAGCCCGCAGACCGGGGTCCTTCCCCCGGTCAAGGGGTTTGACGCGGCAGGTCGCCGGTCTATCGATCGTCCTTCGGATCGGCCTGATTTGCACGGCCTACTTTGTCGCAAGACCTTGAAAGACATGAAGTCTTCCTGCGGTCTTGCTTCGCGTATCCGCACAAATCAGACCGACCATTGCGGCCATATTAATGGGTCCTGACCCTAGCCAACGGGCATGTCCCCAGGAGGGGACCGTCTGCGTACGGCCCTTCCTGAGCCTAGCGTGCCGCTACACGCTCGGGTAACTCGTCAAGACCGAGCCGTAATCGCATGTCCGGCTTGCCGACGGCGAGATCGCTGATCGTATAGCCGGCCAGCACTTCGAAGAAGGCGTTCAACGCCTTGCGCAGCGCTTCATTGAGGCCGCAGCTTTCGACCAGCGGGCACTCGGCGTCGTCATTTTCAAAGCACTCCGCCATGGCGAAATTGTCCTCGGTGACGCGCACGACATCGAACAGGGTGATGTCGCCGGCCGGTTTCGCCAGACGAACACCGCCATGACGTCCACGCACGGTCTCGACAAAGCCGTGCTCGACAAGCGGCTGCAGAATCTTGAACAGGAACAGGTCGGACAGGGAGTATGCCTCAGCGATGTCCGAGATGCGGCTGAGCCGGCCCTCATTGGCGGCGCAATACATCAGAATCCGGATTGCATAATTGGTTTGTCGCGTTAGGCGCATAACAGTCCTTTCACATATCGTTCCCGCAATATGGCTTATTGTTTAGAATAATTCCAGAGTGAGTCGGCTTAAATCTGATAAATCTAATCAACTTTATGCAGGCAATCGCTGAGTTGCGCAATTTCACGCATGCGCGCTTTGCCTTGTTATTCGTGCTGCAATGCACAATATTCGCGCGACAAATGTGGGAACCGGCCAGCGGGGAAAGCGCAGCCATGCTCGCTCTGACGGCTCAGACCGGGTTTTGCAGACGAATTTATTTCAGAAAGGCATAGACGATGAACGCGCATGTTCTGGAAAATGAGATCGGCGGCGGCACGACCGTTTCCGACTGGGTGGTTGTCGACCAGTCGATGATCGACCGTTTCGCCGATTGCACCAATGACCACCAGTGGATCCATGTGGACCGCGAGCGCACGGAGCGCGAAAGCCCGTTTGGCAAGCCGGTGGCGCACGGTTTCCTCACGCTGTCGCTCTTATCGAGCCTGTCTTATGACTGTGGCGCGTGGCCGGTGCATCTGGGCACGATCATCAATTACGGCCTCGACAAGCTGCGTTTTCTGGCGCCGGTGAAGGCTGGCAGCCGCGTGCGTCTGCGCAGCACGCTGAAAGGTGTCGAGGAAAAGGCTCCGGGCCGGCTTCTCGTGCGTCATCACGGCGAGGTGGAGATCGAGGGCGAGGACACGCCCGCGCTCGCAGCCGAAACCATCATCATGCTGATTCTGGAGGAAAAGGCCGCCTGAGCGGCCTTCCGGTTGAACTATTCCGCGTCGGGCTGGTTCATAGGCGCGGCCTTCTGGAACGCTTCCTGCTCCATGCAGGCGTCGTTGATGCGCTGGATGACGGGATAAGGCGTCATGTCGACGTCGAAGCGCTTGTTGTTGGTAACCTGACCCACAAGGCAGATATCGGCCATGCCGGGCGTATCGCCGTGGCAGAAGACGCCGGTCTGCGGGCTCTCGGCCAACATCTTTTCGAGCGGCTCGAACGTGGCGTTCACCCAGTGGCGGAACCATGCGCCGACTTCGGCGTCGTCTGCGCCGTAACGCTCTTTGAGCGCGTTCAGAATGCGCAGATTGTTCACCGGATGGATTTCACAGGCGATCATCTGGGAGAGCATGCGAACCCGCGCCCGGCCATGCGCATCCGCGGGCAGGAGTGGGGGCGCCGGCACCATCTCGTCGAGAAATTCCATGATCGCCATGGACTGCGCGATCATCGTGCCGTCGCTCCACACCAGCGCCGGCACGAGGCCCTGCGGGTTGACCGAGAGATAGGCTTCGCCGCGATGCTCACCGTGGCGCAGATGGTGGGCGGCATAGCGATAGTCGATGCCCTTCATGGCGAGGGCTATTCGCACCCGGTAGGAGGTGGAGGAGCGGAAGTAATTGTGCAGGACGATGTCGCCCATCTCACGCCTCGCCAATGGTGATGGCGATCTCGCCGATGCCGTCGACGCCGCCTTCCACCTGATCGCCCGGCTGGAGCGCGCCGACGCCGGCAGGCGTTCCGGTGTAGATCAGATCGCCGGCCTTCAGCTCCATGGCCTGGCTGCACAGGGCGATCACATCGGCCACCGGCCAGATCAGCTCGTCCAGATCGCCTTCCTGGCGGATTTCGCCATTGACGGCGAGCCAGACGCGGCCCTGCGACGGGTGACCGGTCTCGGCAACAGGCACGATAGGGCCGCAGGGCGACGAACGGTCGAACGCCTTGCCCCAGTCCCAAGGGCGGCCCTTCTTCTTCGCTTCTCCCTGAAGATCGCGCCGCGTGAGGTCGAGCCCGACCGCATAGCCGTAGACATGGTCGAGCGCATCGGCCGGATCGATGTCGCTTCCGCCCTTGCCGATGGCGACGACCATTTCGATCTCGTGGTGCAGGTCTTTGGTCAAGCTGGGATAGGGGATCACCGTGTCGGTATCGACCACGGCGTCAGCCGGTTTGGTGAAGAAGAATGGCGGCTCGCGCTCCGGCTCATGGCCCATTTCGCGGGCGTGGGCGGCATAGTTGCGCCCGACGCAGAAGATGCGCCGCACGGGAAAGCGCGCTTCTTCGCCGGCTACGGCGACGGACGGTTGCGGGGCGGGCGGAAAAACGAAATCGGCCATGAAATTCTCCCAAAACACTGGGGAGAAGAGATGGCCGAATTGACGCTCCGGGGCAAGGCCCCGAAGCGCCGGAGTCTGGAGATCAGCTTTTGAAGACGGTGTTTACGGCCTTGGCTGTCGCATCGACGATGCGGTCGGCTTCTTCGCGTGTCAGGCAGAGCGGGGGCGCAAAGCCCAGAATGTCGCCCTGCGGCATGGCGCGGCCGATGACGCCCTGTTCGAGAAGGGCTGCGGCCATCTGCGGGCCGATCTTCTCGGAAGCGTCGAAGAACTGGCGGTTCTCACGTTCCTTCACGAACTCGACTGCACACAGCATGCCTTCGCCGCGCACTTCGCCGACTTGGGCATGTGCGCCGATGGCGTCACGCATCGCGTTGACGAAGTAAGCGCCCGTCTCGCCGGCATTCTTGACGAGGCCGAGCTTGTCGACCAGTTCGAGATTGGCGATGCCGGCAGCCGCGCCGATTGGGTGGGCCGAATAGGTCCAGCCATGGCCGATCGGGCCATATTCATCCGTGCCGCGCTCGAGCACTTCCCACATCTTCTTGCCGACGATGGAGCCGGAAAGCGGCGCATAGGCCGAGGTGAGGCCCTTGGCGATGGTGATGAGGTCGGGTTCCATGTCGTAATGGATGGAGCCGAACATGGAGCCGAGGCGTCCAAAGCCGGTTACCACCTCGTCGGCGACGAGAAGGATGTCGTGCTTGCGCAGCACTTTCTGGATCGCGGCCCAGTATCCGGCCGGTGGCGGCACGATGCCGCCCGTGCCGAGCACAGGCTCGCCGATGAAGGCTGCGATGGTGTCCGCGCCCTCGCGCTCGATCAGCGCTTCGAGCTCGGCCACGCAATGGGCGGTGAACTGCTCCTCGCTCATGGCGAGGTCCGGGCGGCGGTAGTAATAGGGCGCTTCGGTGTGGACCACCTGGGCAAGCGGCAGGTCGAATTTTTTGTGGAACAGCTCAAGCCCTGTCAGCGAGCCGGTCATCAGGCCGGACCCGTGATAGCCGCGCCAGCGCGAAATGATCTTCTTCTTCTCGGGGCGGCCGAGAATGTTGTTGTAGTACCAGATCAGCTTGACGTTGGTTTCGTTGGCGTCGGAGCCGCCGAGGCCGAAATAGACCTTGGACATGTTTTCCGGCGCGCGGTCGACAATCATCTTGGCCAGCCGGATCGAGGCTTCGGTGCCGTGGCCCACATAGGCGTGGTAATAGGCAAGCTCCTTTGCCTGTTCGGCAATGGCATCGGCGATCTCGGTGCGGCCATAGCCGACATTGACGCAATAGAGGCCGGCAAAGGCGTCAAGCAGCTTGTTGCCGTCACGGTCCTCGATATAGACGCCGTTGCCACCGGTCACGATGCGGTTTGGGCTTTCGCCGCGCGCATGCTGGGCCAGATGGGTCGAGGGATGGAAGAAGGCCTCGCGGTCCCACTGGTCGAGTTGGTCGTTCTTCAACAGCATGTCGCTCTCCTGTTATTCTCAACTGTGTCATTCAGCGCCGCTCAACCGATGTTGCGGCAGACATATTTGATGTTGGTGAAGGCTTCCAGCCCATGGCGGGAGCCCTCGCGCTCGAGACCGGCCTGCTTGACCCCGCCGAAGGGGATGGGCGCGCCGGTGATCTTGGTGCGGTTGACCGCGACCATGCCGAATTCCAGACCGCGCGAGAGGCGGGCGATGCGGCTCGGGTCCTGCGTGTGCAGATAGGCGGCGAGGCCGGTTTCGGTGTCGTTCGCCTTTTCGAGCATGTCCGCTTCGTCATCGAAGGGGGTGAAGGCGGCAATCGGCCCAAACGTTTCCTCGCGGAAGATGAGTGCGGTCTCGGGCACATCGGCCAGAACCGTGGGCTCGAAGAAGGTGGAGCCGTGCCGCGACACGTTTCCGCCCGTTACCAGACGCGCGCCTTTTGCGAGCGCATCTTCAACCTGCTCGGTCTGCTTGGCGACCGCGCGCTCATGGATGAGCGGGCCGATATCGGGATCGGTGAGGCCGTTGCCGACCGTCAGTTGCTCGACCTTGCGGGCGAATGCGGCGATGAAAGCGTCATAGATGGGGCGCTCGATATAGAAGCGGTTGGCGGCAAGGCAGTCCTGCCCGGAAGTGGCGAACTTTGCCGAAATGGCGCTCTCCACCGCGTGATCGAGGTCGCAATCGGCAAAGGCGATGAAGGGCGCATGACCGCCAAGCTCCATGATGAGACGCTTCACCGTCGGTGCCGACTGTGCGTAGAGCAAGCGGCCGATCTCGGTGGAGCCGGTGAAGGAAAGGGCGCGCACATGTCTGGAAGCCGTCATCGCGCCAACCACTTCGGCGGCCTTGCCGGTGAGCACGTTGAAGACGCCTGCCGGCACGCCGGCGCGCTCGGCGAGTTCTGCAAGGGCGAGCGCGGAGAAAGGCGTCTCGGATGAGGGGTGAGACACCACGGTGCAACCGGCGGCAAGGGCGGCTGCCGCCTTGCGGGTGAGCATGGCGGAGGGGAAGTTCCACGGCGTGATGAGCGCTGCGACGCCCACCGGCTCCCGCGAAACCTGCATGTCGGCATCCGGCAGGTGCGAAGCGACGCTCTCGACCGAAACGCGCTTGGCTTCCTCGGCGTAGAAGGAAACGAAAGAAGCGGCGTAGTCGATCTCGCCACGCGCTTCGGACAGCGGCTTGCCCTGTTCGAGAACCATGAGATGGGCGAGGTCTTCCTTGGCCGCGACAATCAGGTCGTACCAGCGCATCAGGATCTGCGCGCGCTCCTGCGGCAGAAGGGCCGCCCAGGCGGGGAATGCGGCATGCGCCGCTTCGATGGTCTCATCGACCTGCTCTGCGGTGAGTGCCGGAACGCAGCCGAGCCGCGCGCCATCGGCCGGGTTGTAGACATCCACGACCGGGTCGCCGGGGGCGGCGATCCAGTGGCCGTTCGCATAGGCGTATTCGCGGAAAAGACGCGGATCGGCGAGGTCGGAAAGGGCGGTTTTCTGAAGGGCGGCAAATGCGGACATCGGCTTTCTCCCAAGCGGATTTCCAGTGTTCGGTTCGACTGGAATCATGCCGCCTGAAGCGCCAAATTTTCTGACGATCCTGGCAGGGCGCGCCAAGGTTTCTTCTGAACTTCGTGGCCCGCGCCCACTATTCCTTCTGCGTCGTCTCGTCGACGTTCACCAGAACTCCGAGCGGAAACGCGCCCGGCTGCTTCACCGGCTTGGTGACGATATAGGTGAAATAGCGCGCCAGACCCACATTCATCTCAAGAAGCCGGTCGACCAGCCGCTGATAGGTGTCGATGTCGCGGGCAATGATCTGCAGGATATAGTCGAAACCGCCGCCAACAGCCCAGCAGCCGGTGATTTCATCGATGTTCTGCACGCTTCGTTCGAATCGCTGGAAGTCTTCCGCGCGGTGGCCGGCAAGTTCGGCGGCCATGAAAACGGCGATGTGCGGGGCGAGCTTCGCAAGCGCCACTTCGGCATGGTAACCGGTGATGATGCCCGCCTTTTCAAGACGTTTCAGCCGCTCCCAGCAGGGGGCAGGCGTGAGGTTCACGCGTTCGGCCAGCGCCGCCTTGGAGATGCGGCCTTCCCTTTGAAGGATACCGAGAATCTTGAGATCGCGATCGTCGAGCTTGAGCATGGTCAGCTCTGGATCGTCGTCCCGGCCCCCGCTGTCAAGGCCCGTGCGCGCGCAAAAGTGGCGATGGCCGTGTCCTGCGCGCCCGTTCCGGTGAGATCGCAGATGGTGATCTGGTCATCGCCGGTACGGCCGGTTCTGGCGCCGGAAACGATGTCTCCGAGTTCGGGTGGCGTGTTGCCATTCCACACGCCGGCGCGGATGGCGGCTGCCAGTTCACCGAGTTTTTCGCACTGGCTCACCCGGTCGGCGACGTAGAGATCGGCGCGGGCAAGGGCTTCCGGCTCAATCTCGTTCTTGCCTTCCTGATCGGAGCCCATCGCGGTGATGTGGAGGCCAGGATGCAGCCAATCGGCTTTGAGAACAGGTTCTCGGGCCGGCGTGGTGGTGACGACAAGCTGGCTTTGGGCGACGAGGCGGGCCGGGTCCGTCTCGGCCTTTGCGTCGATGCCGAGGGTTTCGGCCAGATCGGTGGCGCAGGCTTTTGCCTTTGCCGCATCGCGCCCCCATACGAGAAGGCGGGAGAAGGGGCGCACCTGATGCGCGGCGATCATCTGCAGGCGCGCCTGCACGCCGGTTCCCATGACGCCGGCGGTCTCGATTTCGGAGGGAGCCAGATGGCGGGCTGCGACCGCGCCGGCGGCAGCCGTGCGCACATCGGTGAGAAATCCGTTGTCGAGCAAAAGCGCTTCCACAAGCCCGGTTTTTGCCGAAAACAGGATCATCAGTCCGTTGAGGCTCGGCAGGCCGATTTTTGGATTGTCGAAGAAACCGGGGCTGACCTTGATGGCGAAGCCTTCAAAGCCGGGAATATAGGCCGTCTTCACATCCACTTCGCCATGAACCTGCGGAATGTCCATGGAGAGGATGGGTGGCATGATGACGTCGCCCGAGGCGAGCGCGCGGAAGGCTTCTTCCACCACGTCGATGGCTTCGAGGTCGAGCCGAACGGCCTTGCGCAGATCGGCTTCGGTCAGGACAAGAATATCATGCGGCATGGGGCGCTCCCTTGATGATCGTGTCGCCGAGCGCGACATCGCGGCCACAGACGATGTCGGTGAAGATCTGCATATCGACATTGCGGCCGGTGATGAGCGTGGCGGTCGGGCCGATTCTTCCGGAGACCTTGCCGGCCATCAGGGCGGCGGCACCGACGGCACTCGCCCCTTCGCACACAAGCCGGTCTTCGAAATAATGCGCCTGCATGGCGCGATAGATTTCTTCCTCGGTGACGAGCACGACATCATCCAGATGATTGCGGCACAGTTCGAAGGAATGGCGGTTTTCAAGCCCGATCCCACCGCCGAGCGAATCGGCGAGGCTGGCCACTTCAGTGACGGCGACCGGTTCGCCGGCGGCAAGCGAGGCGTGCATGGCCGCACCCCGCTCCATGGTGATGCCTATGACACGGATGGAAGGTTTGATCGTTTTCAGCGCGAACGCGATGCCGCCGGCGAGCCCGCCGCCCGACAGCGGTATGAGCACGGTTTGAAGATCCGGGCGCTGCTCCAGAAGCTCAAGCCCGATCGTGCCCTGACCGGCGATCACGGCCAGATCGTCGAAGGGCGAGATTTCGCAAAAACCCTCTTCATCGGCGAGGCGGCGGCTTTCGACCTGGGCTTCATCCTGGCTTGCACCGATGATGCGGGCTTCGGCACCAAGTGCCCTGATGCCGGTGATTTTCGCCTCCGGTACGAGCTTCGACATGCAGATGACGGCGCGCAGGCCACGCGCGCGTGCCGCATAGGCTACCGCGCGGCCATGATTGCCGGTCGAGCAGCAGGTGACGCCGGTGGCGTCGTCGGGCAGGGTGAGCACCGCATTGGCGGCACCGCGCAGCTTAAAGGCGCCACTTGCCTGCCCAATCTCGAGCTTGAGGAGAACGTCATCACCCGCGAGACGGCTGAGAAAGGGCGACGGCGGGAGAGGCGTGTCGCGTGTCGCAATACCAGCAATGCGGCGACGCGCAGCCAGAATGTCTGCCAGCGCGAGCGCGGCCCTGTGGGTCATGAAAATCTCCCGATATTTCTTCCAGGCAACCTGTCCTGTATCGATTTGTACACAACATCATCCGAGCGGGATTAGAAACAGCGACATTCGATGTCGTTTTCCTGCGATTCACCGGATCGAAAATGTGATGATGGATTAGTTGTACACAAGGTTGCGAATGCCTTTCCGGTGTACGGTTTCGCCGGGTGCGGAAGCGTCCGGTCTTACGCTTTTTGGAGGAACCATGCCAGCAGCCGAAATGCCCTTCAGCGCGCAGGAATATGCCGCTCGCCTGGAAAAGACCCGCAACGCCATGGAGGCGAAGGGTATCGATGTTCTGTTCGTGGAGGATCCCTCCAACATGGCCTGGCTGACGGGTTATGACGGATGGTCGTTCTATGTCCATCAGGGCGTGATCGTCTTCAAGGATGCCGACCCGCTCTGGTGGGGGCGGTCGATGGACGGGAACGGCGCCGTGCGCACGGTCTATATGGATGACGACAGGGTGCTGCGCTATCCCGACCACTATGTGCAGGCCAACACGCTGCACCCGATGCAGCATCTGGCCGAAATCCTGCGCGCTCATGGTTTTGGCAACCAGCGGATCGGCGTGGAGCTGGAAAACTACTATTTCTCCGCCAAGGCCTATCTGGTCCTGAAGGAAGAACTGCCGAACGCCACCTTTGTGGATGCGACGGCGCTGGTGAACTGGCAGCGGGCCGTGAAATCCGAAGAGGAGATCGTCTTCATGCGCCGGGCGGCGCGAATCTCCGAAAAGATGATCGACGGTATTGTCGAGCGCATCGAGCCGGGTCTGAAGAAAAACGATCTGGTGGCCGAAATCTATGCGGACGCGATCCGCGGCGTGGATGACGACTGGGGCGAATATCCGGCCATCGTGCCGCTTCTGCCGACGGGCTCCGATGCCGCCGCACCGCATCTGACCTGGGACGGGCGGCGCTTCGAGCAGGGGCATGCGACCTTCTTCGAGATCGCCGGCTGCTATCGCCGCTATCACGCGCCGCTCTGCCGCACCGTGTTTCTCGGCACGCCGCCGCAGCACATGCTGGATGCGGAAAAGGCGCTGGTGGAAGGCATCGAGGCGGGGCTTGAGATCGCGCGGCCGGGCAACCGCGCAGGCCAGATCGCCGATGCGCTCTATGGCGCGCTGGAGCGGGCCGGCATCACGCGGGACGGGCGCTGCGGTTATCCGATCGGCATTTCCTATCCGCCGGACTGGGGCGAGCGCACAATCTCGCTGCGCCGTGAGGACGAGACGGTCCTTGAAGCGGGCATGACCTTCCATTTCATGCCGGGCCTGTGGATGGCCGACTGGGGGCTGGAAATCACCGAAAGCATCCTGATCACGGAAGACGGGCCGGCCGAGGCGCTCTGTCGCCGCCCGCGCGAACTGATCGTGAAGAACTGATCCATGCGATCCGAAACGCTGGAAAGCACGACGCGCATCCTGTCCGATCTGGTGGGGTTTCCCACCATTTCGGCGGACAGCAATCTGGAAATGATCGCCTATGCCAGCGAGCTTTTGAGCGCGCTTGGCGCAAGGCTTTCGATGACGCTGGACGAGAGCGGCCACAAGGCGAACCTGTTCGCCACGCTGGGGCCCGAGGGGGATGGCGGCATCGTGCTTTCGGGCCATTCCGACGTGGTGCCGGTGGAGGGGCAGGACTGGGCGAGCGATCCCTTTGCCATTCGCGAGGCGGATGGAAGGCTTTATGGGCGTGGCACCTGCGACATGAAGGGGTTCATCGCCTGCACGCTCGCCATGGCGCCGCACTTTGCCGAGCTGGACCTGAAACGGCCACTGCATTTCGCCTTCACCTATGACGAGGAGGTGGGGTGTTTTGGCGCGCGCGCGCTGGTGGAGGAACTGGAGCGGACCGAACTCCGGCCCTCCGTCGCCATCATCGGCGAGCCGACCATGATGCGCATCATCGAAGGCCACAAGGGCTGTTTCGAATACACGACCGAGTTTCGCGGGCTTGCCGGCCATGCGTCTTCGCCCGAACGCGGCGTCAATGCCGTTGAATATGCGGTGCGCTATATTTCGCGGCTCATGGCGCTGGCCGAGGAGCTGAAGACGCGCGCGCCCAAGGGCAACCGTTTCGATCCGCCCTGGACAACGCTTCAGGTGGGCACGATCTCGGGCGGTGCGGCGCGCAATGTGATCGCCGACCACTGCGCCGTGGAATGGGAGATGCGCCCCGTGCGCAACGAGGATGCGGATTTTGTGAAAGACCGCATCCGCACTTTTGTCGAAGCCGAGCTGAAACCGGCCATGCAGGCGGTGTTTGCGGGCGCGGATATCGTGACCCATGTGATCGGCGAGGTGGACGGGCTGGAGCCGGTAACCGAATCGGAGGCGCGCCAGATCGTTTCGGAGCTTACCGGCCTCACCGAGGCGGAAGTGGTGGCGTTCGGCACGGAGGCGGGGCTGTTCCAGAAGGCGGGGATATCCTCCGTCATCTGCGGGCCGGGTTCCATCGAGCAGGCCCACAAGGCGGATGAATTCGTTTCGCTGGAACAGCTCGACCAATGCCTTGGCATGCTTGAACGGCTGGGCAGGAAGGTGAGCTGACCGCGATGGAGCGAGAGCGATGACAGGCGAGGCCCGCGCGCGGTTCGAGCGGATCTACACGCTTTTGCGTGAGCGCGTCTGTCTGCTCGATTATCCGCCGGGCATGCGGTTGCGCGAGGAAGACCTCGCCGAGGAATTCGACACCAGCCGAACGCCGATCCGCCGGGTTCTGGCGCGGCTCGAAGACGAGGGCTATCTGCGCTCTGTCCATGGCGTGGGCACCATCGTCACCGACATCGACATTGCCTCGCTCGAACAGGTCTATCGCCTGCGTGTGGAGCTTTCGGAGCTGATCGGCAAGCTTTCACCGATAGAGCCCGATGAAGACGCCAAACGCGCCTTTGCTGCCATGAAGACGCGCTGCGAGGAACTGGTCGGAACGCCCAGACAGCGCGCCTTCGCGCAGCTCAACATGGATTTTTTCCATCTCCTGATGACGCTGACAGAAAACGAGCCTCTGCAGGAATTTTCCGAACGGCTCTATTATCAGACGACGAGGATCTGGCTGAAACGTGCGGCCGGCGAGGACGGCACGGAAGAAACGCTTGCAAGCGAGATCGGCTTTTTCCTGCGCGAGGTGTCCGACATTGCCGCTGCGGTGGCCTGCGGGGCGCTGGAAAGCGTCGGGCAGATCCGCCGTGCCCATGTGGCCATGAGTTTTGCTCGGTTGAAGGAAAGGGCAGGCGAAGAGGTGGAGGCAGCCTCTTTCTAGGAGGCCGCCTTTACCAGTGCGCTCAGATCGGGCAGGTCGGTTGCGCCGCCAACCCGCATGACGGCTTCGGCCCCGCAGCGATTGCCGGCTGCAAGGCATTGTTCAACCGGTTTTCCGGAAAGCCACGCATCGATGAAACCGGCATTGAACGCGTCTCCGGCGCCCGTGGAATCGATTACATTGACGGGCTGCGTCGGCATCGAGACGGTGGTTTCGGCGCTGATCGCGACGGACCCTTCCGGCCCGCGCTTGACGATTGTAAGCGGTGCAGGCGGTTTCCTGCCGGGGGCAATGGCAAGCCGCTGCGCCTCTGTCTCGTTGGGCAGGAATATGTCCACGGCGCCGATCAATGCGGCGAGATCGTCGCGTGCAAGAACCGCATCGTCCCAGGAACAGTCGAGCGAGATGGAAAGCCCGGCGGCACGCGCCTGCTCGATGAGGAAAGGAGCTTCCACCAGCGTGGCGAGCTCGCCGATATGGAGATGGGCAAAACCGCCGCTGGCGATGGCTCGCGCAAATGTTTCCGGCACGGCGGGACCGGCGCGGCGTGTCAGAAAGGCGCGCTCCGTGCCCGATGTCATGGCCACGGTAATCTGCGGATCGAGCGTGTCGGGCATGGGCTGCGAGGCCGAAAGATCGACGCCGCTGGCTTCAAGCTCTTTCATCAGTGCTGCGGCGAACGGCCCCGAAGGGAGCGCGGAAGCCAATGAGACCGGACGCCCGAGGGCTGCGACATAGGCCGCAGTGATAAACGCGCCACCGCCCGGCTTGATCGACAGACCGCCGGCAAAGACCTCTTCGCCCAGCGTCGGCATTTTCGGTAGTTCGGTAAAGATAAGGTCGCAGTAAAGCCGCCCCGCGCTCAGGACGCGGCCTGACCGGTTGGCGTGCGTCACGGCAGCGCCTCCCCGGATTTGGCGTCAAACAGGTGCATTTCGCCGGCCTTTGCCGTCAGCTTGACCGTATCGCCGGCTTTCGGCGGCTCGCGGCCGGAAGCCTTTGCGATCACTTCATGGCCATTGACGCCGACATAGACCAGCGTATCGGCGCCGAGCGGTTCCACGATGTTGACCGTGCCGGAGAAAAGCCCCTTGCCGCCGGTCACGACCAGGTCGTCAGGCCGGACACCGAGGATAACGTCCGCGCCTTCGCCAGCGCTGCGTTCGGGCAGATCGATGCCAAGCCCATCGCCGAGTTTTACGCCCTTACCGGTCCAGTTGCCCGGCAGCATGTTCATGGATGGTGCGCCGATGAACTGGGCAACGAAGGTGTTGGCCGGCTTGTGATAGACCTCAAGCGGCGTGCCGACCTGCTGGATATAGCCATCCTTCATGATCACGATGCGGTCGGCCATGGTCATGGCTTCGACCTGGTCATGTGTCACGAAAATGATCGTGTTTCCAACACGTTGGTGCAGCTTCTTGATTTCAAGCCGCATCTGGGTGCGCAGTTGCGCATCAAGGTTGGAGAGCGGTTCGTCGAAGAGGAAAACGGCGGGGTCGCGCACCATGGCACGGCCGATGGCGACGCGCTGGCGCTGACCGCCGGACAACTGGTTGGGGCGGCGCTCCAGAAGGTCGGTCATGCCGAGAATGGCGGCGACCTCGTCGATGCGCTTGTCCTTCGCCTCTTTCGAGAGCTTGGACGTGCGCAGGCCGAAGCCGATATTCTTGCGCACCGACATGTGCGGATAGATGGCGTAGTTCTGGAACACCATGGCGATGTCGCGCTCCTTGGGCTCCAGATTGTTGACGAGGCGCTCCCCGATGTGGATTTCGCCGCCGCTGATCTCCTCAAGGCCGGCGATCATGCGCAGGGTCGTGGATTTGCCGCAGCCCGACGGGCCGACGAAGACGACGAATTCGCCATCGGCCACGTCGAGATTGATGCCGTGCAGCACCTCGACCTTGCCGTAGGATTTGACGAGATTGCGAAGGGACAAGGTGGCCAAGGGTCTACTCCTGCAAGAGAGCGCCGAAGGCGGCATCGAGCGCGGCTCCGGCTTTTTCGGCGCGGACAAGGTCCGCTGCCTGTTGTTCTGAAAGGCGGGTGAGGGTGGCGCGATAGGTTTGAAGCGCCTCGTTCATGGCTTCGGGCGCAGGGCCACCGAAACGCTCGCGCACCGCCACGAAATGGCGCGCGCTGACGGCCTCGCCGTAGGCTGCGGGGTCGAGCGTGCTGTCGCGCCTGGTCAGTTCCCTGAAAGCCTTGGAGAAGGCTTCGAACCCTTCGCCGAGCGGTTTGCCAGCGGCGATGACGGCGCGGGCCGTGGCGGCGGCGATCTCATGCGCCTGCCGGAAAGAGAGCCCCTCGCGGCGCACCAGCGTATCGGCGAGTTCCGTCACGGTGATGCAGGCGGCGTCGATGTTTCTGGCCACGCGCTCGCCGTCGATGGAAACGGCGCTGATCAGGGCTGCCAGAAGGTCGAGCACACGTGCGCCGCTGTGGAAAGCCGCATAGCCGGCCACCTGAACCTCTCCCTCACTGTCATTCATGTCGGTGAAGGGCGTGTTGTGCATCGTGTTCACGACCGCATCGGCCCGACCGCAGGTCATGGAAGCGAGATGGCGCAGGTGCTCGATGGGCACCGGATTGCGCTTTTGCGGCATGATGGACGAAATCTGCACAAGGCTGCCGGGCACATGAAGCTGTCCCACCTCGAAGGCCGACCAGAACTGCATGTCCTGGATGAGGCGGCCAAGGTGAAGGAAGGTGAGCTTCATCGCGCTGTAGAGGCCGGTGACATAGTCAACGGATGCAATACAGCCATAGGAATTGCGCAACGGCTCGGAGAAGCCCAGCAGATCGGCCATGCGGGCGCGGTCGATGGGGAAGCCGCTGGTGGTGATCGCGGCAGCGCCCATCGGGCAATGGTCGATATTGGCGCGGGCCGCCTGAAGGCGCTCGATGTCGCGCAGAAGCACCTCGACGGCGGCCGACAGGTAGTGGCCGAAGGTCGAGGGCTGGGCCGGCTGGCCGTGCGTGTAGGCAACGACCAGCGTGTCGCGCTCGGCCTCGGCCTTGGCGATCAGAGCGGAGGCCAACGCGTGCGCCTTGCCGATCAGCGTGTCGGCATGGTGCTTCAAGGTCAGTTTGAAGACCGTGTGGTCCATGTCATTGCGCGAGCGGGCCGTGTGCAGCATGCCGGCGAGATCCGGGCCAAGCCGCTTTTTGAGCTCCGCCTCGACGAGGAAGAAATAGTCTTCCACCTCGCCGGTATAGGTGAGGGCGTCGACATCGACCGTCTCGTCAATGTCGACAAGGGCCGCAGCGATGCGGGCGGCGTCATCACGGGAAAGGATGCCGGTCTCCGTCAGCATCACCAGATGCGCCCGGTTGATGGCGCGGAACGCGCCGACATAGTTGGCCTTCACGTCTTCAAAGAGCGGTGCCAGCACCGTGTCCTTGTAGACGGGGTGAGGGAATTTTTCGTTGAGGCTCATCGTGCGCTTATCCCTTGAGGCCGGCCATGACAACGCCGCGAATGATGAAGCGCTGGAAGATGAGGAAGACGACCAGCGTCGGCAGCGTGGAGATGGCCGCACCCGTCATGATCAGTTCCCAGGCCACGTCCACCTCGTCGCCGAAGCTCGAAAGCCCGACCGGCAGCGTGTACATCTCCACCGAATTGGTGACGATCAACGGCCAGATGAAAGCGGTCCAGTTGCCGAGGAAGACGAAGATCGCGAGGGCTGCAAGCGCCGGGCGCACGAGCGGCATGGCCACCTGCCACCAGATCTGGAATTCGTTCAGCCCGTCGATGCGCGCAGCTTCCAGGAAATCGTCGGGAACGGTCTCGAAGAACTGCTTCATGAGGAAGGTGCCGAAGGCGGTCATGACCCCCGGGAACATGATGCCCCAATAGGTGTCGAGCCAGCCAAAGCTCTTGCTCATGAGATACCACGGGATGACCAGCATCTCGGTCGGGATCATCAGCGTTGAGAGAATGGCGATGAAGACCAGATAGCGGCCGGGAAACTTGAACTTACACAGCGCATAGCCCACCAGCGCGTCGAAGAAGACGGCGGATGCGGTGGTGATAATGGAGATCACCAGCGAGTTGACGAACCAGCGGTAGAAGCGTCCGTCTTCGAGCACATAGGTGTAGTTCTCGATCGTCGGCTCTTCGGGGATCAGGTTCAGATTGTAGACCTCGAAGGGGAATTTCAGCGAGGTCGAGATCATGAACACGATGGGCATGATCATGAGAATGCCGCCGCCGAACAGAAGCGCCCAGCGGATGAACTGGCCCATATTGCGCCGCGAACTGCGCGAGGAACCGGAGAAAAGCGCGTCCGTGGACGCTTTGACTGCAATGTCCTGACTGGCCATGTCAGCTATCCTTCAAAAGTCGAAGCTGGATCAGGCTGACGACCAGCAGAATGGTGAAGAGCACGACGGTCTGCGCCGCCGCATAGCCCATGTTGAAACCGTTGAAGGCGGTGTCGTAGATCAGGAGCACCAGCGGCTTGGTGGCGTTGAGCGGGCCGCCCGGATTGTTGGTGGTCATGTTGAAGACCTGATCGAAGATCCGCAGGAAACCGATCGAGGAGAAGACGACCAGGAACACGATGGTGGGCTTCAGAAGCGGGATGGTGATCTCGGTGAGAACCGTCCAGGTGGACACGCCATCGATGCGCGCAGCCTCGTAGTAACTCTGTGGAATGGCGCGCAGGCCGGCCATGAAGATGATGACCTGAAAGCCGAGACCGGCCCAGACCGCGCAGGCCAGAACAGAGGGCAGGGCGTTGGTCGTCGAGCTCAAAAATTCGATCTGACTGATGCCGAAGCTTGCCAGAAAATTGTTGAACACGCCGATGGGGACCGGCTGGTAGAACCAGCGCCAAACCCAGGCCATGGCCACCGCACTTGTCATGAAGGGCAGGAAATAGAGCGCACGGATGGTGCCGTGCATGAAGCGCACCTTGTCGAGGTGATAGGCGATGATGAAGGACAGGACGAGGCTGACCGGCGTACCCAGGATCAGATACATGAAAGTGTTCTTGAACACTTTCCAGAAGACCGGATCGCTGAACAGCTTGGCGTAGTTTTCAAGGCCCACATATTTCCGGTCGCCGAGCAGGTTCCATTCCTGAAAGGAAAGGACGAACGCGTTGGCTGTCGGATAAAAGCGGATGACGACGTAGAAGAGAACCGGCAGCGCAAGGAATATCCAGGCCCAGACGATCTGCTTCTGCGAGATGGTGAGATTGTTGTAAAAGCGCATGGCCCCGTCCCGAATTTCGTTGGGCGCCCGGCGGACCGGACGCCCCAAAGGCCTTATTTCTTGTAGTATTCGTCGAGGATTTTCTGCTCTTCCTCGGCGGCCTGTGCGACGCTCTCTTCAAGCGCCTGGCCCTGCAGCTCGATGCGCTGCATCATGTCCACCATGGCCTGACGCTGGGCGCTCTCATTGGCAAAAACGGTGGTCTTTGCGTATTCCAGGCCCTTGATGAAGGGGCCGTAGACCGGATGATTGACGTTTTCATCAGTCATGGCGGCAGACGGCTTTGCGGGCAGCTCGCCGACGGTCTCAAGCCAGATCTGCATGGCCTCGTCGGAGGTGAGATACTCCATGAACTTGACGGCAGCGTCGAACTTCTCGCCTTCCGCTTTGGAGGTGATGGCGTTCACCCAGTAGGAGGAATAGTTCGATTTGGTGCCGTCAGGACCGGCGGGAAGCTCGGCCACGCCCCATTTGAGGCCGCGCACGCTTTCGAGCGCGCCGATGCGGAATGAGCCGTCAATGTGCATGCCGGCGCGACCGGCCTTGAAGGCGGCCTGCGGCTCATCCATGAAGGCGGCCTTGGTCACGCCATGCTTGGCCTGCAAATCATTATAGAAACCAAAGGCTTTCAGCCCGGCCTCGTTGTTGTAGTTGACCTTCTTGTAGTCATCCAGATAGGGCTCGCCGCCGAACTGGCGGATCAACACTTCGCGGATCCAGTGATGGTCCTGCGCGGTCATGCCGGTGGTGATGCCGACGGCGGTAAGGTTCCCGGCACCGTCCTTCTTGGTCAGTTTTTTCGCGGCTTCAACGAATTCGTCGAGATTGGCCGGTGGGTTCTCGATGCCGGCTTCCTCGAACATGCGCTCATTGTAGAACAGCGCCAGCGAGCGCACGGCAGTCGGCAGCGCCCAGTAGCTGTCGCCCATCCGCATCGCCTTGACCATGGGGAAGAACTCTTCCTCGATCTTTTCCGGCGGGAAGGTGTCGGCGGGCAGCGGCTGGATCAGCTCGGCTTCTACATAATCGTTCAGCCAGCCATAGAAGAGCTGGACGACGTCGGGGCCCTGACCGGCCGGAATGGCAGCGGCTACCTTGGTGCGATAGCTGTCATAGGGGAAATGCGTCATCTTGACGGTGATGTCGGGATTGGCTGCCTCGAAATTCTCGATCAGCTTGTCCATCGCATCGACGCGCGCTTCGAAGAAATACTGCCAGTACTCGATCTCGACCGCTGATGCGCCACCCGCGCCAGCAGCCATGGTCATGGCTGCCGTAGCGGCACCCAGCATGAAGGTCCGTAGTCTGTTGCGTTTCATTCTGTTTGCTCCCTTTGATCGCCAGCCAAATCCTGTCTGGCAAAGCAGTCACCCTCTGTTCATCCGTCTCGATGAGGCGGCATGTCCATTCGCTGACGATTAACTCAATCAAGTTGAATATTCAAGTAAGTTGAATTAATAAGCGCATATGAAGATCAGTAGCCCCCGTCGCATCGTAGGATCGAACGCTGAACGCACGCGCCTGCACAACCGCCAGGTCGTGCTCGGCCACGTGCGTGAACGGCAGCCCATAGGGCGTGCGGAGATTGCACGCATCTCGGGTCTGTCCATTCAGGCGGTCAGCAACATCATTGCCGAACTGGAGGAAGACAGGCTTCTGATCGAAGCCGGGCGGCAGTCGGAGGGGCGGGGCCTTCCGGTTCTGAAATACCGGCTCAATGCGGACGGCGCGGTGGCGCTCGGCATCGAGGTCAGGCCGGACGCGATGTTTGGCGCACTGGTGAACCTCGAAGGCGAGACGCTGTTCACCACGCGCGAGGCATTGTCGGACAATGCACCTTCCACAGTCGTTTCGGTGGCCCGGCGCATTCGTGCCAGCGCGCTTGAGGGGCGTTGTGGCAAGGCCCAGAGGATTCTTGGGGCCGGCGTTGTGATGCCTGGTCCCTTCGGCAAGGTTGGGATTTCAGGCGCGGGTCAATCGGCGCTTCATGGCTGGGAGGAAAGCGATCCCGTTGCCGTGTTCGAGGAAGCGCTCGATATGCCCGTGGTCGTTGAAAATGACGCGACGGCTGCTGCCGTGGCCGAGCGCGTGCGCGGCGTCGCAACGGGGCTTCGCACCTTCTGCTTTCTCTATTTCGGAGCCGGACTGGGTCTGGGCGTGGTCGCCGAGGGCGAGGTCCAGCGTGGTGCTTTCGGCAATGCGGGTGAAATCGGCCATGTCATTGTCCGGCCCGGCGGGCGGCTTTGTGCCTGCGGGAACCATGGCTGCCTCGAAACCTATGCAAGCCGCATTGCTGCGCGCAGCAAGCTTGCGGGTGCGGGCATCGAGATCGGCAGCGCTTCCGACATCGAAAACCTCTACAAAGCGGGCAACGCGCATTTGATGGAGTGGATCGAAGAGGCTTCAGGTCCGCTCTCGCAGGCCGTTGGCCTGATCGAAAACCTCTTCGATCCCGAAACCGTCATTCTTGGCGGTGCCATGCCGGATGCCGTTCTCGATCACCTCATTGCCACGCTCGATCTTCCCGGCGGCTCCGTTGCTGCGCGGGCCGGACGGAGCACGCCGCGCGTTCAGCGCGGTGCCTGCGGGCGCCTCACCGCCGCTCTCGGCGGGGCAGCACTCGTCATTCACGACACCATCACACCGCGCATTGCCGCAAAAACTTGATTCTCTGGGAGGTTCACAAATGCCCGTTTCCGATCAGGAGCGCATCGCCGCGCAGGTGCGCAATCCGCGCATCGTCAGGCTCTGGCAGGCGCTCGCGCCGCTGAAATCCTGCGTCTCCTTCATGAACACGGGCGCACATCCCGATGACGAGACGTCGGAAATGCTGGCGGCTCTGGCCCTGCGCGACGGCATTGCGATCTCCTTTGCCTGCGCCAATCGCGGCGAGGGCGGACAGAACGCCATCGGCTCCGAGGTGACACATGATCTGGGCGTGGTGCGCACGGCGGAAATGGAGCGCGCCGCCGAAGTGATGAACCTCAATCTCTATTGGCTATCGGAAACGCCCGACGACACGATCTTTGATTTCGGCTTTTCAAAACGCGGCACCGAGACACTTGAAAAATGGGGTCGTGAGCGCACGCTCAAACGCTTTGTCGAGATCATCCGCACGGAGCGACCGGATATCATCTGCCCCACATTCCTGGATGTTCCTGGGCAGCACGGGCATCACCGGGCGATGACCGAGCTTGCCCATGACGTGATGAGCGCGGCCGCCGATCCGGCATTTCCGGGCGTGGATCTGCCGGTGTGGCAGGTGAAGAAGCTCTACCTTCCCGCATGGTCAGGAGCGGGAGACAATTACGATGACGACCTGCCGCCGCCCAGCGCCACGCTGACAGTTAAGGGCACCGGACAAGACCCGGTAACGGGCTGGAGCTGGGCGCAGATCGGTGAACAGTCGCGCGCTTTCCATCTGACGCAGGGGATGGGTCGCTGGGTGCCGAATGGTGAAGAGCGCGATTGGCCGCTGCATCTGGTGCGTTCCGAGGTGGACGGGCCGGACAAGCAGATCACGGACGGGCTGCCTGCGACGCTGGCCGATCTGGCTTCCTTTGCCGGTGCGCCTGAAATTGCCGATGATCTTCAAGCGGCGCACTCGGCCTGTGATGCAGCATTCGAGGCATTTCCGGATATGGAAGAGGTGGCGCGTCAGGCGGCCTTGGCCCTCAAGGCGGTGCGTGCTGCCCGCGATGCCTGCCCCGACAAGGCACGTGAAGAGGTGCAGCACCGCCTCGCGGCAAAGGAAGTGCAGCTGTCTCACGTTTTGCGGATTGCCACTGGTGTGGAGGTGCGCGCCCGGCTTGAACGCGATGTCCTGCGGCCCGGTGACAGTGTGGCGCTGACGATTGAAAGCTCCGGGCCGGATTCAGATGTATCGCCGGTTCTTCCGAAGGGCTGGCGCTTTGCAGATGGCGTTGTGCAGGTGCCGGTGGATGCCGAAAGCACGGATTGCTATCCGGCCACATATCGACCCGGTGTGGCACGCCTGCCGGCCATTCGTGTCGGTGTGACCGTCGATGGCGTTTCTTCTGAAACACTTTTGCCGCTGGAGCGGGCACCGGTCGTGCTTCCTGCACGGTCGGCAACACTTTCTCCCGACCGTGCATTGATCAATGCCGCCTCGGAGTTGCGCCAGATCGATCTGCGTGTTTCCGAGCTTTTTCCTCGGTCGGGAAAAGTGGGGCTGGACTTGCCGTCCGGCTGGAGCGCAATACCCGCCACCGAGGGTTTTCTGGTGGAGGCACCACGGGACGTAGCGGCAGGCCTTTACGATCTTTCCCTAAAGATTGACGGGGCGCCCGCCGAAACCGTCAAACGAATTGCCTATCCACATATAGGCGAACGCGCACGCGCGTTTCCGGCCCAGTTGTCGGTGCGGGTTCTGGACGTGGAACTCCCGGATGTGCGGGTGGGCTATGTCGGTGGCGGTAACGACCGCGTGGGTCACTGGCTCAGGGCTCTCGGCCTCGAGGTGACCGAGTTGGCGGACAGTGACCTTACGGAAGAAGGGCTGAAAGACATCGACACGATCGCGGTGGGCATCTTTGCGATGCGTGCGCGACCGGCGCTCAAAAATGCCATGCCGCTGGTGCATCGCTGGGTGGAGGAGGGCGGCAATCTCGTCACGCTCTATCACCGCCCATGGGATGACTGGGATCCGGAGACGGTGCCGCCGCGCCGGCTGGAGATCGGCAAGCCATCGCTGCGCTGGCGGGTGACGGACGAGCATGCGCAGGTAACGCATCTCGCGCCCGAGCATCCGCTGCTCAACACGCCAAACCGCATCACGGATGAGGACTGGAAGGACTGGCATAAGGAGCGCGGGCTTTATTTTGCCAAGAGCTGGGATGAAGCCTATGAGCCGCTTCTCTCGATGGCCGATCCCGACGAGGCGGCACATGAGGGCGCGCTTCTCTCGGCCCGCATCGGCAAGGGGCGGCACACGCATGTTGCGCTCATCCTGCACCATCAGATGGAGAAGCTGGTACCGGGCGCATTCCGCCTGATGGCGAACCTTGTGGCAAGGCCGTGAGCGCAGGCGCTACGGCAAAGGACAATCTGCGCGCCGGCGCATGGCTTCTGGCGGATATGGGCCTGAACATCTGGGCCATATCGATCGTCAAGGCGATGGGCGCCGGCTATCCGCCGTGGCAACTCGTCTTCCTGCGCGCCCTGGTCGGGTTTGGCCTGATCCTGCCATGGCTTGCGCGCCAGCCCGCGGTGCTGACACGGATCGACCGGGTGCCACTGCATGTGTTCCGTGTCATTCTTTCAGCGGTGGCGCTGACGGGCGGGTTTTACGCGGTCGCGCATCTGCCGCTCGCACTCTACATGACGATGAATTTCACGCGGCCGGTGGTTCTGGTGGCGCTTTCGGCTTTGATCCTGCGCGAAGCGGTTTCCGGCTCGCGCTGGCTGGCGGCAGGGCTGGGCCTCGTGGGCGCGTTCATCGCCGCAAGCCCGGGCAATGTTCCGTGGACGCCCGCGCTTCTGGCAGCACTCGCCGCCGTACTGGCCGGAACCGGCGCCATTATCGTCACACGACAGCTCAAGGGAACGCCACCGGTTGTCATGATGCTGTTCTATACGGGCGGGCTTGCGCTGATCACCGCGTGGCCGGCGCTCTCGGGCTGGCAGCCGGTCGCCGCGGGGCACTGGCCGTTTCTTCTGGCGGTGGGCGTTTTTTCGCAGGCCGCGCAGTTCTGTTTCCTGCGCGCGCACTGGCTGGGCGATGCCGGTTTTCTCGGGCCGCTCGGCTATTCGAGCCTCGTTCTCTCCGGGCTAGTCGGCTACGTCTTCTTTGGCGAAATACCCAGCCTCAACACGGTGATCGGCGCGTTGATCATCGTTCTTGCAACGGGGTTCCTGACATTGAGAACGGCGCGGCTCAGGAGCCACGCCGCCTCAGGCAGTTGATCTGAAAGCGCCGGTCAGTCAGGATCGGCGCCTTCCGCGATGGGCTCATCGGCGATTTTCGGCCTGAAGTAACGGCCGACGATGAGCGGCAGGACAAAGCCGACAATGGCAAAGGTCCAGAGGCCGATGGCCAGCCACGAGTTGAACAGCATCGTCCAGTCGCCATCATGAATGGTCATGGCGCGGCGCAGATTCTTCTCCATCTGGTCGCCCAGCAACACGCCGAGAATTATCGGCACCAGCGGCACGTCGAGCTTTCGCAGGACCCAGCCCATCACACCGAAGATGACCATTACCACCAGATCGAAGGTGGATCCTGAAATGCCATAGATGCCGACGAAAGAAATCATCGCCACGGCAGGCATCAGATAGCGTGTCGGGATCAGGAGAACCCGCACGAAAAGCGATACAAGCGGCAGGTTCATGGCCAGAAGCATGATGTTGCCGATGAAGAGCGCGGCGATCAGGCCCCAGACCACATCCGGGTTCTGCTGGAAGAGCAGGGGGCCGGGCGTGATGTTGAGCGCGAGCAGCATGGCGAGCAGGACGGCCGTCGTGCCGGAGCCGGGAACGCCAAGCGCCAGCATAGGCACAAGTGCGCCGCCAGCCGCCGAATTGTTGCCGGCTTCCGGTGCTGCCACGCCGCGCGGGTCGCCCTTTCCGAACGTGCCGTTGCGGTCGGAGATACGCTTTTCGAACGTGTAGGAGATGAAGGAGCCGAGCGAGGCACCGGCTCCCGGCAGCACGCCTGCAATGAAGCCGAAGATGGTGGAGCGGCCCATGGCGGGGATCGTCTCGCGCACCATCTTCCATGGCGGCACGATGCGGCCCACCTTCACGGCCTTGTCGCCGGCACCGCTTCCCGCCCGGTGTTCCAGGAAGATGAAAACCTCCGAGAGTGCGAAGAGGCCAACGATTGCGACCAGAAAATCGATGCCGTCATAAAGATGCACTTCACCAAACGAGAAGCGCGGAACGCCCGTCTGGCCATCGACGCCGATGGTGGCGATGCCCAGTCCGAGAACGGCGGCGAGTGCCGCTTTTGCCTGGTTTCGGCTTGCAATGCCGCCAAGTGTGGCAAAGGCCAGCACGAACAGCGCGAAATACTCGGCCGGTCCAAACAGCAGCGCGACCTTGACGAGCTGCGGTGCCAGGAAGACCAGCCCCCATGTGGCGAAGAAGGCGCCGACAAAGGAGGCGAGACCGGAAATGGCAAGCGCTTCGCCGGCCTTGCCCGCCTTCGCCATCGGGTGCCCGTCGAGCGTTGTCATGAGGGCCGGTTCGTCGCCTGGTATGTTGAGCAGGATTGACGAGATACGGCCACCATACATGGCGCCATAATAGACGCTGGTCAGAAGGATGAGCGCTGGCGTGGCCGGCAGGCCAAGTGTGAAGGCGAGCGGTATGAGGATCGCAACGCCGTTTGAAGGGCCGAGCCCCGGCAGAGCACCGATGATGGTGCCGAGAAAGCACCCGATCAGAGCCAGAAACAGGTTCTGCCAGGTGAGCGCGACGGCAAATCCGTCTGCGAGTGAAGCGAGTGTGTCCATGAAGGGCCTCCCGTCTCAGAAGCCCCAGGGGCCGCGTGCCAGCGACAGCCCCAGGACGAGATGGAAAATGACATAGATGCCGACGGCAATCATCACGCCGGCGGTGAAGGCAGCTACCGGATGGGAGCCCAGGCGCCAGGAGAGATAGCTCGCCGCAACAGCGGTGCAGGCGACGAAGCCGTATTCCTTGAGAAACAGCGCGTAAGCGATCATCACGGCGGTGGCCATGCCGATCTCGAAAAGGCGTGAGAAAGTGGGCCATTCGGGCTCGGTGTCCGGTTTTAGGACGATGATCGCGCTGGAAATCGCCAGCACGGTGCCGATCATGAATGGAAAGGCCTTTGGTCCGAACGGATCGGAAATGAAGCTCAGCTCGATCTGCGTTGCCTGCCACATATAAAAGGCGGCGAGAAGGAAGCCGAAGACCCCGAAGATACGGTCGCTCATGACGGACGCGCTCCCCTGATTGTTCTTGATACAATTCGGGCCTGCGGGATGTCCCGGCAGGCCCGAGTGAGTTCCGTCGCGTGTTACTTCACGATGCCGATCTGCTTCGACAGATCGGTGATGGAAGCGATGGATTCCTTCACGAAGGCCTGAAACTCCTCACCCTGCAGGTTGAGCGGGGCGAGGCCGTTCTGCGCCATGACTTCCTTCCACTCGTCGGATGCATAGACCTTGCTGACGGCATCGACCCAGTAGGCGTAGGCGTCATCCGACATGTCGCCGGGCGCGTAGAAGCCGCGCCAGTTGGCGCCGATCACGTCGATGCCCTGCTCCTTTGCCGTCGGGAAGGACGAGAAATCGCCTTCGAGGCGTTCTGGCGCGAGAACGGCAATCACCTTGATATCGCCGGAATCGACGAAGCCCTTGGCCTCCGAAGCATCACCCGTGAAGGCCTGGACGGAACCGGCCAGAAGCTGGGTGACTGCCTCGCCGCCGCCGTCGAAGGCAACATATTTCACCTGACGAACATCCTCGATACCGGCCTTGGACGCAGCGATCAGCACCTTGAGGTGATCCCAGCCACCAACGGCGGAACCGCCCGCGACCGATACCGCAGAGGGATCAGCCTTGATCTTGTCCATCAGTTCAGGAAGCGTGTTGATCGGCGAATCCTTGGCAACCGCGATCACGCCGTAATCCGCACCGACCGAACCCACCCAGCGCACCTGGTCCATGGTGTTGCCGGGGAAGGCACCCTGCGCGAGGCGTGTGGCCGTGGCCGAAGAGGCGGCGACGATCAGGTTGTTCTCGGAGTTGCGCTTGCCGACCACTTCAGCAAAGGCAACGCCGCCGCCACCGCCGGCAACATTGGAAACCTGCATCGTGCCGGGCACAAGCTTCAGATCCTGAAGTGTCTTGCCGACCTGGCGGCAGGTGAAATCCCAGCCGCCGCCGGGGTTGGCGGGGGCGATGCACTCGGTGTTGTTCGGTTCGAACGCGAACGCCGACAGGCTGGATGCGAGCGTGAAGACGGCCGCGAGGCCGAGCAGCTTTTTCATCGATTTTCTCCTCCTTGAGTGATTTCACCGAGACATGGCGAAATCGTCCTCAAACTTTTCAATACCGCCGCCCTCCCATTGGCCGGAACGGTATGACACGAGATTGTTCTCATGACGAATGAGAGCCTATAGGGTAAGCCTGTCAACAAGCTGTCATTGTCTGAAAAAATGCATTTCTTGATTGTCGAAGACACGCGCGATGTCGCTGAGGCCATAGAACGGCGGCTTGAAAAAGCCGGCCATGTGAGCGATCGCGCCGAAACGCTGGAGGACGCGGAGCATTTCGTTGCAATGGCGCACCACGATCTGATCGTGCTCGACATCAACCTTCCGGACGGGTCGGGGATTGCGTTCCTCAAAAAGCTACGGGCCGCGGGAAACCGCGTGCCGGTGCTTGTGCTGACGGCCAGGCTCGCCGTGAACGACAAGATCGATGCGCTCGATCTGGGCGCCGACGACTACATGATCAAACCGTTCGATCTGGGCGAGCTTGAAGCGCGCATTCGCGCAATCATCCGCCGGCGCAGCGGCGATGCCGACCGCACGCTGGTCGTGGGAAAGCTGACCTTCGACATGGCCGCCCGCCGGGTCCTGATCGATGGAGAACCCTGCGAACTGACGCGAAGAGAGCAGACACTTCTGGAGATCTTTCTCACCAACCGCGATCGGGTGCTTGAGAAGGAAGACCTGCTGACACGGCTTTTCGGCCATGACGAAGAACGCAATCCAAACGCGGTCGAGCTCTATGTCGGGCGCCTGCGGCGCAAGATCGAGGGATCGGGCCTTGAAATCCGGACATTGCGCGGCCTTGGCTATCAGGCAGTTACGATGGAGCCGGGGACCTGATGGCGCATCCCGTGCGTCAGGCCGTACCCGGTCGCAGCCTGTCGATCGCCTATCGCCTGACGATCTCGCTCACCCTGGTGCTCACGCTGGCTGTCGGCGCCACCATCTATGCGGCCTATGGCTATGGACGGCAGGCGGCCAACGAGGCGTTCGACCGGCTGCTTCAGGGGGCCGCGCTGCAGATTGCGGAGCGCATCTTCGTCATCGAGGGCGAGGTGCGCGTCGACATACCTGTTTCGGCGTTTGAACTTCTGTCGCTCGCCAAGGATGAGCGTGTGTTCTATCGCGTCGCGCAACCCGACGGGACGACCCTTACGGGTTACGAGGACTTTCCGATGCCCGAGGCGGATACGATCCCCGAAGGCGGTTTTGCCTATGAGGTGGACTTCGGCGGCGAGCGGGTGCGCGCGCTTGCCATGTTGCGCAGGCTTGCCGAACGCGCGGTGAGCGGCGACATATACATCGTTGTCGCGCACACGACCGGAAGCCGCGAGCAACTGGCCCGCAGCATGGCCACACAGGCGGTTGCGGTCATCGCCGGCGCCGGTTTTGCCATCCTTGTCCTGGCGTTGCTTGCCATGCGCTATGCCATGCGGCCGCTGGAACGCATTCAGACGGCGATTCTCGAGCGGGATCCGCTCGATCTTTCGCCCTTTTCCATGCATGCGCCCGACGAGGTGTCGGCGCTGGTGGCCTCCATCAACCGGTTCATGGGGCGTCTCGACCGGCGTGTGCGTGCCATGCAGGATTATGTTGCCGACTCCGCCCATCAGATACGCACCTCCATCACCGCCCTCAGGGCGCATAGCGAACTTGCGCTGGATGAAGACGACCCGCAGCGGCTGAAAGCGCTGCACCGCCGCATTCGCAGCCGCGCCATCGGTCTGAACCGTCTGACGGACCAGCTCCTGAGCCATGCGCTCGTGACGCATCGCGCCGACACCGCCCGCCTCGAACCCCTCGACCTCCGGCGCATCGCTGTCGGCGCGGAACGCGATTTCGTTCAGATCGTGGGTGGTCGAAAGCCGCGCATACGGCTCGATCTGCCGGAAGAGCCCGTCATGGTGCATGGAGATGCGTTCAGCCTGCGCGAGGCTGTCAAAAACCTGTTGAACAACGCTCATGCGCATGGAAAACCGCCCATCGATCTGGTGGTCGCGTTGAGCGACGACCGTGCACGCATCGCGGTTACCGATCAGGGTGAGGGGCTGCCCGCCAGCGATCCTGCGGATATCGGCCACCGTTTCGCAATCAATCCCAACAAGCCGGAAAGCGCCGGGCTGGGGCTCGCAATCGTGCGGGAGGTGGCAGAGTTCCACCATGGGCGCATTATGCTGGATCGCGGTGCCGGAGGCTTTACCATCAGCCTCGATCTGCCGCTCGCACGGGAAGGAGCGGAAGCGCCATGAGACGCCTGATTACCGGTCTTTTCCTGCTTCTCATATCGTTCGCGCCGGTGGCGGGCATGGCTGAAGACACGCTGTTTGAAGCGACCGGCGAGGGGAGCGAGACCCTGGTTATCGGCAGCGTGACGGACCTGGTCTTCATCGAGCCGCTGATCCGCGAATTTCAGCGCGCCAATCCCTCGACGGCGGTTGTCTATCGTCAGATGACCAGTCTCGATCTCTATGCGGCTGTCGCGGAGGCCTGCGAAGCAGGGACATTCTTCGCCGATACGGTGATTTCGTCCGCCATTCCCGAACAGGTGCGCCTCGTCAACGATGGCTGCTCGGAGCCGTTCCGTTTCAGTCTGCCCCCGGACTTGCCGGACTGGGCTTCCTGGCGCAACGAGCTTGTCGGCTTGACCTTCGAGCCCGCCGTCATCGTCTATGACAGGCAGGGACTGAGACCCGGGGAAGTGCCCCGCAATCGTTTTGAACTGGTCGACCTTCTGCGCCAGACGGAGCGCTTTCGCGGCCGCATCGGCACCTACGATATCGAGAGCTCGGGCGTCGGATACATCTTCGCATTCGAGGATGCCGCACAGGCTTCCACATGGGGGCGGTTGCTGGAAAGCCTTGGGCAGAACCAGGCAAAACTTTTCTGCTGCAGTTCCGAGGTGATCGACGGTGTGCGGACCGGGCGTCTGGTGCTCGGCTACAACGTCCTGGGCTCCTATGCCCTTGCCCGCCAGGAAGAGGACCCGCGGATCGGCATCATCTTTCCCTCCGACTATACGCTTGCCCTGTCGCGCGCTGCGTTCGTCTCGCGTCACGCGCGCAACAAGCGTGCTGCCAACGCGCTGATCGCACTTGCACTGACCGATACCGGGCAACGGCTTCTCTCCGGACCGTCACGCCTGTTTTCATCGCTCAACGGTCCCGAAATGCTCAATCTCATCGACACCGGGACAGGACCGACAGCGGGAGAGGCCGCATTCCGGCCCATAGCGCTTTCTCCAGCACTTCTGGTTGGTCTCGATCAGGCCAAGCGCCGGGCGTTTCTGGACCAGTGGCGCAAATCCTTTCAGGCCGGCGGTGGAGAGTAGACGGGACCCTATTTGCTTTCCGAAGGAGCTTGGCTAATCATGCAGCTCAACACCGGAGGGGGATCGGGAGGATATGGCGAGCGGACAGGCTGCAAGAGCGCCACGCAACATGGCGGCGGACCCGGAATTCGGCCCATGGCTGGCACAGGCCTCCATCCTCGTGATCGATGACGAGCCGGGCATGAGGAATTTTCTCATGCGTACGCTCGGCCCCCGCTGCAAGCGTCTCGACGAGGCCGCCGACACCGAAGAGGCATCGCGCAAGCTCGACACCAACCATTATGACGTGGTGATTCTCGACAACATCATGCCGGGCAAGAATGGTGTCGACTGGCTTGCCGAGCAGCGCGCCATCGGGTTTTTCTCCAATGCCATTCTCATGACGGCCTATGCGGATCTGGAGACCGCCATCCAGGCATTGCGTGCCGGCGCCGTGGATTTCATTCTGAAGCCATTCCGCTCCAACCAGCTTTTGAACGCCGTGGCGCGCTGTCTCGATCAGATGCGCCTCCAGCGCGAAAACTATGTCCTGCGCTACGAACTGAAATCCACCTCCGATCACGTTCTGCTGCGCGACAAGCTGATCGGCGGCTCCAAAGCGATCAGCGATGTGCGGGAGACGATTGCACGCGTTGCACCGCTGCCGACGTCGGTGCTTCTGACTGGCCAGTCGGGCACGGGCAAGGAAGTCGCCGCGCGTTCGCTTCATTCGCTCTCGGACCGGGCGGACAAACCCTTCGTCCCCGTCAACTGCGCCGCCATTCCGCCGGACATGATCGAAACCGAGCTTTTCGGTCATCTCAAGGGTGCGTTCACCGGCGCGGACACGGCCCGCGAAGGTCTTTTCATGCACGCCCAGGGCGGCACGCTGTTTCTTGACGAAATCGGCGAGTTGCCGCCTGCCACGCAGAGCAAGCTTTTGCGCGTGCTCGAGGATCGCCGGATCAGGCCGGTGGGCTCGGAACGCGAAATCCCTGTCGACCTGCGCTTCGTCTTTGCCACCAATGCCGAACTCGAAAGACTGGTCGAAGCCGGCCAGTTTCGCGCCGATCTGTTCTTCCGCATCAACGTTATGCAGATCCACCTGCCGCCACTCAAGGATCGTGGCCAGGACGTGCAGGAACTCGCCGATCTGTTCATGACCAAGCTCTCGCAGCAACTGGGAACGCCGAAAGTCTCCATTGGGGCAGATGCACGATCGGCCCTTGCGGCCTATTCCTGGCCCGGAAATGTGCGCGAACTACGCAATCTTGTCGAACGCACGCTGATCCTGGGCCGGTTCCCAGACGACTTCGGCGGCGGGGTTCGTACAATGCAGCAAAGCGGAACCGGTGGCGAGAGCCTTGCCGATATCGAACGCCGGCACATACTGGCCGTTCTCGACCGGCTGGGCGGCGACCGTGAGGCTGCCGCGCGCCAGCTTGGTGTTTCCCGCAAGACAATCGACCGCAAATGCGCGGCCTGGAATGTCTGACCGATTAGAGCCGGACCGGCGCAGGGGGCAGGGGCGTTCGGTCCGTTTTCGCCTGCTTGTGATCGCGCTTTTGCCCACGCTCGTGATCCTGCCTCTGCTTCTTGGCATGGCGGTCTACAGGTGGAACGCAAAGTTCGACGCAGCCTTGATCTCCAAGGTCAATGGCGATCTGACCATCGCGCACCAGTATTTCGCGCGGCTTCTGGAAAACACCGGTGAACGCATCACGGCCCTTGGCGGCTCGGCAAGGTTCCGCGATATCGTGGAGGCCGGAGGCGGCGGTCTGGAAGCGCTCCTGGAAGAACATCGCCGCGCGCTCGATCTCGATTTTCTGTATCTGATCCCGAGGAATGGCAGGGTCGTAACATCCGCTCCGAAGCTTGCCGGCGCTCCACGGTCTGACTGGCCGATCATCGAAAGGGCGCTTTCAGGAGAGGCGTCTACGGGGATCGATATCTTTTCGGGCGAGGAATTGACCGTAATCGCGCCCGCACTCGCCGCGCGTGCCCGGCTGGAACTGGTGCCAACGCCCAATGCCGTGCCGACCGACCGGGCGGCCGAAACGCGCGGCATGGTCGTTCATTCGGCAACGCCGGTGCGACTTGCCGATGGCAGCCCGGCCGCCCTTGTCGGCGGCAATCTCCTGAACCGCAATCTCGTTTTCATCGACACGATCAATGATCTCGTCTACCGCGAAGCGAGCCTGCCGGAGGGAAGCCAGGGAACGGCAACACTGTTCCTAGACGACGTGCGCATCAGCACCAATGTACGGCTCTTTGAGGGGCGCAGGGCCCTTGGCACGCGCGTTTCGAGCATCGTCCGCTCGGCAGTGCTCGGTCAGGGACGCGTCTGGCTCGACAGCGCTTTTGTCGTCAATGACTGGTACATCTCCGCCTATGAGCCGATCACCGACAGCTACGGCAGGCGCGTCGGCATGCTCTATGTCGGCTTTCTGGAAGCGCCCTTCACGGAAGCGAAGTATACGACCCTGCTGACGATCGCCATCGCCTTTCTGGCGATCACCGCATTGAGTGTTCCGCTGTTCCTGCGCTGGGCCCGCTCGATCTTCAAGCCGCTTGAGCGCATGGCCGGCACGATTTCAGAGGTTGAGGGCGGGGACCTCGGCGCACGCACGGGCATTCGTGGCGTCGACGACGAAATCGGCCGGGTGGCGCAGCATCTCGACCTGCTTCTTGAGCAGCTGCAGGAACGCGACAGGCAATTGCGCGCCTGGAACGAGGAGTTGAACGCCCGGGTGGAAGAGCGCACGCGCGAGCTGCGGCTTGCAAACCGGCAGCTTGAGGCCACGACCCGTCAGCTCATCATGTCCGAAAAACTCGCTGCGATTGGCGAGATTACGGCCGGCGTTGCCCATGAAATCAACAATCCAATCGCCGTGATGCAGGGCAATCTTGAAGTGGTGCGTCAGGTGATGGGGGATCGCGCGGATGAGGCGCGGACGGAATTTCGCCTGCTCGATGAACAGATCCACCGGATCAGCCAGATTGTCACCAAGCTGCTTCAGTTTGCCAAGCCGGAGGAATATGCGGGCTTTCTGGAGCGTCACGCCCCGACGGATGTGATTTCCGACACGTTGCCACTGGTGCAGCACCTTCTCAACAAGGCAGAAATCGTGGTCATGCGTGAAGACCGCGCGACCCGCCTTGTGTTGATGAACCGCACGGAACTCCAGCAGGTTCTCGTCAACCTGATCGTCAATGCCGTCCATGCGATGCCTGACGGTGGCTCTCTCTCACTCGTCACCCGCGATGAAGAGCAGGACGGAGACAAGGGGCTCGTTATCGCGGTTTCGGATACGGGCGTCGGCATGACGCCCGAAATGCTCGACAGGGCGTTCGATCCGTTTTTCACCACAAAGCGGCAGGAGGGGACCGGGCTCGGCCTTTCGATCAGCCAGACCCTGATCAGCCGGCAGGGCGGCAAGATCTCGGTCGAGAGCAGACCAGGCGAGGGCACCTGTTTCACGATCTGGTTGCCGGAGGCGCGCTAGATCGTCATGTGTCTGGATGGACGCACAAAGGACGATCTAAATTATTGATGGAGCATCGGAATAACCCGAAAACCGGATTCCACTTTTCGGTCCGATGCTCGAAACGTCTCGGACAAAATGTCCGATCGCCTCGGACATACTGTCCATTGAGCTGATCTTTCAGCCGATAAGCATCTGAAATCGTTCACAGCAATCATCTGGCACGACCATTGCTTACCTCCAGACGAGGTAAGAGGAGGACGCTATCGATGACCGGGGCCCGACCCGGAAGCCACTGTCGCGGAGGGCGGCGGGTCGGCATCAATCGGGAACTTTCAAACGCGTAACCAGCAGGACGGCTGCCGGAAAACCCGGCAGGAGGAGGAGACTTATGTCCGCAGCAAGTGACACATTATCCGGCGCCCCCGCCGGCGGTATTTTGGACAGGGAGAGGATCATTGCCCAGCCGGGCTTCAACCGCTGGCTTGTTCCGCCGGCGGCCCTGGCGATCCATCTATGCATCGGCATGGCTTATGGTTTTAGCGTGTTCTGGCTGCCGCTGACCCAGGCCATCGGCATTTCCGAGCGTGTGGTCTGCGAGGACATGACGCTCATCAGCGCGCTTTTCACCACAAGCTGCGACTGGCGCGTTTCGGATCTGGGCTGGATCTACACGCTGTTTTTCGTGCTGCTCGGCTCGGCGGCGGCGATCTGGGGCGGCTGGCTCGAACGCGCCGGCCCGCGCAAGGCGGGCGTGGTCGCGGCCTTCTGCTGGTGCGGCGGCATCGCCGTTGCAGCGATCGGCGTGATGCTTCACCAGCTCTGGCTTATGTGGCTCGGCGCCGGCGTGATCGGCGGCATTGGCCTGGGGCTCGGCTATATTTCGCCGGTTTCGACGCTGATCAAATGGTTTCCGGATCGCCGGGGCATGGCAACGGGCATGGCCATTATGGGCTTTGGCGGCGGTGCGATGATCGGCGCCCCGCTGGCAGACATGCTCATGAACACGTTCAAGACCGCGGGCTCCGTTGGCGTCTGGCAGACCTTTCTGGTCATGGCCGCCATCTATTTCGTCTTCATGATGGGCGGCGCCTTCGGCTATCGCATTCCGCCATCCGGCTGGCGGCCGGAAGGCTGGACACCGCCGGCAAAGAGCGCGAAATCCATGATCACGTCGCGCCATGTCCATTTGCGCGACGCTCACAAGACGAAGCAGTTCTGGCTGATCTGGGCGGTTCTCACCCTCAACGTGTCGGCTGGTATCGGTGTGATCGGCATGGCCTCACCCATGCTTCAGGAAATTTTTGGCGGACGCCTGCTCGGCATGCCGGAACTGACATTCAACGAACTCGACGCATCCCAGAAGAGCGCCATTGCGGCGATTGCCGCGGGCTTTGCCGGTCTGCTCTCGCTGTTCAACATCGGCGGCCGCTTCTTCTGGGCGTCGCTCTCCGACAGGATCGGCAGGAAGAACACTTATTACGCATTCTTCCTGATCGGCATCGTGCTCTATGCGCTCGCCCCCTCGGCCGCGCATATGGGCAGCCAGGTGCTCTTCGTTCTGATGTTCGGCATTATCCTGTCTATGTATGGCGGTGGTTTCGCCACGGTGCCGGCCTATCTGGCCGACATTTTCGGCACCCAGTTCGTTGGCGCCATCCACGGTCGTCTGCTGACGGCCTGGGCGACGGCCGGCATCATCGGTCCCGTCGTGGTGAACTACATTCGTGAAGCGCAGCTCAATGCGGGTATTCCGCGCGAGCAGGTCTACGACTTCACCATGTATATCCTGGCCGGCATGCTTCTCCTTGGCCTGATCTGCAACATGCTGGTCAAGCCGCTTTCGGACAAATGGTACATGTCGGATGAGGAAGTCGCGAAACTTCAGGCGAAATCGGCGGCTGCCGATTCAGGCCCGACCGGCTCGTTCGGTATCGGCAAGGGTGGTTTCGATGGCAAGGCGCTTGCCGCCTGGGCCATCGTCGGCATCCCCATTCTGTGGGGTGTCTGGATAACGCTGCAGAAGACCGCGGCCCTGTTCTAGAGCATCGGACCGAAAAGTGGAATCCGGTTTTCGGGCTATTCCGATGCTTGATCTATGATCCAGACAGGGTTGTTGCAGCGCTGCCCTCCGGCATGAGCCCCGCCGGAGGGCAGTTTCGTTTGTGCCACCTCAGGGAAACTGCAGGAGCAGTCCCGTCTGCGCCGCAATCGCGGGCTTGCCCATGTGCCCCGCGCTCTCTATGTCGGACCCGTTGTCATCGGGATTTCAAAGAGCCGGAGGCGGGACCCTGGACGAGCACATCATTATCATCGGTGCAGGCCATGGCGGCGTACAGGCTGCCGCGAGTTTGCGCGAGGAGGGGTATGAAGGCCGGCTGACGCTTGTTTCGGGCGATCCCGAACTTCCCTATCACAAGCCGCCGCTTTCCAAGGTTTTCCTGAAATCACAGGATGCCGAACCGCAGATTCTGCGCGCCCGGCTGTTCTACGACACACAGAATATCGAGCTTGAGACGGGTGTCTGCGTTACCGGTATCGCGCCGGAAACCCGCACGCTGACACTGGATGATGGCAGGCAACTTGACTGGAGCAGACTTCTGCTCGCCACCGGTGCTGAACCCCGCCGCTTGACGGTGCCCGGTTCTGAATGCGCCGGCGTTCTTTATCTTCGCGACTGCGCCGATGCCCGCGTCCTGCGCGATGCCCTGGTCAGGGCGCAGAACATCGTCGTGATCGGAGGCGGCTTCATCGGGCTCGAGGTGGCGGCGACGGCTGCCATGGCCGGAAAGGGCGTGACGGTGGTGGAGGCGGCCGAACGCATCCTCGGCCGGGCCGTGAGTGCGCGCGTCGCAGACCACATGCACGCCTATCATGAGAGCCTCGGTGTCAGGATATTGACGAACGCGGGTGTTGCGCGGCTTGTCGGCGAGAAGGGAAACCTTCGCAGTGTCATCACATCGGATGGGCGGGAGCTTTCCGCCGATATCGTGCTGGTGGGCATTGGCGCGCTGCCGAACACCGCCCTGGCCGAAGCCACCGGGCTTGCCTGCGACAACGGCGTTCGCGTGGACGCCAGCTGTCGCACCAGCGCTGCCGACGTCTACGCGATCGGGGATTGTGTTTCCTTCCCGCACGCCGCGTCAGGACGCACACTGCGTCTTGAATCGGTCCAGAACGCCACCGATCAGGCGCGCATTGCGGCAAAGGCAATGCTCGGCAAAGAGGCAGCCTATGACGCCGTCCCGTGGTTCTGGTCCGATCAGGGCGAGCGCAAGCTGCAGATGGCAGGCCTCCCTTTCGATGTGGATCGGGAGATCGTGACGGGGGATCCCGAGAGCGGCGCCTTCGGCGTCTACCTCTTCTCGGGCGCCCGTCTGGTCGCCGTGGAAACCGTCAATCGGCCCGGCGAACACATGATGGCGCGGCGCATGCTGGCGGCAGGTTTTTCACCGTCTGTCGAAGAGGTGCTCGAAGGTCCGGCCGCGCTGAAGGCAGCGATGATGGCAGCGGAACGATGAGCGCTCACCGGCGCAGCGTCCAGAACCGGGCCGAAACCGTCGACTATCCGGCGAGTTGCCGCATTATCCATTGCCGAAATGCCCTCAGACATGGCCCGTTCTTGCTGTCTGCCCAGCAAAGATAATAGTGGTGCCTGCATTGTGCGGCCCATCGGTCGTCGCTGAACAACCGCGCCAGTCGTCCACTGCTCAAATATGGCGCGGCATAGACGTGAGGAAGCCAGGCGACACCGTGTCCGTCAAGGGCAGCGGCGAGCGTCAGCGCACTCGGCAACCGGGTAATCCGCGAATGTGCTTGCTGATCCAGGCCATGATCGTCGAACCAACGGGACATTTCGATGTCCCGGTCTTCATCCAAAATCCAAGGCAGTCTGGTTAGATCCCGGGGCGCTTGAATGGAAACCTGCTCCAGGATGGAAGGCGCCGCGACGACGACGTCCCAACCTTCAAAAAGCCGTTCGCAATTCAACTCCGGCCAGTTGCCATCACCATACCGGATAGCCGCATCGAAATCGCCCTGGACGAGATCATGCACAGCCGCATCGGCGTTTATGCGCAGGTCGATCTCCGGATGGCGCCTTATCAGATCGTCAAGACGCGGCAGCAGCCAGTGCTGTGCGACATGCGGCGTTACCGTGACGTTGAGGATATTGTCCCCGCGCCGAAACTGATTGAGGTCAGCGGCAATTGCCCTGAAATGACCGAGCAGGCTGTCGGCAAGCTCCTCGGCTTCCGGCAGCATGACAAGACGGTTGCCTGTACGAACAAACAGTCTTCGCTGCAAACGGTCTTCCAGTCCGCGCAGATGCTGGCTTACTGCGCCATGTGTCACCCTGAGCGCATGAGCCGCTGCGCCGACGGAGCCGGTTCCATGGAATACGGCAAAAGCTCGAAGCGAATTCAGCGGCAGCCAGGCGAAGTCATTACGTTTTTTCATGATAGAAAATCTAACTGATATTGATCTTTTCTGACAAGTAGCGAGAGCCATTTCGTGCTAAATTTTACAAAATTATATAAGGAGGAAAGGCCAGTAGATAATGTACAGTTTTTCTAACAATAATGCTCAGAGCGACGTACACCGGTTCGAAGCTCACGCAAGCGATGCTGACCTTGCCGACCTTCGCGCGCGACTAGCGGCCGCGCGACTGCCGGAGCGCGAAACGGTCTACCGGCCCGCGCCTGACCCGCGCCGATGGGATCAGGGTGTTCCGCTCGCCGATCTTTCCGAACTGGTCGACTATTGGCGCACCGGGTATGACTGGCGCGCGTTTGAAGCGCGCCTTAATCGGATCGGCCAGTTCCGCACGACCATCGACGGGCTGGCGATCCACTTCCTGCACCGCAGGTCGGCCCGCGCCGACGCCACGCCTTTGATCCTGACGCATGGCTGGCCGGGCAGCGTTGCCGAGTTCGCCCACGTGATCGACGCGTTGGCCGATCCCGAGAATCCGGATGCGCCGGCGTTTCACGTTGTCGCGCCGTCGCTGCCGGGCTTTGGCTACAGCGACAAGCCGACCGGCACCGGGTGGGGGGTCGGAAAGATCGCCGCCGCATGGGTGGAACTGATGGGACGGCTCGGCTACGACCGATTCATGGCCCATGGCGGCGATTGGGGCGGCGTCATTACCACTGTGTTGGGTGGCCGGTTTCCGGCATCCGTTGTCGGCATCCATACGGTGCTCGCGCAGGCGCCGCCGGGGCTGGCAACCGACGGGCTGACAGCGGCGGAGCGCAAATGGGCCGAGGACACGCGCGCGTTCTGGCGCAAACGCGCGGCGTATGCGAAGCAGCAGGCAACGCGGCCGCAGACGATCGGTTACGCGCTTGTCGATTCGCCGGTAGGGCTTCTCGCCTGGATCCTCGACAAGTTCTTTGAGTGGACCGACACCGAAGACAGCCCGTTCGAAACGATTTCCAGAGATCGCATCCTTGACGATGTCACCCTCTACTGGCTGACGCGGACAGGCGCGTCGGCGGCCCGCATCTATGCCGAAAGCCACGGCGGCGTTAACGCACTCGACCCCGGCCTGCGGGTCGACGTTCCGTCGGCAATCAGCATTTATCCGTGCGACATCGAAAAATGTCCCCGCGCCTGGGCACAGGAACGGTATCGGCAGATCGTTCGATGGAAGACGCCGGAAGCCGGGGGGCATTTCCCGTCACTGGAGGTTCCCGGCTATTTCATCACGGACCTGCAGGAAGGCCTCGCTGCAGTGCTGGCTGCCAGCGGCAGCTCTCCATGAGGCTATGGCCGTGCCGCCGCCATGCCGCTAATCTGCGGCGATAGCGCTGAGCCGGACCAGCGCTGAAAGCATCAGTTGAGCGCCCTTTTCGATGGCTTCCCAGTCGGTCCATTCCTCGGGCGCATGGCTGATGCCGTCGCGGCTTGGAACGAAGATCAGGCCCGAGGGGCACAGGGTCTGCATCGTCTGGGCGTCGTGGCCGGCGCCGGATGGCATGGTGAGGGTTTTAAGCCCGAGCCGATGCGCTTCCTCGTTCAAAAGCGAGACCAGCGTGCCGTCGAGACGAACCGGCTCCATTCGGCTCTGCTCCTCGATGGAAAAGCTCAGCCCGTTTGCCTGCGCGGCATCGCGCACGGCCTGTTCCATGGCCAGAGCCAGAGCCGCCATCGTGCCGGGATCGGTGTCGCGGATGTTGATGATGAAATCGGCGCGGCCCGGCACGGTGTGGATGAAATTGGGCTGAAGCCCGACCTTGCCGATGGTGATGCGGCTGCGCTCTCCGCCATGCTCGGCAATCACGCCACGCACCGCCTGGCCGACCGCCGAGAGGCCGGCGAAAGCGTCGGCGCGCAGGGCCATCGGCGTGGTACCGGAATGGTTGGCGCGGCCGATCAGCGACACGGCGAGATTGATGACGCCGGCGACACTGTCGGCAATGCCGACGGGAATGCTGGCCTGTTCCAGTACCGGCCCCTGTTCGATGTGCAGTTCGAGGAAGGCTTTGATGCTGCGGGGAGGGCGGGCGGCGTCGAGCGCATCACGGGCGTTCAGACCCTGATCGCGCATGGCGTCGGCAAGCCGGATACCGTCGGCGTCGCGGGCTTCATCCAGCCATTGGGCGGTCACGAGGCCGGCAATGGTCTGCGAGCCCAGCATGCCGCCGAACCGTCCTTCCTCCTCAGCGGTGGCAACCACTTCGATGGCGGTCGTCGGCGTGAAACCGGCGTCCTTCATGGCGCGCACGCATTCGAGCGCCACACATGCGCCGAGCGCGCCGTCGAAGGCGCCGCCCTCGGGCACGGTGTCGAGATGTGAGCCGGCCATGATAGATGGGCCGTCCGTCGGGCCGTATCGACCGAACAGGTTGGCAACGGGGTCGCGGTGCACGGTCAGGCCATCAGCACGCATCTGCTCCAGAAACCAGCTTCGCACGGCCATGTCCGCATCGCTGTAACCGACGCGGTTATAGCCGCCGGTCTGCGAATTGCGACCGAAAGCGTTGACCCCGTCGAGCAGGGCGCGCAGGCGCTGTGAGTTGATGACTGGTGTGTGGACCATGAGATCTGCCTGTTTTTCAAACATTTATTCCGCGTCGGGAATGCGGAAAAGCGGTGTGTTTTCGATTTATTATAATAAATGCTTGCCAATAGATAGATTGTTAGGATTAATTATGCGCAACAGAGGGAGGAGCCCCCATGAGGAAACTGATTGCAGCCGCCATGACCGCCGGTTCGATGCTCTTTGCGTCGCCGGTCTTTGCGCAGACACCGCCCAACGTTCTGGTCGTCGGGCAGATCGCGGAGCCGAAATCGCTCGATCCCCATGCGGTGACGGCAGTCAATGACTTCCGCATCCTGATGAACGTCTATGACGGCCTGACCCGTTACAAAGACGGCACGCTGGAACCGGAACCGGCGCTGGCGGAGAGCTGGGAGATTTCCGATGACGGGATCACCTACACCTTCAAGCTGCGCGAGGGGGTGACGTTTCATGACGGCACGCCGCTCAATGCGGAAGCCGTGAAGTTCAACTTCGACCGCATGCTGAAAGAAGATCACCCCTATCACGATACGGGACCGTTCCCGCTCGCCTTCTACTTCTCGTCGGTGGACGAGGTGACGGCGGTGGACGACCTGACCGTCGAGTTCACGCTGAAAGAGCCTTTTGCGCCCTTCCTGTCGAATCTGTCCTATCCGACAGGCCTGATCGTTTCGCCCGAGGCGGTCAAGGAACACGGCAAGGATTACGGCCGCAATCCGGTCGGAACGGGGGCCTTCAGGTTCGAGGAATGGCAGGCCAATTCCCGCGTCGTCATCACCCGCAACGAGGATTACTGGGATGGTGCGCCGCCGCTCGAAGCCGTGATCTACCGTCCGATCACCGACACCAACACCCGCATCGCCGAAATGCTCTCCGGTGGTCTGGACGTGATGGTGGAGGTGCCGCCGGACAGCCTGCAGCAGTTCCGCGATGGCGCGAATTTCAGCGTTTACGAGCAGGCGGGCCCGCATGTCTGGTTCCTGATCCTCAACATGAAGGAGGGGCCGTTCACCGAAAAGGCGGTGCGCCAGGCTGCCAATTACGCCATCAACAAGAAGGCGCTGGTCGAGAACATTCTGCAGGGCACGGCAGACGTGGCCGCGGGACCGACACCGCCGGCCTTCGCATGGGCCTACAATGAAGAACTGCAGCCCTATCCCTATGATCCGGACAAGGCCAGGCAGCTTCTCGAAGAAGCCGGGTATGATGGCGAGGAACTGACCTTCTACGTCACCGAGGGCGGCTCGGGCATGCTCGACCCCATCGCCATGGGTACGGCCATCCAGGCCGATCTGCAGGCCGTCGGCATGAAGGTCAACATCGAGACCTATGAGTGGAACACGTTCCTCGGCAAGGTGAATCCGGGGCTGGAAGGCAAGGCGGACATGGCCGAAATGGCATGGATGACCAACTCGCCGGACACGCTGCCCTTCCTGGCGCTGCGCTCGGAAGCATGGCCCGACAAGGGCGGTTTCAACTCCGGCTACTACGCCAACGAGAGGGTGGATGAACTCCTGAACAAGGCCCGCACCTCGACCGATCAGTCCGAGCGCGCCGCACTCTACAAGGAGATGCAGCAGATCGTTCAGGACGATGCACCGTGGGTCTTCGTCGCCAACTGGAAGCAGAATGCGGTGACCGGCGCGAATGTCGAGAACTTCAAGCTCCAGCCGTCCTTCTTCCTGATGTTGCAGGATGTGGCCAAGCCCTAGGGGCGTGAACGTGAATTCCCACTCTCGTCCTTCGCCTTTCGACAAGCTCAAGAGGCTCGGGATGAGGGTGGGGCGACGGCGCACATGCAGCATGTTCAACCGACGCACTGCGCCTGCACAGCCCTCATCCTGAGCCTGTCGAAGGGCGAGGGCGGCATGCAGGGCATCGCATCAAAAGTGAACCGCGCCCATAACCGAACCTGAAACGAGGCCCCAGCCATGGCAGCTTACATAGCCAAGCGCCTCCTTGCCGCCATCCCGGTCCTGTTCGGGCTCTCGATCATCGTCTTCCTGATCATGGCGATGATCCCCGGCGACCCGGCAACAGCCATTCTCGGCTCCTATGCGACACCGGAGAACGTGGCCAGGATCAACGCGGATCTCGGCCTCGACAAGCCACTGCCCCAGCAATATCTGATCTGGCTCGGGAACCTTCTTCAGGGCGATCTCGGGCGTTCCTATGCGCTCAACCGGCCTGTGCTGGACGAGGTGCTGGAGCGTTTCTCGGCCACGCTGATCCTGGCCGGCACGGCGCTGGTGCTGTGCTCGATCCTCGGCCTTCTGGCGGGCGTCGTCTCGGCCGTGCGCCAGTATGGTCTGGCCGACAAGGTGATCACCGTTCTGGTGCTGATCGGCATTTCGATACCGTCCTTCTGGCTCGGCCTGCTTCTCATCCTGGCTTTCGCCGTCAAGATCCGGCTGTTCCCGGCCAGTGGCATGTACGCCATTTATGGCGGCGGCGATCTGCCGGACCTGCTTCACCACCTGTTTCTGCCGGCGCTGACGCTGGCGGTGGTCGCCACCGGCGTCATCGCGCGGCTCACCCGCACGGCCATGCTGGAAGTGCTGCGGCAGGACTACATACGCACCGCGCGCGCCAAGGGGCTGACCGAAAGGCGCGTCATCTACCGTCACGCTTTCAAGGCCGCACTTGTCAGCGTCATTCCGGTGATCGGCATTCAGGCCGGGTTCGTGCTCGGAGGTGCGGTCTATATCGAAACCGTGTTCCAGTGGCCGGGCATCGGTTCGATGCTGGTCAACGCCATTTCCACCCGCGATCTGCTTCTGGTGCAGGGTGGGGTTCTGGTGGTGGCCGCCGCCTATGTTCTTTTCAATCTGGCCGCCGATGTGGTGCAGACGCTGCTTGACCCGAGGTTGCGCTGATGAGTGAAGCCGTTTCCACCGCCGCGAAGGGCAGGGCGCGGGGGGCAGGCCGCCCCGGTCCGGTCCGCCTGCTTCTCAACAACACGCTTGCGGCTTCCGGGCTGGCACTGCTGGTGCTGATCATCGCGGCCGCGCTTCTGGCGCCGCTCCTGCCGCTGCCCGACCCGGACGCGACGGCACCGGCCAACAGGCTGTTGCGCCCGCTCTCCGAAGGGCACCTTCTTGGCACGGATGCACTCGGGCGCGACATTCTCTCGCGGCTTGTCTGGGGCACGCGCGTCAGCCTTGCCGTGGGCATCTCGGCGACGCTGATCGCCGCCTTTTTCGGCTCGCTCATCGGGCTGGTGGCAGGCTATGCGGGTGGGCGCGTGGACGCCTTCCTGATGCGCGGCATCGACATGGTGATGGCGTTTCCCTACATCCTGCTGGCACTGGCCATCGTGGCGGCGCTCGGGCCGGGCCTGCTCAATGCGCTCTACGCCATCGCGGTGGTGAACATCCCCTTCTTCGCGCGCAACATTCGCGGCATCACCATCGGTTTGTCGCGGCGCGAGTTCGTCGATGCTGCGCGTCTTTCGGGCAAGTCGAATGCGGGCATTCTGTTTGGCGAGATCCTGCCCAACGTGCTGCCGGTCATCATCATCACCATGTCGACGACCATCGGCTGGATGATCCTCGAAACGGCCGGCCTGTCCTTCCTCGGGCTCGGTGCACAGCCGCCGCAGGCCGATCTCGGCTCGATGCTGGGCGAGGGCCGCAAGATCCTCTTCACCGCGCCGCATGTTTCGATCATTCCCGGCCTGATGATCTTTGCGCTGGTCATGAGCATCAATCTGCTGGGCGATGGCGTGCGTGACGTGCTCGACCCGCGGCTGAAATCGGGTGCGCTGACGCGGCCCGTGGCCCGCACCGCCGTTGAGCGTCGCACGGTGCCGGAAACCCGCACCCATGATGACAGCGTTCTGGAAGTGGCAGACTTGAACACGGAGTTTCACATCGGTGATGACGTCTATCGCGCGGTGGGCGGCATCGACCTGTACCTCAAGCAGGGCGAATGCCTTGGCATTGTCGGCGAATCCGGTTCCGGCAAATCCGTGACGGCCATGTCGCTCATGGGGCTGGTGCCGACTCCGCCCGGCCGCATCACGGGCGGGGCTGCCTGGCTCGACGGCGAAGACCTTTTCGCCGTCAGCGATGAGCGCATCCGCGCATTGCGCGGCGCGGATGTCTCCCATGTGTTTCAGGACCCGCTATCCACCCTGCATCCGCTGTTCACCATCGGCGACCAGCTTACGGAAGCGATCATGGCGCATCGGCCGGTCCGGCGGTCGGAGGCGGATGCGCGCGCCGAGGAGCTGCTGCGTCTGGTGCGCATCACCAATCCGGCGGAGCGGTTGAAGGTCTATCCGCATGAGCTTTCCGGCGGCATGCGCCAGCGCGTGTGCATCGCCATGGCGCTTGCCAATGACGCCAGGATCATCATCGCCGACGAACCGACAACGGCGCTGGACGTGACCGTGCAGGCGCAGATCCTGTCGCTGATGGACACGTTGAGGCGGGAAAGCAGTGCGGCGATCCTGTTCATCACCCATGATTTCGGGGTCGTGTCGGCCGTCTGCGACCGGGTTGCCGTCATGTATGCGGGACGCATCGTCGAAACGGGGACGACGGAGGAGGTGCTCAATGCGCCGGCGCATCCCTATACCCGCAAGCTGATCGACTGTGTGCCGGTTCTGGGCGAGCCCGGCCGGAGGCTCGATGCCATCGAAGGGCGTCCGCCGGTGGTCAACGATCTGCCGCCGGGCTGCGCCTTCGCGGCACGTTGCCCGCGAGTGAAGCCCGACTGCCGCAGGGGGCATATCGCACTTACCAGCCTTGGCGACACGCAGGCCGTGCGCTGCCTCTATCCAATGACGGGGGAAATCGCCGATGACTGACCCGGCCCTTCTGGAAATTGACAATGCCGAGCGGGTCTTCGGTGGCGGACGCACACTGTTCGGAAAAACCCTGCCGGCGGTGCATGCGGTGCAGGGCATATCGTTTGATGTGCGCCGGGGCGAAACGCTTGGCGTGGTCGGGGAATCGGGCTGCGGCAAGTCTACGCTTGCACGCCTGATCGTCGGCCTCGATATGCCCACCGGCGGCGCGATCACCTTCGACGGGGTGGATCTGGTTGCCGAAGCCAGACGCGACCCGCAGAAGCTTGCGCGGCGCGTGCAGTATGTCTTTCAGGATCCCGTCGCGTCGCTCAATCCGCGCAAGATAATCCGCACCATTCTCGAAGCACCGCTCAAACATCTGCTCGGACTGGACCGCGAGGCGCGCGAAAAGCGCCTGCGAGAGCTGATGGAGGCGGTCAATCTCGCGCCGGAATTCCTGGAGCGCTACCCGCACGAGTTCTCCGGCGGACAGGCGCAGCGCATCGGCATCGCCCGTGCGCTGGCCGCCGACCCCGAGCTTATCGTGCTCGATGAGCCGGTTTCCGCGCTCGACGTTTCGGTGCAGGCGCAGGTTCTGAACATTCTCGACGACCTCAAAAAGACATTCGGCCTCACCTATGTCTTCATCAGCCACGATCTTTCGGTGATTGAAAGCGTCAGCGACCGGGTGGCGGTGCTTTATTTCGGCCGGCTCGCCGAACTCGGCGCATCGGAGCGCATCTTCGCCGCGCCGCGCCATCCCTACACGCATCTCCTGTTGAAATCGGCGCCGGTTCCGGGAAAACGGTCGCTCATCCCGGAAGATGCGAATACAGAACTGCCGGATCCGTACGATCCACCGCCGGGCTGCGCTTTCTTCGCACGCTGCCCGCGCGGAACCGACCGATGCAAATCGGTGCAGCCACCGCTCGAGGCCGCACCCGGCCACCCGGGGCACATGGCCGCGTGCCATCACCCCGTCAAAGAGAACGAGGATGCCTGACCGCAGCAGTCCGCCACCGGCTCCCGGGCCTTCGCAGCTTTCCACGGTGCTCAAACGCCGCAAACGACCGGATATCATTGCCGACCGCATACGCGAGATGATCGTCACGCACGGTCTCAGGCCAGGAGACCGCATTCCGCATGAGTGGCTGTTGCCGGAAACGCAGGAAGCATCGCGCGGAACGCTGCGGGAGGCGCAGAAAATACTCGAGTTTCAGGGGTTGATCGTCAGCAAGACGGGACCGGGGGGCGGCGTGTTCGTCTCCACGGTCGGAGCCGACCAGGCCATTCGGCTGCTCGACAATCTCTTCCTGTTCCAGCCACCGTCCATCGCGGAGATCTATGCGATCCGCAAGGTTCTCGAGCCGCAGCTTGCGGCAAGTGTTGCCGGCCGGCTTTCGCATGAGGCGTTCACAGAGCTGCAGGCCAAGATACGGCTCTACGAGGCAGAACCGGAGACGGCGGAAGAGGAATACCGACAGCGTCTCGCCGAACTCGACTTTCACGTCGAGCTCGCGCGCCATGCAGAAAACACGCTGCTCGGCTTCAACTGCATTTTCCTCGTCAGCCTTCTGCGCGACATGACCGTGTGTCGGGCGATCTACAAGGAGCCGAACCCGGCGCTGCGAGAGGCAGGCCTGCATTACCAGATCAGCCTGATGCGGGCCATCAAGGCCGGTGACGGCGAGCGGGCAGCGCAGATCATGCGCGACCACATGGAAGCGGCGGAGCGTTACATGCTGGAACGGGCCGAAATTCGCCGTTAGGAGCAGGCGATATGGGCGGAGCCAGGCCCGCAAAGCATCCTGTTCACGACAGGATACGGGAAGAAACCGCGGCAGACGGTTTCGTGTGGGATGATGGCCTCCCATTGTGCCGGGCATGAGCAGAAAAGCCGTGCTGAGTGACACCTGGTACATACACTTTGAAAAAACACGCGAAATGAGTCACATATCGGAGGAGCGGGGAGCGTCAGTCCGTCCAATCACGTTGCAATCTATAAAACGCATGTAAATGACTGAAAATTATTCAAAATTCGCCGTCGCCCCGATGATCGACTGGACGGACCGGCACTGTCGGTTCTTTCACCGGCAATTGACGGGCAGGGCGCTGCTCTACACCGAGATGATCGTCGCCGATGCCGTTATTCATGGCGATCGCGAACGCCTGCTCGGTTTTGACCGGAGCGAACACCCCGTCGCGCTTCAGCTTGGCGGTTCGGATCCTGAAAAACTCGCGGAAGCGGCGGAGATCGGTGCCGGGTTCGGTTACGACGAGATCAACCTCAATGTTGGTTGCCCGTCAGACCGGGTCCAGTCGGGAACATTCGGTGCCTGCCTCATGAAGACGCCGGACGTCGTGGCGGCCGGTGTTTCGGCCATGAAGGCGCGTGTATCTCTGCCCGTAACGGTGAAATGCCGGATCGGGGTGGACGATCAGGACACCGAGATCGCGCTCGATGCGCTCGCCGATGCGGCCTGGTCGGCTGGAGCGGATGCGCTTTGGGTGCATGCGCGCAAGGCGTGGCTGCAGGGGCTGAGCCCCAGGGAAAATCGGGAAATCCCGCCGCTCGACTATGACCGCGTCTATCGTCTGAAACAGGCCAATCCCGACTGGTTCATCGGCATCAATGGCGGCATTGTCAGCCTTGACGAGGCGGCCGCGCATCTTGCGCATGTGGACGGCGTGATGCTGGGGCGCGCGGCCTATCAGAACCCGGCCATTTTGGCGGACGTTGATGCTCTTCTTGAGGGCGGCGAACGGGCGCCGGTCGATTACGCCCTGCTGATCGAGGCAATGGCGGCCTATGCCGAACGGCACATCGCCAGTGGCGGACGGCTGTCGCATGTGACACGGCACATGATTGGTCTTTTTCATGGTTTCGACGGCGCACGCCGCTATCGACAGATCCTCTCAAGCAGGGCGACGAAGCCGGGTGCCGGCGCGGAAGTCCTGCGCGAGGCTTTTTCGGCTGTCGATCTTGGCACCCGACGCGACGCGGCCTGATCTCGATCTCACCACAGGAAATTGCATTTGTGCCGCATCGGCGCTAGCTAGGTCATCGGACCGAGAAGTGGAATCCGGTTGTCGGGCTATTCCGACGCTCTATCAACAGCTTAGATCACCCTTTGCGTCCGGCTGGACGCACGGTGATCCAGCCTCGCTGGGCCGGATTTGAGAGGGGGACATCATGAATCTGCCGATGGGCGAAATCGCCATGTTTGCTGCTGCGCTGGCGGCAGCGGGCGTCGTGGCCGGCATCCTTGCCGGCCTGTTCGGCATCGGTGGCGGCGCGATCCTTGTCCCGGTGTTCTATCAGGTGTTCGGGCTCGTCGGCGTGGACGAGGCGGTGCGCATGCACCTGTCCGTCGGTACGTCGCTTGCCATCATCGTTCCGACCTCGCTGCGCTCCTTCCGGTCGCATTATCTGCGTGGCGCTGTGGATATGGATCTGTTGCGGAGTTTCGTTATCGCCGTGCCGGTCGGTGTGGTGCTGGCAACGCTTGTGGCTGCCCATGTGTCCAGCGGCGGCCTGCGGGCGATTTTTGCGGTGATTGCCCTTCTGGTCGGTGTCCGGCTTCTCTTGAACCGTGAGACCTGGCGGCTGGGAGCCGACATTCCAGGAAATCCGGCGCGCTCGCTTGTCGGCACATTGATCGGATTTCTGTCGACCCTGATGGGCATTGGCGGCGGTGTCATGAACAACACCTTCATGACGCTCTTCAACCGGCCCATGCACCAGGCTGTGGCGACCTCGTCAGGCGTCGGCGTTCTGATTTCGATCCCGGGCCTGTTCGGCTATGTGTGGGCAGGATGGGGCGAACCGCTTCTGCCGATTGCGTCCACCGGCTATGTGAACTGGATCGCCGTCCTGCTCATCATCCCGATCACGCTGCTCGTCGCTCCGCTTGGCGTGCGGATCGCCCATGCACTCGACAAGAGAAAGCTCGAAACGGCGTTCGGCCTCTTCATGATCATTGTCGCCGCCCGCTTTGGCTGGAGCCTGCTCTAGGCTGGGCCGCCCCTCCTTTATCTCAATGTTTCGCTTGATCGGTGGCTGCAATGCCTGTGCGTGGTTCGACAAGCTCACCATGAGGGAGGGTTTCACCGGGCTTCATCTGGAGCAGCGGCAGAGAGGCATTGTTCGCTAATGCATGTCGCTTTCAAATGAATTCATTTGAAAGACAACGAACATGCATCATTTGAAAGTGTTACAGCGTCCTTTGCGCGTCTTATAAGACGCGCGGCGCTGTAGCGCCACCGTCCCTCATGGTGAGCTTGTCGAACCACGCACCAGTCCTGACCCTAGATCAGCGCCCGCTCAAAGCGGTTGTAGCGCATGGAATAGAAGGGCACGGGCGCTCCCGGCTTGAGCTCCGGATCAACCTTGAGACGCTGTTCCAGATCATCGAGGATCGTGCAGGTGATGAGCGGAACCTCGGTTTCCTTGGCTTCGGGAATGGGAAGCCAGACCAGCTCTTCCAGCTCGTGGGTCGGGCCACCATCGGGCAGTTCCACGGCCACGTCATCGCGCCAGGCGGCCAGAAAGCGGGTGTCGAAGCGGCGCACACGACCGGGCGGCGTGATCGCACGGGCGATGTAACGCAGGCCGGAAAGCGAGGGGCAAACGCCGTTTTCGGCAAAGCCCTGCCAGTCCTTCGCTGTCGTGCTGAATGTGCCTTTTTCGCCGATCAGAAGACCGGCTTCCTCATAAGTCTCGCGGATTGCCGACATGGCGACGGCGCGCGCACGCGCTGCCGTAGCGCGCGAACCGGTGCCGATCAGCCGGCGCTCTTCGTCAGGGTGCAGACCTGCGGCAACGGGAATGCGGCCATCGGCGGGATCGGTGCGTCCGCCGGGAAACACGAAACGGCCGGGCATGAACGCGTGTTTGCGATGGCGACGCCCCATCAGCACCCGGACCTCGTCACCGCTGCGATCGAGCAGGATGAGGGTTGCCGCGTCGCGCGGCCGCATGGGCTTGCCGCCGAGCGAAAAATCCTTTGCTTCCGCGCGGTCGACGGCAGCCTTGTCGAGGCCATCCATGCGGTTGGGCCGCCCGCTCATGAGCGCCTCCCGGAGTGTTCGGGAAGCTCCGGGTGGGTTTCCGGCAGGTCTTCCTCATCGCCGAAGCCGTGCATGTAATAGGCCCATTGCAGGCCGACGATCGCCCCCTTGACCGGTCCGATCAGAATGAGCGACATGATCAGCGTGACCGGCACCCAGATCGAAAGATGCACCCAGCCGGGCCAGTCGGTGAACGCCTCCATTCCCATGAAGGCACCGACGACGATGTGACCGACGATGAAAATCACCAGATAGGCCGGAAGATCGTCGGCGCGGTGATGGTGAAGTTCTTCTCCGCATTCAGGACATTGATCGGCGGTTTTCAGATAGGCGCGAAAGAGTTTTCCCTCGCCGCAACTGGGGCAACGCCCCATAAAGCCGCGTTTCATGGCTTCCATTAGGGGACGTTCGGGCTTCTTTGGCGCTGCTGCGCCGCCGTAGATTCTCTCTTCCATCATCGTCTCCTGCCCTGCGAGGCGCGGCGGCTTTTGCCCGAAGCGCGCCCGGAGCGACCCTTTGCCTTGTGGAGCGATTTCATCGATCCCGGCAGCTTCTCGGGCTTGCTCAGCATTTCAAAGCGCATGGCGCCGGCCAGCGGCGCGATCTCGACCAGCCGGACGGACACGCTGTCACCGAGCTGAAAGCCGCGCCCGCTGCGCTCGCCCACCATGGCATGCCGGGCTTCGTCATAGATATAGTATTCGTCTCCAAGCGTAGAGACAGGCACGAAGCCATCTGCGCCATAATCCGGCAACTGGACAAAAAGTCCCGCCTTGGCCACGCCGGAGATGCGGGCATCGAATTCTTCGCCGACGCGGCCCGACAGATGCTCGGCAACAAGCCGGTCCACCGTATCGCGCTCCGCCGCCATGGCGCGCCGCTCGGTGGCCGAAATCAGCGCTGCGATTTCTTCAAGCCGGGATTCCTCTTCCTGGGTCAGGCCATCCTTGCCGAGCCCGAGGGCCGCAATGAGCGCGCGATGGACGATCAGATCGGCATAGCGGCGAATCGGCGAGGTGAAATGGGCATAGCGCCGCAGGTTGAGGCCGAAATGCCCGAGATTTTCAGGCGCGTAGACGGCCTGGCTCTGCGAGCGCAAGACCACCTCATTGACGAGCTGTTCGTGCTCGGTGTCGCGCACGCGGGCGAGGATGGCGTTGAACTGGGCGGGCTTGAGCTGCGCGCCACGCGCCAGCGAGATCTCGAAAGTGCGCAGAAACTCCCGCAGCGCCTCCTGCTTGGCAAGCGACGGGGCATCGTGGACGCGGTAGACGAGCGCCTGGCGTTTGGCCTCAAGCGTTTCGGCCGCAGCCACATTGGCCTGCACCATGAACTCTTCGATCAGTTTGTGCGCATCGAGGCGCGGGGGCACGACGACGCGATCGACAGTGCCGTCCCCCTTCAGGAGAATTTTGCGCTCCGGAAGGTCGAGCTCAAGCGGTTGGCGGTTGTCGCGCCCGCGTTTCAGAACCGCGTAGGCATCCCAGAGCGGCTTCAGGATGGGCTCGAGAAGCGGGCCCGTCCTGTCGTCCGGCTCGCCGTCAATGGCCTTTTGTGCCTGCTGGTAGGAGAGTTTTGCCGCCGAGCGCATGATGACGCGATGAAAGCTGTGACCGACCTTCTGGCCGGACGCCGAAAAACGCATGCGCACGGCAAGGGCCGGACGCGGCTCGCCTTCGCGCAGCGAGCACAGATCGTTGGAAATGCGCTCGGGCAGCATCGGAACGACACGGTCCGGAAAATAGACGGAATTGCCGCGTTTCAGGGCCTCCCGGTCGAGTGCGGAACCCTGCCGCACATAATGCGCGACATCGGCAATGGCGACGGTGGCGATGAAGCCGCCGGGGTTCTTTTCGTCCGGGTCGGGCTCGGCCATGACGGCATCGTCATGGTCCTTGGCGTCTGCCGGGTCGATGGTGATGAGCGGCATGTCACGCCAGTCTTCGCGGCCTGAAAGCGTGACGGGTTTCGCGGCTTCCGCCTCGGCGATCACCCCGTCGGGGAAGATATGCGGAATCTCATGCGCGTGAATGGCGATCATGGAGACCGCCTTTTCGCTGGAAAGTGAACCGATGACCGAAGTCACCCTGCCGCGCGCCGGGCCATAGCGCCCGCCGGACATGGGCTCGATCTCGACCAGATCGCCATCCTGCGCGTCGTTCAGATCGTTCCCGTCAACCACGAGTTCGCGCTGCGTGCGCTCCACGGGCTCGATGCGAAAGGCGCCATCCTTCGATTTGCGGATGACACCGAGAAGGCTCTGCCGGCGTTTTTCGAACACCTTCATCACGCGGCCCGTATAGGCGGGGCCTTCGCTGCTTTCGGTCGGGAAGACACGGGCCAGGACGCGGTCGCCGATGCCGGCAGCCTTGCCGCCTTTCTGGGTGCGGAGTTCCACGAGGGGCAGGGGACCTGCACCCTCGTCCTGATCCTCCCGCTCTGCAGGCCGGGCCAGCAGGGCGCCGGAGGCATCGCGTGAGAAAACGTCGAGCACGACCACATGCGGCAGTGCGCCGGGGCGCAGAAGGCGCTTGCGCGTCTTCTTCAGAAGCCCCTCGTCCTGAAGATCGCGCAAAATGTCCTTGAGCCAGATGCGGTCGCCGCCCTTGAGGCCGAAAGCCTTGGCAATGTCGCGCTTCGATGTGCGGTCGGGATTGTCTTTGATGAAGCGCAGCACCGCATCGCGATCGGGAAGACCGTCTCCGGCTGCCGCCGTGGCAGATTTCGCGTTGCGTCCGGCTTTGCCGAGGGTGCGGGTCTTTGCTTTCGACTTGCCGGAAATGCTGCGCGCCAAGGCGTTATTCCTCTTTTTTGGCTGCGGTTTTCTTCTTCGCCGCGGTGGTCTTTTTCGCCGTTGTCGTCTTCTTCGCGGGAGCCTTCTTTTTCGCCGCCGGCTTCTTCTTGCCGCCCTTGGCCGCCTTGGCGGCAATCAGCTCCAAGGCTTCCTCAAGGGTGACATCCATTGGGTCCTTCCCCTTGGGAAGGGTGGCGTTGATCTTGCCGTGATTCACATAGGGGCCATAGCGCCCGTCGCGGACGGTGATCTTGCCGCCCTCGTCCGGATGATCGCCAAGCTCCTTGAGGGCCGTCGGCGTGGAACGTCCGCGCCCGCCCTTGGCCTGTTTTTCCGCAATCACCGTGACAGCGCGGTTGAGACCGATGGAGAACACGTCCTCGACGCTCTCGAGATTGGCGTAGGCGCCGTCATGGAGAAGGAAGGGACCATAGCGCCCGATACCGGCCGAAATCATCTTTCCGGATTCGGGATGCTGGCCGACATCGCGGGGGAGGGAGAGCAGCGCCAATGCCTTTTCGATGTCGATGGAATCACGCGCCCAGCCCTTCGGTAGGCCGGCGCGCTTGGCTTCCTTGCCTTCACCCCGCTGCACATAGGGGCCGAAACGGCCGGAGCGCAGCGTGATCTCTTCTTCGGTGTGCGGGTCCTTGCCGAGCACCTTGTCGCCGTCGAGGCCGTTTTCGCCATTTTCGCCATTGCCGGCCTCGCCGAACTGGCGGGTAAACCCGCATTCGGGATAGTTGGAGCAGCCGACAAACGCGCCGTGACGACCGAGTTTCAGGGAGAGCTGACCGGTGCCGCAGCGCGGACAGGCGCGCGGATCGCTGCCATCTTCCTTGGCGGGGAATGCGAGCGGCGCAAGTTCCTCGTTCAGCGCATCGAGAACATTAGTGACACGCAGTTCCTTGATCTCGTCCACATGGCCGGAGAAATCCTGCCAGAAGTCACGCAGAACCTCCTTCCAGGAAAGCTGGCCGTCGGAGATCTTGTCGAGCTTTTCCTCAAGGTCCGCCGTGAAATCGTATTCCACATAGCGCTCGAAGAAGTTTTCGAGGAATGCGGTCACGAGCCGGCCCTTGGCCTGCGGCATGAGCCTGCGCTTCTCAATCGTCACATAGTCACGATCCTCAAGCGTCTTGAGCGTCGCCGCATAGGTGGAGGGGCGGCCGATGCCCAGCTCTTCCATCTTCTTGATGAGAGAGGCTTCCGAGTAGCGCGGCGGCGGCTCGGTCGTGTGTTTGGTGGCGTCGATCTTCTCGCGCGTCTGCGTCTCGCCCTCGTGAATTTCGGGCAGGCGGCGGCTTTCCTCGTCCTCGGCGTTTTCGTCCTTGTCGATCGCGTAGGCGGCAAGGAAACCCTCGAACCGGATCACCGAACCAACGGCACGCAGGCCGGCATTGCGGGCACCGTTTTCGGCCGCGATCTCGACCGTGGTGCGCTCGATCTCCGCCGGCTGCATCTGGCTAGCGATGGCGCGTTTCCAGATCATTTCGTAGAGACGGGCCTGATCGGCATCGAGATAGCGGCGCACCTGATCGGGCGTGCGGGAGAAATCCGTCGGGCGGATCGCCTCGTGCGCTTCCTGCGCATTCTTGGCCTTTACCGAATAAAAGCGCGGTTTTTCGGGCAAATAGCGCTCGCCGAATTCCGCGCCGATCGCCTTGCGGGCCTGATCGAGCGCCTCGGGCGCCATCTGAACGCCGTCGGTACGCATATAAGTAATGAGGCCGGCTGTCTCGCCGCCAATGTCGATGCCCTCATAAAGGCGCTGCGCCACCTGCATGGTGCGCGACGCACCGAAACCGAGGCGCGAGGAGGCGGCCTGCTGCAGGGTGGAGGTGGTGAAGGGCGGGGCGGGATTGCGCCGCGTCGGCTTCGCCTCGACGGAGACCGCCCTGAACGAGGCGCCCTCAAGCATCGCCTTGATGTCGTCGGCCTGCTCCTGGCTCTTGATGTCGAGCTTCTGCAGCTTCTTTCCGTCGACTGTCGTCAGCCGCGCCTCAAAACTTTCCTGGCGCGGCGTGGCGAGCGTGGCGGCAATCTGCCAGTAATCCTCGCGGATAAACCGTTCGATCTCCGCCTCGCGATCGCAGACAAGCCGCAGCGCCACCGACTGCACACGGCCGGCCGAGCGCGCTCCCGGCAGTTTGCGCCACAGGACGGGCGAGAGCGTGAAGCCGACCAGATAGTCGAGCGCACGGCGCGCAAGATAGGCATCCACCAGCGGCGCATCCACCTCACGCGGATGAGAGAGCGCATCGAGTACGGCCTTTTTGGTGATGGCGTTGAAAACAACACGCTGGACCGGCTTGTCCTTCAGCACCTTTTTCTGCTTCAGCACTTCCAGCACATGCCAGGAAATCGCCTCACCCTCGCGGTCGGGGTCGGTGGCAAGGATCAGCGTGTCGGCATCCTTCACAGCCTTGGCAATGTCGCTCAGCCGCTTGGAGGACGGGCTGTCCACGCTCCACGACATGGCGAAATCCTCGTCGGGACGCACGGAGCCATCCTTGGGCGGAAGGTCCCGCACATGCCCGAACGAAGCCAGAACCTTGTAGTTCGAGCCCAGATATTTGTTGATGGTTTTCGCCTTGGCCGGCGACTCGACGATAACGAGATCCATAAGCTTTCAGATTTCCCCGCAGGCATCCGGCGTGTCGCGGCGCCTCGCAATTTGAACGAATCCAGCCTCGTCAAATGGCCGTGCTTTCTCGTTCGGTCAAGGGCCAATGGGAATTTCGTCCGCTGTAAAGCGCCTGTGGACAGGGTTTGTTTATCGTAAAATTTTCCGTTTATTTGTTTATAATGGTGTGTATACTCCATCTGGGTCCTTAATGGAGAATGATCGGGGACGGCAGGTAGCGGGCAACACGAAAGCACACGAAAGCAGCACCAAAAAGCATCGGACAACACGAAGGGGTGCCTGGACGAAAGGGTGCCTGGCGCAAGATCGCCGTGCGTCCATCCGGACGCACAAAGGACGATCTAAACTATGGATGGAGCATCGGAGCAGCCCGAAAACCGGTTTCCACTTTTCGGTCCGATGCACTAGATCGCCGTGCGTCCATCCGGACGCACAAAGGACGATCTAAACTATTGGTGGAGCATCGGAATAGTCCGAAAACCGGATTCCACTTTTCGGTCCGATGCTCTGGAAGGGAGTGTCGGCGAATGGGCGAACATTGCAGTGGGGGTCGAACAGACGCACTCGACTACATGCAGGCGATGCTCGGTCAGTTGCGGACGATGGCGCTCGCAGAACGCTGTGACATGCTCGCTTACATGATCGAGATGGCATATCTGGAGGCGGGTGACATCATCCGCGGCGACCAGCCATATCGTTTCGAAGGGAACGGGCTCGACCTAGATGTCCGGGGGAAGAAGCGAAACCGCGCTTCCTGAATGCCGTTCAAGCCGGCCAGCCAGATCGAGTTCGAGCAGCACGGTCAGCACCTGCGATGGATGCAGTTCCGTATGACGGATAATGTCGTCTATCAGTACGGGTGACGGCCCCATCGCCTGAGTGATGCGATCGCGGTCGCTGTCACTGGGTGGCGGAGCAGCCGAGAATGACGGCGGCTCTTCCAGGCTTTCCGGTCTCGAAATGGGCCTGTCCAGCAGCGGCGCGATGTGGGAGATCACGTCGTCGGCTTCGGTGACGAGGATCGCTCCGTCCTTGAGCAGAGCGTTCGTTCCGCCGGTGCGGGGGTCGAATGGCGATCCAGGCACTGCAAAGACAAGCCGCCCCATCTCTCCCGCCAGCCGTGCACTGATCAGGGAACCGGAACGCCTGGCGGCTTCCACCACAACGAGGCCAAAGGCAATCCCCGCGACGAGACGGTTGCGGCGCGGAAAATCGCGCGCCCGGGGCGACCACCCGAATGGCATTTCACTGAGAACGGTCCCGCGTTCTGCGATTTCCTCGAAAAGAGCGCAGTTTTCGGGCGGGTAGGGCTTGTCCAGCCCGCCGGCAAGGGCGGCGATGGTGCCGGTGTCGAGGCTGCCCTGATGAGCGGCGGCATCGATGCCCCGCGCCAGCCCGGAAGCAACGGAAAAACCGGCGCTTCCAAGTGCGGCCGCCAGTTGCCGGCCCATTTTCATGCCGGTGAGGGAGGCGTTTCGCGCGCCGACCAGTGCAACCGTCGGTCTGTGCACGATGGAGAGATCGCCCTTCATTGCCAAAAGGGGCGGGGGCTGATCCATGCGCCGCATCAGCGGCGGATAATCAGCTTCGCCCACGGCGACGAAGGCGGCGCCCAGACGCCGGGCTTCCTCCATCTCGCGCTCTGCATCCGCCCGTGAGGCGATGACGATCTGTCTTTTTGCCCCGCCACGCTGCGCGAGCTCGGGCAGCATCTCCAGAGCCGTTTCGGCAGAGCCATAGTGATTGACGAGCTGGCGGAATGTCACCGGGCCGACATTCTCGCTGCGCAGCAGTTGAAGCCAGGCGAGGCGCTGTCGGTCGCTAAGCCGCGCGCCTTCGCCGGGCGCGTTCACCCCTTGCCCCCGATACGGGTTTCGGTGCCCGCCATCAGTCGGGAGATGTTGGTACGGTGTTTGATAAACACGATCACGCTCATGAGGATGAAAAGTTCCGCCGCCTGGACATAGTCCAGAAGATAGAGGCCGACCGGAACGGCGATGGCGGCCACGAGGGCGGAAAGCGACGAATACCGGGTGATGAAGGCCACCGCGAGCCAGATTCCGGCAAAGATGAGAGCCCCCGGCCAGGCGATGGCGATCAGGACGCCGAGATAGGTGGCGACGCCCTTGCCGCCGCGAAATCCGAGCCAGACCGGAAAGAGATGGCCGAGAAACGCGCCAAGCCCCGCCGCGACAGCCTGATCGGGCCCGTAAAGGCCGGCCAGCAGAACGGCGACCGTGCCCTTCAGCGCATCGCCAAGGAGCGTGAGGGCCGCGAGCTTCTTGTTGCCTGTGCGCAGCACGTTGGTTGCGCCGATATTGCCCGAGCCGATCTTGCGGACATCGCCAAGGCCGGCAAGCCGCGTCACGATAAGGCCAAACGGAATGGAGCCGAGCAGATAGCCGAAAAGGAGCGCGGCCACGAGATAGGGCAGTGCTAGCTGCCAACTGATGGGATCCGGCATCGGGCTCTCTCCCCTGAAACTGCGTTCACTCAGGCCGTGAACACTGTGCGGCCTGCAACCATTGTTTGCAAGACCCGGCCCTGCATTCGCGCACCTTCGAAACACGTGTTCTTTGAAAGTGAGCGAATATCCGTCTCGCGCACGATCCACGGCGCGTCGAGGTCCACCAAAACCAGATCTGCGCCTGCTCCGGGTTTCAGCGTTCCGCCGGGCAGGCCGAACAGACGCGCCGGCGCGGTTGACAGGCACTCGACAAGACGCATGAGCGGCAGGTCGCCATTGTGATAAAGGCGTAGGGCCGCCGCCAGAAGCGTCTCAAGCCCGATGGCACCGGCCTCGGCTTCGGCAAAGGGAAGGCGCTTCGTATCCACGTCCTGCGGATCGTGCGAGGAGACAATAATGTCGATCGCCCCCGTTTTGAGCGCTTCGACCATGGCGAGCCGGTCATCCTCGGTGCGCAAGGGCGGCGAAAGCCGGAAGAAGGTGCGATAATCGCCGATATCGTTCTCGTTCAAGGTCAGGTGGTTGATCGAGACGCCGGCACTGACATCCGCGCCATCATTTTTGGCGCGGGCAATGGCTGCCGCCGACATGGCGGTGGAAATCTTGGCCGCGTGATAGCGTCCGCCGGTCAGTCCGGCGAGCATGAGATCGCGGCTGAGCGGTATGGTTTCGGCCTCTCGTGGAATGCCGGGAAGCCCGAGCCAGCTTGCGAAAAGCCCTTCATTCATCACGCCCGAGGACGCCAGATGCGGGTCCTGCGTCTCGTGAGCAATGGTGATGCCGAGATCGCGGGCATAGGTGAGGGCGCGCCGCATCACCAGCGCGTTGGCGATGGTCGAACGCCCCTCGGTCAGCATGACCGCGCCCGCCTCACGCAGCAGGCCGAATTCGGAGAGCTCCTTACCGGCAAAGCCCCTGGTCACGGAGGCGGCGGGAAAAACATTGACTGTCGCCGTCTCACGCGCGGTGCGTTTAACGAACTCAACCAGCGCAACATCGTCGATCACGGGCGTCGTATCGGGCATCATGATGACCGAGGTCACGCCGCCTGCGGCAGCGGCCCGGCTCGCCGAGGCGATGGTTTCGCGATGTTCCGCGCCGGGTTCACCGATGAACACACGCGAATCCACCAGGCCGGGAAGGATGGCATGCCCCCGGCAGTCGACGGTCCGGGCGTTCTCGGGCGCGCCCTGATTGTGCGCGTCGGCGCCGGCGGCAACGATCTTGCCGTCGGCGACGATGACCGAACCGTTTTCGTCCATGCCGCGCGAGGGGTCGACTATACGGGCGTTCTGAAAGACGGTCGCGCTCATGCCGGGCCTCCCTCGGCGTTGCGTCGCGGATCGAGCAGCGCTTCCATCACGGCCATGCGCACGGCCACGCCCATCTCCACCTGCTCCTGAATGAGGCTTTGCGGCCCGTCGGCGATCTCGGAGGCGATTTCCACGCCGCGATTCATGGGGCCGGGATGCATGACCAGCACGTCGTCCTTGGCAGCCTTCAGTTTCTCTGCGTCGAGGCCGAAATGGCGGAAATACTCCCGCACCGAGGGAATGAGCGATCCCGCCATCCGCTCACGCTGGAGCCGTAGCATCATCACGATGTCCGCCCCCTTGAGGCCTTCATCCATGCGCGTAAAGGGCTCGACGCCCATCTGTTCGATGCCGGCGGGAAGAAGCGTCGAGGGCGCAACGACCCGCACCCGCGCGCCCATTGCATTCAGCAGAACGATGTTCGAGCGCGCCACGCGCGAATGCAGCACATCGCCGCAGATCGCCACGGTGAGCCCGCCGATTCGGCCTTTCGCGCGGCGGATCGTCAGCGCATCAAGCAGCGCCTGCGTCGGGTGCTCATGGGCACCATCGCCGGCATTGACGACCGAGCACGAAACCTTTTGTGCGAGCAGGGCTGCAGCACCGGCCGCCGCGTGCCGGATCACCAGAATGTCGGGCCGCATGGCGTTCAGCGTGATCGCGGTGTCGAGCAGCGTCTCGCCCTTCTTGGTCGAGGAGCTTGCGACTGACATGTTCATGACATCCGCGCCCAGCCGCTTGCCGGCCAGTTCGAACGAAGACTGGGTGCGTGTCGAGGCTTCGTAGAAAAGGTTGATATGCGTACGGCCGCGCAGCGCGGCCGTTTTCTTCTCCTGCTGCCGTGAAATGGCTACGGCGGCGTCAGCCCGGTCGAGAAGGGTTTCGATGTCGAGGGGCGACAGCCCCTTGATGCCAAGCAGATGGCGGTGCGGGTAAAGTGGGAAAGAGGCGTTTGTCATCTCAAGAGCCTGCTATAGGCCGCAGTCTGGTGGGCTGCAAGCGCGCATCGCGTGCGAAGCACATCAACGGGGCACAAATAACAGGTTTTGTGTTTTTGTGGTTCATCGCGCTTTCATCGATTGGCAAGGTGTGCTTGCCACTATGAAGCGTCGAGCGCGCCTTGATTCCCGACGCGCCGCATTTTTGTTGTGATAGAGTGAAGCCGTGACGCACGAAGTAACCAACCAGTCGCCTCCGATCGCCGGGACCAATGCCTGGCGCAGCGATCCTTTGCTGATGCAGGCGGCGGAGCGGTTTTCCGAGCCCGTGCGCAAAGAGCTCGATACGCTCGGGCGTTTCGTGCGCAATCAGGAGGCGCTCGATCTGGCCCGGCTGGCCAATGCCGAGACGCCCCAGCTCAGAACCCATGACCGATACGGCAACCGGCTCGATCTGGTTGAGTATCACCCCGCCTATCACGCACTGATGCGCCGTTCGGCCGCCAATGGGCTTCATTCCTCCATCTGGGAGAAGACAGAAGCGGAGGCGGGCCATCGCCACCAGATACGCGCCGCGCGCTTTTATCTGACTGCGCAGCTTGAATGCGGGCATCTGTGCCCGCTGACCATGACGAATGCCTCGCTGGCGGCGCTAATGGCGGACAACACGCTGTTTCGCCGCTGGGCGCCGCGTGTGGCCGTCCGCAAATACGATCATTCGAACAAGCCCGTCGCTCAGAAAAGCGGCATCACCATCGGCATGGGGATGACCGAGAAACAGGGTGGAACCGATGTGCGCGCAAACACGACCCGCGCCGAACGCCTTGAAGGTAAGATTTATCGCCTGACCGGGCACAAATGGTTCCTGTCGGCGCCGATGTCGGACGCCTTTCTCGTTCTGGCGCAGGCCGACAAGGGGTTGTCCTGTTTCCTCGTTCCGCGCGTGCTTGAAGATGGCACCGGAAACGGCCTCCATCTCCAGCGCCTGAAAGACAAGCTCGGCAATCGCTCGAATGCGTCCTCGGAAGTGGAATTCCACGGAACGATGGGCGAACTGGTTGGCGAGCCGGGTGGTGGGATCCGCACCATCATGGACATGGTGACGCTGACGCGGCTCGACTGTGCACTGGGCTCAGCGGGCATGATGCGTGCCGCACTGGCGGAAGCCGTGCATCACACGCGCCACCGTAAGGCTTTCGGCGCGCGGCTCATCGAGCAGCCGCTGATGATGCGAGTGCTTGCCGACATGGCCCTGGACGTCGCCGCCGCAACGGCGCTTTCTATGCGGCTCGCACGCTCCTTCGACGAGGCGGCCGACAGCCGCGGCGATGCGGCTTTCGCCCGCGTCATGACGCCGGTCGTCAAATACTGGGTCTGCAAGCTGGCGCCCGCCGTCACCTATGAGGCGATGGAGTGCCTGGGCGGCAATGGCTATGTCGAGGAGGCCCCGCTCGCCCGTCACTACCGTGAAGCCCCGGTCAACGCGATCTGGGAAGGCTCCGGCAATGTGATGGGGCTCGACGTTCTGCGGGTCCTCGAACGCAACGCCGGGCTTTTTGACGAGGTGCTGGGCATGATCGGCGGGGATCTTGGCGAAAAGGGTGGAGCGACGCTCGAGGTTCTGGCCGCCGCAGCCCGCGTGTGTCAGACGGACGAGGGCTCGGCGCGCATCCTGACCGAGCAGCTCGCGCTCGCCGCTGCAGCGGCCGAACTCAAGCGCATGGGCGCCGGCCGTGTTGCCGATGCCTTCATCGAGACGCGTCTGGCCGGCCAGTGGCGCAGCACCTATGGCATGCTGGATGCGCGCCATGACGCGGCTTCCATCCTCGATGTGCTTTACCCCGAGGCGAGCTGAGCCACGACTGTCAGAACCAGCGGTATCGTGAAGAAGGCGAGTGCCGTCTGCAGTGTGGTGATGCTCGCATAGAGCGGTGCATCGCCACCAAGCTGTCGTGCGAGAAGATAACCGTTCATTGCGGTCGGGACCGCAGCGCAAAGTGCCAGATAATCGAGCGCCGGGCCCGAAACGCCAAAGGCAAGCGCGATCGAGATCATCAACACCGGAAAGAAAACCAGCTTTAAAAAAGCGGATGTCCAAAGTGCCGCCCGTGCGGCGAGGAAATCGCCCGGGCGCAGGCTCGCACCGATGGTCAAAAGCCCCATGCCGAGCGCGGCGCGTCCGACCAGGTCCAGCGTCTGGTTCAGCGGCGGATAGAGACCGAACGGCATGAAGCGCAGCACGACGGCCGCCGCCGCCGCCAGCACCATCGGATTGCGCGCAACGTCCAGAAGCACTTTCGACCAGGATGCGCTGCTGTCGGCGAAGCGCGTCACAACGAACACAGAAGCGATGTTGATGGGAATGATGATCGTCGCCATCACCAGCGCGACCACGGCGGCACCCTCAGGCGGAAAGAGTTTCTGCGCCACAGCCAGTGCCATAAACCCGTTCCAGCGTATGGCCGTCTGGAACAGCGAGGAATACTGACTGTGCCGGATCAACCGGCTCGCCCTGAGCACCGGCCACAGCGCCAGGACCAGCAAGATCATCGCAAAGACCGAGACCGAAAGCGCGCCGAGCAGGGCATCGAGCCGGAGTTTTGAGAAATCGGCGTTGGCAATCGTGATGAAAAGCAGCGCCGGGTAGAGGAACCAGTAGCAAAGCTGCTCGAGCCCCGGCCACGTCTCATCCCGGATGAGCGGCGTCCGCCGCAACACATTGCCCGCAATGATGAGCAGGAAGATCGGAAGGATGCTTTCGAAAATAGCGAACATGGGGAATCCGGCGGCAGGAGGGTTCTTCTAGGGTCAGGACCCATTAATATGGCCGCAATGGTCGGCCAGATTTGTGCGGATACGCGAAGCAAGGTCGCAGGAAGACTTCATGTCTTTCAAGGCCTTGCGACAAAGTAGGCCGTGCAAGTCAGGCCGATCCGAAGGACGCTCGATAGACCAGCGACCTGCCGCGGCAAACCCCTTGACCGGGGAAAGGCCCCGCTCTGCGGGCGTTTCCTCGCATCTCTTGGTCTATCGAACGCCATTGCGGCCATATTAATGGGTCCTGACCCTAGCTAATGGTCGATATTGAAACTGTAAAGCGCGGGACGGGTGCGCGCCGCCTGTGAAAGTTAACCTTAACGATTGGTAAGCGTTGCAGGTCGATTTGCGTCGGTTCAGTGTGCTTCTCATCCAGAGGCGAGACTCATGAACCGCACATTCGCAATCCTTCTGTCGGTCTATTGGACCGTCAATTTCGGCCTTGCCGCCTGGTCGGCCGCGCTGGCCGAAGGCATCATGATGCCTGCTGGCGCACCAGGTGCGGACAGCGTCTGGCAGGCGGCGCAGTTTTTCGGCCATCTGGGCGTGGTGCTCGGCAACGCGCTCGTCGCCGCCCTCTTTGCATGGACGCTGCTCGTGTCGCTGCTTGAGGAGGGGGACCGGCGCGAGACCGCAAATCTCGCCGGGCTTGCCTGCGCCGCTGCGCTGGTCATGCTTCTGGTGGATGTTCTCTACGCGGGGCTCGCTGCGAAGGCGGCAACAGTCGCTCCCTCGGCCGCGATAACGATGAAGTTCCTGGCCGTGCTCGCGACACATCTGGTTCTGCGCCGTGTTGAAGTTGGCGCGGAGAGCGAAGAAACGGTGCCGGCAATGCGGACCGCATCCCGTGTCTCGACGTTGCGCATTATCGATGCCGCACACGACACAATGGCTGATCGTGTCGCGCGAAGACAGCGCCTGCGCTTCGCACCGCCCGCCAACGACCATGGGAACCCGTGATGCGCTACCTGTTGATCTTCTGGGCACTCCCGCTTGGTCTGTTCTGGGGCTGGTACGGCCTGTCCTATCATGACATCAATTTCGGCCTCGGCTTTTTCAGCCGCGAGATGAACGATCTTCTGTTCCGGATCTACGGCGACATTCTGGGCATCGATCCCGCGATCATTCCCGGCATGGTGGCGCGCGCCTGCGTGCTCGACAGCTTTATCCTTCTGGGCATCGTCGCTTTCAGGCGCCGACGTGCTCTCTGGGGCTGGTTCAGGGAGAAACGCGCCGCTTATCGGTCCCGCGACGCAGCACCCGAAGCGCGCAACCTGTCCAGCGCGCCCTGAAGGATGAAGGCGGCAGCGGCCGAATCGATCCGCTCCGCCCGTTTCCGGCGCGATACATCCATTTCAAGCAGCGCCCGCTCTGCGGCAACCGTCGACATGCGTTCATCCCAGAAGGCGACCGGCAGGTCTGTCAGCCGCTCAAGATTGCGAATGAAGGCGCGCGTGGACTGCGCGCGCGGGCCTTCGCTGCCATCCATGTTCACCGGCAGGCCGATGACGACCCCGCCGACATTGTCGCGCTTGAAGGCGGCAAGCAGCGCTTCGGCATCCTGCGTGAACTTCTTGCGCATGATCACCTGACGGGGGGTTGCCAGAGACAGCCCGCGATCGGACACGGACAGCCCGATGGTCTTGGTGCCAAGATCGAGCCCGGCCAGCGTCTGGCCTGCATCGAGAAAAGCGGGGAGTTCCTGCAGGTCGACCACTGACAAAACTGTGTTCTCCGATTACGACTGTGGGATCGTTCTAGGGGCAGGACCTATTAATATGATCACAATGGCGTTCGATAGACCAAGAAATGCAAGGAGAAGCCCGCAGAGCGGGGTCTTCCCCCCGGTCAAGGGGTTTGACGCGGCAGATCGCCGGTCTATCGAGCGTCCTTCGGATCGGCCTGATTTGCACGGCCTACTTTGTCGCAAGACCTTGAAAGACGTGAAGTCTTCCCGCGGTCCTGCTTCGCGTATCCGCACAAATCAGGCCGACCATTGCGACCATACTAATAGGTCCTGACCCTAGCGCTGCGGCGGTTACACGAAAAGCCGCCATTGCGCGATAGTCGCCACTGACGGCGCGGCGCGACAACCGACAAGGAGGACAATTCCATGGAGCTGACCTGGTACGGGCATTCAGCATTTCGCGTGGATGCGGGCGATGCGCACATCCTGATCGATCCCTTTCTGAGCGGGAACCCTTCCTGGAACAATGGGTGGGAGGAGCCGGCTGAAGGCGTGACACATGTGTTGCTCACCCACGGCCATGACGATCACATCGGCGATGCGGTCGATATTCTGAAGAACACCGGCGCCATGCTGGTCGCCAATTTCGAAATCTGCATGTTCCTTGTCGGCAAGGGCGTGGACCAGAACCGCATCAACCCCGGCAATCACGGCGGCACCGTCGATTGCGGCGGCTTCACCACCACCTTCGTCAACGCGCTGCATTCCTCGTCGTCTGCGGGCGAGGGCGGTGCGAACACCTATCTGGGCAATCCCGCCGGTCTTGTCCTGCATTTCCCCGGTGACAAGACGCTCTATCACATGGGCGACACCGACATTTTCGGCGACATGGCGCTGATTCAGGAATTGCATCAGCCCGATATCGGCCTCGTGCCGGTTGGCGACCGCTTCACCATGGGCGGCGCGGTGGCGGCTCTTGCCTGCCGACGCTATTTCAAGTTCGAGACGGCGCTGCCTTGCCATTTCGGCACGTTCCCGATCATCGATCAGACCGCGCAGAAATTCATCGAGGGGATGGAAGGTTCGGGTGTGAACGTGCCGGCGCTGAAGGTCGGCGAGACGATTTCGCTATAGCAATTCCGGTGCGCCGGAGCGCGTTGGCGGTTGCACGCCGCCCGCGCGCCGATTATAGCCGTGGCGCAGCCAATAAGCGCCTGGAGAAAACCATGTCCGTGGACATCGATACCGTGAAGCGCGTTGCGCGCCTTTCCCGCATTGCCGTTGATGAGGCCGATGCAGAGCGCATGACCGGCGAACTGAACGCCATTCTCGGTTTCGTCGAGCAACTGAACGAAGTGAATGTTGAAGGTGTCGAGCCGATGACCTCCGTCATCCCGATGGCGATGAAGAAGCGCCAGGACGGCGTGACCGACGGCAGCAAGGCTGACGATATCGTCGCCAATGCGCCTGCTTCGGAAGACAATTTCTTCGTCGTTCCCAAAGTGGTCGAATAAGAGCGCCCCGCTTCCAAACCCATTTGCCCTGAAGGGCCTCCGGATTTTCACGGATCTTCCATGACAGAGCTCACCAAACTCACAATCGCCGAAGCGCGCGAAAAGCTCGCCGCCAAAGCTTTCACCGCCACCGAACTGACCGAGGCCTATCTTTCGGCCATCGACACGGCCAACGAAAAGCTGAACGCCTATGTCGCCGTCACGCACGACAAGGCGCGGGCGATGGCAAAGGCGAGTGACGACAAGATCGCCAGGGGCGAGGCGGGCGCGCTGGAAGGCATTCCGCTCGGCATCAAGGATCTTTTTGCCACGCAAGACGTCCACACCCAGGCGGCCAGCCACATTCTCGATGGTTTCAGGCCGAAATACGAATCCACCGTCACGGCCAATCTGTGGGCTGATGGCGCGGTGATGCTCGGCAAGCTCAATATGGACGAGTTCGCCATGGGCTCGTCCAACGAGACGTCATACTATGGTCCGGTCATCAACCCATGGCGCGCCGAAGGCTCCAATGCCGACCTCGTTCCCGGCGGCTCTTCGGGCGGTTCGGCGGCAGCCGTAGCGGCATTCCTGTGCGCGGGGGCGACCGCAACGGACACCGGCGGCTCGATCCGCCAGCCCGCCGCCTTCACCGGCACGGTCGGCATCAAGCCGACCTATGGCCGCTGTTCGCGCTGGGGCACGGTGGCCTTCGCCTCCTCGCTCGATCAGGCAGGGCCGATTGCGCGCGACGTGCGTGACGCGGCAATCCTTCTGAAATCCATGGCGTCCGTCGACGACAGGGACACGACCTCCGTCGATCTTCCAGTGCCGGATTACGAAGCCGCCCTCGGCCAGTCGGTCAAGGGCATGAAGATCGGCATTCCGCGCGAATACCGTCTCGACGGCATGCCGGAGGAAATCGAGGCACTGTGGCAACAGGGCATCGACTGGATGCGCGATGCGGGCGCGGAGATCGTCGACATCTCGCTGCCGCACACGAAATACGCGCTGCCGGCCTATTACATCGTGGCACCGGCAGAAGCCTCTTCCAATCTCGCGCGCTATGACGGCGTGCGGTATGGCCTGCGCGTGCCCGGCAAGGACATTGCCGACATGTATGAGCAGACCCGCGCCGCCGGTTTCGGCCGTGAGGTCAAGCGCCGCATCATGATTGGCACCTATGTGCTGTCGGCCGGCTACTACGACGCCTACTACCTGAAAGCGCAGAAGGTACGCACACTCATCAAGCGCGACTTCGAACAGGTTTTCGATCAGGGCGTGGATGCGATCCTGACGCCGGCCACGCCGTCGGCTGCCTTCGGCGTTGCTGATCAGGAGATGGCGTCCGATCCGGTGAAGATGTATCTGAACGACATTTTCACCGTGACGGTGAACATGGCGGGCCTTCCGGGCATCGCGGTGCCGGCCGGACTTGACGCAAAGGGGCTGCCACTCGGCCTGCAGCTCATAGGCAAGCCGTTTGAAGAAGAAACGCTGTTCCGCACAGCACACGTGATCGAACAGGCCGCAGGCCGTTTCGCACCGAACAGGTGGTGGTAATGCCCATGGCGCGGCTCGCTTCCTGATAGAAAGGCCGCGTCATGTTCCATTTTATCTCTGCGATTGGCTGGCTGTTCCTGCAGCCACTCGGCCTTGCCGCAATCCTGATTGCGGTGTCGTTGGTCACCGCTTTTTTCGGCTGGCGCCGCCTGTCCATGATGGCAGGCGGTCTCTCTTTTCTGGTTCTCTTTCTGTCCGCCTGGACGACGCTTGGCGCGCTTCTTCTCGGACCGCTCGAAGACCGTTTTCAGAAGCCCGACCCCGTCCCGGAGAGGGTTCACGGCATCGTCGTTCTGGGTGGCGGGCTGGAAGGCTCCATCAACAGTGCGCGCGGCGGCCACGAGCTTAACGCCAGCGGCGACCGTTTCGTGGAGGCCGCGATCCTTGCGCGCCGCTTCCCACAGGCAAAAATTCTCATTTCCGGCGGGCAGGGCGCTGTATTCCTGAACGGTGAGGGCGATGCGGACACCGCACCGCGCCTTTTGACCGCACTGGGCGTCGACCCAGACCGCCTCATCCTCGAAAATCGCTCGCGCGATACCTATGAGAACGCTGCCTTTTCCAGAGAGATGGTGCAGCCGGCGGCAGGTGAGACATGGCTGCTCGTCACCTCCGCCTTCCACATGCCGCGCGCCGTCGGGGTGTTCCGCAAGGCCGGTTTCCCTGTGATGCCATGGCCGGTCGATTACAAGACGGCCGGCAATGAGAAGCCGGGCTTCGCAGAAGACAACGCGCTCGATTCGCTGCGCAATGTCACGGTCGGGATACGCGAGTGGATCGGCCTTGCCGCCTATCGCATCGCGGGCAGGACAGATGCATTTTTGCCCGCTCCGGAGGCATCCTTGGACTGAGTCGTGGTGTCTTCTTCGCGGTATGATGGTGCAATGCAGCAAAATTGTCCGTATTTCGCCACATCTCTTGAAAATTCCTTTACGCCTGCAAGTGATTGATTGCACTATGAAAGCCTGATTTTCTAAGGCTTTTTAACTGTTTCACAGCCGTCATTTTGCCGTTTTTGGACTTGCGGAAGCCTGCGCGGAGGAGTATCTCCCGCCGTCACGGATCGGCGATCGGGATCATCCCGTTCGGAGATCGGATAACAAAACGGGATATGCATGGACGATAGCGTTGAGAGATCCTGCTGGGGCGTGACCGCCAAAGCAGTGATCGGGCTTGCGGGAATAATCTTTCTGGCATGGCTCTTGATTGGCGCCGAAACGGCAGCGGTCGTAGCAACGGCAGGCTGAACTACCAGCAAAACCGCACAAAATCGGTTCTTTGAAGTTGAAGGGCGCAGCGCAACCGCTGCGCCCTTTGCTTGTTCGGGGAAATCGCCTACATCTTCGCATGTCGCGGTCACGCCAGAGCATGCCGCGCCGCAACCCGCCAATGGCCGCAGACCACTGGAAACTTTCTTGTGGTTACATTCTGGAGCCTTCACCCATGTTCCTTTCCGTTTTCGACCTGTTCAAGATCGGCATCGGACCGTCCAGTTCGCACACGATGGGGCCGATGACGGCGGCGGAGCGTTTTCTGGCTGAGATCGCGGGCGATGACTGGCCGCGCCCGGCGGGAAGCGCCGTGCACCGGCTCTCGGTGAGCCTGCATGGCTCTCTCGCCTTTACCGGTGTCGGGCACGGCACGGACCGGGCGGTCATACTCGGGCTTGCAGGCTACAATCCGCTGACCGTTGATCCCGACCGGATGGACGGGCAGCTCGCCACCATCGCCGCCGAAAAGATGGTGCGGCCGGCAGGGCATCCGCCTTACCACTTCGACCCGGAAACCGATCTTGTGCTGGACAAAAAGCAGGCTCTGCCGGGGCATGCCAATGGCATGGCATTCAACGCCCATGATGTGGACGACAGGCTTCTCCTTCGGCGGATCTATTACTCCATCGGCGGCGGTTTCGTGGTTTCCGAGGAAGAGCTTCAGACACTCAAGAGCGAATCCGCAAAGCCCGCCAGGGACGATGTACCGTTTCCCTTCGCCAGCGCCCGCGAAATGCTCGCCATGGCGGCCGAGAGCGGGCTCTCCATTGCCGAGATGAAACGGGCGAACGAAGAAAAGCACATGACGCGGGCCGAACTCGATGCCGGGCTGGACCGCATCTGGCAGGCGATGGACGCGTGTATCGAACGCGGCCTCTCGCAGGACGGTGTCATGCCAGGCGGCCTCAATGTGCGTCGTCGCGCACGTCATCTGCACGAAAAGCTGGACGAGGACTGGCGTCAGAACCGTCCCAACCCATTGGCTGCAAACGACTGGCTTTCCGTTTTTGCGATGGCCGTGAACGAGGAAAACGCCAGCGGCGGACGTGTGGTGACCGCACCGACCAATGGCGCGGCAGGTGTGGTGCCGGCCGTCATGCGCTACTGGCAGAAGTTTCACGTGGATGCGGACACCAACGGCATCCGCGATTTCCTGCTGACGGCGGCGGCCATTGGCGGCATCGTCAAGCACAACGCCTCCATCTCCGGGGCGGAGGTGGGCTGCCAGGGCGAGGTCGGGTCGGCCTCCGCCATGGCTGCCGCAGGCCTTGCCGCCGTTTTGGGCGGCACGCCGGAGCAGGTCGAAAATGCCGCCGAGATCGCGCTTGAACATCACCTGGGCATGACGTGCGACCCGGTTGCCGGGCTGGTGCAGGTTCCCTGTATCGAACGCAACGCGCTGGGCTCTGTCAAAGCCGTCACGGCGGCTTCACTGGCCGTCAAGGGCGACGGCAAGCATTTCGTCTCTCTGGACGCTGCGGTGGAGACCATGCGGCAGACCGGAATGGACATGAACGAACGCTACAAGGAAACAAGCCTTGGCGGCCTCGCGGTCAATGTCGTCGAGTGCTGAGCGCGTTCAGACACTGTGGAGAGCGCACGGGCCGCGCTTGACCTTCACTGCCCGCCACCCGACATTCAGGACATGGCACTGAATCTCATAAAATTGTGCGTCGGCTGTGAAAGCGTCGAGCAACTGGAGGACTGGATCGCGCTGCGCGTTCGCGAAAAAAGGGCGCGTGGCGAGCCGGCTGAACACTTCCACACGACCCGCATGGTGCCCAAACGCGTCGATGAACTGACGGAAGGCGGCTCCCTCTACTGGGTGATCAAGGGATCGATTCAATGCCGGCAACGGCTTGTCGACATACGCCCGTTTCGCGATGCGGAGGGGGTGTCCCGTTGCCATCTCGTTCTGGAGCCCAGACTGGTGCGTACGCAGTTTCAGCCACGCCGGGCCTTTCAGGGATGGCGCTATCTGGATGCGAAGGATGCACCGGGCGATATCGGCAGTGCGGGAGACGATGCCGCGATGCCTCAGGAACTGCGCCGCGAGCTCTCTGAACTCGGCTTGCTGTAACGACCGTTCTGGCGCAGGCTTGTCGTCAGCCTTGCAACCGGTCCGAACACGCCCATCTTTCTCACCATGAGCGACAAGAAAACGCCTGCACCACACCGCGCCAAAGCCGATCTCGCCGGGCCCAAGTCCAGTTCGGGCGCGATCGACGCTTTCGTTCGGCATGCCCGTGCCGTTGCGCCGGTACACGGAACGGGCACAGGCCGCCTGATTCTGGCGCTCGACGCGACGATGAGCCGTCAGCCGACATGGGATCTCGCCTGCAAGCTTCAGGCGGAAATGTTCGACGCAGTCGGCAAGGCCGGTTCACTCAATGTCCAGCTCGTCTACTTCCGCGGTTTTGGCGAAAGCCGCGCCTCGCGTTTCGTGCGCGATACCGATGCGTTGAAAACGCTGATGACGAAGATCGACTGTCGCGGCGGCCATACGCAGATCGGCAAAGTTCTTGCCCATGCGCTGAAGGAAACAGCGCGCGAAAAGATCAACGCGCTTGTTTATATCGGCGATGCCATGGAGGAGAGCGTGGACGAGCTTTCCGACAGGGCCGGGCGGCTTGGCCTGAGCGGCGTTCCGGTCTTCGTCTTTCAGGAGGGGCACGATCCCGTCGCAGAGCGTGCCTTCCGTGAAATCGCCCGACTGTCGAAGGGGGCGTGGTTTCGGTTCGATTCACGTTCGGCAGCGGAACTCGGCAGGCTCCTGTCCGCTGTCGCCGTCTACGCGACGGGCGGGCTGAAGGCACTCAGCGATCGCAACCGGCCGGAGGATCGCAGGATGCTGGAGCATCTGCGCGGCGGAAAAGACCGATGACCTTTCCCTTCTTTCTCTTTGGGCTTCTGCTGCTTCTGGTTCTCGGCGGTCTTGCATTCGTCAATGCGAGCCCGAAGCGGGTGGCCGATACACTGCGAATAGTCGGCCCGGCAGTGCTGGCGCTCGTCGGTGTGGTGATGCTCTTTGCCGGCAGGGCGGGGATCGGCGGAATGCTGCTTTCGGCAGCCGCCGCCTGGTTCGGTTCGGCGCGGCTGAGAATGGGGCGGACCAAAACGCCTGGCCAGCGCTCAACCGTGCGGTCCGCTGCCATCGAGATGGAACTCGATCACGATAGCGGAAAATTGTCCGGTGTGGTTCTGGCCGGCCGGCACGAAGGGCGCCGGCTCGCGGACATGACGCAGGAAGAACTGCTTTCGCTCTACGCCGAACTCGAACGCGACGAGGAGAGCCTACGGCTTCTCGAAACCTATCTTGACAGCGAATTCCCCGCCTGGCGCGACAGCGCGCAGTCGGATGGCGACCGGGGGGAGGGAGTTGCGCCGGGCACGGGCCCCATGACCGAGGAGGAGGCCTATGAGGTCCTTGGTCTTGAACGAGGTGCGACCGTTGCGCAGATCAGAGAGGCTCACCGCCGCCTGATGCAGCGCCTGCATCCCGACATGGGAGGAACCTCGTCTCTTGCCGCCCGTATCAACGAGGCGCGCGACGTTCTGCTGTCCACTCATCACTGAATTTCCGCTACGCGCGACGCTATCCTGACTCATCTTCAACTCCGGTCTTACTGCTGCACGGCGTAGCAGGAGATGCTTTTCTTCTTGAGCGACGCACAGGCACCCCAGGCGTCGGACTTGCTGTCGAACCCGACGAAACGTGCGCGGTGATAGGTGATGCCACCCTTTTCGAACGTTTCGGTGATCGGCACGGCCCGCGCGAGGACCTGGCCGGCCTTCTTCTCGGTTTCGGCGAGGAACATGAGGGCTTCATCCTCACTCGGCATCGATGCGACCTGGATCACCCAGCCGCCCGGGGACGCTGCCCCCTGCGGCTCTGGCGCGGTGGAAGCCGTGGGCATCGGGTCGACCGCCGCAACCTTCGCACGCGGGCGCGGCACGGCAGTGTTCATGGCGGCGGCCTTGACTGGGGCCTCCGGCGCGTAGGCTGTCAGCGTTTCAGCTTCCGGCCGCTCGGTCGGCAGAGGCACCTGCTTGCCGGGGATCATTGCTGCAAGGGCCGTCCGGGCGCCGCCAGGCGCCTTGGCGATCAGCATGCGGTCACGCCCGGTGGAACCCTGGTTCAGGTAGCGCTTGATCAGATCGGCCATATGCGCGTCGCGGCTGCGCGACGTGCGGCCACCCAGAACCACGGCGACGATGCTGCGGCCATTTGCCTGCACGGAGCTGGCAAGATTGAAACCGGAAGCGCGGGTATAGCCGGTCTTGATGCCGTCGACTCCGTTGACGCGCCCGAGAAGGCGATTGTGGTTGCCGTAGCGGCGCTTCTTGTAGGTGAAGGAGGTGGTCTGAAAGTAGCTGTAATACTGCGGATAGTGCTCGCGCAGGGCGATGCTGAGTTTGGCCATGTCGCGCGCGGTTGTCTTTTGCTGGCTGTTGGGAAGGCCATGCGCGTTCTTGAACGTGGTGCGGGACATGCCGAGCTGACGTGCTTTCGCCGTCATCATGGATGCAAACTTGGCTTCCGAACCGCCGAGAAACTCGGCAACGGCCGTCGCCGCGTCGTTTGCGGAGCGGGTTACCAGTGCCCGGACCGCCTGATCGACAGTCAGGCTGTCGCCGGGGCGCAGCGCGATGTTCGTCGGGGGCTCGGCCGCCGCATTGCGTGACACGGGAATGCGCGTATCCTTGGAGATGCGCCCGCTCGCAAGCGCCTCGAAGATCAGATAGGCCGTCATCATCTTGGTGAGCGAGGCGGGATAGCGCGGCGCATCGGCATTCGATTCGTAAAGCACCTTGCCGGTCTTTGCGTCCATGACGATGCCTGCATATTTGGCGTTTGCGGAAGCCTGCTCCGCCGCGCCCAGCATGACGATACCTGAAACGAAAAGTGCCGTTAGAATCCTGCCTGAGAGCCGCACAAGATTCGCTCTACCCAACAACGCCTGACGCACGATTACACCCATTTGCATCTGGTTTCAGGCCGCGAGGCATCCCCACTCGCAGGCCCATTTCCCATCACCCTATCGGTGTCGGCGTTACCAATCCGTTTATGGTGAGCCATTCGTTGACGGAATTTCTTAACATTGACTCGAAATCGAACGATCTTTCCGGTCAAAGGGTGGCGAAGGCGGATCAACTGTCACGATGGCGTAGTTTTGAACGCAAAAGGCTTTCACCCATATTGTCAGGAACGCATAAGGGCTTAAAATTGTCGGAAGGGTACCTACATGTCCCACGTAAGGGCTCGGCACAGGGAATGGAATTTTTGAATATCGGTGAAGCCATGCAGCACGACGCCTGGCGAATGCAGGATGGCGAGGATGACGGTAACAGTTCCGACCGCGGGACTGCGGTCATCACGCGTACGAAAACCAAGACGAAGAAGCCGAGTCTCTATCGTGTATTGTTGCTGAATGACGATTACACGCCCATGGAGTTCGTCATTCACGTGCTTGAGCGCTTCTTCAGGAAGGATCGCGAGGCCGCGACCAGAATTATGCTGCACGTACACAATCACGGTGTTGGTGAATGTGGCGTGTTCACGTTCGAAGTGGCTGAAACCAAGGTAACGCAGGTGATGGATTTCTCCCGACAGCACCAGCATCCACTTCAATGCGTGATGGAAAAGAAATGAGGTACTGAATGCCGGCTTTTTCCCAAGGCTTGGAGCGGGCACTGCATCAGGCGCTCACCTTCGCCAATGAGCGCCACCATGAATATGCGACGCTCGAGCACCTGCTCCTGGCGCTGATCGACGATTCGGACGCTGCAGCCGTCATGCGGGCCTGCAATGTCGATCTCGATGCGCTCAAGGATACGGTGGTCAAATATATCGACGGCGAGCTCGATAACCTCGTCACGGGCTATGACGAGGATTCCAAGCCGACCGCAGGCTTCCAGCGCGTCATCCAGCGCGCTGTCATCCATGTGCAGTCGTCCGGGCGCGAAGAGGTGTCCGGGGCGAACGTGCTCGTGGCGATTTTCGCCGAGCGCGAAAGTCATGCGGCCTATTTCCTGCAGGAACAGCAGATGACCCGCTATGACGCGGTCAACTATATCAGTCATGGCATCGCCAAGCGGCCCGGCGGGTCGGAGGCAAGAACGCCCCGCGGTGCAGAAGACGACGACGCCGGCGCACCGGGTGCGGAGGCGGAAGAGGGCGGCAAGAAGAAACAGGCGCAGGATGCGCTCACCGCCTATTGCGTCAACCTCAATGAGAAGGCGCGGGCAGGCCGTATTGATCCTCTGATCGGGCGCGCGCCCGAGATCAACCGCACGATCCAGGTCCTGTGCCGCCGCTCCAAGAACAACCCGCTTTACGTGGGCGATCCCGGCGTCGGCAAGACGGCGATTGCCGAGGGGCTCGCCAAGCGCATCGTCGAGGGCGATGTGCCGGATGTTCTGGCGGACGCGACGATTTTCGCCCTCGATATGGGCACGCTTCTGGCCGGGACACGCTATCGTGGCGATTTCGAGGAACGCCTGAAGCAGGTTGTGAAGGAACTGGAGGATTATCCCGGCGCGGTTCTCTTTATCGACGAAATTCACACGGTCATCGGCGCAGGCGCAACGTCCGGCGGTGCAATGGATGCGTCCAATCTCCTGAAGCCTGCCTTATCGTCCGGTTCGATCCGCTGCATCGGCTCCACCACCTACAAGGAATTCCGGCAGTTTTTCGAAAAAGACCGTGCGCTGGTACGCCGCTTCCAGAAGATCGACGTCAGCGAGCCGACGGTTGAGGACGCCATCGAGATCATGAAGGGGCTAAAGCCCTATTTCGAGGATTTCCATAAGGTCCGCTACACAAATGAAGCCGTGAAGGCGGCGGTGGAACTCTCGGCGCGCTATATCAACGACCGCAAGCTGCCCGACAAGGCGATCGACGTGCTGGACGAAACCGGCGCCTCGCAAAAACTGCTGCCGGAATCGAAACGACGCAAGACGATCAACGTCAAGGAGATCGAGGCGACGATCGCCACCATGGCCCGCATCCCGCCGAAAACCGTTTCGGCCGATGACGAAAAGGTTCTGGCGACGCTCGAAGACGAGCTGAAGCGTGTCGTTTACGGGCAGGATGCAGCCATCACGGCGCTTTCTTCGGCGATCAAGCTGGCGCGTGCCGGCCTGCGGGAGCCTGAGAAACCGATTGGCTCCTATCTGTTCTCGGGCCCCACGGGTGTTGGCAAGACCGAGGTCGCCAAACAGCTCGCTGCATCGCTTGGTGTGGAACTCCTGCGCTTCGATATGTCGGAATACATGGAGCGCCACACGGTGTCGCGGCTGATCGGCGCTCCGCCCGGTTATGTCGGCTTCGACCAGGGTGGCCTGCTGACCGACGGTGTCGACCAGCATCCGCATTGCGTGCTGCTTCTCGACGAAATCGAGAAGGCGCATCCGGATCTGTTCAACATCCTGTTGCAGGTGATGGATCACGGCAAGCTCACGGACCACAACGGCAAGAGCATCGATTTCCGCAATGTGATCCTCATCATGACGACCAATGCGGGCGCATCCGATATGGCCAAGCCAGCCATCGGTTTCGGATCGTCGAAGCGTGAAGGTGACGATATGGAGGCGATCAACCGCCTCTTTACGCCGGAATTCCGCAACCGCCTGGACGCCGTTATTCCGTTTGGCGCTCTGCCGGTTCCGGTCATTCATCAGGTCGTGCAGAAGTTTGTCATGCAGCTCGAGGCACAGCTTGCCGAGCGCCGCGTCACTTTCGATCTCTCGGACGATGCCGTCGCCTGGCTGGCCGACAAGGGATATGACGAACGGATGGGCGCGCGTCCTCTTGGACGTGTCATTCAGGAGCATATCAAGAAGCCACTCGCAGACGAGGTGCTGTTCGGCCGGCTCAAGAAGGGCGGCACGGTCCGCGTAACCGTCGAGAAGGACGATACGGGCGAGAGCCGCCTGAAGCTTGACGCCGTGCCCGACGATGCGCCGATCAAGCCGCGCGACGAGGTTCCGGCCAGGAAGAAGGCGAAACCGGCCGCCAGGAAAACGCGCAAGCCCAAATCGGCTGCCAAACCGAAGGCGCAAAAGCCCAAGGGTCCATCCAAGCGCAGCCTCGTGCCGCAATTGCCGCGCAAGAGCTGATAGCCGGGGACGGTTTTCGAGTGGCCTAATTTCGAAGGCGTGGGTGTCCCAAGCACCCACGCCTTCGTCGTATCGCCCACCGCGCCGGGCTGTGCTAGGTCGTTGGAGCGATGAGTGAGAATGCGACAGCCGAATCGAGCAGCGAAGAAAGCCACTTTGCCTGGTATCTGCGGGGCGTGCGGCGCTGCTTCTCGATACCGGGTCTGGTGCTGGTAAGCGCGTTCATTGGGTTTGCCGGCCTTGCGCGAGAGGCCGGGCTTACGCTTCCCCAGACCGTTTTTATGACCGGCGTTGTCTGGGCCCTGCCTGCGCAGGTGGTATTGGTTGGCGCGGTTCTGGCGGGCAACAGTCTGATTGCCGCGGCCTTCGCCGTTGCCCTTTCATCAGTTCGTCTGGCGCCAATGGTTGTTGCCTTGACGCCGGAAATGCGTGCACCCCGAACCCGCAAATGGGTTCTCTACGTCCTTTCTCACTTCGTCGCGATCACCTCCTGGGTGCTTGCCATGGAAAGTTTCCAGCATGTACCGCGCCATCTGCGGACGGCGTACTACACCGGTATCGGGTCCACGCTCGTTCTGGTGAATATGGGCGTGGTCGCAACCGTCTTCCTGTTGGCTGAAAGCCTGCCGGTACAGGTGACGGCAGCGCTGTTCTTCCTGACGCCGATCTATTTTCTAACCTCGCTTTGGGGTTCGGCACGCGAACGGGCAGGGCATGTAGCAATGATCCTGGGGCTGGCAAGCGGGCCGGTGTTCCATATTGTCCTGCCAGGCTTCGACCTGCTCGCCGCCGGCGGCGTGGCGGGGGGCGCCGCCTATATCTGGCATCGCATGCGTGTGAAACGGGAGGTGGTCGGGTGAGTTTCGACGCGTTTGACGCCTGGTGGTGGCCCTATCTGTTCATCCTGCTTGCCGGCTGGCTGGCGACGGATTCGTGGCGCTATCTCGGCGTCTATCTTGGTGGCAAGATGTCTGAGGAGTCAGACATTCTGGTCTTTGTGCGCTGTGTTGCGACGGCGCTTGTGGCTGCCGTCATTGCCAATCTCATCGTTTTTCCCAGCGGCGCGCTTGCCGATTCCCCTCTTGTCCTGAGGGTGGGTGCGGCGATTGCAGGGTTCGCCGCCTATCTTCTCGCCCGCAAGCAAATTCTCGCGGGGATCGTCGTTGCCGAAACCGTTCTTTTGACCGGGCTTTACGTGATCGGTTGATCTAAAGCTGGGATCGGATTTTTTCAGCCTGTTCGGCAAGTACGGTCTGATCCGCCATCTCGCCGGTGTGGGGGCGCAGTGCAACGCCTTCAAAACGCGGGATGATGTGGACATGAAGATGAAACACGACCTGACCACCGGCCAGTTCATTGAACTGCTGGATGGTCACGCCATCTGCATCGAAGGCTGATTTTGCGGCGCGGGCAAGCTTCTGCACCGTGCGCATCACCGCCGCAAGGCTGTCTGCGTCGACATCGAGAATGTTGCGCGAGGGCTTTTTCGGTATCACGAGACAGTGGCCATCGCCGCGCGGCATGATGTCCATCAGTGCAAGGGTCTCGTCATCCTCATAGAGTTTGTGAGAGGGCAGTTCGCCGCGCAGAATTTTTGCGAAAACGTTGTCGTTGTCATAGGCGGCACTGGTCATGGGAACCTCTCGTCTCGGGCAATTGCCGCCGCATTTTTCTGCGCTAATGTCCGGGCCGTCAACTCCCGGTGTCGAGCGATTCGTCGCGTTATCCAGAAGGTTCAGACCGTGACCTATCTTTATTTGATCGTTGCCATTCTGTTCGAGGTGGTGGCGACGACGGCACTCAAGCAGACCGAGGGTTTCACGCGCCTCATGCCGTCGCTGGTCACGCTTATCGGCTATGCGGTTGCCTTCTTCTTCCTTTCGCTCACGCTGCGCACCATGTCGGTCGGCATCGTCTACGCGCTTTGGTCGGGTGCCGGTATCGTGTTCATCACCGCCATCGGCTGGCTCTGGTTTCAGCAGGCACTCGACGCTCCGGCGCTTCTGGGCGTGGGGCTCATCATCGCCGGTGTTCTGGTGATCAATCTCTTTTCGAAATCGGTCATGCACTGAAACCCGTCAGCCTTTGCGGAACGGTGTATGGGCCTCCAGCATGCGGCTGATTTCCGCCACGTCGCGGCGTTCCATTTCCAGATATTGCGCCACCGCACGCCGCAGGCCGGGGTGGGGAATGTAATGGGCTGAGCGGGTGGTAACGGGCTCATAACCGCGAGCGAGCTTGTGTTCGCCCTGCGCGCCGGCCTCCACGCGCGTCAGTCCGCGCGCAATGGCAAACTCGATTGCCTGATGGTAGCAGACCTCGAAATGCAGGAAGGGGTGATGTTCGACGCAGCCCCAGTTTCGGCCGAACAACGTGTCTGAGCCAATGAAATTGATCGCACCGGCAATGTAGCGGCCATTCCTGCGGGCCATGACGAGCAGGATGTCGTCGGCCATCCGCTCGCCAATCAGGGAGAAGAACCGGCGGTTGAGATAGGGCCGTCCCCATTTGCGGCTGCCGGTGTCGGCGTAGAAGCTGAAGAAGTCGTCCCAGACGGATTCTGTAAGGTCCGGTCCCGTCAGCCAGTCGATTTCGATACCGTTTTCGAGCGCGGTACGACGCTCCTTCTTCAGCGCCTTGCGCTTGCGTGAAGCGAGCGTGGCAAGAAAGTCGTCGTAGCGGCCATAGTCACGATTGAAAAAATGAAACTGCTGGTCGGTGCGCATCAGAAACCCCGCGCGGTCCAGCGCGGCGATGTCGTCGTCTGTCGCGAAGGTGACATGCGCCGAGGAAACGCCCAGCCGGTCCGTCAGGGTCTTGATTCCTTCCGCCAGTGCCTCGCGCACGGCGCGGGGTGACGCTCCCTCGCGCACAAGGAGGCGCGGACCGCTCGCAGGCGTGAAGGGTATCGACACCTGCAGTTTTGGGTAATAGCGCCCGCCGGCACGCTCGAAGGCATCAGCCCAGCCATGATCGAAGACATATTCGCCCTGGCTGTGAGATTTGAGATAGCACGGCACCGCCCCCAGAAGCGTGCCGTCTGCCGCGCGCAGAAACAGATGCTGCCCAAGCCATCCGCTTTCGCGCACCGCGCATCCACTGTCTGCCAGACTCGACAGAAACGCGTATGAAACGAATGGGTTGTAGGGTGAACCCGTTCCGTCCCGACGCGCCCCGGAAAGAGCTGCCCAGTCAGCCTCCGGCAGATCGGCAAGTGACGGTGAAACCGTCAGGGTCACGTCGCCCGACATTGGCGTGTTGGTTTCTGTTGCGGTCATATAGCTTAACTAAGCGCCCGCCGGGTGCGGCTTCAAGAGGTTGCGAACGCTTGGCGCAGTCAGGGTGTGAAACCTTCGAACGTCATCTGGTCGGCATAAGCGAAGGTGCGCTTGACGGCCTCGCGGTCCCGCACCGTCCATGTGATGACAGGCATGGAAAGGCGTTCGCGCACGAATGCGACAAACGGGTTCGGCAGCTCTTGGACCGCGTAGGAGACGAAAGAGATGTCATACGCCAGCATGGAAAAATGCGCTTCCATGGCCTCCGGCGAGGTGCCTTCGGCCGTCAGGCCGCACGGTAGTCCGGGTGCCAGTCGGGAAAACTGGCGCACCAGTCGATGCTCGAACGACATGAGTGCCACGGACCCCGAATACCCCTCAAGCGTCTCAGCGACACGGGCAACGAGCGCATCGTCATGGCCCTCGGAGCCCTTGAGCTCGATCACCAGCGGCACGCGGCCGGCCACCAGGTCCAGCATTTCCCGAAGGGGCGGCACATGAGCGGCGGTATTGCCGACCTTCAGCGCGCTCATTTCCGCCGCCGTCTTTCCGGCAATCGTCCCGTCCTGCCCCGTCAGACGGCGCAGTGCATGATCGTGAAAGACCATGGGCACCCCGTCGGATGACAGATGCACATCGCATTCGATGGAATAGCCGGCATCGGCCGCCGCCTCGAAAGCCGGGAGCGTGTTCTCCCAGCGCGTGTTGTTCATGTCGTGAAGACCGCGATGCGCGATGGGTCGTGCCGCCAGCCAGTCAAGATCGGGCATTACTCGGCAACCTCGATGATGGCATCGATCTCGACGGGTGCGTTCATCGGCAGCGATGCCATGCCGACGGCGGCGCGTGCATGGCGTCCGCGATCTCCAAGCGCCGCCACGAGGAAATCCGAAGCGCCGTTGGCGACCAGGTGCTGGTCGGTGAAGTCCGGCGTCGAGGCGACATAGACGGAGATGCGCACCACACGCTTGATCCGCTCCAGGTCGCCAAGGGCGGCACGCGCCTGCGCCAGCACATTGACGGTGCACCATTTGGCGGCGAGCTTGCCGGCTTCGGTTCCCAGTTCACGCCCCAGAAGGCCCATGGCCATCAGCTTGCCATCCTTGATGGGGAGCTGCCCGGAGGTCATCAGCAGCGAACCGGTCTGGACATAAGGCACATAGTTTGCAACCGGCGCTGCCGCTTCGGGCAGTTCGACACCCAGTTCCAGCAGTCTTTTCTCGATTTTACGTGCCATCTTGCTCTCCCGGCATTTCAAAGGATTCTTGACGCGGCAACGCCGCCGCGCAGGCGAAACTAAACGTCAGTTGCAACACTTTCGCAATCGAATCTGCGCTCAAGGGGGAATGTGCCGCAGCGGCAGAGGTTGCATATTTGCCTCGCTTCCGCCACGACTCTCGTTCAAACGGGAACCATCCAGACGGTCACGACACGCTGCGACCGTAAAAGCCGAATTCCGGAGGTCGTTCATGCGCTCATCGCGCCTATTTGCCTTGGCCCTGTTCTTCGTTCCGGTTGCCGGGCCGGGCGTTGCCCTTGCTGCACCAAAACTGCTGCCGCATCGGGCCGTTTACGACCTCTCTCTGGAACAGGCGAGTGACCGTTCCGGCATCAACGGCATTACCGGGCGCATGGTCTACGAGTTCGCCGGATCCTCCTGTGAGGGCTACACGACCACCTTCCGCTTCGTCATGCGGCTTGAAACGGACGAGGCATCGCGGCTTTCCGATCAGCAGACATCCACCTATGAGGACGGCAGCGGAAAGGTCTTCCAGTTCGTCAACAAGATGTATCTCGACAACGCGCTCGACCGGGAAGTGAAGGGTGTTGCCCGCCTCGGCGACGGCGAAACACTTGTGGAACTTTCCAAACCCGAACGTCGCAGCGAGACGCTTGAGAAGACGCAGTTCCCGGTTCAGCACATGAAAGAGGTGCTGGCAAAGGCCGAATCCGGCGGCGGGTTTTACCAGACCACGCTTTATGACAGCTCCGAGGATGCTGACCGCGTGATGATCACGTCCGTGACGATCGGCAGACCGAAACCCATGGGAGAGGGCGAAGCGGAACGTGCAGCCGCCGCGCCGCTTGGGACCCAGTCTTACTGGCCGGTGAGCATTGCCTATTTCGATCCGACACAGGAGCGCGGCGAGGCTTTGCCGGATTACGAGATCAGCTTCCTGTTGCATGAAAGCGGGGTCACCCGCAGCCTCGACATGAATTATGGCGAGTTCTCGATTCGCGGCCAGCTTGTCGATCTGACCATGTTCGATGAGACAAAAGAGGGGCGCGATTGCGCCGATTAGGCCCTTTCGCCGGCCAAACGCTTGCATTCTGCGCCATAAGCTTCTATATGCGCGCGCATTCCACACACGGATCTTGGTTCCGGTCGGGAGACATCCGGCCAGCGCCTCCGGTGGCGGTTTCCGCCTGACGGTCCGTGGAGGTTCAACCGGAAAGGATAACGAATGGCACTGCCCGATATCAGCATGCGCCAGCTTCTGGAAGCTGGTGTTCACTTTGGTCACCAGACCCATCGCTGGAACCCGAAGATGTCCAATTACATCTTTGGCGCCCGCAACAACGTTCACATCATCGACTTGAGCCAGACCGTGCCGCTGCTGCACCAGGCGCTGAAGGCCGTCTCCGACACCGTCGCCAAGGGCGGCCGCATACTGTTCGTCGGCACCAAGCGCCAGGCGTCCGAGATCGTTGCCGACTCCGCCAAGCGCTCGGCTCAGTATTATGTGAATGCGCGCTGGCTCGGCGGCATGCTGACCAACTGGAAGACGATCTCCAACTCGATCCAGCGTCTGCGCAAGCTCGACGAACTGCTCGCTGCCGATGCACAGGGCTTCACCAAGAAGGAGCGCCTGAACCTTGAGCGCGAGCGCGAGAAGCTCGACCGTGCCCTCGGTGGCATCCGCGACATGGGCTCCACGCCGGACCTGATGTTCGTGATCGACACCAACAAGGAAGCGATTGCCGTCCAGGAGGCCAAGCGCCTCGGCATTCCGGTTGTCGCCATTGTCGATTCGAACTGCGATCCGGACGTTGTCGACTACCCGATCCCGGGCAACGACGATGCCGCACGTGCACTCGCTCTTTACTGCGACCTCGTTGCCAAGGCGGCGATCGACGGCATTGAGCGCCAGCAGGGTGCTCTCGGCCTCGATATCGGCGAAGCAGTCGAGGCACCGGCAGAACCGGCTCTCGACGATGAAGCCGCAGCGCCGGCAGCGGAAGAAAACAAGGACGCCTGATAAGCGCCGTTCCGAAAATGCGGGGCTCGAGCCCCGCGGCGGCCGCGCGGCACACAGGAAGCTACGCGGCCGTTTTTGTTAGAAGATTTATGAAGAGGCGACGATGAGCATTACAGCAGCAATGGTCAAGGAACTGCGCGAGAAGAGCGGCGCAGGCATGATGGACTGCAAGACGGCCCTGACCGAGAACAATGGCGACATGGAAGCAGCCATGGACTGGCTGCGCAAGAAGGGCATCGCCAAGGCCGACAAGAAGGCCGGCCGCACGGCTGCCGAAGGCTTGATCGGTGTTGCATCCGACGCCAACAGCGCCGTTGTCGTAGAGGTCAATTCCGAGACCGACTTCGTTGCCCGCAACGACGCCTTTCAGGCACTGGTCAGCAACATTGCGACCGTTGCGCTCGGCACCGACGGTTCCATCGACGCTGTCTCGTCCGCGACTTATCCCGCGACCGGCAAATCCGTTGCCGACACGGTGAAGGACGCCATCGGCACGATCGGTGAAAACATGACGCTGCGCCGCTCGGCGAAGCTTTCGGTGGAGAACGGTGCGGTCGCAAGCTACGTCCACAACGCCGTGACCGACGGTCTTGGCAAGCTTGGCGTGCTGGTGGCAATCGAGACGACCGGCAATGCCGACGCTGCCCGCGCCTTCGGCCGTCAGGTCGCCATGCATGTGGCAGCAACCAACCCGCTGGCTCTGACCGAGGCTGATGTCGACCCTGCGGCCGTTGCCCGCGAGAAGGACATCTTCTCCGACCAGGCGCGCCAGTCGGGCAAGCCGGAAAACATCATCGAGAAGATGGTTGAAGGTCGTCTGCGCAAGTTCTTCGAGGAGGTTGTCCTCCTGAAGCAGGCTTTCGTGATGAACCCGGACCTGACGGTCGAGAAGGCGCTGGCCGAGGCCGAGAAGGAAATCGGCGCTCCGGCAAAGATCGTCGGCTTTGTCCGTTTCGCACTCGGCGAGGGTGTTGAGCGCGAAGAGACTGACTTCGCGGCTGAAGTGGCTGCTGCCGCAAAGTCGTAAGACGGGCGAATAACTGTTTGAAGACAAAGGGCGCCGCGTGACAACGCGGCGCCCTTCGTGTAACGCAGGGTCAAATTTGGAGACTTTGAAGATGACCGAGAAACGCTATCGGCGCGTTGTCCTGAAGGCATCCGGCGAAGCCCTTATGGGCGAGCAGGGGTTCGGCATCGATGTTTCGGTCGTCGACCGCATCGCCCGCGACATTCTGGAAGCGCGCAGGATTGGCGTCGAGGTCGGCGTGGTTATCGGCGGCGGCAATATTTTTCGCGGCGTTGCCGTGGCCTCCAAGGGCGGCGACCGGGTGACCGGGGACCACATGGGCATGCTTGCAACCGTCATCAATTCACTGGCGCTGCGCACCTCGCTGGTGAAGATGGGGGTTGATGCGGTGGTGATGTCGGCCATCGCCATGCCGGAGCTTTGCGAAAGCTTTTCCCAGCGCCAGGCTACGAGCTATATGAATGCCGGCAAGGTGGTGATTTTCGCTGGCGGCACCGGCAATCCGTTCTTCACCACCGATTCGGCGGCGGCACTAAGGGCTGCCGAGATCGGCGCCGATGCGCTTTTCAAGGGAACACAGGTCGACGGCGTCTATTCCGCCGATCCGCGCAAGGATCCGGATGCGACGCGCTACGAGCGCCTGAGCCACGCGCAGGTGATCCGCGATGGGCTGGCCATCATGGATACTGCCGCGATTGCTCTTGCGCGTGAGAACCACATTCCGATAATCGTTTTCTCGATTCACGAAGAGGGCGGATTTAACGCCATCTTGAAAGGCGGCGGGCATTGCACCATCGTGTCCGATGACGCCGAACCAGAACAGCGTGCCGGTGCGTAAGGAGATTTAATGATGGCCGACGGCGTTGATTTTAAAGACCTCAAGCGGCGTATGGACGGGGCGACGAGCGCTTTCCAGCATGATCTTGCTTCGCTGAGAACGGGCCGTGCTTCGGCCAACCTTCTGGATCCGGTTCAGGTGGAAGCCTATGGCGCGGCAATGCCGATCAACCAGGTGGCGACGGTTTCCGTGCCGGAGCCGCGCATGATCTCCGTTGCGGTCTGGGACCAGAGCATGGTCAACGCAGTGGACAAGGCGATCCGCGAATCGAATCTCGGTTTCAATCCGATCGTCGATGGCTCGACCCTGCGTATTCCCTTGCCGGAGCTCAATGAGGAGCGGCGCAAGGAACTGGTGAAGATCGCGCATCAGTATGCCGAGAATGCCAAGGTTGCAGCGCGCCATGTGCGTCGCGACGGCATGGAACACCTCAAAAAGGCCGAAAAGGATGGCGACATAAGCCAGGACGAACTACACACGCAGTCCGACCAGGTTCAGAAGATGACGGATGAGACGATTTCGGCCATCGACAAGCTTCTGGTCGCCAAGGAAGCCGAAATCATGCAGGTCTAGATCGTCGTGCGTCCATCCGGACGAACAAAGGACGATCTAAACCATTGATGGAGCATCGGAATAGTCCGAAAACCGGATTCCGCTTTAAGGTCCGATGCTCCAGCCACCGGGGCGATGCTCAAGAGGTGAGGGGAGACTGCCAGTTGAAGCCGGCGCATGTAGCCATCATCATGGACGGAAACGGTCGCTGGGCCGAAGCGCGGGGTCTGCCGCGCCGGGCCGGGCACCGTGCCGGCGTGGAGGCGCTGCGCAATGCCGTGCGTTCGGCTGGCGAACTGGGCATCAACTGGCTCACCGTCTACGCCTTTTCGTCTGAAAACTGGTCGCGGCCGCGATCCGAGGTCAACGACCTCATGGGGCTTTTGCGGCTTTTCATCCGGCGCGACCTGGCCGAACTGCATCAGAATGGCGTTCGCGTCCGCATCATCGGTGACCGCGAAAACCTGGAAAACGACATCAGGTCGCTATTGCTCGAGGCCGAGAACCTGACGGCGGAAAACATCAGCATGAACCTGGTGATCGCCTTCAACTACGGCGCGCGCGACGAGATACTGAGGGCGGCGAAGGCGCTGATGCACGACGTGCAGTCCGGTAGAATCGGAGCCGACGCAATCGATCTCGATATGTTCGGCGGCTACCTCGATACGGCTGGCATCCCCGATCCCGATTTGATCATCCGCACGAGCGGCGAGCAGCGCCTGTCGAACTTCCTGCTCTGGCAAGCGGCCTATGCCGAGTTCGTTTTCCTGCCGTGCCACTGGCCGGATTTCGGCCGCGCCGATCTGGAAACGGCCATCGCCACCTTCAATGCCCGCGAGCGCCGCTTCGGCGGCGTCGGAGCGCGCGAAGCCGTCCTATGAGCGGGCGTGGGGAGGAGGGGGCGCCGGCGCCCCGCCCAAAGCGCAGCAATCTGCAATTGCGGATCATCTCGGCGATTGTTCTGGGTTTCGCCGTTCTCTTGATCACCTATCTTGGCGGGTTGCCGTTTCGTTTGATGTCTGCGGCCATGGCCGGCGCGATTTTCTATGAATGGTGCGCCATGCGCCCCGGTCCCGGCGTGCATACGGCTATTGCCGGTGCGCTCCTGGCCGGGGTCATGCTTGTGATGATTCTCGGCCAGCCCGCGACGATCCTGTTTCTTGTCCTTGCTGCCGCACTTCTCGTGCTTGCCCTGCATGGCTGGATGTCGGGTTCCGGGCTGGGAACGGCTGCAGGTCTCGCCTATGCGGCCGCCCCCGCACTGGCGCTCGTGCATTTGCGCGCCGATGACCAGTCGGGACTGTTTGCGATTCTGTTTCTGTTCGCTGTCGTATGGACCACCGATGTCATGGCCTACTTCACCGGACGCACTCTCGGTGGAGCCAAACTCGCGCCTTCCATTTCCCCCGGAAAGACGTGGAGCGGCGCTGTCGGCGGCACGGTTTTCGCCGTTCTAGCCGGAGCCGCCTTCGCGTTTCATGAGAGTGCAGTCCACGGCGTGTTGCTGATTGCCCTGATCGCGCTCGTGCTCGCCGTGATTTCTCAGATCGGCGATCTTTTCGAATCGGCCCTGAAGCGGCGCAGCGGGGTGAAGGATTCCAGCAATCTCATCCCCGGTCATGGCGGCGTTATGGATCGCGTGGACGGGCTGATGGCGGCTGCACTCGCCCTCTATCTGCTGGCTGCTCTTTTTGGCGGGGCGGAATCTCCGGCTCACGCCCTTTTCAACTTTTGAGGAAACCGTAACCATTTGCCTTGGATCGGCCGCGATGGCATGGAGTGTGGGGAAGTCGGGATTCGGGAGGCTCCTCTGCGGCGCGCGACCGTGTTAACCGGCAACTTATTGGAACAATGCAGCGGACCTTCTGAAAGTCGTAAGGATCTTCCAGATTGAAGCGCTGAAGCACACCGTGATCGAATGAGAAAGACGTGATCGATTTTCTTACCTCCATCTTCAGCACGAACGGCCTGCTGGTCGGGACGATCATCCCGTTCCTGTTCGTTCTGACCGTGGTCGTCTTCGTTCATGAAATGGGACACTATCTCGTCGGTCGCTGGTGCGGCATTGGCGTGAAGGCGTTTTCGATCGGTTTCGGGCCAGAGCTTTTCGGTTTCAACGACCGGCACGGTACGCGCTGGAAACTGTCGGCCATACCGCTTGGCGGATATGTGAAGTTCACCGGCGACATGTCGGTCACCAGCACGCCCGACCCCGAATCAACCGGGCATTTGTCGCCGGAAGAGCTGCGGGTCGCCTTCCACACCCAGCCGGTCTGGAAGCGCGCGGCAACCGTGTTTGCCGGTCCGTTCTTCAATTTTCTTCTGACCATTGCCGTGTTCGCGGTCATGTTTGCGGGTTTCGGCCGGTATGTCATGGAGCCGATGGTCGCCGAAGTGCGTCCGGACACTCCCGCTGCCGTTGCCGGGTTCCAGCCGGGGGACCGGTTTGTTTCGGTCGACGGAAGCCAGGTTCGCACCTTCGGCGATGTCCAGCGCATCGTTTCTGGCCGCGCGGGCGACGAACTGACCTTCGTCGTCCGCCGGGGCGATGAGGAGCTGACCCTGACGGCGACGCCGGATCTCCTCGAACAGAAGGATGCCCTTGGAAACACGGTGAAGATCGGCATTATCGGCGTCGTTAACGATCAGGAGACGGGACAGCCGCGCCTGATCGAATTCGGGCCGGTCGAGGCGCTTGGCGAGGCGGTGCGTGAAACCGGCTATGTGATTTACCGCACCGGCCAGTTTCTCAAGCGTTTCGTGGCCGGCCGGGAAGACCGCTGCCAGCTCGGCGGCCCGGTCAAGATTGCAGACATGGCCGGAAAGGCCGCGCAACTCGGGTTCGAATGGCTGGTGCAACTTGTTGCATTATTGTCAGTCGGGATAGGCGTTCTTAATCTTTTGCCCATTCCCCCCCTTGATGGCGGGCATCTGGTGTTCTACGCCATAGAAGCCGTGATGCGCCGTCCCGTGTCCGAGAGGGTCATGGACGCGGTTTACCGTGTTGGTCTGTTCGCCGTTCTCGCATTCATGGGGTTTGTTTTTTGGAACGACCTGTTTGGGTGCTAGGGAGGCTCGGGAAGGCAAAATGTGTAAAAATTGAGACGATATTTACCATGGCTTCGATTTTGGCGTGATGCGAATGCCACTAAGCGGTGGTTCGTAAACGCAAATTAACCAGAAGGCTTGCGTGTAGGGAAAATCTGGCTATTAGGTTAGCTGCTTTGCAAGATTGTTCCTATTTCTCGCTGCGGGGACAAAGAGAATAGAGGTTTTCAGGCCCAATGAAGGCATCTTCGAGCTTTAAGAACGCCGTTTCGGCAGTGGCCCTTTCGGCGGGGTTGGCGATGACGGGGACAATCGCCGTCGAGCTTGCCACGATAGAGGCGGCCGAGGCCGCTACGGTCAGCCGTATCGAGGTGCGTGGAAACCGTCGCGTCGACGCGGAAACCATTCGCAATTATATCAGCATTCGCCCGGGGCGTTCGTTTTCGCAGGACGATGTGAATGATGCCGTCAAACGCCTGTTTGCCACTGGCCTTTTCGCTGACGTTTCGATCAGCCAGTCGGGCGGTGCGCTGATCGTCACGGTCGACGAGTACTCGATCGTCAATCAGGTGATTTTCCAGGGCAACAAGAAGATCAAGGACGCCAACCTGGCGCGCGCCGTCCAGCTGCAGCCACGCAAGTCCTTCTCCAATCAGGCGCTTCAGGCTGACGAGGAGACCATTCGTGAAGCCTATCGGCGCATCGGCCGCGATGACGCGACCGTCAGCAGCCGCACGCAGGAACTCGAGGATGGCCGCGTCAACGTCATCTTCGAGGTACAGGAAGGCGGACGTACGAAGATCGCCGCGATCAATTTCGTCGGCAACAACGCATTCCGTGATGGTCGTCTGAAGGATGTGATTTCGACGAAACAGTCGAATTTCCTTTCCTTCCTGCTGCGCAACGACATCTATGACGATAACCGCCTGCGCGCGGACGAAGAGACCCTGCGTCGCTTCTACTACAATCGTGGCTATGCCGATTTCCGCGTCATTTCCGCGACGGCCGATCTCGACGAAACCGAGAACGCCTACACACTCACCTTCACGGTGGAAGAGGGCGAGCGCTATCGCTTTGGCAATATCGGCATCGAGAGCACGATTTCCGGCATCGATCCGGAGACCCTGCGCTCGCAGGTCGAAACCCGTCAGGGCAGCGTCTACAGCGCGAAGAATGTTGAAGATTCCATCATCGCCCTGACCGAGCACGTCGCTGGCATGGGCTATGCCTTCGCGCAGGTCACGCCGCGCGGCAACCGCAATTTCGAAACCCGCGAGATCGATGTCGTCTATTCGATCGATGAGGGACCGCGCGCCTATATCCAGCGCATCGAAATCCGCGGCAACCAGCGCACCCGCGACTATGTGATCCGCCGCGAATTCGACCTGAGCGAGGGCGATGCCTTCAACCAGGTTCTGGTGCAGCGTGCCAAGCGTCGCCTTGAAGCGCTCAACTTCTTCCAGACGGTCAACATCTCGACCGTGCCGGGATCGCAGCCCGATCAGGTTGTCCTGGTGGTCGATGTGGTCGAGAAGTCGACGGGTGAATTCTCCATCGGCGCCGGTTATTCGACCAGCGGCGGTGTCGACAGCAGCGGTGGCTTCTCTGTGGAAGGCTCCGTCACGGAGCGCAACTTCCTTGGTCGCGGTCAGTATGTCCGCGTTGCTGCCGGCGGCGGCAAGAACTCGCGCGATTACTCGTTCTCGTTCACCGAGCCATATTTCCTTGGTCGCCGCATCTCGGCCGGTTTCGACGTCTATCGCCGCACCCGCAAGTTCGACGACAAATATGAGCGCGACACGACGGGTGCGACGGTCCGCTTCGGCCTGCCGATCACCGAGGCGCTGTCAACGCAGCTCGCCTACAACCTCTCTCAGGAGGAATATACGGGCATCGGCAACTGCGCGAACCTGAACGACGGGAATCCTGCCAACGACGCTAATTGTAACCTCGCTCCGGCGCTCGTCGAAGCGATCGGTCAGGAGAAGTGGATCAAGTCGTCGGTCAGCGGTTCGCTGATCTACAACACGATCGACGACATGAAGAACCCGCATTCGGGTCTTTATGCGAACCTGACGCTTGAGGTTGCCGGTCTCGGTGGCGATGCCAAGTTCGTCAAGGCCACCGCGCGCAGCACCTATTACCACACGCTGTCGGAAGAGCTTGATCTGGTCGGCTTGTTCACGGTCGGCGCCGGTCACATTCAGGCGCTTGATGGCGATCTCCGCGTGTTCGATCATTTCTCGAGCAGCGACCGCATCATTCGCGGCTTTGATTACAACGGCATCGGCCCCTATCAGAATTCGACGGGTGGTGGCATCGATCACATCGGCGGCAAGACCTATTTCAACGCTTCCGCCGAAGCCCAGTTCCCGTTCCCGATCCTGCCCGAGAGCTTCGGCCTTCGCGGCGCGGTCTTCGCCGACGCCGCCACGCTCTACGGCAGCGACGTTGCCGGCGCGATCGGAACCGATCTGCAGTGGCGCGCCTCCGTGGGCGCCGGCCTGATCTGGGCTTCGCCCTTCGGTCCGCTGCGTGTTGACTATGCTTACCCCGTCCTGAAGGAAGAGACGGACGACGTGGAGCATTTCAACTTCGGTATTTCGACACGCTTCTAGCCGTTGCGTGTTGCTGGAGCAGTTCCGTTTAGCCCGGGCCCTGTGGGCCCGGGCGAAAGGTTTCCATGAAGGACCCTGATTTTTTTCCTCCCGCACGCCGCATCACGGCAGGCGAGGTTGCCTCGCTGACGGGAGCTGAGCTTGTTCGCCCCGAGCTCGCAGAGGTCGTGATCGAGGGCGTTGCCGCCGCGTCTGAGGGCGGGGCCGGCATGCTTGTTTTCATCGAGGGCAAACGCAACGCCGAGCTCGTGCGAAACACGACAGCCGCCGCTGTCCTGTGCAAGCGCGAGGCGGCAGGCCATTGCCCCGATACTGTCGCGGTTCTGATCGTCGACAAGCCGCAGGTCGCATTCGCCGAGATCACACGGCTTCTCTTTCCTCAGGCCATGAGCCCCGGATCGATGACCGGCGAGACCGGGATATCCGTCCGGGCGAGCGTGGCGGCCGATGCCGTTCTTGAGGATGGTGTGATTGTGGAGCCCGGCGCCGTCATCGGCGCGGGCGTCATGATCGGACGCGGCACGACCATCGCGCCCAATGCCGTGATCGGTGCATTCACCCGGATTGGCCGGGACAGCTATGTCGGCCCCGGGGCCTCGGTCCAGTGCGCCATGATCGGTGATCGCGTCATCCTCCATGCCGGCGTGCGGATCGGCCAGGACGGTTTCGGCTATCTGCCGGGCGCAAGGGGACTGGAAAAACTGCCGCAGATCGGCCGGGTCGTCATTCAGGACGATGTCGAGATAGGCGCCAACACCACCGTTGATCGCGGCGCACTCGTGGATACGGTCATCGGGCAGGGCACGAAGATCGATAACCTCGTCCAGGTGGCGCACAATGTCCGCATCGGCCGCAGCTGCGTCATTGCCGGCAATTGCGGCCTTTCGGGCTCTGTGACGCTGGGTGATTTCGTCATGCTGGGCGGCCGCGTCGGTATAGCCGATCACATCAACATAGGCACCGGTGCGCAGCTTGCCGCGTCGAGCGGCGTCATGAACGACGTGCCGGCCGGCGAGCGCTGGGCCGGTTCCCCCGCCCAGCCGATACGCGAGGCGTTTCGCGAGCTGGCTGCCTTGCGGGGGCTGGTAGACGGGAAGAGAAAGAGAATGAGGGACGGGGATGAGTGACACCGCTTCGACCACGCTTGAAAGCCTGGACATCATGGATCTGATGCGGCTGCTTCCGCATCGTTACCCGTTTCTTCTGGTCGACAGGATTGTCGAGATCGACGGTGACCGTTCGGCCATCGGCATCAAGAATGTCACGATGAACGAGCCTCATTTCACGGGGCACTTTCCGGCGCAGCCGGTCATGCCGGGGGTCCTGATCGTCGAGGCAATGGCGCAGACCGCCGGTGCGATCTGCATCAACAATGCCGGCGACGAAACCCCTTCGCTCGTTTATTTCATGACCATCGACAATGCCAAGTTCCGCAAGCCCGTCGTGCCCGGCGACCGTCTCGAGATCCACGTGACGAAGGTCAAGCAGCGCGGCAGCATCTGGAAGTTCGATTGCGTCGCAAAGGTGGACGAGGCCAAGGTTGCCGAGGCGGTCATCTCGGCGATGATGTCCGTTGAGCAGGCGAGCTGACGGGAATTTTATGGCGCGCGAGACTGTCATTCACCCTTCGGCCGTTATCGAGCCCGGTGCCGAACTGGGCGAAGGGGTTCGCATCGGCCCGTTTTGCCATGTGTCTTCGGGCGCCAGGCTTCATGACGACGTGGAACTGATCGGCCATGTGACGATCATGGGCGACACGACGCTGGGCGAGGCCTGCCAGGTCTACCCGCAGGCCGTTCTCGGCGCTCCGCCGCAGAACTTCAAGCACAAGGGCGGCAAGAGCACGCTCGATGTCGGCGCCCATTGCGTGATACGCGAGGGCGTAACCTTTCACTCGGGAACGGACACAAGCCGCGGCAGGACGACGGTCGGTTCACACGGCCTTTTCATGGCCTATTCGCATGTCGCGCATGACAGTGATGTCGGCAACCACGTGACCATGGCCAACTATGCCGGTCTCGGCGGGCATGCAGAGATCGGCGATCATGTGATCATTTCGGGCTATGCCGCCGTTCATCAGTTCGTACGCATTGGCCATCACGCATTTCTGGGCGGATTTGCCGCCGTGGTGGGCGATGTCATCCCCTATGGCATGGCGGTCGGGGACCGGGCGCGCCTGCGTGGCCTCAACCTTGTCGGCCTGAAACGCTCGGGCATGCCGCGCGAGGACATTGCGGCCCTGCGCAGGGCCTACAGGATGCTCTTTGCGGAAGGGGCATCGCTGGAAGAAAACGCCGTCGCTGTCCGGAACGCTTATCCCTCTTCGGAGCTGATCGGAGACATTGTCGCCTTCGTTTCCGGCAGGGACAAGCGCCACTTCACACTCCCGGCGCGTGGCAAAGGCGCGTCCGAGGATGATGACACAGCCTGAAAACCACCCGGTTCTGCCGCGCGATGCCCGTGTTGCGGTCGTCGCCGGCAGCGGAGCCCTGCCGCGGGATGTGGTGCGCACGCTCGTCAAGGGCGGGCACAGGCCGCTCGTCGTTGCCATTGAGGGTGAGGCGGACTGGCTGGATGGCGAGAACGTCGCCGATTTCGATCTATGGCCGGCGCCGGCCGAGCGTCTGGGGCTGTTCCTGCCCAGGCTCAAGCGCGCAGGCGTGACCCATCTCGTGCTTGCCGGGGGGGTAAGCCGCCGACCGCCGATCCTGAAGGTCAGGCTTGGATGGGATGTGTTCCGCGCTCTTCCCAAACTTCTGGCAGCCTATGCAAAGGGGGACGATGGTCTCCTGCGCGCGGTCATTGCGCATATCGAATCCAAAGGCATTCGCGTTCTGGGCGCGCACGAGATTGCACCGGAGCTTCTCGCGCCCGAAGGGGTCATGACCCGCAGCGGGCCAAAGGCCTCCGACAGGAAAGACCTGGCCGCCGCCTACGAGGCAGCCCGCATGATCGGTGCGCTCGACATCGGTCAGGCCGCCATCGCCGTGGGCGGCCGTGCCGTGGCGCTGGAAGGCATTGAGGGAACTGCAGGGCTGCTTGAGCGGATGCGCGGCATGCGCAACCATGGGCGCCTTGCGGGAAAGGCGGGCGGCGCACTGGTGAAGTGCGTCAAGCCGGATCAGGAGAAACGCGCCGACATGCCGACCATAGGCCCCGATACGATACGGGCGGCACATGCCGCCGGGCTCGCCGGCGTCGGCGTCGAGGCCGGGCGTTCGCTGATCCTGGACTATGCGACCACGATCGGGCTGGCAGACGAGCATGGTCTGTTCGTGATCGGGCTCGATCCGGAGGCGCACGATGAGCGTTGAACGCCGCCCTTTGAAGATTGCCATCATTGCCGGCGAGGAATCCGGGGACCTTCTGGGTGCAGACCTCATAGAGGCGCTCCGTCGGGAAAGCGGGTCGGACGTCGAGCTTCTGGGTGTTGGCGGGCGAGGGCTGATCGCACAGGGCCTGGAGTCGATCTTTGATGCCGAGGAGATTGCTCTGATGGGGATCAGCGCTATCGTGCGCGATCTGCCCCGACTGATACGCCGCATCGGCCAGACGGCAAAAGCCATTGCAGATGCCGGGCCCGACTGCCTGATCACCATCGATAGTCCCGAGTTCAGCCTCCGCGTCGCGAAGAAGGTGCGCGCGCTCGCGCCTTCCATCCCGATCATTCATTATGTCTGCCCGAGCGTCTGGGCATGGCGGCCGGGAAGGGCGCCCGCCATGCGCCCGCATGTCGACGAGGTGCTTTGTCTTCTGCCGTTCGAACCCGCGGAGCTGGAACGGCTCGGCGGCCCGGCCGGCACCTTTGTCGGCCATCGTCTGGCAAGCGACCCGAACATCCTGGCTGCGGCGCAGGCGCATCTGTCTGGGGCGGACAAAGCGCCTGACGAACAGCGGTCGCTGCTTCTTCTGCCCGGATCGCGCCGTGGCGAGGTCTCGCGTCTTCTCCAGCCTTTTGGGGAAACCGTGCGCCACCTTCATGAGGCGGGGCACGATTTCCGTGTGCTGATGCCCACCGTCCCGCACGTCGCCTCCATGATCGAGGCTGCGGTGAAGGACTGGCCCCAAAAGCCCGAAATCATCCTCGATCAGAACCGCAAATGGCAGGCGTTTGCCGAGGCCGATGCAGCACTGGCATGCTCCGGAACCGTCTCGCTGGAGCTGGCCCTGGCTCGGGTGCCGACCATTCTTTGCTACAAGACGGATTTCGCGGCGCGTGCGCTTATTCCATTGATCACCGTGTGGTCGGCCGCCCTGCCAAACCTGATTGCCGGCTGGCCGGTCGTGCCTGAACATTTCAATCAATATGTCCGGCCGTCCTATCTGGCCCGCCAGATCACGACATTGTGGGACGACAAGCCGGGTCGGGCCGCGCAGATGGCCGGCTTCCAGGAGATCGCCGACGCACTGGCCACCGCACGACCGTCCGGTGAGATCGCTGCGCAGGTGGTTCTCCGGCATGTTTCAGGCGCCGCCTGAGATTTTGCAGGCTTTTCCGGCAACAGGCTCGCAAAGCACGCAGATCATTGACGTCGAGGCGGCTTCCGGCTAGAGAGCAGATCGGCTGCAGACGCCTGCCGTCCGCTGGCATCATGTCACGGTGAAGTTCTGCCTCAGACCTTTTCGATCCTCTTCCACGCATGTCGCGCGGATGGCAATGCGGACCCCCGTCCTTTTCAGCGCGGCTCTTGCGACAGGAGAACGGGGATTTGTCTGAAAAGCCCACCAACGCATTCACCGAAGGTCCTCTCGGACCCATCTATGCGCGTACCGCGCTTCCGATCATCTTCGTGATGGGCATGAACGGACTGCTTGCTGTCTGCGACGCGCTCTTCCTCGGGCATTTCGTCGGACCGGATGCGCTGGCCGCCGTCACGCTCATGTTTCCGCTTTATATGCTCGTTGTCGCACTGGCGACGCTTGTTTCGAGCGGCATGTCGAGCCTTCTGGCACGTCGTCTTGGCGCGGCCGAAATACAGGCGGCAGGCAGAGTGTTCGCCGGCGCGCACGGGCTCGCGCTTTTTGTCAGCCTTCTTCTGATGCTGCTTTTCCTTCCGTTTGGACCGGCGATCTCCCTGCTTGTTGCCGGTGGCTCGCAGCAACTGGCGGAGATGGGGCTGATTTATCTGCGGATCACGGTCTTCTTTTCACCCCTTCTGTTCCTGCTTTCCGTCAACTCCGACGCATTGCGCAATGAGGGCCGCGTCAACCTGATGGCCGCGATGAGCCTTCTGGTCTCAATCGCCAATATCGGCTTCAACTACATGTTGATCGCCGGTCTCGGCATGGGGGTTGCCGGTTCTGCTTATGGAACCGCACTCGCTCAGGCGCTCGCATTCGCAGGCATTCTTGCCTTTCGTCTGCGGGGCCGGACGCAACTGCCTCTTTCCGTGCTTGTGCGCCACGGGCTGCATGGAGGCTGGGCAAGCATCCTGGCACTCGGCGCGCCGCAGAGCCTGAATTTTATCGGCCTCGCGCTGGGGTCGGCAACGATCCTTACAGCACTTCAATGGGTAGGGGCGCCGGGCTATGGGACCACCGTTTCGGCATACGGGATCATAACGAGGGTCATGACCTTCGCTTTCCTACCGCTTCTTGGATTGAGCCATGCCATGCAGACGATCACGGGCAACAATTTCGGCGCGGACAGGCTGTTGCGCGTGAACAGGAACCTGCAATTTGCTGTTGTCGTCGCCTTCGTCTACTGCCTTGCGCTTCAGGTTCTGATGGCCTGTTTCGCCTCTGCGATCGGGCAGGCCTTCGTCGGGGATCGAGCGGTCGTGGCCGAAGTGGCGCGCATCCTTCCCGTGATGACGGGCCTGTTCTTCGCCACTGGTCCGCTGATGATGATCGCGATGCATTTTCAGGCGATCGGTGATGCGGGCCGGGCGGCGCTGCTCGGTCTTTCGAAGCCATATCTCTTTGCGATCCCGCTCACCTTCGCGCTCGCCGCAATTTTCGGCGAGGCCGGTATCTGGGTTGCCGGGCCGTTTGCCGAAGCGATGCTTTTCGTCCTCACCGTCATCGTGCTTTACCGCATGGCCCGGGGAAACAGGCTGGGATGGGGGCTTTTTCCGCCGGTGAGGGGAGAGCAGGCATGAAGCCCGAACTGCCGACGATGGCAGAGGCAAAGGCGCTCGCAAAGCGCCTGCGTCAGCATCTGAAGGACCGCGGCCGCGTCGTATCGCATGCGCAGGCGCTCGAAACCATCGCGCACCAGCATGGATATCGCGACTGGAACACGCTTTGCGCGGCAATCGGGCAGAATGGGCCTGATGCATGGACTCCCGGGCAGCGCGTGCAGGGGACCTATCTCTCGCGGCCGTTTGAGGGAACCCTGATCGCTTCGCAAAGGCAGCGCCCCGGCTGGTTTCGCGTCGTGATCGACCTGGACGAACCCGTGGACGTCGTCACGTTCGAGAGCTTCTCCAACCACCGCAAACGCATTCGCGGAACTCTCGGTCCGGACGGGCATTCCCGCGAGCGCACATCCAACGGGCTGCCGCATCTCACGCTGGAAGCCAGAGCCGCTCCATAAAGAAAAAGCCCCGCCGAAAAACGGCGGGGCTTCGTCGCATCCTATAAGGAATCAGCGCTTGGCGATCGGCACGTAGTCGCGCTGCGTCGCGCCCGTATAGAGCTGGCGCGGGCGGCCGATCTTCTGCTTCGGATCCTCGATCATCTCTTTCCACTGGGCGATCCAGCCGACGGTGCGCGCGAGCGCGAAGAGCACCGTGAACATGGTGGTGGGGAAGCCCAGCGCCTTCAGCGTGATGCCGGAATAGAAGTCGATGTTCGGGTAGAGCTTCTTTTCGATGAAATACTCATCCGTCAGCGCAATGCGCTCCAGCTCCATGGCGATGTCGAGCTGCGGGTCATCCTTGATGCCCAGTTCGCTTAACACCTCGTGGCAGGTCTTCTGCATGATCTTCGCGCGCGGATCGTAATTCTTGTAGACCCGGTGGCCGAAGCCCATGAGGCGGAACGGATCGTTCTTGTCCTTGGCGCGGTCGATGAATTCGGGAATGCGGTCGACGGAACCGATCTCGTCCAGCATGTTGAGCGCTGCCTCGTTGGCGCCGCCATGGGCCGGGCCCCAGAGACAGGCGATGCCGGCCGCGATGCAGGCGAACGGATTGGCACCGGAAGAACCGGCCAGACGCACCGTCGAGGTGGAGGCGTTCTGCTCATGATCGGCGTGCAGGATGAAGATGCGCTCCATTGCGCGCGCCAGAACCGGGTTCACCTTGTACTCCTCGCACGGCACGGCAAAGCACATGTGCAGGAAGTTGGCGGCATAGCCGAGCTCGTTCTTGGGATAAACGAACGGCTGACCCACGTGATATTTGTAGGCCATGGCGGCGATGGTCGGCATCTTGGCGATCATGCGCAGGCTCGCCACCATACGCTGATGCGGGTCGGAAATGTCGGTCGAGTCGTGGTAGAAGGCCGACATCGCACCGACCACGCCGCACATGACGGCCATCGGATGTGCATCGCGGCGGAAACCGGTGAAGAAGCGGTTCATCTGCTCATGCACCATGGTGTGGTGCGTCACGCGGTAGTCGAAATCCTCTTTCTGCGCCTTGGTCGGCAGTTCGCCGTAGAGCAGCAGGTAGCAGGTCTCAAGGAAGTCGCCATGTTCGGCAAGCTGTTCGATCGGATAGCCGCGGTGCAGCAGAATTCCCTCGTCGCCGTCGATATAGGTGATCTTCGATTCGCAGCTTGCGGTCGAGGTAAAGCCCGGATCGTAGGTGAACATGCCGGTGTCTTTGTAGAGCGAGGTGATGTTGACGACATCCGGGCCTACGCTGCCCTTCAAAACCTCGAATTCGTGCCCTTCTTCCTGGCCGCCAATTTCCAGCTTCGCAGTTGGTTTGGTCATCGCAATCACCTCTCACTTCAAGGAACTTGGCGCCAGAAAACTGTCGCCCAAATAAAAATGGCCGGCGGTCGAGCGCGCGAAATAGCTAACGCATTTCCCCCGTGGTGCCAAGCGCGTGCAGCATCTGAATATTGCAGTGCAGCACGCTCTCGGTGATCGAACCCTGTCCGCCAGCCAGGTCCTTTGCGGGACGAAGCTAGGCAGCCTGATCGCGGATGCGCGCCAAACTCTCCTCTCGCCCAAGAACGGAGAGAACATCGAAGATGCCTGGCGATGTGGTGCGCCCGACGAGCGCTGCCCGCAAGGGTTGGGCAACTTTGCCAAGCTTGCGTTCGGTCTGTTCCGCAAAGACGCGGACAGCAGCTTCGATGTTCGCAAGGGTCCAATCGCCGACATTTTGCAATACGGGAAGAATTTCCGCAAGCAGCTGGCGTGCATTCTCATCGAGCAGCTGTGCAGCTTTCTCGTCGATCGACAGTGGGCGCTCTGCGAAAAGAAAGCCCGCACTATCAACGAGTTCCACGAGAGTCTTGGCACGCTCTTTCAAGCCGGGAAGGGCCTGCAAAAGCTGGTTTTTCCGGGTCTCGTCGAGTGCGTCGAGAAGCGCTTTCCCACCGTCGAGATATGGCAATGTGCCGACCAGCACGTCGAGCAGCTTCGCATCGTCCATCTGCCGCATATGCACGCCGTTGAGCGCTTCCAGCTTCTGGAAATCGAAACGCGCGGCGCCCTTGTTCACGTCAACGATGTCGAACCAGCGAATCATGTCCTCGTCGGACATGATCTCGTCATCTCCGTGGCTCCAGCCGAGCCGTGCCAGATAGTTGCGCAGCGCGGAGGGAAGATATCCCATCTCCCGATAGGCCTCGACGCCGAGCGCACCGTGGCGCTTGGAGAGTTTGGCGCCGTCTGGCCCATGAATAAGCGGGATATGGGCCATCACCGGCACCTCCCAGCCCATGGCCCTGTAGATCACCGTCTGGCGCGCGGCATTGGTCAGATGATCGTCGCCACGAATGATGTGTGTGACGCCCATGTCGTGATCGTCCACCACGACGGCATGCATGTAGGTCGGCGAACCGTCGGAGCGCAGGATGATGAAATCGTCGAGATCCTTGTTGGGAAAGCGCACCGTGCCCTGCACCTGGTCCTGGACCACGGTTTCGCCCTCCCGGGGCGTCTTGATGCGGATCACCGGCTTGACGCCTTCGGGAGCCTCTGAAGGATCACGGTCGCGCCAGGTGCCGTCATAGCGGGGCGGGCGGCCCTCGGCGCGCGCCTTCTCGCGCATCGCCTCAAGCTCTTCCTGGGAGCTGTAGCAGTAATAGGCCTCGCCCCTGGCGACCAGTTCCTCGGCGACCGCGCGATGCCGGTCCGCCCGCTCGAACTGCGAGACCGGTTCTCCGTCGCAGTTGAGCCCCAGCCAGGCAAGCCCGTCCAGAATGGCCGCCGTGGCCTCATCGGTCGAGCGCTGCCGGTCCGTGTCCTCGATGCGCAGCAGCATTTTTCCACCGGTGTGGCGCGCATAGAGCCAGTTGAAAAGGGCCGTGCGCGCACCGCCGATATGAAGGAATCCGGTGGGCGAGGGTGCAAAGCGCGTGACGACGGGTGTGGTCATGAATCTATCCCGGGAATTGGCGCGGTCTCACGATCCGCTAGGGTGTGTGATACCGCAGGTGGCCTTCGGTTGGCTGTCATGTAGCATAGAACGGTCCGGGCGCAAGTATTGCACGGGAGGCCAGGCCGATGGGGGGCAAACTGGCAATTGCGGAGAGCGACGAGCGGGCGCAGTTCGCCGTCGGCACGCAGACGCCGGAAGCTGAAGACGCAACGCAGGGCATCTTGGTGCCGCCGGCGCGCCCTGCGCATACGCCGGTCGCAGCGCGTATCCATGGCCTCGGCGCTCCGCTCGGCAAGCGCCTGAATGCAGACATGCGCGCCGCACTTTCGCGGGAAGCCGCAAGAGGCACCCTGTTCCTCTGGCTTCCTGTCCTGCTGGGCAGTGGCGCGCTCGCTTATTTCGCCCTGCCGGTCGAACCACCGGCCTATGCCGTTGTCTGCGGTCTGCTCGCGCTTGCCCTTGTGGCATTCCTGGCCGCGGGAAAGCCGCTGCTGCGTGGTGCCGTTCTTGCCGCCCTCATCGTTCTGCTGGGGCTCGCCTGCGCCAAAGTGGAGAGCTGGCGGGCCGGTACGCCCATGCTCGGCGCCGACGTGACCACCCGGCTCACCGCCCGCGTCATCAGCATTGAGCATCGTGCGAATGGGCGTTTCCGCCTGACAGTGGATGTGGTGTCCACCAGACGCCCGCAATTGCGTTATGCACCGGCGCGGGCGCGCCTGTCGGCGCGCTCCATCCCGGCTGGGCTGAGGCCGGGTGACGGGATCGAGGGCCTCGTGCGCCTGATGACGCCCTCGGGGCCGGTGCGGCCGCACGCCTATGATTTTTCTTTCGAGAGCTATTTTGACGGCCTCGGGGCTGTGGGCTTTTTCATGCGCGATCCCGAACCTGTGGAGATCGAGCAGTTGCCCGGGGCGCGGCAGTGGGTGCAGCGGATGTCGTCCACCCTGCAGGGACTGCGGGAAAGCCTGGCCGCGAGGCTGCGCGAGCGAGTGGGCGGGGCCGAAGGCGAGGTTGCAGCCGCCTTGATCACCGGCATGAGGGGCGGCATCCCCGAAGCCTATAATGAAGACCTGCGCCGCGCCGGGCTTGCGCATGTCCTTGCCATTTCGGGGCTGCACATGGCGCTTGCAGCTTTCACGATCATCGGGGCGGCAAGGCTGGGCTTTGCCCTGTTCCCGGGCTTTTCTTCACGCCATCCCGTGCGCAAATACGCCGCCGCAGCGGCGCTGCTTGTCTGCTTCTTCTATCTGCTTGTTTCCGGCAGCGGTGTGGCGGCGCAGCGCAGCTTTCTCATGCTGGCGGTCATGCTGCTGGCGCTGTTGTTCGACCGCGCTGCCCTGACCATGCGCAACCTCGCGGTTGCGGCACTGGCGGTGATCATCACGACGCCACATGAGGTGGTCGGGCCGGGCTTCCAGATGTCTTTTTCGGCAACGGCCGCCCTGATCGCAGGCTATGCGGCGTGGAACGCGCACCGCGAGAAGCGGCTAGCCCGAAAGCCATATGTCGAGCGGAGAGGTGCTGCGAAGCTCATCCATCTCGTTCTCCTGGCCATTGGCGGAATTGCGCTCACATCCCTGATCGCCGGAACCGCAACAACGCTTTATGGCGTCTGGCATTTTCAGCGGGCCTCGCCGCTGGCTCTCGGCGCCAATCTGGCGGCGATGCCTGTCGTTTCCCTCGTGGTGATGCCCTCGGCCGTCGCCGCAATTGCGACCATGCCGCTCAATCTCGATGGGTGGCCGCTGGCCGTGATGGGATGGGGCATTTCCACGGTCATGAGCATCTCGCGATGGTTCTCGGAGCGAACCCCCATCGATGCGACCGGGGCGATACCGCTTGGCGCCACACTGAGCCTGACAGCGGCACTCGTCGTTCTCACCATGACCACAACGAGGTTGAGGATTGCCGCATTGCCGTTCCTGGCGATGGGATTTTTTCTCATAGCGACACGCAGTCTGCCTGACGTCCTCATCTCCGAGGACGCACGCCTCGTGGCGGTACGCACGCAGGATGGCGCGCTCGCAGTCAATCGAAAGCGTCCCAATGCGTTTTCGCTGGAAAACTGGCTGCGCGCAGAAGGCACCGAAACTGTGCGAAAACCGGACGGGTTGAGCGGCGCGAGCACCGCCGAACTCATTGCCCGGGCGTCAGCGCATCACTTCCTGTGCAACGACGCCATCTGCGTCCTGCGCCACGAAAGCGGAGCGATTATCGGCCATGTGAGCAAGGGGGATGTGCCAATGTCGAGACGGTCCCTTCGTGAACTGTGTGGGGCCGTCGATCTTGTCGTCATCAATGATGCGCGCATCGATCAGCCCTGCGGGGTCGATGGCACACACACAGTCACGGCGCGCGACCTGGCCCGTCGTGGCAGTGCCGAGATACGCATTGAACGAAAGGGGCCTGACGCGCTTCTGTTCAACATCGCTTATGCGATCAGCGAGCCCCATCGGCCATGGCATGAGCAACGCCAGTTTTCACGCGCCGCCCGCGGGCTGGGACCATACAAACGCACGCGGAACGCTCCCAAAGAAGCGAACAAACATAAGCAAAATTAGCGTTTTAGAGCGAATACCAAAGGCAACTCATAAAATCACGCAGACATGAGCCAGAGCATCGGACCGAAAAGTGGAATCCGGCTTTCGGGCTATTCCGATGCTCCATCCATAATTTAGATCGTCCTTTGTGCGTCCGGGTGGACGCACGGCGATCTAGCCTGCACGCTCCATGAAAGCCCTGGCGGCATGCGGCGCGCGAATCTTTCCTTCATGGATGAAATAGACGAACACGTCGCGCGGCTTTGTCTCCGGCGTGAAGGCCGGGTCCATGAGGGGCAGGTCGTCCGGCTGTCCGCCCGCGGCCCAGAGCCTCGCGCGCTTCGCCCATCCATCGAGCTCGTTGGGAGGATATGCGGTCGGGATGTCGTCCTCGCCGCGCTGCAGGCGGGCATAGACGAAATCGCCGGTCACGTCGGCGATCTCCGGGTAAGTGTTGTGATGCGCATAGCAGACTGCCGCACCGTATTTGCGCACAAGCTGAGGAAATTCCGGTGTACAGAAGGTCTCGTTGCGTACCTCCAGAACATGTCGGAGAGGCACGCCATCGCGCTGGTGCGGCAGCAGTTTCAGAAAACCCTCGAAATCCTCGGGATCGAACTTTTTCGTCGGCGCGAACTGCCAGACCAGCGGGCCCAGCTTCTCGCCGATCTCGGAAATGCCCGATCCAAGAAATTTTTCAAGAGATTCAGCTGCTTCCGAGAGAACCTTGCGGTTCGTCACGAAGCGGTTTCCCTTGAGCGAAAAGACAAACCCATCCGGCGCCTCACTTGCCCATTTGGCATAGGTGGCCGGTTTCTGGCTGCCGTAATAGGTGCCGTTCACCTCGATTGTCGGCACCTGCCGTGAGGCATATTCAAGCTGTCGCTTCTTCGGCAGGTCGTCGGGATAGAACGTGCCTTCCCATGGCTGAAACGTCCAGCCGCCCATGCCGGCGCGAATGGTGCCTGTGGTCATCAGTTTACTCCGCTGCCTGTGCCTTGCCGGCGGGCCGGCGTTCGAGAAGTTCTTTCAGGAATTTGCCGGTATAGCTGCGCGGCTCGGCCATCACGTCGTCGATGGAGCCCGAGGCGACGAGTTCGCCGCCGCCGTCGCCGCCTTCGGGACCCAGATCGAGGATCCAGTCCGCGGTCTTGATGACTTCGAGATTGTGCTCGATCACCACGACCGTGTTGCCCTGGTCGACCAGTTCATGCAGCACTTCAAGCAGCTTTGCCACATCGTGGAAATGCAGGCCCGTGGTTGGCTCGTCCAGAATGTAGAGCGTGCGGCCCGTGGCCCGTTTCGACAGTTCCTTGGCAAGCTTGATGCGCTGCGCCTCGCCGCCTGAAAGTGTGGTGGCCTGCTGGCCGATATGGATATAGCCAAGACCGACGCGGGCGAGCGTGACCAGCTTGTCGCGCACGGCCGGCACGGCAGCGAAAAATTCCACGCCTTCATCCACCGTCATTTCCAGCACATCGGCAATCGACTTGCCCTTGAAGGTGACTTCGAGCGTCTCGCGGTTGTAGCGCTTGCCATGGCAGACATCGCAGGTGACATAGACATCCGGCAAAAAATGCATCTCGATCTTGATGACGCCGTCGCCCTGGCAGGCCTCGCAGCGGCCGCCCTTGACGTTGAACGAGAAGCGCCCGGGCTGGTAGCCGCGCGCCTTGGCTTCCGGCAGGCCGGCAAACCAGTCGCGGATCGGCGTGAACGCGCCGGTATAGGTGGCCGGGTTGGACCGGGGCGTGCGCCCGATCGGCGACTGGTCGATGTCGATCACCTTGTCGAGATGTTCGAGCCCTTCGATCCTGTCATGCTCGGCGGGCTGTTCGCGCGAGCCCATGATCCGGCGCGAGGCAGACTTGAACAGCGTCTCGATCAGAAGCGTGGACTTGCCGCCACCGGAAACGCCGGTGACGCAGGAAAACGTGCCGAGCGGCACTTCCGCCGTCACATCCTTCAAATTGTTTCCGCGCGCGCCCACGACGCGGATGCGGCGCTTCTTCGGGATTTCGCGGCGCTGCTCGGGCATCTTGATCCCCATCGCACCGGTCAGATATTTGCCGGTGATGGAGGCCGGGCTGGCCATGATGTCGCGCGGCGTGCCTTCGGCGATGATCTGCCCGCCGTGGACGCCAGCGGCAGGGCCGATGTCGACCACATGGTCGGCCGTCAGAATGGCGTCCTCGTCATGCTCGACCACGATCACCGTATTGCCGAGATCGCGCAGATGTCTAAGCGTTGCGAGAAGCCGGTCATTGTCGCGCTGATGCAGGCCGATGGACGGCTCGTCGAGCACATAAAGAACGCCGGTCAGGCCGGAACCGATCTGTGAGGCAAGCCGGATGCGCTGGCTCTCGCCGCCCGAAAGCGTGCCCGAATTGCGCGAAAGCGTCAGATAGTCGAGGCCCACATCGTTGAGAAAGCGCAGCCGCTCGCGGATCTCCTTCAGGATGCGGACCGCAATCTCATTCTGTTTGTCATTGAGATTCTCAGGCAGATCCTCGAACCATGCACCCGCCTTGCGGATCGACATTTCGGTGACCTGACCGATATGCAGGCCGTCGATCTTCACCGCCAGCGCCTCGGGCTTCAGGCGGTGTCCGCCGCACGCCGGGCAGGGGTGTGCCGACATGTAGCGCTCGATCTCCTCGCGCATCCAGGCCGATTCGGTCTCCTTCCAGCGGCGCTGGAGATTGACCACGACACCCTCGAAGGGCTTTGTGGTTCGGTAGCTGCGCAGGCCGTCATCATAGTCGAAGACGATCTTCTTCTCGCCCGTGCCATTCAGGATCGCGTGCTGTCCGTCTGCCGGCAGGTCGCGCCAGCGGTCGCCCACCTTGAAGCCGTATTCGCGGCCCAGCGCCTCCAGCGTCTGCAGATAATAGGGCGAGGTCGATTTCGCCCAGGGTGCAATTGCCCCTTCGCGCAGGATCGCATTGTCGTCCGGCACCACCAGATTCGGATCGATGGCGCGCTGGCTGCCGAGCCCGTCGCAGGTGGGGCATGCGCCCGCCGGATTGTTGAACGAAAACAGACGCGGCTCGATCTCCGGGATCGTGAAACCTGACACGGGACAGGCAAACTTTTCCGAAAAAACGATGCGCTCATGCGTCTCGTTCTTCGATTTGTTGGCCCCGCCACCCTTTGCGGTCGCCTCGTCGGACAACGGCCTGTCGGCAAATTCGGCAATCGCCAGCCCTTCGGCGAGTTTTAGGCAGGTTTCGAGCGAATCCGCCAGCCGGGTCGCCAGGTCGTCGCGCACCACGACGCGGTCCACCACCACGTCGATGTCGTGCTTGTATTTCTTGTCGAGTGCCGGCACCTCGGCGATCTCATAGAACGTGCCGTCCACCTTGACGCGCTGAAAGCCCTTCTTCTGGAGTTCGGCCATCTCCTTGCGGTATTCGCCCTTGCGTCCGCGCACGATGGGAGCGAGCACATAGAGCCGCGTGCCTTCGTCCAGCGCCATCACCCGGTCGACCATCTGGCTCACCGTCTGGCTCTCGATGGGCAGGCCCGTGGCTGGCGAATAGGGCACGCCCACGCGTGCGAAAAGCAGACGCATATAGTCGTAGATTTCCGTCACCGTGCCGACGGTGGAGCGCGGGTTCTTCGACGTTGTTTTCTGCTCGATGGAAATGGCCGGCGAAAGCCCGTCGATCTGGTCGACATCCGGCTTCTGCATCATTTCCAGGAACTGGCGCGCATAGGCCGAAAGGCTCTCCACATAGCGCCGCTGTCCCTCGGCATAGATCGTGTCGAAGGCGAGCGACGACTTGCCGGAACCCGACAGGCCTGTCATGACGATCAGCTTCTCGCGCGGCAGGTCGAGATCGACATTCTTCAGATTGTGCTCGCGCGCACCGCGAATGGTAATGGACTTGTGTTCTGGCATGCCCCGTCGCTGCCTGTCTTGAGAAACCGGATTGGCCGGCAGCATGCCGGTCCGTGCATCATGTAGGAAGCGGCACGCAAATGTCGACCGCAGCGCCAGGGATGACGCCAGCCGGTATCGCTTCGCCGCAGATACGCCAGTGCCGCTCAACGAGCGGAAGGGCGCATGTCCTTCCTTAACACGCTTGCCCGGCTGATGGGCAAGCAAAAAGAACAAAGGCCGAACGTTCTCCTGACAATTATGGCCGGAGCGTGTCTGGCAGGAGTGTGCGGATCGTTACAGACGATCACATTTGCCGGCATGGCGGGCCATTCGCTTGACCGGCGAAACCCGAAGGCGCAGTATGCCCCGGTCAGCGCTCGCGGCTTTTGAGCGCTCGCAAGAGGCGCCGGTGGGCGCTTCGGCTGCGCATCGTCGCTTGAGCACGCTGACGCCGAGCAAATGTCCGAAACGCGAAGAAGGAGGAAGGCATGAATCCACCTGACCGATCCACCGGGCTTCGCCTCGATCGCGAAGCCACAGCTGGCTGATCGGTCCGCAACGCATTCGGCGCATGGCGCGACGCATGTGTTTCGGTTCCGGTCCATGGCGCATGACGTTTCTGGAGAACGCATTCGCCGGCAGGCATGACAACGCTGGCGGCTGGCTGCCCCCAAAAATCAGATTTACTTGAAGACAGGGTTGGTGAAATCGCCCTGCCTGACGGCACCGGTAAACCATTCCCGGTATGGAGGGTCAGAAGACCCGAAGCCCCGCGCGACCAGAAGGCGGCGGGGCTTTTCCTTGCATCTGCCGGCCCGGAGCGTCGCTCGGGGCGGCCGCAGAGGGCGTCCCGGAAGGCGCTCTTGACGGCATTGACAGATGTCCGCCGAATGTGAACATAATAAGAACAAATGAGCTGTGGACGACAGCGGAGCGGACAAAGGCGAAGAGCGCGCGGCAGCTTCGCTTGCGATAAGGTGCGCGACAGATTTCGGACAAGCGTGGAGAAGCGTTATGGCGGGCAGCGTCAACAAGGTCATTCTGGTGGGAAATCTGGGCGCCGACCCGGAAATTCGCCGGCTCAATTCCGGCGATCCGGTGGTCAACATGCGGATTGCCACATCGGAAACATGGCGCGATCGCCAGTCGGGCGAGCGGCGTGAGCGCACCGAATGGCATAATGTGGTGATTTTCAACGACAATCTCGCCAAGGTTGCCGAGCAGTATCTGAAGAAGGGCGCCAAGGTCTATATCGAGGGCCAGCTCCAGACGCGCAAATGGACCGACCAGAACGGTCAGGAGCGTTACACGACCGAAGTCGTGCTGCAAAAATTCCGTGGCGAACTGCAGATGCTCGACACGCGCGGCCAGGGTGGCGACAGTCAGGTCGGATACAGTGGCGGAGGCGGCAATCGCAGCTCCGACTTCGGCCAGTCCGGCCCCGCCGACAGCGGTGGCGGCGGAGGCGGCTATTCGCAGAACCTCGACGACGAAATCCCGTTCTGATCGGGAACAGGGTCGTGTTGAAACCCGGCAGTGCCGCCCCGATCCATGGACGTCTCCATGGTAGCCGGGCATGGCGCGCCGGGTTTTTCGCATTCTCAATCGTGTTCGCGGCGTTCACACCAGCGGTGATGGCCGGTGAAGCGGATGTCGTCGACGTGAAAATCGTCGCCGAAACCGGCGGCGCCTACCGCTTCGACGTCACCGTGGAACATGCAGATGAAGGGTGGGAGCACTACGCGGATCAATGGGACGTGGTCGACGATGCCGGCAACGTCCTCGGGTCACGCAAACTCCTGCACCCGCATGTGAACGAACAGCCATTTACCCGCAGCCTCTCCGGCGTGTCGCTGCCTGACGGGCTGACCCATGTCACCATTCGCGCACGCGATTCCGTTCATGGATTTGGCGGAAGAGAGATGACACTGCCCATTCCCGGCCGCGGCGACGGGTAAGGTCCTCGGTCCCGATTTTTCCTACCCTGCAGCGCCGCTCTCCGGCGGATACCTGGAGGCTATGCCAGCATCAGAACGCGGCAGCGCGAACCTGGCTCGGCAGCCGGCGCGCCCGGTTCGCGCACGATAAGCGCATTGGCCGCGGCCAGGGTGGTCAGCATGGAGGAATCCTGCAGCGAAAAGGGCGTTGCGATCAGCCCCTCAGGGCCGGAAGCGACCGAAGCGCGGATATAGTCGCGGCGATCGTCATTCTCGCGCAGGGCACTCGCCAGAACCGCAGCGCGCAGATCCGGCGTGTGGCTGCGCTGGCCAAGGCGGGCAACAAGCGGGCGCAGGAAAAGATGGGCGCAGACAAGGCTTGAGACCGGATTGCCGGGAAGGCCAAGCACCCGCATGGTTCCGGTGGTATCGGGCCGGGAAGTGGAATCCGGGTTTCGGCTGTTCCGATGTTCCAGCCGGCCAAACATGAGCGGCTTGCCCGGGCGCATGGCGATCTTCCAGAAGTCGAGCGACATGCCGGCATCAAGCAGGGCTTGCCGCACCAGATCGCGAGCCCCTACGGAAGCGCCGCCAAGGGTTACAAGCACATGCGCGCCCGCCGCGGCGGCCCTTTGCACTGCGGCGGTGATCTCGGCGCTGTCGTCGCCGACAATGCCGAGATCGAGGATCTGGGCCCCTTCGCTTTTGGCAAGAGCCCCAATGGCGAACCCGTTGGAAGCGACGATCTGATCGGGGCCGCAGGCCTCGCCCGGTCGCACCAGCTCATCGCCCGTGGCGATGATGGCAACCAGCGGACGCTCGGTCACCGAAAGCATTGCGTGGCCGGCGGCAGCGGCAAGACCGACACCGGCCGGCCCGAGTCGGCGGCCCTGTTCGAGAACGACATCGCCTTCGACAAAATCGAGCCCGGCCCTGCGGATGTGGCGCCCGCTGGCCACTGTGCTCGTTGCTTCGATGCTGCCATCGTCGAGAAGGTCGGCGTTTTCCTGGATGAGGATCGTATCGGCGCCTTCCGGCACCGGCGCTCCGGTGAAGATGCGAACGGCTTCGCTGGCGCCGACCGCGCCATGAAACCGATTGCCGGCAGCCGATTCCCCGATCACCCGCAACCGCACCGCACGCGGTGTTTCGACATCCGCAGCCCGCACGGCGTAGCCATCCATGGCGGACGCGTCGAAAGGCGGCTGTGTGCGCATCGCCGAAAGCGGTGCGGCCAGAACACGTCCGTCCGCCTCTTCGATCGGCACCATTTCACCGGGCAGGGCCTTCACGCCGTCGAGAATGCGCTCCAGCGCCTCGTCCACCGGCAGAAGCGTCATGCCGAAGGCTCCGGTGCGCGCCAGTCGCCGGATTTGCCTCCGGTTTTTTCGAGAAGGCGAACGTCTCTGATGATCATTCCCTTATCCAGCGCCTTTGCCATGTCGTAAATGGTCAGGCAGGTGATGGAGACGGCTGTCAGCGCTTCCATTTCAACCCCGGTCTGGCCGGTCACCCGCACACGGGCACGCACTCTCAGGCCGGGCAGCGCGTTATCCGCCTCGATTTCCACCACCACTTTGGAAAGCGCCAGCGGATGGCATAGTGGAATGAGGTCAGATGTCTTCTTGGCGCCCATGATACCGGCTATGCGCGCGGTGGCGAGCACATCGCCCTTCTTGGCATTGCCCGAAAGGATGGCTTCCAGCGTTTGCGCCTGCATGGCGACAGCGCCTTCGGCGACGGCCTCCCTGCGGCTTTCCTGCTTGCCGCTCACATCCACCATATGCGCTTCTCCGGAAGCGCCGATATGCGTCAGCTTTCCGGTGTCGTTGCTCATCGTTCAGCCTGCCGGATTTGTTGTGTCGAGCCCCAGCAGGGCACGGGTTGCGCCTGCGACATCCTCCTGCCGCATCAGGCTCTCGCCGACCAGAAAGGTGTTCATGCCGGCACGCGCCAGGCGACGGCAATCTTCATTGGTGAAGATGCCACTCTCGCCAACCACCAGCCGGTTTTCCGGCACGCGTGGAGCCAGCCGTTCGCTGGTTTCAAGGCTTGTTTCAAAGGTGCGCAGATTGCGATTGTTGATACCGATGAGGCGTGACGAAAGCTCGAGAGACCGCTCCAGCTCACGCTCGTCGTGGACCTCGATCAGGCAGTCCATGCCGAGTTCGAGGGCCGTATCCTCAAGGGCCCGGGCTTCATTGTCCGAAACGCTTGCCATGATGATCAGGATGGCGTCCGCCCCCCAGCTACGCGCTTCGTAAACCTGATAGGGTTCGAACAGGAAATCCTTGCGCAGCGCCGGCAGCGCACATGCGGAGCGGGCAGCTTCGAGAAACGCAGGCGCACCCTGAAAGGAAGGTCCGTCGGTCAACACGGAAAGGCACGCAGCACCGCCTTCTTCATAGGCCGCGGCCAGCCGGGGAGGGTCGAAATCTGCGCGAATGAGCCCGCGCGACGGGCTCGCCTTCTTTATTTCGGCAATCAGCCCAAAGCGGCCGGCCGCCTGTTTGTGAAGAAGCGCATCGGCGAAGCCGCGCGGTGCCTCGACGTCGCGTGCTCTGGCAACAAGATCGGGCAGGGGCGTAGTGGTCTTGGCCGCAGCGATCTCCTCGCGCTTATAGGCTTCGATTTTGCGTAGAATATCAGTCGTCACCGCTCGGGGCTCCCCTGTTCGAAACCTCGATCAGCTGATTCAGGGTGGCCAGCGCATGCCCGTGGTCAAGCGATTCAGCGGCCAGCTTCATGCCATCCTTCAGGGTCTTTGCGCGTCCTGCGACAACCAGCGCCGCACCCGAGTTCAACAGGCAGATATCGCGATAGGCGTTTTTCTCGCCTTCCAGAACCGCTTTCAGCGCCCTGGCATTGTACGCCGCTTCGCCGCCTTTCAGATCCGCCATCGTGACCCGCTTCAGGCCGACATCCTCGGGCGTGATCTCAAAATGGCGGATTTCACCGTCCTCGAGCGCTGCAACCTGCGTCGTTCCGGCGGTGGTCATCTCATCCAGCCCGGCGCCGTGAACGACCCAGGCGGATTCTGTACCCAACTGTTTGAGCACGTCGGCGATTGGCGCCACCCATTCCGGTGCGAACACGCCCACAAGCTGGCGGCGGACACCCGCCGGATTGGAAAGCGGCCCTAGAAGATTGAAGATCGTGCGGGTCCCGAGCTCAACGCGTGACGGCCCGACGTGGCGCATGGCCGAGTGATGGGCGGGCGCAAACATGAAACCCAGCCCCGCCTCGTTGATGCAATCGGCGATCTCCTGCGGGGTCAGCTCGATATTGATGCCAAGGGCAGCCAGCGTGTCAGCCGCACCGGACCGCGAAGAGAGCGCCCTGTTGCCATGCTTCGCAACGGGCACGCCTGCACCCGCAACGATGAAGGCCGAGCAGGTCGAAACATTATAAGAGCCGGAGGCATCGCCGCCGGTGCCGACGATGTCCACCGCGTCATCGGGAGCAGAGACCGGCAGCATCTTGTCGCGCATCGTGGCAACGGCGCCGGAAATCTCTTCCACGGTTTCGCCGCGCACGCGCAGAGCCATGAGAAAACCGCCGATCTGGCTTGGCGTCGCATCGCCCGACATCATGATGTCGAAAGCCTGCCTTGCCTCGTCAAAGCTCAGGGGGGCGCCAGAAGCGACCTTGGCGATGTAGGTTTTGAATCCGTTCATCTGCCGCCTCAGAAACTCAGGGCTTCCTGCATGGCCGCCCGGTTCACCGTAACCGGATATTTGCCCTGCAGGCGCGCAACCATCTGGTCAAGCAGGTCATCGGCAAGTGCCGAACGCATCGTGGCGCGCTGATTGTCGGGAATGCTCTCTGCCGTCGCACTGGCCGGCTCGAACACTTCCGTGACCCTGAACAGGAACTGGCCGTCGCCAGCCGGATTCGCAAAAACGCCGGTTCCGTTGCGCGGAACGGAGAACACCGCCGCAACACCCGCCTGGCCAAGGTCGGCGTCGTTGGCATTGCGCTTGAGGCCGCGCTTGACCTGCTTCTCCTGGCCGATTTCGGTCGCGATTTCGTCCAGCGACGCGCCTTCCTCAAGACGCTTGGCGAATGCAGAGGCACGCTCGGCCAGCAGGCGGTCCGTTTCCGCCTTCAGCCAGTCCTGTGTAACCTGATCGCGAACTTCATCCAGCGAACGGTCGCGCTCGGGCGTGATGCCTTCGACCTCATAAAACACAAAACCGTTGCCGCCCATGGAAAGCGGCGCATTTTCAATGCCGGTTTCGCTCTCGAAAACCTCGCGCAGAAGCTCGGCCGAAACGGGCAGGTCGCCCACAATGGTTCCATCAGGGCGGCGCGCACTTGCGTCGATGGCCTCGATGGTCCGCATGGAAAGCTTCAGCCTTTCTGCAGCTTCGGCCATGGAAGCGCCGCCTGCGCGGGCGTCTTCATAGGAATCATGAACATCAAGCAGAACGCGTGCAGCCTCTTCGAGCGCCAGGTCCTGGCGGATCTCGCTCTCGACTTCACCTAGTGGCTGCACAACCTCAGACTGAATGTCCGAGACATAGACGATGACGGGTCCAAAAGCCCCGTCGATCACATCGCTGAACTGGTTCGCCTCGAGCGAGAATGCCGCATCGGCGACTGCATCGTCTGCAACGTCACCGCGGGCAAGCGTACCAAGGGCGATGTCCGAGCTGCTTTTGCCGGCAGCCGTTGCCACGTCTGCAAAATTCTTGCCGTCCAGCAGGTCTTTGAGCGCCGCTTCAGCCGCAGCGCGATCCGAAAACACGATCTGGTCAATCGTGCGCTTCTCCGGTGTCGTGTAGCGATCGCGCAGATCCTCATAGGCTTTCTGCACCTGCGCATCGGAAATGCCTTCCGGATCCGCGATATCGGAGGGTTCAAGCTTCACATAGCTGAACTTGCGGTATTCGGGGGCGGCATAGGCGTCCTTGCGCTCATCGAACCATGCCTGGAGCGTGGCATCGTCCGGCTGGGCGACTGGTTCGACAAGAGCCCGGGGCACGGCGAGATATTCGACGGTGCGGTCTTCGCCACGATAGAGCGCGAGATTCTTGAACAGCTCATCCGGCACGCTCATGCCGTCTGTCGCGGCTTCGACAATCTGCTGGCGAATGGCCACCTGCTCGCGGTTTTTCAGATAGTCCTCGGGGCGCATGCCGATCTGGCGCAGCACGAAATCGAACTGCTGGCGGTCGAAGCGGCCGTCGGGGCCGCGGAACGCCGGGTCGTCCGCGGTCAGCTGGGCGAGCTTGTCACCCGAAAGGCCGAGGCCGAGCCGGCGGGCCTCTTCGTCCAGCAAAGCGCCGGCGGCAAGCTGCTGCAGCACCTGGTCGTCCAGACCGAAGGCGACCGCCTGCTCCCGCGTCACGCGGGTTCCGAGCTGCTGTGAAAGAGCGTTGATCTGCCGGTCATAGGCAAGCCGGAAATCCAGCATGGAAACCGAGGAGTCGCCAGCTGACAGAACGTTGCGGGACTGGTCATTCAGGACCTGACCGGAAATGCCCCAGACAGCAAAGCTCACGACAAGCAGGCCCAGGAGCAGCTTGGCGATCCAGGTGGAGGCGGCGTTTCTCAGACTGTCGAGCATGGCTTTTCCGAAGTTCCTTGGTGTATTCGGGGCAGTGTTCCCACCGAAGCGCAATAGCGTCCCAGACGCCAAGTGTCGATAGCGGAGTGGGAATTGCCGTCCCAATTGCTTTTGCATCAGCCCGCGTTTTTGCTAGGGAGGCTGCCGAGTTTGGTTTTGTTGAGGACACCGCCCATGACGCCCGGAATTCGCCCCTTGATCGCAGGCAACTGGAAAATGAACGGTATGAGCGCCGATGCTGGCGAATTGAAGGCCATAGGCGAGGGAACGTTCAACGGCGCCGAAGCTCTTCTGTGCGTGCCGGCAACGCTGATGATGCTGGCGCGGGATGCGCTGGGTGAAAGGGTTCATCTTGGCGGACAGGATTGCCACACGGCGGCATCCGGTGCGCATACGGGCGATGTTTCGGCCGAAATGCTGGCGGATGCCGGCGCGACCCATGTTCTGGTCGGCCATTCGGAGCGCCGCACGGATCACGGCGAGACCGACGCCCTCGTGTCCGACAAGGCGGAAGCCGCCTGGCGTGCCGGGCTGACGGCGGTGATCTGTATCGGCGAGACAAAGGCGGAGCGCGAAGCGGGCGAAACGCTTTCGGTTCTCTCACGGCAAATTCTCGGGTCCGTTCCCAAAGGCGCACAGGCGAAAAACACGGTGGTTGCGTACGAACCTGTCTGGGCCATCGGGACCGGCTTGACGCCAACGGTTGAGGACGTTGCTGAAGCACACAGGCACATTCGCGGCGAACTGGAAAAGCTTTTGGGAGAAGAGGCCGGGAAGATGCGGATTCTTTATGGAGGGTCGGTCAAACCGGGCAACGCGACGGAACTGCTTTCGGTCGAGCATGTGGATGGCGCGCTCGTCGGCGGGGCGAGCCTGAAGGCGGTGGATTTTCTGGCGATTGCGGCTGCCTGTCCGGTCTGAGACAGAGAAAACGCTTGCGTTACAGCAGCAAGCGCCTATGTGAGGATGGGTTTGACGGGAATTCGCGAATTCCGGCTGGTTTGACCGAAAACCGTCATAAATGCCCCGAAACGGATGCGTATGGCTCCGTTTTCTGGAAAAATTTTACAGGCACCAGGACGCGAATTTCCAGCGGTCTTGGAAAATCGGCAAAAGCCGTGTAATGAGCCGCGTCCGCATTGAGGCGGATGCTTCGAGCCGGAGAGCCGGAAGGAAACATGCAGACCGTTATCATCGTCATTCATCTGATCGTCGTGGTCGCGCTGGTTGGCGTCGTCCTCATGCAACGCTCCGAGGGTGGCGGGCTTGGCATCGGCGGCGGTTCCGGTTTCATGTCCGCGCGCGGCGCGGCCAATGCCCTGACGCGCACGACGGCCATTCTGGCGGCGGCGTTCTTTGCGACATCGCTGGCCCTGTCGCTGATCGCCCGTTACGGCGCGAGCCCGACGGACATTCTGGACCGTATCCCTGCCGGAAGCGAGCAGACGGAAGGTTCGGGTGGCGTTCTCGACCAGCTTGGCGGTGCGGGCGCCTCTGCTCCCACCGAGGAGCCTGCGGCTCCGGCTGACGCCAATCCTGAAGATCAGGTTCCCACGGGGCAGTAAGCTCCGTGCCGCGAGGTTGACCGGTCGCCTGAGCTGCGGCCGGCTTTGCCAATCGCAAAACTTATTCACCGCGGGGCGCAAAAAGATTTGCGTCTCGTTATTTTTTGCTGGCGGAATCGCCTGTGTCCGGTTAAGCGATGAGTCCCATGGCGCGATATGTTTTCATAACCGGCGGCGTGGTCTCCTCCCTCGGAAAAGGCATTGCAGCAGCGGCCCTTGGCGCGCTGTTACAGGCCCGTGGGTACCGCGTTCGCATCCGTAAACTCGATCCCTACCTGAATGTTGATCCGGGCACGATGTCGCCCTATCAGCACGGTGAGGTTTTCGTCACCGATGACGGTGCCGAAACCGACCTGGACCTTGGCCATTACGAGCGCTTTACCGGGCGCTCGGCCAACAAGCAGGACAACATCACCACAGGCCGGATCTACCAGAACATTCTGGAAAAAGAGCGTCGTGGCGACTATCTGGGCGCCACGGTGCAGGTGATCCCGCACGTTACCGACGAGATCAAGCAGTTCGTCCTCGAAGGCAATGACGATTACGATTTCGTTCTGTGCGAAATCGGCGGAACCGTCGGCGACATCGAGGCGATGCCCTTCCTCGAAGCGATTCGCCAGCTCGGCAATGAACTGCCGCGCGGCAACGCCGTCTATGTGCATCTGACCCTGATGCCGTGGATACCGGCAGCCGGCGAACTCAAGACCAAGCCGACGCAGCATTCCGTGAAGGAATTGCGCTCCATCGGCATTGCCCCTGACATCCTTCTGGTGCGCGCGGACCGGGAAATCCCCGCGGAAGAACGGCGCAAACTGTCGCTCTTCTGCAATGTGCGCGAATCGGCCGTCATCCAGGCGCTCGATGTGGCGCATATCTACGACGTGCCGATGGCCTATCACGAGGAAGGCCTCGATTCGGAAGTGCTGTCGGCTTTCGGCATCGATCCGGCGCCCAAGCCCCGTATGGAGCGCTGGGAAGAGGTCACGGACCGCATCCACAATCCCGAAGGCCAGGTCACGATTGCCGTGGTCGGCAAATATACCGGGCTGAAGGACGCCTACAAGTCGCTGATCGAAGCGCTTTCGCATGGCGGCATGGCAAACCGGGTGCGCGTGAAGCTCGAATGGATCGAGGCGGAAATCTTCGAGAAGGAAGACCCGGCACCGTGGCTTGAGAAGGTGCATGGCATTCTGGTGCCGGGCGGCTTCGGCGAGCGCGGCGCGGAAGGCAAGATTCTCGCCGCCAAGTTCGCACGCGAACGCAAGGTGCCGTATTTCGGCATCTGTTTCGGCATGCAGATGGCCTGTATCGAGGCGGCCCGGTCTCTGGCCGGGATCGAAAAGGCTTCCTCCACGGAGTTCGGCCCGACCAGCGAACCGGTCGTCGGCCTGATGACCGAGTGGCTCAAGGGCAACATGCTCGAGAAGCGCACGGCCTCCGGCGACCTCGGCGGCACAATGCGTCTCGGCGCATACGAATCGAAGCTTGTCGAGGGCTCCAAGATTGCGGGGATCTATGGCTCCGAGGAGATTTCCGAGCGTCACCGCCATCGCTACGAGGTGAACATCGGCTATCGTCAGAAGCTCGAAGAGTGCGGACTGGTCTTCGCCGGTCTTTCACCCGACGGCGTTCTGCCGGAAACGGTCGAATATCCCGATCATCCCTGGTTCATCGGCGTGCAGTATCACCCTGAGCTGAAGAGCCGGCCTTTCGAGCCGCATCCGCTCTTTGCTTCCTTCATTGAAGCAGCGGTGGAACAGTCGCGCCTCGTGTAAAAATCTCACCCCGCTGCGAGGCGGGGTGATTTCCTTCATCGGTGAAGGCCTTGCAAAGCGTCAGCCCTTAGGGCACATGCGGTGCATGGTTTCTGAAGACGACGTGCATCCTCCACGCAAGCTCGACCATTGTGTTTTGCCAACCGCCGATCTGGCGGTTGCGCGCGGGCGTCTGGAAACGCTCGGCTTCACGGTGGCAGCGGATGCTGCTCACCCGTTCGGAACCGGGAACTGCTGCGTTTTCTTCGCAGACGGGTCTTATCTCGAACCGTTGAGCCGGGTGGCCCCGCAGGCTGCGCTTGAGGCGGAAGCTGCAGGCAATGTTTTCGTGCAGCGTGACGGCGTGTTTCGCGAAAAATTCGGTGATGAAGGCTTTTCGGCGGTGGTTCTTGGAACCGGCGACGCCGATGAGGATCACAAGCGCTTTGTCGATTCTGGCATATCGGCCGGCGATCCGCTTTCATTTTCGCGTCCGTTTCGCGATTCCTCCGGACAGGAGGCGACTGCATCGTTCCGGCTGGCCTTTGCTGCCCCGGAAGATTCGGACGGTCATTTCTTTTTCACCTGCCAGCGTGTGAACCTGGCGTCTGCGGGACGCGGCGCGCTGGAAACGCATCCGAACGGCGTAACGGGGACGGCGCGGATCATCCTGCTTGCCTCCGCACCTGCAGATCATGCGGGATTCCTGGAAGCGTTCTCGACCAAGACCCCTGAGAGTGTTCAGGAGGACCAACTCGATCTGCCGCTTGGCAATGCCGTTTTGAGCGTGATGACGCCCGGGCGCTATAGAGAGACCTTTGGTCTTGACCGTGTTGCGCCCCGTGGCCGGCTCGATCTTGCGGCGATTGCTTTCCAGTGTCCGGATATTGCCAGATTGCGCACGCAACTATCCAGGCAGGATGTCCTGTTCGCAGAGCAGGCCGGTTCCATCATCGTTCCGCCGGCGGCCGGGCAAGGCGCAGTTTTTGTCTTTGAGGAGTCTTCGCAATGAAACCCAATCCGCGTGTGACTGTCGGCAAGGTCGTTTTCGGCAACGACGCGCCGCTGGCGCTGATCGCCGGGCCCTGTCAGATGGAAACGCGTGAGCACGCTTTCGACATGGCAGGCGCGCTCAAGGAAATCACGGATGAGCTGGGAATCGGCCTCGTCTACAAGAGCAGTTTCGACAAGGCCAACCGCACCTCTCTCTCCGGAAAACGCGGGGCGGGGCTGGATGCGGCCATGCCGATCTTCGCCGACATCCGCAAGGAATTCGATCTCCCGGTGATCACGGACGTTCACACCGAGGAGCAGTGCCGGATCGTGGCCGACGTGGTCGATGTGCTCCAGATCCCGGCATTTCTGTGCCGCCAGACCGATCTCCTGATCGCTGCAGCAAAGACCGGCAAGGTGGTGAATGTGAAGAAGGGGCAGTTTCTCGCGCCCTGGGACATGGAAAACGTGATCGCCAAGGTGACGGAATCGGGCAATCCCAACGTGATGGCGACCGAGCGGGGAACCTCGTTCGGCTACAACGCGCTTGTTTCGGACATGCGCGGCCTGCCGCAGATGGCGGCGATGGGCGCACCGGTCATCTTCGATGCAACCCATTCCGTCGCCCAGCCCGGCGGGCGTGGCGGCTCATCCGGCGGGCAGCGCGAATTCGTTGAAACGCTGGCGCGCGCTGCGGTTGCGGTTGGCGTGGCCGGTGTTTTCATGGAAACGCATCAGGACCCCGACAACGCACCCTCTGATGGTCCGAACATGGTGCCGCTCCACGAGATGAAGGGGCTTCTTCAGCGCCTCATGGCGTTCGACCGGATCGCAAAGGCTGCATGAACCTCAGGCGCGACATTGAGTTTTCACGTGTCTGCGCTAAGACAGGCGCGAGCCGTTCCTTCCGGTAAACACTGCCGGAACCAACCTCCAGATCAGAGAGAGTTAAAATGACTGCCATTCTCGACATTGTCGGACGCGAAATACTGGACAGCCGGGGCAACCCGACCGTCGAAGTCGATGTGGTTCTGGAAGACGGCTCCATGGGCCGCGCCGCCGTGCCTTCGGGTGCCTCTACCGGCGCGCATGAGGCCGTTGAACTGCGCGATGGCGGCAAGCGCTATCTCGGAAAGGGTGTCGAGCAGGCAGTCGATGCGGTGAATGGCGAGATCTTCGAGACCCTGAGCGGGCTTGAAGCGGAAAACCAGATGCAGATCGATCAGGCAATGATCGATCTCGACGGCACGCCCAACAAGAGCCGCCTTGGCGCCAACGCCATCCTCGGTGTTTCGCTTGCGGTGGCAAAGGCTGCGGCCGAAGCCACCAATCTCCCGCTCTACCGCTATGTGGGTGGGGCCTCCGCACATGTTCTGCCGGTGCCGATGATGAACATCGTCAATGGCGGCGCCCATGCCGACAACCCGATCGACTTCCAGGAATTCATGGTGATGCCGATTGGCGCATCCTCCATCCGTGAAGCCGTGCGCTGGGGTTCGGAAATCTTCCACACGCTGAAAGCGGGCCTGAAAGACGCAGGCCACAACACCAATGTAGGCGATGAAGGCGGCTTTGCGCCGAACCTGAAGAGCGCTGAAGATGCGCTCGACTTCGTTCTCGCCTCCATCGAGAAGGCCGGTTACAAGCCGGGCGAGGACGTGGGCATCGCACTCGACTGCGCCGCGACCGAGTTCTTCAAGGAAGGCAAATACGTCTATGAGGGCGAAGGCCAGACGCGCGACGGCAAGGCGCAGGCCGAGTATCTTGCAAAGCTCGTCGGCAACTATCCGATCATCTCCATCGAAGACGGCATGTCGGAAGACGATTTCGAAGGCTGGAAGATCCTGACCGATCTGGTGGGCAACAAGGCGCAGCTCGTGGGGGACGATCTGTTCGTGACCAATTCCGCGCGCCTGCGTGACGGCATCAAGATGGGCATCGGCAATTCGATCCTCGTCAAGGTCAATCAGATCGGCACGCTGACGGAAACGCTCGACGCGGTGGAGACGGCGCACAAGGCCGGCTACACGGCGGTGATGTCGCACCGCTCCGGCGAGACCGAGGATTCGACCATTTCGGATCTGGCCGTTGCCACCAATTGCGGGCAGATCAAGACCGGCTCGCTGGCACGTTCGGACCGGACGGCGAAGTACAACCAGCTTATCCGCATCGAGGAAGAGCTCGGTCCTCAGGCGCGCTACGCCGGAAAATCGATCCTGCGCGGATAAAGTTTCCAGGTGACCGTAGGGAAATAACGGTCCTTTAAGCAACATATGGTCACATGCGGGAGAAGGGTTTTTTCCGCATGTGGACACGTCATCACAAACGCCGTAACACTGGGCGCCTGATCGTTCCGACGATCACGGGGCTGTTTCTCGCCTATTTTGGCTTTCATGCCTACAATGGCGACTATGGCATCTACTCAAAATACAGGCTTGAGACGCGGATCGCCGAAGCACAGGCGCGGCTCGACGCCCTTGTTGCCAAACGCAAGGAGCTGGAGCATCGGGTCGCACTGGTGAACGACGGCAGTCTTGAGAAGGACATGCTGGATGAGCAGGCACGCCGCGCGCTGAATCTGGCCCGTGAAAATGAGGTGATTATCCTCATTGGCGCCGATTAGTAAATTAACCGAATTTCACTTAATCAACAATAAGATGTGAAAATCCAAGCATTTAGCTGCATGGCAGCTATGCGGATTTTGAATGGCCGAATTGTGTTCCACGTGCTAGCTTCATCTACCATAAGCGGGAGATGACGGGAGGCTCATGGCGCAATTTCTGCCTGGTTCCACCGTTGCACAAATTCCCCGGAATGTCAGCTAGGGAGTAAAGGCATGGCGCGAGCCGCAAGCAAGACAAGTGCCGCAAGGTCACGCTCGACCAAAAAAGGGGCGGCAGGGGCTGCCGTTCAGGCACCCAAACCCCCAAAGCCAGAAGATTTCGACAAGGAGCAGGAGCTTCACGCCTATCGTGAAATGCTTCTGATCCGTCGCTTCGAGGAAAAGGCCGGCCAGCTTTATGGCATGGGCCTGATCGGCGGCTTCTGTCATCTCTATATCGGTCAGGAGGCTGTCGTCGTCGGCATGCAGATGAGCATGAAGGATGGCGATCAGGTGATCACCGGTTACCGCGATCATGGTCACATGCTCGCGACAGGCATGGAAGCGCGCGGCGTGATGGCCGAGCTTACGGGGCGCCGCAACGGCTACTCCAAGGGCAAGGGTGGCTCCATGCACATGTTCTCCAAGGAGAAGAAGTTTTATGGCGGCCACGGCATCGTGGGCGCGCAGGTGCCGCTGGGCACCGGGCTTGCCTTCGCCAACCGCTATCGCGGCGATGACAGCGTTTCGATCACCTATTTCGGCGATGGCGCGGCCAATCAGGGCCAGGTCTATGAAAGCTTCAACATGGCCTCGCTGTGGAAGCTGCCTGTGGTCTACATCATCGAGAACAACCGCTATGCCATGGGCACTGCCGTGGCGCGCTCCTCGGCGGAAACCGACTTCTCCCATCGTGGTCTTTCCTTCAAGATCCCCGGCATTCAGGTGGATGGCATGGATGTGCGCGCGGTGAAGGCTGCCGGCGATCTGGCCGTGGACTGGTGCCGGTCGGGCAAGGGGCCGATCATTCTGGAAATGCAGACCTATCGCTATCGCGGCCATTCCATGTCCGATCCGGCAAAATACCGCTCCAAGGATGAAGTGCAGAAAATGCGCTCCGAACATGATCCCATCGAGCAGGTGAAGCAGCGTCTCGTGGCCAAGAAATGGGCTGACGAGGACGCGCTTAAGGCAATCGACAAGGAGGTGCGCGACATCGTCGGCGATTCGGCCGAATTCGCGCAGACGGATCCGGAACCGGATGTGTCTGAACTCTACACCGACATTCTGCTTTGAGGGGAGGGCCGACATGCCAACCGAAATTCTCATGCCCGCGCTCTCGCCGACCATGGAAGAGGGCAATCTTTCCAAATGGATCAAGAAGGAAGGCGATGCCGTCGCGCCCGGTGACGTGATCGCCGAGATCGAAACCGACAAGGCGACCATGGAAGTGGAAGCCGTGGACGAAGGCACGCTCGGAAAAATCCTGATCTCCGAAGGCACCGAAGGCGTGAAGGTCAACACGGCCATTGCGCTTCTTCTAACTGAAGGCGAAAGCGAGGCCGATCTCGACAGGGCCGCTTCGAAGCCCAAGGCGGAAGCCTCCGATGAGGCGGACGATGCTGGCGAACAGGATGAACCGGAAGACAAGTCCGGTGGTTCGGTGCCGGCGGCGCCCGAGGTGAAGGTGGCGTCCGATCCGGACATTCCCGAAGGCACGGAAATGGTTTCGACCACCGTGCGCGAGGCGCTACGCGACGCCATGGCCGAGGAAATGCGCCGCGATGGCGACGTCTTCGTCATGGGTGAAGAGGTGGCCGAGTATCAGGGCGCCTACAAGGTGACGCAGGGGCTGCTTCAGGAGTTCGGCGACAAGCGGGTGGTCGACACACCGATCACCGAGCACGGCTTTGCCGGCGTCGGCGTCGGTGCGGCCTTTGCAGGGCTGAAGCCGGTGGTTGAGTTCATGACGTTCAACTTCGCCATGCAGGCGATCGATCAGATCGTGAACTCGGCGGCCAAGACGCTCTATATGGCCGGCGGTCAGATGGGTGCGCCCATCGTGTTCCGCGGCCCCAATGGCGCGGCTGCCCGCGTGGCCGCACAGCATTCGCAGTGCTATGCGGCCTGGTACGGTCATATCCCGGGGCTCAAGGTGGTGATGCCTTATACGGCAGCCGACGCGAAGGGCCTGCTGAAGGCCGCGATCCGCGATCCGAACCCGGTGATCTTCCTCGAAAACGAAATCCTCTACGGCCAGAGCTTTGACGTTCCGAAGATGGATGATTTCGTGCTGCCCATCGGCAAGGCGCGCATCCATAAGGAAGGCAAGGACGCCACCATCGTCTCCTTCGGCATCGGCATGACCTATGCGGTGAAGGCGGCTGAAGAGCTGGCGGGTGAGGGGATCGACGTGGAGGTGATCGACCTGCGCACGATCCGCCCGATGGACCTCGATACGGTGATCGCTTCGGTGAAGAAGACGAACCGTCTGGTGACAGTGGAGGAAGGGTATCCGCAGTCTTCGGTCGGCGCGCATATCGCCAGTCAGGTGATGCAGCGGGCGTTTGACTATCTCGACGCGCCGGTGATCACGGTTGCGGGCAAGGATGTGCCGATGCCTTATGCGGCGAACCTTGAAAAGCTCGCGCTGCCAAATGTCGGCGAAGTGGTCGAGGCGGTGAAAGCCGTTTCCTATCGCAACTGAGGGGGAGGAAACCATGCCGATCAAAGTCACCATGCCTGCCCTTTCGCCGACGATGGAAGAGGGCAATCTCGCCAAATGGATGGTCAAGGAAGGGGATAGCGTCGCGCCCGGCGATGTGATCGCCGAGATCGAGACCGACAAGGCGACCATGGAAGTGGAAGCCGTGGATGAGGGTACCGTCGCCAAGATCGTCGTGCCGGAAGGCACCGAAGGCGTGAAGGTCAACGCGCTCATTGCGGTTCTGGCCGAAGAAGGCGAGGATGCGGGCGAGGCGGCGAAAGCTGCCGAGGGCGGTTCCGACTCCAAGCCTGAACCCAAGGTGGAATCCAAGGCGGAAAAGCCTGCAAAGGAAGAAGCTCCCGCGGCCAAATCCGAGGCAAAGCCGGCTGAAGCGAAAGCAGCACCGTCCGCTGATGGCGAGCGTGTATTCGCTTCTCCGCTCGCCCGCCGTCTGGCGAAGGAAGCCGGTCTCGACCTGTCCGCCATCGCCGGTTCGGGACCGAAAGGCCGGATCGTCAAGGCCGATGTGGAAGCCGCCGGCAAGGATGGCGGTGCGAAAGCAGCCACCGCACCTTCTGCCGCTCCGTCCGCGCCGCAGGCCATGTCCGACGATCAGGTCATGAAACTGTTCGAGGAAGGTTCTTACGAGCTCATCCCGCATGACAGCATGCGCAAGACCATCGCCCGTCGTCTGGTCGAGGCGAAATCCACCATCCCGCATTTCTACCTGACGCTCGACTGCGAGATCGACGCGCTTCTGGCGCTGCGCAAGGAGTTGAACGATGCCGCGCCGATGGTAAAGACCGGGGATGGCGAAAAGCCGGCTTACAAGCTGTCGGTCAACGACATGGTCATCAAGACCCATGCCAAAGCGCTCACCATGGTGCCAGAGGCGAATGTCTCGTGGACCGAGAGCGCCATGGTGAAGCACAGACATGCCGATGTGGGCGTGGCCGTGTCGATCCCGGGCGGTCTCATCACGCCGATCATTCGCCGCGCCGACGAGAAGACGCTGTCGGCGATCTCCAACGAGATGAAGGATCTGGCCGCGCGGGCGCGTTCGCGCAAGCTGAAGACGGAAGAGTTCCAGGGCGGCAACACGGCCGTTTCCAATCTCGGCATGTTCGGCATCAAGGACTTCGCCGCCGTCATCAACCCGCCGCATGCGACGATCCTCGCGGTTGGCGCTGGCGAGCAGCGGGCCGTGGTGAAGGATGGCGAGGTGAAGGTTGCGACCGTGATGTCGGTGACGCTTTCGACCGACCACCGTGCGGTGGACGGCGCGCTTGGCGCCGAACTCCTCGCCGCCTTCAAGAAGGTCATCGAAAATCCGCTCACCATGCTGATCTAGGCGATATGGACCTGCTTTCCGGGGACAAACGATGAAGACCATCCTGTGCTTTGGCGATTCGCTGACATGGGGGTATGACCCCGCCGGCCCCGGACGGCATTCCTTCGATGATCGGTGGCCGAGCGTGCTTCAGGCGGAACTGGGCGGCGGTGCGCGTGTGATCGCCGAGGGGCTGAACGGCCGCACCACGGTGTTTGACGATTTCGCATCCGGTGCCGACCGCAACGGCGCACGCGTCTTGCCAACGCTTCTGACCAGTCATGCGCCGCTCGATCTGGTCGTCATCATGCTCGGCACGAACGACATGAAACCCTTCATCTGTGGCCGCGCTTTCGGCGCGAAGCAGGGCATGCAGCGTCTGATCGACATCGTGCGCGGGCATGATTATCCGATGGGCGAGCCGGCACCGAAGGTGCTCATCATGTCGCCGCCGGCCGCCTGCGAAACGCCCGAACCGGACTTTGCAGCCCTGTTTGAAAGCGCCCGAGTGGAATCTGCCAGGCTGGCCGGTCATTATGCTGCGCTGGCGGATGAGACGGGTGCGGGCTTCTTCGATGCGGGAAGCGTGGCTCAGACGAGCCCGCTTGACGGCGTTCATCTGGACGCCGAAAACACAGGCTCCATTGGCCGGGGGCTCGCCCCGGTCGTGAGAGACATGCTTGGACTTTGACAAAGGAGGGATAAGCATGGCCAACACTGTGGAAAATGAAAGCGTGCATGCTTCGTGGGGCTGGCTGGCCCTGCTGGGAGCTATTTCACTGGTCGGCGGCATTCTGGCAATTGCCAATCCGTTCGCAGCCACCATGACTGCGGCGATACTGGCCGCCTGGACATTCGTCCTGTTCGGTGTGCTTCAGATCGTGCAGGCCTTTCGCGTTCGCGGCTGGGGCGGGTTTCTCTGGGCCCTGCTGCTGGGGCTGCTGACGCTTGCCGTCGGCATTTCGATCATTGCCAAACCGGCTGCCGGGATCATTTCGCTGACCATTCTCGTGGCCATCATGTTTCTGGTGCTCGGTGTGGTGAAGGTCATGTATGCCTTCGCATTCCGGCCGCTTTCCGGCTGGGGGTGGGTGCTCTTCTCGGGCATCGTCTCGCTTCTGCTCGGCGTCATGATCCTTGCGGACATGCCATGGGCCGCGGCAACAATTCTGGGCATTCTTCTCGCCGTCGAACTGCTTTCAAACGGCGTGTTTCTTTTGCTCATCGCTTTTGGCCTGCGCGGGGCGCAGCGGGCCTGAAAAACTCTCGGGGCGCGGCGGTGTGAAAGCCGCGCCCGGACAATGATACGACGACAAGGAGAAACCAGCTGTGGCTGAGAATTACGACGTTATCATCATCGGATCGGGACCCGGCGGCTATGTCACCGCCGTCCGCGCGGCACAGCTTGGTTTAAAAACGGCAATCGTGGAGCGCGAGCATCTGGGCGGCATCTGCCTCAACTGGGGCTGTATCCCGACAAAGGCGCTGCTGCGTTCGGCCGAGATCAAGCATTATGCCGAGAACGGCAAGGATTACGGCCTGACCATCGACGGAAAGATCACCGCCGATGTGGATGCTGTCGTCGACCGTTCCCGCAAGGTGTCTCAGCGCCTCAATGGCGGCGTCGGCTTCCTGATGAAGAAGAACAAGATCGACGTGATCTGGGGCGAGGCGAAGCTTTCCAAGCCGGGCGAGGTGGTCGTTTCCGAGCCCTCCAAAAAGGCGATGCAGCCGCAGCCGCCCATGCCGAAGAACACCAAGGGTGCAGGCACCTACAAGGCAAAGCACATCATTGTTGCGACGGGTGCGCGTCCGCGCGTTCTGCCGGGCATCGAGCCGGATGGCGATAAGATCTGGACCTATTTCGAGGCGATGGTTCCCAAGACCATGCCAAAATCGCTCGTCGTGATGGGCTCCGGCGCCATCGGCATGGAGTTCGCCTCCTTCTATCGCACCATGGGAGCGGAGGTGACCGTGGTGGAACTGATGCCGCAGATCCTGCCGGTCGAGGATGCGGAAGTCTCCAAATTCGCAAAGCGCCAGTTCGAGAAACAGGGCATCAAGTTCAAGCTTGAGGCCAAAGTTGCCAAGGTTGAGAAGACCAAGGACGGGATCACCGCCCATATCGAGACCAAGGACGGCAAGGTGGAGAAGATTTCGGCCGAAAAGCTGATTTCCGCCGTCGGTGTGCAGGGCAATATCGAAAACCTTGGACTTGAAGCCCTTGGCGTGAAGACGGATCGCGGCTGTGTGGCGGTCGACGGATACGGTCGCACCAATGTTGAGGGCATCTACGCAATTGGCGATGTGGCGGGCCCGCCCATGCTGGCGCACAAGGCCGAGCATGAGGGCGTTATCTGCATCGAGAAGATCGCCGGCGTGCCGGGTGTCCATGCGCTCGACAAGGGGCTTATCCCGGGCTGCACCTATTGCCATCCGCAGGTTGCCTCCGTCGGGATGACGGAAGCGAAAGCCAAGGAAGCCGGCCGCGACATCCGTGTTGGTCGCTATCAGTTTGCCGCCAACGGCAAGGCGATTGCGCTCGGCGAAGACCAGGGTTTCGTCAAGACGATCTTCGACAAGAAGACGGGCGAGCTTCTCGGCGCGCACATGATCGGCGCGGAGGTTACCGAGCTCATTCAGGGCTTCGTCGTTGCGATGAATCTTGAGACGACCGAGGAAGAACTGATGCACACGGTCTTCCCGCATCCGACCCTGTCGGAGATGATGAAGGAGAGCGTGCTCGATGCCTATGGGCGTACGCTCAACGCGTAAAATGGGCTGAAGGGCCCTGTTTCCCCCGCGCCAACTGGACTATATGCGGGGGAACATCGAACGAGGAACAGGATGATGGAAGAGAGCTACGGTCTTCTGGGGATGCCCGGCGTCGGCTTTTTCGGCCTGCTCGTGATCGGCTTTCTGGCCGGTTACGTGGCCGAGAAAACGATGAACCGCGATCATGGTTTTCTGACCAACATCCTTGTTGGCATCGCCGGTTCCTTCGTCAGCGGAACGCTTGCCGGTCTGGTCGGCATCTCGTTCTACGGTTTTCTGGGCAATCTGGTGATCGCCATTCTCGGCGCGATCCTGATCCTCTGGGTATTCGGACGCTCGTCTTCCAGCCGGGCGCGATAGGACAAACATGGTCACGATTCTCGATACTGTCACCGCCAAGCCGCGCCCGCGGCACCCTGAAAAGGCGCACCGGCCCGATCAGGAAGTGCTGCGCAAGCCCAAATGGATCCGGGTCAAGGCACCGACCTCGCAGGGCTATCTGGAAACCCGCGAGATCGTGAAATCAAACAAGCTCGTGACGGTGTGCGAAGAGGCGGGCTGCCCGAACATCGGTGAATGCTGGGACAAGAAGCACGCGACCTTCATGATCCTTGGCGAAATCTGCACGCGCGCCTGTGCCTTCTGTAACGTCGCCACGGGCATTCCCGGTCCGGTGGATATGAACGAGCCTGAAAACGTCGCCAAGGCGGTGCGCGAGATGGGGCTGAAGCATGTCGTGATCACTTCGGTCGACCGCGACGACCTAGCCGATGGCGGTGCGCAGCATTTTGCCGATGTGATCGGCGCGATCCGCTCTGCTTCTCCCGAAACGACCATCGAAATCCTGACGCCGGATTTCCTGCGCAAGGACGGCGCGCTGGAAGTGGTGGTTGCGGCAAAACCCGACGTCTTCAATCACAACCTGGAGACGGTTCCGGGCAATTATCTGAAGGTGCGCCCCGGCGCGCGCTATTTCCATTCGCTGCGCCTGCTCCAGCAGGTCAAGGAGCTCGATCCGACCATGTTCACCAAATCCGGGATCATGGTGGGGCTTGGCGAGGAGCGCAACGAAGTGTTGCAGCTCATGGACGATCTGCGCTCGGCCAATGTGGATTTCATGACCATCGGCCAGTATCTGCAGCCGACGCGCAAGCACCATCCGGTGAAGAAATTCGTAACGCCCGAAGAATTCAAGTCATACGAAACCGTGGCTTACACGAAGGGCTTCCTCATGGTGTCGTCGAGCCCGCTGACGCGCTCCTCGCATCACGCAGGCGAGGACTTCGCAAAGCTGAAGGCGGCGCGCGACGCCCGCCTCGAAGGCGCAGGCGCTGCCGCGAACTGATGCCGAAATTCGAGACCGTGCGCCGCGTGGCGCACACGCCCGAGAACATGTTCGCGCTGGTCGCGGATGTGGAGAAATATCCCGAATTCGTGCCCATGTGCGAGGCGCTCAGCGTGCGCACACGCAGGGAGCGCGACGGCGTAACGCTGCTCGTGGCGGACATGACCGTGGGTTACAAGGCGCTGCGCGAGACCTTTACCAGCCAGGTGACGCTGAAACCGGACGATGCGGCCATCGATGTGCGCTATGTGGATGGGCCGTTCCGCTTTCTGAAGAACGAATGGCGCTTTGAGCCGGCCGGTGAGGCGGAGTGCGATATTCACTTCTTCATCGAGTACGAATTCAAGAGCCGCATGCTCGGCGCTGTCATGGGCGCGATGTTCGACCGCGCGTTCCGCATGTTTTCCGAGGCCTTCGAGCGCCGGGCGGACGTGGTCTATGGCGTGAGCGCCTGAATTCAGCCGTCCTTCAAAGCCGCCAGAACCATGTCGAGCGCTGCCTCGACGGTTGCCGCGCGCACGCCGGCGCGGTCGCGGCCCGCAAAGACGTGGGATTGCGCCAGGGGCGCGCGGCCCTTCAATGCAAGGCCGAACCAGACGAGACCGACAGGCTTTTCCGCTGAGCCGCCATCGGGGCCGGCAATGCCGGTGACGGCAACGGCCACGCCAGCGCGTGAGCGGGCGAGCGCACCGGCCGCCATTTCCAGCGCCGTTTCCTGCGATACAGCACCATGGGCGGCGAGTGTTTCGGATGAGACGCCGAGCATTTCCATCTTGGCTTCGTTCGAATAGGTGACGAAACCGCGATCGACGACGGACGACGAACCGCCGATGTCCGTCAGGGCCGCGGCGATCATGCCGCCGGTGCAGGATTCGGCCGTGGCCAGCATGATGCCGCGTGTTTCGCAGGCCGAAAGAACGGCGCGGGCCTGTGTCTCGAAATTGCTCACGCCGGTACCTCGCCGGGATAGATCACGCTGGCTGTGGCAATGGCAGCAATGCCTTCCTCGCGGCCGATGAACCCCATCTTTTCGTTTGTCGTCGCCTTGATGGAAATGCGATGCGGCGCGATGCCGAGCATGGTGGACAGCGCAGCGGTCATTGCCTCGCGGTGCGGGCCGACTTTCGGTGCCTCGCAGATGATCGTGACATCGGCATTGGCGATGCGGCCTCCGGCCTCGCGCACGATCCGGGCCGCGTGCTCGAGGAAGATGTGCGAGGCAGCACCCTTCCACTGTGGATCGGATGGCGGAAAATGTGTGCCGATATCGCCGGCGCCGCAGGTGGCAAGCAGCGCGTCGGTGAGCGCGTGAAGGCCGACATCGGCATCCGAATGTCCGGAAAGGCGTTTTGTGTGCGGTATGCTCACGCCGCACAGAATGACGGCGTCGCCATCGGTGAAGGTGTGAACGTCGTAACCGTTTCCGGTGCGCACATCCGGGAAGGCGCTCGGCCGGTTCAGGCGCTCGTCGGCGAGCGCAATGTCGCGCGCCCAGGTAAGCTTGATGTTGTCCACGGCACCGGCAACGAGGCGAACGGGTATCTTCGCCCATTCGGCGATCGAGGCATCGTCGGTAAAATCCTCGCGGCCAAGTTTGTGTGCGCGGTCGTGGGCAGCGGCAATGAGCGCGAAGGGAAAACCCTGCGGTGTCTGGGCAGCGTGCAGATCGTGGCGCGGCACGGTTTCGGCAATGAAGCCTGCGGGACCGGCGCGCTTGACCGTGTCGGCGACGGGAAGGGCGGGCAGGGCGCCACGGCCCTCTTCCACCGCACCGATGATGCGGTCGATCAGTTCACGGTCGATGAAGGGGCGCACGCCATCGTGGATAAGCACGGTCTGGGGTTCGGGATCGTAGAGAGCAAGCAGAGCGAGCCGCGTGGAGGCCTGTCGGGAATGACCGCCATGGATCGCCCGGACCCGCGGATCGCAAAGGCCGGCCGTGGCTTCGGCAAAGAGCGCCTCGTCATCGGGGTGGATTGCGACCACGATGCGCCCGATGCGGGGATCGGCAAGGAAGGTCTCGAGCGTGTGACGCAGAACCGGCTTGCCACCGATCAGGCGATACTGCTTCGGCCCCTCGGTGGATTGCCCGGCCCGCTCGCCGCGCCCGGCGGCGACAATCACGGCAGCGACCTCTCCCTTCCGGCGGGGAGCCGGGGTTTCGGCAGGGCGTTCGGCAGGGGCTTCGGATTGAGTCATCTGCTTGTCCATAGGGCAGACGCATAATAAGACACGCCCCGAAAGGCCAGCCGAATTTGCATGACACCCATTCCGAGCGAATTGTGTGTTGCAGGTGCGGCCCGAAGTGGCTAAATAATAAGCACAAGCAAAAGGTGCTTTAATTTTGTGCATCTCGTTCACTGAATTTCTGTCGACACCGCTTACTGTCGGGCCCGTAACCATCCGCAACAGGGTGTTTCTGGCGCCCATGTCCGGCGTGACCGATCTCGCATTTCGAGCGCGCGCCCATGCGCACGGGGCGGGGCTTGTGGTGTCGGAAATGGTGGCGAGCGGCGAACTTGCCCGCGGCAAGGCGGAATCGGCGCGCCGCCTGCGTCGGCCGGACGTGGACGTGCACATGGTGCAGCTTGCCGGGCGCGAGGCGCGCTGGATGGCCGAAGGGGCGCGCATCGCGGAAGCGCAGGGCGCCGACATCATCGACATCAACATGGGCTGCCCGGCCAAGAAAGTGACGGGCGGTTATTCGGGGTCTGCGCTGATGCGGGAGCCCGACCATGCGCTAAGCCTGATCGAGGCTGTCGTGGCGGCGGTGCGGGTGCCCGTAACGGTCAAGATGCGGCTTGGGTGGGACGAGAATGCGCTCAATGCGCCGGAAATCGCCAGCCGCGCGGAGGATGCCGGTGTCGCGATGGTGACGGTACACGGGCGTACACGCTGCCAGTTTTACAAGGGCAGGGCGGACTGGCAGGCGATTTCGGCAGTCAAGGCGGCTGTCGGTATTCCGGTCGTGGCCAATGGCGACGTGACCACGGCAGACGATGCCGCCGGCATTCTTGCGGCTTCCGGCGCGGATGCGGTGATGATCGGCCGGGCGCATTACGGCGCGCCGTGGATTGCGGGTGCCGTGGCCTCGAATACCGAGCGCCGGCCGGAAAACCTCGCTGACTACGTGATCGACCATTATGAGGCGATGCTCGTGCTTTACAGCACGGAGCACGGCACGCGGCATGCCCGCAAACATCTCGGCTGGTATATGGAACGCCATCTCGACGCGGTGGATGCCGAGTCCAGAAAGGCGATTATGACGGGCACCGATCACCGCGAGATTTCGCGCCTTCTGCGCGACCTGTTTCGCAGGCAAGAGGAGCGTCTGGCCGCATGAACCGACCGGGTGAGCGCACACGCATGGACACCGGCCCCGCCAGTCTGCTCCTGAACACGCTGCGGCACCCTGTGATGATGATCGATCAGGATGGCTTCATGATCGAGGTCAACGCCGAGGCGGAGGATTTCTTCCGCTCGGGTGCAGCCATTCTCGCGCGCAGCCGGCTGGCGGATTTCGTGCCCTTTGGAAGCCCGCTGATCGCCCTTGTCGAACAGGTGCGCGAGCAGCGCGTGGCCATCAACGAATACCGTGTCGACATTTCTTCGCCCCGGCTCGGTGCGGAGCGCATGGTGGACATTCATGCCGCGCCGGTTTCCGAAGTGCCGGGCGCTGTCGCGCTCCTCCTGCAGGAGCGCTCCATGGCCGACAAGATCGACCGGCAGATGGTGCACCGGGGTGCTGCCCGCTCGGTCACGGGGCTTGCGGCCATGCTGGCGCACGAGATCAAGAACCCGCTTTCGGGCATTCGCGGCGCGGCACAGTTGCTCGAACACGCGGTGTCCGACGAGGATCGCGCACTGACGCGGCTCATCACGGAAGAGACGGACCGGATCGTCGCCTTGGTGGATCGCATGGAAGTGTTTTCCGACGAAAGGCCGGTGGAGCGCGATCCGATCAACATCCACCTCGTGCTCGATCACGTGAAGGCGGTTGCCAAAAGCGGTTTCGCCCGCAAGGTGAGCATTGTCGAGGACTACGATCCATCGCTGCCGCCCGTATGGGCCAATCGCGATCAGCTTATCCAGATCTTTCTGAACCTGGTGAAGAACGCCGCCGAGGCGCTCGGCGACCGGGACGATGGCGAGATAAGGCTGACGACCGCGTTTCGACCCGGCATCCGCCTGTCGGTACCCGGCTCGCCCGACCGTGTGGCCCTGCCGCTGGAGTTCTGCGTCCACGACAACGGACCGGGCGTTCCGGAAGACCTTCGTCAGATCATCTTCGATCCGTTCGTGACCTCCAAGCAGAACGGGTCCGGCCTCGGCCTGGCGCTGGTGGCCAAGATCGTCGGCGCGCATGGCGGGGTAATCGAATGCGACTCCTCCGGCCAGCGCGGCACCGTGTTTCGCATTCTGATGCCCGCCTGGCGCGAAGCGCGCCGCAAGGATGTCCTTCATCACGAAGAGGATAGGCCCGCATGACCAGCATTCTTGTCGCCGACGATGACGCAGCCATCCGCACAGTTCTGAATCAGGCGCTGTCGCGTGCCGGCCATGACGTGCGGGTGACGTCGAATGTCGAGACGCTGTGGCGCTGGGTCTCGGCGGGCGAGGGGGATCTGGTGATCACCGACGTGGTCATGCCCGATGGCAATGCGTTCGACCTTCTGCCCAGAATCCGCAAGGCGCGTCCGGACCTGCCGGTCGTCGCGATGAGCGCGCAGAACACGTTCATGACCGCCATCCGCGCCTCCGAGGTCGGCGCCTATGAATACCTGCCGAAGCCCTTCGACCTGACGGAACTCGTCAACATCGTCGGGCGCGCACTTTCCGAACCGAAGGCGAGCCAGAAGGAAACCGCCAGCGCCGAAGCGCCGGATGCACTGCCCCTGATCGGGCGTTCTGCCGCGATGCAGGAGATTTACCGCCTTCTTGCGCGCATGATGCAGACAGATCTCACGGTGATGATCAGCGGTGAATCCGGCACCGGCAAGGAACTTGTGGCGCGCGCGCTCCATGAGTATGGCCGCAGGCGCAAGGGCCCCTTCGTGGCCATCAACATGGCAGCCATCCCGCGCGACCTGATCGAATCCGAGCTCTTCGGACACGAAAAAGGCGCCTTCACCGGGGCGCAGGCGCGTTCCTTCGGCCGCTTCGAGCAGGCGGAGGGCGGGACGCTCTTTCTCGATGAGATCGGCGACATGCCGATGGAAGCGCAAACGCGTCTCCTGCGCGTGCTGCAGCAGGGCGAGTACACGACGGTTGGCGGGCGGACACCGATCCGCACCGATGTGCGCATCGTCGCGGCCACCAACAAGGACCCCAGAACGCTGATCGATCAGGGGCTCTTTCGTGAGGACCTTTTTTATCGGCTCAACGTCGTGCCCCTGCGCCTCCCGCCGCTGCGGGAACGGGCGGAAGACATTCCTGATCTCGTGAGGCACTTCTTTGCGCGGGCGGAACAGGAAGGGCTACAGCCCAAACGGATCGGTTCGGAGGGTCTCAATCGTCTCAAGAACTATCGCTGGCCGGGCAATGTGCGCGAACTGGAGAATCTGGTGCGCCGTCTGGCGGCCCTCTATCCGCAGGATGAAATATCTGCCGAGATCATCGAACAGGAACTGCGCGCCGCCGGCGCATTGCGGGCCAGCCAGTCGGAAGCGCTGTCCGAAGAGACGACCCTCACCCAGGCGGTGGAGCAGCATCTTCAACGCTATTTCGCGCAATTCGGCGATCAGCTTCCACCGGCAGGACTCTACCAGCGCGTGCTGGCGGATGTGGAGCAGCCCCTTTTGATCGCGGCGCTGACGGCGACCGGCGGGAATCAGCTCAAGGCAGCGGACCTTCTGGGGCTCAACCGCAACACGCTGCGCAAGAAGATCCGCGACTATGGCATCAACATCTATCGCGGCGCGGGCTGACATGCCCGTAAACCGGCTGTTTGACTGAAGTCAGCCCCCGTGTCAGGCCCTGTTAATATGGCCCTCGATCCCCGTTCTGCCCCAGCAATGCCGCAATGTTCGGAAATGCAACTGTTGCCAGTCGGTTACAGTCGTTGCATATGTGCAACATAGATGCGGCACGGAAGAGTAGAAGCAGGGGTAATGGTCAGCTTGTCCGAGAGTTCGCCGACGCAGCCTTTTGTTGCGGCTTCGCCTGTTCGGCGCGGGCGCTCAGCCACTTTTTACGTCGGCGTCGCTGCCGCTATCGGCGCGCTTGTGACCGCCGCCATTTCTTTTACCGTACTTCTTGGTCTTACCCCGTTCACTCCTGACGAGCGGGCAACACTTCTGCTGATCGCAGTCAATTTCGCCTTCATCATGCTCCTTTTCGGGCTGATCGTGCTCGAAGGACTGCGCATCTACAAATCCCGCAAGGGACAGAGGGCGGCGTCGCGCCTGCACGTGCGCATCATCGCAATGTTCTCGCTCGTGGCGGCAATTCCGGCGATCCTCGTGGCGGTGATCGCCTCGGTAACCCTGGAGCTTGGGCTCGACCGCTGGTTCGAGCTGCGCACCAAGGTGATTGTCTATTCCTCGCTCTCGATTGCCGATGCCTATGTGCAGCAGAATGCGCGCAGCCTGCAGGGCACGACCGAGAGCATGGGGGTTCGACTGGACCAGGCGCGCACCCTCTACAATCTCGACCGGTACGGCTTTCGTGATTTCATGACACGTCAGGCCATGCTGCGTGGTCTTGCGGACGCCGAACTGGTTCGCGAAGACGGCTCCGTCATCATGAGTGCGCAGATGGTCGAAGACATTCCATTGCCGCGCCCGGGAGCCAAGGCGATGGACCTCGCCAACAGCTCGCAGATCGCCTTCAACGAGATTGGCGGCACCAATCTGGTGACCGCCGTCTACAAGCTTCAGGACATTCCTGACGCCTATCTCTACACCGGTGCGCTGCTCGATCCCGAAGTGCTCAAGGCGCGCCAGATCGTGCGCACCAACACCGACGAGTACCGTTCTCTCGAGGGCAACCGGGGCAATACGCAGATCGCCTTTGCGCTGCTTTATCTGGTGGTGACGCTGGCGATTGTCCTGGCGGCCATCTGGACGGGCATCGCCGTGGCCGACCGGCTTGTGCGCCCGATACGGCAGCTCATCGGTGCGGCCGGGGCGGTCTCGACTGGCGATCTCGATGTCACGGTCCCCGTTCGCTCTTCCGACGGGGATGTCGGCCTGCTTGGCGACACGTTCAACAAGATGACACAGCAGCTCAAATCGCAGCGCGATCAGCTCATCGCCGCCAAGGACGTGATCGACGAGCGCCGGCGCTTTACCGAAGCGGTCCTTTCCGGTGTCAGCGCCGGGGTCATCGGTGTGGAGGCTGACGGCTCGGTCGCCATGGTCAACCGGTCTGCGGAATCCATGCTCGGCATATCCGCCCACGATGCGGTGAACAGGAACCTTTCCGCCGTTCTTCCGCATGTCGGGCGTGTGTTCGAGACGGGGCGCAAGTCGGGTCGCCCCGTCTACCGCGAACAGGCAACTTTCTTTCGAGGCGGGTCGGAACGTACCTTCAACATTCAGATTACGACGGAAGAGGGCGTCAACGAGGATGACGAGCATTCCTATGTGGTTACGGTCGACGACATCACCGATCTGATGCAGGCACAGCGTTCCATGGCCTGGGCGGACGTGGCGCGGCGTATCGCTCACGAGATCAAGAATCCGCTGACGCCGATTCAGTTGTCGGCCGAGCGAATCCGCCGCAGGTTCGGAAAGGTTATCGAGCACGATCGGGAAATCTTCGATCAGTGCACGGACACGATCATCCGGCAGGTTGGCGATATCGGCAGGATGGTGGACGAGTTCTCCGCCTTCGCACGGATGCCGAAGCCGGATATTCAGCGCCTTGACCTGCGAGAGCCATTACGTGAGGCCTCTTTCCTGGTGGAAGTGGCCCGCAATGAGATCAGCTTCGAGCGCCATATTTCCGACACGCCGCTGATGGGGCGGTTTGATGCGCGCCTGATGGGGCAGGCTTTCGGCAACATTATCAAAAACGCCGCCGAGGCAATTGACGCCGCCGAGCGCAGCAACGGCCAGCCGGGTGCGATCCGCATCAATGCGGGCATGAACGGCCGCTTCATCCAGATCGAGGTGATCGACAACGGAAAGGGACTGCCGCGTGAAAACCGCCAGCGTCTGCTGGAACCGTATATGACCACGCGGGAAAAGGGCACGGGCCTCGGCCTGGCAATCGTGAAGAAGATCATCGAGGACCATGGCGGGCGCCTCGAACTGCACGATGCACCCGCCGATTTCCATGGCGGCATCGGCGCGATGATCCGCATCATACTTCCCGCCGCCGAAGAGAATGGCGGCGCTCTTGACACGACAAGAAGGTAAATCATGGCTTCCGATATTCTGATCGTAGACGACGAGGAAGACATCCGCGAGCTCGTAGCCGGCATTCTGAGCGATGAGGGCCATGAGACGCGCACCGCTTTCGACAGCGACAGCGCGCTCGCCTCGATCTCTGAGCGCGTTCCGCGCCTGATCCTGCTCGACATCTGGCTACAGGGATCGAAGCTCGACGGTCTGGCTCTGCTCGACAAGATCAAGGAACTGCATCCGCACATCCCCGTAGTGATGATTTCCGGCCATGGCACGATCGAGACGGCCGTGTCGGCCATCAAGCGTGGCGCGTACGATTTCATCGAGAAACCCTTCAAGACGGATCGGATGATCCTGATCTGCGAGCGCGCGCTGGAAATCTCCAAGCTCAAGCGCGAGATGAGCGACCTGAAGAAGCGCAGCGGCGCGTCGTTCGATCTCGTTGGGGAATCGGCAACGCTCAACCATTTGCGCCAGACCATCGAACGGGTGGCGCCGTCGAACAGCCGCATCATGCTGACGGGGCCATCCGGCTCCGGCAAGGAGCTGGTCGCCCGGGCGATCCATGCCGCCTCGCCACGCAGCAACGGCCCGTTCGTGACGCTGAACGCAGCCGCGATCACGCCCGAACGCATGGAAATCGAGCTGTTTGGCACCGAATCCGACGGCGGCGAGCGAAAGGTCGGAGCACTTGAGGAAGCCCATGGCGGCGTGCTCTATCTCGACGAAGTGGCCGACATGCCGCTCGGCACGCAGAGCAAGATCCTGCGTGTTCTGGTGGATCAGCAGTTCGAGCGGGTGGGCGGCACGCGGCGGGTGAAGGTGGATGTGCGCATCATCTCCTCGACGGCGCAGAACATCGAATCCCTGATCGCCGACGGCCGGTTCCGCGAAGACCTGTTTCACCGGCTGGCCGTTGTGCCCGTGGTGGTGCCGCCACTGGCGGACCGCCGCGAGGACATTCCGCTGCTCGTCGATCATTTCATGCAGCAGATCGGCGAGCAGGCCGGCATCAAACCGCGCCCGCTGGGCAACGATGCCATGGCCGTTCTCCAGGCTCACAACTGGCCAGGCAATGTGCGCCAGCTCCGCAACAATATCGAGCGGTTGATGATCCTCACGCGCGGGGACGGGCCGGATACGCCGATCACGGCAGATCTTCTGCCGGCGGAAATCGGCGATGTCATGCCGCGCCTGCCGACACAGTCGGACCAGCACATCATGGCCCTGCCGCTGCGCGAGGCGCGCGAACTTTTCGAGAAGGAATATCTGCTGGCGCAGATCAACCGCTTTGGCGGAAACATTTCGCGTACGGCGGAGTTTGTCGGCATGGAGCGCTCGGCCCTTCACCGAAAGCTGAAATCGCTCGGCGTCTAGTGGCGCGGAGCGCGCATCCGGCTTTCAGGTTTCCATGTCGCTGGAAAAGCGCTAGAGCAGGGGCCTTGCAGACCCGATATCCGGTCTTCGATGAGGCAGGGAACAGGCGATGAAAGTCATTATTTGCGGCGCGGGCCAGGTTGGTTTCGGTATCGCGGAGCGCTTGGCGGCCGAGCAGAACGACGTGTCCGTGATCGATACCTCGCCGGAACTGATTCGCGCGGTTCGCGATACGCTTGACGTGCGCGGCTTCGTCGGCCATGGCGCGCATCCCGACGTGCTCGCATCCGCCGGCGCAAGCGAAGCCGACATGATCATCGCCGTGACCCTGTTCGACGAAGTGAACATGGTCGCCTGCCAGGTGGCGCACTCGCTTTTCAATGTGCCGACCAAGATCGCGCGCATTCGTTCGCAGTCCTATCTGCAATCGCACTATATGGACCTGTTCTCGCGCGATCACCTGCCCATCGACGTGATCATTTCGCCGGAGGTCGAGGTCGGCGAGATGGTGATGCGCCGCATCGCGCTGCCGGGTGCGACGGATGTGGTGAGCTTTGCCGATGACAGGGTTTCGATGGTCGCGATCGAATGTCTGGAGGAATGCCCCGTCATCAACACGCCGCTGGCGCAGTTGACCGAGCTTTTCCCCGACCTGCCGTCCACCGTTGTGGGCGTCTCGCGCGAGGGCAAGCTCTTCATCCCGCATTCGGGCGACCAGCTCATTGCCGGCGATCTCGCCTATGTGGTGACGACCAAGGACCAGGTGCGGCGCACGCTTGGCCTTTTCGGACATGAAGAGCGCGAGGCAACGCGGATCGTCATCGCCGGCGGTGGGAATATCGGCCTCTACGTCTCGCGCGCCATGGAGAAGAAGCAGAGCCGCACCAAGGTCAAGGTGATCGAGAACACGCGCGAACGCGCGGTGGCGCTGGCCGACAAGCTGCGTCGCACCGTCGTTCTGCATGGCAGCGCGCTCGACCAGAAGCTGCTCCTGGAAGCCGACATCCAGCATGCCGACCTGATGGTGGCGCTGACCAATGACGACCAGGTCAACATATTGTCGAGCGTGATTGCCAAGCGTCTCGGCTGCCGCTCCAACCTCGTTCTGATCAACAATCCGACCTATCACGATTTTGCCAAAACGCTGGGAATCGATGCCCATGTGAATCCGCGTTCGGTGACGATTTCGAAAGTGCTCCAGCATGTCAGGCGCGGCCGCATTCGCGCCGTCCACAACATTCAGCGCGGTGCGGCCGAGGTCATCGAGGCCGAGGCGCTTGAGACCTCGCCGCTTGTGGGGCCGCCGCTCAGCGAGGTGGAGTTCCCCGACGGAATGCGCATCGGCGCAGTCTATCGCGACGGTGCGGTGATCAAGCCGAGCGGGTCTCTGAAGATCAAGCCGAAGGACCGGGTGGTGATCTTTGCGCTCGAAAGCGCCGTGCGCCAGGTCGAGCAGATGTTCCGCGTCAGCCTGGAGTTCTTCTGAGGCGCTTGAAAAACCCGGCGCAGGGCGGCAAAACAGATTTCCCTTATAAGCGGCAACAATTCCAGCCCGCAGATTCCATCAGACGGAGACCCAGACATGCCACGCATTGCTTATGTGAACGGGCGTTATGCGAATCACAGTGACGCGATGGTTCATGTGGAGGACCGTGGCTATCAGCTCGCCGACGGCGTTTATGAGGTGTGCGAGATTTCCCGCGGCTTCATCATCGACATGAAGGGGCATCTGGATCGGCTCGACCGGTCGCTGCGCGAGCTTCGCATGGACTGGCCGGTGGAGCGCGGGGCGCTTGAGTTCATCATGCGCGAGGTCATCCGCCGCAACCATGTTCACAACGGCATGGTCTATCTGCAGGTCACGCGCGGTGTCGCACCGCGCGATCATGCCTTCCCGACCACGCCGGTTCGCTCAGCTCTGGTGGTAACGGCCAAGCGCATGGACCCGAAAGCCGCGGCAAAGAAGGCCGAAAAGGGGATGACGGTCATTACGGTGCCGGAAAACCGGTGGGAGCGGGTCGACATCAAGACGATCGGCCTTCTGCCAAACGTTCTGGCACGCCAGGCGGCGGTCGACGCTGGTGCGCAGGAGGCCTGGTTCGTCGATCCGGACGGAACGGTCAAGGAGGGCGCGTCCACCAATGCCTGGATCGTTACCGCGGATGGCGGCCTGGTAACGCGGCCGGCCGATTTCGGCATTCTGCGCGGGATAACCCGGGCGACCGTCATGAAGGTCGCCGACGATCTCGGTCTCAAGGTCGAGGAGCGCGCATTCTCGGTTGAAGAAGCCCAGAGCGCGCGCGAAGCCTTCGTGACGAGCGCGACCAGTGTGGTCATGCCGGTGGTCAGCATCGACGGCAAACCCGTGGCCAATGGCCATCCGGGGACTGTCGCGCGGTCCCTGCGAGAGGCGTTTTTTGCGATTGCGGAAAAAAGTCCTAGCTGTTAACCAACGCGCATGATGATGCGGCTCGGTATAACGGGCGACGACTGGCATCAATTGATCACGCAGTCTCTGTCGCAGACTTTCTTGACAGGAGCGTGTCATATTTGCGCTACTGGCTGCTCCAAGGCAGCGAATGGGTGAAAGACCAAAAATGGCGGAACGAACTCAAAACCTGCAGGACCTGTTCCTGAATACCGTTCGCAAGAGCAAGAATCCTCTCACGATCTTTCTCATCAACGGTGTCAAACTCACAGGCATTGTTACTTCATTCGATAATTTCTGCGTGCTCCTGCGCCGCGACGGACATTCGCAGCTCGTTTACAAGCATGCGATCTCGACGATCATGCCGAGCCAGCCCGTTCAGCTTTACGACGCCGAGGAAAGCAATCGGGACTCCTGATTGGCCGACACACGCAAGCCAGCCGAAGCAGCGCGCGGTGACGATCGGTTGACCTTCGAGCCCGATCCCACCCGGGCCGCCGTCATATCGCCTGTTCTCACATCCGAACGCCGGGCTGCCGAAAGCAGCGCGGCCTCTTCGCGTGCCGCCGAAGCACGCCATGAAGAGGCGATCGGTCTCACCGAAGCCATCGATCTCGATGTGGCTTTTACAGAGATCGTGAGCGTGAACACGCCACGCCCGGCAACGCTGCTCGGCACGGGAAAACTCGAGGAAATAGCCGCGCGGGTTGAAGAAGAGGCCGTCGAGGTGGTGATCATCGATCATCCGCTCACGCCGGTTCAGCAGCGCAACCTCGAAAAGGCGCTGAAGGCCAAGGTTCTCGACCGGACGGGCCTGATTCTCGAAATTTTCGGCCGCCGCGCGCGCACCAAGGAAGGGCGGCTTCAGGTCGATCTCGCGCATCTGGAATATCAGCGTGGCCGGCTGGTGCGCAGCTGGACCCACCTGGAGCGACAGCGCGGTGGCGGCGGCTTCATGGGCGGACCGGGCGAAACCCAGATCGAGGCCGACAGGCGCCAGCTTCAGGAGCGCATCATGCGCCTGAAGAAAGATCTGGAACAGGTCCGCCGCACGCGCGACCTTCACCGGGCCAAGCGCCGCAAGGTTCCGTTCCCGATCGTCGCAATCGTCGGCTACACCAACGCCGGAAAATCGACGCTGTTCAACCGGCTGACGGGCGCTAGCGTGATGGCCGAGGACATGCTCTTTGCCACGCTCGACCCGACCCTTCGCCGGGTGCAGCTCCCACATGGCACAACGATCATTCTTTCCGACACGGTCGGCTTCATTTCCGATCTGCCGACACATCTGGTGGCAGCGTTCCGCGCCACGCTTGAAGAGGTGATCGAGGCTGACCTCATCGTGCATCTGCGCGACATTTCTGACCCCGACACGGCCGCCCAGGCCATGGATGTGGAAGCCATCCTCGGCGACCTGGGCGTCGATGCGGCGGACCGGAAGCGGGTTCTTGAGGTCTGGAACAAGATCGACAGCCTGGACCCGGAGCGCCGCCGCGCGCTGCTGGAGGGAACGCGCGCAAGCGACGCGCCGCTGGCGATCTCCGCGATCACGGGCGAGGGGATTTCAGACCTTCTGGCGCTGATCGAAGAACGCATTTCAGGCCAGGTCGTCATGACTTCCATCGAGCTTTCGCCCGAGCGGATGTCGCTTCTCGACTGGATTTACCGCAACAGCGAAGTCGTCGAGCGCAGCAACAATGACGATGGCAGCATCTCCTTGAAGGTGCGGATGACGGAAACCGCAAGGCAGGACGTGCAGGAGCAGCTTTCTGGAAACAAAACCTCCAGGTAAAGGCTCTATCCATCTGAAAGAAAAGGGCTTTACGACGCTGAAATCCGTTCAGCCCGCTTCGGTTTTCGCGCGCTGCCAGAGTGTTTCCATTTCTGTCAAATCCGCCTCGTCTAGCGAGCGCCCTGCCTTTGTCAGCTCACGTTCGACGAAATCGAAGCGCCTGCGGAACTTGTCGTTGGTGCGGGCGAGCGCGGCCTCTGCATCATGCCCCAGATGCCGCCCCAGATTGACGACGGCAAACAGAAGGTCGCCATACTCCTCCGCGGCATGAACGTCGTCCCGTTCCTGAAGGGCTTCGCGCAGCTCGCCGATTTCCTCTTCGATCTTGTCGAGAACCGGTCCGGCCTGCCCCCAGTCAAAGCCGACGCGGGCAGCGCGCTGCTGGAGCTTGTGTGCGCGCATGAGCGCGGGCAGGGCGCGCGGCACCTCATCCAGATAGGCTACAGGTTCGGCAGGGCTGCCGTTCTGCCGACGCCGCGCAAGCCGCTCGGCCTTTTCCTGTGCCTTGATCTCATCCCACATGCCCTTTGCCATGCCCCGGCTGCGGGCTTCTGCATCACCAAACACGTGCGGATGACGCCGGATCATCTTCCGGGTAATCGCCTCCACCACGTCACCGAAATCGAACTGGTTTTCTTCTTCCGCCATGCGGGCATGAAACACGACCTGCAGCAGAAGGTCGCCCAGCTCATCGCGGAGATCGTTGAGATCATTGCGCTCGATGGCATCGGCGACTTCGTAGGCTTCCTCAATCGTATAGGGCGCGATGGACGCAAAGTTCTGCTCGACATCCCAGGGACAACCGGTTTCGGGCGTGCGTAGCGCCTTCATGATCTCGAGAAGGCCGACGATATCCCTAGAAGGCTGCATCCTTGTCTTCCTGTGTTGACCCGGGGACTGAACCCGGAGCGCTACCGCATTTCATTGGACCGCAAAAGCGCTCCATCCTGTTGAATTTACGCAATTCCGGACGGAAAACCCGTGCCCGCTTTTCGCAGAACGGCCCTAACCAATAGTGCGTTCCAGCACGCGCAGCCAGTTTCGCCAGGCGATTTTCTCGATCAGCTCGCGTCCATAACCATGCGCGCGCATCGCTTCAATCAGTTTCGGAAGGCCGGTGACGTCTCCGATCTGTCGCGGCACCAGTGCACCGTCGAAATCGGATCCGAGTGCCACCCCGTCTTCGCCGAGCGCTTCGAGCATGGCATCCAGATGTCTCAGCAGAACGTCGAACTCCGTATCCGCATTCGTGTCGCCGTCGGGCCGCAGGAAACTGACCGAGAAATTCAGCCCGGCCAGTCCGCCGGTTTCCCGGATCGCGCGCATCTGCCAGTCCGTCAGATTGCGGGATTGCGGGCAGATGGCGTGAACGTTGGAATGGCTGGCGACGAGCGGCGCGTCGCTGATCGCCTGAACGTCACGAAACCCCTTTTCGTTGAGGTGGGAGAGATCGACCAGAATGCGCAGGCGATTGCACTTGCGCACCAGCGCCTTGCCGGCCTCGGTCAATCCATCGCCGATATCGGGCGAAGCGGGGAAGCGGAACGGCACGCCATGGCCGAAAATGTTGGAACGGCTCCAGACGGGCCCGAGTGAACGCAGCCCGGCGGCATGGAGGACGTCGACCAGGTCGAGATCGGCACCGACCGCTTCCGTGCCCTCGACATGAAATACGGCGGCCAGCGCGCCGGATGCCATCGCCGCGCGAATCGCGTCCGCGTCGCGGCAGATCGCAAAACGGCCCTCCGAAGCGCGCTCGACACGCTGCAGGAGTGCAGCCATGGCAAGCGTCGAGGCGAGGGCATCGGCCTGTTTGAGTTGCGGAAAGGTAACGTCTTCGGGGCGTTTCCCGTTTACCTTCATGTTTGAAAGCGGCGGGGGGAAGATCGCAAAGAGGCCGCCGGCAAGGCCTCCTTTACGGGCGCGGGGAAGGTCGATGTGCCCCTGGTCCATACCATTCAGAAAAAGCTCTTCGGCGTCCTGCCGCCCACTCAGATGAAGTCGAAGGAGCGCGTCATTGTGGCCGTCGAAAACGGGGGTGATGTCTGCCATGAAGAGATCGCCTGTTCGCGCGTATGCGCTGAGTGAGTCTGGAAGGTTCTTTCTAGGCAAGCACGCAGCGGGAAGCAAATCGCACTTCCGGCCGCCTGAAAACACTTTGCTGCGGTCCCCGGCACAATTCGCACAGACATGGATCGAACGAGTTGACGCCGAGCCGGGCAGGGCTGTAAAAGCGCCCGACAGTGACCGGAGGGATGGCCGAGCGGTTGAAGGCACCGGTCTTGAAAACCGGCAGGCGGGTGACCGTCTCGTGGGTTCGAATCCCACTCCCTCCGCCATTTTTTGCTGATTGCACGCTCACACCAACCGACGCCACGGACGGCCGATTATACGCTACGGTCCGATATCTCTTGAAGATCGGGGTGACGGCTCTCGACCTCGTAGCGGTCGTTCAATTGACTTCTGCGGGTTCCCGAAAGCGGCATCACGATTTGAGGAATGGCATCATTGAGTATGCTGCCAAGACCGATATGAATTACTCAGCCGCCGCTTCGGCGTCCTCCACGATGAACTTGGCCCGCGCGTAGAGCTCATCGAACGTCATCACCTCAGGCCAACGAAGGGAGCGACGGAACAGCTCAAACGACCTAAATTTGTCCTTGTTCGCCCCATTCGGGCTGTCCAACTCTCCAAGGTTACCGATGACGAGAAACGAGCGGGGCTGGAATTGAAATAAGGTTTCGCCGGTCGGGTCGCCGGTGTCAGGATGGTTGGGCCTGTGCACTTCCGTGAGGTCCTCAAGCGCTCTTTGCACGGTGACTTGAATCTGGGATACGGCGCCAGCCATCTCGATGCTCGGGGCGAAGACGCCGGGCCGGTATTCCCTCACCAACTCGGTTTCCGACGTCTTGATTTCAACAAAGCAGAGTGAATTGATGGCGGCGACGGTCTTCATGAGACCGTCTACCTCCTTTCCCCGGCCGGTTACGTTATAGCCGGCGACCCTCGCTTTGAGTGATTGACCGTCCAGTTTGTCCATCGGGACATAGGAGAGCCCGTAGCCGAATATCCATGTGTTCCGCTCGAAGAAGGCCTGCCAAGCATCCTCCATGCGACCGTGGCAGGCTAGCTTCTCGCTTTCGCGGAAATCCTCGTCGTCCAGCATCCGTTTGAAGTACACCAGCTCCTTCTTGCGGAGCGCTAGGCTGTAGATTTCCTGGGCCTGCACATCCGTCTCAAGCACCGCATTCAGGAGGGCGGGGTCTTCAATCAGGACCTTGGCAATCTGGCGCCGGTCGAACGACGACTGAATGTGCGCGCGGTCGGAGAGCCTCCCACCATCCTCATCCACGAAAATCATGGTCTCGCAGGTTTTGATGAAGGACAGAAGCTCGTCAATTTCCTTGCCATAGAGAGGGAAGGAGTCGGCGGCGTAGGGCATGTCCTTGCTGTTCCATTTCTGGAAAGTCAGCGTACTGATCTTTTGGCTGTCCTCATGCAGCGTCGCCTTAAACTGGTAACGGCCAGCACGGCTTTTGCGTAGTACAACTTCCTTGCCTTCTCTCACCGCGATAATTCCCCCCTTGCCCTCTACCACCCGATGAATAAACCGCTTGGGTGGGATGTTCGTCTCACCGGCTTTTGTTATTCGGCGCGAGTAATAGGTGAAGTGAGGTAGTCTTCCCCAAAAATAGTACTCATCGCTGCCCGACATCGGCCTTCCATCCTTAAATGAATGGCTCAGTATAATGGCAGTAGTTGATCGGAGTCTCGGGCTGCAGCATAATCCACAGGTGCGCCACCTTGCTCCTCATCCGGAATGGGTCCGCTAACGCCGATCGTTGGCAGAACCAGACATTCCGCTTCTCACCGCATTGTGGCCACTCGCTCTTGCGTCAATTCTAGGGGGCTATAGCGCAGACGCAGCTCCCCGTTTCATCACAGCCCTCCGTCAACCGTCGCGTTTCACGCCAATCTACCCCCGCACCGCGCTCCGAAAAGCAGCGGACAGGGCGGCGAGGGCCTCCCGGGATCGGTCGTCGGTAACTCTCGAATGGAGCAGAACCGGCAAACGGGGCAGATCGGGAAGGCCGAGCCGGGGGCCCACATCGACCGCGCCCAAGGGCAGCATGCGTGGAGAAAGGGCGGCAATGCCCAGACCCGCCACAACAGCCGCCGAGACCGCCGAAACACCGCCGCCGACAAATGTCTCCGTCCAAGCAACGCCCGCCTCGTCAAGAATCCGGCTCGCCATGGTGCGTACGCCGCAGGGCTCTGGCATTGTGGCGATCGGCAGGGGCTCGCCCGCGCGATGCTGCCAGCCCGGCGATGCAAACCAGCCGAACTTTTCTTCAGCGATAACCTCTCCGTCGCCGCGTCCCACATGCAGACGGGCAAGGGCGGCGTCGAGCTCGCGCCGGTCGAAGCTTTGAAGCAGGTCGCCCGACGATCCTATGCGGATGTCTATCAGCAAATGCGGGTCCTGCGCGTTCATGCGCGCGATGAGTGCGGGAAGTTCCGGCCCAGCAACATGGTCGCTGATGCCTATGGTGAGCCGCTGGCGAGTGGTCGCGAACGCAGCGAGCGCACGATCATGGGTTTCCATAAGCTCCCGCGCCCGTTCCAGAAAGGCCGCGCCCCGTGCCGAAAGCTGCACAGAACGCGGCGTCCGCTCGATGAGCCGGCAATCGAGCCGGTCTTCCAGCCGCTTCAGTCTGAGGCTGATCGCGCCCTGAGTCGTGCTCATGGCTTCGGCAGCGCGGGTGAAACTGCCAAGCTCGACGATGTGGAGAAAGGCACGGACGGAATCAATGTCGAGGGTGCGTGTTATCATTTAGATATGTTATCATTGATATAAGAAGCAATACCATACATAAATAGATCGGCAGCGGTTAGTGTCCTGTCCAAACCAGATGGAAAGGATCACCATGCCACGTCTCAACATCTCACTGCGCGCTGGAAAGCCGGAAGCCTACAGACAGGCGATCCTCGACAGCCTTTACAGTGCGATGCGCGACGCACTCGCGGTGCCGGAAGACGACCAGTTCATGACCATTACCGAGCATGATGTCGCAAATTTCCGCCATGGCGCGGCGTTTGGCGTCGCACGGAGCGAGGATCTGGTCTACATCCAGATCCTTGTGTTCGACACGCGCACCCTGGACCAGAAAAAGGCGTTCTTCCGGCGGGCCACAGACCTTCTCGGCGAACACCCGGGCATCCGTCCGGAGGATGTGTTCATCAACATCATCGAGGCCGCGAAAGAGAACTGGTCTGTCGGCCACGGCCTCGCGCAATTCGCCTGATTTGCATGCAGGCGGACATGGAGCGCAGGACGCGGGCTCGCGTCGGGCCCTTCTTCCCGGTCGTAACGGGCAGGGCGCCCAAACATTCGGCTTGCTAGGCTTTCACGGCCACGATGAAGGGGCGGGCCTTCGAACCTTTGCTGGCGTGATTTTCCAGTTCAGCGATGGTGAAGGCCTCGTCGCTCATGAGCTGTTTCAACTCATTGACGGAAAAAACACTCACATGCGGCGCCTTGCCGACGGCTCGCATGGCCGGCAGCAGGAGACGCCTGATCAGAAGGTTCATCTCGCCGACGCACGGGGTCTTGGAAATGAATATCCCCTCGGGCATGAGCAGCCGGCGGATGGTGCGCAGCGTGGCCCGGGGATCGCGCGTGAGATGCAGGTAGTTGAACCCAAGGATGACATCGAAGCGGTCATCTCCCGCCAAAAAATCCTCCGCGACAGCCTGACGGAAAGCCAGGCCGGGACAGGGGGCTTCCCGCAGCCTGTCGCTGGCGATGGCAATCATCGCTTCGGAGATGTCAGTGGCTAGGTAAGAGCCGGCTGCATGCGCCAGGCGCAGGGCGGTTGTCCCTGTGCCGCAGCCAAGTTCGAGCACGCTGTGGTTTTTCTGGAGGAAGCCGAGCGTGCGCGCCAGCGTGCGCTCGTATCCTTCCGGATCGGCAACAGCCGATGCGGCGTATTTTCTGGCGGTCCTGTCCCAGAAACGGGCGTCCGAAATTGCCGTCATGCGAGGCTCCAGATTGATCGGCCAGAGCCTAGCATATGCATCTGGCGCGACAATTGATTAAATCGGCACGATATATATACGTAAATGCATGAAAGCATTGGACTGGAACCTTCTGCGTGCATTTCACGCCACGGCGACGCTGGGGTCGCTCTCGGCTGCGGCCCGGCATCTTTCGCTGACCCAGCCGACGCTCTCGCGGCAGATCATCGCCCTTGAAGCGGAACTGGGCGTTGAACTGTTTGAGCGGATTGGACGGAGGCTGTCTTTGAGCCCGACGGGCTCAGCCCTGCTTGAGCACATCGAGCGCATGGGCGACGCCGCAGATGCATTTTCCTTGGCTGCAAGTGGAAACGTGCAGGCACTGACCGGGCGGGTCAGTATCTCGGCCACGGATACGTTTTCCGCTTATGTCCTGCCTGAAATTCTTGACCGCATAAGGCTCGAGGCACCGCAACTCAGCGTGATGGTCGTGGCCTCCAACGATCTGAGCGATCTGCACCGGCGGGAGGCCGATATTGCGATCCGCCACGTCGCTCCCGACCGGGAGAGGCTGGTCGGGCAGCGCCTGCGCGACACCGAAGCGCATTTTTACGCTTCTCACGACTGGGTCGAGCGCAATGGCCTGCCGCGCAGCGTGGATGAACTGGCGCATTCCGACCTTATCGGCATAGAGGATGTCGAACGCTACACGGCTTACCTGAACGGCATGGGCATCCCCATTGGCGTTTCGGATTTCCGATTGCTTTCCAACTCCGGGATCGCCGTCTGGCAGATGGTCCGGCAGGGTCTCGGTGTTGCCGCCATGCTGCGCGAAGTGGCCGAGCGCACCCCCGAGGTGACGCGCCTGCCGCTCGATTTGCCCGGAATCACGGTGCCGATCTGGCTCATCACCCATCAGGGACTGGAGGCGAGCCCCCGCATAAGACTGGTTCAGAGGATAGTGAGCGAGGAACTGGCCCGCATGTGATTGTGACGGCAGGCACCGGTGCCGTCATTTGCGTTTTTGTCGCTGTCACACTAAACCAGCGACGAGAAATGCCATGGCCTGTCGCAATTTTGGCGATTTGCCCCTTTGCTGCCACAAATGATTAACAGCTTGCTAAGGTATTTCGGGGCAGGGTGCGGAGGGCATCCTGTACTGTTCAAGACTGGAACGCCTCGTTTCCGGTAATTTTGATGAGTGGGGATATCTCGCGATCATGAACGAGATTTCGATGCCCGGGGGAGATGCGGGCGCATGAATTTTTCGATTGTCGCGCGCCGCATGACGGTCCGTCGCTTGTCATCCGGTATCGCCATTGCCGCATGCGCGGCACTGCTTTCGGCATGCAATTCGACGACACCGAAGGTGGCCGTCAGCAAGAGCAAATCCAAAGAGTATTTCGCCGAATCCGAATATGGCGTGAAGGCCAGCCCGCGGGTCGCGACAAAAACATCGAACCTGCGCCGAGGCGGTGGACGCTATCAGGTCGGAAAGCCTTACCAGATCAGGGGGAAGTGGTATCGCCCCAAGGAAGACCCCGACTACGAAAAGATCGGTGCGGCTTCCTGGTACGGCGATGCGTTTCACGGCCGGCTGACGGCCAATGGCGAAATCTATGACATGACGCATCTGACGGCGGCGCATCCGACCATGCCACTGCCGAGTTACGCGCGCGTCACCAATATGGACAATGGCAATTCGGTTCTGGTGCGCGTGAACGACCGTGGTCCTTTTGCACACAACCGCATCATCGATCTTTCAAAGCGCGCCGCACAGCTTCTCGATTATCAGAGCGCCGGCGTGGCCGAGGTGAAGGTCGAATATGTGGGGCCTGCTCCGCTGGAAGGCCGCGATGACGAATATCTGTTGGCCTCCTACCGGCCGGGCGGCGCGGCACCCGATCCCTCCGACGGCCTGCCGACCGGTGTGATGGTGGCGATGAACGGCCCGACACCGACCGCCACCCTCCCGGGCGTGAGGGCTGCGGATGCCTTCGCCAGCCAGCCAGGCCTGACGCCGCCCCAGCCGATTGCCGCATCGGCAACGTTTGAACTGCCGGCATCCGGTCCGATTATCCCTGACCGTCCGCGTACGCTGCCGCTCGAGGGTGTCCCGCAGGATGTGGCCGCACTGTCCTATGCCGATCAGCGGATCAGCGCTGCAGCGGGTGCATTTGACAGCGTTCTGCAGGGCGCAGACCCCCGTTCGCAGGACGTTGCGCGCTGGTGGCGCAGGCAAAACGGAGGGGCGCTGCCGGGGCCCGTCGCAGAGCCGGACACTTTCGTGAGTGTCGGCACCTGGACGGTGAAAGCAGAAGCCGAGACGCGGGCTCGCGAACTGGCCTCATATGGCAAAACGCGTATCGAAACCGTATCCGACGAAGCCGGTGTGGTTCACTACGCGTTGACGGTAACGCCGGAGGCTCAATTCCGGATCGACCAGTTGTTGCAGGCTGCCTGGGCAACGGGTGCCGAGGACGCTTTCATCGTTCGTTAGCCGGCGGCAAACTGCGCCGCAACGGTTGATTTTCACGCTCTCATACCGCTAGATTCAGGAAGTTTTCCTGCGCTTGGGGGCGTCGACGTGTTTGCCGCGTTCAAAAAGATACTGTTTTTTGCCTTCGGTCTGACGCTCCTTGCGAGCCAGGCAGCCATGGCTCAGCTGTTTGAAACCCGGGCGAAGCAGGCATTTCTCGTTGAGGCCGAAACGGGCACTGTACTTTTTTCCAAGAATCCCGATGAGCGCATACCGCCGGCATCACTGGCGAAATTGATGACGATGGAGGTCGTCTTCAATGCGATCAAGAGCGGGCGGCTCTCCCTGAGTGACGCGTTCTATGTCAGCGAGCACGCCTGGCGCACCGGCGGGGCTGTTTCTGGAACATCCACCATGTTCGCGGAGATCAAGTCCTCCGTGCCTCTTGAAGCGCTGATACAGGGCGTGATCGTGCAATCCGCCAATGACGGCTGTATCATCATCGCGGAGGGCATGGCGGGTTCTGAAGAGAACTTCGCCCAGTTGATGACCGAGCGGGCACGCAAGATCGGCCTGACGGATTCCGTGTTTGTCAACGCCACGGGCCTGCCCGCCGAGGGGCAGCATGTCACCATGCGGGATCTGGTTGCGCTGGCAATGCATCTGCAGAAAGAATACCCCGAGTTCTACAAATATTACGCGCAGGAATCCTTCACCTGGAACAAGATCCTGCAGCGCAACCGCAACCCGCTTTTGCGTATGAACATTGGCGCCGAAGGCCTCAAGACCGGATATACGGAGGCTTCCGGCTACGCCATTGTGGGGGCGGTGAACCGCAACGGCCGCCGCCTCTTCGCAGCGATGAGCGGACTGTCGAGCGAGAGCGAACGGGCCGAGGAAGCCCGCAAACTGCTGGACTGGGGTATTCGCGCTTTTGAGAAGATCGAACTTTTCAAAGCCGGCGAAACAGTTGGCCGGGTTTCGGTTTTCGGCGGTGACAGGGCGGAGCTTGCCGTGCGGGCTGACGGACCGATCGCGATCTTTCGCCCGATCACCAATGCCGATCGGCTGCGCGCGCGCATCGTCTATCAGGGACCGATTCCGGCTCCCGTGGAGGAGGGCATGCAGGTCGGCACGCTGAAAGTATGGATCGGCGACACGCTGAGCCAGGAAACGCCTCTCTACGCCGCTGAAAGCGTGAAGGAGGGTGGTCTGCCAGACCGGGCACTGGACGCAATGGGCGAGTTGCTGATCGGCTGGCTGCGAAAATACCGTTCCTGATCGGGACATCGGGATAATCCGAAAACCGGTTTCCACTTTTCGGTCCGATGCTCTAAGTAGGTTGCGTCCGGCAATGACGCCGCACGAAAGGTGAAAAAGGAACAAGGTCTCTTGTCTCGCGGTTTCTTCATCACATTCGAGGGAGGCGAGGGGGCTGGAAAATCGACTCAGATCACGCAGCTTGCTGCCAGCCTGCGTGATCAGGGACACGACGTGATCATCACGCGTGAGCCTGGTGGCTCATCGGGAGCCGAAGCCGTCCGGCATGTTCTCCTGTCAGGCGCAGCGGAGCCGTTTGGACCGGCGATGGAGGCGATCCTTTTTGCGGCCGCACGTTCCGACCACGTAGAGCAGGTGATCCGCCCGGCAATCGAGCGGGGAGCGGTCGTTCTGTGCGACCGATTTCTGGATTCCTCGCGCGTCTATCAGGGGGTTACAGGCAATCTCGATGACGGTTTCATGCGCGAGCTCGAGCGTGTCACCGTGAACGGCATGGTGCCGGATCTGACCGTCATCCTCGATATCGATCCTGAAGAGGGATTGCGCAGGGCCGGCGCACGGCGCGGCACCGACGCGCCAGACCGTTTTGAAAAGGAAGCGCTGGCAACGCATCGCCGCCGCAGAAAGGCATTCCTCGAAATCGCCCGGGCGGAACCGGGACGCTGTGTTGTGGTTGACGCATCCATGCCGGCAGACAGGGTCACCGCAGCCATTCAGCGCGCCGTCGAACAGGCCATGGTCAGGGGACAGACCGGGCGCGAACGGAGGCAGGCCTGATGCTTGAGCGGACGGCACCCGAGCGCTTCGATACACTGCCGGACATACCCGAGCCTTCGGAAAACCCGATTCTGGTCGGGCATCAGCGGGTGGCCGACATGCTGGCCGGCGCCTACCGGGCCGGGAAACTCCATCACGGCCTCCTTTTTGCCGGCCCGCCCGGTATCGGCAAGGCAACGCTCGCCTTTCATCTCGCCAATCATCTATTCTCCCACCCGCAGGCGGAGAGCGCGCCTGCCCGGTTTTCCGCTCCGGACCCCAAAGGGCAGGCCTTCCGTCTGATCGCGCAGGACGCGCATCCCTCGCTGCTGCACCTGACGCGGCCCTTCGTGGAGCGGGACAAGAAATTCAAGACCGTCATCACGGTGGATGAAATCCGCCGTATCCAGCGGTTTCTCTCCCTGACGCCACACGATGGCGGCTATCGGGTCGTGATTGTCGATCCGGCCGACGACCTGAATGTCAGCGCCGCCAACGCGCTGCTCAAAAGCCTGGAAGAACCACCGCCGCGCACGGTGTTCATTCTGATAGCCCACTCGCCCGGGCGGCTTCTGCCGACCATCCGTTCGCGCTGCCAGATCGTTCGGCTTCAACCACTCGACGCGCCCGACCTCGCGGGTCTGCTGCGCCAATTCGGGGCGGCGGAAGCGGGCAGCGACGAAGAGATTGCGGCACGCGCGCAGGGCAGCGTGCGCAATGCGATTCTCCTATCGCAGTTTGGCGGTGCCGAAATCGCCGATGTTTTGCAGAAACTGGTCACCGGCCGCAGTTTTGACGCCGCCGAAGCACTGCGCCTCGGCGAAGCGGTCAGCGGGCGCGACCGGGACGTTCAATTCTCGATCTTCAACCGTGCGGTTCTGGATATGATCAATCGGCACGCCGCGGCGCGGGCCGAAGCAGGTGACACAAGGGGTGCTGCCGCGGCTGCTGACCTCTGGGACGAGATAAACACGGCAATCCGCGATGCGGAGACCTTCAACCTCGACCGCAAGCAGCATGCTGCAGGCATTGCCGCGAAGCTTAATGCCGCATTCAACGCCTGAAGACGCTGGTTGGGCTGGCATGCGCATGCGCGATGCGCTATCTGGGCGTCATCAAGCAATGTGTTTCCTGGACGTTCTTCCCAATGGCCCGCGACAAGTATTACATCACCACGCCCATTTTTTATCCCAATGGCAAGCCGCATATCGGTCATGCCTACACGGTGATCGCGACGGATGCGATGGCACGCTTCCAGCGGCTTGACGGCAAGGATGTCTTCTTTCTGTCCGGTACCGACGAGCACGGGCTGAAAATGCAGCAGACCGCCGACAAGGAAGGCATCACGCCGCAGGCGCTCGCAGACCGAAACACCGCCGTGTTCCGCGACATGATTGCCGCGCTGGGCGGCTCGAACGACCAGTTCATCCGCACCACCGAGGAGCGGCACCATCGCGCCTGCCAGGCCATCTGGCAGAAAATGGCCGACAATGGCGACATCTATCTGGACCGTTATTCGGGCTGGTATTCGGTGCGCCAGGAAGCCTATTTCGACGAAAGCGAAACGACGGTCGGCGAGGATGGCGTGCGCCGTGAGCCGCTCGGCTCACCGGTGGAATGGAACGAGGAGGAAACCTATTTCTTCCGCCTCTCCGCCTATCAGGACAGGCTCCTTGCCCATTACGAGGCCAATCCGGACTTCATCGGTCCGGCCGAACGCCGCAACGAAGTGATGAGCTTCGTGCGCTCGGGCCTCAAAGACCTTTCCATCTCGCGCTCGACATTCAACTGGGGCGTTCCGGTGCCGGGCGACGAAAAGCATGTGATGTATGTGTGGGTCGACGCGCTCACCAACTACATCACCGCTGCGGGCTATCCCGACACGGATGCGCAGAACTGGTCCTACTGGCCCGCCAACGTGCATGTGATCGGCAAGGACATCGTGCGCTTCCACGCGGTCTACTGGCCGGCATTCCTGATGTCGGCAGGGATCGAGCTGCCCAGGCGCGTCTTCGCGCACGGGTTCCTGTTCAACCGCGGAGAGAAGATGTCGAAGTCGGTCGGCAATGTGGTCGATCCCTTTGCGCTGATTGAGCATTACGGGCTCGATGCGGTGCGCTACTTCTTCCTGCGCGAAGTGCCTTTCGGGCAGGATGGCAGCTACAGCCACGATGCCATCGTCAACCGCACCAATGCGGATCTGGCCAACGATCTTGGGAATCTTGCGCAGCGTTCCCTGTCTATGATCGCCAAGAATTGCGGCGGGCAGGTTCCCGAGAAGGGCACGCTTGATGCGGCCGATCAGGCAATTCTGGCGCGCGCTGGCGAGGCGCTTGAAACGGCACGCACAGCCATGGAAACGCAGGCTCTGCACCAGGCGCTCGGCGCGATTTTCGGCGTCGTGGCCGAGGCGAACCGCTATTTCGCCGGGCAGGAGCCCTGGGCGCTGAAAAAGACAGACCCGGCGCGCATGCAGACCGTGCTCTATACGACCGCCGAACTGGTGCGCCGTGTGGCCATTCTCTGTCAGCCCTTCATTCCGGGCTCTGCTGAAAAGCTGCTCGACCTGCTGGCCGTGGAAGGGGACGCCCGGTCCTTTGCGCATCTTGGCGAAGAGAATGCGCTCGTTTCCGGCAGCGCGCTACCGGCACCGCAGCCGGTCTTTCCACGCTATGTCGAGCCGAAAACGGAAGGCGAAGGAGCCTGATAGGGATGCTGGTCGACAGCCACTGCCATCTGGATTTTCCCGATTTCGAGGAGGACCGGGCCGGTTTCATCGAGCGCGCGGGCGAAGCCGGCGTCGGGCTTATGGTGACCATCTCGACCCGTGTGCGTCAGTTCGACCGGATTCTGGCGATTGCCGAGGCGCATGAGAACGTTTTCTGCTCCGTCGGCACCCATCCGCACAATGCGGATGAGGAACTCGATGTGACATCCGATGAGCTCGTGCGCCTCGCCGGACACCCGAAGGTGGTGGCCATCGGCGAAGCGGGGCTCGACTACTTCTATGACAAGGCGCCGCGCGAGGCACAGGCGCAGGGCCTTCGCACGCATATCGAGGCCGCGCGCCAGACAGGTCTGCCGCTCGTCATCCATGCGCGCAATGCCGATGACGACATGATCGAAATTCTCGAAGAAGAAACAGGGAAGGGGGCCTTCCCCTTCATTCTGCACTGTTTTTCCTCCGGTGCAGCACTGGCGCAGGCGGGTGTGAAACTCGGCGGCTACGTTTCGTTCTCCGGCATTCTGACCTTCCGCAACTCGCAGGAACTGCGCGACATCGCGGCGACCGTGCCGCATGACCGGCTTCTGGTCGAGACGGATGCGCCATATCTCGCCCCCGTGCCAAAGCGCGGCAAGCGCAACGAACCGGCTTTCGTCGCACATACGGCGCATGTTCTAGCGGAGACCATCGGACTTTCCGATGAAGAGACGGCTGATCTGACGACAGAGAACTTCTTCCGTCTTTTCAGGAAAGTGCCACGGGATGCGGCGCGGTGAGCGATGTTCTGCGCCTGACGATCCTGGGATGTGGTTCTTCGCCAGGAACGCCGCGCATCACCGGTGACTGGGGAGCCTGCGACCCCGCCAATTCCAAAAACCGGCGTCGGCGCTGTGCGGCACTGGTGGAACGCATCTCGGAAAATGGCGGGATAACGCGGGTCGTCATCGATACGGGACCGGATTTCCGCGAGCAGATGATCGCTGCCGGCGTCGACCGGCTGGATGCGGCTGTCTACACGCACCCCCATGCCGACCATATTCACGGCATCGACGATCTGCGCGGCTATGTCCTAAACCAGCGGCAACTGATGGACATCTACGCGGACAAGCCGACGCTGGAACGTCTGAGAGAAGCTTTCGGCTATTGCTTCGAAACGCCGCCGGGCAGCAATTATCCGCCGATCCTGAAGGCGCATCCAATCAACCACGAAGAGGCGTTTTCGATCGACGGCGCTGGCGGGCGGCTTCTGTTTCAGCCGCTGCCTCAGATACATGGCGACATTCTTTCACTCGGTTATCGCATTGGCGGTCTTGCCTATTGTCCCGATGTCAGCGCATTTCCGGACGACACACCGGAGCTGATCTCGGGCGCGGACACGCTGATTATCGATGCGTTGCAATACCGGCCGCACCCAAGTCACTTTTCGCTCGGGGAAGCGCTGGAGTGGATCGAGCGGCTGTCACCACGACGCGCAGTTCTGACACACATGCACATACCGCTCGACTATGAAACCGTGCTGCGGGAGACGCCGGATCACGTGGAGCCGGCCTTTGACGGCATGGTGCTCGAATTGCCCATTGAGGAGGACACGGAATGAGCAAGAGCATCAAACGCGTACAGGCGGCCGCCGAAGCTGCCGGACTGGCAATCGAGGTCAAGCGGATGGGTGAATCGACCCGAACCGCCGAGGAAGCGGCCAGCCAGTGCGGCTGCAGTGTCGCGCAGATCGTCAAATCGCTGATCTTTCAGGGCGAGCAGAGCCAGAAACTCTATCTGTTTCTGGTTTCCGGCAGCCGCCAGCTCGACACCGCCAAGGCATCGGCACTGGTCGGCGAAACCCTGAAACGCGCCGACCCACGGCACATCCGCGACGTCACCGGGTTCGCCATTGGCGGCGTATCGCCACTCGGACAGCCCGACGAGGTTGCGCGCTTTGGCGACGAGAGCCTGGCGGGTTTCGATCTTGTCTGGGCTGCGGCCGGCGCGCACGATGCCGTTTTCTCTGCCGAGCCGGGTGCGCTTTTCACGGCGGCAGGTGTGCAGAAGGCCGATATTGCGGTGTAAACGACACCGGCAGTGCTCTGCCGGACATCTAATAGCTCAATGTCGATAAGTTCCATAATCTATCTTATGCGATCTTCTGATGTGGCGGGGTGGGTTCAAGTTTGAAGTGCGGCTTGCGAGCGGTTCGATACGAAAATGCGCGCACGAAGCCCTTTCCCTTCTTGTGCTCTCTCCCCCTGTTCAAACAGGAAATGCGGTGTGGGGAATGTCTGTTCGTGATGCGCGGCGACACACAATCCATTCGAGAACCGGGGCAAGAGCAGACAGAGCGCGCATACCCTGCCCGTCGTTACGCGCTCTCCTTCACCGTCAGGCGCATGCTTCCGCCCATCGTCTCGCCCGGCGCGAGTCGCTGTAGGCCTCCGAAATCGGGATGATGAAAACCGTCGGCCGTGTGGCTCATGGGCTCGAAACACAGAAATGCAAAGTCCGGCGGCGGTGAAAAAAGCATGTAGCGCGAGAAGACGGGGTCGGTGTCGATGGTCGCGCTGAGACCATGTTCGGGCCAGACCACACCGGCCCTGCAATCCCATCCCTCGAAACAATTGTTGAGCCCGTGATCCGGAAGGAGGCGCGGCTTTGAGAAATCCACCGTATCGGGCAGCGGTTCGTTTCGATCAGGAACGTGGTAGTCGTCCTCCGTCCACCAGGATCGTGCGCGGGCCTGCAGGGTCATCCGGGGTGTCCGGGGGAAATACGGATGCAGACCAAGGCCAAACGGCATGGCGTGGCGCGCCCTGTTTTCCACCGCAATGGAGATTGTAAGCTGGCTGCCATCAAGCGCAAACCGCTGTGTCGCCCTGTAGGTGTAGGGTGATTGCGCGTCGCCCTCGCGCTGCATGTCGATTGCTACGGAATGCGCGGTACGCTCGGTGACGGTCCAGTCGCTCTTCCAGCCTTCGCCATGCAGGTAGAGGGGCGGCACATCATTGGGTTCAAACCTGTATGTGCGGCCTTCATACTCAAAGGCATTTCCGCCGACCCGATTGGCAAAGGGCACCATCGGAAAGCAGGCCGCATCGGTCGGGCCAAACGCCCCCTCCTCCCCGGCGAATGGCCGCAGGATCGGATGCCCGTTGCGGTGGTATCCGTCAAGAATCACACCGTAACGCGGCGATACGCGAACGCGCAGTTCCGTGTTTTCCAGTAAAACCGTTCCGTCTGTCATCGTTCCCCCAATCAGTCAGACCGGCCAAAGCAATACAACAAGCCGGCGCATGAAGCCATCGGCGGCGGACTTTGAGGCACGATCCCGAAGACCGGATCAACGTTCGCCGAGGCTCTGGCCGAACTGTGCCGTGATTGGTGCCAGAAAGTAGCTGATAAGGCGCCGGTCGCCGGTGATCGCATCGACATTGCCGGTCATCCCGGGACGCAGCGCAAGACGACCTGACGGCGATTGCAGCGCATCGCTTTCAGGCTTCAAGCGCACGACAAATCCCCAGCGGCCGCTGGCTCCGAGTTCGATCGAATCGGTCGCGATATCGGTGATTACGGCCATCATCGAGCCAAATCGCTCGGCAGGATAGGCATCGAGCCGGATGCGCGCACTTTGTCCGACCTTGAGGAAGCCGCTGTCCTGATTGGAAAACAGCGCTTCAAATTCAAGCTCACTGTCCTGCGGCACCACCCGCATGAGGTCCTGGCCGGCCTGAACCACGCCGCCGATTGTCGACACGGCAAGTTGTTCGACCGTTCCCGATACCGGAGCTTTTAGCGCCGCTGCCGCAATCCGTTCGTCCAGTGCCCTGCGTTCCTGGCGCAACGCAGCCAGCCGGGCATCGATCTTGTCCCGTCGCTGCATGACCCTGTTCTGGTTCGCGCTGAAGAGCCCTGCCCGCTCGGTTTTCAGTACGGACGCCTCAGCTCTCGTTTTGGCGATCTGGCGCTCGACCACGTGTTTTTCCGCCTGAAGGTCGTCATAAGCCGCACGGACCTTGAGATACGCCTCGCGGGAGGAAATGCCGCGATCCATGAGCTTCTCCGCCGCCTGAAGCCGTTCCTCCTGCACCGCCAGCGCTGCATCTGCCTGCTCAACCCGTCCAAGAAGGACATCCAGCGCCTTGCGATTGACGTCGATGCGTGCATCCGCACCGGCCAGCCCGTCGGTAAAGTCGTTGAGTTCGGCGGCAAGCAGGCGTGCCTGCGCGGCCTCTTCATCGCCATCTTCACCACCGGGCAGAAGATCGCCGGCATCGAATTTTCGTGTCGGCGAGCCGCCATCCCGCATTTCAGCGAGACGCGACAGAAAAGCGGCGAGCCGCACAGTCTCGCGCCTGAGCCGAACCTCTTCCTCAACCAGCGTTGCCTGCTTTGCCACGGCGGCGGTGGCGTCGAGCGTCAGCAGCAGATCGCCCTTCTTCACACCCACCCCGTCACGCACGAGGATACGGGTGATGGAGCCGGGGTATTCGGCCTGCACCACCTGCACCCGATCAAGCGGGACGATCCGGACAGTGCCGCGGGCGGTCACCTCGACGCGCAGGATGCAAGCAGCGATCAGGATGATGGCAAAAACCGCCATGCTGAACAGCACGGTAACATGCAATGTCGGTGAAGAGCCGCCCGGTTCGTCAAGCATCCGCATGAGCAACTCCCGTACCAAAATCGATAATGCGATCCCGCTGCGAGAAAACGTCCGGTCGATGGGTGATGACGATGACCGTCATCTTTTCCCTGAGCCGCATCAGTTCACTCACCATCCGGCTCTGTGCCGCCTCATCGAGCGCGCTGGTCGGCTCGTCGAGTATGAGGACGGCCGGGTTCTGAAGCACGGCGCGGGCGATGGCGATGCGCTGCCTCTGCCCGCCCGACAGGGCATTCCCCTGCTCTCCGACCGGCGTATCGAGGCCCAGCGGCAGCCGATAAACGAGGTCATCCGCCGCCGCCACGACCAGCGCTTCGCGCAGCATCGCGTCGGTGGCTTCCGCACATCGAAGCTGAAGGTTCTCGCGCAGGGTTCCCGAAAAGAGATACGGATCCTGCGGGACATAGACGATCTGCGACCGGACGCTCTCCGGTTCGAATTCCGAAAGGTCCTCGCCACCGAAGCGGATGGTGCCGCCCTGCGGCACTTCCAGACCGGCAGCCAGGCGTCCGAATGTTGACTTTCCCACCCCCGATGGCCCGACCACGAGGGTGCATGAGTGCGGCGGAATGAGGAGGTCGACCCCGTCCAGAACCGGTCGTTGATCGACCGCATAGGCAAAAGAAACGGAGCGAAACTCCAGCAGGGGTTCAAGTCCGGCGGGGAGCCTGTTTTTCTCGCCGAAAGGCTCACGCGTGCTGCTCAATATGTCGCCCAGTCGCTGGCGCGAGACGCGAAGGTTCTGCCAGTCCTGCCATAACTTGGAGAAGCCGGCGATGGGCGCGGCGATCTTCTCCGCAATCAACTGAAAGGCAATGAGTTGCCCGAGCGTCAGATCGCCGGCAAAGACCTGCTGCGCACCGACATAGATCACACCGATGAAGACGCCTTTCTCGCACAGCATGGCCAGTTGGCCGCTGACGGCGTTCATCGTGTAGACACGGCGCGAAGCCTGGAGGGTCTGGGAGAGTGTCTGGCGCAGACGCGACAGCATCGCGCCCTCCGCGGTGAGCGCCTTTACCGCAGTCATGCCGGACAGGTTTTCCACCAGCCGAGCCTGATGGCGCGAACCCGCATCGAACTGCGCGCGCAGGCGCTTTCGCAACACGGGCCCGAACCCCAGATAAAGAAGCGCCTGAAGCGGCAGCGCCACGGCCACGACCACGGTCAATTGCCCCGAGATCGACAGAAGAACCGCGATGTAGAGCAGAGTAAAGAACAGATCCAGCGACGCACCGGTGGTCAGTCCCACCAGGAAGGCGCGAATGGTGTCCGTCTCGCCGATCCGGGACAGGGTTTCGCCCACAGGCCATCTTCGGAAGTGCTGTAGTGGCAGGCGGAAGAGATGATCGAACAGCCGTGTGCCCAGTTCCAGAGTCAGGCGGTTGGCAACAGAGATACCCAGAAAGGCCGCGAGCAGGTTGAAACTGACCTGAAAGAGGCTGGCGCCGACCATGACAACCACCACCACGATCAGAGACGCTTCGCGCTGGAACGGCAATATCCGGTCGATGACAACCTGAAAAACAAACGGCTCAAGCAGCCCGATCGTTCGAACGCAGACGGCCAGAAAGGTGAGCTCCGCATAGAGCGGAATATGTTTGCGCAACGTCGTTGCGAACCAGGACAGGGGGACGCCCTGATCGGTCGGTTGAAGGCGTTGTGTCATGTGGAGACCTGCTGATCGGGTATCCGGCAGTCGGGGCCCTGATGCGTTCAGGCCCCCGACCCCGTTCAGTGCAGACATCGCCGCGAAAGGCGATGTCTTCTATCGCGACTGAGGATCAGGCGACGGCGCTTTCGATCGCGTCGCCGATAATCCCGCCGACGGTGTTTCCGACCACACCGCCAACTTCAGCCCCTGGCGCGCTTCCGAAGAAGCCACCGATCGCTCCGCCGACAACCGAACCGATGGCTGCACCGATGGTGTGTCCCAGACCCCGGACTGCTTCTCCGCCGCCGCCGAAGCTCACAGGCGTATCAATACCCGGGTTATCGATCTGAAAATCTTCAAACATTTCCAATATCCCTATTTCAAATGTGCTTTTGAGTATGAAGCCGGATAACCGGCGGTTTGACCGGTGAATAATGTTCACCGGCATGCACCCGATACGAGAAACGCATCGAGGGCATTCGTCCCGGGCTGTGGGAGACCTGCAAAATGCCTCAAGGCCCGGATGTTCGGCTTACGCGGAACTCTTCCAGTATTTGACGGTTCGAAGAGCGCCATCGGTATTTCTGCGCACACTGGTTGCACGACGGCCGGGAAAAATATTGCGTCTCAGATCGGCAATGATTTCACGCGCCGTACCATAGGGAGCGATGAAGTCATTGAAGAACAGGCGGTCGCCGCATCTCCATTCGCGGAATGCGAGTGCGCGACCGCTCTGCAGGATGGCTCGCTCGGTGTCTTCATCCAAAAGCGCCCAGCTAACGAAGCCCGTGGGTATCCCGTCCGGCGTCAGATAAAACCGCGCCTGGCCAAGATGGAGGGGGGGCAGGATTTCCACGTCGAGATAGCGCTCGACGGAGAAGGCGCGATGGTTCTCGGAGCGAGCGAGAAGCTCCAGGGCATAGCCAATGCCGGAATACAGATCCACGGCCGTCATTGCCTGATCCCCCATGATGAATCGGTTGGTTTTGCGTGCCGGAGCTCCATGGCGACCTGCGGACAGTGGCTCTCAAGAGACGCGAGCAGATCCGGAAGCCGTTGCCTGCAGGCTATTCGATGCTCAAGGTGGACTGTCTTGCCCTCCCCGTCGCGCTGCCACAGCACGTACCCCAGCGGCACCTGTTGACGATCGAGTGCCAGAAAAACGCTTCGGTCCTGCATGGACTGCAGCAGCCGTGCGTAGCGGTCGCCAATCGAGCGATCGACGGCGCCTGCATCCATATCCTGAAGGTCGAGTAACAAAAGGCCACCGATCTGGCGGTAGAGACCGGCAACGGTCCCGTCCGCATCGTGCATGCCAGGCAGAACGTAGCGCTGCTGCAGAATGCGCGGGCGATCGTGATAATCTTTAAGGAGAGACGGGGCCTTTTCGCCGCTTCTGAATAACGCGGCGATTTTCTTTCTGGTCCATTCCTGACCAATCGACTGCGCCAGAAGACGCGCAATCGGGTAGTTCCATGCGTAATCGTAGGTGTCGCTTCCGGATTCCAGAGCGGTTTTCAGTGACTGTAGATCCGTACCGAGATAGCGGGAATTATCGGTTAACCAGGCAGTTTCCAGATATGGCGATAACGCCGGTCGAGCCTGACGCACCCAGCCCAACAGAAGCTGCTCGCCGACGAACGCGCAGACTTCACGGGATAAAGGCGGCATGGTGGAACGCCCGGAGCTGACAATCTGCAGGGCGTGGGAAAATTCGTGCGCGACCGTGAGGATGTCGGAAGCCGTGCCGCGGTACGGACAACTCACAAAGGGCAACGTCTTTCGCCCCCGGCCACCCCGGTCGCCCCGGTCGCCCCGGTCGTACGTGAAGGCACGACCATCCCTGCCCTGCTGCACTTCAAAACTTCTCGGCACCCGCGTCTGCACGAACCGAATCAGCCGCGACAGTTCGGGAATACCCGCAGTCAGCGCTTGTGCGGCCATCTCCCACGCTGCCTCAGCGCTTGTTTCCGGAGGCATGCTGCGACCGGATGCCCCAGCGCCCGTCAGAAAAATCGGAAGCGCATGATCCGTCAGGTTACGCCTGAGAAAGGCATCATCAACGCGATTGGTTCTTAACCACTCAGAAAAAATATCAGCCATGAATAAAAGCTATGATCAATATTCGTTTGTAATATTAAAGTGAACTCCTGTTTACAACAAATTGATCTCGAGAGGTTGCAATTTTTTATGAAATAAGGGTGGCGTTTATATTTGTAACGAACGCGGAATATCATGAAGACGCACGCATCTTGCCACCCGGATTTGTGGTCCTGCGCAATCTTGAGGCTTTCTCTGCGAGGCCTCAATGTCCGCCATGATGCGTGTGATTGTGCTTGCGTCCCCGGTTTCGTTGCATATATACGGGCACACTCCTGAATGATCAGGTTGAGCATCTGCTGGTTGGAGAGGACGCCATGTCTCAAGACGCCCTTTTCCAATTGGGGATGGATTCAGTTGTACTGAACACCGCCCAAAAGGAAGAAAGCATCACCGCGCAGCCCGCATCTGCGGCTTGCGACGACAAGGATCACTTTATCGAGAAAGACGGCGTTTTGTGCGCCGGCTCTCATTTCATCGTGGATCTGTTCGAGGCCAAACGCCTGGACGATCTGCCTTATATTCAGAAGACGCTGATCGACTGCGTGAACGCAGCCGGCGCCACTCTTTTGCATATCCATCTGCACCCGTTCGAGCCGAATGGCGGGATAAGCGGCGTTGCCGTTCTGGCCGAAAGCCATATCTCGATTCATTCCTGGCCCGAGCGGCAATATGCAGCGCTGGACATCTTCATGTGCGGCGACGCGCAGCCGGAACGCTGCATCGATGTGCTGAAGGAAGCCTTCGCTCCCGGCCGGATGGATGTGAACGAGCTGCTTCGGGGACGAAACGCGTGAGCGGGCGCAAAACCATCTCGGAAACCCTGCATGACGGCGTCGGCATGGTTTTCGATGCCGAAGAGGTGCTTTACGAGGAGGGAACGGGACATCATCAGCTTACGCTGATCCGTAACCCTGTCTTCGGCAAGGTCTTGGTGCTCGATGGTGCGGTGCAGGTCACCAGCCGCGACGAGTTCATCTATCATGAGATGCTTGCGCACGTGCCGCTTGCCGCGCACGAAAGCCCCGCCGATGTGCTGATCATCGGCGGCGGCGATTGCGGCCTCGCAGAGGAGGTGCTGAAGCACAGGCGTGTCGGCACCCTCACCCAGGTCGAGATCGATGCGTCTGTCCTTGACTTCTCACGCGAGCATTTTGCCGACTTCAACGCGCCCGTTTTCGACGACCCGCGTTTCCGGGTCGAGATCGCCGACGGAGCGGTTTTTGCTGCGGAAACCGACAGGCGCTTCGATGTAATTCTCGTCGATTCCACGGATCCCACCGGGCCCGGCGCGGTTCTGTTTACGACCGAGTTTTACAGGAACCTGAAACGCATCCTGCGCCCGGGCGGCATCGTGGTTTCTCAGAACGGTGTCCCCTTCCTCCAGCCCGACGAGTTTTCGAAGGCGATGAAGGGGTTGTCCTCGGTGTTCGGGACCGCCACCTGTTACCTCGTTTCCGTCCCCACCTATTTTGGTGGGCACATGACGCTTGGCTGGTCGACCGACAATCCCGCCTCTCTCGCAGTCAGCGAGGAGACGCTCATGGAGCGTATGGCGGGAATTGAAACACGTTACTACACGCCTGCCCACCACAGGGCAGCCTTCGCCCTTCCGCGTTTCATCGAGACGCTGCTGGAGAACGCCGTGAAGTCGTGAGAAATGGGCTCCAGGGCCCATTTCCACTTTTCGGTCCGATACTCTATGCCTCCTGACCGGAAAAGAACGGCACGCTGGAGGCAAGCTCCGCGTCCAGCTGTTGTGCCCTGCGATAGGCGGGCCTCGATTCCACCCGCGCCAGATAGTCCTTGAAGACACGCTTTTCGGGCAGGGCGCGCAGGATGTTCATGGTGTAATTGATCCCGGATGCGAGCTGTGTATCGGCAGCGGTGAAACGCTCGCCTGCCGCATAGGAATTGTTTGCAAGCCGCAGTTCGACGTAAGCCAGCATGTCGGCGAAGGTGCCAAACGGATATTCGTTGCTCTCATATTTCAGCCCCTGCACATGCGCGCAGATGGCAGGATCAAAAACGGCATCGCAATAGACCAGAGCCGTCAGATAGGCCGCGCGATCCGCTTCATTGACCGCGGGTGCCAGTCCAGCCTGCGAATATCGGTCGGCAAGATAGATGGTAATGGCGGCGCGTTCGGTCACCACCTGCCCGTCATGGACGATGGCCGGAACCTTCTTGCTGGGCTGAATGGAACGATAGCTCTCCGGCACGCCGCCGCGTGCGCGGATGTCGATCATCTCCAGTTCATAGGGGACCTGCAACTCCTCCAGGAGCCAGAGGATGCTTGAAGAGCGCGACCAGGGTGCATGATAGAATGTCAACATCGGGCTTTCTCCTACTCTATGCCGCACCCTATCAGGCCCCTCCTGACAGGATACCGTCAGCATGTTCCGGTTTTCATCCCCGCAAATGCAAAAAGGCGGCCGAAGCCGCCTTTTCCGAAAATGTGGATACCGTCTTGATCAGTTCGGCAGCTTGTCGTCGATGCCCTTGATATAAAAGTTCATGCTCAGGACTTCGCCGTCGGGTGCGACCTGGCCTTCCTCAAGCCAAAGTGTGCCATCCTGCTTGTAGACAGGGCCGGTGAACGGATTGAAGCCTTGATCCTTGATCTGGGCCTCGATGGCTTCGGCCGCCGCCTTCACATCGTCGGGCATGTTCGTGTAGGGCGCCATGACGACGTGGCCGTCCTTCATGCCACCCCAGACATCCTGCTGTTCCCACGTACCGTCCATCACGGCCTGGACGCGCTCGATGTAATACGGGCCCCAGTCATCGACGATGGATGTCAGCTGGGTTTCAGGCGCGAACTTGATCATGTCGGAGGCCTGGCCGAAACCCTTGATGCCGCGATCGGCGGCGACCTGCAGCGGCGCCGTGGAATCGGTGTGCTGCGTGATGATGTCGACGCCCTGATCGAGCAGCGCCTTGGCCGCGTCGGCTTCCTTACCGGCGTCAAACCAGGTGTTGGCCCAGACGATCTTGACCTGGAAATCCGGATTGACCGACTGCGCACCGAGCATGAAGGCATTGATGCCCATCACCACTTCGGGAATCGGGAAGGAGGCGATATAGCCGGCTACGCCCTTCTCCGACATTTTTGCTGCGATCACGCCCTGCACATAGCGACCTTCGTGGAAGCGCGAATTGTAGGTTGCCACATTGGGGTGATCGCGCTTGAAGCCGGTTGCGTGCTCGAACTTGATGTCGGGGAACTTCGCAGCGACCTTCTGCACCGGATCCATGAAGCCGAACGAGGTGGCGAAGATGATGTCGCACCCCGAGCGGGCAAAACGCTCGAGCGCGCGCTCGGCATCCGCCCCTTCCGGAACGCTTTCGAGATAGGCCGTCTCGACCTTGTCGCCGAAATGCTCCTCGACATCGAGCAGGCCCTGATGATGCTGGTAGGAATAGCCGAAATCGCCGATGGGGCCGACATAGATCCAGCAGGCCTTGGTCTTGTCCTGCGCCGCGGCGGGCGCCGCACCGTAGGCGATGGCCGCAGCGCCTGCGGCAAGAGCCATAACGAGTTTCTTCATTGTTGACGTCCTCTCTGTTGACTGAGTGCGGGGCTTATCGGGCCGGCACGAAGGGCCGGCCGAGGCATGCGGGCGTGTTGACCATCGTCAGGCGCCGGTTTCGCGAGATTAGTACAAGAACGACGATGGTCGCCAGATAGGGCAAGGCGGACAGGAACTGCGAGGGCACGGAAACACCGATCACCTGTGCATGCAGCTGGCCGATTGAGACGGCGCCGAAAAGATAGGCTCCGGCCAGAACGCGCCACGGTCGCCACGATGCGAACACCACCAGTGCCAGCGCGATCCAGCCGCGGCCGGCCGTCATGTTCTCGATCCATTGCGGCGTATAGACGAGCGAGAGATACGCGCCCGCGAGCCCGGCGCACGCACCGCCGAAGACGACCGCCGCATAGCGCACGGCGATGACCCTGATGCCGAGCGCATGGGCGGAATCGTGATTGTCCCCCACCGACCGCAGCGTGAGACCCGCACGGGTGCTGAAGAGAAAATAGCTGACGCCGATGACCAGCAGGATCGAAATATAAAAGAGCGGGGCCTGCGCGAAGAGAAAGCGCCCGACCACGGGCAGATCGGACAGGACCGGAATGACAAGCGGTGTCATCCTGACACCGGGCAAACCGATGAACGCCTCGCCGATCATACCGGAAACACCAAGCCCCAGCAGCGTCAGCGCGAGACCGGTCGCAACCTGGTTGGTCACGAGCGAGAGTGTCAGGAACCCGAAGAGAAGGGCGAAGGCTGCGCCGACCAGAACGGCCGCGAACACGCCGAGCCAGGGGGACCCGGTGGTTATGGCGACGCCGAACCCCGTCACGGCGCCCATCACCATCATCCCCTCGACGCCGAGATTGAGAACGCCGGAACGCTCCACCACCAGCTCGCCCATTGCGGCGATCAAAAGCGGTGTTGCCGCTGTGGCAATTGTGATCAGAACGGATTCAAGCATGTTTCGCGGCCTCCCCACCCCGCAAGGCGCGTCCGGCGAGCCGGACCCTGTAGTGGATCAGCGTGTCGCAGCCGAGCACGAAGAAAAGCAGCATGCCCTGAAACGCACGGGCGGCCTTGTCGGATAGCCCAAGTGAAATCTGCGCGGCCTCACCGCCAAGATAGGAGAGCGCGAGCACGAAGCCTGCCGCCACGATGCCCAGCGGATTGAGCCGCCCAAGGAAGGCAACGATGATGGCGGTGAACCCGTAGCCAGGTGAAATGGAGGGCTGAAGCTGACCGATTGCGCCTGCGACCTCGGAGATACCGGCAAGGCCGGCAAGGCCGCCGGAGATGAGAAAGGCCACCATGACCATGCGCGAAGAGCTGAAGCCGGCAAACCGCCCTGCCCGCGGGCTTTGGCCCAGAACGCGGATTTCGAATCCCTTGCGGGTCTTGCGCAGGACGAACCACAGGATCAGGGCCGCAAGAACGGCAAAGACGATGCCCCAGTTGGCCCTGCCGGCCGATGGCATCAGTTCGGGCAGAATGGCGAAAGCGTGAAAATCGCGCGTCTCGGGAAAGTTCATTCCGCCCGGATCGCGCCATGGACCGCGCACGATCCAGTCCAGAAAGAGCTGCGCCACATAGACCAGCATGAGGCTTGTCAGAATCTCGTTTGTATTGAAACGGGCCTTGAGGAAGGCGGGCACGGCCGCATAGGCAGCGCCGCCCGCCATGCCCATGACGAGCATCAGGGGCAGAACGAGCCAGTTCTGAAAGTCGGGAAACACCACGGGCAGGATGCTGCCGGCTATTGCGCCGGCTATGAACTGCCCCTCGGCACCGATGTTCCAGTTGTTTGATAGAAAACAGACCGACAGGCCGACGGCGATAAGGATTAGTGGTGCCGCTTTGATCGCAAGCTCATGCAGCGACCACGTCTCGCGTAGCGGATCGATGAAATAGTAGTAGAGCGCATCGAGCGGGTTCTTGCCGAGAATGGAGAACATGATTGCGCCGGCGACCATCGTAAGAACCAGTGCAATCAGCGGCGATATGGCGCTGAAGAGAACGGAGTGCTGCGGACGCTTGACGAGTTCCAGGCGCATTATGCAGTCTCCGCATTTTCAGGCTGGTCGGACCGTTCGGGCTCGGCACCGCCCATCAGAAGGCCGATTTTTTCAAAACTTGCCTCGCCAATCGGCATCGGCGCCGAAAGTCGTCCGTCATGCATGACGGCCACGGAATCGCAGATTTCAAACAGTTCATCCAGATCCTGACTGATGACCAGAACCGCCGAGCCCGAGCGCGCCAGGTCGATCAGGGCCTGCCGGATGCGCGCGGCGGCCCCCGCATCGACGCCCCAGGTGGGCTGGTTCACCACCATCACTGCGGGCTGGCGATCGAGCTCGCGACCGATGATGAACTTTTGCAGATTGCCGCCCGACAGGGCGGAAGCTTCTGGATCCTCGCCACTTTTTCGAACGTCCATTATCTTGACGATGCGGGAAGCGGCCTTCGCCAGCGCGCCCGAACGCACGGTGCCGAGCGCCCCGACGAGAGCGCCCGCATCGGTGATATGGCGCGACAGGAAGAGATTCTCTGAAAGCCGCATCTGCGGCGCCGCGCCATGACCAAGGCGCTCTTCAGGCACGAAGGCGGCGCCCAGCAGGCGCCGACCGGAAATGCCGGTTCGCCCCGCATCCCTGCCGCGAATGCGGATGGCACCCGCCTGTTCCTGAAGCACTTCCCCAGACAGGGCTTCGAACAGTTCCCCCTGTCCATTGCCCGCCACGCCGGCAATGCCCATGACCTCGCCGGCGCGCACCGAAAGGCTGATCCCTCGAAGCGGCATGGCGAACGGGTTTGCGGCAGGCCGCTTTAGCGCCGTGATTTCCAGCAGCGCCTCGCCGCCGGTATCGACGCTGCCGGTGCGCCTGACTGCATCGACGTCATCGCCAACCATCATGCGGGCAAGCGAGGCGGCGGTCTCCTGCCGTGGATCGCAATGCGAAACCACCTTGCCATGGCGCAGAACGGTGGCACGGTCGCAAAGTCGTTTCACCTCTTCCAGCCGGTGAGAGATGTAGAGGATCGATTTGCCCTCGTCGCGCAGGGTTTCCAGCGTCTCGAAGAGTTTGTCCGCCTCCTGCGGGGTCAGAACCGACGTCGGCTCGTCGAGAATGATCAGATCCGGTTTTTGCAGCAGGCAACGAATGATCTCGATCCGCTGACGCTCACCGACCGAAAGATCGCCCACATGGGCAAAGGGATCGAGCGGCAGGCCATAGGCCTTTGACAAATCGCGTGCACGTTCGGCCACCTGCAGGATCGGCGTATTGTCGTCCAGCGACAGCATGATGTTTTCAGCCGCGGTCAACGCTTCAAACAGCGAGAAATGCTGGAAAACCATGCCGATGCCAAGACGACGGGCCTCCCCCGGCGACTGGATGGACACCGGCTTTCCCTTCCAGCGAATGTCGCCCGCCGCCGGTTCGAGCGCACCGAACAGCATCTTGACCAGTGTCGATTTGCCGGCACCGTTCTCGCCCAGCAGCGCATGAATCTCGCCCTTGCCAATCGAAAGGTCGATCGCGTCGCACGCCTTCAGGGCGCCAAATATCTTTGTCAGCCCGCGAACTTCCAGAAGTTCGCTGCCCTTGCCTTCGTGTGCTTGATCCACGCCGGCTCCCATTTCGGACATTTTTATTTTGTTCCCAACTCGATCATAGGCAGACGGCTTTGTCGTTAATTAGAGCCGCTTTGCTTGAAAGAGCTTCAAACACGACAGCCCCATTACTCATTACGCCCTTTGCCCAGATTCGGCCAAGCCTGCATGAGCCCGCCGATCACAAAGAGATAGATGCCGGTGGTGCCGATGCCTATCCGCACCAGGGGATGCGCGTCGAGATGCTGGACAAGTCCAAGCACGCCAAACCCGCACCAGGCAAAGAAGATGGTCAGATTGAGAGCGCGCAGTCGCTGCACACGCACCGGATGGAGGAAAAAGACCGGCAGAAAGGTCGTCACGGCCGAAATGAGCACGACGGCGAACGCGACATATTCGCCCGGCTCGACCACGAACAGGGTGAACACCACCATGTTCCAGACCACGGGAAAACCCTTGAAGAAATTCTCCCGGGTCTTCATGCCGGTATCGGCATAATAGATCGCGCTGGTAACGACGATGATCGCAGCCGACAGGAAGGAAAGCCCCTCGCCCATGAACCCGCTCTGGTAGAGCGCGAACGCGGGAATGAGGACATAGGTGACATAATCGATGATGTTGTCGAGCATGTCGCCCGACCATGTGGGCAGAACCTGCTTTACATCGAGCCTGCGCGCGATCGGCCCGTCGATCCCATCGACGAACAGCGCGAAGCCAAGCCACCAGAACATGGCGACCAACCGCCCTTCGCTGGCGGCGACCAGCGACAGAAAAGCGAGAAAGGAACCGGATGCCGTCAAAAGGTGAACGGAAAACGCCTTGGCCTGCGGGGCCGTGACTTTTTTGGTCTTCATGCTCTGTGCCCAGATCCTGCCCCCAGAGCGCTTTCGCTTTTCGTAAATCGCAAAAAAACGCTCTATCCTCTTGTTTTTGCGCAATTCCGGGCGGAAAACCGGTTCCCATTTTTCCTGAAATTGCTTTAAGGTCCGCGCCAGTCAAGCGGGCATATCTCTGCCGACCGCCCGGCAAAATTCCAGTTGCGCCCAAAGGCGCGCATGCGGCTCTTCTCGGATCGGGCAACGGTAATCTCCGGCGCGATCCAGTATTGCGAATTGGTGATGACCGTGTCGCCGTCGGCATCCTTGCCTGCGATCGGCGTAATGGCGCCGTCGATGATTTTCGGAATCTGGAAAATGCGGGTCTTCCCGTCGGTTTCATAGTGAACCGGCGCCCGCTGTATGCCGAGAAACTGTCCCACGAGAATGGAGAGAAGCCCCGTCGTACCGCCGGCCTTGCCGGAAAAGATCTTGCCGATGGCCTTTTCCGCATAGATCGACGCGCGTTCATCCAGAAAGATGCCCGCTGTCCAGTTGCCGCGGCTCATATAGCCCGGAATTTCCATGACAAGCCCAAGATTGAGGCCGGAAAGGTCCGTCTCGCCGTAGTGCCCCTGGTCGATCCGAAACCCGGCCCAGGTCTGGCAGTATCCCTCGGTGGGCGGATGGTTGCCCAGCGAAAGCACGCAGGGGCAGAACACGGTGCAATTGCACGACAGCACCAGCTCGCCTTTCAGCGCCCAGTCTTTCTTTCCCATGGCATCGGCCCCTCTTCTAAAATGAGATTACAAGAAGCGTAAGCGCCCACACAAGAAGGAGTGCGCCCGAAACGCGTGTGAAAACGCGGCTATGACCAGATTTCTCGGCCAGCGTGAACACGCCGAGAAGCGCCATCCAGAACACATTCATGAGGCCAACGGCCAACATGACCAGCATGAGCGCCCAGCAACAGCCGAGGCACCAGAGCCCCTGCTGCAGGCCGAGCCGATAGATCGCCGCCGGGCGTGTGCTCCAGCGGCCAAACAGCGTGGCAAAGGGATTGCGGCACTTGACGAGGCAGGCCTCTTTCAAGGCGGAGAACTGATAAAATCCGGCAATGGCGAGAACAATTGCGCCGGCATGGCCCGTCCAGGGAGACAGAAAAGCTTCGCCATTGAAGCTCCGGAAGGCACCGAGTGCCAATGCTGCGAAACCGAACGATGCCGCCAGCCAGACGGAGAGATACCCGGCCACGAGAATGACGGGATGCACCACGCTTTCACCCTTTCGGGCGGCGGTATCGGCAATCTCGCAATAGGTGCGGAGCAGCGGCGCAGCCGACGGCAGCATCATGGCAACCGCCATCAGGAACCACATGAAGGCGAGAAGAAAAAAGGCGGTCCAGCCGTTGCCGGCGCCGACCGGAGCAAGGCAGAGGGACAAAAACGTCTCGAAGGACGCCGGCAATGCGATTTCGGGAATGTGTTGAAGCAAGGCCACCCCCGGCCCGGCAGCCCTTGGGTCGACGGCGGCGATCCTCACACCCATGAGTGCGAGAACGGTCCAGGACGCTGCAATGGCCAGACAAAGCGCAAACAGCGAGAGTGGATATGCCAGACGTGCCATGCGGTGCACGGTGCGGCCGGAACCCGCCAGAGCAGTCAGATCGTCATCCTTGCAACTCACATCCAAACCTCATCCACCAGACTGGGTTCTTTCGCCACGTTGAAGCTTGCGCCGAACCGACCCATCATGACAAAGACAGGAAGCATTGCTGTCGATCAAGACAGAAACAGAGATGGATGGAAAGCCGTGAGCGATCGCAACCGCAGGATACTCGTTGCAGGGACAGGACCAGCCGGCCTGATCGCCGCGCTGATGCTCGCGCATCACGGCCACGCGGTGACGCTTGTGGGCCCCGTCCCCGAGGGGCGTGACCGGAGGACCGTGGCGCTTATGCGCCCGTCGCTCGACCTGATCGAGCCCCTTGGCATTCTTGACCGGCTGCTGCCGGAAACCGCGCCGCTGCGCGCCATGCGGCTTGTGGACGCGACGGGGCGTCTCATCCGCAGCCCGACGGTGACCTTTCATGCAGGCGAGATCGGCGAAGAGTTTTTTGGGCTGAACATCCCCAATGCACGCCTGACGGAAGAGCTCGCAGAGGCGGCAAAAACCTCGCCCCTGATCGACTGGCACGAAAGCCTTGTAGAGAAATGGGCCTGCGAAAGCGACCGCGTGACCGCAACGCTCAGAAACGGCGAACGCCTTGTGGCGCAGCTTGCGGTGGCCGCCGACGGGCGCGGCTCGCCGGCGCGGGAAGCCGCCGGTATTTCTGCCAAGACCCGAGCTCTTCCCCAGGCCGCCCTGGTGCTCAACTTCAAGCATGCGCGTGAACACGGCTTTGTATCGACCGAGTTTCACACCCAGAGCGGCCCCTGCACACAGGTCCCCCTCCCCGGAATGCGTTCGAGCCTTGTCTGGGTGCTGAAACCCGAAGACGCCGAAACAATGAACGCGCTCGGCGACGAAGAACTGTCGCGCAGGGTCGAGGAACGGCTTTCGTCGATGCTCGGCCGCGTCACGGTGGAACCCGGCCGCCAGATTTATCCGCTCGGCACGCTGATGCCATCGCGTTTCGGACAGAACCGGGTGGCGCTTGTCGGTGAGGCGGCGCATGTTTTCCCGCCCATCTCGGCACAGGGGCTCAATCTGGGCATTCGGGACGTTGAGGACCTCGTGGCCGTGGCCAGTGCTTTTCCCGACGATCCCGGGTCACCTGCCGCCATGAGCCGCTATCATGCTGCGCGGCGCCCGGATATTCTTGCCCGGAGCAACTCGGTCAACCTTCTGAATGCGTCGCTTCTTTCGGGCTTTCTTCCCGCACAGATTGCCCGCAGCGCCGGGCTCAGTGTCATCGGAAGCATTCCGCCGCTGCGCGCCCTCTTCATGCGCGAGGGCATGCGACCCGGCAGCGGCTTCTCCGCGCTTCTGCCGTTTAAGGGAAAAGGTCCGGCGGCAGGAGCCCGTTCGTGATGGCATAGAGGAGCGCTGTCACTGTACCCACCGACACGAGCGTGGTGATGAGCACGCTTGCCGAAGCGCGCTCCATCCAGACACCGTATTGCTGGCTGATGACAAACACGTTGGTTGCCGTGGGCAGCGAGGCAAGAAGGACGGCTGAAAACACCCAGCTCTCCGAGAAATTTCCGACCCAGCTCAGCATGACATAGCAGATGGCCGGGTGGAGGATGAGCTTGAGGAAAACGATGGCGCCGACTTCGTGCGGCACACGCTTCAGCGGTCTCAGCGCCAGGCTGACCCCCATGGCGAAGAGCGCACAGGGGGCTGCCGCCGATGCCAGATAGGCAAGCAGCCGCTCAACGGGCAATGGCGGGGCAAAATTGATCGCTGCCGCGGCCACGCCTGCCGCTGTTGCCACAATAAACGGATGGAGCACGATCTTGCGCACCACTTCCAGAGCCAGCCGCCCCGGCTTCTGGCCGCTGCCGCCGGAGATCGCCATCATCATCGGCGCAACCGCGAAGTGGACCATGTTCTCGAAGCAGAAGATCAGCGCCACGGGCACCGCTGCCTCTTCGCCGAAGGCAAGCAGCGCCAGGCCCGGCCCCATATAGCCGATATTGCCATAGCTGGCGGCAAGCCCCTTGATGGTGCTTTCGGCGATCGAGCTTCGGCTGATCAGAAGCGAACCGGCAAACATGATGGCGAAGACGATGTAGGTGGAGGCGACCGCGCCGAAAATATAGCCCCACTCCGTCAGTCGCTCGATGGGTGTTTTGGCAAGAAGCTGGAAAAAGAGAGCCGGAAGCGCCACATAGATGACAAACGTGTTCATCCAGCCGAGCGCGTCGGCTGGGTGCGGCTTCAGCCGTGCCACTGCATAGCCGATGAAGATCAATCCGAAAAACGGCAGAACAAGTCCTGCGACACCGGTCATGGCCCATCCCTGTCTGGGCCACCGCTCGGTTCGCTCACCCGCAGAGGCAGGTTGAAAACGTTTCGCCCATACATGGCGGCTAGCCCGCGCGCGCCCTGCCCGTCAAGCCTGCGGGATTGAATTGTGGCGGCGGCTGCGCCACATAGGAGCCAGAGGTAACATTATGCAAACTATTGGAACTGCAAAATTTCGCATTGGCCAGGTCGTCCGACACAAGGTTTTCGACTTCCGCGGCGTGATTTTCGATGTCGATCCCGAGTTTAACAACACGGAAGCCTGGTATCAGGCGATCCCGGAAGAAGTACGTCCGCGCAAGGACCAGCCATTCTACCACCTCCTCGCCGAGAATGAGGAGACGGAATATGTGGCCTATGTCTCGGAGCAGAACCTGACGCCCGATGAATCCGGCGTGCCCGTCCGGCACCCGCAACTGGCGGAATTCTTCGTGGAGACCGGCGACGGTCAGTACGAGCCCCGCGAGCGGATACACCACTGACGGCAGGTTTTTTAAAGCGCAAATGAAAACAGGGCCGCGAAGGCCCTGTTTTTTTACGAAATTTCGGAGAAGAATGAAGACTATTCAGCCTTCTTGGCCTTCTCCTGCACTTCACGCAGCTTTTCGGTCAACTCTTCGTTATTCTTGTTCACGAAGTCCTGAAGCTTCTTCTGGCGGTCCTCGATGTCGGACTGCGGCAGCGGGTCGCCGTCATAAGCGTTGGTGAAACCGGACAGCGTCATCTTGATCGGGTTCGGCTGGTTCTGGAAATTGACGGAGGTGAGCGTCAGCTCCGAGCCGCGCTTGAAAGAAGCCACGAGCTGATCGGTCAGCGGGGCCTCCGCGATGCAGCGATCCGGCAGGCAGATCGCGTAGTCGATTTTCTGGGTCTGGCCGCCGTCGATCTGCAGGCCGATGCCGGGAGGCACCATGCGGCCGGTCGGAACGGTGATCTGGAAGACCTTGCGGTTCACCTTGCCCTTCACTTCGATCAGGCTGACGCCGGTGATCATCTGGCCGGTTGCCGCCACGAGAACGTTCTGCACATTGCAGATATCCACGTCTTCCTGTTTGGTGCAGGCCTTGAACCAGCCCTGCGGCGGCTGCTGCTGTTGCGCGGCGGCGACACCAACTCCGCTTGCGGCCACGCAGGCGGCGCCGGCAAGGGCGAACAGGGTGCGGATTGCTTTCGCGTTCAGGCTTTTCATATGGCTCAGTTCCTCTAAATGCACAGCGCCAGAATATCGATCACTGCGTCACCTGTTGTTAAAATGCGGCGACAGCATGACCCTTGGCCGCGTGTTACACCGCCATGCGGTGCGAATCCAGTCCGTCCGCGCATTTCCCTGGACTTTATGACGGTGTGCGGCAAACATCACACGATCTGCGGGAAGCCCGGAAAACGTCACACTGTGTGCTAGGCTCCCGGACGAATCATGGAAACGCGTCATTCCCGGTCAAGGTGTCTCGATGTCTGCAGCCCTCAAACCCCTTCGTTTCGCCCTGTTGGCGAGTTTGATCGCAACAGGTGCGGCTGTCGCGGCAGACGACCAGCCGAAACATGGCATCGCCATGCACGGCGCACCTGAACTGCCGGCCGATTTCTCGCATTTCCCCTACGCCAATCCCGAAGCGCCAAAGGGCGGCGACGTCACCTATTGCGTCGTCGGTTCCTTCGACAATCTCAACCCCTTCATTCTCAAAAGCATGCGCACCACTGCGCGCGGCGTGATCGACACCATTTTCGGCAATCTGGTGTTTGAATCCCTGATGATGCGCAGTGCAGACGAACCCTTTTCACTCTACGGCCTGCTGGCGGAAAGCGTGGAGATGGACGAGGCGCGCAGTTATGCTGAATTCAACCTGAACCCGGACGCCAAATGGTCGGACGGAACGGATGTGACGCCGGAAGACGTGATCTTCACCTACGAGGCGTACACGGAGAAGGGACGCCCGCCCTATTCCAGCCGCATGGCAAAGATCGAGAAAATCGAGAAAACCGGCGATCACAGTGTGCGCTTTACCTTCAACGACAAGGCGGATCGCGAGTTTCCGCTGATCGTTGCGATGACCCCGATCATCCCGGAACACGCATTCGACATCGAAACCTTCGATCAGACGACGCTCAAACCGGTGACCGGCAGCGGCGCGTATCGCATTTCGGAGGTCGAGCCCGGTCGGCGCATCGTCTTCACCCGAAACGAAGAGTACTGGGGCGAAAACATCCCGTCGAAGCGCGGTTTCGACAATTTCGACAAGGTCACCATCGAGTATTTCCTGAACGCCAATTCGCTTATCGAGGCGTTCAAGAAGGGCATCTGCTCGGTCTATGCAGAATCCGACCCGGTGCGCCGGCAGCGCGGCATCGATTTTCCGGCTGCCCGCGAAGGCAAGGTCGTCAGCGAAACCTTCACCAATGGCATCCCGCCCGCGGTCACGGGCTTTTTCTTCAACACACGCCGCGAAAAGTTCGCCGATCCGCAGGTGCGCCGCGCACTTTCCAAACTCTATGATTTTGGCTGGGTCAACACGAACGTGTTGCGCGGCGAATATGAGCGCACGCTCAGCTACTGGCAGGGATCGCATCTCTCCGCCCTTGGAAAGCCCGCCGACGAGCGCGAGCGCGCCCTTCTGGAACCCTTTGCCGACCGCGTGACGCCGGACGTCATGGACGGGACCTATGGCAAGGCGGAGATGGCCGGGGCGCCCGTCGGGCGTGGTGAAATGCGCGAAGCGCTGCAGATGCTTCAGCAGGCCGGTTACAGCCTCGAAGGCAATGCACTGGTGAATGCCGATGGCGAGGCCCTCACCTTCGAAATCCTCGTGACCTCGGAGGAAGGCGAGAAACTGGCCGCCGTTTTTCAGCGAGTGCTCAAGAAGATCGGCATAGATGTTTCGATCCGCCTGCTGGACGATTCACAGGCCCAGCAGCGTAAGCAGCGCTATGATTTCGACGTGATCATCGCTTCCGTGGGCTTTTCCGGTTCGCTGTCGCCCGGTATCGAACAGATCAACCGCTGGGGTTCTGAAGCTGCGAAGGCCGAGGGTACGTTCAACCTTTCAGGCGCAGCCGATCCGGCGATCGATGCCATGATCGACGCGATGCTCAATGCGCGGGACATGGACGACTACGCCGCGGCCGTGCGCGCGCTCGACCGGCTTTTAATGTCCGGCGCCTATGTCGTCCCCATGCAGCATGACAGCGACGAATGGGTCGCCTACTGGAGCGATCTGGCGCATCCCGAGAAGACACCGCTTTACGGATACAAGCTACAGACCTGGTGGCACAACAAGGACGCTGAATAAGGCTTGAGACCATGACTGTTCCCGTTACGATCGACGTCGTTTCCGACGTCGTATGCCCTTGGTGTTATGTGGGGCGCGCGCGTCTGAAGAAGGCTTTGGAGGCGGTTCCAGAGATTTCCGTCAACCTGCGCTGGCGACCGTTCCAGCTCGACCCGACCATTCCGCCAGAAGGCAAGAGCCGGCGGGATTATCTCGCCGACAAATTCGGCGACGAGACGCGTATCCGACAGATGCACGAGCAGCTTGGCACGCTTGGAGAGGCCGAGGGGATATCGTTCGATTTCGACGCCATTGCGCTTTCACCCAATACGCTCAACGCACACCGGGTGATCCGCTGGGCGGCAACGGCGGAACCGGGCGTGCAGGATCGCCTCGTCGGCCGCCTTTTTGCACTCTATTTCGAGGAAGGCGCGGATATCGGGAATGCCGCCGTCCTGATCCAGGCTGCAAAAGAGGCAGGGATGGATGCTGCGGTGGTCGAGACGCTGCTTGCGACCGACGCCGACCGGACCGAGGTCGAACAGGAAATCGCGACTGCTCAACAGATGGGTGTCACCGGCGTGCCCTGCTTCCTGCTTGAAGGCAGGTATGCGGTGGTGGGAGCGCAGGAACCGGCAACACTTGCCGATGCCATCCGCCAGGTGGCACAGGCCAAGGCTGACGGCACGCTGGACAACGGCCAGGCGTGACCTCTGAGGCGGGGTAAGACAAGCGGTCGCCGCCCGCCCTGTCAGGCCGCCTTCTTCTCGATCAGTCGCACGAGCTGCGTCATGATGACGGCAGCACCGGCAAGCCGCTTCTCGGGCGTCGGCCAGTCACGGATAAAGACGATGCTCTGGTCGGGCCGGATTTTGGCGAGCGATCCCTGCTCGCCGATGAAGCGAACGAGCCCCACCGGTTCGGGGAATTCCTGATTTCGGAAATGCACCACGGTCCCCTTGGGGCCGGCATCGAGCTTTTCGACATTGGCCCTGCGGCACAGAGCCTTGATGAAGACGATCTTGAGCAGATGCTCCACTTCCTGCGGAAGCGGGCCGAAACGGTCGATGAGTTCGGCGCCGAAAGCATCGATCTCTTCAGGCGTTTCGAGCTCTGCAATGCGGCGGTATAGCCCCAGACGCAACTGCAGATCCGAAACATAGGATTCGGGGATCATCACCGCCGTGCCGACCGTGATCTGCGGCGACCAGCCAGTGTCTACGGCCTCTTCCGTGCCCTTCAGCTCTGCAACGGCTTCTTCCAGCATCTGCTGGTAGAGTTCATAGCCAACTTCCTTGACGTGACCGGACTGCTCCTCGCCCAGAATGTTGCCGGCACCGCGAATGTCGAGATCGTGGCTTGCAAGCTGGAACCCTGCGCCGAGCGTGTCGAGCGACTGGAGCACTTTGAGACGCCGTTCGGCCGTGGCGGTCAATGTCCGGTTTGGCGGCAGGGTGAAGAGCGCATAGGCGCGTACCTTCGAGCGGCCCACGCGCCCGCGCAGCTGATAGAGTTGCGCCAGGCCAAACATGTCCGCCCGATGCACGATCAGCGTGTTGGCTGTCGGGATATCGAGACCGGACTCGACGATGGTCGTGGACAGAAGCACGTCATACTGACCGTCATAGAAGGCGTTCATAATGTCGTCGAGTTCGCCCGGCGCCAATTGCCCGTGTGCTGTCGCAACTTTCAGTTCCGGCACGTGCTCGCTGAGGAATTCCCGGACTTCCGCCAGATCTGAGACCCGCGGGACGACATAAAAGCTCTGCCCGCCGCGATAGCGCTCGCGCAGGAGCGTCTCGCGGATGACGAGCGGATCGACCGGCGAGATGAAGCTGCGCACGGCCATGCGGTCCACCGGTGCCGTGGTGATGAGCGACAGCTCGCGCACGCCGGTCAGCGCCAGCTGGAGGGTGCGCGGGATCGGCGTGGCCGACAGTGTCAGCACATGGATATCCGACTTGAGGTCCTTCAGCCGCTCCTTGTGCCTGACGCCGAAATGCTGCTCTTCATCGATGATCAGAAGGCCGAGGTTCTTGAAGGTGACGGAGCTACCCAGAAGCGCATGGGTGCCGACCACGATGTCGATCGTGCCATCGGCGATGCCTTTCTTGGTTTCGGCGAGCTCCTTTGAGCCGACCAGACGCGAGGCCTGCCGCACGCGCAGGGGCAGACCGGCGAACCGGTCGCGGAAGGTCTTGAAGTGCTGGCGGGCAAGCAGCGTCGTGGGCACGACCACGGCGACCTGCAACCCCTCCATAGCGGCAACGAACGCCGCACGCAACGCCACCTCCGTCTTGCCGAACCCCACATCGCCGCAGATCAGGCGATCCATGGGCCGGCCGGAGCCCAGATCGTCGATCACCGCATCAATGGCAGTCTGCTGGTCCTCGGTTTCCTCATAGGGAAAGCGCGCGGCAAACTCGCCATAAAGCCCCTCGGGCGGTGCAAGCTTGACGCCGGGCCGCATCTCGCGTTCGGCGGCAATGCGGATCAGATGGCCCGCCATCTCCAGAAGCTTCTTTTTCAGCTTCGCCTTGCGCGACTGCCAGGCCACACCGCCCAGCTTGTCGAGCATGGTGTCCGGCCCGTCCGACCCGTAGCGCGACAGAAGCTCGATGTTTTCGACCGGCAGGAACAGCCTGTCATCGCCGGCATAGCGCAGCTCAAGGCAGTCATGGGGCGCACCCATGGCCTCGATGGTTTTGAGGCCAATGAACCGGCCGATGCCGTGATCGGCGTGAACGACGATATCTCCGGCTGAAAGGGCTGCCACTTCGGAGATAAAATCGGACGCCTTTTTGCGCTTCCTGGCGCGGCGCACCAGACGGTCGCCCAGAATGTCCTGTTCGCCGATGACGGCCAGCCTGGCCGTTTCGAACCCGGTTTCCAGCGGCAGAACGCCGATGCCTGCCTGCTGTTCCGGAAGCTTTTCCAGCTCTGCCAGCGTTTCGATACGCGCGACGTTGCCAAGATTGTGCTCGGCCAGAATCTGCGAAAGCCGCTCGGCGGAACCTTCACTCCAGCCCGCGATCAGAACGCGCTTGCCGCTGGCGCGCAGCGCTCCGATATGCCTGACCGCGTGATCGAACACATTGGCATTGGGATCGGCGCGCTCCTCGGCAAAATTGCGCCCGGCTTCCGCGCCCGCGTGGTAGATACGTGCCTTGCTCGTCTCCGGCGTTGCAAAGGGAGTGAAATGAATCACACGCCTGTCGCGTGACGCAGCACTCACCTCTTCCCGATCGAGATAAAGCGTTTCCGGCGCGACCGGCTTGTAAGGCACCGCTCCGCCAAGCTCGCTACCTTCCATCTGTGCGCGGCGTGCCTCGTAGTGATCGACGATGAGCGCATGACGCTCACCCAGCGCCTCTTCCGCCAGATGATCGAACACGATCGGAGCCTCGGGAAGATAATCGAGGACGCTGTCGAGCCGCTCATGGAAGAGTGGCAGCCAGTGTTCCATGCCCGCAAAACGCCTGCCCTCGCTCACGGCCGCATAGAGCGCATCGTCGCGTGAAGGTGCGCCGAAAGTCTCGATATAGTTGCGGCGAAACCGGCTGATGACCTCGGGGCTGAGCGTGATCTCGCTCATGGCCTGAAGCGATACTTCCTTGCGCTGCCCGGTCGTCCTCTGGGTGGCCACGTCGAAGGCACGGATCGATTCGAGCGTGTCGCCGAAGAAATCGAGCCGTAGCGCCTCATCCCAGCCAGGAGCGAAGAGGTCCAGAATGCCGCCGCGCACCGCATATTCGCCCACGTCGCGCACTGTCGAAACGCGTTCGAACCCGCTGGTTTCAAGGCGCGCCGTGAGCGCGGTCATGTCGACCTGATTGCCCGGACGCGCGAAAAAGCCCTGGGCGCCGATCTGGTCTGCCGGCGGCATGCGCTGCAAGAGCGCATTGGCGCTCACGATCACCAAAGAACGGTGCGGTTTCCTGCGCAGCTCCGCCATCGCCCCCATCGCGGCGAGCCGTCGCGCGGCTGCATCCCCGCCCGGTGACACACGGTCATAGGGCAGGCAGTCCCAGGCCGGCAGGTCGAGCACGGGCAATCCCGGATCGACAAAGCGCAGCGTGTCGACAAGCGCAGGCAGACGCTGCCCGTCGCGCAGGATAAAAATCGTCGGGCCATCGGGCGCCACTTCGCGGGCGACGGCTGCCAGTGCAAAAGCCTCGAACCCGTCGGCCACACCATCAACTGTCAGCGCACCGACGCCCTGACGCGGCAGTTTCAGTGAATCCATCAAGCTCATCGACGTCGCGCCTCAGCGTCCGCGCGACGCGGTTATGCGCGCCCAAAGAGGCGTGTCGTACTCCGGCGGCACCGCCACTTCGCCCGTCACCCATTTGAAGAGATTCGCGTCCGGAACATCGAGAATGGCCTCGAGCTCGGTCATTTCTTCATCGCTCAGACGGTCGATCTCGGCATCCGCAAATCCGCCGAGCACCAGGTCCATCTCGCGCATGCCGCGCCGCCAGGAACGCACAAGCGCGCGGCGTCGGCGCGGGTCGAGATCGTGGCTGGAACGGGTTGTGCCTGTCATGGGTTTCGCCTTCATGGTCTGCGGCGGTCGGTCGCCCGGGCGGATATAGCGTGTGCATGAGCGTCTGTCAGCCTTGCGTCGCCGAATTTGGGCCTTAATCATGACAGGATGCGCCCTTCCGCTCTCGACCCTCTCTTCGCTCCTGTCACGACGCTCGACGGCGTTGGCGCGAAACTGGCCGACCTCATGGCAAACATCGTTCCCGGTGACGTGGCGGGACGGGAACTTCGTGTCGGCGATCTTCTCTTCGTGCTTCCGCATTCGCTGATTGATCGGCGAAACCGCCCGGGCATTGCCAACGCGGCGGAAGGAACGATTGTCACGCTCGACCTGACGGTCGGACGTCACCACCCTTCTCCGCCCGGCCGCAGGAACGCGCCCTACCGGGTCTTCGCCTTCGACGAAACGGGCGAGATCGCCCTCACTTTCTTTCACGCCCGCGCGCCGTGGATCGAAAAAATCCTTCCGGAAGGCGAGCAGGTTCTGGTGAGCGGGCGGATGGAATGGTTCAACGGGCGCGCCTCCATGGTGCATCCCGATTTCGTCGTTCCGGCGGCAGAGGCGCATACGTTGCCGACGCTCGAGCCGGTTTATCCGCTGACGGCCGGTCTCTCGGCAAAAGTCCTGCGCCGGGCGATTGCGCAATCGCTGGAGCGCCTCCCCGACCTGCCGGAATGGCAGGATGAGAGCTTTCTCTCCCGCAACCGGATGCCGGCTTTCAGCGAGGCGCTGAACAGGCTGCATGACCCCGACACGCCGGAAGACGTCCAGCCTGAAAGCCCCTATTGGCGACGCATCGCCTATGACGAATTCCTTGCCGGACAGCTTTCGCTGGCACTGGTGCGCGCAAAGGTCAAACGTCTCTCCGGTCGTCCGCTGACGGGTGATGGGCGCTTTGAAGCGAAAATCCGGGCTGCCCTTCCCTATCAGCTGACGCGATCACAGGAAGAGGCCGTGCAGGACATTCACGCGGATCTGGCGAGCCCGGAGCGAATGGTTCGCCTGCTTCAGGGCGACGTAGGCGCGGGCAAGACCGTGGTGGCACTTCTTGCCATGGCACGCGCGGCGGAAGCGGGCGGCCAGTCGGCGCTCATGGCGCCGACGGAAATCCTCGCCCGCCAGCACGCGGCAACAATCGCACCGCTGGCCGAAGCAGCCGGGCTTCGGGTTGCGGTTCTGACCGGCCGTGAGAAAGGCAGGGAGCGCCAGCGAATTCTCGATGAAATCGCGTCAGGCGCGGTGGATTTCGTGATCGGGACCCACGCACTTTTCCAGGAAACGGTCCAGTTCCGCGATCTCGCCTTTGCAGTCGTGGACGAGCAGCACCGTTTCGGCGTGCATCAGCGGCTGGCCATGACCGCAAAGGGCAATGCGCCGGACATGCTCGTCATGACGGCGACCCCGATCCCGCGCACGCTCGTGCTTTCGGCGTTTGGCGACATGGATGTCTCGCGCCTGACTGAAAAGCCCGCCGGGCGACAGCCAATCCGCACCGTGACGCTGCCGGTGGAGCGTCTCCCGCAACTGGTCGACCGGCTCAGGAAAGCGCTTTCAGAAGGCCAGAAGGTCTACTGGATCTGCCCGCTCGTCGAGGAATCGGAGGAACTTGAGCTGATGTCGGCCGAAGACCGCCACGCAGCGCTGCAGAAAGTCTTCGGGAACGCCGTCGGTCTCATTCACGGACGCATGAAGGCTGCCGACAAGGACGAGGCGATGCGCGCCTTCAAGGCCGGTGAAACACGCATTCTGGTCGGTACGACGGTGGTCGAGGTGGGCGTCGATGTGCCGGACGCGACGATCATTGTCATAGAACATGCCGAGCGCTTCGGCCTCGCCCAGCTTCACCAACTGCGCGGGCGCGTGGGCCGTGGCGCCCTCGCCTCTTCCTGCGTGCTTGTCTATAAGGGGCCGCTCGGGGAAACGGCCACGCGGCGGCTGGAGGTGATGCGCGATACAGAGGACGGGTTCGTAATCGCGGAGGAAGACCTGAAACTGCGCGGTGAAGGCGATCTTCTGGGCACCAAGCAGTCCGGAACGCCCGGGTTCCGCGTCGCACGGATCGAGGCGCATGTGGATCTGCTGCAGGCCGCCCGTGACGATGCACGGCTTATCCTGTCGCGCGATCCCGAACTCCAGACCCCGCGCGGCGAGGCTCTCCGGTTGCTGCTCTATTTGTTCGGACGCGACGAGGCCATCCGCTTGCTGCGTGCCGGCTGAGTGCCGGTTTTTCCGGCTCCCTTGGCTCCCTCGGCTTCCTCGGCGAGAGCAGCGGTCCTGGCGTGATACTCCGGGGCGACGAGACCCGCCGATATGACGAGTTTTGCACCCTCCTCAACAGTCATCTTGAGCTCGATCACATCCTTCTTGGGAACGAAGAGCAGATAACCGGAGGTCGGGTTTGGCGTGGTCGGCAGAAACACGGCGATGGTCTGCCCTGCATCGTCGTCGATCTTCGCCTGAACCTCGCCACGCGTTTCCGTTGCGATGAACACCAGCGCCCACAGTCCCTTGCGCGGATACTCCACGAGACCGACCTTCTTGAATGTGTCGGACCGTTCCGAAAGCACGGTCTCGAGGATCTGCTTCAGCCCGCGATAGACGCTGCGCACGAGTGGCATGCGCCCCAGTATGCTCTCGCCGGTATGAACAATGGTGCGGCCAATGAAATTGGCGGTCAGGAAGCCGATCAGAGTGATCAGGATCAGGGCCACGATCAGGCCGAACCCAGGTAGGGCGAACGGCAGGTAATTGTCCGGATTGTAGCGGAACGGAATGTAGGGTTTGACCCAGGAATCGACCCAGCCGATCATCGACCAGGCGAGATAGGCCGTGATCGCCAGCGGCGCGGTGACAATGAAGCCCGTAAGGAAGTAGTTGCGCAGGCGAGTCATCATGATGTGGAAACGGGCCTCGAATATGATGGATTGACGAAAAACAGCCCGGTGGACACTACGCCACCAGGCTGAACAATAGAATAGGAATTCGGGCCGCTATATGACAGCCCCTCTTTCGCTATTCGACCGTAACCGATTTCGCCAGATTGCGGGGCTGATCAACATCCGTGCCCATGATGACCGCCGTATGATAGGCCAGCATCTGGATTGGGAGCGCGTAGATAATCGGCGCAACGAACTCAGGCACGTCCGGCAGGACCACCGTCTCCAGCGTGTCGAGCGTTGCGTTTTTCGCGCCCTTCTCGTCCGTGATCAGAATGATCCGCCCGCCGCGTGCGGCGACCTCCTGCATATTGGAGACGGTTTTCTCAAAAATGCGGTCATGCGGGGCGATCACGATCACCGGCATCTGCTCATCGATGAGCGCGATGGGGCCGTGTTTCAGTTCGCCGGCCGCGTAGCCTTCGGCATGAATGTAGGAAATTTCCTTGAGCTTCAGCGCGCCTTCCAGTGCCAGCGGATAGTTCGTATCCCGCCCGAGATAGAGGACATGCCGCACATGGGAGAGTTCGCGGGCGACCTTCTCGATGCCTGAACTCAGCTTGAGCGCCTGCGAAGCAAAACGCGGCGCTTCCGATAGCTGACGCACAAGCGACTGCTCTTCCTCCGCGGAAATCGTGCCGCGCGCCTTTGCCGCCCTGAGCGTCAGTGCTGCGAGAACGCTGAGTTGGCAGGTGAACGCCTTTGTGGAGGCAACGCCGATTTCAGGGCCGGCCAGTGTGGGGAAGATACCGTCGCTCTCGCGCGCGATGGTCGATTCGCGCACATTGACGATGGCGGAGATCGGAACGCCTTCGCCCCGGCAATAGCGCAGCGAGGCGAGCGTGTCGGCCGTTTCGCCGGACTGCGATATGAACAGTGCAGCACTGTTCTTCGGCAGCGGCATCTCACGGTACCGGAACTCGGAAGCGATATCGATATCCACCGGCAGACGTGCATAGCGCTCAAGCCAGTATTTTCCGATCAGCCCCGCAAGGTAGGCCGTGCCACAGGCCGAAATCGCCAGACGCTCGATCTTTCCGAAGTCGAACGGCAGGTCGAAGTCTGCCACCGTGCCTTCGGCAAAGTTCAGATAGTGGGCGAGTGTATGGGAAATCACCTCCGGCTGTTCATGAATTTCCTTTTCCATAAAGTGCCGGTGATTGCCCTTGTCGACGAGAAGGCTGGTGCCGACCGACTGCTGGCGCGCGCGTTCGACAGGCTGGCCGTCCATGCCGAAAATCTCCATGCCGCCACGGCGCACCACCACCCAGTCGCCATCCTCCAGATAGGTGATGGCGTTGGTGAACGGCGCCAGTGCAATGGCGTCGGAGCCGAGATACATCTCGCCCTCGCCATGACCGACAGCGAGCGGCGGGCCGTTTCGGGCACCGATGATCATGTCTTCGTCGCCCCGGAACATGATTGCCAGAGCGAATGCACCGCGCAGACGCTTCAGTGCCGCAAATGCCGCATCCTGCGGCGCAGCCCCGTTCTTCAGCCCGCTAGCAACCAGATGCGCGACCACTTCCGTGTCGGTCTGGGACGAGAACGCAACACCATCCGCTTTCAGTTCGTCACGCAGCTCAGCGAAATTCTCGATAATGCCGTTGTGAACGACGGCGACATCCTGGGCGAAATGGGGGTGCGCATTGGTCTCGTTGGGAACACCGTGCGTCGCCCAGCGTGTGTGACCGATACCGATCGTCCCGCCAAGCGGCTCCTCGCCAAGCCTCTTCTCAAGATTGACGAGTTTGCCTTCCGCGCGGCGGCGGTCGAGCTTGCCGTGATCCAGCGTGGCAACACCGGCGGAATCGTACCCGCGATACTCCAGCCGCTTCAGCGCATCGACGATGAGCGGTGCCACCGGCGTCTGTCCGACAATGCCTACGATTCCACACATATGGCTGTCTCAGCCTCCCACCAAACGGTCAAACCCCGATTCACGCGATTGTTCTAGAGCGTGGAAGAAGGGGATGAAAATCAACAAGTCTTTCAGTTCGTATCAGGCCTGATCAGCGGCCTCAAACATCGGTGTTTCAGGTCTTTGCACGCCGCGCCTTAAGCGCCGCCAGCCGGTCGCGCAGGCGTTTGCCAAGCCCCTCGCGATTGGACTGACGCGCGCGGCCGAAAGCAAGTGCGTCGGCTGGCACGGACTCCGTGATCACGCTACCCGACGCCACATAGGCACCCGCGCCGATGGTCACCGGAGCAACCAGGGAAGAGTTGGTGCCGACAAAGGCGCCCGGCTCAATATCGGTGAAATGCTTCGAAAAGCCGTCATAGTTGCAGGTGATGGTGCCGGCTCCAAGATTGGCCTTCGCACCAACACGCGCGTCGCCCACATAGGACAGGTGCGGAATCTTGGCGCCGGGTTCGACACGCGTCTTTTTGATTTCGACGAAATTGCCGACCTTCGCGCCATCCATGATCTCGGCGCCCGGACGCAGCCGCGCGAACGGTCCGACCGAGGCCCCCGCGTCCACACGCGCTTCCTCGAGATGGGAATTGGCTTTCAACGTGACGTTTTCACCTATCGTCACGCCGGGTCCGAAGAAGACATTCGGTTCGATGACCGTGTCGCGGCCGACAACGGTGTCATATGCGAAATAAACGGTTTCGGGAGCGATCAGCGTTACGCCATCCAGCATCATGGCTTCGCGCCGGCGCTGCTGCCAGATCGCCTCTGCGGCGGCAAGTTCCGCCCGATTGTTGATGCCGAGCGCGCTTTCGTAGTCGGCTTCGATTGCCCGAACCTTCAGCCCGCGGCCGGTTGCGATCTCGACAATATCGGTGAGGTAATATTCGCCCTTGGCGTTGTCGTTGCCGATGGCCTCAAGGAGCTCCAGCGCGCGGTTGCCGGCAATGCCCATGGCACCGCCGTTGCAAAACGTTATCCGACGCTCTTCATCGGAGCAGTCCTTCTCCTCGCGGATTGCAATCAGCGCTTCGCCATTCTCGATCAGCCGGCCATAGCCGGTCGGGCGATCCGTGCGAAACCCCATGACCACGATGTCGGCTCCCCTGGCCAGCCCTGCGCGCAGTGCCTGAAGCGCTTCCAGCGAAATGAGCGGTGTGTCGCCAAAGGTCACGAGAACATCGTCATACCCGCGTGCAATCGCCGCGCGGGCTGCGAGCACTGCGTGGCCCGTGCCGAGCCGCTCCGACTGAATGAATGTCTCGGCCCCCGGCGCAAACCCCTCCGCCGCTTTCGACACGGCTTCGGCACCGTGCCCTACGACCAGCGCCTTGTTGCCAGCTCCGGCATCGTCAAGCGCGCGTGTCACGTGACCGAGCATTTCCAGCCCGGCGATCCTGTGCAGCACCTTGGGCGTGGCGCTTTTCATCCGCGTCCCCTCGCCTGCTGCGAGAATGACGGAAAGGCAGGTGCGTTCGCTCATGGAAGGAGATCCGTTGTGCTTCTGACGAGTCGCCTTTTCTTAGAGCATCGGACCGAAAAGTGGAATCCGGTTTTCGGATTGTTCCGATGCTCCATCAATCATTTAGATCGTCCTTTGTGCGTCCGGATGGACGCACGGCGATCTAGAGCATCGGACCGAAAAGTGGAATCCGGTTTTCGGATCGTTCCGATGCTCCATCATTAGTCTAGATCGTCCTTTGTGCGTCCGATCTAGGGTCAGGCTCCTAGCATCCTGCCCTTGCGGCACCAATCCACTCTCAGCCGAGTTTGCCGAGGGCCGGAAAGGTTTCAAGAAGCCAGAAAGCCATGGATTGCATGCCGCCGGTTAAGAAAAGGACACCGGCAAGGACCAGCAGTCCGCCCATTACTTTTTCAACTCGCCCGAGTTGCATGCGGAACCGGGCGAGGAAGCGCATGAAACTGCCCGAAAACAGTGCCGCCAGAAGAAACGGCACCCCAAGCCCCAGGGAATAAACGGCGAGCAGCAGCGCGCCATCGCCAACGGTCTCGCGTCCGCCTGCCAGCGTCAGGATCGGTCCCAGAACGGGTCCGATGCACGGTGTCCAGCCGAAGGCGAACGCCAACCCCATGACATAGGCTCCGAGCCTGGTGGCCGGTTTGCCCCCCGCCTGAAAGCGTGCTTCGCGCGACAGAAATGGAATGCGCACCACGCCCAGGAAGTTCAGCCCCATGATGATGATGACGATGCCGGCAAGAATGGCGAGTTCCTGCTGCCATGCGCGCAGCACGGCGCCGATCGTGGACGCTCCCGCCCCCAGAAGCACAAAGACCGTGGTAAAGCCGAGAACGAAAGAGACGGACGCCGCAAAGAGCGCGAACCGCGTTGAGCCGCCGGACGAAGCGCCGGTTCCATCTGCGCCTTCGCCCTGGAACTGCTCCACCGAGACGCCTGCCATGTAGCATAGATAGGGAGGAACGAGCGGCAGGACACACGGTGACAGGAACGACAGCGCACCCGCACCTGCGGCACTCAAATATCCGACATCAATTGCCATGCTTCATCTCAAAACCAAATCCGCGCAAAGCGGGCTGCAGAAAGAACACACCCGTATAAGCAGACGGGTCCACACACGCCAATCACCTTTGCGTGGCATACCGTCGCGACGGATGAGCACCCGCGCGGCCAGCCTGTGCGGGAGAATGACGTTCAACTCTAGTCTGACGGAGATGGTGGTGAGCGCGCAGGGGCTCGAACCCTGGACCTACTGATTAATAACGTCGACTAATCTGATCCGAGCGAACGCGGATTTCGTAGCATTGGCAGCATTTTGCAGTCGGACGCATATCCGCCGGAAACTTCACGGTTGATGACTTTCTTTAATCTCTCGGAATCGGGTATTATATTTCTATTTGCGGAGTGAAACTCCATATGCGGATAGCCACCGAAATCGCTAAAATCTCCGTCGGAGTGCTTGTTGGGGCTGGATTGGTAAGCCTGCTTGGAAGCAACGTGTTGTTTGCCGGGTTTACCCACCCACCAACAGGCATACAGATGAGCTACGCTGAACTGGCTGCGATAAACTTGACTGCTGCAACAGTAGCATTAGGTGCAGTCGCAGTAGTCGTGACGATCGCAGCCGTGTTCGGTTTTCAAGTTATAAGATCAGCCTCCATCAAGGCGTCCGAGGAGAGGGTAAAAGAGGAGCTTCCCGAGAAACTCAAAAATGAGCTTCACCGTATGGAGAACGATGGGCGACTTGCTGCAGCTTTAGAGCGAGCGATCTATTCAGGAGGCACTGACAAGGACACCGACGGTGACACCGACGTGGAAGATCAGATTGCCTGACACCAAGGAGCAGGACATGTTTAAAAAATCGAGGGAGTGGCACAACATCAGGCCAGATGAACGCGAAATCGTCGCACGTCATATGAAAAATGTACCAGTGAAACTTGGAGCAATGGCAAAAGAATTGGGCATAAGTGTAAAGCTCTCTTCATTGCCCATCAATGTTTCTGGGCAAATTTCAAAAACCAGTGGGGGTTATGAAATCAAAATCAATCGCCACGAGAGTAGACAGAGACAACGATTCACTCTGGCGCATGAGATCTCACATTACCTCCTACATCGCACCGTTATTGACGACCTTGGGGGAACGCTGAAAGACAACGTACTGTATCGCTCAGGAGCAGAAGAAAGTATCGAATACGAAGCAAATAGACTTGCTGCGCACATCGTTATGCCTGAAGATGTTCTTGAGAAAGCGTACCTGGAGTATGGTGAGCAGCTAAGTGAAGCAGCGATTGAACACTTGGCCGAACAGTTTGGAGTTTCAAAGGCTGCCATGGAGATACGCGTGGCCGCGTAGTACGCAGGCAAGGACCGGGGCGGGGGAAGCATGTCAGTCGAAATCACAAATTTGAATTATGTACCGACCCTTGCCGTCCGGTCGAGCGAAATGAATGGGCTAGAAAAACTCCCTGCGGCAACCAAAGATCGCCTGCAACCAGTCTTTCTTCTGGCCCCTTGGCCTAACGCTGGCGAGCTGATGAAGGCGATAGACCGCATTGAGCGCGCCTATCCAAAAAGATCGTATTTTCTGGATATTGATCGCGACTATACACCGACGAATTTGGAAGCATCCGCGCAACAGGAATGGCTCGAATTACGCGACCCGGCAAACAATTTTGCAAACTGGATCGGTTTCATTGACGGCATTCCAAACGCCAGCCCCTGCTTGCAAATCGAGGGCCTAACCGAAGCAGAAGTCACCGAACAGATCATCGCCTTTCAGGAGATGCAGAGAACATTTGCCCTCAGAGTTGAAACGCACCGGATTCCCGACAATCTCGACGACACAATAGCTGGCATCAATGCAGTTGGCTCTGCCGACTATGTTGTGATGATCGACGCCGGTTGGATAGCAGATTCCCTAACTACCAGAGCCGCAATCGGAAATCTCATCCAGAATGCATTCGGCGACATTGATGCTCAAGTACCCATCGTGGTTTCTTACACAACGATACCAAAGGGTTATGCCGAAGTAGAAGGAACACGATTCACCCCATTCGATAATCGCGAGTTTATTCAGGAACTCCGTCAACTCACCAACCGACAAAAGCTTGTGTTCGGCGACTGGGGAAGCACGCGCCCTCGGGAAGCCCCAACCCCTCAGAGCCCCCCAAAACCACGTATTGATTTAGCATTGAGGAGCGGGTGGCTATCCGCGCGAAACAAGCCTGAAGATTGGAACTATTCAGACGCTGCAACTGAGATTCTCGAGAGTGATGAATGGAATGAGGTGGACGGCTTGGGCATCTGGGGAGAGACGATGATTCGCCAAACAGCCACCAATCAAGACGTTGGCATCAATTCGGCGAGGAAGAACGTTTCGGTCCGAGTGAACATACACCTTCATAATCAAGCCTTCTATGATTCTGACGATCCGAAATCACTAAATCTCGACGAAGATTGGGAAGACTGATCTGTTCGTATAGATCTCGCATTTCGCCTGACGTTCAAATATTTCCAATTGACCGATCAAAACCACTCGTCAGTGGAATAGCACCTATCCGCAAATGTGCCTGCCTTTCACTGCCGCAGGATCATCCTATTTTGTCTGATGGCTGTAGGAATCAGCAGGGTATCAAGCGTTCTCGCGATCAAAGCGGACATGCGACAAAATCTGGACACCATGCAGACATGAAAGCCTAATCACATATAGGCTCCAACGGTGCTAAAAATCTTTGAATTTACTAGAGAATTTGGTGAGCGCGCAGGGGCTCGAACCCTGGACCTACTGATTAAAAGTCAGTTGCTCTACCAACTGAGCTACGCGCTCCCGGCGGGTTCTTCCGAACCCCGGAAATTGCGGCGGAACATAGAGAGGCGCTTATCAGCGGTCAACCGGAAAAAAGTGTCTTTCTCCCGACTTTTTTCGGCTCTTCCCGACCAGCGCCATCCCGCGCGACTTCAGGTGGTGCTGAGCGTGCGACGCACCGCATCGTGCCAGCCCTTCAGCCTCACCTCACGCTCGGCCGCGTCCATCTTTGGCCGAAACTGCCGGTCGAGCTTCCAGCTCCGCGCAAAATCACCGGCATCCGGCCACACGCCCGCCCGCGCGCCCGCCAGCCAGGCGGCTCCCAGCGCCGTCGTCTCAAGCTGAGTCGGCCGGTCCACCGGCGCGTCGAGCATGTCGGCAACGCACTGCAGCATCCAGTCGCTGGCAACCATGCCGCCATCGACGCGCAGAACCGTATCGTTCGCCCCGTCCTGCCAGTCCTTGCGCATGGCATCGAGCAGGTCGCGCGTCTGGTAGGCGACCGATTCGAGCGTCGCCCGCGCAAACTCCGCCGGGCCTGAATTGCGCGTGAGGCCATAGATTGCGCCGCGGGCTTCCGCGTCCCAGTATGGCGCGCCGAGCCCCACGAAGGCGGGAACGAGATAAAGGTGCTGTGTGGGGTCGGCTTTCGCGGCAAGCGCCCCGGAATCGGCGGCTTTGCCGATGACCTTCAGGCCGTCGCGCAACCATTGCACCGCAGCACCCGCAACGAAAATCGACCCTTCGAGCGCGTAGGTCGTCACGCCGTTCAGCCGATAGGCAATGGTGGTGAGCAGACGGTTCTTCGAGGCGACCATGGTTTCGCCGGTGTTGAGCACCGCGAAGCAACCCGTTCCGTAGGTTGCCTTGAGCATTCCCGGCTCGAAACAGGCCTGGCCAATGACGGCTGCCTGCTGGTCGCCGGCAACGCCAAGGATCGGGATGGCCGCACCGAAAAGAGCCTTCTCCGTCACGCCGAAATCATCCGCGCTATCCTTTACCTCCGGCAACAGGACCTTCGGCACGCGAAGGATTTTCAGAAGCTCGTCATCCCACGTATTTGTCCCGATATTGAAAAGCAGCGTGCGCGATGCATTTGTCGCGTCGGTCACATGCGCCCTGCCGCCGGTGAGCCGCCAGATCAGGAATGTGTCGATGGTCCCTGCAAGAAGCTCTCCCTTTTCGGCGCGTTCGCGCGCGCCTTCGACCTCATCGAGGATCCAGGCGAGTTTGGTTCCCGAGAAATAAGGATCAAGAAGCAGACCGGTCTTCGCCGTAAAAGTTTCTTCCAGCCCCTCGGCCTTCAGCTTTTCACACATGGAAGCGGTGCGGCGGTCCTGCCACACAATGGCATTGTGGATCGGCTTGCCCGTATCGCGCTCCCATACGACGACCGTTTCACGCTGATTGGTGATGCCGATGGCTGCAATATCCCCCGCGGAAAGCTTCGCCTTGCGCAAAGCGCTGCGCACGGTGGACACCACGCCCTTCCAGATGTCTTCCGGATCGTGCTCGACCCAGCCCGAATCCGGATAGTGTTGCGGAAACTCCTTCTGGCCCGTCGCCAGCGGCTTCATGGCCGCGTCAAACACGATGGACCTGCTTGACGTGGTGCCCTGGTCTATCGCCAATACATAGCCGCTCATGGGTCCTCCGGATCGGTCTGCAAACTGTCGAAAACGGGGAGCCGGACTGACCGCCTCCCCGTGCAATTGTCATCTCAATCGAGCCGACTGCAACCGGCCTTACTGCCAGCGCTTGACGATTTCCTCATAGACGATGGTTTCGCCCTGGGGTTTTTCGTTTTCAAGCTTGGCCTTGGCACCACCCTTGCCGATCCACTCGGACGGGTCCTTCTCCTCGTTCAGACGCGGCCCGCAGCCACCATAGACATTGGCGCTTTCGTCCGCTGCCTGCATGCGGGCCATGGTCAGGTCCATCTCGCCGGCCAGACGGTCCATTGCTTCCTGCGGCGTGAAGGCGCCGGAGTTCACATCGCCGATCTGCTGCCACCAGATCTGGGCGAGCTTCGGGTAGTCCGGCACATTGACGCCGGTGTCCGTCCACAGGACCCGATCCGGTGAGCGGTAGAACTCGACGAGCCCGCCGAGCTTCGGCGACCGCTCGGTGAAGGATTCATGGTTCACCGTGGAATCGCGGATGATCGTGAGACCCACATGGCTCTTCTTCACATCAACCGTCTTCGACGTGACGAACTGGGCATAGAGCCAGGCCGCCTTGCGCCGGTCCACGGGCGTGGACTGGAACAGGGTCCAGGAGCCGACATCCTGATAGCCGAGCTTCATGCCCTCTTCCCAATAGGGACCATGCGGCGAAGGCGCCATCTTCCAAAGCAGATTGCCCTCGTCATCGACGGTGTTGTTGCCCTCGCTCTTCGGCTTCACCATGTCGGCGGTGAACGCCGTGTACCAGAAAATCTGCTGGGCGACATTGCCTTGGCTCAATGCCGGCAGCGACTGGTAGAAGTCGAGGTCGGCGGCACCGGGCGGTGCATACTGACGCAGCCACTCATCCCATTTGCGGATGGCGTAGACGGCGGCCGGCCCATTGGCAGCACCGCCGCGGCTGACGGATGCACCGGATGGATTGCAGGAACCCTCCTCCATGCGGATGCCCCATTCATCGATAGGCCGGCCATTGGGCAAACCCTTGGAGCCCGCACCGGCCATGGAAAGCCAGGCATCCGTCATGCGCCAGCCGAGATCCGGTGCGCGCTTGCCGTAGTCCATATGGCCGTAGACGCGAACGCCGTCGATCTCCTTCACGTCGTTGGTGAAGAAATCAGCGATGTCCTCATAGGCAGACCAGTTTACGGGAACGCCGAGCTCATACCCGTATTTCTCTTTAAATTTCTCTTTGATTTCAGGGCGATCAAACCAGTCTTTACGGAACCAGTACAGGTTTGCGAACTGCTGGTCGGGCAGTTGCCAGAGCTTGCCGTCGGGACCCGTGGCCGAAGCCACACCGATAAAATCTTCCAGATCGAGTGTCGGCGATGTGACGTCCGCACCCTCGCCGCCCATCCAGTCGGTGAGGTTGACGGCGCTTTGCAGGCGGGAATGCGTGCCCACCAGATCGGCGTCGTTGACATAGGCATCATAGAGGTTTCGGTTGGTCTGCATCTGCGTCTGCACGGCCTGAACCACCTCGCCTTCGCCCAGAAGCTGGTGGTTCACCTTGATGCCGGTGATCTCTTCGAACGCCTTGGTCAGCGTTTCGGATTCATAGGTATGGGTCGGGATGGTTTCGGAGAGAACGTTGATCTCCATTCCCTGAAACGGTTCCGCTGCCTTGATGAACCATTCCATTTCTGCGAGCTGCTCCTCACGGCTGAGTGAAGAGGGCTGGAACTCGTCATCAATCCACTTTTCCGCTGCCGCCATGTCCGCCATGGCCTGGCCGGGCAGCCAGAGCAGAGCGAGCGCAGCGACTGAAGCTTTCAAATGCGCTTTCATTTCAAACTCCTCCTCCTGTTTCCACATTCAGTTCCTGAACATGGTTGGCGGTTCGGGTGGGCTTGTTCCGGTCCCGTTGCGCCGGTTTGCGGAGCGGCCTGCCGTTCCGCTTTGCTTTGCCGATGGACCTACACCCAGCGAAACACCGCGTAGGCGTAGATCAGCGACAAAATCGTGCCACCCCAAAGCGGCATATCCGTCAGCCCCAGCCATCCAAGATGGATGAAGGCGCTGCCAAGCAGAGAGATGAACAGCCGGTCTCCGCGTGTCGTGTCCAGACCGAGAATCCCGTGCCGCGGCCCTCCACCGGGGCTCGCCCATTCCCAGACGGTCATGGCGCACAGAAGCGCGAAGATGACGAGGAAAAACGTGGCGGTCTGCCAGGTCCAGGCCATCCATGTGAGATCGAGCCAATGGGGCATGATTTCCTCCCTACACGCGCCCGAGGGCAAAGCCCTTGGCGATGTAATTGCGTACGAACCAGATCACGATCGCGCCCGGGATGATGGTCAAAACGCCGGCCGCAGCCAACAGTCCCAGCTCATAGCCGGACGTGCTTGCGGTGCGTGTCATGACGGCCGCGATGGGCTTGGCGGCGACAGAGGTCAGCGTCTTTGCAAGAAGCAGTTCCACCCATGAGAACATGAAACAGAAGAAGGCCGTAACCCCGATGCCCGATGCAATCAGCGGCATGAAAATTCTGACAAAGAAGCGCGGGAATGAATAACCGTCGATATAGGCGGTTTCGTCGATCTCCTTGGGCACGCCCGACATGAACCCTTCGAGGATCCAGACGGCGAGCGGAATGTTGAACAGGCAGTGTGCGAGCGCGACGGCCCACGGCGTATCGAACAGGCCGATGGCCGAATAGAGCTGGTAGAACGGCAGGGCAAAGACCGCCGGCGGCGCCATGCGGTTGGTCAGAAGCCAGAAAAACAGATGCTTGTCGCCAAGGAAGCGATAGCGTGAAAACGCATAGGCTGCCGGCAGCGCAAAGGCGACGGAAATCACCGTATTTATAATGACATAGCTGATGGAGCTGATGTAACCGTTATACCAGACGGGGTTGGTCAGAATCTCCACATAGCTGTCGATGGTGAAGTTCTTCGGCCAGGGGCTGAAGCCGCCCAGGATCTCGTTTGTCGTCTTGAACGACATGTTGACCAGCCAATAGATCGGCAGAAGCAGGAAGACGATATAGAGCGTGGGAACAAGCCAGCGCGTCAGTCTCATTGTTCGTCTCCCCGGGTCATCAGCGTGTAGAAGATCCAGCTCACCAGCAATGTCATGAGGAAGTAGATGATGCTCATGGCGGCTGCGATGCCGAGATTGAACTCGCCCAGCGCGGCTTTCACGAGGTCGATCGACAGAAACGTCGTCGCATTGCCGGGACCGCCGCCGGTCAGCACGAAGGGCTCCGTGTAGATCATGAAGGAGTCCATGAAGCGCAGGAGAACGGCGATGGTGAGAACGCGGTTCATCTTGGGCAGCTGGATAAAGCGGAACACCGACCAGCGCGATGCGCCATCGATCTTCGCCGCCTGATAATAGGCCTCCGGGATGGAGCGCAGGCCGGCATAGGCAAGCAGCACCACAAGCGAGGTCCAGTGCCAGACATCCATCAACACCACCGTGAACCAGGCGGAAATGGGCTGACGGGTGAAATTATAGGGAATGCCGAGAGCATTCAGCCCATAGCCCAGAAGGCCGATATCCGGCAGAGCCATGATGTTCCACATCGCACCCACCACGTTCCACGGAATGAGCAGCGGCAGCGCCATCAGCACAAGACAGACAGACACCCATGGCCCGGAGCGCGGCATGGTCAGAGCAATGGCGACGCCGAGCGGCACCTCGATCAGAAGAATGATCCCGGTGAACAGAAACTGCCGGAAAAGCGAGGCGTGAAAACGGTCGGAGGTGAGCACATCCTCGTACCATTTGACACCTTCGAAGAAGAACAGATTGTTGCCGAACGTCTCCTGCACCGAGTAGTTCACCACCGTCATCAGCGGTATGATCGCGTTGAATGCGACCAGCAGCAGGACCGGCAGGACGAGAAACCAGGCCCGGTTGTTCCATGTCTTGGTCATGCTGCCCCTCCCTGGCGCGCAGCCGCCGGATCCACACGCCATGAATTCGCATAGATGTTGATGCCGGCCGGATCGAAACTGACATGCGGTTCACCTGGAATGGCAGTATCCTCGGCGACAATCGCGGCAATGGGTTGCCCCTCGATGGTCGCATGAACGATCTTGCGCCGCCCCGTATCCTCGACGCGCGTTATCTGTGCCGGAATGCCGTTGTTGCCGATGCGCACATATTCCGGGCGCACGCCCAGTTCCATGCGCGCCGCACGGTCTGCCGCGACCGGCCCGGCCAGGGTGATGGCGTGGCTGCCGATATGGGCGCCCTGTCCGTCAATCCGGACAGGAAGAACATTCATGCCCGGAGAGCCGATAAAATATCCGACAAAGGTGTGATTGGGACGTTCGAACAGTTCTTCCGGCGTTCCGATCTGGACGATCTCGCCCTCGTTCATCACCACCACCTGATCGGCAAAGGTCAGCGCCTCGGTCTGATCGTGAGTCACATAGACCATGGTAAAGGCAAAGCGCCGGTGCAGTTCCTTCAGCTGCGAGCGCAGCACCCATTTCATGTGGGGATCGATAACCGTCAGTGGTTCGTCGAACAGGATGGCGCTGACATCCGAGCGCACCAGCCCGCGACCGAGCGCGATCTTCTGTTTGTCGTCTGCCGTCAGTCCCTTGGCTTTCTGATCAGCGCGGTCCGCCAGATCGATCATTTCGAGCGTTTCGCGCACCCGCCGCTCGATCTCGTTGGAAGCCACGCCGCGATTTCGTAGGGGAAAGGCCAGGTTCTGGTAGACCGTCATCGTGTCGTAGACGACCGGAAACTGGAAAACCTGCGCGATATTGCGATCTTCCGTGGAAAGGTCTGTCACCCTGTGTCCATCAAAGAGGATCTCTCCCTCGGTTGGCCGCAACAGCCCCGAGATGATGTTCAAAAGTGTGGTCTTGCCACAGCCCGACGGCCCCAGAAGAGCATAGGCGCCACCATCATCGAAGGTGTGGTGAACCCGCTTCAAAGCGAAATCGTCATCGCTCACAGGGTTGGGCATGTAGGCGTGGCGGATGTTGTTCAGATCAATTCGCGCCATTCCCGCCTCCTACGCAGCCTGGCTGGTACCGGACGTCACTCGCCGGTTTGCATTGTCGAACACCAGCACGTGGCGCGTATCGATAAAGACATCGACCGTTTCGCCGACCTCCAGACGATGAATGCCTTCTTCCAGCATCACCCAGCGGTGGCCTGCGAAATCGAGATGAACAAAGCTCTCGGAGCCGGTTATTTCGGTCACCGAAACGGTGGCCCGGACCGAAACCCCGTCAGCCTCACGCGCCGCCAGCGAGAGATGATGAGGCTGGAAGCCGAGCGTGTACTGTCCGTCGGGCGCGCCTTGGAGGCCCTGTGGGACGGGCAGTTGAACGGTTTCGTCGAGTGCAAACCTGCCACTCGCCTTCGTCACCGCCACGGTGTTCAGCGGCGGGTCGGAAAAGGTGCGCGCGGTGACGAGATCGATCGGTTTGCGGAACACGTCGATGGTCGGGCCGAACTGTGTCAGGCGCCCCTGGCTCAGCGTCGCCGTGCTGCCGCCAAGGAGCAGCGCCTCGCTCGGCTCGGTGGTGGCGTAGACGAAGATCGCACCGGACGCAGCAAATATCTTCGGCAGTTCGGCGCGCAGCTCCTCGCGCAGCTTGTAATCCAGATTGGCCAGCGGCTCGTCCAGCAACACCAGACGTGCTTCCTTGACCATGGCGCGGGCCAGTGCCGTGCGCTGCTGCTGGCCACCGGAAAGCTCCAGCGGTGTGCGGTCCAGATGCGGCGTCAGGTGCAGAAGCTCTGCCGCCTGCCGTACCTTTTCCTCGATGACTCGCTTCTCGGCACCCGCAACGCGCAGCGGCGAAGCGATGTTTTCATAGACCGTCATCGCCGGATAATTGATAAACTGTTGGTAGACCATGGCAACGCTGCGCTTCTGCACCGGCACGCCGGTCACATCGGTACCATCCATCCACACGCTGCCCGCGGTCGGCCGGTCAAGCCCGGCCATAAGCCGCATCAGGCTGGTCTTGCCAGCCAGCGTCGGCCCGAGCAGCACGTTCAGCGAGCCCGGCTCCAGCCTCAGCGAAACGTTGTCTATATGCGTTTCGCCGGATACAACCTTTGAAACGTCGCGCAGTTCAAGCATGTCCTCCCCCAGCGTTTGCCGCCTGGTTGTGCATTCCCGAAATTTCACGCATGAAAGTGTCGACCGCTGCCGCCTCCTCCTGCGACAGGCGCAAACCGCGTTTGGTTCTGCGCCAAAGCACGTCATCACCGCTGACAGCCCATTCGTGAGTGGCCAGATAGCGCAATTCGGCTTCGTAGAGATCGACACCGAAATGCCGGCCCAGATCATCGACCGACCGCGCGTCTCCGAGGAGATCGCGGGCACACAGGCCATAGAGCCTGACGAGCCGCGCCGCATGATGCCTGTCGAGGAAGGAATAGTCCCGCATCAGCGCCTCGACCTGTGCGTCGTAGCCGTCGAAAGGAAACTCGCCGCCCGGCAGCGCGCCCGCATGCGTCCACGGCTGCCCCTTGGGACCAAGCGCCCCGGCGATTTTTTCAAGGGCGGATTCGGCCAGCTTGCGGTAGGTTGTTATCTTGCCGCCGAACACGTGCACCATGGACGCCCCGCCCCGCGCGGTCTCCGATTTCAGCACATAGTCCCGCGTCGCTTCCTGTGCCTTCGAGGCGCCGTCATCGAATAGCGGGCGCACCCCGGAGTAGGTCCAGACGATATCGCCACGGGTCACCGGTTCGGAGAAATACTCGCTTGCAGCGGCGCAGAGATAATCAACCTCGCTGTCACTGATGGCCACATCCTTCGGATCGCCGTCATAATCCTGATCCGTGGTTCCAATCAGGGTGAAATCTTCCTCGTATGGGATGGCGAAGATTATCCGCCCATCGGCATTCTGGAAAAAATACGCACGCGGATCATCGAATTTGCGCCGGACGACGATGTGACTGCCCTTGACCAGCCGCACATTGTGAACGTCGTTCTGTCCCAGCACGCCCGAAATGACGTGATCAACCCAGGGACCGGCTGCATTGACGAGATAACGCGCCCGCACAGCCTCAGTCTCACCGGTCAAAAGGTTCTGGATACGAACTTTCCAGGTCCCGTTTTCGTCTTCGGCCGAGATCACGCGTGTGCGCACCCGCACATCGGCACCCCGGTTTGCAGCGTCACGGGCATTCAGCACGACGAAGCGCGCATCGTTCACCCAGCAGTCCGAATATTCAAAGGCCCGCCGGTAGGAGGCTTTCAGCGGCTTACCCGCCGGGTCGGACCGCATGTCGAGCGTGCGTGTCTTTGGAAGCCGCTTTCGCCCGCCGATATGATCGTAGATGAAGAGCCCGAGCCGCACGAGCCAGGCTGGGCGCAGCCCCTTGTGCAAAGGCAGGACGAAACGCATCGGCCAGATGATGTGCGGCGCGTTGCGCCACAGAATCTCGCGCTCCATCAGCGCTTCGCGCACGAGGCGAAACTCGTAATGTTCGAGATAGCGCAGACCGCCATGGATGAGTTTGGTGGAGCCGGAAGAGGTGCCGCTCGCAAGGTCGTTCATCTCCGCCAGAATGACGGAGTAACCGCGCCCGACCGCATCGCGTGCAATGCCACAGCCATTGATGCCGCCGCCAATGACGAACACGTCGAACATGACAGAGCTGGCAGACATTGAACTGGGCGCAGAACCGGACACGCAATCCTCCCCTGTCTCTCAGACTGCAGGAGCAATCCCCCTCCAGCGGAGACAAAAGAATTATTTCGAAAGCATAATGAATGTCAAACGAAAATGGAGAAATTATTGGGACCCGGTCTCGATAAGCCGTACACCCGCCTCCTCGCACAGGGCTCGCATCGCCGGAAGCGGACAGCGGTCGGTGATGAATGTGTCGACCTGCGATAAATGACCGATACGCACGGGCGCGCCGCGCTCGAACTTGGTCGAATCGGACACCAGGATCACATGTCTTGCATTGGCAATGATCGCCTGTGCCACCTTCACTTCGCGGAAGTCGAAATCGTAAAGCGCGCCATCCGGGTCGATGGATGAGACGCCGATCACCGCATAGTCCACCTTGAACTGCCGGATGAAGTCGACAGCGGCCTCGCCGACAACGCCACCATCGGAGCCGCGGACAACGCCACCTGCGATAATGACTTCGAGTGAAGGATAAACACGCATCCTATTGGCAACATTGATATTATTCGTGATCACCATGAGCCCTTCATGATCGAGAAGCGCATCGCTCACGGCTTCGGTGGTGGTGCCGATATTGACGAAAAGCGATGCCCTGTCGGGAATGAGCCGCGCAGCCGCCTGGCCGATCGCCCGCTTTTCATCCAGAGCGATCTTGCGCCGCGCTTCATACTCCATGTTCTCGATACCGGAGGGCAGCAGCGCGCCGCCATGGATGCGCGTCAGCAGGCGCCGGTCGCAGAGCTCGTTGAGATCGCGCCGTATCGTTTGCGGCGTCACGCTGAAATGCTCGGCAAGGTCATCCACCAGAACACGGCCATGCTCCTTTGCCTGTTCAAGGATCTCCGAGAGTCGCGGCGTCAAGAATGAAGGGTTCATTGTCGTCTCTATATTCGTTTTGATCATATAAGGACAAAAACGAACATAGAGCAAGCGCACTCTGCGGCGAGCAGTACGGCGAACGCACACCGGCAATCGCCGGCGAAACCATTTCCGGTCATGTCTCGTGGCTCCGAAAACAGACTAAAATGCAAAACCGGCTTCGGGAGAAAGCCGCGCACATGCGGAAAGAGAGGAACGCACCATGAGAGACCTGCTGCCAACCATCGCACTGACATTGATGACGCCCGTTTTCGCTTTCGCCGGCGAGGCGGAAATTCGCGCAGCGCAGTCATCCATCAGGAACCAGATCGAAGCCTTTCTGGCAGGAGACAATGAACGCGCCTATTCCTACGCCGCGCCCAACATCAAGGCGCTCTTCCCGACGCTCGATCGCTTCATGGCGATGGTGACGCGCGGCTATCAGCCCGTCTACCGCCCGCGCAATTACGCATTCGGAAAGGCGTCCGAGCCGAACGCATCGACAGTCATTCAGCGCGTGCTGACCACCGGTCCGAACGGCAGAAGCTATGAAGCGGTTTATACCCTTGAGCGGCAGTCCGACGGCACTTATCGGATCACAGGCGTGAGCCTGAAGGAGACAGACGCTCTTGCGATCTGATGCGCGAAGCGGCGAGCCGGCCCGCCACGGATCTCAGCGCGTAAAGTCCGGGAGGCTTTTGAATGCCGTCTTCAAGGCATCCGACCATCCCTCGGAGATTTCCCGCAGATACGGGTCATCCGCCTCAATGCGCTTTTCATAGCCGATGCGGAATGTGTCGTTCTCGTAGAAGAGAAGGTCGAGCGGTAGACCGACGGAGAGGTTGGATTTGAGCGTCGAATCGAACGACACAAGCAGGAGCTTCACCGTCTCTTCCAGCGTCATGGCCGGGTCGAAGGCACGAACCAGAATGGGTTTTCCGTATTTCGTCTCGCCGATCTGGAAAAAGGGTGTGTCGGCGCTGACCTCGATGAAATTCCCTTCCGGGTAAATCAGGAAGAGACGCGGTTCCATGCCGCGAATCTGGCCACCCAGAATAAAAGAGGCACCGAATGCGTCTGCGCTCTGGCCTGCCGGCGCGGACTGACGGATGACTTCCTTGACGGTATCCCCCACCAGGCGCGCCGCCTGATACATGGACGGAGTTTCGAGCATGGAGGGCGTGCGCTCATCGGGCGCCTTGGTCCGTTCGTCCAGCAGGCTGACCACGGCCTGCGTGGTCGCCAGATTGCCCGCCGAAAGCAGCACCAGAACCCGTTCGTCCGGCTCCTGCCAGCAATGCATCTTCCGAAAGGTGGAAATATTGTCGACACCGGCATTCGTCCGCGTATCGGACATGAACACCAGGCCGTGCTGTGTTTTCAGCCCGACGCAATAGGTCATCCGGACCGTACCTCATTCAGATTCGTTCTAAAAGATTACTGCTCGACCGTGATCTGAACCGCAAGCTCTTCTTGCGCCTGCCCGATCCTGATCCCCATCACCGGCATCGCATCACGGTAATCCCGGCCTGTCGCAACCCGTATATAGCGATCATCCGCCGAGATGCCGTTGGAGCAGTCAAAGGCCACCCAGCCCAGCCCTTCGAGATGTGTCTCGGCCCAGGCGTGGCTCGCTGCCTGCTCATCCCGGTCATCCATGCGCAGATAACCGCTTACATAGCGAGCCGGAAACCCCATCATACGCGCGGCAGTGAGAAAAATATGGGCGTGATCCTGACAGACCCCCTCCCCGTTCGCCAGGGCGGTCTCGGCCGGCGTTCCGGCATCGGTGGTTCCGATCCTGTAGGCCACGCGATCACGCACTTCGCTCATGAGGCTGTGGAGGCGCTCGACATCCGTTTCACCGTCGATGCCGCGTAGCAGGGCCGAAATGCCGCGCCCGGCAGTGCAAAGCGGCGTCTGCTGCTGAAAAAGCCAAAGCGGCGCAAGCCCCTGATGCTTTCCTGTCACGCCAGCCGTATCGCGCGTTTCGACCACGCCGGACGCCTCGATCACGATTGTATGCGGCTCGCCATCAATGCTCACAAGACGCGTGTCATTTCCGAAACCGTCGACAAACTGCACTTCCTGCGTGGCGCCCTCGGTTTTCAGCGACCACTCCACCACCTCCTGCGTCGGGCCGCTTTGCGGAAAGAGGCGCAGGCGCTGAAGGGCGTATGAGAGAGGAGCATCATAGCGATACTCCGTACGGTGCTTGATTTTCAGGCGCATCTGGCTGCTCTCAGTGGAAGCGAAAATCTGTGGCAATCTGATTGCCGAGCGCTGCATTGTCCCGGATAAAATCGCTCAGGAACTCGTGCAGACCTTCGTCGAATATATCCGAGACGGCCGCAGTCTTCAGCTTTTCGACCTTCGCATCGGCCATTTCGTTACAACTCTGACGTACACCGTATTCATCGGCCAGATAGTCCAGGGAATCCCGAATGCCCCGATAACAAAAGGCCAGCGAACGCGGCATTCGCCGGTTGAGGATGAGATAGTCGGCGATATTGGCGGGATTGAAGTCCCCTTCATGGGTCCAGCGATATGAGCGGAGTGCCGACACCGAGCGCAAAATCGTCTGCCACTGGATATTGTCGAGCGGCGAGCCCACCCATGCCGCCGACGGCAGAAGCACGTAATACTTCACGTCCAGTATGCGCGCCGTGTTGTCGGCCCGCTCGATCATCGTGCCGATCTGGGCAAAATCGAAAATCTCGTTGCGCAGCATGGTGCCCTGAAACGCACCGCGGATAAGCGCCGTTTCACGTTTTACGGCGTCGAGAACGGCCGGAAGGTCCTGTTCGTCCACACGCCTCTTCAGCATGCGGTGCATCGACATCCAAGCCTCGTTCACGCTCTCCCACGTCTCGCGCGTGAGTGCGGTCCTTACCATGCGCGCGTTCATGCGCGCGGTGTCTATGGAAGACAGGACGCTGGAGGGATTGCCGGTATCCCGCAGCAGAAAATTCGTCACTGTCGCCGTATCGAACGCGTCGTTCTCCTCTTCGAACAGATCACGCACGCCGGCACTGGTGAGAACCGAAGCCCATTCGTCGGACGAAGCGCTGGTCTGGGTCAGCGCCAGTCTAAGTCCCGTGTCGACCAGGCGCGCCATGTTCTCCGCGCGTTCGATGTAGCGCGCCATCCAGAAAAGTCCGTTCGCGGAGCGACCAAGAAGCATGTCAGAGCGCCTTAATCATCGAGAACCCAGGTGTCCTTGGTGCCGCCACCCTGGGAGGAGTTGACCACAAGAGAGCCCTTTTTCAGCGCCACGCGGGTCAGACCGCCTGGCACAATGCGGATGCGATCCGACACGAGCACGAAGGGACGAAGGTCCACGTGCCGTGGCGCAAGCCCCTTGCCGGTGAGGATCGGGCAGGTTGACAGCGAAAGCGTCGGCTGGGCGATGTAATTCTTCGGTCTCGCTTTCAGTTTCTTCGCAAAAGCCGCCCTCTCCTTCTTCGAAGCGGCAGGCCCCACCAGCATGCCATAGCCGCCTGAACCATGAACCTCCTTCACGACAAGTTCGTCGAGATGCTCCAGCACATAAGCGAGACTGTCAGGCTCGGAACAGCGCCAGGTCGGCACGTTCTGCAGGATCGCCTTGCGGCCGGTGTAGAACTCGACGATCTCCGGCATGTAGGAATAAATCGCCTTATCGTCGGAGATTCCGGTCCCGGGCGCGTTTGCAATCGTGATCTTGCCGGCGCGGTAGACATCCATGATGCCCGGCACGCCGAGGACGGAATCGGGCCGAAAGGTCAGCGGGTCCAGATAATCGTCGTCGATCCGGCGATAAAGGACGTCGATGCGACGATAGCCCTGCGTCGTGCGCATCGCCACATGCCCGTCCACCACACGAAGGTCCGGTCCCTCCACCAGTTCGACGCCCATCTGGTCGGCCAGGAAAGCATGCTCGAAATAGGCCGAGTTAAAGCTTCCGGGTGTCAGAACGGCGATCGTCGGTTTGCCATCGCAATGCTCGGGCTTCACGCTTCTTAGGGATTCCCGCAGAAGCTGCGGATAGTTTTCCACCGGCAGCACCTTCACCTGCTGAAAGAGCTCCGGGAAGAGCTGCATCATCGTCTCGCGGTTCTCCAGCATGTAGGAGACGCCGGACGGCGTGCGCGCATTGTCCTCCAGGACGAAAAAGTCATTCTCGCCAGTGCGCACGATATCGACACCGGTAATGTGCGTGTAGACCCCGCCAGGCGGCCGCACACCGATCATTTCAGGCAAAAATGCCTCGTTGTTGGATATGATCTCTTTGGGAATGCGCCCGGCGCGCAGAATTTCCTGCCGGTGGTAGATATCCTCCAGAAACGCGTTGAGCGCCTGGACACGCTGCTCGATGCCCTGCACGAGCCGACGCCATTCCTTGCCGGAGATAATGCGCGGTACAATGTCGAAGGGGATGAGCCGCTCGGCTGCTTCCTGCTCGCCATATACGGCGAAAGTGATGCCGGTTCTTCGGAAAACCCGCTCCGCATCGTCCGCCTTCTGTTTCAGGCGCTTTGGGTCCTGCCGGTCGAACCAGCTCTGGTAATCTTCGTAAGGATCTCGGGCCTGGCCCCCCAGGCGCATCTCGTCAAAGTGCGTCAAGAAATGCTCCTCTCAAGAGCATTTCAGCGGGGATGCCTCAAAAAAGCAAGTTGTTTCTATAGGTTGCGGGAAATGGGGAAGATTGCCAGCTTCCATGCCCAATCTTTAGGGTCAGGACCTATTAATATGATCACAATGGCGTTCGATAGACCAAGAGATGCAAGGAGAAGCCCGCAGAGCGGGGTCTTCCCCCCGGTCAAGGGGTTTGACGCGGCAGATCGCCGGTCTATCGAGCGTCCTTCGGATCGGCCTGATTTGCACGGCCTACTTTGTCGCAAGACCTTGAAAGACGTGAAGTCTTCCTGCGGTCCTGCTTCGCGTATCCGCACAGATCAGGCCGACCATTGCGACCATATTAATAGGTCCTGACCCTAAGCCGGATGCGCACTGCTCTGCCAAAATTATGAGCACCCTCCGTCAGAGGGGCGGCAGATCGCCTTCTTCCCACGCCGCACTGATTTCGGAAGAGCGTTGCTGAAACCGCCCTGCTTCAATAGCGTCGCGAATGTCCTGCATGAGCGACTGATAGTAGGCGAGGTTGTTCCAGGTCAGCAGCATTCCGGCCAGGGATTCGCCCGCCTTCACCAGATGATGAAGATAGGCGCGGGAATAATCCCGTGCGGCCGGACAATCGCTCTCCTCGTCCAGCGGACGCATGTCTTCGGCGTGACGGGCATTCTTCAGGTTGATCTTGCCGCGCCGCGTATAGGCAAGACCGTGCCGGCCTGCGCGTGTCGGCATCACGCAATCGAACATATCGATCCCGCGCGCGACTGATTTGAGGATGTCGTCCGGTGTGCCGACGCCCATCAGGTAGCGGGGCTTTCCACCGGGCAGCACCGGACACGTGGCTTCGAGCATGTCGAGCATGACGGCCTGCGGTTCACCGACGGCCAGTCCGCCAACAGCATAGCCCTTCAGGTCCATCGCAGCCAGAGCTCTGGCCGAGCGCTCGCGCAGGTGCGGCTTGTCTCCACCCTGCACGATGCCGAACATCGCCTTGCCAGGCTGGTCGCCGAACGCGGTCCTGCAGCGCTCCGCCCAACGCAGCGAGAGTTCCATCGCCCGTTCGATTTCGGATTCTTCGGCCGGCAGTGCAACACACTCGTCGAGCTGCATCTGGATGTCGGAGCCGAGCAGTCCCTGTATCTCTATGGAGCGCTCAGGCGGCATCTCGAACACCTGGCCATCCACATGAGAGCGGAAGGTTACACCTTTTTCGGTGATTTTGCGCAGGTCCGCCAGCGACATGACCTGAAACCCGCCTGAATCCGTCAGGATCGGATAGGGCCAGCGTGCAAATTCATGCAGACCGCCAAGCCGCGCCACCCGTTCCGCGCCCGGTCGCAGCATCAGGTGATAGGTGTTGCCAAGAATGATGTCGGCGCCAAGATCGCGCACCTGATCCATATACATGGCCTTGACTGTGCCTGCCGTTCCCACCGGCATGAAGGCCGGTGTGCGGATGGTGCCGCGCGGCATGGAAATCTCGCCGCGACGGGCATCGCCGTCCGTTGCCAGAAGGCGGAAGGTAAACCGCTCACTCACGATTGATGGTCCCTGAAAAGCAGGCTGGCATCGCCATAGGAATAGAAACGGTACTCATTGCCGATCGCATGCTGATAGGCGCGCTTCATCGTTTCCGTACCGCTAAAGGCTGAAACGAGCATGAAAAGTGTCGAGCGCGGCAGATGAAAATTGGTCATCAGCACGTCGACCGTGCGAAAGCGATAGCCGGGCGTGATGAAAATGTCCGTGGCACCGGACCATGCTTCCAGTTCTCCGGTCCGTTGCGAAGCACTCTCCAATAGCCGCAGCGACGTGGTGCCCACCGAGACGATGCGCCCACCCCGCGCCCTGACCGCGTTCAGCGCTTCTGCCGTCTCGGCGCTCACCTCGCCTCGTTCGGAATGCATTCTGTGGTCGTCCGTGTCGTCGACCTTGACCGGCAGAAAGGTGCCCGCCCCCACATGGAGCGTCACAAAATGCCGCTCGATACCGGCCGCATCCAGCGCCTGCATCAGTTCCGGCGTGAAATGCAGCCCGGCGGTCGGCGCCGCGACGGCGCCCTCCTCACGAGCATAGATGGTCTGATAGTCGACCTCGTCGCGCGCATCCTCGGCGCGTTTCCCGGCGATATAGGGCGGCAGCGGCATATGGCCGGCCGCAGCGATGGCTTCATCGAGGACGGGCCCCGAAAAATCGAAAACGAGCAGCGCTTCCCCGCCCTCGCCCTTTTCCGCGACGGTCGCCTCAAGAGTACCAAGGAAACAGCTTTCGCCATCATGGCCGAACTGAATGCGCTCGCCCACATTCACACGCTTCGCCGGCTTCAGGAAAGCGCGCCAGCGGTCCGGCCCCTCGCGCATGTGCAGCGTCGCCTCAATGCGCGCCTGTGCCTCACCGCGCCGGCGAATGCCGCCAAGGCGGGCGGGGATAACCTTTGTGTCGTTGAAGACCAGCGCGTCGCCGGGCTGCAGAAGCTGGGGCAGCTCACGCACCACATGGTCACGGATTTTCTCGCCGTGGACCGTCAAAAGCCGCGCAGAATCGCGCGGACTGACCGGTCTGAGCGCAATCCGTTCCTCCGGCAGCTCAAAATCGAAGATGTCTACACGCATCGCAAACCGGCCGGCATAATGACCGGGCGGCGCTCTGCCGCCCGGCATCGAAAACTCAGGCAGCGTCAGCCGCAACCCGCATGGAAATGATGGAATCCGGCTCCGAGACGGGCTCACCGCGCTTGATCCTGTCAATGCAGTCCATCCCTTCGGTCACCTGGCCCCAGACCGAGTACTGACGGTCGAGCCATGGCGCCTTGTCGAAGCAGATGAAGAACTGGGAGTTGGCCGAGTTCGGGTTCTGCGAACGGGCCATCGAGCATGTGCCGCGCTCATGGGCCATGTTAGAAAACTCGGCCTTGAGATCCGGCTTGTCGGAGCCGCCCATACCAGTTCCCGTCGGGTCACCCGTCTGCGCCATGAAACCGTCGATCACGCGGTGGAACACGATGCCATCGTAGAACTTGTCGCGCGCAAGTTCCTTGACACGCTTCACATGCTCGGGAGCAATGTCCGGGAACAACTGGATAACGACCTTGCCCTTGGTCGTCTCCATGACGATGGTGTTTTCCGGATCCTTGATATCAGCCATTCCTATACCTTTCTTTCGTCGACGCGGTTAGTTCGCGTCGTCACTCGCCATCCGCGCATTGAGAATCTTGTCGGGATTCTGCACCATTCCGTTCTGCGCGGCGTCCCCCTTCTTGATCGCGTCAACCAGTTCCATGCCCGATTCGACTTCGCCGATCACCGTGTATTGTCCATTCAGGTGTTCGGCGGGCGCGAACATGATGAAAAACTGGGAGTTGGCGGAGTTCGGATTCTGCGAACGGGCCATGCCCACGGTTCCGCGCGCGAACGCGGCTTCGGAGAATTCCGCCGGCAAATCGGGCTTATCGGAGCCACCGGTGCCGACAAGACGCGCATCGAAGCCATCTTCCACATCGCCATACTGGACGTCACCAGTCTGCGCCATGAACCCGTCGATTACGCGATGGAAAGCGACATTGTCATAAGCGCCCTCTTCGACGAGGGCCTTGACCTGCTCCACATGCCTGGGTGCAAGATCCGGCCGCAGCCCGATGGTCACTTCACCGTTCCTGAGCGTGAGGATCAAAGTGTTTTCAGGTTCGGCGGCCGAAGCCATACCGAGAGAAGCCACAAGGGCGCCGGCCACGAGCGCAGACGAGGCTAGCTTGCGAAGCTGCATGAAACTCTCCTTTTGGTTTCAGGCGGGGAACTTGGCTTCGAGCGCTTCCAGAACAGCGGAAGGCACGAATGGTGCGATGTCTCCACCCATGGAAGCGATCTGACGTACAAGTGTGGCGGTAATGGTGCGCACGGATGGGCTGGCGGGCAGAAAAACCGTCTGCAGGTCGGGCGCCATGGTTTCGTTCATGCCGGCCATCTGCATCTCATAGTCGAGATCCGTGCCATCACGCAGACCGCGGATCATGATCGAGGCGCCATGTCTGCGAGCGGCATCGATCACCAGCTTGTCGAATGCCACAACCTCGATGCGCCGGGCGTCACCACCCAGTTCGACCATGGCAGATTTCTGGATCAGCGCGACGCGCTCCTCATAGCTGAAAAGAGGCTGCTTGCCTGGGTGAACACCGATACCGACAACCACCCTGTCAGCCACCGTCAGCGCGCCCTTGAGCACATCGAGATGGCCGTTCGTCAGGGGATCGAAGGATCCTGCATAAAATGCTGTTCGTTCGGTCATGGCGTGCTTGTATCCATGTTGTCGGATGAAGGCAATTCAGCAATCGCACCTCTTCGCAGCAATGGCGGTGAAAAGATGAACCGCACATGAACATGCCGTTCAACACCGGTTCGAACCCGATCGGGTAGTCAGGACACCAATGGCTGAAGGGGCGCCGGTCCGGGGTATGAAACCAAATGGCGTCTCTCCTCGTTAACAGACCAAAGGAGTGAAGCCATGCTGATCTTTACGCTAGCCGCCGCAATGACCGTCGCAATGCTGATTGCCACCGTTATTGGCCTCCATGAAGAGGCCGGTCGTGTCAAACTCGAAAATCGCGTTCGCAACTCTGCAAACCGCCGCTTCCGTTAAACCGGAATCGGGGATGCCGCAGGCCGGTCACTCGGCAGCGCCATCCCCATTCTGGTCGCTCGCCTCTCCGTTGGCGGCGTCATCGGCAGAGGCGATTTCTTCCTCTTCGGTCTGCGTGTCGGAAATGCGCTCGACCGAAACCACCTTCTCGCCCTTGGCCGTATTGAAGATCGTCACGCCCTTCGTGGCGCGGCTGGCGATGCGGATACCGTCAACCGGAACACGAATGACCTGGCCCGCATTCGAAACCAGCATGATCTGATCATCCTGCTCCACCGGGAACGCCGCAATCAAAGGACCGATCTCATCGGTCTTGGCGACATCCGTCGCACGAATGCCCTTGCCGCCACGGCCGGTGACCCGGAAATCATAGCTTGAAGAACGCTTGCCATAGCCGAATTCGCTGACGGTCAGCACCATCTGCTCGCGCGCCTTGAGCTCCTCATAGCGTTCAGGTGTCAGGCTTTCCTCTTCGCCGAGTTCCTCATTGGTGAGGGCAATGTCTTCATCTTCGCCGCTTGCCTGTCTGCGCTCCGCTGCCGCCTGCTTGAGATAGGCGGCGCGTGCGGCCGGACTTGCCTCGACATGCGAGAGGATCGCCATGGAAATCACACGGTCGCCATCAGCGAGATTGATGCCGCGCACGCCGATCGAATTGCGACCGGCAAAGACGCGCACATCTGTGACGCAGAAGCGGATGCACTGGCCCGACGCTGCGGTCAGAAGCACGTCGTCGTCTTCCGTGCAGGTGTAAACCCCGAGAATCTCGTCGCTCGGGTCATCCAGCTTCATGGCGATCTTGCCATTGCGGTTGACCTGGACGAAATCGGACAGTTTGTTGCGACGCACCGTGCCACGCGTGGTGGCGAACATGACGTCGAGCGCGCCCCAGCTCTCCTCGTCCTCCGGCAGCGGCATGATCGTCGTGATGCTCTCGCCCTCCTCGAGCGGCAGCATGTTGCGCAGGAATTTGCCGACGGATTGCGGCGTACCAACCGGCAGGCGCCAGACCTTTTCCTTGTAGACGATGCCGCGCGAGGAGAAGAACAGAATGGGCGTGTGCGTGTTGGCCACAAACAGCCGCGTGACGAAATCCTCGTCCTTGGTCGACATGCCCGAACGGCCCTTGCCGCCGCGCGCCTGCGCCCGGTAGATGGAGAGGGGCACGCGCTTGATATAGCCCTTGCGTGTGACGGTGACGACCATTTCCTCACGCTGGATCAGGTCTTCGTCGTCCAGGTCCGCACCACCTTCGGTGATCTCGGAGCGACGCGGTGTGCCGAACTCGTCGCGCACGGCGATGAGCTCGTCCTTGACGATCTGCTGAATACGCGCCCGCGACGACAGGATTTCCAGATAATCGCTGATTTCCGCGCCAATCTGGTTCAGTTCGTCGGCGATTTCATCGCGCCCGAGCGCCGTCAGACGCTGCAGGCGCAGTTCGAGGATCGCACGCGCCTGCTCTTCCGACAGATTATAGGTGCCATCGTCGTTGATGCGGTGGCGCGGATCATCGATCAGGAGAATGAGGGCTTCGACATCCTCCGCCGGCCAGCGGCGCTCCATCAGCTGTTCGCGCGCCGTCTGCGGGTCGGGCGCATGACGGATAAGCTTGATCACCTCGTCGATATTGGCGACGGCGATGGCGAGACCGACCAGCACATGCGCACGGTCGCGCGCCTTGCGCAGAAGATATTTCGTACGCCGGCTGACGACTTCCTCGCGGAAGTGGACAAAGGCCTTCAGGAGATCGAGCAGGTTCATCTGCTCCGGCTTGCCGCCGTTGAGCGCGACCATGTTTGCGCCAAAGGAGGTCTGCAGCGGCGTGAAGCGATAAAGCTGGTTTAGCACGACATCGGCGACAGCGTCGCGCTTCAGCTCGACCACGACGCGATAGCCCTGTCGGTCGCTTTCGTCGCGGATGTCGGAGATGCCCTCGATGCGCTTGTCGCGCACCAGTTCGGCCATCTTCTCGATCATCGAGGCCTTGTTAACCTGATAGGGGATCTCCGTGATGATGATGGCTTCGCGGTCGTTGCGGGCGGGTTCGATGGCCACCCTGCCGCGCATCATGATCGAGCCGCGGCCTGTCTCGTAGGCGCTGCGGATGCCGGACCGCCCGAGGATGAGACCGCCGGTCGGGAAATCGGGGCCCGGGATCAGCTCCTGCAGCTCGGGCAGGCTGATCGCCGGATTGTCGATCATGGCCACACAGCCATTGATGACTTCCGACAAATTGTGCGGCGGAATGTTGGTCGCCATGCCGACCGCGATACCGCCGGAACCATTGACCAGAAGGTTCGGATAGCGTGCGGGCAGCACTTTTGGCTCGCTGGAGGAGCCATCATACGTGTCCTGAAAATCGACCGTTTCCTTGTCGATGTCTTCCAGAAGCTCGTGAGCGCCTTTGGTGAGCCGCGACTCGGTGTAGCGCATGGCCGCCGGCGGATCGCCGTCGATGGAGCCGAAATTGCCCTGACCGTCGATGAGTGGAAGGCGCATGGACCAGTCCTGCGCCATGCGCACCAGCGCATCATAGATCGCCGCATCGCCATGGGGGTGGTATTTACCCATGACGTCGGCGACCGGGCGCGCCGATTTCACATACTTGCGGTTCCAGTGGTAGCCGCTCTCGTGCGAGGCATAGAGAATGCGCCGGTGCACCGGCTTCAACCCGTCGCGCGCATCCGGAAGAGCGCGGCTCACGATCACGCTCATCGCGTAATCGAGATAGGAGCGCTGCATCTCCTCGATGATGGAAATCGGCTCGATGTCGTCGGGCTCGCCCGGTCCGGTCGGCGTCGTCTGGTCAGTCAAATCGTGTCACACACAGAATAAGGAATCACTGACTTCTTATATATGAAGCGCCGCTGATTCTCCAATCAGAGCAGCGATTGAAGCCGGGGAAATCCAACGCAATTTCAGATGCATATGGAAGGTCTGTGAATGATTTCACTGACAAATTGCCGCAGACCGCCCGCCAGGAGACACATTCGGGTCTTTTCCGAAGCCTCCCGACTGGGCTAGACAGTTGCAAGGGAGGACCTCATGCTAGGCTACGAGACCGTATTCAATGCCTTTGTCACACTGCTCGTGACCGTGGACCCGCCAGGCCTCGCCCCGCTCTTTCTCGCCCTGACGGTGGGCATGAACCGGTCGGAGCGCAATCAGGTCGCCGTTCGGGCGGCGATCATCGGCTTCGCGGTCCTCGCTCTCTTCGGCGTGGCCGGCAGCGCCATACTCTCCGTGTTCGGGATCACACTTCCCGCTTTCCGCGTGGCGGGCGGCCTGCTGCTCTTCTTCATCGCCTTCGAAATGATCTTCGAGCGCCGCCAGGAACGCCATGAGAAGAGCGCCGAGCGCGCCATCACCCGTGACATGATCCGAAACATCGCCGCCTTTCCGCTGGCGATCCCCCTGATAGCCGGTCCCGGCGCGATTTCGGCCACCGTTCTGCTCTCGGGTTCCTTCGGCGGACTGGCCGGAAGCGCGACACTGCTGGCAATCCTGGCGACAACGATCGTCATCACCTACGCCGTCTTCACGCTTGCCGAGCGCGTCGACCGCTTCCTCGGCGAGACAGGACGCTCGATCCTGACACGCCTTCTCGGCGTTATACTGGCCGCGCTCGCCGTGCAGTTCGTCGCCGATGGTGCCAAGGCGCTGTTCGCGGCGCCGTAGCCCCGGTAAACCGCACACAAATGCCGGGAGTTGCGGAACACAACTGGAACATATAGAGTATGTTCTGGTTTTGTTTTTAACTGATTCTCGGTGGCGCCCATGCTGACCCGCAAGCAGCACGAACTTCTCCTGTTCATCCACGAGCGGCTGAAGGAGACAGGAATTCCGCCCTCCTTCGATGAAATGAAGGAAGCGCTGGACCTTGCCTCGAAATCCGGCATTCATCGATTGATCACCGCGCTCGAGGAGCGTGGCTTCATTCGCCGGCTTCCCAATCGGGCTCGCGCACTGGAAGTTCTGCGCCTCCCCGATTCGATTGCTCCCGGCCTGAACCCCGGCGCACGCAAATTCTCGCCCAGCGTCATTGAAGGCAGCCTCGGCAAAGCCCCCTCGCCCCAGCCAAAACCCGCCGCCAGCAATGATGACGGTCTGGCTGGCGTCGTCTCCGTGCCGGTGATGGGGCGCATCGCTGCCGGCGTTCCCATCGACGCCATTCAGCACCAGACACATTCCATCGCCGTCCCCCCGGACATGCTGAGCGGCGGCGATCATTACGCGCTGGAGGTCAGGGGCGATTCCATGATCGAGGCGGGGATCTTCGACGGCGATACCGTCATCATCCGCGAAACCCAGACCGCCAATCCGGGCGAGATCGTGGTCGCGCTGGTGGATCAGGAAGAAGCAACCCTGAAACGCTTTCGCCGCAAAGGCGCGTCGATTGCCCTTGAAGCTGCAAACCCGGCCTATGAAACGCGGATTTTCGGCCCCGACCGGGTCAAGGTTCAGGGGCGTCTGGTTGGATTGATGCGCCGTTACTGAAGTATGTTGCAGTCAGGTGGAAAAAACTGACTGCAAAATCCTCCAACGCGGCGACGGCGGGTCGAGCCGTCTGTGTAGCCCCCACTTTTCTTCCACAGCCGGGTACACCCCGTTCGTTTCTCCCCGCCGGTACGTCCCGCTCGCTTCGACCTTTCAGCGGACATGTTCCGGGAACTGAGACTGCAGAACCCGGGGCAGCATCTCGGGCAGATCTTCGGCGATAAGCCCTCGGCCGAACACTCCGCCGGCCTCCGCATGAAGCCAGACACCCGCGCAGGCTGCTTCAAATGCCGGCATCCTCTGTGCCATCAGACCAGCCACGATTCCGGACAGGACATCGCCTGACCCGGCTGTGGCCAGGTGCTGCGTTGCGTTCACATTGATGGCTGCCCGCCCGTCGGGCGCCGCAACCACCGTATCCGGTCCCTTGAGCACGATTGTTGCACCGGATCGCATGGCTGCCTCCCGGGCCCGCTCCACTTTCGAGACCTCCGGCGCATCTTCAAGACCTGCAAACAGGCGCCCGAATTCGCCTTCGTGCGGTGTCAGAACGACCTGCGCGGCGGAGGCCTTGATCATGGCGAAAAGCGTCTCCGGATCGCCGCGAAAGGCGGTGATTGCGTCCGCATCGAAAACCAGCCCGCCCACATCGTCCACCTGATCGAGAAGGCTGCGCGCAAAACCTCGCGTCCGCTCGCCTGTTCCTGCCCCTGGCCCCAGCACTGCACCGGAAGGCGCGCGATCACGCAGGAACGCCTCCAGTTCGTCCACCGTATCGGCCTTGCGCAGCATGATCGAGGTCAGATGCATTGCGTTGACGGAGAGCGCGTTTGCGGGTGAAAGCACGGTCACGGCGCCCGCCCCCGCCCGCGCCGCACCCCGCGCTGCAAGACGCGCCGCTCCCGTGGACGTGGCGCCGCCGGATATGACGGCCACATGCCCGCGCGAATATTTGTGGGCGCTGATGCCGATCTCCGGCAAGGCCGCCCGCCACAGCGCGGGTCGGTTTTCCCACGTGTTCCATTCGGCTCGATCCAGCGTTGTTTCGGCTATGCCGATATCCGCGACAAGAAGCACACCGCACATCTGCCGGCCAGGCACGAGCACATGCCCCGGCTTCTTGCGGAAGAAGGTCACGGTCAGATCCGCCTGGAGCGCAGCGCCAAGCGGCTTCCCGGTAAGCCCGGAAACGCCGGACGGCAAATCGATCGACACCACGGAGAGCCCGCTGGTGCGCACCCGTTCTATGATTGCAGCCTCGCGCCCTTCGACAGGCTTCGACAGACCAGCGCCGAACAGCGCATCCACCACAAGCCATCGCTCAACGGGTTCGAACTCCGAATACGGCTTCGGTTCAACAGGGCAATCCCTGCGCGCCCTGGCCGCATCGCTGCCCGCCGCCGGTTCGGTTTCGGCAAACAGCCGGACCTGGACACCCCGCTCCGCAAGCAGGCGGGCAACGACATAACCATCGCCACCGTTGTTGCCCGGGCCGCACAGAACCAGAAATCCCTCCGCCTCGGCGAAACGTTCAAGGATCGCAGCAAGCACCACCGCACCCGCGTTCTGCATCAGGCCATAGCCGTCGAGAGGCCCGGCAGCGATCGCATTGCGGTCCACGCTGCCCATTTCTTCAGGTGTCAGAATTTCCAAACCCATCGACCTTGCCGCTTTCTTCGGCGCATTGCATATTTTTTAGGCAAGTCGCAAACTGCGCAGCACACCGCATGGTTCCTTGATAAGCTCCGGAGGCCCGACCTGACATGTCGCTGCCCGAACAATCCACGCGATTTCGCCCGTGCGGACACAGAATGCAGCGACTGGCACGCTTCATGCAAGGCTCCCGCACGAGTTGGCATGTTTCGTGCTTCAACCGAACCGGAGCAACAAGGGGCGCGGGATCACCGTTCCTGAACTCATTTGGAGGCCACTGAGGCATGAAAAAGGTCGAAGCGATCATCAAACCGTTCAAGCTCGACGAAGTTAAGGAAGCTCTTCAGGAAATCGGCCTTCAGGGCATAACCGTGATCGAGGCCAAGGGTTTCGGTCGCCAGAAGGGGCATACCGAGCTTTATCGCGGGGCCGAATATGTCGTCGATTTTCTCCCGAAGGTGAAAATCGAAGTCGTGCTCCCGGACGAGACCGTGGACGCCGCGATCGAGGCGATCCGCAAGGCCGCCCAGACCGGGCGTATCGGCGACGGCAAGATTTTCGTGACAAATGTGGAAGAAGTCATCCGCATCCGCACCGGCGAGACCGGCGCCGACGCCGTTTGATCCCCAAACCATTCTCTTTCCCGGAAGACCTCCGGGATCATCAGGCAAGACCATCGCAAATAGGAAGGCGAATATGACCACTGCACAAGACATCATGAAGCAGATCAAGGAAAACGACGTGAAGTTTGTCGATCTGCGCTTCACCGATCCCAAAGGCAAGCTGCAGCACGTCACCATGGATGTCTCCGCCGTGGATGAGGACATGTTCGCCGACGGCGTCATGTTCGACGGCTCGTCCATTGCCGGCTGGAAAGCCATTAACGAGTCCGACATGGTGCTCATGCCCGAGCCCGACACGGCTCACATGGATCCGTTCTTCGCCCAGTCGACGATGGCGATTTTCTGCGACATTCTCGATCCGATCTCCGGCGAGGCCTATAACCGCGACCCGCGCGGCACGGCAAAGAAGGCGGAAGCCTTTCTCAAGTCCGAGGGCATTGGCGACACGGTTTATGTCGGCCCCGAGCCGGAGTTCTTCATCTTCGATGACGTGAAGTACAAGGCCGATCCGTACAACACCGGCTTCAAGCTTGATTCCAGCGAGCTTCCCACCAATGACGATGCGGACTATGAAACGGGCAATCTGGGCCACCGTCCGCGCGTAAAGGGCGGTTACTTCCCGGTTCCGCCGATCGATTCGGCACAGGACATGCGTTCCGAAATGCTGACGGTTCTGACCGAAATGGGCGTTATCGTTGAAAAGCACCACCACGAAGTGGGTGCGGCACAGCATGAGCTGGGCATCAAGTTCGAGACGCTTCTGAAAAGCGCCGACAGCGTCCAGAAGTTCAAATACGGCGTCCACCAGGTGGCCAATGCCTACGGCAAGACCGCAACCTTCATGCCCAAGCCCGTCTATGGTGACAACGGTTCGGGCATGCATGTGCACCAGTCGATCTGGAAAGAAGGCAAGCCGACCTTCGCCGGCAATGAATACGCCGGCCTGTCGGAGAACTGCCTCTACTATATCGGCGGCATCATCAAGCACGCCAAGGCGATCAACGCCTTCACCAACCCGATCACCAATTCCTACAAGCGTCTGGTTCCGGGCTTCGAAGCACCGGTTCTGCTTGCCTATTCGGCCCGCAACCGCTCCGCTTCATGCCGCATCCCGTTCGGCTCCTCGCCGAAAGCCAAGCGTGTCGAGGTCCGCTTCCCCGATCCGGGCGCGAACCCCTACCTCGCTTTTGCCGCCATGCTGATGGCAGGCCTTGACGGCATCAAGAACAAGATCCATCCCGGCCAGGCCATGGACAAGGATCTCTATGACCTGCCGCCGAAGGAGCTGAAAAAGGTGCCGACGGTCTGCGGCTCGCTGCGCGAAGCGCTCATGAGCCTCGACAAGGACCGCGGCTTCCTGAAGGCAGGCGGCGTGTTCGACGACGATCAGATCGACGCCTATATCGAGCTGAAAATGGCGGAAGTGCTGCGCTACGAAATGACGCCGCACCCGGTCGAGTTCGAGATGTACTACTCCGTTTGATTGCATCTGTTGGGGTGATCAGGGCTCCGTCTTCGGACGGGGCCCTTTTTATTTCAGCCTCTGGTGCTGCGGCTTTGCCAGTCCCGCGCCAAAGCGGAAAGGTCCGCACGTTCCCGAAATGCGCGCGTCACCTCACCAAAGGCGAAGCGGATCGAGTTTTCGACAATCTCCCGGTCGAAGCGTTTCAGTTCATCGGCAATCGGCGCCCATTTGAACAGCGCCTTCGGACTTTCCGAAAAACAGTCGCCACTGGTTGCCGCATTCTGCCAGTGCAGATCGGCGATGCGATCGTGAAATCGCTCCCGCCAGTCTTCCACGATTTGCGCATCAGGCAGCGCCTCGGCGTTTTGGGCCAGCCCCGCTGCATGGCAATGACGGGCGAGTGCGCTGGCCTCATCCTGGCTCAGGGCGCCTTCGGCCCCAATCTTGGCAACCGCGTGAACGGTAAGGTCGGACAGGCAGGCCGCGAAAACGTGGAGCTTGGCAATGTTGATGGAACCGATGAACACGTCGTCTTCGAACATGGACGGATAGCGTGTGCCCATGCGGGCTTTCAGATATCCGTAAAGCTTCTTCTGAGCCACGAATGAAGAGCGTGTCGCAACGAAACTGCATAGGGACGGGATATCGTCGATTACGCTATTGTCCCGCCGCAAACTGAGACGCCCAGCCGCTTCGCGCAGGAATGCCATCCCCCTGGACCAGGCAACACCCATAAGACACGTCCTCCCGTCATACGACCAATGTCTCGATTTCCATTGATCAGAAGATGCCCAATGCTTGAGACATGCCATTGTGATTCCTAATCCATAGAACCGCAATGGCGGCAGTTAACGACTTTCGTCGCTGACGTTCTTAGGGAGGAGGACACCATGTCCGCTAACAACGCAGATGATGTGAGGGATCGTTACTGGGCCAAGACCAGGAACCTGACAATTGTGGTTCTGGCCCTGTGGGCGTTCTTCGCACTTGTCGTTCCAGCAATGGTTTCGACACTCAATCAATTCACGTTTCTTGGCTTTCCCTTCGGCTACTACATGATCGCCCAGGGTTCGCTCATCGCCTTTGTCGTCATCATCTGGGTGCAGAACTGGCGCCAGGATGCCATCGACGACGAATTCGGCTTCGGCGAAGAAGAATAGGGAGGAACCGGCATGGCTTTGATACAGGGACGGTTCATCGACAATATCGGCCGGGTGTATGCAATCTACACCGGCGGCTTCCTTGCCTTCATCCTCTTGATGGCGGTTCTGGAACAGCTTGGCGTCGGCGCCGACACGATCGGCATTCTGTTCGTTGCCTTCACCATCGCGATCTATGCCATCATCGGCTGGCTGTCGCGGACCATGGAGGTCGATGCCTATTATGTGGCGGGACGGCAGGTGCCGGCCGTCTACAACGGCATGGCAACTGCGGCCGACTGGATGTCGGGCGCATCCTTCGTTGCCCTTGCAGGCGGCGTCTATTTCGGCGGCTACGGCTACATGGCCTTCATCGTCGGCTGGACGGGTGGCTATGTGCTCGTCAATTCGCTGATGGCGCCCTATCTGCGCAAGTTCGGCTGCTATACGGTGCCCGACTTCATCGGCACACGCTACGGCGGCAATCTTGCGCGCCTGTGCGCCGTGATCGTTCTGGTCGTTGCTTCGTTCACCTATGTGACGGCGCAGATCAACGCAACCGGCACCATCGCCGCGCGCGCCCTGCACATTCCATTCTCCTACGGCGTGTGGTTCGGGCTGCTGGGCATTCTGCTCTGCTCCATGCTGGGCGGCATGCGCGCCGTCACCTGGACCCAGGTGGCGCAGTACATCGTGCTGATCATCGCCTATCTCGTGCCGGTCATCTGGATGTCGAATGCGCAGGGTTTCGGTCTGATCCCGCACTTCACCTATGGCGAAGCGGCGTCCACCATGACGCAGCTTGAGGCGCAGTATGGGCTAAACCCGCCGGCAGAAGCCATCGCCGGCCTTTCGGTGCTCACCACGCCGCACACCGGCCCGGTGGGTGACTATGCAGAGTGGAAGTTCATCACGCTTGCTCTGTGCATGATGTGCGGCACGGCTTCCCTGCCCCACATCCTGATGCGCTACTTCACGACGCCGACCGTTCGTTCGGCGCGCAAGTCGGTCGCATGGTCGCTGCTGTTCATCTTCCTGCTTTACTTCACAGCCCCGGCCCTCGCCACGCTCACCAAGCTGCAGCTTCTCGATCCGAATCTGCCAACGGCGATCATCGGCAAACCGTTCGAGGAAGTGGCTTCACTGGCATGGATCCAGAACTGGGCAAGCGTTGGCTTCCTCGCCATCGCGGATCAGAATGGTGACGGCATCCTGCAGCTCAACGAGTTCTTCATGCGGCCCGACATCGTCGTTCTGGCCACCCCTGAAATCGCGGGCCTGCCCTATGTGATTTCCGGTCTCGTTGCAGCCGGCGGCATGGCGGCAGCCATGTCCACTGCGGACGGCCTTCTCCTGGCCATCGCAAACGCCCTCAGCCACGATCTCTATTACAAGATCATCGATCCAAAGGCTGACACGGCCATCCGGTTGATTGTCGCGCGCGTTCTGCTTGTCGGCATCGGTGCGCTGGGCGCGTTGATCGCGTCTCTCCAACTCACCGGCATTCTCGGTGCCGTGGCCTGGGCATTCTGCTTCGCCTGTTCCGGTCTGTTTTTCCCGCTCGCCCTCGGTGTGTGGTGGAAACGGGCCAACCGGGCCGGCGCGGTTGCCGGTATGGCAGCGGGTTTCACCGCAGGCAGCCTCTATCTCTACTATGTCTACACCGGAGGAACGCCATGGTTCGGCATCGACCATCTCCGCTTTGGCATAGTGGGCATGGCCGTTAGCCTGGTCTCGATGGTGGTCGTCACCCTGCTGACGCCCGCCCCCGACGAAGAAATCCAGCGCATGGTGGAAGAAACCCGTGTGCCGACAGGCCCGGCCATTCTGTCTGCCAAGCACTGATCCGTGCAAGACCGCCGTGCGCCCATCCGGACGCATGGCGATCCAAACGATTGACGGAGCACCGGGATAACCCGAAAACCGGATTCCGCTTTTCGGTCCGATGCTCTAGGCTCCGAAAACGGGGGCGGGAAAACCCGCCCCCTAATCATGTCCGGGGAGGCACTCCATGCCCGAAACAATGGCTGCATTTCCATTCTGGGTGCTGGCGCTCGACTACATCCTTGGCGTCATCATGTGGACGCTGATCGGGCGCGCGGCCATGAACATTTTCCTGCCGGAAGATTCAAGCTTCTTCTTCATGCGCTTCTTCGTGCGCGTGACGAACCCGATCCTGAAACTCTTCCGTCCCGTGACGCCGGGCTTCCTGCTGGAGCCGCTGGTGCCGGTCTATGTGGCGTGGTTCTTCTTTATGATCCGGTTCTATCTGATGCCCTGGCTGCTCGGCTACTCGGTCATGGGCATGCTCTCGTTCCCGCTCGAAAGCGAGATCGCAGGCGTTCTCTATCAGATGTTCGGCGGCAACTGAGACAGGGGCCGGTAACGCCCCTGCCCCGGCTCAATCGAGTGCAGAAAGCAGCGTCGCCGCTGACATCATGTCGCGCTCGCGGGCGGAGCGCCGCTGCGCGGCTTCACTGTCTTCGCCCCACAGCGAAATGTTCCAGTCCTCATCCACATGAGCGGCTTTCCACGCTGCCCGCGGCTCCAGCGCTTGCGCCTCTACGGCCAGTGCAAGCAGCGCAGATCCCATCAGCGTCGTCATCACGTGCAGGCAGGCCAGACGGTATGGCTCGTTCTTCTGGCGCAAATATGCGCTGACTGCGGCGATCGCCTCCCGGGGCTGCTCCACATGGATGACCCCTTCGGCGAGCACGAAATGCGCGCCCATATGCTGCTGCGCCCAGTCCAGAACCGGATCCCAAGCCTCTGCCTGCAGTGCCACCAGACGCTCCGGCGATGGCGCACGGTAGCAGACGAGATCGCCGGTGGCGTAACGCAGGACATCTTCCAGGACAGCCTGAGCGTGAACGGCAACCCCGTCTATCGCCGTGTTGACGAGTCGTGTCACAGGCATGGTTGCAGGATCGATATGCTCACCCTGTGCCTGATACTCGCCGGCCACCAGAAGCGCTGTCGCTTCATTTGGCAAGCGCACAGCACTTGCACCTGGCGTCCGCACGGCCTTTCCGTCAAGGTGGACGGCAAAACCACCATCCTCCTCGGGCGCCACTGAAACGTTTTTGTAAAAACGCTTTGGCAGCGGCTTCCGGATGGCACTCTGTGCCCGCCGGACGGGATCGAGCTCCGCCGGGGTCTTTCCGCTTTCGAGATCGTTCAGAAGGTCACGCATGGGTCTTCATATAGTGTGTGTTTGCAATTTGGCTAACCTGGAATCACCCGGCGACGTGGCCGATTGACCACGGTCAGCCCGAGTACGATCAGGCAAAGCGCCAGAAGGATTTTGAGCGTCAGGGGTTCGCCCAGGAGAAGACCACCCGACAGAACGCCGAAAACGGGTGTGAGAAAGGTGAAACTCGACAGCCCCGACGCCGGGTAGCGCCGCATCAGCCAGAACCAGACAAGATACGTGAACGAGACGACAAACACTGCCTGGAACACCAGCGCTCCCGTCGCCAGGGTACTGACTTCGCGCAAGAGCGGCCCTCCAAAGGGAATGAAGGGGATCGCAAGCAGCGCGGAAACGGAGAGCTGATAAAGCAGCGTCTTTTCCGCACCAGCGTTCGACAGGCTGGACTGCTTGATGACGACGATGGTTGCAGCCCAGGCAATGCCTGCGACAAGACATAAGACATCGCCGAAAAGTGCATCCGGTCCCGGCAGGCTGAGATTATCGGAGAAGACAAGAACCACTCCGGCAAAAGCAAGCAGAAGCCCGCCGAACCTGAGTGCTGACATCTTCTCCCCAAGGAAGAAGTGGCCGCCGACGAGCACCCAGAATGGCATCGTGTTGAGCATCAGGGCACCGCGTGCCGCCGATGTGTAATCGAGGCCGAAGAAGACCAGAATGAACTCCAGACCGAACAGGAGACCGGCCAGAATCCCGGGCCAGAGCGTCCCGTCGCGCTCGAACAGGCGAATGCCCCTGTATCGGCACCAAAGGAAGACGAGCAGAGTGGCCACCGCCGAGCGCAGAAACATGGACAGCATCGGGTTGAAGCCGATATTGGCCAGCTTGATCGCCACCTGGTTGACGCCCCATGTCAGGGTCAGCCCAAGCATGACAATGGTGGCGAAGGCATCGATTGCATCGCGCCGGACTGAAGCGGCGCCGGCGGGAAGCGTGGTCATGCACCATCCTCGGCGGAGGCTTCGTCGAAGCCAAGAAGATTCCAGCTCTGGCGCATATGCGGCGGCAGCGGCGCAGTCACGTCGATCTTGCCCCCACCCGGATGCGGGATAACGATGCGGCGGGCATGCAGATGAAGTCGCTTCTGGATGCCCCCGGGAAATTCCCAGTTCTGGTCCGCCTCGAAATATTTCGGGTCGCCGATGATCGGGCATCCGATATAGGCAGCATGAACGCGAAGCTGGTGGGTGCGCCCTGTGTAGGGTTCCATCTCGAGCCAGGAGAGAGCGGAACCGGCCCGCTCCACCACCCGGTAATTTGAAACCGCGTGATCGGAATCGGGCTCGCCATGCTTGACCACGCGCATGCGGTCACCGTCTGGCGTCTGCTCCTTGGCAAGCCAAGTGGAGATGCGCGCCTCGTCCCTGTTTGGAACACCCTTCACCAGTGCCCAGTAGATCTTTTTCGTCTCGCGCGCGCGAAACGCTTCGGCAAGCCGCATGGCCGCCTGACGGGTGCGCGCCACCACGAGCACACCCGACGTGTCGCGGTCGAGGCGATGCACCAGGCGCGGCTTTTCGCCCTTCTTGTTGCGCAGGGCTTCCAGCATACCGTCGACGTGCCTGTTCACACCGGAGCCGCCCTGCACGGCAAGACCGGCCGGCTTGTTGAAGACGAAAACCTTCGGGTCTTCGTAGAGCAGCATCTGCATCAGCGCTTCGCCATCGCCGGTGTTGCGCAGGCTGTGCGCTGTCGCCTGTCCGTCCCCCTTGCGATCCACATCGAGCGGCGGCACGCGCACCATCTGCCCCGGCTCAAGCCGGGTATCGGCCTTGGCACGGCTTCCGCTTACACGGATCTGCCCGGAGCGCAGGAGTTTCTGCAAATGCCCGAAGCCGAGACCGGGAAAATGGGCTTTGAACCACCGGTCCAGCCGCATTCCGCTCTCGTCCTTGTCCACTTCGATCTGCTGTACGCCGGCCATTTCACCCATCCATTTAAAACATCGCCTCAGGCGAAATGCCGAACCAGATAAAGGCCGGCGAACAGCGCTGCAATCGCACCGCAAACGCTGACAACCACATAGGACACGGCCAGCAGCCCCTCGCCCCGTTCCCACAAACCGGCAACATCGAGCGAAAAGGCGGAGAAGGTCGTGAACCCGCCGAGCAATCCTGTTGCCACGAAAAGCCTCAATTCCGTCGACGCGCCCGCGCGCCGGGCCAGCCACTCGACAAACACGCCCATGATGAAAGACCCGACGAGATTGACCGTCAGCGTTCCCCACGGAAAGCCGATCCCCAGAAGGCGCATGGCAGCAAGGCCGGTCAGGTGTCTCAGGCTCGCGCCGACTGCCCCTCCGGCGGCAACGATCAGCAGATGGTTCATGGCGACCTTTTCGCAGAAGCTGCGCAAAAATCAACAACCCTCGACATCACGGCTCTCCCCGTTCCTTGCGCAGTCGCGCCCAATAGTCGAGCCGCTTGCGGATCTCGCGCTCAAAACCCCGTTCGGGCGGATCGTAGTAGCGCCGGCGCCCCATCTCTTCGGGAAAGTAGTTTTGCCCGGAGAACGCATCCGGCTGGTCGTGATCATAGGCATAACCGGCACCGTAGCCGGTCTCCTTCATGAGCTTGGTCGGTGCGTTGAGGATGTGCTTGGGCGGCAGCAGGGATCCATTTGCCTTTGCATCGGCAAAGGCCTGCTTGAAGGCCGTGTAAACGCCGTTCGACTTGGGCGCGGTCGCCAGATAGACGCAGGCCTGCGCGAGGGCCAGTTCCCCTTCCGGTGAACCGAGATATTCGTAGGCATCCTTGGCTGCATTGGCGATGCCAAGAGCCTGCGGGTCCGCAAGGCCGATGTCTTCCACAGCCATGCGCACAAGCCGGCGACCGATGTAAAGCGGGTGTTCGCCCGCATCGAACATGCGGCACAGATAATAGAGCGCGGCATCGGGATCGGAACCGCGCACGGACTTGTGCAGCGCCGAGATGAGATTGTAATGCCCGTCCTGGCCCTTGTCATAGACGGGCGCGCGGCGTTGGGCGACACGCTGCAGCCCCTCGGCATCGAACACCTCGCCTTCGCGGGCGGCGCGCCAGACCTCTTCGGCAAGGGTCAGAGAGGCGCGCCCATCGCCATCGGCCATGCGCACAAGCACGGCCCGCGCTTCCTCGTCCAGCGGCAGGGGTTTTTCTTCCAGTGCCTCCGCACGCTCAAGAAGCCGCATAAGGCTTTCTGGTCCAAGCGTGTTGAAGTTCAGCACACGCGCACGCGACAGAAGAGCAGCGTTGAGCTCAAAGGAAGGGTTTTCAGTCGTCGCCCCGACGAGGACCACGGTGCCATCTTCCATCACTGGCAGGAAAGAATCCTGCTGTGAGCGGTTGAAACGATGGATTTCGTCCACGAAAAGAAGCGTCTGTCTGCCCTGGCTGCGCCGGAGCCGCGCAGCCTCCAACACCTTTTTGAGATCGGCAACGCCTGAGAAGATCGCTGATATCTGCTCAAAGGCCAGCTCTGTCTCACCGGCAAGGAGACGGGCAACCGTGGTCTTGCCGGTGCCGGGCGGCCCCCAGAAGATCAGCGAGCCGAGCGAGCGGCTCGCGATCATGCGGGTAAGCACACCGTCATCGCCGGTCAGGTGCTCCTGCCCCACCACTTCCTCGAGCTTTTTCGGGCGCAGCCGGTCGGCAAGCGGGCGGCTCACATTCGAGCCGCTATCTTCGGCAGTGGCGAACAGATCACTCATCGGTCATTCATCGAATCCAAGCTCAAAAGCGCAGACGTTGACGCAATATGCGGCCATCCCGCTCAACAGCAAAGTCCCAGCGGCGCCCGGTATCCCGGGCCACGACCTGCATCGTTTCGCTGTCCTCGATTTCGATGCCGTTGACCTCGCGGATGATGTCGCCCGGCCGCAGACCCACACTGGCTGCGGGCGAGCGCCGGTCGACCTCCAGCACAACGACGCCTTTCTTGTTCAAAGGCAGTTTCAGGCGCTGGGCCAGGCGCGGAGCGAGCGTGGCGATCGCAGCACCGGCAAATGGGCCGCGCCCGTCCAACGTGACAGGCTTCGCATCCTCACCATCGGAGAGCCTTTCGAGTTTAAAGTTCAACTCGAGCGTCGTCCCGTCGCGCAGCACCCTGATCACACCCTTCTCTTCGAGCGGGTGCGTAACAAGGCGATATTCGAGCGCATCGGGATGCTGAATGTCTGCTCCATCCATGGCCACCACCGCATCGCCCGGGCGCAGGCCGGCACGCTCGGCAGGGCTATCGGGCGCAATCTCGCGTACGAGTGCGCCAACGGGACGCTCCATGCCAAGTGCCTCGGCAATCTGAGCGGTTACGGGATCAAACGAAGCGCCGAAAAACGGCCTTTCGAACGTATCGGCACCGGAAAGCGCGGCATTGACCACCGCCCGGACCATGTTGGCGGGAATGGCAAATCCAATGCCAATGGAGCCGCCGCTGCGGCTGACAATGGCCGTGTTGATGCCGATCACCTGGCCGCGCATGTCGATCAGCGCACCGCCGGAATTGCCCGGATTGATCGCCGCATCCGTCTGGATGAAGAAACCGAAATCCGACACACCGACATGGCTGCGCGCGAGCGCGGAAACAATGCCGCTCGTCGTCGTCTGCCCGACACCGAACGGATTTCCGATGGCAAGCACCAGATCGCCCACTTCGAGAGTATCGGAATCGCCCAGCCGAACGGCGGGAAATGCATCATCGCCAGAGATCTTCAACACTGCGAGATCAAGCGCCTTGTCCTTCAGCAGTATCTCGCTCTCGAACTCGCGTCCATCCGCCAGTGCAACCTTCACCTCATCGGCGTCGCTGATGACGTGGTTGTTGGTCACAATCACGCCGCTAGGGTCGACAAGCACACCGGAGCCGAGTGAAGAGCGGACACGGGGCGGCATTTGCGGTCGCCCGAAAAACTGCTCGAAGAAGGGGTCGCCCATGAAGGGCGAGCGCACCTGAACGGTCGACGAGGCATAGACATTCACCACGGCCGGCGATGTTTCCTTGACGAGCGGTGCGAAAGAAAGCTGAATCTCCCCCTGCCCGAACGGCACACGACGTTCTGGCGTATCGCGCTGCGGCGCGACAAGCTGCTTTTGCCCCTCTCCTTTCAGAAGATCAGAAAGAAATCCCCGCAGGGTCCCGCTCCCGCTCTCCTGTGCAAGAACCGAACCAGTGGCGACAACCACAGCAGCAAACACAAGAAGAGCTACCCTTGAGAAAACAGAACGCATCCGCATATGCCTTGCCTCTATCCGTTTTGGGAGAATGCAGGTGATCGTGTGAAGACCCAAGCCGGTTTTCTCAGAGCATTGTGCATATTGAAAGGCGCGAGCCCATCAAAGCCGTGATTCTGCGCAACAAAAAAGGGGCCGCGAAGCCCCTTTTTTCAAGTGTGCTCAAGGCGCGCAAAATTATGCGGCTTCGGCCTCTTCGTTGCCGCCCTCGGCTTCGAGACGCGCACGGTCTGCAGCGCCCTTCGCCTCGACATCGCGGTCAACGAACTCGATGACGGCCATCGGCGCATTGTCGCCGTGGCGGAAGCCGGCCTTCATGATGCGGGTGTAGCCGCCATTGCGCTCTGCGTAGCGCGGAGCGAGCGTGTCGAACAGGCGCTTGACAAGGCTCTCGTCGCGGATGGCCGAGATAGCCTGACGGCGGGCATGCAGGTCGCCGCGCTTGCCGAGCGTCACCAGCTTTTCCACGATCGGGCGAAGTTCCTTCGCCTTCGGCAGAGTGGTGACGATCTGTTCGTGTTCGATCAGCGAAGCCGCCATGTTGGCAAAGAGCGCCTTGCGGTGGCTTGCCGTCCTGTTCAGCTTGCGGCCGGATTTTCCGTGACGCATGGCCTTTCTCCTTCAATCCCCGTCGCCCGAACTTGGCGGGCTTTACGGGCCTAGTATTGGTCTTCGTAACGCTTGGCGAGTTCTTCGATGTTTTCCGGCGGCCAATCCTCGACTTCCATGCCGAGGTGGAGCCCCATCGAGGCCAGCACTTCCTTGATTTCGTTGAGCGACTTGCGGCCGAAGTTCGGCGTGCGCAGCATCTCGGCTTCCGTCTTCTGGATCAGGTCGCCGATATACACGATGTTGTCGTTCTTCAGGCAGTTTGCAGAGCGAACCGAAAGCTCCAGCTCGTCCACCTTCTTGAGAAGCGCCGGGTTGAAAGCAAGCTCAGCCACCTGTTCGGCGGGCTGCTCCTTCTGCGGCTCTTCGAAGTTGACGAACAGCGCCAGCTGGTCCTGCAGGATGCGCGCGGCAAAAGCCACTGCGTCCTCGCCCGTCACCGAACCGTTGGTCTCGATGGTCATGGTCAGCTTGTCATAGTCGAGAACCTGACCCTCGCGGGTGTTCTCAACCTTGTAAGAGACCTTCTTGACCGGCGAGTAGAGGCTGTCGACCGGAATAAGCCCGATCGGCGCATCTTCTGCACGGTTGCGGTCAGCCGGGACATAGCCCTTGCCGTTGTCGACGGTGAACTCCATGCGGATTTCCGCGCCCTCGTCCAGCGTGCACAGCACGTGATCGGGGTTGAGGACTTCCACATCGCCCACGGTCTGGATGTCGCCAGCCGTCACGGCACCCGGTCCCTGCTTGCGCACGACCATGCGCTTGGGGCCCTCGCCTTCCATGGAGAGTGCGATTTCCTTGATGTTCAGGACGATGTCCGTCACATCCTCACGCACGCCGGGGATCGACGAGAATTCGTGCAGCACGCCGTCGATCTGCACCGCGGTCACAGCCGCGCCGCGCAGCGACGACAGCAGAACGCGACGCAGTGCGTTGCCGAGCGTCAGCCCGAAGCCACGTTCAAGAGGCTCAGCCACCAGCGTGGTGACGGTGCGGCCCTTGGACGAAAACTCGACCTTGTTCGGCTTGATAAGCTCTTGCCAGTTCTTCTGGATCATTCCGGGTTCCTTCCGTTACCCCGCCACCATCCATTCGTGACGGGCGTCCTGGAAACCGCAGAGGAGCGCCGTAGCGCTCTTGCGGCAAAAACTCTTGCTAGACGCGGCGCTTCTTGCGCGGACGGCAGCCATTGTGCGGGATCGGCGTCACATCACGGATCGAGGTGATGGTGAAGCCGGCAGCCTGCAGCGCGCGAAGCGCGGATTCACGACCCGAACCGGGGCCGGAAACCTCAACCTCAAGCGTGCGCATGCCATGCTCGGCAGCCTTGCGAGCGCAATCCTCGGCAGCAACCTGGGCGGCAAACGGCGTCGACTTACGCGAGCCCTTGAAGCCCTGTGCGCCTGCAGACGACCAGGCAATGGCATTGCCCTGTGCGTCCGTGATGGTGATCATCGTGTTGTTGAAGCTCGAATTGACGTGAGCAACACCCGACGAGATATTCTTACGTTCGCGACGCCGAACGCGTGCGGCTTCCTTGGCCATAATCTTCCTTTCAGTCGATCTCTACACCGCCGTAACACCAGCGGCTCCACCTGGAGAAGCGAATAGTGGTTAGCGAGTAGCGAGTAGAAACAAGATCGGCTTCTATTCGCTATTCGCTATTCGCTACTCACTCAATTACTTCTTCTTGCCGGCGATTGCCTTGGCAGGGCCCTTGCGGGTGCGCGCATTGGTGTGCGTGCGCTGACCGCGGACCGGAAGCGAACGACGGTGACGCAGACCGCGGTAGCAGCCCAGGTCCATCAGACGCTTGATGTTCATCGAAACTTCGCGGCGAAGATCGCCTTCAACACGCAGATCGCGGTCGATCGTTTCGCGGATGGCGAGGATCTCGGCATCGGTGAGCTCGCTGACGCGGCGCTCGAGCGGAATGTTGACCTGCTTGACGATATCCCCGGCGGTCTTGGGACCGATGCCGTGGATATACTGGAGCGCGATCACGACGCGCTTGTTGGTCGGAATATTGACGCCTGCAATACGGGCCATCTTCTTCTCCATGTGAGCCGGTTTCCCGGCGCTTCGTTTGCCCGCGTCCGGTGGAGGCCGGCCCTTGCGGGAGATGATTGTTCCTACAAACAAGAAGGCCGAGCCTGACGGCCCGACCAACGACTCGTTCGATCAGGAGACCGAGTGGCATTAATCGATAAACGCCACACAGTCAAGCACCGCCGGAGAATGCACCGGCTCAAAGTGACGCGAGGACCTGCTCGATCTCCGCCGTCACCTCGTCGATGGACTTCATTCCATCGACGCGCCGCAGAAATCCCTTGGCATGGTAGTAGCCGATCAGCGCTGCGGTCTTCTTGTAATATTCGCGCAGCCGCTCGTCGAAGACTGCGGCATTGTCATCCTTGCGCGGTGTCTGACCGGCGGCGATGGCATCCTGTGCGCGCTTTTCGATGCGCCCTACCAGGGCCGCGTCATCGACCACCAGCTCGATGGTCGCGTCAAGCTTGACTTCGCGTTCGGCCAGCATCGCCTCAACGGCATCAGCCTGCGCAAGAGTGCGCGGATATCCGTCGAGAATAAAACCGTTCGCACAATCGGGCTGATCGATACGTTCTGCAACGATCGCGTTTACGATCTCGTCCGACACCAGCTCCCCGGCATCCATCACTGCTTTCGCGCGTTTGCCGACTTCCGTTCCAGCCGCAACCGCGGCCCGCAACATGTCACCCGTGGATAGCTGCGGAACGCCGTGCTTCTCGACCAGCCGCTGGGCCTGCGTGCCCTTACCCGCTCCCGGCGGTCCAAGAAGTATAAGCCTCATCGTCCCCTCTTACCCCCACGCAATTTGGATTTCTTGATCAGCCCCTCATACTGATGGGCAATGAGGTGACCCTGCATCTGCGCAACCGTGTCGAGCGTGACGCTCACCACGATCAGCAGCGACGTGCCGCCGAGATAGAAGGGAACGCCGGTGGCCGAAATCAGGAATTCGGGCAGCAGACAGATCAAAACAAGATAGATTGCACCGATCACCGTGATGCGCGTCAGAACATAGTCAATGTACTCTGCGGTGCGCTCGCCAGGACGATAGCCTGGAATGAAGCCGGAATGCTTCTTCAACTGATCGGCGGTGTCCTTCGGGTTGAACACGATGGCCGTGTAGAAAAACGCGAAGAATGCAATGAGCGCAGCGTAAAGGAACATGAACAGCGGCTGGCCGTGGCCAAGCGAGGCCAGCATGGTCGACGCCCAGCCGGGCAGCTGCGTGGTATCGGAGAAGCCCGCCACAGTCGCCGGCAGGAGGAGCAGCGACGATGCGAAGATCGGCGGGATCACACCGGCGGTGTTGAGCTTGAGCGGCAGGTGCGAGGTATCGCCCTGGAACATGCGGTTGCCCACCTGACGCTTCGGGTATTGGATCAGAAGACGGCGCTGGGCACGCTCGAAGAACACGATCACGCCAATGACTGCAACCACCAGCACGATGATCGCAAGGATCAGCCCGGTGGACAGCGCGCCGGTGCGGCCAAGCTCCAGCGTGCCGCCAATGGCGGACGGAAGACCGGCCACGATACCGGAGAAAATGATGAGCGAGATGCCGTTGCCGATGCCGCGAGCGGTGATCTGCTCACCGAGCCACATCAGGAACATGGTGCCGCCGACAAGCGTGATGACGGCGGAAATGCGGAAAAACCAGCCCGGATCGGCAACGATATTCGCGCCGCCCTCCAGACCCACGGCGATGCCATAAGCCTGAACCGTCGCAAGAATGACCGTGCCGTAACGGGTGTACTGGTTGATGACCTTGCGGCCCTGCTCGCCTTCCTTCTTCAGCTGCTCGAGCGACGGCACGACCGACGTCATGAGCTGCATGATGATGGAGGCGGAAATATACGGCATGATGCCGAGCGCGAAGATCGCCATGCGCTCGACCGCGCCACCGGCGAACATGTTGAACATGCCCAGGACGCCGCCAGACTGCTGCTGGAAGGCCTGCGCAAAGGCGTCAGGGTTGATGCCCGGCATCGGGATGTAAGTGCCAAGCCGGTAAACCAGCAACGCGCCGAGCGTGAACCAGATGCGTTTCTTGAGATCCTCGGCCTTCGCGAAGGCCGCGAAATTGAGGTTGGACGCAAGCTGTTCCGCTGCCGATGCCATGAAGAATTCTCCGCTTCGTCATGCCCCCGCAGATTATCGAATCGATACGGGCACACGGTGTCGAAAACCCGAAATAGGGTCTGACAGGCATAGATGCAAGCGGCGGACAATCGCCCGCCGCCTGTGGATCGGATTACTCGGCCTTGGCCGCTGCTTCGAGCAGTTTGACCGTTCCGCCGGCCTTCTCGATCTTCTCGACGGCCGCCTTGGAGGCACCGGCGACTTCGAGCGTCACCTTGGCCTTCAGCTCGCCGTCGCTGAGAACGCGAACACCGTCCTTTGCGCGGCGCAGAACACCCGCGGAAACCAGTGCAGCCACATCGATCACGCCCTTGCCGTCAAGCTTCTTCGCATCGATGGCGGCCTGGATGCGGCCGAGCGAGACTTCATTGAAGTCATTGCCGAAGATGTTCTTGAAGCCGCGCTTGGGCAGACGGCGGTAGAGTGGCATCTGACCACCCTCAAAGCCGTTGATGGACACACCTGAGCGTGACTTCTGACCCTTCACACCGCGGCCACCGGTCTTGCCGGTGCCGGAGCCAATGCCACGGCCGACGCGCTTGCGCGACTTGGTGGCGCCTTCATTATCCCTGAGTTCATTCAGTTTCATAATATCGCTCCTGGGATCCTCAGGCCTCGTCCACGACGCGGACGAGATGCTGCACCGACGCGATCATGCCGCGCACGGACGGGGTGTCCTCCAGCGTGGAACGACGGTGCATCTTGTTCAAACCAAGGCCGATCAGCGTCTGGCGCTGGCTGGCCGGGCGGCGGATCGGGCTGCCGATCTGTTCAACGGTGACCGTCTTGCCCTTCTTCTTCTCTGCCATGTTCATCAATCCTTGCAAACCTGGCGATCAAAGCCCGTCAGTAAACGGGCCGATCTGCCGTGATCCTTATTCCTCGCCGCCTGCAGCAGCGCCGCGGCGCGCCTGGAGCGTGGAATATTTAATGCCGCGCTGTGCAGCAACGTCCTTGGGATGCAACTGATGCTTCAGGGCATCGAAAGTGGCACGAACCATGTTGTAGGGGTTCGAGGAGCCGAGCGACTTCGCCACCACGTCCTGAACGCCGAGCGTCTCGAAAACGGCGCGCATCGGGCCGCCGGCAATGATGCCGGTACCGGGCTTTGCAGCACGCAGGAGAACACGGCCGGCGCCATGACGGCCCGAAACGTCGTGATGCAGCGTACGGCCGCCACGCAGCGGAACGAAAACCATGTCGCGCTTGGCGCTCTCGGTGGCCTTGCGGATGGCCTCCGGCACTTCGCGCGCCTTGCCATGACCGAAGCCGACGCGGCCCTTCTGATCGCCGACCACGACGAGTGCAGCGAAGCCGAAACGACGGCCGCCCTTCACCACCTTGGCGACGCGATTGATATGTACAAGCTTGTCGACGAATTCGCTGTCGCGCTCTTCGCGCTCGCGGCGATCGTCCCTACGTCCTTGTGCCATTGCCCTTTTCCTTGTTCTTTTCCGGAAGCACGGGGTTGATAATGATGATCCGGGCGCTCCCTTCAGGGAACGCCCGAACGGTTTAGAACTTCAGGCCACCTTCGCGGGCTGCGTCGGCAAGTGCCTTGACGCGACCGTGGAAGAGGTAAGGACCGCGGTCGAAGACCACTTCCTCTACGCCTGCCTTCTTGGCCCGCTCGGCAACCAGCTTGCCAACGGCTGCAGCAGCAGCGGAATCGGCACCGGTCTTGATCTGGCCCTTGAGATCCTTGTCGAGGGTCGAGGCGGCCGCGAGCGTGTGGCCCTTGGCGTCGTCGATAACCTGGACGTAGATGTTCTTGGAGGAACGGTAGACCGAAAGACGGGGCTGGCCATTGGAGACCGCCTTGATCTTCCGGCGAACACGTCCCGCACGCCGCTTGACGGAGACTTTCGAGACCATGGTTCGAGTTCCTACTTCTTCTTGCCTTCTTTGCGAACGATCGTCTCGTCCGCATATTTGACGCCCTTGCCCTTGTACGGCTCGGGGCCACGCTTCTTGCGAATCTCGGCCGCAACCTGGCCAACCACCTGCTTGTCGATGCCGGCGATCACGATTTCGGTCGGCTTCGGGCAGCTGATGCTGATTCCTTCAGGAGCCTCGTAAATCACTTCGTGGCTGTAGCCAAGCGAAAGCTGCAGGTTTTTGCCCTGCATCGCGGCACGATAACCAACGCCGTTGATCTCAAGACGCTTCTCGAAACCATCCTTCACACCGTGAAGAATGTTGGCGATCTGCGTGCGCGACATGCCCCACTTGGAGCGTGCGTCCTTGGACTGGTCGCGCGGGTCGACAGCGATAGCGTCATTTTCGAGCTTCACCAGAACCTCGTCGTTGACGACGAACTTCAGCTCACCCTTCGGCCCCTTGGCCGTCACGGTCTGGCCCTCGACCTGAGCGGTGACGCCCTGCGGAACCGGGACCGGCTTTTTGCCAATGCGAGACATTTGTCTGCCCTCGTTCTTTGCGTGCGCTATCTGCCGGATCAGAAGATCTGGCAGAGCACCTCGCCACCCACATTCTGTTCGCGCGCCTCATGATCGGCCATCACGCCCTTGGGCGTCGAAAGGATGGCGATGCCGAGACCGTTGGCGACCTGCGGGATGGATTTCACCGACACATAAACGCGACGGCCCGGCTTCGAAACACGCGCAATCTCGCGGATCACGGAGCCACCCTCGGCGTACTTAAGCTCGATTTCGATCTCGGACTTGCCGTTGTCATAGTCGATCTGGCTATAATCGCGGATATAACCTTCGGACTTCAGAACATCGAGCACACGGGCGCGCAGACGCGAAGCCGGGGTAGACACCTTCGGCTTGTTGCGGCCGATGGCGTTGCGGATACGGGTCAGCATATCGCCGAGCGGATCATTCACGGACATCGTTCTTACCCCTTACCAGCTCGACTTGACCAGGCCCGGGATGAGCCCGTTATTGCCCAGTTCACGCAGCGCGACGCGCGACATCTTCAGCTTGCGGTAATACGCACGCGGACGTCCGGTCACATCGCAACGGTTGCGGATACGCGTCTTGGACGAATTGCGCGGGAGAGCAGCAAGCTTGAGCTGCGCCTGGAAGCGCTCCTCGATCGGCTTGGACTGATCCTTGACGATCGCCTTGAGCTCTGCGCGCTTTGCAGCGTAGCGATCGACCATCTTGCGTCGACGCTTGTTCTTTTCGACTGCGCTGACTTTTGCCATTTAAAGTGTCCTTCTTCTCGCCTGCCGTTACTGCCGGAACGGGAAGTTGAAGGCCTTGAGCAAGGCCCGCGCTTCGTCGTCGGTTTTTGCAGTCGTACAAACGATGATGTCCATTCCCCAGATCTGATCGACCTGATCGTAGTTGATCTCGGGGAACACGATATGCTCCTTCAGGCCCATGGCGAAGTTGCCACGTCCGTCAAAGCTCTTCGGGTTCAGACCGCGGAAGTCGCGGACGCGCGGAAGCGCGATCGTCACGAGGCGGTCCAGAAATTCATACATACGGTCCTTGCGGAGCGTCACCTTGGCGCCGAGCGGCATGCCCTCACGCACCTTGAAGCCGGCGATCGACTTCGAAGCACGCGTGATGACCGGCTTCTGACCGGCGATCTTGGCGAGATCCTCAGCAGCCGAGGTCGGCTTTTTGGAATCGCCCGTCGCCTCACCAACACCCATGTTGATGACGATCTTGTCGATGCGCGGCACCTGCATCTCATTGTCGTACTTGAAAGTATCGAGGAGCTCCTTGCGGATCACCTCATCATACTTCTTCTTCCAGCGCGGCTGGTACTGAGCATTAGCCATCGATCAATTCTCCAGAGCGCTTCGCCACGCGCACCTTCTTGCCGTCTTCCTGGACCTTGAAGCCAACACGGGTCGGCTTGCCATCCTTCGGGTCGGCCAGCGCCAGGTTCGACAGGTGGATTGGCGCTTCCTTCGTAATGATACCGCCCTCTGCCTGGGCGGACTGCTTCTGATGGCGGCGAACCAGGTTGACACCGCGCACGAGCGCCTTGTCTTCCTTTGGCATCACCTTCACCACTTCGCCGGTACGGCCCTTGTCCTTGCCGGCGAGAACGACGACGTTGTCGCCTTTTTTAATCTTCTGCATATCCCCGGCCTCCTAGAGCACTTCCGGCGCGAGTGAAATGATTTTCATGTGGTTTTTGGCGCGAAGCTCGCGCGGAACCGGTCCGAAAATACGCGTACCAACGGGCTCTTTCTTGTTGTCGACGAGAACGGCTGCGTTCTTGTCGAAACGGATGACGCTGCCGTCAGCGCGGCGAATATCCTTCGCCGTACGCACAACAACCGCCTTCATCACGTCGCCCTTCTTCACGCGGCCGCGCGGGATCGCCTCTTTCACGGAGACGACAATGATGTCGCCCACGGAGGCATACTTCCGCTTCGAACCGCCAAGCACCTTGATGCACATGACACGACGGGCGCCGGAATTGTCCGCCACATCGAGGTTTGTTTGCATCTGAATCATGACTGGCCGCCTTCTCGTTCAATGGAAAGCGGTTCAGATACTCCGCTTTCCGGCAATTTCAATAGTTATTGTGCCTGGGCGTCTTTAAGGACGACCCAGTTCTTGTCCTTAGAAATCGGCGCGGTCTCCTGGATGGTCACCAGATCACCGACCTTGCACGCGTTCTCTTCGTCGTGTGCCTTGTATTTCTTGGACATACGCACCGTCTTTTTCATCATCGGATGGGTAAAGCGACGCTCGACGCGGACGACAACCGTCTTGTCGTTCTTGTCGCTCACCACGGTGCCCTGCAAAACGCGCTTTGGCATGTTCGCTGTCCTCAGGCCTTGCTACCGGCCGACTTCTCGGCCGCGATTGTCTTAATGCGCGCAATATCCCTACGGATTTCTTTCACGCGCGCGGTTTTCTCGAGCTGTCCGGTCGCTTTCTGGAAGCGAAGGTTGAACTGCTCTTTCTTGAGTTTCGTCAGCTCGTCGGTGAGCTGGTCCGGCGTCATCGCCCTGACATCAACAGCCTTCATAGCGTCCGCCTTTCCTACTCTGCAATACGCTGCACGAAGCGCGTCTTGACCGGCAGCTTCGCAGCACCCAGACGCAGCGCTTCACGCGCAATGTCTGCACCGACACCGTCGATCTCGAACATGACGCGGCCGGGCTTAACACGGCAGGCCCAATAGTCAACGGAGCCCTTGCCCTTACCCATGCGGACTTCGGTCGGCTTTGAGGTGACCGGGAGGTCCGGGAAAATGCGGATCCACACACGACCCTGACGCTTCATGTAGCGGGTGATCGCGCGGCGGGCCGCTTCAATCTGGCGCGCGGTCACGCGCTCCGGCTCGAGAGCCTTCAAACCGAAGGACCCGAAGTTGAGTTCCGTGCCGCCCTTGGCAGCGCCGTGAATACGGCCCTTGAACTGCTTGCGGAACTTTGTGCGCTTTGGTTGCAGCATCGTTCTCTACTCCAAAATTCCTAAGCGTTCTCGCGACGCCGGTTGCTGCTGCCGCCCTGGTCACCCTCGGTGGCACGGCGCTCGGAAGCCATCGGGTCATGCTCGAGGATCTCGCCCTTGAACACCCATACCTTGACGCCGCAAATACCGTAAGCGGTCTTTGCTTCGGCCGTGCCATAGTCGACATCGGCGCGCAGCGTGTGCAGCGGAACACGGCCTTCGCGGTACCATTCCATACGGGCGATTTCCGCACCGCCAAGACGACCCGCACAGTTGATGCGGATGCCCTCGGCACCAAGACGCATGGCCGACTGAACGGCACGCTTCATGGCGCGGCGGAACGCAACGCGGCGCTCGAGCTGCTGGGCAATCGACTGCGCGATCAGCGCAGCATCGATCTCCGGCTTGCGGACCTCAACGATGTTCAAATGCGTTTCCGCATTCGTCATCTGCGAGACCTTGCGACGCAGCTTCTCGATGTCCGCACCCTTTTTGCCGATGATCAGGCCGGGGCGTGCGGAGTGGATGGTGACGCGGCACTTCTTGTGCGGACGCTCGATCACAACCTTGGAGATGGCAGCCTGCTTCAGCTCCTTCTCGATGTAGTTGCGGATCTTGAAATCCTCGTGCAGCAGATCGCCGTATTCGCCGTCATTGGCGTACCAGCGGGAGTCCCACGTGCGGTTGATACCGAGACGGAACCCGATCGGATTGATTTTCTGACCCATCAGGCGGCCTCCACTTTCTCTTCCACTTCGCGCACGACGATCGTCAGGTGCGAGAACGGCTTCTCGATGCGGCTGGCGCGGCCACGGCCACGCGCATGGAACCGCTTCATCACGATCGACTTGCCGACATGGGCTTCGGCCACGACCAGCGCATCCACGTCCAGGTCGTGATTGTTCTCCGCATTCGCGATTGCCGATTCGAGCGTCTTCTTGACGGTCTCGGCGATCCGCTTGCGCGAGAACTCCAGGTCGGCGAGCGCGGTCGCCACCTTCTTGCCGCGGATCATCGCGGCAACGAGGTTCAGCTTCTGCGGGCTGACGCGGATCGTGCGCAATACGGCACGGGCCTCATTGTCAGCAAGCCTGCGCGGCGCTTTGGCCTTGCCCATCGTTATTTCCTCTTTGCCTTCTTGTCCGCCCCATGGCCGTAATAGGTGCGGGTCGGAGCAAACTCACCAAACTTGTGACCGACCATCTCCTCGGAGACGGAAACGGGAATGTGTTTCTGGCCGTTGTAAACACCGAAGGTCAAACCCACGAACTGGGGCAGGATGGTGGAGCGGCGGCTCCACATCTTGATAACCTCGTTACGGCCGCTATCGCGCACCTTCTCGGCCTTCTTCAGGAGATAGCCGTCGACGAAGGGGCCTTTCCAGACTGAACGGGACACTTGCCGCTACCTTTCCTTAGCTCTTGCGCTTGTGGCGCGAGCGCATGATGAACTTGTCGGTCGACTTGTTCGACCGGGTCTTCATGCCCTTTGTGGGTTTGCCCCAGGGCGACACCGGGTGACGACCGCCGGAGGTACGGCCTTCACCACCACCATGGGGGTGATCGACCGGGTTCATGACAACGCCGCGGTTGTGCGGGCGCTTACCCATCCAGCGCTTGCGGCCGGCCTTACCCAGGCTCACATTGCCGTGGTCCGGGTTCGAAACGGCGCCAACCGTTGCAAAGCAGCGACCGGAAACGAGGCGCTGTTCGCCGGAGTTGAGACGCAGGATCGCCATGCCCTGATCACGGCCGACGAGCTGGACGTAAGCGCCGGCAGAGCGAGCGATCTGACCGCCCTTCTCGGGCTTCATCTCGACATTGTGCACAATCGTGCCAATCGGCATTGCCGAAAGCGGCATCGCATTGCCCGGCTTCACGTCGACCGGCTTGTCACTGGCGATAACCTTGTCGCCGGCCGCCAGACGCTGCGGTGCCAGAATGTAGGACAGCTCGCCGTCCTCATAACGAACCAGCGCGATGAACGCGGTGCGGTTCGGGTCGTACTCGATGCGCTCCACCGTTGCCGACACGTCAAGCTTGCGACGCTTGAAGTCGATCAGACGGTAGGTGCGCTTGTGACCACCGCCCTGAAAGCGAGCGGTGATGCGACCCGTGTTGTTGCGGCCGCCCTTGCCCGTCAGACCCTGCGTCAGGCCCTTCACGGGCTTGCCCTTGTGAAGGCCGGAGCGGTCAACGATGACCAGCTGGCGCTGGCCTGGGGTTACCGGTTTATACTTCTTCAGTGCCATTGTCTCTTCCTCGCCGCCCGATTAGAGGCCAGTCGCGATGTCGATGGAATGACCTTCAGCCAGCGTGACGATCGCTTTCTTCACGTCGCTCTGGCGGCCAATCGTTCCGCGAAAACGCTTCACCTTGCCCTTGCGAACAAGCGTGTTGACACCGGTAACCTTGACGCCGAACAGCGCCTCGACTGCAGCCTTGATTTCAGGCTTCGTCGCCTTGCGGTCCACGTTGAAGACCACCTGGTTGTTTTCCGACGCCATGGTCGATTTCTCGGTGATCGCCGGGCTGACGATCACGTCATAGTGGCGAAGCTCCGTCATTTGAAACGCTCCTCAAGGGCCTCGACGGCGGCCTTGGAAAGGACCAGCGTGCCGCGGCGCAGAATGTCGTAAACATTGATGCCCTGCACCGGCAGAACGTCGATGTTGGCGATGTTTTGAGCAGCACGCTTGAAGCCGGCATCGACTTCCGCGCCGCCGATCAGCAGAGCGTTGCTCAGGCCGAGCTTGGCGAAGCTTTCCACCAGGGACTTCGTCTTGCCATCAGCCAGCGCCAGATCATCGATAATGATCAGGCTGGAGTCTTTCGCCTTCGCCGACAGTGCATGCTTCAGACCGAGCGCACGAACCTTCTTGGGAAGATCGTGGCTATGGTCGCGAACGACCGGGCCATGAGCGCGACCACCGCCGCGGAACTGCGGCACACGGGCAGACGAGTGGCGGGCGCGGCCCGTACCCTTCTGACGGTACATCTTCGCACCGGTACGCGAGATCTCCGAGCGTCCCTTGGTCTTGTGCGTGCCCTGCTGCTTCTTGGCGAGCTGCCAGCGCACGACACGGTGCAGGATGTCTTCGCGGGGATCGAGCCCGAAAATCTCATCGGAGATCTTCAGCTTCCCGGCATCCTTGCCTGCGAGGGTCGTAACTTTAATGTCCATTATTCAGCCCCCTCGGTGGCGGCAGCTTCTTCAGCCTTTGCAGCGCCATTGCTACGGATAGCGGCCGGCATCGGCACGTTGTCTGGCAGCGGAGCCTTGACGGCATCACGAACCGTGATCCAGGCGCCCTTGGAACCGGGAACCGCGCCGCGAACCAGGATCAGGCCGCGCTCGGTATCCGTAGACACGATCTCCAGGTTCTGCGTGGTCACGCGGTGCGCGCCCATGTGGCCGGCCATCTTCTTGCCCTTGAACACCTTGCCGGGGTCCTGGCGCTGACCGGTCGAACCATGCGAGCGGTGCGAGACCGAGTTACCATGGGTTGCGCGCCCGCCACCGAAATTGTGGCGCTTCATGACACCCTGGAAGCCCTTACCGATCGAGGTGCCCGTCACGTCGACCTTCTGGCCGGGGACGAAATGCTCGACCGTGATCTCAGCGCCGACATCCAGAAGATTGTCGGGCGACACACGAAATTCGGCCACCTTGGCCTTCGGCTCGACGGAAGCGGTCGCGAAATGGCCGCGCAGCGCTTTCGACGTGTTCTTCACCTTGGCCAGTCCAACGCCAAGCTGAACAGCCGTGTAGCCGTTCTTCTCCTCGGTACGCTGCGCAACGACCTGACAGTTCTCCATGCGCAGAACCGTCACGGGCACATGCTCGCCCGCTTCGTTGTAGACGCGTGTCATACCGATTTTTTGTGCGATAACACCTGAACGCATCGGTTCGATTTCCTTTCGGGGTTCCCAGCCCCTCGCCCGCTGTCACGGGTAGAGGCTCGGGTTCCTGACTTCTTGTCTTGCGCCCTAGAGCTTGATCTCGACATCCACACCGGCAGCGAGGTCGAGCTTCATCAGCGCATCAACCGTCTGCGGCGTCGGATCGACAATGTCGAGCAGCCGCTTGTGGGTGCGCATCTCGAACTGCTCGCGGCTCTTCTTGTCGATGTGAGGAGACCGGTTCACAGTAAATTTCTCGATGCGCGTGGGCAGCGGCACCGGGCCGCGCACGTTCGCGCCCGTGCGTTTCGCCGTAGACACGATTTCCCGCGTCGAGGCATCAAGAACGCGATGATCAAACGCCTTGAGGCGGATACGGATATTCTGTCCGTTCATGTGTCACTTCCTTGTTCCGCTGCGACGCGGGTAACCGCGCCGCGCCGGAAGGTTGCCGTTCTTACTCAGTGATCGATGCGACGATGCCGGCACCGACGGTGCGGCCGCCTTCACGGATAGCGAAGCGAAGCTTCTCTTCCATGGCGATCGGCACGATCAGCTCGACGTCGACCGTCACATTGTCGCCAGGCATCACCATCTCCGTGCCTTCCGGAAGGTGAACGATGCCCGTCACATCCGTCGTGCGGAAGTAGAACTGCGGGCGGTAGTTCGTGAAGAACGGCGTATGACGACCGCCCTCTTCCTTCGTCAGGATGTAGGCTTCTGCCTTGAACTTCGTGTGCGGCGTCACCGAACCCGGCTTGGCCAGAACCTGACCGCGCTCGACACCCTCACGCTCGACACCGCGCAGGAGCGCGCCGATATTGTCGCCAGCCTGGCCCTGATCGAGCAGCTTGCGGAACATCTCAACGCCCGTGCAGGTCGTCTTCGTCGTCGGACGAATACCGACGATTTCGATTTCCTCGCCGACCTTGATGATGCCGCGCTCGACGCGACCCGTCACGACCGTACCGCGACCCGAGATCGAGAACACGTCCTCGATCGGCATCAGGAACGGCTGGTCAACCGGACGCTCCGGCGTCGGGATGTAGGCGTCGACCTCGGCCATCAGCTTGCGGATTGCGTCCTCGCCGATCTCCTTGTTGGAGTCTTCGAGAGCGGCCAGTGCCGAACCCTTGACGATCGGAATGTCGTCGCCCGGGAAGTCGTAGGACGACAGAAGCTCGCGAACCTCGAGCTCGACCAGCTCGAGAAGCTCTTCGTCGTCGACCTGGTCGACCTTGTTCAAAAACACCACGATGGCCGGAACACCAACCTGGCGGGCAAGCAGGATGTGCTCGCGCGTCTGCGGCATCGGGCCGTCGGCTGCCGAAACAACCAGGATCGCGCCGTCCATCTGCGCCGCACCCGTGATCATGTTCTTCACATAGTCGGCGTGGCCGGGGCAGTCGACGTGGGCGTAGTGACGGGCTTCCGTCTCATATTCCACATGCGCCGTCGAAATGGTGATGCCGCGGGCCTTCTCTTCCGGCGCACCATCGATCTGGTCGTAAGCGCGGAATTCACCGAAATACTTCGTGATCGCAGCCGTCAAAGACGTCTTGCCGTGGTCAACGTGACCAATCGTGCCGATGTTCACATGCGGCTTCGTACGCTCAAATTTACCTTTGGCCATGTGAGCTCTCCATTCCTTGTGCCCGTTCGGGCTCTTTCAACTCTCGATAATCCGTAGCGAACGTATCTGAGCGGATTACGCGTATTTCTTCTGGATCTCCTGCGCCACAGCGCTGGGGACCGGCTCGTAGTGATCAAACTGCATCGTGTACTGGGCGCGGCCCTGCGACATCGAACGCAGCGTGTCGACGTATTTGAACATGTTGGCCAGCGGCACCATGGCGTTGATCACCGTGGCAATGCCGCGTGCTTCCTGGCCCTGAATCTGGCCACGACGCCCGTTCAGGTCACCGATGATGCTGCCCACATACTCTTCCGGCGTCACAACCTCGACCTTCATGATCGGCTCAAGGAGCTGGGCACCGGCCTTCTGGGCGCCTTCACGGAATGCCGCACGAGCGGCGATTTCGAAGGCGAGAACCGAAGAGTCGACGTCGTGATAGGCGCCGTCGATCAGCGTGGCCTTCACGCCGAGCATCGGGAAGCCCGCAACCGGACCGGAGGAGAGAACGCTCTCGATGCCCTTCTGGACGCCGGGAATGTATTCCTTCGGAACCGAACCGCCGACGATCTTGGATTCGAACTCGAACTCCTCGCTCTCGGTGTTCGGCGCGAACACGATCTTGACGCGGGCGAACTGGCCCGAACCACCGGACTGCTTCTTGTGGGTGTAGTCGATCTCCGCTTCGCGGGTGATCGTCTCACGATAAGCAACCTGCGGCGCGCCGACATTGGCCTCGACCTTGAACTCGCGCTTCAGACGGTCGACGATGATGTCGAGGTGAAGCTCGCCCATGCCGGCGATGATGGTCTGGCCGGATTCCTCGTCCGACTTGACGCGGAAGGACGGATCCTCGGCTGCCAGACGGTTGAGCGCGAGGCCCATCTTCTCCTGGTCGCCCTTGGTCTTAGGCTCGATGGCGATCTGGATCACCGGATCCGGAAACTCCATGCGCTCGAGAATGACCGGCTTGGTCGGATCGCAAAGCGTGTCGCCCGTGGTGGTCTCCTTGAGGCCGGCCAGGGCGACGATGTCGCCAGCGTATGCCACTTCGAGATCAGAGCGGGAGTTGGAGTGCATCTGCAGCATGCGGCCGATGCGCTCGCGCTTGTCCTTCACCGTGTTGGCGAGCGAAGAACCCTTGTTCAGCACACCCGAATAGATGCGGCAGAAGGTGAGCGAGCCAACGAAAGGATCGTTCATGATCTTGAAGGCGAGCATGGAGACAGGCTCTTCGTCAGACGACTTGCGCGCAATCTCTGCCTCGGTCTTGGGATCAATGCCCTTGATCGACGGAACATCCACCGGAGACGGCAGGAAGTCCACAACGGCGTCGAGCAGCGGCTGAACACCCTTGTTCTTGAAGGCGGAGCCGCAGAACATCGGGAAGAACTTGACCTCGATGGTGCCCTTGCGGATGAGCTTGCGGATCTCGTCATTCGAGGGCATTTCGCCTTCGAGGTAACGCTCCATCGCGCCTTCGTCCATCTCGACGGCAGCCTCGACGAGCGCCTCGCGATACTCCTCGGCTTTCGCCTGAAGATCGGCTGGAATGTCGACGATGTCCCAAGCAGCGCCCAGGTTCTCGGACTGCCACACCAGCGCCTTCATCTCGATCAGATCGACAACGCCGGCAAAATCGTTCTCGGCACCGATGGGGAGCTGCATGACGACAGCCTGCGCGCCAAGACGGGTCTTGACCATCTCCGCCGAACGGTAGAAGTCGGCGCCGATCTTGTCCATCTTGTTACAGAAGATCATGCGCGGGACTTTGTACTTGTCCGCCTGACGCCAGACGGTCTCCGTCTGAGGTTCCACACCGGCATTGGCGTCGAGCAGCGCAACCGCACCGTCGAGAACGCGCAACGAACGCTCCACTTCAATCGTGAAGTCCACGTGTCCGGGCGTGTCGATGATGTTGAAGCGGCGCTTCTTGCCGTCACGACCTTCCCAGAAGGTGGTCGTGGCAGCAGACGTGATCGTGATCCCGCGCTCCTGCTCCTGCTCCATCCAGTCCATCGTCGCAGCACCGTCGTGCACTTCGCCGATCTTGTGGGACTTGCCGGTGTAGAAAAGAATGCGCTCGGTCGTCGTCGTCTTGCCGGCGTCGATATGCGCCATGATACCGAAGTTGCGGTAGTCTTCGAGCTTATATTCGCGGGACATCGTCGTGTACCTCTTCGATCCGTAAGGCTACCAGCGGTAGTGCGAGAACGCGCGGTTGGCCTCAGCCATCTTGTGCGTGTCTTCGCGCTTCTTGACGGCAGTGCCGCGATTGTTGGCTGCATCGAGCAGTTCGCCGGAAAGGCGATCGACCATGGTCGTCTCGTTGCGCTTGCGCGCGGCAGAAATCAGCCAGCGAATGGCCAGCGCCTGGCGACGCTCGGGACGAACATCAACCGGCACCTGGTAGGTCGCACCACCAACACGGCGGGAACGAACCTCAACGTGCGGAGCAACGTTCTCGAGCGCCTGATGGAACACGCCAACAGGCTCCTGCTTCAGCTTGTCCTCAACCTGCTCGAACGCACCGTAAACGATACGCTCCGCAGCGGACTTTTTGCCATCAAGCATGATGGCGTTCATGAACTTCGTTACAACCGTGTCACCGAATTTCGGATCGGGGTTGATTTCTCGCTTTTCTGCGCGATGGCGTCGGGACATGTTTTTCGTCTCTTACCTTCGAAGGCCCGGCTCAAAAACAAAGCGCCGAAGCCGGGAAACCTACTTCGGACGCTTGGCGCCGTACTTGGAACGACGCTGCTTGCGGTTCTTGACACCCTGCGTGTCGAGCACACCACGGATAATGTGGTAGCGCACACCCGGAAGGTCCTTCACGCGACCGCCGCGGATCATGACCACGGAGTGCTCCTGAAGGTTATGCCCCTCACCCGGGATATAACCGATGACCTCGAAGCCATTGGCAAGGCGGATCTTCGCCACCTTACGCATAGCCGAGTTCGGCTTCTTCGGCGTCGTGGTGTAGACGCGCGTACAAACGCCCCGCTTCTGCGGGTTGGCCTGCATGGCCGGAACCTTATTGCGCTTAACCGGCGCAATGCGCGGCTTGCGGATCAACTGGTTAACGGTAGGCATCAAACCTTCCCTTGTTACAATTCCGTGTCTCAAGCCCGAGGGCCGCTTCAAGAACAGTCTGCGTACATGCACAAATCCGGGCTGCCAAACCGCTTTAACGGTCTTGCCCGGACATACAGCAGAGGAAGCGTTTCCGCTTCATGCGCCGCAAATTCTGTCGCTCGCAAAAACGAACCCTGTTTGAGACCTGATCCAGGGCGCGTCGCCCCGAAAGAAAAAGCCTCACATCGGCTCGGACGAAGCGGGTATTACTCGCATGTCGGTTAACCGTCAACCCCACCCGCGCAATTATCTGGCGCAAACACCGGTGACACGGCGCTGGCGAGGCGCAACGACACAATATTGCTCAATCGGGCGGCTTTTCGAAGTGAAACCACGTCGCTCCCCTGTCATTTTTCAGGGCCGCATGCGAAAAACGGGCCTCGCAATACAGGCATTCGCCGTCTGGCAAGAATCAGGAAAAACGATGAACGAATCTGAAGAACGCGCGGTCACCATCATTACCGGCCGCGTCTGGCGCGAAAAGGGCGAGGAAAGCGAAGGTGTGCACATCATGCTGCTCGCACCCGACGACGACACCGCCGTACGGCTCGCTCTGGAGGCCCTTGCCCGCGAAGGCTATGCCGAGGCTGAGCTTGATCGAATCGGGGACATGGAGGGTGAGCCGGACGAGGAGCCTCATCTCTCCGCCTGGCAGGGCGCGCTTGAAGGCGAAATCGCGATCGTCACGTTTGACGAACCAATCTAGGCCCTGCCCCCACGGCGTTCACAGTCAGAAGGGACCGCCCGGACATCCACACGCACTAGGAAAACGGCAGAGTGCCCCGAGCGGCGTTTCCGTGAAATGGTCGAATGGTGCAGTCTCCGAATAAGCCCGGCTGTCAGCCGGGCTTATTCCGCATGCGATGCACGGCGATCTAGTTTAGCGCCGGTTCCAGCGTGAACACGACAAACTGCGAGAACTGGCCATTGGGATTGAAGTTGTTGTCGGAGGCCATGACGAGGGTTCGTTTGCCGCCGACATCCGGTCCCCAGGAGACCGCTTCGATGTTGTCCACGTCGAGCCCGAAATCCCCTTCCCCGATCTTCAGAACCCGCGCCTTCCTGACCGGCGTGACATCACGGTCGGCAATGCTTTCCGCGCCGAGAATGTCGCTCGCACCTGCCGTTTCGACGAGATAGAGATTGATCTCGTTTCCAGTCCCCAGTGCAAAGGAACGCTCGACCGCAAGAAACCTGCCGGCCTCGATCTCCAGGATTTCCGTCAGACCGTTATCGTTGTAATAGGGCTCGGTTTCGGATTTCTGGTGGATCGGACCAGTTTCGTAGACATATTCGGCAACCGGCTCCACGCTTTCCACATTGAAGCCAAGAATGCGCGACGGGCTGCCTGCTTCGAGCGTCGCCTTCGGGCCATCCTGAACGAGCGCATTCTCGGTCGCGACCCAGACGGTCTCTCCATCGACTGAAAGTGTCAGCCCTTCAAACGCCAGATTGTTGCGGATGCCCCGTTCGCCGGCAGTATCCGGCAGATAGGCTTCAGGGATCGCGAAGCTGCGCTTGAATGCGCCGTCCGGTCCAGCCTCGTAGAGCGTTGGATTGCCCGCGACGTCGCGTTCACTCGACCAGAACACGCTCTGGCGCGAAGCGTCGAAGCGGATGGCTTCGGGATCGATCGTTTTGGGCGCGAACGGCCCGCCGTTCTCCTCCTGCAGCACATGGCTGGAGATGATATCGACGCCCTTAACGCCGTCTTCCTCAATCGCAAGCTTCAGCCGATAGAACCGCGCCGGCGCTTTTTCCGACCGGTCGTCCGAAATTGCATAAAACACCCCCGCCTCTGCATCATAGTCCAGGCCCGATATGCCACCGAACTCGACGCCGGAGATCATGAGGCCGCTGGGAAGAACGATTTCGCCGAGATAGGCGGGCTTCATCATGGCGTCTGCGTGGGCGAGAGACTGCACCGAAACGGACAATGCCGCAGCGAGGACTAACTTTGTAAACATGAGAACTTCTCCAAAAACCGGGCGGGAATGCACGCCCCGGAAGCCTCATGATCCAGTCGGATGACAGGCACGCGACCATGACGGTGGATCGACAAAAGAAAAGCCGGGCACAGGGCCCGGCTCTTGCATTTTTCTGAGAAGCGATCTGCCGATTATTCGGCAGCGCTTGTCGTCATGTCGGCGATCATCGGATCGGCCATCTCGGCGCCCGAGCTCTTGCGCCGCTCGTCCAGGATCAGATCGTCGCGCGAGCGCGCGATCCGGCGAACCTGGCTCATGGCGCCACCCGTACCGGCCGGGATGAGACGGCCGACAATGACGTTCTCCTTCAAGCCCTGCAGCGTGTCGATCTTGCCGGCGACAGCCGCCTCGGTCAGCACGCGTGTGGTCTCCTGGAAGGAGGCCGCGGAGATGAAGGACGGTGTCTGCAGCGAAGCCTTGGTGATGCCGAGGAGGACCGGCTGGCCTTCGGCCGGCTTCTTGCCCTCTTCCACCAGACGCTCGTTGATCTCCTCGAACTCGACCGAGTCGACATGGTCGCCCGGAATGTAGGTCGAGTCGCCCTGTGCCGTGATCTCGATCTTCTGCAGCATCTGGCGAACGATCACCTCGATGTGCTTGTCGTTGATCAACACGCCCTGCAGCCGGTAGACCTCCTGGATTTCGTTGACCAGGTAGGAAGCCAGAGCCTCCACGCCCTTGATCGCCAGGATGTCGTGCGGCGCCGGGTTGCCGTCGAGAATAAAGTCGCCCTTCTCGATCTGATCACCGTCCTGAAGATGGAACGGCTTGCCCTTGGGAATGAGGTATTCCGCGGGCTCCAGAGTCGCGTCATGCGGCTCGATGACGATGCGGCGCTTGTTCTTGTAGTCCCGACCGAAGCGGATCGTGCCATCGATCTCGGCGATGATGGCGTGATCTTTCGGACGACGGGCCTCGAACAGTTCCGCAACGCGCGGCAGACCACCAGTGATGTCCTTGGTGCGGGCACTCTCGGTCGGGATACGGGCAATCACGTCGCCCGGCTTGACCTTGGAGCCCGGCTCCACGGAAAGAACCGTCTCCACCGACAGCAGGAAGCGCGCATCACCACCACGGGCGAGCTTTGCCACCTTGCCCTTGGCATCGAGCACCGTCAGCGCCGGCTTCAGGTCGGTTCCGCGCGGCGTCGACCGCCAGTCGATGACCTCACGCTTGGTGATACCGGTGGATTCGTCGGCCGTTTCCTGAACCGACACACCGTCGACCAGATCCTCGAACGCGACGGTGCCTTCCACCTCGGTCAGCATCGGGCGCGTATAGGGATCCCACTCGGAGATGCGCTGGCCGCGCTTCACCTTGTCGCCCTCGTCGATGAACAGACGCGAGCCATAGGTGAGACGGTGGCTTGCCCGCTCCTCGCCGTTCTCGTCCAGGATCAGAACCGCCATGTTGCGGCCCATCACCACGAGATCGCCTTCGGAGTTGCGCACCACATTGCGGTTGCGGACCTTGACCGTGCCTTCGAAGGAAGCCTCGAGGAACGACTGGTCGACCACCTGCGCCGTACCGCCCATGTGGAAGGTACGCATGGTGAGCTGGGTACCCGGTTCACCGATCGACTGGGCGGCGATGACACCAACGGCCTCGCCGATATTGACCGGCGTACCACGCGCAAGGTCACGACCGTAACAGATCGCGCAGACACCGCTGCGGACTTCACAGGTCAGCGCCGAACGGATGCGGACAGACTGGATACCGGCCTTTTCAATGGCCTCGACATCGCGCTCGTCAATCAGACGCCCGGCCGAAACGATGACCTCGTCGGTTGCGGGGTTGATGATGTCGTCAAGCGCGGTACGGCCCAGCACACGCTGACCGATGGAAGCAACCACCTGACCGGCGTCGACGATCGGCTGCATGGTCAGGCCCTTGTCGGTACCGCAATCGGGCACGGTGACAATGCAGTCCTGAGCCACGTCAACCAGACGGCGGGTCAGATAACCCGAGTTTGCCGTCTTCAGAGCCGTGTCGGCCAGCCCCTTACGGGCACCGTGGGTGGAGTTGAAGTACTCCATCACGGTCAGGCCTTCCTTGAAGTTCGAGATGATCGGCGTCTCGATGATGGAGCCATCCGGACGGGCCATCAGGCCGCGCATGCCGGCAAGCTGACGCATCTGCGCCGGCGAGCCACGGGCACCGGAATGCGACATCATGTAGACCGAGTTCATCGGCTTCTGACGACCGTCTTCGTTAAACTCGACCGCCTTAATGCGCTTCATCATCTCGTCGGCGACTTTTTCCGAGCACTTGGCCCAGGCATCGACGACCTTGTTGTACTTCTCGCCCTGCGTGATCAGGCCGTCATTGTACTGCTGCTCGTATTCCTTGGCGAGCGCCTCGGTCTCGGCCACCAGGTTTTCCTTGGTGTCCGGAATGACCATGTCGTCCTTGCCGAAGGAAATGCCGGCGCGGCAGGCATGGCCGAAGCCGAGCTGCATGACGCGGTCACAGAAAATGACCGTCTCTTTCTGACCGCAGTGACGATAGACCGTGTCGATCATCTTGGAGATGTTCTTCTTGGTCAGTTCCTGGTTGCAGATGTCGAAGGGCACATTGTGGTTCTTCGGCAGGAGCTCGCCAACGATCATGCGGCCAGGCGTCGTCTCGTGGATCTGCGAAACGAGATTGCCTTCCGCGTCGACCGTCTTGAAACGGCCCTTGATCTTGGTGTGCAGCGTGACGACCTTGTTCTCCAGCGCATGGTGCAGCTCGCCCATATCGGCAAAGACCATGCCCTCGCCCGGCTCGTTCTGGTTCATGATGGACAGATAGTAGAGTCCGAGAACCATGTCCTGCGACGGCACGATGATCGGTGCGCCGGAGGCCGGGTGCAGGATGTTGTTGGTCGACATCATCAGGACGCGCGCTTCGAGCTGGGCTTCCAGCGAAAGCGGCACGTGAACGGCCATCTGGTCACCGTCGAAGTCGGCATTAAACGCCGTACAGACCAGCGGGTGAAGCTGGATCGCCTTGCCTTCGATCAGCACCGGCTCGAACGCCTGGATGCCCAGACGGTGCAGCGTCGGCGCGCGGTTCAGAAGAACCGGATGCTCGCGGATAACCTCGTCCAGGATATCCCAGACTTCCGGCTTTTCCTTCTCGACCAGCTTCTTTGCCTGCTTGACGGTGGACGAATAGCCCTTAGCGTCGAGACGCGCGTAGATGAACGGCTTGAACAGCTCGAGCGCCATCTTCTTCGGCAGACCGCACTGGTGCAGCTTGAGCTCGGGACCGGTCACGATCACCGAACGGCCCGAATAGTCGACGCGCTTGCCGAGCAGGTTCTGGCGGAAGCGTCCCTGCTTGCCCTTCAGCATGTCGGAGAGCGACTTCAGCGGACGCTTGTTGGCACCGGTGATGACACGGCCGCGGCGGCCATTGTCGAACAGCGCGTCGACGGCCTCCTGAAGCATGCGCTTCTCGTTGCGGATGATGATGCCCGGTGCGCGCAACTCGATGAGGCGCTTCAGACGGTTGTTGCGGTTGATCACGCGACGATAGAGGTCGTTGAGATCGGACGTCGCAAAGCGGCCGCCGTCCAGCGGCACCAGCGGGCGCAGGTCCGGCGGGATGACCGGCACGATCTTCATGATCATCCACTCGGGACGGTTGCCCGACTCAAGGAAGTTCTCGACCACCTTGAGGCGCTTCAGAAGCTTCTTCTGCTTCAGTTCCGACGTGGTGGATGCCAGCTCCGAACGCAGATCACCCGCAATCGTGTCGAGGTCCATCGATTCAAGCAGGTGATGGATCGCCTCGGCGCCGATCATGGCGGTGAACTGGTCCTCACCATACTCGTCGACCGCGATCAGATACTCTTCTTCGGAAAGAAGCTGGTTCTCCTTGAGTGCCGTCAGGCCGGGCTCGGTCACGATGTAGTTCTCGAAATAGAGAACCCGCTCGATGTCCTTCAGGGTCATGTCGAGCAGCGTGCCGATGCGCGACGGCAGCGACTTCAAAAACCAGATATGCGCGACGGGTGCGGCCAGCTCGATGTGGCCCATGCGCTCACGACGCACCCGCGACAGCGTGACTTCAACGCCACACTTCTCGCAGATGACGCCCTTGTACTTCATGCGCTTGTACTTGCCGCACAGGCACTCATAGTCCTTGATCGGACCGAAGATGCGTGCGCAGAAGAGACCGTCACGCTCGGGCTTGAACGTACGATAGTTGATGGTCTCGGGCTTTTTGATCTCGCCATACGACCACGACAGGATCTTCTCGGGGCTGGCCAGAGAAATCCTGATCGAGTCGAAAGTCTGTGCCGGCGCCTGAGGGTTGAAAAGATTCATGACCTCTTGGTTCATGCCGATCTCCTTTTCGGGACGCCTTGTCCCTTTTAAACTTCGGTGAAGACTGCCGCCGCGTGTCTCACCGGTTCAAATGCTTGGCCGCTATGCTGCCTTGCGAACGACGATGCGTGCCGCAGGTTTTCCTGCGACACGCGATAACGCTTATTCCGCAGCGTCGGGCAGCTGCTCGGCCTCGGCCGCGTCAATGCGGGAGTTTTCCAGCTCCACATTGAGGCCGAGAGAGCGCATTTCCTTGACGAGAACGTTGAAGCTCTCCGGAATGCCCGCCTCGAACGTGTCGTCGCCGCGCACGATGGCTTCGTAGACCTTGGTACGGCCTGCCACGTCGTCCGACTTCACGGTCAGCATTTCCTGCAGCGTGTAGGCCGCACCGTAAGCTTCCAGCGCCCAGACCTCCATCTCACCAAAGCGCTGGCCACCGAACTGCGCCTTGCCGCCCAGCGGCTGCTGGGTAACGAGCGAGTACGGCCCGATCGAACGGGCGTGGATCTTGTCGTCCACAAGGTGGTGCAGCTTCAGCATGTAGATGTAGCCGACGGTCACCTGACGGTCGAACGGCTCACCCGTACGCCCATCGTAGAGCGTGACCTGTCCGCTGGTCTGCATGCCTGCCTGCGCCAGCATGTCATTGACGTCCGCCTCATGCGCACCGTCGAAGACCGGCGTGGCGATGGACACGCCGCGACGCATCTGCTCACCCAGCCGCACGACGCTTTCATCGTCATACTGGCGAACCGGCTCGTTGCGGTCGTTCTCGGGAATGACCGCCTCGATCGTCTGGCGCAGCGGCTTGATGTCGCCATTTTCCTTGTAGCTGTCGATCAGCTCGCCGATCTGCTGGCCCATGCCCGCGCAGGCCCAGCCGAGATGCGTTTCCAGAATCTGGCCGACATTCATGCGGCTCGGCACACCCAGAGGGTTGAGCACGATGTCCACATGCTGGCCATCCTCCAGGAACGGCATGTCTTCGACCGGAACGATGCGTGACACGACACCCTTGTTGCCGTGACGGCCGGCCATCTTGTCGCCGGGTTGCATCTTGCGCTTCACGGCGACGAAGACCTTGACCATCTTCATGACGCCGGGCGGCATCTCGTCGCCGCGCTGCACCTTCTCGACCTTGTCCATGAAACGCTGCTCGAGCGCCTTCTTGGACTCGTCATACTGGGCACGCAGCGCTTCGAGCGCTTCCTGCTGCTTCTCGTCCTCGACGGCAAACTGCCACCACTGCGAGCGGGGATACTCGTCGAGAACCTCTGCGGAAAGAGCACCGCCCTTCTTGAAGCCCTTCGGGCCCGCGATGGCCTGCTTGCCGTCCAGCATGTCGGCCAGACGCGCATAGACGTTGCGGTCGAGGATCGACTGCTCGTCGTCACGGTCCTTTGCGAGACGCTCGATTTCCTCGCGCTCGATCGCCATGGCGCGCTCGTCCTTCTCCACGCCGTGGCGGTTGAAGACGCGCACTTCCACGACCGTGCCATACGTGCCAGGCGGCATGCGCATGGAGGTGTCACGAACGTCCGAAGCCTTCTCACCGAAGATGGCGCGCAGAAGCTTTTCTTCCGGCGTCATCGGGCTTTCGCCCTTCGGTGTGATCTTGCCGACCAGGATATCGCCCGGCTGAACTTCAGCGCCGATATAGGTGATGCCGGCTTCATCGAGGTTCTTCAGCGCTTCTTCCGAAACGTTCGGAATGTCGCGCGTGATTTCTTCCGGTCCAAGCTTCGTGTCACGCGCCATCACCTCGAATTCCTCGATGTGAATGGAGGTGAAGACGTCATCGCGAACGATGCGCTCGGACAGAAGGATGGAGTCCTCGTAGTTGTAGCCGTTCCACGGCATGAACGCGACGAGCACGTTGCGGCCAAGCGCCAGATCACCAAGATCCGTGGAAGGACCATCGGCGATGATGTCGCCCTTGTTGATCAGATCGCCCACGCGCACCAGCGGACGCTGGTTGACGCAGGTGTTCTGGTTCGAACGCTGGAACTTCATCAGACGGTAGATATCGACGCCAGAACGCGACGCGTCGACGTCTTCCGTTGCACGGATAACGATACGCGTTGCGTCCACCTGATCGACCACACCGGTCCGGCGTGCGGCGATCGCAGCGCCGGAATCGCGCGCCACGATCGGCTCCATGCCGGTGCCGACGAACGGCGCTTCAGCCCGCACCAGCGGCACGGCCTGACGCTGCATGTTCGAGCCCATCAGTGCGCGGTTGGCGTCATCGTTCTCGAGGAACGGGATGAGCGCGGCCGCGACCGAAACGAGCTGCTTCGGCGACACGTCCATCAGGTCGACATTCTCGCGCGGCGCCATCATCACCTCGCCGGCATGGCGGCAGATGACGAACTCGTCCGTGAAGCTGCCGTCTTCACCGATGGAAGCATTGGCCTGGGCAACATAGTGCTTGGCTTCTTCCATGGCCGAAAGATAGACGACGTCCTGCGTGACCTTGCCATCGACGATCTTGCGGTACGGGCTTTCGATGAAGCCGTACTTGTTCACGCGGGCAAAGGTGGCGAGCGAGTTGATCAGACCGATATTCGGGCCTTCCGGCGTCTCAATCGGGCAGATGCGGCCATAGTGGGTCGGGTGCACGTCGCGCACCTCGAAGCCCGCACGCTCACGCGTCAGACCGCCCGGTCCAAGCGCCGAAAGGCGACGCTTGTGGGTGATCTCGGAGAGCGGGTTGGTCTGATCCATGAACTGCGAGAGCTGCGAGGAACCGAAGAACTCGCGCACGGCGGCAGCCGCCGGCTTTGCGTTGATCAGGTCCTGTGGCATGACCGTGTCGATCTCGATCGAGGACATACGCTCCTTGATCGCGCGCTCCATGCGCAGAAGACCGACGCGGTACTGGTTTTCCATCAGCTCGCCGACGGAACGCACACGGCGGTTGCCGAGGTTGTCGATGTCGTCAATCTCGCCCTTGCCGTCGCGCAGCTCGACCAGTGTCTTGACCACGGCAACGATGTCTTCCTTGCGCAGAACGCGCACGGTGTCTTCCGCATCGAGCTCGAGACGCATGTTCATTTTCACGCGACCGACGGCCGAAAGGTCGTAGCGCTCGGCATCGAAGAACAGCGAATGGAACATCGCCTCCGCGGTCTCAAGCGTGGGCGGCTCGCCCGGGCGCATCACGCGGTAGATGTCGAACAGCGCGTCCTGACGCGACTCGTTCTTGTCGGCAGCCAGCGTGTTGCGGATGTAGCCACCCACATTGACGTGGTCGATGTCGAGGAAATGCACTTCGGTCGCGCCCGTCTCGAGCAGAACCTTCAGCGTCTTCTCATCGATCTCGTCGCCGGCCTCGAGAAAGATCTCGCCCGTCTCGGGATTGACGATGTCTTCTGCAAGGTAATTGCCCAAGAGATCGTCTTCCGTGGCGCGGATCGCTTTCAGGCCCTTTTCAGCAAGCTGCTTTGCCTGACGCGCAGTGATCTTCTTGCCCGTCTCGACGACAACTTCGCCGCTGTCGGCATCGATCAGGTCCGCAGTTGCCTTCAGACCCTTGAAGCGTTCGACCGTGTAAGGCACGCGCCAGTTTTCACCGTCGCGCACATAGGTGAGCTGATCGTAGAAGGTGGACAGTATCTCTTCGGCATCCATACCGAGCGCCATCAGAAGCGACGTCGCCGGCAGCTTGCGGCGGCGGTCGATGCGCGCATGCACGATGTCCTTGGCGTCGAACTCGATGTCGAGCCAGGAACCGCGATAGGGAATGACGCGGGCGGCAAACAGAAGCTTGCCCGAAGAATGCGACTTGCCCTTGTCGTGATCGAAGAACACGCCAGGAGAGCGGTGCATCTGCGAAACGATGACGCGCTCGGTGCCGTTCACGATGAAGGTGCCGTTGGACGTCATGAGCGGCATGTCGCCCATATAGACGTCCTGCTCCTTGATGTCCTTGATCGACTTGGCGCCGGTATCCTCATCGACATCAAAGACGATCAGGCGCAGCGTCACCTTCAGCGGCGCAGCGAACGTAAGATCGCGCTGCCGGCACTCGTCCACATCGAATTTCGGATCCTCGAACTCGTACTTCACGAATTCGAGCATTGCCGTTCCGGCGAAGTCCGAAATCGGGAACACCGATTTGAACACCGCCTGCAGCCCCTCGTCAGGACGCCCGCCCTGGGGCTCCTCGACCATCAGGAACTGGTCATAGGATGCCTTCTGAACCTCGATAAGGTTCGGCATCTCCGCAACTTCCGGAATCTTTCCGAAGAACTTGCGTACCCGCCTGCGACCATTAAACGTTTGGGTCTCGGCCATCGTCGCTCCTTGCCCTGCCTGGCTTGCATGCACCACGTGAACCGCCATCCCGGCGGTCAATCCAAACGGATAAAAACCCGTTTCCTGAAAGCCGCTTGCGGCCCACAGGAAAGAGGTTTCGGTTCCTTGTTCAGTGTTCCGGTCCGCGCAGATCGGAAATCCACGCGGACCGGACGCTGAATTACTTCAGCTCAACTTTAGCGCCAGCGCCTTCGAGCTGACCCTTGATCTTCTCGGCTTCGTCCTTGGACACGCCTTCCTTGATCGGCTTCGGAGCGGACTCAACGAGGTCCTTGGCTTCCTTGAGGCCGAGACCCGTGATGCCGCGGACTTCCTTGATCACGTTGATCTTCTGTGCGCCTGCATCGGTGAGAACGACGTCGAATTCGGTCTTCTCTTCAGCAGCTTCGCCACCAGCAGCACCGCCTGCAGCAGCAGCAACAGCCACCGGAGCAGCAGCGGAGACGCCCCACTTCTCTTCAAGCATCTTGGAGAGCTCAGCCGCCTCGAGGACGGTCAGGCTCGACAGGTCTTCAACGATCTTAGCAAGATCAGCCATTGTACATTTCCTTTTGTGTTCGAACTGTGTTGTTGGTCTTGAGGACCGGCATCACGCCGCCTCGTCCTTCTTGGAATAGGCGCCAAAGACGCGCGCGAGCTGACCCGCGGGCGCGTTGACAACCTGAGCGATCCGGGTGGCCGGCGTAGAAATCATGCCGACCAGCTTCGCCCTCAGCTCGTCCAGCGACGGCAGCGAGGCAAGAGCCTTCACACCATCGGAATCGAGCGCGGTCTCACCCATGGCACCGCCAAGAATGACAAGCTTGTCATTGCCCTTGGCGAAGTCATTGGCGACCTTTGGAGCGACAACCGGATCGTCCGAATAGGCAATCAGGGTCTGGCCTTCGAAAAGGGCCTGAATGCCTTCGGACGGGGTTCCCTGAAGGGCGATCTTGGCGAGACGGTTTTTCGCAACCTTGACTGTGCCGCCTGCGCCACGCATCTTCGAACGAAGCTCGTTCATCTGTGCGACGGTCAGACCGGCATAGTGGGCCACGACGACCGAACCGGTGTTGCTGAACACCTGATTCAGATCCGCGACGAATTCGCGTTTTTCCGCTCTGTCCACTGCCTTCTCCATTTGACGGAAAGTCCCGAAAGACATATCCGCCGGTTTGCCTTTTGCCGCAGGGCATCCGCAAACTCGGATCACCCAAGCGACGCTCGAGGATCCTGTCCCCTTTCGCCAGCCGGAATTCCGGCATCGGACAAAAGGCCAACACGGTTCGAACCTTCAAACGGGGCGTGCCCCGATCTCCGGTCCCACCCGTCTCATGCAGACCCCGAAAAGGGATTAAGGCGAACCGCCTGCAATCTCGGACAGGATGTTCCGGAAGTTTCCTTCCGGCTTCCGCACCCGAAGGTCCGGAAAGTCCTGGGGAAGGCGCCGAAGCGCCCTCCCCGAAATTCATCAGCCTTCGGCCGAGAGGCTGCCAACATCGATGCGCAGGCCCGGGCCCATGGTCGAGGTGATCGCCACCTTCTTCACATAGTTGCCCTTTGCGCCTGCCGGCTTCGCCTTGATCACGGCATCTGCAAATGCGCGTACATTCTCGGCAATGGCCTTGGCATCAAAAGAAGCCTTGCCGACGCCCGCATGCACGATACCGGCCTTCTCGACGCGGAACTCGACGGCGCCACCCTTGGAAGCCTTGACCGCAGCGGTCACGTCAGCGGTAACCGTTCCGACCTTCGGGTTCGGCATCAGGCCACGCGGGCCGAGCACCTTGCCCAGACGGCCGACCAGCGGCATCATGTCCGGCGTCGCAATGCAGCGATCGAACTCGATCTCGCCCTTCTGGACGATCTCAACCAGATCTTCGGCACCGACGATGTCGGCACCGGCTGCCTTGGCTTCATCCGCCTTGTCGCCCTTGGCGAAGACAGCAACACGAACCGTACGGCCCGTGCCGTTCGGCAGGTTGACAACGCCACGAACCATCTGGTCCGCATGGCGCGGATCAACGCCGAGGTTCATCGCCACTTCGATGGTCTCGTCAAATTTTGCGGTCGCACGGTCCTTCAGGAGCGCAACGGCCTCGTCGAGCGCGTATTCCTTATCGCGATCAATGCCTTCACGGGCCTTCGCGATGCGCTTGGAAAGTTTCGTCGCCATATCCTCAGCCCTCCACTTCCAGGCCCATGGACCGCGCAGAACCCTCGACCATGCGCATGGCTGCGTCGACGTCGGTCGCGTTCAGGTCCTTCATCTTGGCTTCGGCGATCTCGCGCACCTTGTCGCGGGAAATCTTGCCTGCAACCACCTTGCCGGGCTCCTTGGAGCCGGACTTCAGGTTGATCGCCTTCTTGAGGAAGTAGCTCACCGGCGGCGTCTTCATCGTGAAGGTGAAAGACTTGTCCTGGTAGTAGGTCACGACGACCGGAATCGGCGACCCTTTCTCCATCTCCTGGGTCTGCGCATTGAATGCCTTGCAGAACTCCATGATGTTGATGCCGCGCTGACCAAGCGCAGGACCGATCGGGGGCGACGGCGTCGCCGAACCCGCGGGAACCTGAAGCTTGAGCAGGCCTGCAACTTTCTTAGCCATATCTCATCTGCCTTGTCGTTCACGCCGACCACCTCGGGAAGGATGGGCCGGCACTGCAGTTTGGTGGTCCGGAAATCAGCAGCCGGCTAAGCCGCCCTTCCCTTCCACCGACGAAGCCCCTCAAGGGGCAACACGGTCAGCCCTTTTCGACCTGACCGAATTCCAGATCGACGGGCACGGCCCGTCCGAAAATCGAAACCTCGACCTTGAGCCGCGAGCGCTCCTCGTCCACTTCCTGAACGGAGCCGTTAAACGAGGCGAACGGACCGTCGGCCACGCGCACCTGTTCGCCGATCTCGAATGTGACCGAAGGCTTTGGACGCTCCACGCCCTCCTGAACCTGGGTCAGGATACGCTCGGCTTCCGCCTCGGTGATCGGCACCGGCTTGGAGTCACCAAGAAAACCGGTCACTTTCGGCGTATTCTTGATCATCGAGAAGACGGCATCGGTGAGTTGCGCCTTGACGAGAACGTAACCGGGGAAGAACTTGCGCTCAGCATCGACCTTGCGGCCGCGACGCACTTCCACGACCTTCTCGGTCGGAACAACAACCTGCTCGACCTTGTCGGTCAGCCCCTTCTGGCGCGCCTGCTCCTCAATGGATTCGGCAACCTTCTTCTCAAAATTCGAATAGGCGTGGACGATGTACCAACGCGCAGTCATTTCAATCGCACTCCGTCAATCGTCCAGGATCAGGCGCCAATGCCAAGGATAAGCTCGATGCCGTAGGCCATGAGCTGATCGGCAGCGAAAAAGAAGATCGCCGCCAGCGTGGCGAATGCGATGACCATCACCGTAGAGATCAGTGTCTCACGCCGCGAGGGCCACGTTACTTTCGCGGTTTCGGACCGAACCTGCTGAAGAAACGTGAAAGGATTCGTGGTTTTCGACGCCATATGCCGCTCTTGGTTCTAAAGCCTGGTAAGCCAGGTTATTTATTGTCCCCGATCAGATCGGGAGAGATGCACGAGACCGGCGAGGCCAGCCCCAAGCCCGGAAGAAACCTGAAAAACCGAATCGTTTTCCACATTTCACCCATACGACAAAGGCGCGTAAAGCCGCTTTCCCGGCTCCACGCACCGCGTGTCTGTTCGTCCTACATAGAACCGAAGTCCGATTCTTGCAAGCCCCAACGGAATATTGTGGCGACAAGAAGCCCCAAGGCAATCTGGTTCGGTTCATCAATGCAGTGTCCTGGCAGGGGCAGAGGGGCTCGAACCCCCGACCTGCGGTTTTGGAGACCGCCGCTCTACCAACTGAGCTATACCCCTATCGGCGTCCTTATTGCCCAAACGCATTTTCAGTTCAAGAAGTAGTTTGCCCGGATGCTCCGAAAACTTCACTTTTTTCGCTGGCTTTTCAGGGCACAGCTTTTGTTGGCTCCCGCACCCGGGGCGTTCTCGAAGATACAGCGTTTTTCAGGCGGCGTGCCGCACTTTCGATGGATGTTCTTGAAACTCACGCACTTCCCATCCGGCGCGCGATATCCGGGACCGCCCTTACAGCCGCACCCCTTGCACGGCGGGCGCTCGGGACAGTTTCGCGCCGCCGATGCGTGCGGCATCCCCGCCATCACGAAAACGATCAACAGGCCAAGAAGCACTCTCGCCATTGTCCCTCACCCTTCAGTCCCCTCACCCTTCAGGCATAAAAAACGGGGCGCTGTATCCAGCGCCCCGCCTGAAAATCATAGGTGTCGCCGTCGTCATTTATGACAACGGCTCCCGCCTGATCACTCCGTGATCGATGCGACGATGCCGGCACCGCGCCAAAACGCGCTTGCGCCCGTTTTGGCATTCTCCGCGTCGGTTGCTTTCGGCAACGCCGTCTCGATCACTCAGTGATCGATGCGACGATGCCGGCACCGACGGTGCGGCCGCCTTCACGGATAGCGAAGCGCAGCTTCTCTTCCATGGCGATCGGCACGATCAGCTCGACGTCGACCGTCACATTGTCGCCAGGCATCACCATCTCCGTGCCTTCCGGCAGCGAAACCACGCCCGTCACATCCGTCGTGCGGAAGTAGAACTGCGGGCGGTAGTTCGTGAAGAACGGCGTATGACGGCCACCTTCTTCCTTCGTCAGGATGTAGGCTTCGGCCTTGAACTTCGTGTGCGGCGTCACCGAGCCGGGCTTGCAGAGAACCTGGCCGCGCTCGACGCCTTCACGGTCGACACCGCGGATCAGAGCACCGATGTTGTCGCCGGCCTCACCCTGATCGAGCAGTTTGCGGAACATCTCAACGCCGGTAACCGTCGTCTTCGTCGTGTCCTTGATACCGACGATTTCGACTTCCTCGCCGACCTTGATGATGCCGCGCTCGACGCGACCCGTCACGACCGTGCCGCGACCCGAAATCGAGAACACGTCCTCGATCGGCATCAGGAACGGCTGGTCAACCGGACGCTCCGGCGTCGGGATGTAGGCGTCGACCTCGGCCATCAGCTTGCGGATTGCGTCCTCGCCGATCTCCTTGTTGGAGTCTTCGAGAGCGGCCAGTGCCGAACCCTTGACGATCGGAATGTCGTCGCCCGGGAAGTCGTAGGACGACAGAAGCTCGCGAACCTCGAGCTCGACCAGCTCGAGAAGCTCTTCGTCGTCGACCTGGTCGACCTTGTTGAGGAACACGACGATGGCCGGAACGCCAACCTGACGAGCGAGCAGGATGTGCTCACGGGTCTGCGGCATCGGGCCGTCAGCGGCCGAAACAACCAGGATCGCGCCGTCCATCTGCGCCGCGCCCGTGATCATGTTCTTCACATAGTCGGCGTGGCCGGGGCAGTCGACGTGGGCGTAGTGACGTGCATCCGTCTCATATTCCACATGCGCCGTCGAAATGGTGATGCCGCGGGCCTTCTCTTCCGGCGCACCATCGATCTGGTCGTAAGCGCGGAATTCACCGAAATACTTCGTGATCGCAGCCGTCAAAGACGTCTTGCCGTGGTCAACGTGACCAATCGTGCCGATGTTCACATGCGGCTTCGTACGCTCAAATTTACCTTTGGCCATTGCAACTTCCTTTGGCGCCGTGGATGCGTTTGGGTTTTAGATGCGGGGCGATTACCGACAAAGTCGATAAATTACAAGCCCCTTTACCGCCAGGCCGGCCCGGCAGGCCGATTTGCCCCTGCAATCGGGTGTTTCAGCCGCCTTTATGGGCCCCGTGCTGAAGCAGACCACCCCCGCCCGGTTCCAAGAACCGGGTTCAGGCCACGATGCGGCGCACGGTGGCCGCCACGATCAGCTTGTGAAACGGTAGAACAGCCAAGAGATAGAGCCACCCGAGCAGATTTCGCGGCCGGACCAGCGTCGTGCAGGAGACACGCGTACCGCCGCGCTCCACCGGGTTCGCGCCAAGAATCACGCGGAAATCCAGATGCCTGTCATCGGTCCCCATGACGATCCGCTCCGGTGTATGCTCCAGTATGGGAAACGGCACCGCCTTGTCCGCGCGCGCCGTCCCGTCCCTCGTTTTCAGTCCGAACGGCGCGACCAGACGATCGCGCAGACGCATCAGACTGTCGACCCAGCCTGGAACCGTCTTGAACCCGCGCTCCATGGCGACGCCGGCATCGATCCGCTCTCGCGAAACTGCGTCAAAAGTGTCGGAGAAACGCGCTCCCGGCAAAACGACCGGTGCCTCAGCAAGCCCCACCTCGGACATCAGCATGACAATAGCTCCATCGCTTGTTCGTCCTTATGGACAAACCGGCAAGAGCATCATGCAGCACGTGCAACGCACCAGCCAGCCGAAAGCGACCGAATGCGACAAACAAACACAGAGACAAGACGCCGGGGATGAAACGCCGAAGGTGGAACGCTGGAGCGGGTAGCGGGAATCGAACCCGCATATTCAGCTTGGAAGGCTGCTGCTCTACCATTGAGCTATACCCGCCGGGTTCGTTTCGCTGGCTCGGATCGACGGTGGTGGAGGGGGCTGGATTCGAACCAGCGTACGCATAGCGAACGGATTTACAGTCCGTCTCCTTTAACCACTCGGACACCCCTCCGTTTCCGTCGGAGCTTCAGCGACGTGGCGGAATTTCGAAAGGCAAATCGCCCTGCTCCGTTCCGCGATGCGCCTTATGACGAGGCGGCTCTCCGGTGTCAACCGCCTGTCGCAAATCTTCGCCGAAAAACTTGCATCCTGCGAATCCGGTTTCCAGAATGCCGCCGCCAGACTATAGAGACGCCATGAGCGACGATCACAACTCCCGAACCCCGAAAGACAGCCACTACGCGCGCCTCAGACGCGCCCACAGGGACCGTGCCCAGCAGAAACCGGGCAGGCATGCGCCCCCTGCCGGGCCCGACGCAGGGGATGGGATCGTCCGCCTTTACGGGCTGCACACGGTGCGGGCCGCGCTCGACAATCCGAAACGGCGAATCAAGCGCCTCTGCATTACCCGAAACGCGGCCACGCGCCTTGAACTAACGGACGTTGCGGCCCTGCCCTTCCCGGTGGAAACCGTCGAGCCGCGCGAGATCGACCGTCTCCTTGGCCCCGATGCGGTGCATCAGGGCGCGCTGCTTGAGGCGGAGCCGCTCAAGCCCGCGCCACTGCGTGATCTCGACGGGGCCGCCCTCGTCCTCGTTCTCGACCAGGTTACCGATCCGCACAATGTCGGCGCCATCATGCGCTCCGCCGTTGCTTTCGGGGTCAACGCGCTGGTCACGACCGCGCGCCACAGCCCGGCCGAATCCGGTGTTCTCGCCAAGGCGGCTTCCGGCGCGCTCGAGCACATCGATCATCTGACCGTGCGTAACCTCGCCGAGGCGCTCGAGGAACTTGCGCAGGCAGGCTTCCAGACGATCGGCCTCGATTCGGATGGACCGAAGCGCCTTGAAAGTACATTCGAGGCTGACCGGATCGCTCTGGTCCTGGGGGCCGAGGGCAAAGGTCTGCGGCAGAAAACCCGCGAAACCGTATCCGCGCTGGCCCGGCTCGATGTGCCGGGCGCAATCCGTTCGCTCAACGTGTCGAATGCCGCGGCGGTCTCCCTCTATACGGCCTGCCGGCACCTGAAGACCATTTCGGACACGGAATAGCTCCGGCTGTTCACCGGTTTCCGGAACCGCGCCAAAACGGCTGGATCGCCGTGCGTCAATCCGCACACACCAAGGACGATCTAAACGATTGATGGAGCATCGGAACAATCCGAAAACCGGATTCCACTTTTCGGTCCAATGCTCTAGGATGGCCGCAGCCGAACCGAACGCAACAGCACTGGACCGGGTTTCCCGATGATACCGCACCGGATGCAACTGCTTCTGGCCGCCATGGCCCTGACCGTTTCACCATCGCTCGCCGATGACGGCACCGTTCTCGCCCGATGGTTCGACGCCCTGCGCACCACCGACCGCGAGGCACTTGCAGATCTCCTTGCTGACGATGCGCGGATCATCCTGAACGACTTAGGCATTGAACAGACGAAAGAAGAGTTTCTCGGTTCGCTCGACGCCTGGGAGGAGGCGACAGGCAGCGGCACCGACATCCGCTATCGCGTGGAAGAAGAGTTGGATGCCGAAACGGTTGTGACCGTGTGCTATGATTTCCCGAGCAATTCCGTTCTCACGAGCGAACGCTTCGTGATCGAGGAAGAGAGCATCCGGGAAAGCAATCAGACCCAGATCGCGGAAAGCTGCGACGGCCTTTGAAGCACCGGCCACGCGATGGGAATCGGGCCTGAGAGTTTGATAACTGTCTGTGAAAAATGGTGCCCCCGGACGGACTCGAACCGCCGACCCCCTGATTACAAATCAGGTGCTCTACCAACTGAGCTACAAGGGCATCCGGCGCTCCGTTAGCACAAACCGCGCAAGAGTGAAATCAAAACTGGCATCGATCATGTCCGATCCCCATATGAATGCGACCTCGTTTGCCTTTGCAGGCAAACGCCCACATGCTAACCGATAGCTGCCCGCCGCGAATTCAAGGCCTGTCCGACCGCCATGACCCAACAAACAATGGCCCTCGCCTTCGTTTCCGCCGACACCGAGGATGCCCAGGAAGCGGCAAAGCGGTTGTCGGCGCTGTATGGCCAGGAACGGCCCGAGGATGCTGACGTCATCGTGGCGCTTGGCGGTGACGGTTTCATGCTGCACACGCTCCGCGAAACGATGAGTGCGGGAAAGCGCATCTACGGCATGAATCGCGGCTCAATCGGTTTTCTGATGAATGAATACCGGGAGCGCGGCCTGCGTGAGCGCGTCGCCGCTGCAATCCCCGAAACCGTGCGCCCGCTGCAGATGGAGGCCATCGATGCCGATGGCAACAGGGTCAGGGCACTCGCCGTCAATGAAGTCTCGCTTCTGCGTCAGTCATACCAGGCAGCCAAGATCCGCATTGCCATCGACGACAAGGTACGCCTGGAAGAGCTGATCTGTGATGGTGTCATGGTGGCGACGCCTGCGGGCTCCACGGCCTACAACCTGTCCGCTCACGGGCCTATTCTGCCGCTGGACGCGCCCCTGCTTGCGCTTACCCCCGTCAGCCCGTTTCGTCCGCGCCGATGGCGCGGTGCCCTACTCTCCAACCAGGCGACGGTGCGTTTCGATATCCTCGAACCTGAAAAACGGCCGGTGAACGCGGTTGCCGACCACACCGAGATCAAGTCGGTCGTGTCGGTGACGGTCCGCGAATCGCACGAGGAAACCGTTACCGTTCTGTTCGACGAGAGCCATTCCTGGAACGAACGCATCCTTTCCGAGCAGTTCCGTTACTGAACAATAGCTGACTTTACGGCAAGTGATCTGTTGACATCGCACGCGTCAGGCCGTACGCCCTCGGGGGATTCGGGGTTCCAAGGCCTCACAGGGCGGCACCATGCCGCAAACACAAAGACAGCCGAAACGTGCCAGCAGAAGAACAAGACACCGCTCAGGAAGCGTTGACATTTTCCGATCTGGGCCTGTCCCAAAAGGTCCTCTCCGCCGTGGCCGATGCGGGCTACACGCAGCCCACACCGATCCAGGCAGGCGCCATACCGCATGCCCTGGCCGGCAAGGATGTGCTGGGCATTGCCCAGACGGGGACCGGAAAGACAGCGTCCTTCGTCCTGCCCATGCTCACGCGACTGGAGCGCGGACGTGCCAGGGCGCGCATGCCTCGAACGCTCATCCTGGAGCCGACACGGGAGCTCGCTGCGCAGGTCGAGGAGAATTTTGTCAAATATGGCAAGAACCACCGGCTCAACATCGCGCTTCTGATCGGCGGCGTTTCGTTCGACGAGCAGGAAAAGAAGCTGGAGCGCGGCGCCGATGTGCTGATCGCGACGCCAGGGCGTCTGCTCGATCATTTTGAGCGGGGAAAACTTCTTCTGACCGGTGTGGAAATCCTCGTGATCGACGAGGCCGACCGCATGCTCGACATGGGTTTCATCCCCGACATCGAGCGCATCTGCAAGCTCATTCCCTTCACGCGGCAGACCCTCTTCTTCTCGGCCACCATGCCGCCGGAGATCACCAAGCTCACCGAGCAGTTTCTTCAGGCACCGGTCCGCGTGGAGGTTTCGCGTCCGGCGACGACCGCGACGAACATTACCCAGCGCTTTGTCAAATGCGGCTCCAAGCCCTGGGAGAAGCGCGAGCGCCTGCGGTCTCTGATCGATTCTCAGGGTGACACGCTGAAAAACGCGATCATCTTCTGCAATCGCAAGAGCGAAGTGGCGACGCTGTTCCGCTCACTGGTCCGTCACGAATATGACGCCGGCGCGCTGCATGGAGACATGGACCAGCGCGCGCGGATGACGATGCTGGAAAATTTCCGCAAAGGGAATCTGAAGCTGCTCGTCGCATCCGACGTCGCAGCACGCGGGCTCGACATCCCCGATGTCAGCCACGTTTTCAATTTCGACATTCCCACCCATGCCGACGATTATGTGCACCGTATCGGCCGTACCGGCCGCGCGGGCCGCAAGGGTGCAGCGTTCACGCTGATTACCAAGGCGGATCGCAAATACATGGACTCGATCGAAAAACTCATCGGCCAGGATGTCGAATGGCTGGACGGCGATCTCTCGACGCTCCAGGCAGAAGACGGAACCGACGAACACAAGCGCGGACGCGGAGCAAAACGCGACAGCAAGAAGGACGTGGCAGGCGACGACAGAAAACCTTCCGGCAGAAAGTCGCGCAAGGACGAAATCAAGTCCGAGAATGCCGAGCGCAAGGCAAAGCAGGACAAACCAGAACTCCGCCCAGAACCCCGCAAAGAGCAGCGACGCCATCAGCGCGAGGAAGACACCACTGTCGGCTTCGGCGAAGACGTGCCTGCGTTCATGAAGATCCCGGTCAGGACCTGAAGCCGAACCGGATGACGGAATGAACAAAGCCGCTGCTGGAGTCCTCCCGCAGCGGCTTTTTTTTGCACGAATGATTATTTCTTCCTGCTTCGCAGCCCCGCCTCGAACGCACGGTGTGCCCACAGCGTCATTTCATCGGGGTCGTCAACCGCGTGGTCAGGTATGCTCCAGTAGGGCATGGCAACCGGCCCCCGCCCCCTGTGGCCCGCCGGAACCCATTGCCGTGAACCGGCAGCTTTGAAAGCCGGTGCGGTCTGCGCGTCGGCCTTCAGCAAAATCTCGCCACCAACCAGCAACGCGAAAACAATTCCCTGATGGTAAATTCCCTTCCCGCCGAACATGCGTCGGATGGTAACGGGACCGAGCCCTGCGAAAAGATCGCGTATGGCGTCGTCGTCCACCGCCCGCCCGTCAGGCAGTGCCGCGCGCTTCGGCCAGCGCTTTCAGGTCTGCAGGTTTCAGTTCGATGGATTCACCGCAGCCGCAGGCGGAAGTCTGGTTGGGATTCTTGAAGGTAAAGCCGGTGCGCAGCTTCGTCACCTCGAAATCGAGTTCGGTGCCGAGCAGGAAAAGCGCCGCCTCCGGCGCCACATAGACATGCGCGCCCTCATGTTCCACATGGTCGTCCTTAGGATCAGGTTCCGTCACCAGATCGACCGTATACTCCATACCCGCGCAGCCGCCCTTCTTGATGCCGACCCGCACGCCCCTGGCGCCGTCTCGGGCGGACACGATTTCACGCACGCGATCTGCCGCGGCGTCGGTCATCGTCATCACTTGAAATCGGCTCATAAAAGTCTCCGTTCACAGCGAGTGCAAGGCTCGCGGAATGGTCATGTCCAAAAGATGGGCAGGATTCGGCCGCGTTGCAAGAGCAGCATTCAATACCACCCGACAGCGAACTGCGCTTCTTCCGACATTCGGTCCGGCGTCCACGGCGGATCGAACACCATCGTCACCTCGACATCGCCCACACCCTCGACACTGCTCACGGCGTTCTGCACCCAGCCGGGCATCTCGCCTGCCACAGGGCAACCGGGCGCCGTCAGGGTCATGTCGATCTTGACCGACCGATCATCCTCGATATCGACCTTGTAGATCAGACCGAGTTCATAAATGTCAGCCGGGATTTCCGGATCGTAGACCGTCTTCAGCGCGCTGACGATATCGTCTGTCAGGCGTGCAAGCTCTTCCTGCGGAATGGAAGACGTCTTGACTTCCCTCTCCCGAGGGGCTGTAGCCTCGACAGGCTGGTCCGTATCCTGCGGTGTATCAGTCATCTTTTTCACCCGAAAAAACGCCGCGCTTTCTCAAGCGCTTCAGCGAGGGCGTCGACCTCCTCGCGTGTATTATACATGCCGAACGATGCACGGCATGTGGAGGTGACGCCGAAATGTTTCAAGAGCGGCTGGGCGCAATGCGTCCCGGCTCTGACGGCGACACCTGACCGGTCGATCACCATCGACACATCATGGGCATGAATGCCCTGGAGCTCGAAGGACACGATAGCGCCTTTGTCCGGCGCATTGCCGAAAATCCGCAGCGAATTGATGCGGCCAAGCTGCTCATGTGCATAGCGCACCAGATCGGCCTCGTAAGCAGCAATCGCCTCGCGGCCAATGCCTTCGATATACTCCAGCGCCGCGCCAAGCCCGATCGCCTGCACAATGGGCGGCGTACCGGCTTCGAAACGGTGCGGCGGATCGTTGTAGGTGACATTGTCGAGCGTCACGTCCTCGATCATCTCGCCGCCGCCCTGGAAGGGCCGCATGGCTGCAAGGCGCTCCTTCTTGCCATAGAGCACGCCAATGCCCGACGGACCGTAGAGCTTGTGCCCGGTGCAGACATAGAAATCGCAGTCGAGCGCCTGCACGTCGACCGGCAGGTGGACAGCGCCCTGGCTGCCATCGACCAGAACCGGAATCCCGCGCTCATGGGCGATCCTTATGATCTCCTTGAGCGGCGTGACGGTGCCAAGCACATTCGACATATGCGTGATGGCGACGAGCTTCGTGCGGTCGGTCAGCGTCTTCTCGAACGCCTCGACCGTGAGCACCCCTTCCTCATCGACCGGAATCCAGGCGAGCTTCGCGCCATGGCGCTCGCGCAGGAAATGCCAGGGCACGATGTTTGAGTGATGCTCCATGATCGACAGAGCGATCTCATCGCCCTCGCCGATATTGGGCATCGCATGGCCATAGGCGACAGTGTTGATCGCCTCGGTGGCCGACTTGGTGAAAATGATCTGATCGGTGCTTTCCGCATTCAGGAAGCGCCGGACCGTTTCACGCGCCTTTTCATAGGCATCCGTGGCGGCGTTCGAGAGAAAATGCAGGCCGCGATGAACATTGGCGTATTCATTGCTGTAAGCGTGCGTGATCGCATCGATCACCGCCTGCGGTTTCTGCGCCGACGCGCCATTGTCGAGATAGACGAGTGGCTTGCCATAAACCTCTCGTGTCAGGATGGGGAAATCCCGACGAACGGCTTCAACGTCATAACGCATAGTGTCGACCTTATGGTCCATTTCGAAACCCCGCGTGCCCGCCCTTCGCTCAGAAAGGCGGGCGTGAGTGGTTTGGGATTATCGCATCGGCCCGAAAATCGAAATCGATTTTCGGAAAGCACGATGCGAAGCTCCAATAGGATAGAGCGTCCATTGTGCGTCCGAATGGACGTACGGCGCTCTAGCCGTGCGTGGCAAACCAGTCGACCAGTCTGGCCTCCAGCGCCTCGATCACGGTTTCATCCTCGAGCTCCTCGATGACCTCGGCCACGAAGGCCTTGACCAGCAGACCACGTGCCGTCTTCTCGTCGATGCCGCGCGCCATCATGTAGAAGAGATGCTCGTATTCGATATCGGTCACCGTCGCGCCATGGCCGCAGGCCACATCGTCGGCGAAGATCTCGAGTTCCGGCTTCGAAGAGAACCCGCCTTCATCGGTCAGCAACAGCGTGTTGCAGGCCATCTTGGCGTCGGTCTTCTGAGCGTCCTTCGCAACGCGGATCTGCCCCTGAAACACGCCATTGGCCTTGCCCGTCACGACATTGCGGAACGTCTCGGTGGAGACCGTGTCGGGTGCCAGGTGATCAAGCACCATGGTCACGTCGCAATGGGTCTCACCGCCAAGCAGGTTCACGCCGCGAAGCCTGAACTCGGAGCCTTCGCCGCGCGCCACAACCTTCACTTCCTGGCGAACCAGCTTGCCGCCGCCGTTCATGATGAAGAGTGTGAGGCTCGAATCCTTGCCAAGCGAAGCCGTAAACTGGCCAAGATAGGCCGCATCGTCCGGCTGCTCCTGAAGCAGGATCCACAGCACATTCGCGCCGTCGCCAACGTCCAGATGCGTGACGGACGATGCAAGCGCATCACCGGCACCGGTCTGGCGCTCGATGATGGTCGCCTTTGAACCGGCTGCCGCATTGACCACGAAACGGCCATGCACCTGGCCGCCCGCGTGGATGTTCTGAAGCTCGACCGGTCGGTCAAGTTCCGCACCTTCCGCGATGTCGAGCCAGTAGCCATCCGAAACGAAAGCTGCATTGATCGCGCCGACGGCGTCGAACCGGTCGGAAGCCGTCAGCCATTCGGCAGGCAGCGCGCCTTCCTGCAGCTTGTCGGCCAGTGTGGCGATGGTCAGGCCCTCGGGCCCGGCATCGCGACCATGCGCAGCGCCATTCAGCACCGGCAGGACGAGTGCATTCTCGATCAGCGGCGAAACCGCCTCGGCATTGGCCACCGGCTTGAAATCCGGAACGATGGAAAGAAGCCTGCGCAGATCGGTGTAATGCCAGGCTTCGACGCGGCGCGTGGGCAGGCCCTGCTTGAGAAGCTCGAGCGCCTCATCGCGACAGACGGTGACCTCGGCATCGCCGGGCAGGTCGGAAAAACGGCTGGAATAGCCGTTGACCAGCGCCGTTTCGGCCTCCGTCAGCGTGTTTTGAGCATGAAGGTTCATCTCGTCACCTCAAGCGGCTGCGTCGATGACGCCGGCGTAACCGTTCTTCTCCAGCTCAAGCGCCAGATCCTTGTCGCCAGACTTGATGACCTGGCCGCGGTACAGAACGTGAACCGTGTCGGGAACGATGTAGTCGAGAAGACGCTGGTAGTGGGTGATCACCAGCACGGCGCGATCCGGAGAACGCAGGGCGTTCACGCCATCGGCGACGATCTTCAGCGCATCGATGTCGAGGCCGGAATCGGTCTCGTCCAGAACGCAGAGTTTTGGCTCCAGAAGCTTCATCTGCAGGATTTCGGCCCGCTTCTTCTCGCCGCCGGAAAAACCGACATTGAGCGGACGCTTGAGCATGTCCATGCTCATGTCGAGCTCGTCGGCGGCAGCGCGAACGCGCTTCAACATCTCGGGGATCTTCAACTCTTCCTCGCCGCGCGCCTTGCGCTGCGCGTTGATGGCGGTCTTGAGGAACTCCATCGTGGCAACGCCCGGAATCTCCAGCGGGTACTGGAAGGCGAGGAAAATGCCGGCGGCGGCGCGCTCGGCCGGATCCATCTCCAGAATGGACTCGCCATTGTAGAGGATCTCGCCCTCGGTCACCTCATAGTCGTCACGACCGGCGAGAATGTAGGACAGCGTGGACTTGCCGGAGCCGTTCGGCCCCATGATCGCGGCCACTTCGCCGGCTTTTACGGTCAGGTTGAGGCCACGAATGATCTCCGTGCCATCCTCGGCGATGCGGGCGTGCAGATTTTTGATTTCAAGCATGATTTTTTCCAAACAAATGCGCCGGCCTCAACCGACTGAACCTTCAAGCGAAATACCGATGAGCTTCTGCGCCTCGACGGCGAACTCCATCGGCAGTTCCTGGATGACGTCCTTGACGAAGCCGTTGACGATGAGCGCGATGGCCTCTTCCTCGGGAATGCCGCGCTGCATGACGTAAAACAGCTGGTCCTCGGAAATCTTCGACGTGGTCGCCTCGTGCTCGAACTGCGCAGTGGCGTTCTTCGCTTCGATATAGGGCACCGTGTGCGCGCCGCAGTCATTGCCGATCAGCAGGCTGTCGCACTGGGTAAAATTACGGGCGTTGGCCGCCTTGCGGTGCGCCGAAACCTTTCCACGATAGGTGTTCTGCGACTTGCCGGCGGAGATGCCCTTGGAGATGATGCGGCTCGACGTGTTCTTGCCCAGATGCAGCATCTTGGTGCCGGAATCGATCTGCTGATGGCCGTTGGAGACGGCAATCGAGTAGAACTCGCCGCGGCTGTTGTCGCCACGGAGGATGCAGGACGGGTACTTCCAGGTGATCGCCGAACCGGTCTCGACCTGGGTCCAGGAAATCTTGGAATTGTTGCCCCGGCAATCGCCGCGCTTGGTGACGAAATTGTAGATGCCGCCCTTGCCCTCGGAATCGCCCGGGTACCAGTTCTGGACGGTGGAGTACTTGATCTCCGCATCGTCCAGCGCGATCAGCTCGACCACGGCGGCATGCAGCTGGTTCTCGTCGCGCTGCGGCGCGGTGCAGCCTTCCAGATAGGACACATAGGCGCCCTCTTCCGCGATGATCAGCGTGCGCTCGAACTGGCCGGTGTTGCGCTCATTGATGCGGAAATAGGTCGATAATTCCATCGGGCAGCGCACGCCCTTCGGCACATAAACGAAGGAGCCATCGGTAAAGACGGCGGAGTTCAGCGCAGCATAGAAATTGTCAGACACCGGAACGACCGAGCCCAGATACTTCTGGATCAGTTCAGGGTGCTCTCGGATCGCCTCGGAGATCGAGCAGAAGATCACGCCGGCCTTGGCGAGTTCTTCCTTGAACGTGGTCACGACCGAAACCGAATCGAACACCGCATCGACCGCAACGCGCCCGGAGCTGTAGACATTGTCGCTCGGGCTATCGTCCAGCTCGCTTGGCTCGCCCTGTTTGCGCACACCGGCAAGAATTTCCTGCTCCCTCAAAGGGATACCGAGCTTTTCGTAAGTCTTGAGCAATTCCGGGTCGACTTCGTCAAGTGACTTCGGGCCGGTCTGGTTCTTTGGCGCTGCGTAGTAGTGCAGATCCTGAAAGTCGATCTTGGGATAGCTGACGCGCGCCCAGCTCGGCTCTTCCATGGCCTGCCAGCGCTTGAAGGCGTTCAACCGCCACTCCGTCATCCATTCCGGCTCTTCCTTCTTGGCCGAGATGAAGCGGATGATGTCCTCGTTCAGGCCCTTGGGAGCCAGATCGCTTTCAATGAGGGTCTCGAAACCATATTTATACTGGTCCACATCGATCATGCGGACCTGATCAATCGTCTCCTGCACGGCAGGCATATGCGTTCTCCATCCATGCCGGGGTCAAGGCCCGGCCGTCTTCAAATTGTGCACACCCTGATTGCCTTGTGGCAAACCTGATGTAGTGCTTCGGAGCGGACGTTTCATCCGGTCACATATTAAATATGTGTCTTTTTCTCCATTTTTATTCTCTTCACCATCGATTTTTTCCTTTCGACCACACTACGCGGCCTGAATCCCAGTCCCCGCGGCATTCTTTCGCCGCTTCGCAATACCGGCCAGAGCCGCGTCGAACAGCGCCAAATCCTGTTCGCTCGTCGCGTGTCCGATGGAAACCCTCAATGCACTTGCTTCGTCGCCCTGCCCCATGGCCTGCAGCACATGGCTGGGACCGACCCGGCCGGAGGAACAGGCCGAGCCCGCCGACAGCGCAACGCCGCCGAGGTCGAACGCGATCTGTGCAGTCTCGGCCTTCATGCCGGGAATGGAAAAGAAGCTCGTGTTGGCGACCCGCTGTACGTCGCGGCCGTGGATCACGGCATCCGGCACATGCTTCAGAATAGCGGCCTCGAATCGGTCCCGCATGGTGGAAAGCGCCGCAATGCGCCCCAACCCTTCAAACGCCTCGGCAGCAGCAGCGCCAAAACCGGCGATGGCAGCGAGATTTTCAGTGCCCCCGCGATGCCCTTTTTCCTGGCCGCCGCCATGAATCAGCGGCTCCGGCATCATCAGGTCGGCACTTCCAACCACGGCGCCAGCCCCCTTGGGCCCGCCGGTCTTGTGCGAGGAAAGAATGATGTAGTCAGCGTAACCCGATGAAACATCTACAGGAATACGGCCTGCAGCCTGCACGGCATCAAACACGGTGGTGGCACCGTGGGCCTTGGCCATACGCCCAATTTCCTCTACCGGCTGAACAATGCCAGTTTCATTGTTCACCGCGTGCACGGCAACCAGCGGCAGACCGGCATTGCGATCATGCGCAGCAAGGAGGGTTTCCAGTTCCGCAAGATCAATCAAACCGTCAGGTCGCACCGGTATCGTCTTGATGTCACTTTGTGAAAACCGGCCACCCTTCAGAAGACAGGGATGATCAGAAGCACTCACATAAAGCGCCGAAAATCCGAGCGGCGCCCGCCCCATTTTCCAGCGCGGCGTGAGCAGCATTGCAGCAGCTTCGGTTGCGCCGGACGTAAAGATCACATGCTCGGGACGCGCGCCAGCCAGTCGGGCAACGTGCGTGCGTGCGTCTTCCAGCACGCGACGGGCTTCCCGCCCTTCGGTATGAACCGACGAGGGATTCGCCGGCATCGACAGCGCGTCAAGCATCGCCACCCGTGCCCGCTCAAGAAGCGGCGCACTGGCGTTGAAGTCGAGATATGCCCGGGTTGCCGACATAGACCTTCCGCTTTTCTCCGCGAATCCGCTGTCTGCTTCACGCCTTCCAGGCCAAACTTGGCCGCAGTGACGTAATTTCCTTGAATTTTCAGGGCGAGCCGTCCTATTTACCCGGCTTGCCGACATGATGATCGCTTGCGCATCATCATTTTTGAACAATTCTAAACTAGCTTCTATGGAGGCGTCGGCGTCGCGTCAAGGGTTAAGGAACATCGTTCCCTGTGTAACCCGATATGCTGCGATGCCCAATGTGGAGTACTCATGCCTGAGGTCATTTTTGCCGGGCCTGCCGGACGTCTCGAAGGACGGTATCAGCCGTCGAAGGAAAAGAACGCTCCAATCGCGCTCATCCTCCACCCACATCCGCATTTCGGCGGCACGATGAACAACAAGATCGTCTACGATCTCTTCTACATGTTCCAGAGCCGGGGCTTCACCACGCTGCGCTTCAACTTCCGTGGCATCGGCCGAAGCCAGGGCGCCTTCGATCACGGCACCGGCGAACTGTCGGATGCGGCTGCAGCGCTCGACTGGGTGCAGTCGCTGCATCCCGATTCGAAGAATTGCTGGATCGCCGGCTATTCCTTCGGTGCCTGGATCGGCATGCAGCTCCTGATGCGCCGCCCCGAGATCGAGGGGTTCATGTCCATCTCGCCACAGCCGAATCTCTACGACTTCTCCTTCCTGGCCCCCTGCCCGTCATCCGGCCTGATCATTCATGGCGATGCCGACAAAGTTGCACCGCCCGCCGACGTTCAGGGCCTGGTTGACAAGCTGCAGTCACAGAAGGGCATTACGATCACCCAGAAAACCATGCCCGGCGTGAACCACTTCTATACCGATCACGTCGACGAACTGATCGGAGAGTGTTCGGACTATCTGGACCGCCGTCTGCGTGGCGAGCTTTCCGAACCCCGCCCGAAACGCCTGAAATAGACCGTCGCGCGGATGCGTCATACTGCCTCGCTTCCGCCAGAATCCAAAGAGCCTGAAAGACCATGACCGCCTTCAAATCCGACTTCCTGCGCACGCTCAGCGAACGCGGGTTCATTCACCAGACCTCCGACGACGCTGGTCTCGATGAACTGTTCCGGAACGAGACGGTTACGGCCTATATCGGCTTTGATCCCACCGCGCCGAGCCTGCACGCCGGCGGCCTGATCCAGATCATGATGCTGCACTGGCTGCAGCAGACCGGCCACAGGCCTGTCGCCCTGATGGGCGGCGGCACCGGCATGGTCGGCGACCCCTCGTTCAAGGACGAGGCGCGCAAGCTGATGACGCCGGAGACGATTGCCGACAACATTGCCGGCATCAAGAAAGTGTTCGCCAACTACCTGACCTTCGGCGACGGCCCGCAGGACGCGCTAATGGTCAACAATGCCGACTGGCTTCTGGACATCAATTATCTGGAATTCCTGCGCGATGTGGGTCGCCACTTCTCGGTCAACCGCATGCTGTCGTTCGATTCGGTGAAACTGCGCCTCGATCGCGAGCAGTCGCTTTCCTTCCTGGAATTCAACTACATGATCCTCCAGGCCTACGATTACGTTGAGCTGAACAGGCGGCTTGGCTGTCGTCTGCAGATGGGCGGCTCGGACCAGTGGGGCAACATCGTCAACGGCATCGATCTCGGCCACCGCATGGGCACGCCGCAGCTCTACGCCCTCACCTCGCCGCTTCTGACCACGTCGTCGGGCGCGAAGATGGGCAAGAGCGCCGACGGCGCTGTCTGGCTCAACCCGGATATGCTCGGCGCCTACGATTTCTGGCAGTACTGGCGCAACACCGAAGATGCCGACGTCGAGCGTTTCCTCAAGCTCTACACGACGATGCCGCTCGATGAGATCGCGCGCCTTGCGGCACTGCAGGGAGCCGAGCTCAACGAGGCGAAGAAAATTCTCGCCACCGAAGTGACGGCAATGCTGCACGGCCGCGACTCGGCGGAAGAGGCTGCAGAGACGGCGCGCAAGACTTTTGAGGAAGGCGCTCTGGCGCAGACCCTGCCGACCATCGAAGTGGAGCGCTCGGCGCTCGAGGAAGGCGTCGGCGTTCTGGCACTTTTCGTGACCGCAGGCCTTGCCGCCTCCAATGGCGAGGCGCGCCGGCATGTGAAGGGTGGCGCAGTGCGCCTCAACGACCAGCCCGTCAGCGATGACCGGCAGGCCGTGACCCTCGACGATCTCACCGAGGAAGGCGTGGTAAAACTGTCGCTCGGCAAAAAGAAGCACGTGCTTCTGCGTCCGGTCTGAGGCGCACGAAGCGCGGCGCTCTCGCAAATGGCGTGCGCTCGAATGGCGCACGCTTTCTTTTATCGAAACTCGAAAATCTGCCGGAAAATGCCGGGAGCGATGGCCGAGATGGGATTCACCTCCATCTGCGGTTCCGCCAGCTTGCCGTAAAGGCGGTAGGTTATTCCGATCAAACCGCGGTCGCGCCCATTCCCGAGCAACCCGCCGAACACCGGAATCTCGCCAAAGATCCGGTTCAGCCCGTAAAGCGGCATGAAAGTGCCTGTGATCGCGATGTTGTCGTTTGCGTCAAACAGGGTTCCCTGAAACGTGGTGCCGATCAATGGCCCACGCAGCACGCCATCCTTCAGTTCGAGACGGCCCGGGCCTTTCAGCACCGTCGCATAGCCACGTTCGAAACTGATCCTGTTGGCATCCACCTCACCATTGTTCTCGGTTGCCGACACCAGCGAACGAAGACGGGGCTCGTCGACGATGAAGAAGTTCTCGGCCGAGACACGACCGCTGAGAACCCCGCCATTTCCCTCGCTCAGCGAGACAGCCATCTGCCCCCCTTCCATATTCTCGTAGAAATCGACAAACCGCATGACCGCGCCGGCATCGGAGGAATTGGCCGCGATACCGCTAGCATCCCGCGCCAGCGTCACGGCACCGCCCGATGCCGTTTTGGCAGTCAGATCCAGACGGCCCGGTCCACGCTGCGACGATGCATACTTCAGGGAAACGTCCCGCAACACTGCCCCGCCGAAGCCGGACACACGCGCAAGTTTCGCATCCAGGGTCACATTCGCGCTACCTGCTTCGGATGCGCCACCTCCCGCGCCCCTCTGTTCCGCCCCGAGATAGTGCTTGATCAAAGACCGGCCATCCAGCGCAGCACCGCGAACGGTCACCGCGAAATTCCTGTCCGAACGATCGATCGAAACCGAGAAATCGTCACCGCGATTAAGTCGCGCTCTTTCAAAACGTGCGCTGGAGAGCTTCCCACCGGCGATGCTGAGACGTCCTTCAGCCGAAAACGTTTCACCGGACAGCTTGAAATCCGTCAGTGTCATCGAGGACGGCTTTTCATCGAGAACGAAGGATGCCGTCGCCGGAATGCCCGCGCCCTTGCTCCAGTTGATCCATGGCAGCGTCAGACGCGCCTTGTCGAGCTTGACGGTCAGCGCCTTGCGGCCGTCGTCGCGCTCGGAATAGTCGACTGTCATTGGGCCAGACAGAATCTCGCTGAGCCCCGGAACCACTTTGTCTCGCAGCTTGTCGTCCAGCGTCAGCTGAATCCTGCGCGACCGCTCTACTCCGGTATCACCGAAAGGCTCCACGAGTTCCAGCCGTGCCGGAATGCCGTTGAGGGTTGCCGAAGCGGATATGTCCGCCCTTCCCGGCTCTACCATCAGGACACCACTCGCATCGGCGACCATCTGCCCGTCAAAGGGTTTTGAGATCGAGAGATTTTCGTATTCGAGCGTCGCCTGCCAGCCGAGGTCTTCGCGCGGTATTCCGTCGCTCAGAGGAATATCTGCCTTCACATGACCTGTGACATCTCCTGTCACATCTTGAGGCGCAAGATCGATCCTGTCCGAAACGTCGATCGGTTCGTAAGATGCGAGTTCGATGATCGCCGGTGCCTTTCCGGCGACGTCAATCTCCAGTTTGCCTATGCGTGGCTTGACATGTGCATTGCGAACCCTGAGCGATCCTTTGCTCGCCGCAACCTTGCGCCCGCTCGGCATGAACACCGTCCCTGCTTCGATACCGATGTCGATATCTGCACCCTGAAAGGCGATACGGCCGACGGCATCACGCACCGGCGGGATCCGGCCGGCGATGTCGAACCGTGCATCTGCAACCTCGAAGGCTCCGCTGACCTCTTCATTGTCCAGCGGCTTGCCATTGCCGAAACGCCCCGGTGGAACCCGCAGGCGCAGATTGCCTTCAACAACCCGCCCGCCGAACAGGTTTTCCAGCACCCATTCCCGCGCGCCGGAAGCGGCAAACCACGGCCAGAACTGCTTCACCTCATGTGTCGGCATGCCCTTGGTGTAAACGGCAAGCGAAAGGCCCGGCGTCTTGCCCGCCGCAAGGGTCACGGCAGCGCTTGCGGTGATCACCCCCGACGTTGTGGCTATACGGATCGTATCGCCGATGATCCGACCGCTTCCCGTGTCGATGCGGCCCGAAGCCCCGGCAACGAACGGGACAGCGGCTTCGGGAGAATCGATCGGCGCGATCGTCGACTTGCCGCTGGCAAGATCGAAACGATAAACCGCGCTCCCGGCATCCGGGTTTTCTACCGGAACAATCCGGCCGGTGAAGTCGAAAGCCGAGCGACCGACGATCAGGCTTGCCCGGTTGATGACAACCATCCCCGTATCGTTTTCAACAGCGGCGCGAATGCGCCCTGTCGCTGTCAATACACCGTCTTCGCCAAGATCGAAGGGCGCCTCCTCCAGGGCCAGTTCAAATTGCAGCCTTCCCTTGCCGCTTTCGGTCTCTCCACCGCTGAGTGAAATGCGCACCGCTTCGAGAAGACCACCCTTGCGCCGCGTCTGCCCCGAAACCGTGCGCGCGGCTTCCAGGAGCGATGGCTTTGGCGCTGCGATCTCGATATCGAGCGACTTGATCGGCCCCTCACGCGCGGGTCGCAAAGCGGTTCCAGAAAGTTCAATGTCGCGGTCGTCAAAAGTAACACTGCTCTTGAAGTCCAGTTTGCCGGAAGGTGTCATCGAAGCATTGACATCGATGGCGAGGCTGCGCTGGGTGGTTTCATCCACAACGACCACCACGTCGCGCAGACGAAGATAGCGCGTTCCCGTACGTTCGGTCAGCGCGTAGACGCGTCGCAGGCCATCGAAGACATCCTTCTCGATGACGCGGGGATCGACAGGCTTCTTCCAGCGGGCGACCGCGGCCACCTCCTCGGGGCGCGAGGAGAGACTGGCCAGTTGCACACGAGCGCCGGTGATCTCAGCGCTGCCCACCTGCACCTGGCCCCTGAGCAGGGGCAGCAGCCTGAAACCGAAATGCAGCGTGTCCGCGTCGATCAGCGTTTCACCGGTTTCAGCCTTTGTCAGACCAACATCGCGAATTTCGAGCGCGATCAGGCTGCGATCACTCAGAACGATCCGGAGGCTCCCCATGGTCGCTTCGACTTCGTACCCCGCCAGTGCTGTCAGGGCTTTCTGGGCAGCCGAACGCAATCGATCCTGGCCGAAGGAGCCTGTTCCGATGAGTTGAATGGCCACGCCAAGGGAAACGAGAAGCGCGATCATGACGAAAAGACCGCCAACGCACCGCCTTAGCCATAGCCACATGACCGAGCGTCTCAAAACCCGGCGAGCCCTGTCATGGGTAGACGGATACGTTTCCAGAGCCGCTATCTCGCCGCGCTTGAACCTGACCTTTCTGTGAGGAGCACCTTCCTGATCCAAAACCGTTCCCGTCGACACTCAGCAGCCATGGACGAATCCACCGACATCATTATATCTCTCCCTTCCATCGGCTATCCACAAACAGGGGAAAGAAAATGACAGAACCCGTCAAAGGAAGCGAAGCTCCGGATTTTTCACTGCCTGGTGATGGCGGCGGCGAAATCAGACTGTCGGATTTTCGCGGGAAGACCGTGGTTCTCTTCTTTTACCCGAAAGACGACACCAGCGGCTGCACCGCCGAGGCAATCGATTTTACCGCCCTCAAACCCGAATTCGATGCTCTGGATACGGTTTTGCTCGGGATGTCTCCCGATAGCCCCAAAAGCCATGACAAGTTCAAGAACAAGCACGCTCTCACAATCAGCCTCGTGTCCGACCAGGACAAGGAGACGCTCCAGGCCTATGGCGTTTGGGTCGAGAAAAGCATGTATGGGCGCAAATATATGGGTGTCGAGCGCTCCACCTTCCTGATTGGCCCGGACGGCCGCATCGCCGAGACGTGGCGCAAGGTGAAAGTGCCGGGCCATGCGCAGGCGGTGCTCGACGCCGTCAAAGCGCTCAAGCAGAACGGTGAATAGGCGCAGGCCCTATCCCGCGCCTGTTATGACGAAAGCCCGCAAATGCCGTTGGCAATAAGCTTGCCGGACCGCATTTGGCACCACACCCGCCAGCGTCCGAAAAGCTTTGTTAACCCTAATCAAGTGTAATCGACATCGAATTTGGTCCCTTGAACATAAGTTCGATTCTCGATGCGCCCACAGCAATCCGCGGTTTTTGGTAAACGCAAGGAACCCCATACGATCATCATCGCACGGGGCGACAAGATACGGCACTTCACCGTGCGGCCCTGGGTTGCTGCAATGGTGGGTTCAGCCGTTGCAGCGCTTGCCATCGGTTATCTTCTCGCCACTTCCTATCTTGTGCTCCGCGACGATCTGATCGGTGCGACCGTCGCCCGTCAGGCACGCCTTCAGCAGGCCTACGAAGATCGAATCTCCGCCCTGCGTGCACAGCTCGATCGAGTTACCAGCCGGCAGCTCCTCGATCAGCAGTTCATGCAGGAAAAGGTCGGCGAACTGCTTGCCCGGCAGGACCAGTTGACCAAACGGCAAAGCCGCCTCGCTCCGGTGCTCAATCGAGCGGGCGCCGAACTGCTTCCCGAGAATGCGCCCGTGCCCGCCCCCAGGCCCCAGATCAAGGCTGAAACCGACCATCTGCTTGACCCGACAAAAACCGGAAGCATCGCTGTCGCCTCGTTTGCCCCTTCGGCCAGAGACACGGTTCCCTGGCCGCTGCGCGCCCAGACATCCCAGCAGAGTGGACAATTGTCAGCAGCCGACAAGGCGGACTATCTGTTTGTGAAGCTCAATCGCGCGCTGGAATCCATTGAAACAGACCAGATCGACAGCGTGAGGCTGCTCGCCGAAGACGCCTATCAGACTGCCGACGCCATCGCCGGTACCCTGGAAGATGTTGGCCTGACCATTCCTGAAGATGACAGGGAGCAGAACGTTGGTGGTCCGCTTCTCGCCGCCACCTCGGCCCTTGTCTTTGAGGATCAGGTACGGGAACTGGATGAAGCACTGTCCCATCTGAACGAGGTGAAGACAAAGGCAAAGCGGCTCCCGCTGGCGAGCCCGTCACCTGGTGCACCGATAACAAGCCGGTTTGGTGCACGAAAGGATCCGTTTCTCGGTCGCCTGGCACATCACTCGGGAATCGACTTCCGCGCCCGCCGTGGCGCCCCAATCCACGCGACCGGCGCTGGAACCGTCGTCAAGGCAGGCTGGAACGGCGGCTATGGACGCATGGTGGAAATCGACCACGGAAACGGCCTGACGACGCGCTACGCTCACATGAGCAAGATTCTCGTAAAGACCGGGGACAAAGTGGATGTCGGCACGAAGGTGGGCAAGGTAGGCTCCAGCGGCCGCTCCACAGGTCCGCACCTTCATTATGAAGTGCGCAGATCCGGCGCAGCCATCAATCCGTCCCGCTTCATCACGGCGGGACGAAAGATCGCCAAATATCTCGAAAGCGATTCCTGAACGTGAAAACGGGCGAACGCCATGCGTCCGCCCGTATTGTCCTGTTTTGTCGACAGACCGGCTACAGCGCCGCGCGTCTTATAAGACGCGCAAAGGACGCTGTAACACTTTCAAATGATGCATGTTCGTTGTCTTTCAAATGAATTCATTTGAAAGCGACATGCATCAGAGCATCGGACCGAAAAGTGGAATCCGGTTTTCGGGTTATTCCGATGCTCCATCAACAGTCTAGATCGTCCTTTGTGCGTCCGGATGGACGCACGGCGATCTACGCCAGGTCCTCGACCTCCGCACCATCGCTGCCATGCACACGCTGCGACAGAGCGGCTTCCATAAACGCGTCGAGCTTGCCGTCCAGAACATCCTGAGGGCTGGTGCTTTCCACGCCCGTGCGCAGATCCTTCACCAACTGATAGGGCTGCAGTACGTAGGAACGGATCTGGTGCCCCCAGCCGATGTCGGTCTTGGATGCTTCGGTCGCATTTGCCGCGTCTTCGCGCTTCTTCAGTTCTTCCTCATAAAGACGCGCCCGCAGCATGTCCCAGGCGGTCGCCCGGTTCTTGTGCTGTGAGCGTTCTTTCTGACACTGAACGACGATACCGCTTGGAATGTGCGTGATGCGGACTGCAGAGTCGGTCGTGTTGACGTGCTGACCGCCCGCGCCCGACGCGCGATAGGTATCGATGCGAACCTCGGAATCGGGAATGTCGATATCGATCGTGTCGTCGATGACCGGGTAAATCCAGGCACTGGCAAAGGAAGTGTGCCGCCGCGCATTGCTGTCATATGGCGAAATACGCACGAGGCGATGCACGCCCGATTCCGTTTTAAGCCAGCCATAGGCATTGCGCCCCTTGATCAGCAGCGTGGCAGACTTGATGCCCGCCTCTTCGCCGTCATGGACTTCCATCACGTCAACCTTCATGCCGCGGCGCTCGGCCCAGCGCGTGTACATGCGCAGAAGCATTTGCGCCCAGTCCTGGCTCTCGGTACCGCCAGCGCCGGCATGAATTTCAAGATAGGTGTCGTTGCCGTCAGCCTCACCGGAAAGGAGCATTTCGACCTGACGGGCCGCGATCTCATCGTTGAGCCCCTTCAGCGCGGCTTCGGCCTCCGAGACAACCGAGGTGTCACCCTCTTCCTCTCCAAGTTCGATGAGCCCGACATTGTCCTCAAGCGCCTGTGACAGGTTGCGGACACCGGTGATGTTCTCTTCGAGCATCTGGCGCTCGCGCATCAGCTTCTGGGCCTCCTGCGGATCGTTCCACAGATCAGCCTCCTCGGCGCGGGAATTCAGATATTCGAGCCTCTTTACCGCTTCATCCCAGTCAAAGATGCCTCCTCAGCAGGCTTATGGCCTGCTTGATTTCGTCGACAAGATTTTCGGTTTCCGCACGCATTGCAGATCCACACCTCGGTTTTGTTGGATTTTTCAGGAACGGTGTCCTGAATCGCGTCGGACCATATGGAGCGTGCCCGCCTGTGTAAAGCGGACACGCCTATAATCGGTCGACATTGTCAGTAGAGGCCGCCGGCGCCCGAATTGACCGCACGGTTGGCCTGGGGAGAAATCACCCGGGGACCGCCCGCGCCTTCCAGGTCCTCCATGCCGATGACCCAGTAGCTGTCGGCCGGCCCCGTGCCCGGCTTGAAGGCTTCCATGATGACGCCCGGCTGTCCTGCCTGGGCGCGCATCCCCGTCTTGCGATCAATGGGAATGACGTTCATGCCTTCAGGCACCTGAAAATCCACAGGGCGCATATCCTTCAGGGCGTTCGCCATGAATTCCTTGAAGATCGGAGCGGCCAGGCCACCACCCGTGGAGCCACGCCCCATCGGACGCGGTGTATCGTAGCCCATGAACACCCCGACCACGAGGTCGGGTGTATAACCGACGAACCATGCATCCTTTTCGTCGTTCGTCGTGCCGGTCTTGCCGGCAATCGGGCGGCCCAGCTCTGAAACGGTGACGGCGGTGCCGCGCGACACCACGCCCTGCATCATCGAGGTGATCTGATAAGCGGTCATGGGATCGAGAACCTGATCACGATCGTTGATGATCTCCGGTTCATCCTGCCCCGTCCACTCGCTCGCAACACAGCCGACGCATTCGCGGCGGTCATGCTTGTAGACAGTCTTGCCGTAGCGATCCTGAATGCGGTCGACCAGAGAAGGCACGATCTGTTTTCCGCCATTCGCCATAACCGCATAGGCTGAAACCATGCGCATGACCGTCGTTTCACCGGAGCCCAGCGACATGGCCAACACGGGAAGCATCTTGTCGTAAAGGCCAAAATGCTCCGCATAGTCGGCCACGAGCTGCATGCCCATATCCTTGGCCAGACGAACCGTCATCAGGTTGCGCGAGCGCTCGATGCCCGCACGCAGTGTCGAGGGCCCAGCCGACTTGCCGCCGTAATTTTTCGGCTCCCAGACATCATTGCCCACCTGAATGGAGATCGGCGCATCAAGCACAACCGACGCCGGCGTATAGCCATTGTCGAGCGCAGCGGCATAAACGATGGGCTTGAAGGCCGAACCGGGCTGGCGATAGGCCTGCGTTGCGCGGTTGAACTGGGAATCGGCATAGGAGAAACCGCCAACCATCGCCAGGACGCGTCCCGTATGCGGGTCCATGGCCACCAGAGCGCCCTCGATCTCGGGAACCTGACGCAACTCCCACGCCCGCTCCGTATCCGGTTTCTTCTCGACGAAAATCACGTCACCGGGCTTCAGCACGTCCGACTGCCTGTTCGCCTTGACCCGCTTGCCATCGACCACATGGCGCATGGCCCATTTCATGTCGTCGAGCGCAATGGTTCCTGTCTCGCGTTCTTCCGAAAGCGCACCGGAGACAACACGTTCCGGTTTGATGCCGATGGAAATCTTGTCGTCTTCAGTCCCCAGAACGACGGCAAGTTGCCATTCCGGCACGTCGCTGAGGGCATCGACTTCGCCGAGCGGAACACCCCAGTCTCCGGAAATGTCGATCTGCGTGACCGGTCCGCGATAGCCGCGCAGCGTATCGTAACGAAGCAGACCATTCTGCAGCGCCTTGCGGGCATAAAGCTGCAATTGCGGGTCGAGTGTCGTGCGAACGGAAAGCCCGCCTTCGTAAAGCGCGTCCTCACCATAGCGGGAGATGATGTCGCGGCGGACCTCTTCGGTGAAATACTCGCCGGCAAAGAGATAGGTTCCACGGCGACGCGGAGACACATTAAGCCCGGTCGCCTTGGCCTTCTCGCCCTCTTCTGCCGTGGCATAGCCATTGGCGACCATCTGGTCGATCACCCAGTTGCGGCGTTCTATGGCGCGTTCCGTGTACCGGAATGGATGATAATTCGACGGACCCTTGGGCAAAGCGGCGAGATAGGCCGCTTCGGCAAGCGTCAGTTCATTGACCGACTTGTCGAAATAGGTCAGCGCAGCACCCGCGATGCCATAGGAGCCAAGACCGAAAAAGATCTCATTCAGATAGAGTTCGAGAATGCGATCCTTGGAATAGGCCTGCTCGATGCGGAAGGAGAGCACCATCTCCTTGATCTTGCGCTGCATCGTCTGGTCCGACGTCAGAAGGAAGTTCTTGGCGACCTGCTGCGTGATGGTTGATGCGCCCACCGGGCGGCGACCGGAACCAAGATTCTGGATATTGGTGACCACGGCTCGTGCAAGACCGGTCACGTCAACGCCCGGATGATTGTAGAAGTTCTTGTCTTCAGCCGAAAGGAAGGCCGCCTTGACACGGTCAGGCACCGCCTGAATGGGCAGATAAAGCCGGCGCTCGCGCGCAAACTCCGCCATCAGTGCGCCGTCGGCGGCGTGAACACGGGTGGTCACCGGCGGCTCATACTTCGCCAGAACCTCATAGTCGGGAAGATCTTTAGTCAGATCGCCGACATAAAGTGCAATGCCCGCTGCCACCAGCAGCGCCAGCACGATGCCCACGCCAAAGAAATACCCGATGAGACGTACCATGCCCGCTCCAATTTACACCCCGACATAGCTTTGCCCTGTCAATGTCAGGGATCGCCGGGGCCGCCTTTCAAGTTCTGTCCGCATCACAAAGAGGAATGACGAAATGGTGCCTCGTCACCGCAACGCAGTCCGCCCATCTTCGTTGTTAGCGATTCTATAGTACCACTTTTTGTCACGATCTTCCGCCCGGAACACCCGGGGCTTCTGGAAAATCCTGCGTTTTTCCTTACTGCCTTAGTCTTGTGGGCAAAATACGGCGGCAGGCATGGCAATACCTCCAGCCGCATTAATCCATGCCAGCGTTGCAGACTTGCAACGTCTCGGCATCATCCGCGAGCCCCGCCATTGGCCTTCGCGAAATAACCCACCGCCTCTATGATCGCATCCATCGTGGCTGCGCGCCATGCCGGATCCCGAAGCTGAGCCTCGTCCTTCGGGTTCGACAGATAGCCAAGCTCCAGAAGAACCGACGGAATGTCGGGCGCTCGCAGGACGCGGAATCCCGCATATCGGTGCGGGTTCTTCACCAATTGTACCGTATCCGACAGTTTGCCGATCAGCGTGCGCGCAAAGCGTATGGAAAACGCATGCGTTTCGCGCCGGATGAGATCGACCAGAATGTCTTCGACTTCATCCTGCTCTTCTTCAGGCACCTTGCCTGCGATCTCGTCGGAGAGGTTTTCGCGTGCAGCCGTGGCAGCAGCCTCGGCGTCCGAAGCCTTGTCGGACACCGTATAAACGGTCGCCCCGCGCACGCTGCGAATTGCGATCGCGTCAGCGTGTACGGAGACGAACAGGTCGGCGCCTTTTTCCCGGGCGATCCGCACCCGCTCATCGAGCCGCAGAAACCGGTCGTCTTCCCGCGTCAGAACGACCCGATAGAGCCCCGTTTCCTCGAGTTTCCTGGCGAGTTCCAGTGAAAACAGAAGCGTGATCTGCTTTTCAACCGTGCCGTTCACGCCACGCGCGCCACCATCAGCGCCGCCATGCCCCGGGTCGAGCGCGACAGTGAATCGATCCTGCGTATGAGACGGGGCCTCCAGTCGGGCTTCCGTCCCCGGTTTCAGCATGCTCGCACGCAATGCCGCATCGAACGCCTCGGTCGAGCTTGCCCGCAGTTCGATGATCAGGCGAAACCCGTCCGAAGTCTCGTTCTCCTTCACTTCGGCCTTTTCGACGGAGAACGGCCCGACCGCCCTGAAGACGAGCCGCGCCCGCTGCGCATCGACAGCACCGTACTGAACCGCGGCCACGAGCCCGCGCGGACGCAGCTCAAGCGGATCGAACGAAAAGTCCGTCGATGGGAGATCGATCACCAGCCGGCTGGGGTCGCGCAGCAGAAACCATCGAAAGTCGGGTTTGCGGTCGAAATGGACGACGATGCGCGTGTACTGCGCATCGCCCGCCATCTTGTAATCATGTGCCTTCAGCGCGGAATCAGCACCTAAAGCGTTGTTGAAGACGAGAAGGATCGCCGCAAGAACAACCGAAAACAAAAGTGCTGGTCTGTGCAAAACCGTCTCTCTGCGATGCATTGTGCGAATTTTTATCGAATCGACACCGATTCCCTACGGACAAAGATGGCAATTTTGCTCTCGAATCGCCGGGAAACCGGCATTTTTTATGCGCTTTCCAGATCGATTGAGCAAATACGCGCCGGGTTCCGCATCGACCTGCCACGCAACCCGTCAATGGAAATCAGGGTTGCCAATACAACTGTCAAATCATAAAAGCATCTATGAATCATCGCGATACGCGTGCCTGGTTTGAGTCCCTGCTGACAAACGGCGATGAGCAACGGGGCAAATCTTTTCCGCTGCCGCAAACCGGAACGGGCGGTGATTCAGAAGGAATTTTTCAGGGCGTTCTCCAGACATGAGGGCTCTGACGTTGGAAACGGCCGGACCTTAAGAAACGTCCGCGCCGGCTCGCTATGAGCAAAAGCTGGCCCGTAAAACCGGGCCTTGGTTGAAACGGTTCTGCCGGGCGATGGAATGGCTTCAGGCGCGATTGGAAATAGATCCGGATTAAAATGCACCGCGAAATCGGTGTTCCGGCCCAATTTCGCGCGGCCTTCAACGCCGACGAACCTCAGATTATCCGGCACAGATTGTCACACTGGCTTGCGGCGACACGCGTGGAGTCCAGCCCGACAATCGTTCCCTGCCGGGGAGACAAGAATTTATGCCGAACAAAATGCTAATAGACGCCTCCCATCCGGAGGAAACAAGGGTCGTCGTCCTTCGCGGTAATCGCATCGAAGAATTCGATTTCGAATCTCAGGATAAGAAACAGCTTCGCGGAAACATCTATCTGGCGCGTGTAACACGCGTTGAACCTTCACTTCAGGCGGCTTTCGTCGAGTATGGTGGAAACAGGCACGGCTTTCTCGCATTCAGCGAGATCCATCCCGACTACTATCAGATCCCTGTAGCCGACCGTCAGGCACTCATCGAGGCCGAGGCGGCGGAAGCCAAGGCGGACGAAGACGAGGAAGAAGGCGAGCAGCGCCAGGCCCAGAAGGGCGGGCGCAAGCGCCGCCGTGCCAGCACCCGGAAGAAGTCAGCGAAACAGGACGATGTCGCTGCCGACGAGGAGAATGGCGAAACCCTCTCCGAAGAGCCCTCCGATGACGAAGACGCTTCCGAAACCGAGGGCGGGGAAAAGTCCGCGGCGATGGCTGCGGATGCAGCCGGCGATGTGGTTTCAGAAGAGCCGCGCGGAAGGCGCTCCCGCCGCAACCGCTCCAGAGACGACAGCAATGGAGATGACGGCAATGGCGACGACGAGGACGACAATGTCGATACCGTTGGAGCCGACGACGCGCTGGAGGAGGCTCAGCCCCCGCGCCGTGCCGCCCGCAAGAACTACAAGATCCAGGAAGTCATCAAGCGCCGCCAGATACTTCTGGTTCAGGTCGTAAAGGAAGAGCGCGGCAACAAGGGCGCAGCACTTACCACCTATCTGTCGCTCGCCGGACGCTATTCGGTCCTGATGCCGAACACGGCACGCGGCGGCGGCATTTCGCGCAAGATCACGAACGTCCAGGACCGCAAACGCCTCAAGGACGTCGTGAAGCAGCTTGATGTGCCACAGGGCATGGGGGTCATCCTGCGCACCGCGGGTGCTAATCGCACCAAGGCGGAGGTCAAGCGCGATTACGATTATCTGATGCGTCTGTGGGAGAAGGTGCGCTCCCTCACGCTTGAATCGACCGCGCCTGCCCTCGTTTACGAGGAAGGCAGCCTGATCAAGCGATCCGTGCGCGACCTCTACAACAAGGATATCGGCGAAGTCCTTGTGGCAGGCGAGGAAGGCTATCGCGAAGCCAAGGACTTCATGCGCATGCTCATGCCGAGCCACGCAAAGGTCGTGCAGCCCTATCGCGAGGTTACGCCGATCTTTGCCGGCAACGGTATCGAAGCACAGCTCGACCGGATGCTGCAGCCACAGGTAACGCTGAAATCCGGCGGCTACATCATCATCAACCAGACCGAGGCGCTGGTTGCAATCGACGTCAACTCCGGCCGCTCCACGAAAGAACATTCCATCGAAGACACCGCGCTCCAGACCAATCTGGAAGCGGCAGAAGAGGTCGCGCGCCAGTTGCGCCTGCGCGACCTTGCAGGTCTGATCGTCATCGATTTCATCGACATGGAGGAAAACCGCAACAACCGTGCGGTGGAAAAGCGCCTCAAGGAATGCCTGAAGAACGACCGTGCGCGCATCCAGGTGGGCCGCATCTCGCATTTCGGCCTTCTGGAAATGTCCCGCCAGCGCATTCGCGCAAGCGTTCTTGAGAGCACGATGCAGCCCTGCCCCCATTGCGGCGGCACCGGGCATATCCGCTCCGATTCCTCCGTGGCTCTCTTCGTGGTTCGCTCCATCGAGGAATATCTCCTCAAAGATTCCCGCAACAATATCGCTGTGCGGACCCCCACACCCACGGCTCTCTATCTCCTCAACCACAAGCGCGCCAATCTCGTCGAGATGGAGAACCGCTTTGGTGTGAACATCACCGTGGAAGCGGACGACGAGGTCGGTGCGCAGCACTTTGCGATCACCAGGCAGCAGCCTGCCGACAAGTCGGGCATGGAACAGCCCGCCCCCACGGCTCCGGTCGACGTTGCCGAACCGGAAGAGACCGCCGCCCCGTCACACGAAGCCACCAACGGTGAGGATGGCGAGCCGCGCAAGCGGCGGCGCAAGCGCAAGCGGCGCGGCGGCCGCAACCGCAACGGTGGCGGAGAGGCAGCAACGGACCAGAATCAGAATGAGAGCACCGAACAGGGCTCGATCGACGCAGATGCCATTGCTGCGGGCACCGGTGAAGAAACTGTTTCTTCCGAAGAACCTGCCGAGGCAGCGGCTGCGGAGGGTGGTGAAGGCGAGCGCAGGAAGCGTCACCGCGGCAAACGGGGTGGTCGCAAGAACCGCCGCGAGAACCAGGCGCAGGACGCACAGGCTCAGGAGACCGAGACCGAAAGCGGGAATGAAGAGCCTCAGGCGGCGAATGCTGACACTTCGGCCAAGCTCGATGCTGCGGCAGAAGACGCTCCGCTACAGGACGCTTCAAGCGACGCGACACAGGAACCGGCGACAGACGAGAAGCCGGCAAAGAAGCCGCGCCGCCGCACGCGCAAAACTGCCGCTGCCGCAGCCGACGACAGCCAGAAGACCGAAGCCACCAATGGCGCGACGCCGCCTGCAGAGGAAGCGCCTGCCGGACAAGATGCCACTGAGGCAGTCGCATCTGAAGAGGCCGCCGCTCCTGCGCCGAAGAAGCGCCGGACCGCCACACGTCGCAGCACGGCGAAAGCCAAGGCTGAGGAGAAGGACGCTCCGGTCAAGGAGAGCGCTGTTGCAGAAGCCGAACCGGTTGTTTCCTCGTCAGAGCCTGCAGAAAGCGACCGGCCGCGCAAAACCGGCTGGTGGCAGCGCAAGAGCTTCTTCTAATGCATGTCGCTTTCAAATGAATTCATTTGAAAGTGTTACAGCGTCCTTTGCGCGTCTTACAAGACGCGCGGCGCTGTAGTAACGCTCCTGACGACTTGATCTCGAGAAGCCGGCGTTCTGCGCCGGCTTCTTTTTTTGCGGCATGGCGACGCTGGTGATCAAAACTCCATGATCGCACGCGGTTCTGCCTTTCCATCGCCCTCATGCTCGTCTACCACTTTCGCGATGCTTGAGAGAAACACCATGGTTTACACGACTGTCACGCGAACCATTTCGCTTTTCCTCGTTGCGGCCTATCTCACTGTCGCCTCGACACCCTCTGCCTTTGCCCAGTCCAGAGTGACCGTCGTGCGCGATGCGGAAATCGAAGCCCTGATCTCGGAATATGCCCAACCGATCCTGAAAGCGGCGGGCCTCTCCCGGTCTGGCATAGACATCGTCCTCGTCAACAATCGCAGCTTCAACGCCTTTGTCGACGGACGCCGGATTTTCATTCACACCGGCGCACTGACGGATGCGGAAACGCCCAACGAGGTCATTGGCGTCCTCGCTCACGAGGCCGGTCATATCGCCGGCGGTCATCAGGAACGTCTGCGCCAACAGTTGCAGCGCGCACAGACAATGGCGATTGTCTCCGCACTGATCGGCATCGGTGCAGGTGTGGCCGGCGCCGCTTCGGATTCGCGCGGCCTGGCAACGGCTGGCATGGGCATGGCAGCCGGTGGCGCTGAAATGGCCCGGCGCAGCCTGCTCGGCTACCAGCGCTCCGAAGAAGCAACAGCAGACCGCACGGCGATCGACTATCTCAATCGAACGGGCCAGTCGGCCAACGGCATGCTCAAGACCTTCGAGCGCCTTGCCGGCGGCATGGCGCTGGCCGGCATCAATGTGGATCCCTACCAGATCAGCCATCCGATGCCGCGCGAGCGCATCGCCAATCTGGAAGAGCTCGCCCGCAAGAGCCGCTACTTCGATCGCAAGGATCCCCCGCAGCTACAGCTTCGTCACGACATGATGCGGGCCAAGATCGCCGCCTATATGGAAGGTGGGCAGGCCGTTCAGCGCCTATTCCGCGGCAATCCGCGCGGCATTCCGGCGCGCTACGGCGATGCCATCGCCACCTATCTCAATGGCAACCCGCGCACCGCGCTTCAGAAGGTCGATGCCCTGATCGCGGAAATGCCGCGCAATGCCTATTTGCAGGAGCTGCGCGGTGACATTCTGATCAAGGCCAGCCGTGCCGAAGAAGCGGCCAATGCCTATGCGAGAGCACTCTCTCTTGCACCGGGAACGCCCGGCCTCCTGCAGGTGGGCTATGGGCAGGCTCTTCTTGCGACCGGCAAGCCGGATCTGGTGAAAAAAGCCGCCTCCGAATTGCAGACAGGTCTTTCGCGCGAGCCGGAATTTGCCAATGGCTATCGCTATCTCGCGCAGGCCTATGGCCAGCTCGGAGACATCGCTGCGGCCGACCTGGCAACCGCGGAAGGCCATTTTCATCTCGGCCGCTATCAGGATGCAAAAATCTTCGCCACCAGAGCACAAAAGCGCATGAAGCGCGGAACGCCTGGCTGGCTGCGTGCCCAGGACATCATTCAGTACAGGAAACCGGGTTAGCGTGAACCATTGACGCGCCATCGACACCCATGAGCGCACCCGCCCACCAATCAGATGAATCGGAACATGACATGACCTTCACCAGAAATATCCGAGTGCTTGCGGCGACGGCCGCCCTGCTCACGCCAGTCACATTGTTCGGCAGCGGGGCGCAGGCCGAGACTGCAGCACCGCTCGGCAAGCCGCAGGTGGAGCAGATTGTCCGCGAGTACCTGCTCAACAATCCCGAAATCCTGCTCGAGGTCCAGGACGCGCTGGAGAAGAAGCAGCGTGAAGAGCAGAAACTGGCTCAGCAGGCGGTCATGAAGGACAGACAAGAGCAGCTTTTCAACAGCCCTTACGACGGCGTGGTGGGAAATCCCGACGCAGCCATCACGGTCGTGGAGTTCTTCGACTACAATTGCGGATACTGCAAGCGCGCCATGGCGGACATGCAGGCGCTGGTCGAGGAAAACGACGATGTCCGCTTCGTGCTCAAGGAATTTCCGATCCTCTCCGCCCAGTCGCGTGAAGCGCATGTGGTTTCCATGGCGGTTCATGCGATTGCCCCGGAAAAATACGCCGATTTCCACCAGAAGCTTCTGGGCGCGGAAACGCGCGCCGACGGCGAACTGGCCATGAAGATCGCAACCGAAACAGGCATCGACGAAGCCGCACTGCGCAAGGAGATGGAGAATCCGGAGATCCAGAAGATCTTTGCCGAGACCTACGATCTGGCGAATCAGCTTGCCGTCACAGGAACACCCGCTTATGTGATCGGCGATGAAGTGGTGTTCGGCGCACTGGGCAAGGACGTTCTTGCCGAGAAGATCGACCAGGCACGCACGCAAAGCAACTGATCGGCGCCGTGAGCGCGCTGTGGACAGACAAAGAAGCCCCTTGCCATCTTTGCGGCACGGTCTAAGCCCTCTATAGAGGAGCGTATTGAGCGTGCCGCGAGGGGTCAGGGGACAATTTCATGGCGAAAACAGTCTTCATATTGAACGGGCCCAACCTGAATGCGCTCGGCAGGCGTGAACCCGGCATCTATGGCGGCGATACTCTGGAAGGGATCGAAGCATCCTGCCGGGAAAAGGCTGCATCGCTTGGCGTGGACATCGAGTTTCGCCAGTCCAATCACGAAGGTGACCTCGTTGACTGGATTCATGAGGCCAGTGAAGGTGCCGCCGGGATCGTCATCAATCCAGGCGCCTATGGGCACACGTCGATCGCGCTCCATGATGCAATCCGCGCCGTCAGCCCGCTGCCGGTGATCGAGGTGCATATCTCCAACATTCACGCACGCGAGACCTTTCGCCACGTTTCGATGATTGCTCCGGCCGCAAAAGGGATGATTTGCGGTTTGGGCACAATCGGTTATGTACTCGCGCTGGACGCGCTGGCCGCAAGCCGGCCCGATTGAGAACAAGGCAGGACAAAGAATATGTCGACAAAGAAGACGGGGGTCGATCAGCAACTCATTCGCGAGCTTGCGACGATCTTGAACGACACCAATCTGACGGAGATCGAGGTCGAGCAGGACGACCTGCGAATTCGCGTGGCCAAGCAGGCGGCAGCGGCGGTGCAGACTTACGCCGCGCCCGCACCTGCCCCGGCGCCTGCGCCGGCTGCTCCCGCAGCCTCGGCGAAGGACGAAGCGCCGGCAACGAGCCCTGCCGATTCCAAGAACGCCGTTCCCTCCCCCATGGTGGGAACCGCCTACGCATCCCCCGCCCCCGGGGCCAGCCCCTTCATCCAGATTGGTCAGTCCGTGAAGGAAGGCCAGACGCTTCTGATCATCGAAGCGATGAAGACCATGAACCAGATCCCCGCGCCCCGCTCCGGCACCGTGACGGCGATCCTCTTCGAGGATGCGCAGCCGGTCGAGTTCGGTGAGCCGCTGGTTGTGATCGAGTAGTCCGGGGCAGGCGCGCATGTTTCACAAAATCCTCATCGCCAATCGCGGCGAAATCGCCCTGCGCGTGCTGCGCGCCGCCAAGGAGCTCGGCATCCAGACCGTGGCCGTACATTCAACAGCCGACGCGGACGCGATGCATGTGCGCCTTGCCGACGAAAGCGTGTGCATCGGGCCGCCGCCCTCGCGCGACAGCTATCTGAACATTCATCAGATTCTGGCCGCCTGCGAGATCACCGGCGCCGACGCAGTTCATCCAGGCTATGGCTTCCTTTCCGAGAACGCGAAGTTCTCGGAGATTCTGGCAGCGCACAACCTGACCTTCATCGGTCCTTCAGCCGACCACATCCGCATCATGGGCGACAAGATCACCGCCAAGAAGACGGTGAAGGAACTGGGCATTCCGGTGGTTCCCGGCTCCGATGGCGCCGTCACCGACGATGTGGAAGCCAAGCGGATCGCCGCGGATATCGGTTACCCCGTTCTCATCAAGGCATCGGCCGGCGGCGGCGGGCGTGGCATGAAGGTCGCGAAGACGGAAGCCGACCTTGCCGAAGCGCTCTCCACCGCACGCTCCGAGGCAGGCGCGGCTTTCGGTGATGACGCGGTCTATATCGAGAAGTATCTCGAAAAGCCGCGTCACATCGAAGTGCAGGTCATGGGCGATGGCGCCGGCAAGGCCATTCATCTGGGCGAACGCGACTGCTCGTTGCAGCGCCGCCACCAGAAGGTCTGGGAAGAGGCGAACTCCCCCGCCCTTAACGTCGAACAGCGCAACCGCATCGGCGAGATCGTGTCGAAGGCGATTGCCGATCTTGGCTATTCCGGCGCTGGGACGATCGAGTTCCTCTACGAGAACGGCGAGTTCTACTTCATCGAGATGAACACCCGCCTTCAGGTGGAGCATCCGGTGACGGAAGCGATTACCGGTATCGATCTGGTGCATGAGCAGATCCGCGTTGCCTCGGGCGGCGGTCTTTCCTGCACGCAGGATGAAGTGCGCTTCGAGGGCCACGCCATCGAATGCCGCATCAATGCGGAAGACCCGCGCACCTTCACCCCCTCGCCGGGTACGATCTCGCACTTCCACACGCCCGGCGGTCTCGGCATCCGCGTCGATTCCGGCGTCTATTCCGGCTATCGCATTCCACCTTACTACGACAGCCTGATCGGCAAGCTGATCGTGCATGGCCGCAACCGGGTGGAATGCATGATGCGCCTGCGCCGCGCCCTGGATGAATTTGTGGTCGACGGCATCAAGACCACGCTGCCGCTGTTCCAGGACCTGGTCGGCAATCCCGACATCGCCAACGGCGATTACGACATTCACTGGCTGGAGAATTACCTGGCGAAGACGAGCTAAGGCTCGCTGCTCCATGTGATTTTCCGGCGATCTCGCCGGTTGGGCACGATGGCACGACCTTTCGCACCAGGATTTCGGATTCCTCCGGATCTTCTCTTGCGCGCTTACGCCACCGGGGTGTTCCCGATGGCCGAAAGCGCCGACGATCCGGAGGTGTTCTGGGTGCGGCCGGAGATGCGCGGCGTCATCCCGCTCGACACGTTTCACGTCCCCAAAAGCCTGAGCAAGACGCTGCGCCGCAATCCTTTCCGGATCGCTTTCGACACGGACTTTGACGGCGTCATCGAAGGTTGTGCAGAGGCACGGCGTGACAGCACCGAAACCTGGATCAATGCACCGATCCGCGAAGCCTACGGGCTTCTGTTCGAGAACGGCCATTGCCACACCGTGGAAGCCTGGACGGATGAGGGATTGGTCGGCGGGCTGTACGGCGTGACGCTGGGCCGCGCCTTCTTCGGCGAGAGCATGTTCTCACGCCGCACCGATGCCTCGAAAATCTGCCTGGTTCATCTCGTGAAACGGCTGCGTGAGCGCGGCTTCACGCTTCTCGACACACAGTTTACGACGCCGCATCTCAAGCAGTTCGGCGCAATCGACGTGCCACGGAACCGCTATGAGCAGCTCCTGCAGGAAGCACTGCAAAGCGGCGAGGCACGCTTCAATCCGTAAGAACGGAGAACGAGATCAATTGGTCTCCGGTGGCGGAACGTCGGTGTCTTCCTTGCAGGTCTTCAGCCACACATCGTAGACCGCGTGCTCGACCGCGTTCAGGCCAGGGCTCTCGGCCAGCATCCAGCCGGTAAAGATACGGCGGATTTCCCGGTCCAGGGTAATCTCGTCCACTTCCACGAAAGCATCCGTGCGCGGCTCTTCGGTCTCTTCCGAAGTGTAGCAGACCCGCGGGGTGACCTGCAGCGCACCGAACTGAACCGTCTCGTCCATATAAACGTCAAAAGAGATGATACGCCCGGTGATCTTGTCGATGCCGGTAAATTCGGCCACCGGGTGCTTGATCCGGGCGGCCTGGACCGGCGCAGTCGCCAGCACGGCCAGTCCCAATGCCACGATCAGCCCGAAACCGGCGTTTTTCTTCTGGCCTGACTTCATATGGCTCGACACCCGTTCTGTTTGCTTGTCACGCTGAGAGAGTCCAGCGGAATCGCCCGACCCACGATAAAGCTTACGACTAATGCGCAATTGTGGCGAGATCAGCAAACAGGTTCAGCCGCCAGGCGTCCACGCATCGTAATCGCCAGTGACACGCGGGCGATCGGCCGCGTTCGCGATCGAGCCCTGCGGACGGTAGGCAGCCGGCGAGCCTGTCAGGTTCGGCTGATGGGGCTTCTGCCATTCGCGCGGCGTGTAATTCTCGTTGACGGGCGCAACGTCAACGCGGTGGTGCAGCCAGCCATGCCAGCCGGGTGGCACCAGAGAGGCGTCGGAAATGCCGTTATAGATCACCCAGCGGCGTGTGCGCCCCTCGGAATCCTTGCCGCCTTCATAATAGGTATTGCCGAATTCATCTTCACCGACGCGTGTGCCCTTGCGCCATGTGTGGAAGCGCGTGCCCAGCGTCTGGCCGTTCCACCAGGTGAAAAACTGAAGCAAAAACTTCTTCATGGCGTCCTCAAGTCGCTCGCTGTCATCGTCACAGATGGCTCGTGATTGGCGTTATGGCGTCCACCGCGCCGGAAGGCAAGGCCTCCGGACAATGCTCCATAGTCATTTCAGCTTCATCTTGAAACCGACATGGCTTTTTGCGAAGCCAAGCCGCTCATAAAACCCGTGCGCGCGCTCGCGCACAGCGTTTGACATGAGCTGAACCAGACGCGCGTCCGCCGCCTTCGCCTCATCGACGGCGTGCGAGATCATCAGCGCGCCAATCCCCCGGCTGCGCATGTCTTTGCGGGTCTGCACGGCCTCGATCTGGAAGCTCGTCCCGCCACGCCCCGGCATTCCCGGAATAAGCGTCGTCTGAAAGGTGCCCACAACCTCGCCGTCGAGTTCGGCAACGTAAAGCGTGTCGTTCGGGCTCCGGCTGATGCGCTCGAATGCCGCAAGATAGGCGGCTGCGGCGTTCGGATCGGTCGTGTCCCCGTGGCCACCCTCCCCGTCCGCAGCGAAGAGCGAGACAATCGCCTCAACATCGCGTCGTTCGGCGATTCGAATCATCGGCCCTTCGGCGCCCGTTTCCATCAAAGCCCCCGGCGATAGATGAGCGCCGGCAGCTCGAAACCCGCACCACCGCAATCGCCGCTTCGCCCAACCTGCTCAAATCCCAGATGGGCGTAAAAGGCTCTCGCCCTGCTGTTCGCCTCTTCAACCTCGAGCGTGATTTCACGCGCTTCAGGAAAACACTTAGCGATCTCGGCGAAAAGCGCCATTCCGATGCCTTTTCCCTGGCATTCAGGATGCACATAGAGTTGATGAAGATGGATTTCCTTGCCGTCTTTCCCGGCCACTGCAAACGCCATACCGCCAATCAACCGCCCATTGTCTGCCAGTACGAATTCTGAATGCGGACGTTTCAGACGCGCCCTTAGCGCATCCAGAGAATGCCAGGTGTCGGTAATTTCCACCACGCGCTCGCGGCCATAGATCGGGTCATAGGTGTCGTGCCACGTCTCCACGAGGAGCGCACGCACGGCGGGCAGGTCGCGCTCGCCGGCCGTACGGACGAAGAATTCCTCGCTATCAGGCATCGATCCCGAGCTTTTCCTTCACAAGCGCATTGACGGCCTGCGGATTGGCCTTGCCACCGGTGGCCTTCATCACCTGTCCGACGAACCAGCCGGCAAGCGTCGGCTTGGCCCTGGCCTGTTCGACCTTGTCCGGATTGGCGGCGATGACCTCATCCACGGCCTTTTCGATGGCACCGGTATCGGTGACCTGTTTCATGCCGCGTTCTTCGACGATGACACGCGGATCACCACCTTCTGCAAACACGATCTCGAACAGATCCTTGGCAATCTTGCCGGATATCGTTCCGTCCTTGATCAGGTCGATGATCGCACCAAGCTGATCAGGCGTTACTGTGGTGTCTTCGATCCCCTGCCCGGCCCTGTTCAAGGCGCCAAGAAGATCATTGATCACCCAGTTGGCGGCAGCCTTGCCGTCGCGGCCTTCGGCAACCTTTTCAAAAAAGTCCGCCGTGGCCTTTTCCGCAATCAGCACGGATGCGTCGTATTCCGAGAGGCCAAACGTTTCGATGAAGCGCGCCTTCTTCTCATCGGGAAGTTCCGTCAGATCGGCAGCGAGCGCATCCACATAAGCCTGATCGAACTCCAGCGGCACCAGATCCGGATCGGGGAAATAGCGGTAGTCATGCGCCTCTTCCTTGGAACGCATGGAACGCGTTTCGCCCTTCGCGGGATCGAACAGACGGGTTTCCTGATCGATCGACCCGCCATCCTCCAGAATGGCGATCTGACGACGCGCTTCCGATTCGATGGCCTGACCGACGAAACGCACCGAGTTCACATTCTTGATCTCGCAGCGCGTGCCGAACGCGCCCCCGGGACGCCGCACGGAAACATTCACGTCGGCCCGCATGGAGCCTTCGTCCATGTTGCCGTCACAGGTGCCCAGATAGCGCAGGATCGTACGCAGCTTGGTCAGAAACGCCTTGGCCTCATCGGCCGAACGGATGTCAGGCTTGGAGACAATTTCCATGAGCGCGACGCCGGATCGGTTAAGATCCACGTAGGACATGGTCGGATGCTGGTCATGCATCGACTTACCGGCATCCTGCTCCAGATGGAGACGCTCGATGCCGACTTCGATTTCCTCGAATGAACCGTCCTTGGCGGGGCCGACGGACACCGTCACCTTACCCTCGCCCACGATCGGCTGCTTGAATTGTGAAATCTGATAGCCCTGCGGCAGATCCGGGTAAAAGTAGTTCTTGCGGTCAAAAACCGAGCGCAGGTTGATCTGCGCCTTGAGACCCAGTCCCGTGCGGATTGCCTGCTTCACGCACACTTCGTTAATCACCGGAAGCATGCCGGGCATGGCAGCGTCCACGAGCGAGACATTGGCATTGGGCTCGGCACCGAAGGCCGTCGAAGCGCCGGAGAAGAGCTTTGCTTCAGAGGTAACCTGAGCATGGATCTCCATGCCGACGATGATTTCCCAGTCGCCGGTCGCTCCGGAGATGAAGCGCTTGGGATCGGGCGTGCGCGTATCGATGATTGTCATGGGTTCACGGTGCCGTGCAGTCGGATGGTTCTATGATGAATGCGCATTCGCTAGACCAAACACTCCCGTGTGGCAAGCCGAGCGCTTTATTCCGGCCAAAGTTTGCGTTATGAAAACCGCGAACCAACGGAGTTTTTATGTCCATCAGCCTTGAGGCCCGGTGAGGCCCCGAACCTGAACCAACACAGGATCGGGGCGAGAAAACCTTGAAACCCCGTGCCATCGCAGGATGGCGCGGCGATGTTTTGTGGCCATTCGGCCACCGGTTTTTTCCAGGACTTCAAAACATGGACATTTCCCGCGCAGAACAGCGCATCCTGCACATATTGGCGCAGGGCGGTCGCATAGACATTGAGAAAGATGACCGCGGCCAGATCATCGAACTGAACTGCGTCACGCGCGATGGCTGGTATTTCCCCGGCCTCGACGTGATCGTCTTCAGAAAAATCAAACGCAAACGCGCAATCCAGTCGCGCAATGGCGGGCCCTACCGCATCACGCGGCGGGGGTTGCAACTGGTTCGCTCACAGGGCGACAACCGCTAAACTACAGCGCCGCGCGTCTTATAAGACGCGAAAGGACGCTGAAACACTTTCAAATGATGCATGTTCGTTGTCTTTCAAATGAATTCACTTGAAAGCGACATGCATTAGGAGAGGCTGCCAGAAGGCAGCCTCTCATCTTTCAGGCGGTGGCTATGTAGCTGCGGATGTCCTCCGCCTCGCGCTCGACATCCTCAATCCGCTTTTTCACGACGTCGCCGATGGAGATAATGCCGGCAATCTTGCCGTTTTCCTCGACTGGCAGGTGGCGGAAACGCCCCGTGGTCATGATCTGCATGACCTCGTTGATGGTGTTCTGTTCATGACAGCGCTGCACCTTCGACGTCATCACCCTGGAGATCGGCTGTTCGAGAGCGCTGGCACCATCCCTGCCGATCACGCGCACAATATCGCGCTCCGACAATATGCCCGCAATCCGGCCATCGGCCTTTGTTACGACGACCGCACCGATACCGCGTTCCGACAAAAGCTGCGCCGCATCCGCAAGCTTCATATCCGGGGCGATGGTGACGACATTGCGCCCTTTGGCGTCCAGAATGGCCTTTACCGTCATCGCAATCTCCTTCTCCTCGCAACAAGCCAATGTTGCGCCGAGCCCGAGTGCTTTGCAAGTGGTGGAATACCGTCTCGCGTGCTCGTCAATTGTCCTGAGGATATTGCGGCGCGGCATGGCGGCGATCGAACGCGCGAACACCGAAAAAGCCCAGAAGAAAACCGCCGATATGCGCCTCCCAGGCGATCTGCGGCCCGTCGATCGTCGTGCCGCTGAATACGCCCGTGGCGAGGTTTACAACCATCCAGACCCCGAGGAAGACCAGAACCATCCGGGATCTCAAGACCACCGATACCGGCAGGACCGGTCCGGTGAAAGCCGGTTTTGGTGCGCGGCGGTCCACACGGAAGGCAAAACGCGCCGCAGCCCCCATCATTGCCGAAATGGAGCCGGACGCCCCGACCAGGGGAACCACTGACGACGGATAGAGTACAAAATGAAGCGCGACCGCTGAGAGAGCGCCCGCAATCCAGAAAAGCAGGAAGCGCATGGTGCCGATCCGATTGGCAAGCGGCGAACCGAAAGCGGCAAGCCAGATCAGGTTGACCAGCAAATGTCCCCAGCTTCCATGCAGGAGGGAATAGGTGACCGGGCTGATCAGGGCTGAAAAATCAAGTGCAAACGGCCCCGTATAGCGAATTGGCAGGAAAGCGAAATGCAGCATCAGCCAGAGCTGCTGATCCAGATTCAGCCAGAATGCTTCCACCGCGTAGATGGCAATGCAAACAAGGCCGATGCCCGCAACCGCCGGCGCCAGATTGAAGACGGGCTCGCGTCCATCATTCCCGCCATGCCCCACCCTGTCGGCTGCCGCCGCCGGAATCTTGTGATCTTCATCTCTGTCCATGATTTTGCTTAAAGCATCGGACCGAAAAGTGGAATCCGGTTTTCGGGCTATTCCGATGCTCCATCAACAGTCTGGATCGTCCTTTGTGCGTGCGGTTGGACGCAGAGCGATCCAGCAGACCCACCGGACAGAAAAAGCCGTCCAGGCAAAACAACCTGAACGGCTTTGTCGAGCCCCCCTGCCGGTTCTTGTTCCGAACTTCGGCCCTGCCCGTCTGTGAATGATTCGGTCTTGCTGACAGCCAGACACTGCCAGCGCCCCGCCGGCCATGCAATTGAAACCCTTTTTTAACCTTAACAAAACGGGCAGGTGAACAACCCCGGCCGCTCTGGCACGCAACCTGCAGCCATCCACATGTCGCTATTGAAAATGCCCACACCTGTCCGCCTATGGGACAGGCCCGGGCCGAAAGTAAGGAGCCAAGAGGCATGAGACACGATGGTTCAGTGACGTTGTTCCAATATTGGAACAGGTTGCGCGGCAACCGTCCGGCCCCCAGGCGCACGGAAGTTGAACCTGCAGAGATCAAGTCCCTGCTGGCCGATACGTTCATCCTTGAAAAGGACGCACGGAGCGAAGCCGTCTTCCGCCTCGCCGGCACCCGGCTGTGTGCCACTTTTGGAAAAGAGCTGAAGGGCCTTTCCTTCGCATCGCTTTGGGCGGACCGCGATCAGACAGTGGTCGGAAAACTCGCACGCAGCGTTTTCGACATGAAGTCCGTCGTCGTTCTTACCTTCGACGGAAAAAACAAAGCAGACGACAGGGCGTCGTTCGAGCTCTTGCTCCTGCCTCTGGAAGGTGGGATGGAGAGCCCCCGCGCGATGGGTTCGCTTCTGGCCTGCGAAAAGCCCTTCTGGCTGGGTGCAGAGGCCCTCGTCGACTGCGAAGTGACGTCTCTGCGTCTCATCGATGCGGATCGCGAGCCGGTTCTCCTGAAAAACCGTCCTGCCGTTGAAGTCCCGCCACTGGTGCCCGAACGACGGTCCATTACCGACAGTCTGATCGAGCCCGGTCAGGGCCGTCGCTTCCGGCATCTGGTGGTCTTCGACGGTGGCCGCAACGTATAGTTGCTCTTACCGGTTGTTAACCGATTGGGCGTAGTGTAGCGCTGCCCGACTGGGCATCAGAACCGCCACAGCGAAGAGCGCATACCACCATGTCAGCGGCGATAAACCGGTCCACACTGGATGATGAGCGACGCAGTTTTCAGCGCGTGAAAGTGTCGATCTACGGCCGTTTCATGCTGGAAGACCGCAGCGAACACGCGTGCCGCGTGACCGACATGTCGCCGGGCGATGTCTGCCTGATCGCCCAGCGGTCAGGCCGCCAGGGTGAACGTGTTATCGCCTATCTCGATCATGTTGGCCGCATCGAAGGTGAAATCATCCGGGTCAACCGCGACGGTTTCGCCATGACGGTGGTTGCATCGGAGCGCAAACGCGACAAGCTCGCAGCACAGCTCACCTGGCTCGCCAACAAGCACGAACTGGACCTGCCCGAGGATCGTCGCCACGAGCGCATCGCACCGCGCAATCCGATCAGCGTCCTGCGTCTGCCGGACGGCCGCGAATACCGCTGCCGCATTATCGATCTTTCGCTCTCCGGCGCAGCCATTGAGAGCGAAGTCAGGCCTGAACGGGGCACCCAGGTTCATATTGGCACAATGCGTGGCCAGGTGGTCCGCCACTTCGACGACGGAGTGGCCATCGAATTTGCCAGCATTCAGGACCGTCAGGCTCTGGAAGCAGAATTCTCGCTCGCTGCCGAAGTCTGACAACGCCCGAGGTCAGAACCTCGAAATCCGCTGCAATCACATCCCTGGCCTCTCCGGCCGGCAGGTCGCTTCTGGCACCTTTCACCATGCTCCCATAACCAGGGAACAAAGGTAGTCCTGAGCCCACACCACGCGCGCGGCTCCGGGGTCGTCATTGCGCGCAGCCGCCATTCAGTCGTCCGCCGGCTTCATGCCCGCCAGGTCGAACACCAATGCGCGCAGATTCTTCATTCCGCCTCCGGATCGCTTCTTCAATTTCGTTACAATTTTAAGCAAACTTTACTCAAATAAAAATCAAAACAAGATCGATTTTTATTCTTATTAATTCCAAATACAGATAGAATTTATCGAGACTTATACTGTGCAATTTTGCCTAGAATAAATTCCCCTCTGCCATTGTCGCGTCAAACGGGGAGACAAGACAATGGGGCTTTCAACAAGCGCACGGCTCATGGCCGCAGCCGCAATCGCAATGGGGGCGTTCACCACGGGGGCGTTCGCCACACCCAATTTCATGAAGATCGGCGGCCTTACCAGTCAGCCTATCGGGCACTATGAGCTGTGTCAGCGTGAACCGGTGGAGTGCCGCCAGACCACGGCGCGTCCGCGCCCGGTGCAGCTCACGCGGAAGCTCTGGCAGGCTATGATCGACGTCAACAACGCTGTGAATTCGACGGTTCTGCCGCGCACCGACATGGAAATGTGGGGTGTTGAGGAATACTGGTCCTACCCTCAGGCCTATGGCGACTGCGAAGACTACGTCCTTGAGAAGCGTCGGCGCCTCATCCGCGCGGGCGTACCGGCCGGCAATCTGCTGATCACGGTCGTGCGCCAGCCCAACGGAGATGGACATGCGGTGCTGACGGTTGTCACCAGCATGGGTGACTATATTCTGGACAATCTGGAAGCACGTGTTTCAGTTTGGACCGATACGGACTACACCTATCTGAAACGCCAGTCGGCGTCTCATTCCGGCAAATGGGTCACCATCAACGATGGGCGGGCCATCGCTGTCGGCAGCGTTGCCTCGAGCCGCTGATACATTCCATACTCATGGGCGCAATGGACGGGACGCGCCCATGACAGACTGACATCCGACGGACAACACTGCGCTTCTGACCTCCGCGCAGCCGGGTCCGCTCCGGGACACCCGGTCGAGTCCCCACCTCCCCGTCCCCAACGACCGGGTACAGGAGCCGGCCCACCCCATGGGTCGGCTCCGCCTTTTTCCGGGCTCCTAGGGTCAGGACCCTAGAGCGTCTTCAGTTCATTCAGAAAGCGGTTGCCGTTCTCCACGTAGTGAGCGGATGACCACTGAAGAGCGCGCACGGCTTCGTCGTCCAGTTCCCGCACAACCTTTGCCGGTGAGCCGACGACGAGCGAATTGTCGGGGATTTTCTTGTTCTCTGTTACGAGTGCACCCGCGCCTATGAGGCAGTTCCTGCCGATCTCGGCTCCATTGAGGACAATCGCGCCCATGCCGATCAGGCTGTTTTCGCCGATTGTGCAGCCATGCAGGATCGCCCGGTGGCCAATCGTGCATCCGCGCCCGATGCGCAGCGGGAAGCCCATATCCGTGTGCAGCACCGAATGCTCCTGAATATTGGTGTTTTCTCCGATCTCGATGGGCTCATTATCACCACGCAAGACGGCACCGAACCAGATACCGGCGTTGCGACCTAGCCGCACCCGTCCGATAATCGAGGCATCCGGCGCGATCCAGTTGGTTTCCCTGTCTTCGAAAACGGGGCTTTCGCCCGCCAGTGCGTAAATCGGCATAGTCCACTCCAGTTCGAACAAGTCGTACTCTGCAGCATCCCGCTCCAAAGCAGAATAGCGGCTTCAGGAAAACGCTCCCGGTCTCCATTCTTCAGGAAGCTCCTGCGGCAGAGATTTACTGTCCCTTTACCATGTAGAGCCAAGGTTTCATTGATATTCAGAAACTTGATGATGATTCTCCCATCCGCGGGAGGCGTGCACGAGGGGATGACACTGGCGACCGGCGAAACCACTGGGGATTCCGGCGCGGAGCCGGCTTCGCGGAGACATCGTCTTGCGATCCGCGTGCTCCAGCTCTGCCTTGTGCTCCTTGTCCTGTCTCTCGGCATCTTCCTTTTCGGACGCTGGTATGGTGCCAGCCTTTCGAATGCCGGCCACACCGAATCGGTCAGGCTTCGGGAAATCGTGATCCGGAACAATGTTCTGACGGTTCCTGAAAATGCCATCCGCTTCAAGAGTGCACGCATGGATGGCGTCACGCTGCGTCTGGACATCTATCTGTCATGGCCCGAGCTTGAGGGATACACGCCCGAGCGGCGCAACGATTTCAATCATGTCGACGGAGCGCGGAACATCATATTCCTCACATTCGAGGAACAGGTGATGTCGCGCGATATGAGCAACAGGCTGGAGCCGGTTTACCGGCAGATCATCGAAACGCGCTCAGTGGCCGGCCCGGGGAACATTCGGTTCCATCGTTTCAAGAGGGATTCGGGATATGCGGGGGAGGTTCTGGCCATCGCAGAGAATGCCGGGACAGATCAACCATTCGTTGCCCGTTGCCTGACAGGCACAGCAGCCCGCGAAGCGCTAGCACCCTGCGAGCGGGACATTAACGTCGGAAACCGCCTGAGCATGACCTACCGCTTCCCTGCTTCGCTCCTGGGAAACTGGCAGGTTCTGGATAGCGCGATAAAGCAGAAGGTTGCGCGCCTTCTCAATGCACCTGGCTAACAGAACGCGCGCCGACGACCGGAGACCGAAATCAGAAAGCCCGCAGGCAACTGTATTGCACGCGGGCTTTCCAAAGAGATGATCTGGCAGTGCTTCTCAGAGATCGATGTCGAGAATGGCCATCGAGAAATTATAGGAAAGCTCTCCTTCATCCTCATCCTTGAAGATGATTCCGAGAAACTCATCTCCCAGATAGAGCTCGCAGGAATCGTCCTTGCGCGGGCGCGCCTTCACACTCAAGGCGGGATTGTTGAAGGTGCGTTTGAAATACGCTTCCAGCTTTCTGATTTCCTCGGGATTCAAGAAACATCTCCAGTGCATCGCGCATCGCCAGGGTCGGATATTCTTAGCAACCCTTATGCGCAGCTTCAGATTTCGTACAGAACCGACAAATCACCCAGATAGATGATTGGCGGCACTGCTGTGGTGGCGCGCTTCTGACATGAGCCCTGCGCCACTGTAAACCCTGAAACCGGGATTTCAGCCGTAAAGCTTCCGCAGGTCAACAGGCGTTTCCGAACAGCCGCCCCCCCTCCAACCGCCATCGCAACGCAAAACGACAATGTTGAGGTCGCGGGAGCCTCTCAGGCTTCGCCGTGAAGCGTCTGATCCATCGAGCGCGATGGTTCGCTGCATCCGGACTCACCGACAACCCGTGCCGGCACACCCGCAACTGTCTTGGCGGACGGCACATCATTCAGTACGACCGATCCCGCAGCGACCCGGGCGCAGTGACCGACCTCGATATTGCCGAGGATCTTCGCGCCGGCGCCAATCAGAACGCCATGGCGAATCTTTGGATGTCGATCGCCGGTTTCCTTGCCTGTACCGCCGAGGGTCACGGCATGAAGAAGTGAAACGTCGTCTTCCACAACGGCAGTTTCGCCGATCACGACCCCGGTCGCATGGTCAATGAAGATTCCCTTGCCCATCCGCGCTGCCGGATTGATGTCCGTCTGGAAGGCAGCGGAGGAGCGGCTCTGCAGATACAGGGCGAAGTCCCGTCGCCCCTCATTCCAGAGCCAATGGGCCAGCCGGTGTGTCTGGATCGCGTGGAACCCCTTGAAATAAAGCACCGGCATCAGAAAACGATCGCAGGCCGGATCCCGGTCGTAATAGGCCTGAATGTCGACACGCACCGTTGTACGCCATTCCGGGTCGGCATTCAGCATCGCGTGAAATGTCTGTCGGATGAGATCCGCGCCCATGTCCGGATGGTCGAGCCGCTCGGCCACCCGGTGAATTACCGCGCTTTCCAGATCGTCATGATTGAGGATCGTGGCATAGAGAAACGCTGCCAGAAGCGGATCGTTGGCAACCGCGGCCTCTGCCTCTTCGCGCACGGCATACCAGATCGGATCCACCGGCTGCGGGGTGCTTTTGCCGGAACTGCGCTGGCGAATTGCGTTGCGTGCGTTCATTGGATTTCTCCACCCGGGCTCAGGGCCTATGAATATGGCCGCAATGATCGGCCTGGTTTGTGCGGATGGGCATAGCGCCACCGCAGGAAGACTTCATGGTTTTCAGGGTTTTGCGACACATTACCCCGTGCAAGTCATGCCGGTCCGAAGGACGCTCCATATCTCAGTTATCCACGCACATGCAAACGTCAGGTGATTCCACCTGCCCGCATAATGCTCTAGATCGCCGTGCGTCCATCCGGACGCACAAAGGACGATCCAAACTATAAATGGAGCATCGGAACAATCCGAAAACCGGATCCCACTTTTCGGTCCGATGCTCCAAGGCGTAAACTTGCCTTGCATGGCAACATACGTCAGAAGCCTTGGTAGTTGAACCGCAAAAAACCGTGACCATAGTTACAGGAAAATTGATGCATGACAGTGCCAGCCCATCACAGTGAGCCAGCCCTCCGCGTTTCCTGCATCGATGGTGTTGCCACAATTCTCCTCTCGCGTCCGGGGAAGATGAACGCTGTCTCGCAGGCAATGTGGCGCGACCTCATTGCCGCAATTGAAAAACTTGACGCCGACGACACGGCACGCGTGATGATCCTGCGCGGAGCGGGCGACAATTTCTGCGCGGGGGCCGACATCTCCGAATTCGAGACCGTACGCCGGGATGCGGAAACGGCGCGGGTCTATGAAGCGTTGAACGCAGAGGCATTCGCCGCCATCCGCAACACGCGCCTGCCCACGGTCGCCGCCATCTCCGGCGTCTGCTTCGGCGGTGGTTTCGGTCTGGCGGCGGCATGCGATCTGCGGATTTCAACACCAGATGCGCTCTTTGCAGTTCCCGCCGCCCGGCTCGGCCTTGCCTATCCGGTCGAGGCTATGGGCGACATTGTCGCCACAGCGGGTGCGCAGATGGCGCGCTATCTCACATTCACCGGTGCCCGGATCGATGCAGCGCGCGCCAGGGAGTGCGGTTTCCTTCTTGAAATCGTGCCCACCGACGTTCTGGCCAGCCGGGCACAGGAGATAGCGACAATGCTCGCCGCCAACGCGCCCCTGTCAATCCGTGCTTCGAAGGCATCCATCGCAGCCGCTCTGTCTTGCCGCGCGAGCGACGTCTCGCACGCGCAGAATCTGGGCGACATTACCTTCGAGAGCGCAGACTACGCGGAGGGGCGCCTGGCTTTTCGTGAACGCCGACCCGCCCGCTTCCAGGGGCGCTGAGCGATCAGGCCGCCTGATCACGGCCCAGAAACTTCAGGATTTCCGAAGCGAAAACGTCATTTCGGTCTCCGACAACCATGTGCCCCGCGCCGCCAACATCGACATAGGATGCAGCCGGGGCGAGCGAGACGAACTCCCGCGCGTGAGATTCCTGCACCAGCTCCGACCGCATTCCGCGGACAAGAAGAACGGGAAGGTGCAGTTCCGGCAGACCTGCGATCAGTTCCTGCATTAGCGCTTCCGCGCCGGAATTGATGTTCACCGCGCCCTTGATGAAGGCCGGGTCCCAGTGCCAGCGATAGCGGCCATCTTCATCCTGCCGCAGGTTCTTGCGAAGACCTTCGAGGGAGCGGCGCGGTGCGCGGTGCGGAAGATACGCAGCAATTGCATCGGCTGCCTCTTCGAGAGAGGCAAACCCCTCCTCCATCCGCGCGCCCATGAAACCCTGAATCCGGTCCACCCCGACAGGGTCGAGACGCGGCGTGATATCGACAAGAACCAGCGCGTCCAGAATCGGGCCAGCCCGCATTTCCGCCGTCAAAGAGGCAAGGCCGCCAAGCGATGCGCCCACAGCCGCGGGCCGCGTGTGAAAGCGCTCGTGCACCTGGTGAAAGATTGCCGCTGCATCCTCGCCATAGTGATGAAAGCCGTAATGCCCGCTTTCCACCCAGGCGCTCTCGCCATGGCCGCGCTGATCGACCGCGATTGCCCGCATGCCGCGCTTGGCCACATCCCGGGCCGTTGCATCCCATGCGCGGCGGGTCTGTCCGCCGCCATGCAGAAAAACGACCGGCTGACCGCCACCATCCCATATGTCACCGGTCAGCCGATTGCCTTCGGCCCCGACGAATGAAATCGCCTTACGTTCGATCAAGAGGGTGCTCCTCCAGAAATGCCAGCGCGCGCGCCTTGAATGTCCGGTCGCCCACCGCCAGCATATGATCCCGTCTCTCAATGGCAAACGCGACGCCATTAGGCAACAGATCGGCAAGGCCTTCGGGCGAACCGGCAATATCGTCGCGCGTTCCCACCGCCACCAGCGTCGGCACGGCTATCCTCGCCGCATCCTGTTCGGTCAAAAGTTCACGCGAGGTCGCGATGCAGGCTGCGAGTGCCCTGCGATCGCTCTTCGTCTGGTCTGCGAACTTGCGAAACATCTGACCACGCTCCGAGGCGATGGTATCGGGGTCGTCGGTCAGCAGGGCCTCGGCGATCTCATCCCATTCGCCAACGCCCTCGATCATGCCCAGTCCCAGCCCCCCCAGGATCAGCGTCGCGACTTTCGAGGGATGTTCAAGGGCGAGAAAAGCGGAAATGCGCGCGCCCATGGAATAACCCATCACATGCGCCTTCGGAATGTCCAGATGATCAAGCAGCGCTGCCGCATCGCCAGCCATTTTGCGGGGTGTGTAAACCGCCTCGTCATGGCTCTTGGTGGAGCGGCCATGGCCGCGATTGTCGAGTGCGATCACGCGAAAACCCGCATCCCGCAGCGTTTTCACCCAGCCCGGCGCCACCCAATTCACATAGTGGGTGGAAGCGAAGCCGTGGATCAGGAGAATTGGATCGCCCTGCCCTTCATCGATAAAGGAAAGTTCGAACCCGTCATGTTTGAAAGACTGCATGTCTGGATATGCGCCGCTGCTGACTATTGTGCGCCGGCAGTCTCGATGCGCGGATGGCGCAGACGATCACCGACCTCGATACCCATCTTCTGCGCGGTTCCCGCCAGCAGTTCAAGCACGAATTGAGATTCCACATCTGGTGATATGGACGCGGTGGAGAAAGGTGTTCCTGGTGCAATCGCCCGTACCGTGCCGTCGGCACCGACAAACATCAGGTCAAGTGCGAGTGGCGTGTTCTGCATCCAGAAGCCCTGCCGGCTCTCCGCCGGAAAGACGAAGAGCATGCCACGATCAGCGGGCATGGACTGGCGGAACATAAGGCCGCGCTGACGTTCATGCGGCTCGTCGGCGATCTCGATGTCAAACCGGACCTCGCCCGACGATGTGATCGCGACAAGCGGTTCAGGGTCGACCGGCAGCCGCATCGCCGAGCCCTGCGCAAGCGCCCCGGCTGTCGCAACCATCAGGGCAACGACAGCAGACAGAAAACAGCCAGACAGGGAAAACACAAAGCGCGGCATCGCTGGCACTCTCTCAGGTACGGGAGCCGCGCAAGATCAGTGCGCGGCGTTCAACGTGCCAAGATCGGGATAGACTTCGGCGGCCATGAGGCCCTTTTCGCCTCGCCCGAAACGGACCAGAACCACCTGGCCGGGGCGCAGTTCCGTCACACCGTAACGGCGCAGGGTTTCCATATGAACGAAAATGTCCTCGGTCCCCTCACCCCTGGTCAGGAACCCAAACCCCTTGGTGCGGTTGAACCATTTGACAATCGCCCGCTCCAGCCCGCTCTCCGCGACAACGGTAACATGGGTGCGCGGTGCCTGATCCTCACTCGGATGAACCGCCGTCGAAAGGTCGATCGACACCACCTTGAAGGCCTGCAGCCCCTTTTCGCCCTGCTGGGCCAGGCAAACGACCCGTGCGCCCTCGAGTGCCGTCTGGAACCCATCCTTGCGCAGGCAGGTTACGTGAAGTAGCACATCGCCATGCTCTTCATTGTCCGGGAGGATAAAGCCATAGCCTTTCGCCACGTCGAACCATTTGATGGCGCCGGAAATCTCTACCAGTTCCCCGGTTTCCGCGACGTCATCCGTTTTCGGCGCCTTATCGCCAGCCTCGTACCTCTTGGTTGTCGAGGACTTGTCGTCCATCCCATCAAGCCTTTTCTCAAGTCCGCCCGACTCACTGTGTGTTTCAAAGATAGCATTGGCGCTTTGTGGCATAGCAAGACCCAGTTTCTGATTTTCAACAGCAGGTGAAATCAGCCGGATTTGAGGGATTTCGGCAAAACGGCACAACCGGTTAACGTGCAACATTGCCGAATAGAACGTGTAGAGCCCCCGTACCGTATACGTAAACCAGCAAGCGAGAGAAAACATGCGCTACCTGCACACCATGGTCCGTGTAAAAGACATTGATGAATCGCTCGAATTCTACTGCAACAAGCTCGGACTGACCGAGGTTCGCCGCTCTGAGAACGAGAAGGGACGTTTCACCCTGATCTTCCTTTCGGCCCCCGCAGATCAAGCGCGCGCGAGCCAGGAACAGGCACCGCTGATCGAGCTCACATACAACTGGGACCCGGAGGACTATGACGGGGGCCGCAATTTTGGACACCTCGCCTACGAGGTTGACGACATCTACGCTCTTTGTGACCGGCTGATGAAGGCAGGCGTCACCATAAACCGCCCGCCCCGCGACGGCCGCATGGCCTTTGTTCGTTCGCCTGACGGGATCTCGATCGAACTCCTCCAGAAGGGCGGCGCAAGGGAGCCGGCCGAGCCCTGGGCCTCCATGGAAAACACCGGCAGCTGGTAAATTCTGCAAACGCGCCGTGCGTTATCTGGAACGCACGGCGTATTTTCCTGCCGCTGCCGCCATGCTAACAGCAGAAGGCCGTTGATTGCCTTTGGGGGAGACAAGCATGAAAGAGGTTCTTCTCGAGTTGGAACGTCGCCGCGCTGCCGCACGCGAGGGTGGAGGCCAGCGGCGGATCGACGCCCAGCACGCCAAGGGCAAGTTGACCGCGCGTGAGCGCATCGAGACGTTCCTCGATGAAGGCACGTTCGAAGAGTTCGACATGTTCGTCGAGCATCGATCCACCGATTTCGGCATGGAGAAAACCCGCATTTCCGGCGATGGCGTGGTGACGGGATGGGGCACGGTCAACGGGCGCACCGTCTTCGTTTTTGCCAAGGATTTCACCGTGTTCGGCGGCTCTCTTTCCGAAGCGCATGCGGAAAAGGTGGTCAAGGTTCAGGAGATGGCGCTGAAGAACCGCGCGCCCATCATCGGCTTTTACGATGCAGGTGGCGCGCGCATTCAGGAGGGCGTGGCGGCACTCGGCGGCTACGCCGAGATCTTCCAGCGCAACGTTCTCGCCTCCGGCGTCATCCCGCAGATTTCCGTCATCATGGGCCCCTGCGCCGGTGGTGACGTCTATTCCCCGGCCATGACCGATTTTATCTTCATGGTGCGCGACACCTCCTACATGTTCGTCACCGGGCCGGATGTGGTCAAAACCGTCACCAACGAAACGGTAACGGCCGAAGAACTCGGCGGAGCCTCCGTCCACACCGTCAAATCCTCCATAGCCGATGGCGCCTACGACAACGATGTGGAAGCGCTCCTGCAGATGCGCCGCCTGATCGATTTCCTGCCAACGTCGAACACGGCTGACCTGCCCGAAGTGGAGTGTTTCCAGCCCGTCTCGGACCCCGATTACTCTCTTGACCGGCTGGTCCCAGACAATGCCAACAAACCCTACGACATCCGTGAGCTGATCCTGAAAACCTGCGACGAAGCGGATTTTTTCGAGATTCAGACGTCCTTCGCCAAAAACATCGTGACCGGGTTCGGTCGCGTGGAGGGCCGCACGGTGGGTTTCGTCGCCAATCAACCGATGGTGCTGGCGGGCGTTCTGGATTCGGACGCGTCCCGAAAGGCCGCCCGCTTCGTACGCTTCTGCGATTGCTTCAACATTCCGCTTGTCACCTATGTGGATGTTCCCGGATTCCTGCCGGGCACCGCGCAGGAGTATGGCGGGCTGATCAAGCACGGCGCCAAACTGCTCTTTGCCTACGCGGAGGCAACGGTTCCCAAGATCACCCTCATCACACGCAAGGCATTTGGCGGGGCCTACGACGTCATGGCCTCCAAACACCTGCGCGGTGACATCAATTACGCCTGGCCTTCGGCCCAGATCGCGGTGATGGGTGCCAAGGGTGCCGTGGAAATCATCTTCCGCAAGGACATTGACGATCCGGACAAGATAGCCGCCCACACAAAAATGTATGAGGACCGCTTCCTCTCGCCCTTTGTGGCGGCCGAGCGAGGATATGTGGACGAGGTTATCATGCCGCATTCGACACGGACGCGCATTGCCCGTGCCCTGCGGATGCTGCGCAACAAGGACCTCCAGAACCCCTGGAAAAAGCACGACAACATTCCGCTCTGACACAGCACCTTGCGCTGCGCCTCACGGCCTGTCTTCCACCGCGTCAGAAGCTGCGTGGCGGCACAAACAGGCAGATGGTGCGGCCGTCCATCTTTCCGGCCACGGAGCACCAGTGGAACACGCCATCGGGCGAGTTGCGCACACGCTTGTCCGTATACGGCAACACTTCACCGGTTACCCTGATGACATATCCCTCGGGTCCCTCCGTGACGGCGGCGTTCGAGACCTCCCGGCAGTCGCGATCGGAGCAGCAGGCATAGGGATAGCGCCAGCCGCTCTTTGCCTCATGCGCAACAGCCATTGTCCATGAAGGCGCAAATGCGCCCAAAAGAAGAGCCCCACTTAAAGCCAGACGCCGTTTGGAAAAGCCAGAGTAGATCATACTCATCTCCTCGAGACTCCTCCCGGCAGTCAGTGTCCGCCTCATCTGTTAACGAAGCTTTAACCATCCGCCGCGCAATTGTCTCAAAGCTGGCGAAAGCCAGGTTCAGAGCCTGGTGAAGATCGCAATTTCGATGTGCGTTTCCCCTTGCACCGCAAGGTTTGACTCTGGCGGTCGTTGACAATCGTGGCCTGCCGGTGTGGTCTGCCGGACGAACGCCGCGAACCGGTGGACTACACTCGCAGGAAACGCACATCATGCCGAAAACCGATATCGCGCGCCGCGTCTACAATCACGCCTGGAAGCTCGACCCCATCTGCCGCAGCCTCCTGGACACGGACTTCTACAAGCTTCTGATGCTGCAGATGATCTGGGGGCTGTATCCGAATGTCGATGCGACCTTCTCTCTTATAAACCGCAACAAGTCGGTCCTCCTGGCCGAAGAGATCGATGAAGGGGAACTGCGCGAGCAACTGGATCACGCCCGTGCGATCCGCTTCACCAAAAAGGAAATGATCTGGCTCGCCGGTAATACGTTTTATGGGCGCAAGCAGATTTTCCAGCCGGAGTTCCTCAACTGGCTCGCGGATTTCCGGTTACCAGAATACGAGCTCACCCGTCGTGGCGGCCAGTATGAACTCAACTTCCATGGCAAATGGATGGAAACCACGATGTGGGAGATTCCCGCCCTTGCGATCATCAACGAGCTGCGATCGCGCGCTGCCATGCGCTCGCTCGGCCCCTTCGCGCTCGATGTTCTCTATGCTCGCGCCAAGGCCAAGGTCTGGACCAAGGTCGAACGCCTGAAAAAGCTGCCGGACATCAGGATTTCCGATTTTGGCACCAGGCGGCGGCATTCTTTCCTCTGGCAGCGCTGGTGCGTGGAAGCGCTTAAAGAAGGCATCGGCGGTTCCTTTACCGGCACATCCAACGTGCTTCTCGCCATGGATACGGACCTGGAAGCACTTGGCACGAACGCTCACGAGCTGCCGATGGTGCTGGCAGCGCTGGCCAGAACTGACGAGGAACTTCTCGAGGCCCCCTATCGCGTTCTCGAAGACTGGCAGAGCTACTACGGCGGCAACCTGCTGATCGTGCTTCCCGATGCATTCGGCACGGAATCCTTCCTGCGTGACGCCCCGCCATGGGTCGCGGACTGGACGGGCTTCCGTCCCGACAGCGCGCCTCCAATCGAAGGCGGGGAACGCATCATGGAGTTCTGGCGCAAGCACGGCAAAGATCCGCGTGACAAGCTGCTGATCTTTTCCGACGGCCTCGATGTAGACACGATCGAAGCGGCCTACCGCCATTTCGAGGGAAAGGTGCGCATGGCCTTTGGCTGGGGCACCAACCTCACCAATGATTTCGAGAACTGCGCGCCAACGGAAGTGAATGGTCTGAAGGCGATCTCGGTCGTCTGCAAGGTGAGCAGCGCAAATGGCCAACCGGCGGTCAAACTCTCCGACAACCCGGAAAAGGCAACAGGCGACCCAGCCGAAATCGAGCGCTACATAAAGCTGTTTGGAACGCAAAACCGCGTTCGCCGCACAGTTTCAGTCTGACAGTCCAGCTTTATGGGCACCGCATCGGCGCAGTTTTTTTTTGCAAATGGCGAGAAGTCTGAAACGATCAGGCTTCCTCCAGCATTTCCTTAACAACAGTTGCAAGCTGTTTTAGAGAGAAAGGCTTCGGCAGGAAGCCGAACTGCGCATCCTCCGGCAGGTTCTTTGCAAAGGCATCCTCGGCATAACCGGACACAAAGATGAACTTGATGTCGGGCTGCGCCTTGCGCAGCTCGCCAAGCAGTGTCGGGCCGTCCATTTCCGGCATCACAACGTCGGAAACGACGATGTCGACCTTGCCATCCAGCTCGTTGAATATCTCGAGCGCCTCGACGCCGGAGCTGGCCTCATGCACTTCATAACCCCGGGAGGAGAGCGCGCGCACACTGCCCATCCGGACCGCATCCTCATCTTCTACGAGGAGCACGCGTGCAGAGCCTGAAAGGTCGCGGTTTTCTTCTTTCGCCTTCGCAGCGTCATTCCCTCGTGCAGCGGCTTCATCGGCAGATTTCTCCGCTTCGCTCGGAACATGACGCGGCAGGAAGATTCGGAATGTGGTGCCCTCGCCCAGCTCGGAATCGCAGAAAATGAAGCCGCCCGTCTGCTTGACGATGCCATACACCATGGAAAGGCCAAGCCCGGTTCCCTTGCCCACTTCCTTGGTGGTGAAGAATGGCTCGAATATCTTCTTGATGGTTTCGGGATCGATGCCCGTACCCGTGTCGCTCACCTCGACAGCCACATAGTCGGCCGCTGCCATTTCGCGATAAGAAAACTGGGCGCACTCTTCGGCGGAAATGTTCCGGGTCCGCACAGCAAGCTTGCCCCCTTCCGGCATTGCATCGCGTGCGTTGACCGTCAGGTTCACGACAACCTGCTCGAACTGACCGATATCGGCCTTGACCGGCCAAAGATCGCGCCCATGCTCGATGGAGAGTGTGATCTCACTGCCGACGAGGCGCGCAAGCAGCATTCTCAGATCCGCCAGAACATCCGTCAGGTTGAGCACTTCCGGACGCAGGGTCTGCCTACGCGAGAACGCCAGGAGCTGACGCACCAGCGACGCAGCGCGATTGGCATTCTGCTTGATGTTCATGATGTCCGGGAAAGACGGGTCGGACGGACGGTGGTTCGTCAAAAGGAGGTCAGAGGCCATGATGATGGCCGTCAGGACGTTGTTGAAATCGTGCGCGATGCCGCCGGCGAGCTGTCCCACGGCCTGCATTTTCTGGCTTTGCGCCATCTGCGCTTCGAGCGCCTTCTGCTCGGTGGTTTCCACGGCATAGACGATCGCGGCTTCCTCCGCGCCCTCCCCGCCATCGTGGTCGACCACGGGGTTCACGTAGAAGCGTACGTGCCGCTCTGCATCATCGGGCAGCATCGTGTCGATGGGCGCGATTTCCGCCTGGCGTTGCTTTGCCCTTTCAAGCGCCGCGGCAAACGCCTCGCGGTCATTCTCGTGAATGACCGCATCCAGCCGGATATTCCGCTCCACTGCACCGCTGTCGACGACACGCGAGAACAGCGAAAGGAACGGTGCATTGGTGCGCAGGATCCGCCCTTCATGATCCACCGAAGCAATCGCCATCGGCGTGGAATTGAAAAAGCGGGTGAAACGCACTTCGGACGCACGCAGGTCCGCTGACGCGTCCTCACCCAGCTGACGGTTCAGGACGATGGTGCGGGTTGCCCCCGGAGTTCCCTCGCGGCTTGCAGTTACGCGATGCATGAAACGCACCGGAAGCACTTCGCCACCCATTGTAGAGAGGTCGAGATCGATCACCGCATTGCGCGCTGTGCCCGGATCGGCCTTCACCGCGTTGATCAGCGCCATCCCGTCACCGGCAACGATCTGTGGCAGGCGCACGGCTCCGGGCACGAAATTGGCAAGATCGATGCCCAGCCATTCCGCCAGCGTTGCGTTGATATAGGTCACACGTCCGTCGGGATCGGCCGCGAAAAAGCCCGCCGGTGCATGATCCAGATGATCAATCGCCTTTTGAAGGTCGAGGAAGAAGCGCTCCTGCTCGGCGCGTTCTTCCGAAATATCGGCAATCTGCCAGGCGGACACCGGCTGACGATAACCCGGCAACTTGAAGATGCGCGCCCAGGTTCTGTACCAGCGGGCGCCAAGCGCACCGCCGGGGCGGATGGAGCGCGACAGCCGGAACTCTCCGTCACCTGCACGTCCGTCGCGCAGACCGGCCGAAAGCTTCTCCACCACCGGTGCGGCTTCCGGATTGTCTGCCAGAAGTCCGTCGACGGTCTTCACATCGGCCACCGATGTTGCACCCGTCATTTGTGCATAAGCATTGTTTGCATAAAGGATGCGGCCCTTGGTGTCCGCAACCACAAGGCCCTCCTCCATGGAATCGACAAAGGCCCTGGAGAGTTCACTTCCCGCCGAACGCGGTGCGACCTGCACGAATCCGATGGCTGTTGCGAACAGAAACCCCACACCGATCATCGCCAGAATACCAAGGAGTCCGAGCAGGAACGGATCGCCGAGCCGTTCGCGGAACACGGAAAATGCAACCGCAGAAAGGGTCAGTATGACGATGAATATGATCAGGCGCGTGATGGCACCGGGTCGAGAACTCTGGTCGACAATCGGTGCTGCGTGGATTTCTCCCCCGGTCTGCTTGGCCATGCGTTTCCCGTCTGTCGCGCCCAATTCCTGCCAGGCTCCACGCGAACCCGGCCTCTCCGGGATATATCAGGGCTCCCGGCATCTGCAAGCGTACACATGTAATCGAAACGCAAATCGCCTTTCTTTGCGCGAATTTTGCTGCTGAAAACCATGGGGGCAGGCTCTGTCGGCGCAGCCGCGGGTTGCCGCGTCCCTGCGAGACGCATAGTTTGGCTGATCAGATTGAGAGTGGAGTAGACGAATGCGCGACTGGCTCGTGGGAATTTTTGGAGAGGCTTACGCGACCGCGGCCTTCTGGACGATCATTCTCATAGCCGTCGCCGTCGTCCTTATTGTGTTTCTCCGGGTAAACCGCCGGTTCACCGCCGGGACATTCATCTCCGGCGCACGTGGCAGGCAGCCGCGCCTGGCTGTGACGGACGCCACCCCCGTGGACAACCACAGACGTCTCGTACTGGTGCGCCGCGATGATGTGGAACACCTCATCCTGATCGGCGGACCAGGCGATCTCGTGATCGAAACCAATATCGGGGGGCCCCGTGCCACGACTGCCGAGCCTGTGACGCAGCAAGTCGAAGAACCGGCTGCGCCAGTCGAACCACGAGCCTCCGGCATGCAGGAACCGGAAATCGAGAGAGAGGCGCCCCGCACCGCTCCCTCTTCCCCGGAACCGGAAATGCCCGAACCCGAGCCCGAACGCCGCCCGTCAGCACCGGAACCGACGATCCAGATAGCCAGTCGGCCGGCCCCCGCGCCGGCGCCTCGCCGTTATCCGGCAGAAACAGTGACAGAAGCCCCGCAGCCAATGCGGGAACCCGTGTCGTCGCCCGCTCCGCGGCGCGCCGTTACAGCGGCATCGATCGGTTCGCTTGCCACAGTGGCGCCGGCTGCCCCGATACGTGAGCCGAGTATCGAAGACGCCGGGGAACACCGGCCACCAGAACCCGGCGCCGGGTTGCAACACACAGACGAGACTCCTGCCGTTGATTTTGAAGCCTCACGCGCAGAGCAATCCGCCGCACAGAATCAGGCCGGCGAACACACGCTCGAAGATGAGATGAGCCGCCTGCTTGAAGAGCTTTCAGAACAGAAACACTGACGGCCCGGTTTCAAAGCTCCACCAGACGGTGGACAAGAAAAAAGCGCCAACCCTGAGGGGTGGCGCGCACAAAACAAAACAAGCACGGATCAAAAGCGTGCTTAAAGTAAAAAAATCAATCGTCGCGATAGACTTTCTCGCGGCGTTCATGACGTTCCTGTGCCTCGATCGATAAAGTCGCAATCGGGCGTGCATCAAGCCGCTTCAGTGAAATCGGCTCACCCGTTTCTTCACAATAACCGTAGGTCCCCTCCTCGATGCGCTGCAGGGCGGCATCGATCTTGGAGATCAGCTTGCGCTGGCGGTCACGCGCTCGCAGTTCGATTGCGCGATCCGTTTCGGACGACGCACGGTCGGCGAGGTCCGGGTGATTTGCACTTTCTTGTTGCAGTACCTCGAGGGTCTCACGCGCTTCCTTGAGAATGTCGCTTTTCCAACGCAGCAGTTTCGCACGGAAATATGAGCGTTGGCGCTCATTCATGAAGGGTTCGTCCTCGGTGGGCACGTATTCGGCATTTCTGAGCTCATTCATCGAGTCACCCTGAGATGTTTTGACGCCCGCGCCTATATATTCACGCACCCCCGCAACCACAAGCACAAAGGCCGCATGCTTCACGCTTTTGTTAATTGCAGCGGAAATAGTGGATATCTCCTACTCCAAACGCGGGATGCGTATAAACTCCCCGGGGAGATCACGGGATTCCACGGAGGGTAAAATGACGGAAAATCCGCGCAGTTTTGGTTCAAACCAGCAGCTTCTTGGCGCGTTTTCTTCGTTTTATCCCGGATTTCGGTAATGTCCCGCCTTTTCCTGCTTCGCCACGCAAAGGCCGGCTGGGCGGCACCCGGTACGTCGGATTTCGACAGAACCCTTACCCAGTCGGGCCAGTCCGACGCAAAGGCGCTTGGGACGCGAATGCGCTCAACCGGCCTCATTCCCGATCTGATCCTGTGTTCTCCAGCCAGGCGCGCTGTCGAAACACTTGAATTTGTCGCTTCAACACTCTTCGACAGCCCCCCAAAAACGGAACTTGTCCCGGAATTGTACAATTCCGATGCAACGGACTACCTGCACGCCGTGCGGGAAGCGCCGATGGCTGAGACATTGCTGCTGGTGGGGCACAATCCGATGATGGAGGATCTGGCGTTCGAACTTCCTTCCGCAGGAGATCAACAGGCAATGCGCGGTACCGCTTCCGGCTTCCCCACTTGCGGTCTTGCAGTCATCAGCTTTCCCGGACCACTGGCAAATATAAGACGCAATGGCGGGCGGCTCGAAGCCTTCCTGAAGCCGGACCTCTGACAGCACGCTGCGCCAACGGTCTTCAATCACGGCTTTGGGTTCCTATATGCAAGGTCTTGCGATTTTTGAGGATTTCGCCTTTTGGCTTCATTGACCACATACACGGACGAAGCGCGGATTGCTCTCGACACGCTGGCCGGACGCGCCGCCGGGCTCGTTTCGCCCTCACTGCGGATCGGCGTTACCGGGCTTTCACGCGCCGGCAAGACGGTTTTCATCACCGCTTTCGTGCACAATCTTCTGCATGGTGGACGGCTACCGCTGTTCGACGCGCAGAGTTCGGGGCGTATTTCCAGGGCCTATCTGGAACACCAGCCGGACGATGCGGTCCCCCGCTTCCAGTATGAAGATCACATCGCCGCGCTTGTCGAAAGCCGTATCTGGCCCGAATCCACACGCGCCATCTCCGAGTTGCGCCTGACGGTCGAATTCGAATCCGCATCAGCATGGAACCGTCTCCTGTCACGCGGGAAACTATCCTTCGATATCGTTGATTATCCTGGCGAATGGCTGCTCGACCTACCGCTGCTGTCGAAGGATTACGAAACCTTCTGCCGCGAGGCGCTGGAGATGGCAGCCCTTCCTGCCCGCGCCGATCTTTCGGCTGAATGGCGCGCCCTGACGCATGAGGTCGACCCGAACGAACCGGCAGATGAAATGGCCGCCCGCAGGCTTTTCGGGGCATTTTCATCCTATTTGCGTGCATGCAAGGCCGATCACCGGGCGCTTTCAACGCTGCCACCCGGCCGCTTCCTGATGCCGGGCGATCTGGAGGGTTCTCCGGCATTGACCTTCGCCCCGCTGGGTGTGGAGCCCGGCGCCCGGGGCAAGCCCGGCTCGCTGCATGCCATGATGGAGCGGCGCTATGAGGCATATAAGACGCATGTCGTTCGTCCGTTTTTCCGCGAACACATCGCCAGGCTCGACCGACAGATCGTGCTGATCGATGCAATGCAGGCCATGAACGCGGGCGCCGAGGCCGTTACCGACCTCGAACGGGCGCTGACCGAGATCCTCTCGTGCTTTCGCCAGGGGCGCGGCAATCTCCTGACCGGGCTTTTTTCACACCGCATCGACCGGATTCTCGTCGCGGCAACCAAGGCGGACCACATCCACCACGAAAGCCATGACCGGTTGCAGGCAATCGTGCGCAGGCTCGCCGACCGTGCCATCGCGCGGGCCGGTTTTTCCGGCGCCGCGGTCGACGTTCTCGCCATGGCCGCCGTGCGGGCGACGCGCGAGGGAACCGTAAGACAGGGCAAGGAGACACTGCCCGTCATCATCGGAACACCGCTGGAGGGCGAAACCATCGCCGGTGAGACCTTCGACGGCGACACCGAAACGGCAATCTTTCCAGGCGACCTGCCCGAAAAGCCCGGTTTGATCTTCCAGCAGCCGGGACCGGACGAAGAAAACGCCGGCTCCGCTCCCGAGCACTCGCTCCGTTTCGTGCGGTTTCGCCCACCGCGGCTCGAGCGAACCGCCGAAGGCGTCACCCTTTCTCTCCCTCATATCAGACTTGACCGGGCCCTTCAGTTTCTTGTCGGAGACCATCTCGCATGAAGAGAGCGCCCGCATCGTTTCGCATAGATCCGCCGAGACCCGAAAAGGTCGAAAAGCCGGCAGCCAAACGAAAGCCGCAGGCAGTGAGCCCCGGCAAGGCAGTGGCGGTGGTCGCCGAAAGCGACGATTATTTCGCCGAGCCGGACCTGGCTCTCACCACCCCGCCGCCGGTTCCGCCGCGCCGCCGCTCCATACTGGGCCGCGTCTTCTTCACCGCCTTCGGTATCCTCGTTTCGCTGGCAATTGGTCTCTGGACCGACCGGTTGATCCGCGACCTCTTCAACCGTGCCGACTGGCTGGGCTGGCTGGCGCTCGGCGTGGCCGCGACAGCGCTGCTGGCGTTCGTGGCAATCCTTGTTCGTGAAGCACTCGGCATCATGCGGCTCGCTTCCATCGAGGCGATGCGCCGGGATGCAGCGGACGCGATCCTTCGCAATGACACCGCAGAAGCCAGGAAAACGGTGGATCACCTCATGGGTCTGCTGGCGCGCAAGCCCGAGACGGCCGCCGGCCGCGAAACGCTTCTGGGCCTCAAAGACGATGTGATCGACGGTGCGGACCTGCTTGCGGTTGCCGAGAAGGAACTGCTCGCTCCCCTCGACGCAATGGCACGAACCCAGGTCTTGAATGCGGCCAAGCGGGTGTCGGTGGTGACCGCGGTATCGCCGCGGGCGCTGATCGACATCGCCTATGTGCTCTTCGAGGCCGCGCGGCTGACACGGCGCATTGCCGACCTCTATGGCGGACGCCCCGGGTTCCTGGGATTCATGCGCCTTGTGCGCAGCATCTTTACGCACCTTGCGATCACCGGCTCCATGGCCGCCGGTGAAACGCTGGTTCAGCAGGTCGTGGGTCACGGGCTTGCAGCGCGCCTTTCTGCGAAACTCGGCGAAGGCGTGGTCAACGGCATGATGACGGCGCGCATCGGCATCGCCGCCATGGACGCCGCCCGTCCTCTCCCGTTCAACGCCGTTCAGCGCCCGGGCATCGGCGACTTTCTGAAAGCACTCACGAGTTTCGCGTCGAGCGAGAAAACCGGCAAGGATAGCCCGAAAACAAAGCGCCAGTTTTTCTGAAATCGTCGGCTGGTCGGGTGAGTCTCAAAAGACACACCTGCGGACTATCGCAACCGGAACCCCGGGTTTGATGCGCTCGGCGGCTCCACCGAATCAGGTCGGTATGGTAGACAAAGCCTTAACCAATCTGCGGCAGGATTCCCGCTAGATTTCTTTTTCAACCTGGTCTGGTTCTTTAGCTCATGCTGAAATTCGCGCTCAAGCTCGCTCTTCTGGCCGCTGCAGCAGCCCCGATTTCCGGTTTGGCCGGCACGGCGGAAGCTTCGGAAAAGGAGCGGCGTTTTTTCCAGTCTGTCGAAGGAAGCTGGTCTGGTCCCGGCGAGATTGTCGCCGGCAAATACAAGGGTACGAAGTTCGTCTGTAATTTCGACGGTGGCACGCCCGACAAGAAGATTGGCATGGCGCTCGACGGAAGCTGTCGTGTCGGGGTCTTCACACAGCCCATGAAGGCCAGTGTGGTACGTGGAAAGGGCGGCTATATCGGAACCTTTCTCGATGGCGCGGCCGGCAAGGGTCTCGATGTCACCGGCGGCAAGGTAATCGGAAACGATGTGGTGTTCGCTCTTCACCGCTCCTCGCTCAGCGGTGCGATGCGCGCGCGCATCAGCGACAAAAACACGATGCACATCACCATTTCGGTGCAGGTGAACGACGATATGGTTCCGGTAATCGGAATGAAACTGAAGCGCACGGATTCCGGCGGCATCGAAGCCATCGCCCGGCAGTAATCGCTGATGCCTTGTGGGCGCCATGTCGATCATGCCGCCAGGTTTTTCGGGAAGAAAAAGCGGCTTTCAGCCGCTTTTTTTGTCTCCATCGACGCGCCACCACATTCCGTCGGGCGTAATTCGCTCCATACCGCTCTGATCCAGCGTTTCAAGGAGCGCTCTGGCGCATTTTCCGTCAATCTCCCGCTCCGGCGCAATCTCGGCCAGTGGCGCCAGGACGAATGCACGCTCGGCCATGCGCGGATGCGGTATCGTCAGCCCGGCATCGTCCACAGTGCGGTCACCGTAAAACAGGATGTCAACGTCGATGGGGCGCGGCCCCCAGCGCTCCGCCCGTATGCGCTTGAGCGCCCGTTCGATCGTCAAACACTGCTCGAGGAGCGCATGCGGATCAAGGCTGGTGCGCACCATGGCAACGGCATTGAGAAAATCCGGCTGATCGAGCTTGCCCCACGGAGGCGTGCGATAGAGCGACGAGACGGCGAGAACCTCTGTATCGCGCCGGGCATCGAGCGCCGCCAAAACCATCTGCATCGCCCGGCGCGGGTCTCCGATATTGCCCCCCAGACCCAGATAAACGTCCTGCATTCTACTGCGGCCAGACCACGGAAACCTCGACATAGTCCAGAACTCCAGGAACAGGAGCGTTGGGCTTGCGTATCGTGATTTCAGAACGCGCAATCTGCGGGAAGCGGGCAGCAAGTGCCTTCGCCACTTCCAGCGCCAAAGCCTCAATCAGAAACCGGCGCTTGCCGGCGACGATCTCTTCAATGACCTTGAAGGCCGCGCCGTAGTCGACCGTTCCCTCCAGAGAATCATCGCTAAGCGCACGGCCAGGCTCCACGGTCAGCACCGCATCCACATAGAAGCGCTGGCCCAGGCGCTCTTCTTCGTCGTGCACGCCGTGACGCGCGAAGAAAGCGCAGTTCTTCATCCGGATTACATACATCATCGCCTCACCGGCCTATCTCTGCGCTGCAAGCATAGCATCTGCTACCTTCAGCGAATCCCTGTTGATTGCGACATCGTGCACCCGAAAAACGGCTGCGCCCTTCATTCTAAGCAGCGCACTGGTCGCGGCCGTTCCCATATCCCGATCTTCTGCACTCTCGCGGCCCGTGACCGCCCCCACGAAGCGCTTGCGCGATGTACCGACAAGCAGGGGGAATGCAAGGCCGGCCAGTTCTTCGAAACGAGCCATGATCTCGATGTTCTCCTGCGTGTCCTTGGCAAAGCCGAAACCCGGGTCAAGCATGACCTGTTCGTCCCGAACGCCGGCATGGCGGGCGATTTCCAGCGAGCGGCGCAAAAACGAGAACTGATCGGCGATCACATCGGAAAGCTTCTCGCGCTCGCGGCCGGTGTGCATGATGACGAGCCCTGCCCCGCTTTGCGATGCGACCTCTGCAATGCCCGGCTCGCGCTGAAGCCCCCAGACATCGTTGACGATATGGGCTCCCGCAGCGACGGCGAGCCGTGCCGTCACGGCCCGGTAGGTGTCGACGGAAAGAAGAACGTCATCGCGCCCCGCGAGCGCCTCGAACACAGGCAGTATCCGATCCTGCTCTTCGGCAGCGGATACCGGCGCGCCGCCGGGGCGGGTCGATTCGCCGCCGATATCGACAATGCACGCCCCCTCGCCGATCAGTCTGTCTGCCTGGCGGAGCGCGGATTCGATACCGACAAAGGCACCGCCATCGGAAAAACTGTCCGGCGTAACGTTCAGTATGCCCATGATGATCGCGTCCGCGCCGAGCACGAGTTCGCGCCCATGCGCAAGTTTCCAGACAGGAAAAGTCATCGGGCTTGTAGCCTCCGGATCGCAATCAGGCGTTTTTGCGGCTCATTGCCGCCAAAATCAACCGCAATGTGTTTGACGGGCCGACTCGGAAACCGGAAGTGCCGGGCTTGTCATCGCGCAACCGACGTCGCAGGGTGAAGATCGGAGACATCATGAGACGCATCACGCTGACACTCGCCCTGCTGGCACTCGGTACCTTTCCCACCGCGAGCGCCGACATTTCACGCACCTACAGCTACTTCTCCATCGGCGGAAAGACGCTGAGCGAAATTGAAGAACAGCTCCGCTCGCGTGGACCGCATGTGCAGAGCACCGGGCAGAGACACCCCGGCGCGACCCGCATGGAGTTCAAGACCAGGATAACCTACGAGGAAGAAAACCGGCGCTGCCGCATCGCCGACGTCAGGGTTTCGGTCAAGGCGCGGGTCTTCCTCCCCCGCTGGCGCAACCGAAGGAGCGCCGGACCGGAAACCGCCCTCATCTGGGATACGCTGTCAAAAGACATCAAGCGTCATGAAGAAAGCCATCTGGGAATTGCCAAACGCTACGCGCGCAGCATCGAAAACGAGATTGGCGACCTTGCGCCGCGCTCTTCCTGTGAAGCCCTTCAGGCGCGCGCCGAACAGGTGACGCAGAAGAAACTCGAAGAACACGATGCCGCGCAGGCAAAATTCGACCGCATTGAAAGCGGCAATTTCGAGTGGCGCCTGATGCGCCTGCTCAACTACCGGCTGGAACAGCTCGAAAAGGGACGAAACCCCGGTTAGAACGCTTCACCGCACATGCGTGCGCACCTGACCACAAGCTCGTCAGATCAGGCTTGCCGCTCGGGAATGCGCACCACCAGACCATCGAGATCATCACGCACGATGATCTGGCAGGACAGGCGCGAGGTGGGCTGAACCTCGTAGGCGAAGTCCAGCATGTCTTCTTCCATCGCCTCAGGCTGGCCGACCGTATCGGACCACTGCTCGTCCACATAAACATGGCAGGTCGCACAGGCACAGGCACCGCCACACTCGGCTTCAATGCCCGGCACGGCATTGCGGATGGCGTTCTCCATGACCGTGGAGCCGTTTTCGGCATCCACCTCAAAGCGCGTGCCATCGGGAACGATATAGGTGATCTTCGGCATGCGGATACTCGGCAGTTTTTTTGGATTTGATGCGGGTGCGTGGAGATGGAGCGCGCAACTTCGGCGAGGCCCGTTGCGCTCCAAGTTTCGCGCATCACTTATGGTTTTTGGAGACGAAAGGCAATCCGTATGCTGGGATGCGACATTGCGTCAGCTTAATTCAGAAATGAATTCATTGGCTTCGTGGATCAGGCTTACCAGGCGCATTATGCTCTCCTCGTCTGCCGGCTCTTTTTCGATACCAGCAGCACAGGCGGCAATTTCCATCGCGCCGACCCCTCGTGCCGATCCGACGAGCGCATGCGCCATCTCGCGCCTCGATTGAAGATCAGTAGTGCGGATGCGCTCACCGAGCCCTTCCGTCTGCCTGCGGAACATGCCGAGGACTTCAAGGGCCAGAGCCTGATCGCCCATGGTCTGACGCGACAGGTGTTTTAGATCGACCGGTGTCGGGCCAGTGGACACGCACTCCTCCTCAAAAAGCTCTGCCTGATTTGATCCACGCATCGGTCCCCGGCTTCCTCTACGGCACCCTTCACACACTATTAATGCCGGATGGACAACGGGTTAACGGCTTCGCTTCAAAGCGACGCTTTCATCAAAAACGTCGTTAACCTTATGTTTAAACTTTTACACATCGGACCGATTGCGTGTTTTCAACAGGCTCTTGTCCCATTACGATACGATTGGCTCATTTTGGGCATAGTGTCGGAGTACGAGGTTCCTCAAGTTTGCGTATGAGGCTCCGGCTGAGAGTAGCTGAGGTTTGGCGGTATGGCGCGTACAGTAGCAAAGAAAAATCAACCCAAGCGCGATTTTGCGAAGGAACTCGAGGATGCCCTCGATCTGGAGCTTGCAGACGGTCTGGAGAATGGCGACCTGGACATCGCCGCCTCCATGGAGGACCTGGAAGCGCAGATTTCTGCAGCAGCCGAGGAACTCGCGCGCGAAAACCGCGACCAGAACGGAGACGGCAAGGTCACCGTGAGCGAGAAGAAAGACACCTCGCCGTCCGCCAAGGAAACGGCTGGAAACGCCCCGAGCGCCAAGACGGCCGCTCCGGCTTCCAGCGTTGCTGCGCCAGAGAAAGCGGGCACCACCGCCTCCAAACCCGTAAAAACCGAAGACGCCCCTGTCGACCGCAAGAACCTCACACCGGTCGATCCGGCGCCCGAGAACACTGCTTCCCAGCCATTCGCCCCCGCCAATGACGACCGGGCTGGTGATTTCAGCGCGGTCATGCGCAAATTCGACCGCCGCGCACCCAACACGGCCTATTGGCTCGTTGCAGCTCTCTCCGCCCTTTGGGTCGGCGGCGGCATTCTTCTCGGTCAGATGCTTTACGGCTCCGAGCTCTGGCAGATTCGCTCGACCGGTGCCCTTCTGGCGGCGCCGCACGCAATTGCACTGCTCGTCGGCATTGTCGTTCCGGTGATCCTGTTCTGGGGATTTGCCGTCATGGTGCGCCGCGCTCAGGAAATGCGGCTTGCCGCGCAATCGATGGCGGAAGCGGCTTTCCGTCTTGCCGAGCCTGAAAACCTCGCCCATGAGCGCATCATGACCGTTGGTCAGGCCGTGCGCCGTGAAGTGCAGGCCATGGGTGACGGCATGGACCGCACCCTCACCCGCGCCGTCGAGCTCGAATCCCTGGTTCACACCGAGGTGAGTGAACTGGAGCGCGCCTATTCGGAGAACGAATCGCGCATTCGCCACCTGGTGGACGGGCTTGGCTCGGAACGTGAAGGCATTGTCGGCCACGCTGAACGCGTACGCGCATCCATCGCCGGCGCGCATGAAATTCTGAAGGACGAGCTGGACACTGCAGGCGAGCGCATCCGCGCGACCATCGCCGATGCTTCGAAGCAGCTCGCAGCCTCCGTCAACGCATCAAGTGAGGCGCTGCTGAAGCAGCTCGAAGGCACTGGCGGCACTCTGCACAAGGGCATCGACGATCGCATCCAGAGCCTTTCGGAACGTATCACCACCTCCGGTGACGCTGTCGCAAACCTTCTCGACACACGCATCGCGTCCCTGACCAGGGGCACGGAGGATGCAACACAGAACCTTGCCACGCTGTTCGACACGCGGATGGCGACGCTGGCGGAGCGGACCGACGAGGCGACGCAAAAGATCGGCGGCCTGCTCGATTCGCGTGTCTCGGCTCTGGCCGATGGCGCCGAAGAAGCCGCGACCAAGCTTGGCAACGTCCTCGATTCGCGTATCTCAACGTTCAGCCAGAATACGCAAGATGCCGAACAGACCCTGACGAAGGTTCTCGATTCGCGCCTCGGCACCCTCACCAAGGAGACCCAGGACGCGGCGCAGACGCTCGGCAATCTGTTCGATGAACGCATGGCAACCCTTGCCGAGCGTACCGACCAGACGACCCGGTCGCTCAACACGCTGTTCGAGACCCGCAGCTCGGCGCTGCTCTCCTCGCTGGGTGAGGCGACCGACTCCATGTCGAGCGAATTCGACACCCATCTTGGCCAGCTCGAGAATGCCGTCACCGAACGTGGCCGGGCACTCATTGCCGAGTTCACCACCCGCGCCGAAGCGCTCGACGCAGGCACACAGAAGCTCAATTCGGCCCTGGAAGCGCGTGCGCGCAGCATCAACGAAACCCTCGTCGAGCGCACCCGGGAGATCGCCAACACCTTCGCACAGGGCAAGGACGAGGTTTCGGCAGCCGTCGAAGCAGGCAAGTCTGCGCTCGGCAGCGAGCTTTCCGACCTTGTGGCATCGACCAGCATCATGCTGGAGAACACCGCCGGCGAATTCGGCAAGCGTCTCGACCAGAACTGGTCGCAGATGGCCGCGCATTTCGATGAAGGCATTGAGCGTATCGACGCCACCCAGTCGCGCATGAGTGAGGCTGCACAGCGTCAAATCCAGGCCTTTGAAGAAACGCACCAGCGGCTTTCCGGTGCGCTCACCGAGGATATGGAGAAGCTCGATCTGGCACGTGCAACCTTCGAGGCCGGAATCGGAGAGCAGGTTCAGCAGCTTGCCAGGACACGCGACGGCTTTGGTCAGGCGCTCGACGCGAATATCGCCAAGATCGATGAGCACCGCTCGGCCCTCAATGCGGTGATCGAAGACGAGGCCCTGCGCGTCAATGAGATCTTCACCAAGCAGACGGGGATCATCGAAGAACGCACCCAGACCATGGAAAAAGCGCTTTCCATCGGCGTGGAGAATGTGCGCAGCACGCTCGAAAACAGTGCCATCGTCGTCGCCGGCGCTCTGCGCGATAAGGTGATCGAGGCAACCTCGACGCTGAACGAGGAAGCTTCCAAGGTCTTCGAGGACGCCGACCAGCGCATCGCGGCGCGTGCCGAACAGACCGCGTCGACCCTTGGCGCCCGTATCGAGGACATCGATCGCACCTTCGACGACGCCTCCGCGCGCTTCACCGAACGTGCCGGCGTGTTCGCACAGACATTTGCCGAAGTTGACGGCCGCATTGCAGCGCGCCTTGAATCGACTGCCGAAACGCTGTCGCAGCACACAAGGGCGATTACCGACACCTTCGACGCAGCCGACCGCAGGCTCGTCAGCCGCGTTGACCAGACCACCGAGCAACTGGCGGCCCGCACCGAGGATCTGTCGAAAACCTTCGAGGATTTCGATCAGCGCATCATCGCCCGCACGCATCAGACTTCGGCCGAGCTGGACGCACGCGCCAGCGCCATGGGCGAATCCCTTTCCAGCCTGCAGGAACGCCTCTCGAACAGCGCCAGCATGATTGCGAGCACGATTTCCGGCGGCATCAACGATGCAGACGCCCGCCTTCGCGAAAGCGCAGAATCGGTCGCTCAGCATGTCAACCAGCAGCTCTCGACAACGCAGGCGCGCCTTGTCTCCACGGCCGATACGATCGCCCAGACCTTCGCTTCGGTCGACGAGCACATTGGCAAGCGCACGAACGAGACCGTCTCAAACCTGGAAGAGCGGACCCGTGAGCTCAATGCGATCCTCGCCGGGCGCACCGCCGAGATGTCGCGTATTCTGGACGAGACGGCAAAGCCGCTCGTGGAGCGTTTCGCAGCCAGTGGCGGAGAACTGCGCGAAAGCATCGAAGCGATCACGACGGAAACCACGCAGCGTCTGCAGTCCGAGAACGCAGCGCTCCTCAACGCGCTCACCAACCGCACGAATGAAGCGCTTTCGGCCTTCGAGCACGTGCAGTCGAGCCTCAGCGGCCATATCGATGAGCTTCTGCAGAAGCTTGGCGTTTCGGGTCAGCGTCTGGGGGCATTGATCTCCACCGCCTCGAAGAATCTCTCCGAAGTGGATGAGCGGCTCAGCTCCACTGCCACGAACTTCGCCGAAAATGCGGAAAAGGCAGCGGAGACCTTCTCCAATTCCGCAAGCCTCATCAATGCCAACTCGGGCCGCCTGGCCGATTTCTCCGACAGGACGCTGCGTGAGATTTCTGCCATCGCCAGCCGCTTTGAAGATCACAGCAAAGTGCTGGAAACGGCATCCGAGCTGCTCGAACGCGCGCAGTCCGGTTTGAGTGGCAATCTCGAAGACCGCCAGAAGGCGCTCGAAGCCCTCGCCTCCGGCCTGGCCGAAAAATCGGAGCACATCGAGCGGACGATGAATGCGTTCGAAGATTTTGTCGGGCGCACACTGACCTCCGCCGAGGGCCGCACGCAGCAATCGGTCGACGGCATCCGCCAGTCGATTGCCGAAGTCGTTGAAGCGGCCACCAGCCGCTTCAGCGGGGCCACGGATGAAATCCGCCGCACGGCCGCTGAAATTCGCAACGAACTGGAGCAGACCCGCAGCGATGTGAAGCGCGGCATCGCAGAACTGCCGGCTGAGGCCAAGCAGTCCACTTCGGCGATGCGCAACGCCATCACCGAACAGGTGAACGCGCTGAAGGAGCTTTCCGACATCGTGTCGAAATCCGGCCGGATGCATGGGCTCGACCAGCAAAGCGAAAGCCGTCTCGCAGCCGAGCCGGCTCCGCTGCGCCAATCCGCACCGACACCGGCGCCGCGTGCATCCCAACCGGCCCCTGCCGCCGCGCAGCAGCCGGTGATCGAACGACCGCGCCAGCCCGCACCGGCTTCACCGCGACCGGCCGAGACCGCACGCGCACCCCAGCAGGCAAATCAGCCCGCAGCGGGCGGCGGCTGGATCCGTGATCTCCTGCGCAGTGCTTCAAACGAAGAGGGTCGCGGCGAGCGCGAACGCCAGGCGCCTTCCGTGCAGAAGGAAGACCGTTCAGCCCTGCATGTCGTGGAATCACTGAACTCGCTTTCGGTGGACATCGCCCGTGCGATCGACCATGAAGCATCGATCGACCTGTGGGACCGCTACCGCCGCGGGGAGCGCAACGTCTTCACGCGCCGGCTCTACACGCTGAAGGGCCAGCAGACTTTTGACGAAATCCAGAACAAGTATCGTTCCGATCCCGAGTTCCATTCGGCGGTCGATCTGTACTGCCGCGATTTCGAAAAACTTCTGCGGGACGTGTCGCGCTCGGATCGGGACAACATGATGACCCAGACCTATCTGACCTCGGACACGGGCAAGGTCTACACGATGCTGGCACACGCGAGTGGCCGTCTCCGCTAGCACGATACGGCGCACAGGCTGAACGAACCGGACGGGCCCCTCGCGGGCCCGTTTCCTTTTGGATGGCAATCCGCAAACCGTTGTTCGGGCGCAGGGCTCCTGCTGGAACAACAAAAAGCCTTTGACAACGAAACGCACCGGAACTCCGATAGGATGTCACGCTCACGTTTCAGGCTTGGAGATGTCAATGAAGGCCGTGCTCTTTGAACGCTTCGCACAAGCGCCGCAGATCGCCACGCTGCCCGATCCCTCACCGGCCGCGCACGGGGTCGTCATCAAGGTTGAGGCCACGGGCGTTTGCCGAAGCGACTGGCATGGCTGGATGGGGCACGACCCTGATATCGAACTGCCACATGTTCCCGGCCACGAACTGGCCGGTACGGTGGAGGCAGTCGGCAAAGACGTTCAGCGTTGGAAGGTCGGCGACCGCGTTACCGTTCCCTTTGTCGGAGGCTGCGGTTCATGCCCCGAATGCCATGCCGGGCAGCAGCAGGTTTGCCACAACCAGTTTCAACCGGGCTTCACACACTGGGGTTCCTTCGCCGAATTCGTTGCAATCCACCAGGCCGATCTCAATCTCGTGGCACTGCCTGAAACCATGGATTTCGTCACTGCGGCCAGCCTCGGCTGCCGCTTCGCCACATCGTTTCGCGCGGTTGTGGATCAGGGCCGGGTTTCTGCCGGTCAATGGGTCTGCGTACACGGCTGCGGCGGCGTCGGGCTTTCCGCCATCATGATAGCCTCCGCCCTGGGTGCAAATGTGGTGGCAGTGGACATTGCAGAGGACAAGCTGGCCCTCGCCCGCGAACTCGGCGCAACCGCAACTGTCAACGCAGGAATGGTGACCAATGTTGCCGAAGCGGTCTTCGACATCACGAATGGTGGTGCCCATCTCTCCCTCGATGCGCTGGGCCATCCCGAAACCTGCTTCAACTCGATCCATAATCTGCGCCGGCGTGGCAGGCATGTGCAGATCGGTCTGATGCTGGCTGAACACAGCACGCCGCAGATTCCCATGGCGCGGGTCATCGCCCACGAACTGGAGATTCTGGGGAGTCACGGCATGCAGGCACATCGCTATGACGCGATGCTGGCCATGATCCAGGCCGGCAAACTCGCCCCTGAGCGGCTGGTGGGACAACAGATCAGCCTTGAAGAATCGATTGAAGCGCTGATGGCGATGGACCGGTTCCAGTCTGTCGGCGCGACCGTGATCAACCGCTTCTGAAGCTTCAGCTGTTGGAGACAGTCCAGTCCACGAGATCCGCCATGGCTGTGCCGAAGGCGCGGTCAAGGGCCGTGGCGAACGCCTGCCCGCCGCTGCCGTTTACGGGTGTCGATGCGGTGAAGACGCGCGAAGCCCGCACGGTTCCATTTCGGTCGTTCAGTATGCGAACGAAAATCTCCACCTCGGCGCGATCCTGTCCGTCGACACGCACATTGAAAGCACGCAGGTCTGCCAGAATCTGGTAGTCGATCGCCAGTCCCTCGCCCGGCATGCCGACGCCGCCGAAGCGGCCCGAACGCTGGTAGAGATCGGCCATGCGTGTCTGAACGATCCTCGGCAGCCGGTCTGCCCAGCGGACACCACCCAGATACTGAATGGCGCCACTCGACGTCTTGACCACAATGTCCTGCCCGTCGAGCATCTTGATGGCCGTGGGCTCGGTGACAAGAATCTGTTTCCGGCTGACGCGGCGTCCATCCTGCGAGACGGGGGGCGTGGTGAGATCGAAAGCATCTACAGGTGCAGGTCCGCCGCCTGGCAAGGCAGCACAGCCGGCCAGAACGCCCCCCAACGCCAGCAGCGCGAAAATCCTCGCCCTCGTCCTCAAAAACCGCTCCTCAATCCAAACGCCGGAGAATCCAGCGGGATTCGCCCCTGAAACTTCTCAAAAAGCAAAAGACCCTGTCCCGAATTGTTTGGGATGATGTGGCACGAATGTCAACGTCGGACCCGCCCGTCATAACGGCGAATCGTCCCCTCACCGCCAGTGATGATGCGTTGCGGGTTCTGCTCGAAATCCGTCACCGCGCTCTCAATCCGGTTGATCGAACGGCGGGCGTCGCGCACCAGTGACTCGACCTCACGCAATCCGCCGCCCGAGAACCGCTCCAGATTGCCCGAAATCGCATCAACGCGGACGGTCAGCGTTTCGGCCATTTTGCGGAAAGACCTGAGTGTTTCGCGTGCATCGGCCATCAGACCGTCGCCGTCACCGGATTCGAGCATGCCGTCGAGCTTGGCAAGCACGGAATCGAGCCGCACCGACGATTTGTTCAGCTGGCTCGCAAGTTCGCTCGCGTTGGTGATGAACTGGTCGATGTCGTCCTTGCGCTTGTCCACAGTTTCGCTGACATCGGCGATGCTTTTTGCAGCACGGTTCACAGTCGCGCTTGCCTGCTCGAAATTGCCGACGGCGGATTTGACCGTAGCGGGATCGACGCTATCAAGAACGCCGTCGAGCTTGGCGAGTGTCTGGTTGGCATTGGTCGAGAAAGTGCCGATCGAACGCACGGTCTCGTCGACACTGGTCATGACCGTGTCGATGTTGCGGCTCGCTTTCTCCAGTCGCCCCGAAAACTCATCGAAATTGCCGACCATCGATGCAATCTTGTCACGGTCGACCGACGTAATCAGCTCCTCGGCGGCCTTCAGAGTGCTGTCGAGCTGCCCGGACACTTTTGAAATCGTCTCCGAGAGCGAGCTCACATTGGCGAGGAATGTATCGATGCCGGACGCATTGCGCTCCAGTGCCTCGGAAAAGCGCTGGACGTTCTTGACCGTATCCGTAAGCGGCTGCCGGGCGTCTTTCGTGAACCCTTCAAGCTGGGACACAACGGAATCAGCCCGCGTCAGAAGGCTTTGGGCCGTCTGCAGCAGATTGGTCACCGCCGAAGGGCTTGCCTGTATTTCCGCGACCGTATCCCGCTCCTCGGCCAGGTCGAACAGATTGGGCTCGTTGAGGTCACCGCCCGTCAGCTCGATGTTTGCCGTTCCGGTGAGGCCCGCAAGCCCGACATCCGCCTTTGTGGATTGCGTGATCGGGGTCAGGCGGTCCACTTCCGCGTCGGCGATCGCGACACTCGGGTTGGAAAGATCCAGATAGACGCGGCGCACATCCCCCACCTTCACGCCGTTGAAGAGCACTGCGCTGCCACGCGAGAGGCCGGATGCGGAACCGGGAATGCGAAACCGCAGAACCGCAGTCTCGCCCCGGTCACCGATATTGGCGGTCCAGTAAACGAAACCGAACGCAGCCAGGATGACCAGAACGGTGAAGAAGCCGACAAGAACGTAGTTGGCTCTGGTTTCCATGATAACCTGCTAACCTCTCGCGGAACGGTCGATCTGCCGGGCCCGCTTTCCCCTGAAATAGGCTTTCACCCAAGGATCGTCGCATGCCAGCATGTCCTCGACCGTGCCTTCGACGAGAACACGTTTGCCACCGAGAACGGCGATGCGGTCGCATGCCGTCAAGAGACTGTCGAGATCGTGGGTGACCATATAGACCGTCAGCCCCATCGTGTCGCGCAGTTTCCCGACCAGCTCATCGAACTCAGCCGCACCGATCGGGTCAAGGCCGGATGTCGGCTCGTCCAGAAAAACGATATCCGGATCAAGTGCGAGGGCGCGCGCAAGAGCAGCCCGCTTGATCATGCCGCCCGAGAGTTCGGATGGGTATTTCGTTGCTGCATTGCGTGGCAGTCCGACAAGCTCAAGCTTCAGATAGGCCAGTTCATCCATCAGCGCGCGCGGCAGGTCGAGATATTCACGCATCGGCACCTGGATGTTCTCGAGCACCGTCAACGCTGAAAACAGCGCCCCGTGCTGAAACAGAACCCCCTGGTGCATATCGACCCTCAGGCGTTCCTCATCCGTCGCAGCGTCAAGGTCCTGTCCTAGCAGGTGGATCGTTCCCGAGCGTTTTCGCACGAGACCGAGGATCGTGCGCAAAAGAACCGATTTTCCAGCTCCCGACGCGCCGACAAAGCCAAGAATTTCGCCCCGATAGACGTCGAGCGAAAGACCGTCGAGCACCAGCGTATCACCGAAACCGACAGTGACGTCGCGCACGGAAAGAACCACATCCCGCGACTGCGCCACTCGTCCTTCCTGCCGTTCCTCGATCAACACCATGCCGCCACCTAGAAATCGATTGCTGCGTAGAAAATGGCGAACATCCCATCAACGACGATCACGACGAAAATCGCCTTGACCACGGACGCAGTGACGTGACCGCCGAGGGACTCGGCACTGCCTCCAACCTTCATCCCCTCGATGGAGGCAATAATACCGACGATCAGCGCCATGAAGGGCGCCTTGATCAAACCGGCAAAGATTGTTGAAAGATCGATCGAATCCCTGAGGCGATCAATGAAGGCCTCGGGCGGGATGCCTGAATAAAGCCAGGCAATGAGCATCGCGCCGCCGAGGGCCGCGAAATTTGCAACGATGGTGAGACAGGGCACCCCGACCATCAGGGCGACCAGACGCGGAAAGACCAGAACGCCGACTGGGTTGAGGCCGATGACCGTCAGCGCATCCACTTCCTCGCGCATCTTCATGGAGCCGATTTCGGCGGTGATGGCGCTGCCCGAGCGACCGGCAATCATGATTGCCGTCATCAACACGCCAAGCTCGCGCAGGATCAGGATTCCGACAAGATCGACAACGAAGATCTCGGCACCGAAATAGCGCAACTGAAAGGCACCCTGCTGGGCAATGATGGCGCCGACGATGGCAGACATCAGAACGATGATCGGCACTGCGCCCACGCCCATCCGGTCGATCTGGTTGACAATGGCGGCAGGGTTGATCGCGTGCGCGCGGCCAAGCTTCATCTGGGCGCCACCGATGGTAGCGCCAAGAATATGCGCACCATAGACGATATCGTCCCGCGCCTCATACATGGCGCGGCCGATCCGCTCCAAGAGGCTGACAAGCAGCGAACTCTTTTGGCGCGGCCTGCTCTCGCCGCCCTGCTCGACCGCATCGCGCACCGCAGGCAGGAGTATCTTGGCAGCTTCGCTCTCGCCGGTGACGGTCACATCGGCACCGCGCGTCTGATGCGCATGGACGAGGCGCTCGATGATCCAGGCGCCAGCCGTATCGAGGCTGGTGATGCCGGACAGGTCCACGGAAACGCGCTGCAGACCGTCCTGCGCCTCCAGCTTGCGCATGCTGGCATCGACCCTGGCGACTGTCCGCGTGTTCCAGGCACCCGAAAGGCGACAGGAGAGCACGCCGCCCTCCGCGTCCGTCTCAAGACGGGGCTCGCCATTCTGGCCGGCTGGACGCCCTGCGTCGCTTGCGTCGTCAACGGAATTGGTCAACATGGCACCATCATTAGTGCGGAGCAGGTCCAAAGGGAACCGGTTGCCGGTCCGCAGAAGGGCCATATAAGGCATGTTCCTCTAATAATTGTGATTTTTGCGAGAAAAAGGGTGGAAATGACACGCGAACTGGCCACAAACACCGAAGGTTTTCCCATTGCAGGTGTCTTCACAATCTCCAGAGGCTCGCGCACCGAGGCGCGAGTCGTCACCTGCACGGTGAGCGAAAACGGCGTTCGCGGCCAGGGGGAATGCGTGCCTTACCCGCGTTACGGCGAATCAGAGGACAGCGTCCTCGCTCAAATTGAGGCGGCGCGCAAGGACATTGCCAACGGCATCAGCCGCGCCGATCTCGTCACCTCCATGCCAGCCGGTGCTGCCCGCAACGCCGTCGATTGCGCTCTTTGGGATCTCGAAGCGAAGCTTTCGGGCCGGCGCGCTTCCGCGACAGCCTGCGCCATCCCGCCACGCCCGTTGCAGACGGCCTATACGATTTCGCTCGCCGCACCTGAGGAAATGGCAGCACAGGCGCGCGCGCATGCAACACGCCCTCTCCTGAAGGTGAAGCTCGGCGGTGAAAACGATGCGGCACGCATTCATGCCGTGGCGGGTGCTGCTCCCGACAGCCGCCTGATCGTCGATGCCAATGAAGGCTGGACCGAAGAAAACATCCGCGAAAACATGCTGGCGGCAGCAGAATTTCACGTTGCCCTGATCGAACAGCCGCTACCCGCCGGAAAGGACGGGATTCTGCGCGACATCCCGCACCCGGTGCCAATCTGCGCGGATGAGAGCGTGCACACCGCCGACAGCCTCTCCGAGCTTGCCGGGCTCTACGATTTCGTCAACATCAAGCTCGACAAGACCGGCGGTCTCACCGCCGCGCTGGAACTGCGCGACCGCGCTCGTGAAATGGGGTTTGGCGTGATGGTGGGGTGCATGGTGGGCACGTCGCTCGCCATGGCACCGGCGGTGCTGCTCGCCCAGGGCGCCGATTTCGTGGACCTGGACGGCCCGCTGCTTCTGGCGAAGGACCGTCCGCACGGACTGAGCTATTCCGGCTCACTGGTCTCGCCCCCTTCGCCGCAGCTCTGGGGCTGAAGGCGCTTTGGCAATCAGGGCCGCTCAGGCGGCCTTGATCCGGTCTCCCTGAAATGCAGCAACGACGGCGCGCTCCTGCGAAGCCGCAGCCGCAGGCTCGACCTCGAGAATCTGCGCCCACGTGATGATCTCGAAGCTGCCGTCGAAATTCTCGGCAAGCGCCGTGCAGCTTTCCACCCAGTCGCCCGTGTTCATGTAGCTTATGCCGCGAATGTCTTCCATCGCGGCATGATGGATGTGTCCGCAGATAACGCCGTCAACCTCGGAGCGCTGGGCTTCCTGGGCAAGCACGTCCTGGAACGAGCTTATGAACTTGACCGCCTTCTTGACCTTGATCTTTGCCCAGGAAGAGAACGACCAATATGGACGCCGAAGAAACCGCCGCACGCGTGCGATGACGCGGTTGATGACAATGGCGAGGTCGTAGGCCTTGTCGCCCAGATAGGCAAGCCAGCGTACATTGTGCACGACCTGGTCGAACTGATCGCCGTGGATGACAAGAAATCTGCGCCCGTCTGCGGCCTCGTGGATCACGCGGTCAGCAACGACGATGCCGCCGAAGTGGACGCCCTGAAACGAGCGAAGAAACTCATCGTGGTTGCCCGCGATGTAGGTGATCTCGGCTCCCTTGCGCGCCTTGCGCAGGAGCTTTTGCACCACATCGTTGTGCGCCGCCGGCCAGTGCCACGAGCGCTTGAGACGCCAACCGTCGACAATGTCTCCGACCAGATAAATCTGCTCCGCATCGTGATAGCGCAGAAAATCGATCAGAAACTCGGCCTTCGCCGGCTTCGAGCCGAGGTGGATGTCGGAGATGAAGAGTGCGCGAAATTTGCGGTGTTCAGCGCCGGTCATTGTCCCGCCTGAGCCTTGTTAAGTCGCGCATTCTATGGCCCGATTCATGTCACAGACATATGACGACTACCGTTTCGATACGGAAAAATGGCGTTGAAGAACGGCAAAACGCCGCGCCGAGCACGATTCCGGCGTATGAAACTGCTTCTCGACATTCAGCGCTGGAAAAAGCGCCGTCGAGCGCCTAAGCACATGAGACGATTCATACCGTTTGAGCGCCGCGACCTTTCAGGTTCCGATGACGCCCGAACACCGTGCCGCAAGCCAAACGGCCACGCCGCCAGAGCCATGATGTGGAGCCGCCGATGTCATCCAGCAAAAAGACGCCGCAACGATCAGAATTCGATGAAGCCGCGCTCTTCTTTCACCGCCATCCCACTCCCGGAAAGCTGGAAATTCAGGCCACCAAGCCACTGGGCAACCAGCGTGACCTGGCGCTTGCCTATTCGCCCGGCGTCGCCGCCCCCTGCATGGCCATCCATGACGATCCGAAAAGTGCCGCGGACTATACGGCACGGGCCAATCTAGTGGCCGTGGTCTCCAATGGTTCAGCCGTGCTCGGGCTCGGCAATATCGGCCCGCTCGCTTCCAAGCCGGTGATGGAGGGCAAGGCGGTACTGTTCAAAAAATTTGCCGGCATCGACGTGTTCGACATCGAGATCGACGCACCGGAAATCGACCGCATGGTGGAAACGGTCGCGGCGCTCGAACCGACCTTCGGCGGCATCAATCTGGAGGACATCAAGGCACCAGAATGCTTCGAGGTCGAGGAACAGTTGAAAGCCCGCATGGGCATTCCGGTGTTCCATGACGACCAGCACGGCACAGCCATCATTGTGGCCGCGGCCGTTCTGAACGGCCTCGAACTGGCCGGCAAGGACATCGCCTCGGCAAAGATCGTTTCTTCAGGCGCGGGAGCGGCCGCGCTTGCCTGCCTCAACCTGCTCGTTTCGCTCGGCGCGAAGACCGAAAACATCTGGCTTACGGATAGACACGGCGTCGTCTATGAGGGCCGGAGGGAAGAGATGGACCGCTGGAAAGCGCCGTATGTGAAAGACACGGACGCCCGCAAGCTGGCCGAAGTGATCGGCGGAGCGGATGTGTTCCTCGGGCTCTCGGCGGCTGGAGTGCTGAAGCCGGAAATGCTGGCGGACATGGCCGAAAAACCGCTAATCTTGGCGCTCGCCAATCCTGTACCCGAAATCATGCCGGACGTGGCGCGCGAAGCGCGGCCTGACGCCATGATCTGCACCGGGCGCTCGGACTTCCCGAACCAGGTGAACAACGTTCTGTGCTTCCCCTACATCTTCCGCGGGGCGCTCGACGTGGGTGCGACCGCGATCAACGAGGAGATGAAGCGCGCTGCCGTCAAGGCAATCGCGGGCCTCGCCCGCGAAGAACCATCCGATGTCGCAGCACGCGCCTATTCGGGCGAAACACCAATCTTCGGCCCGGACTTTCTGATCCCCTCACCCTTCGATCCGCGTCTCATCCTGCGCATCGCACCGGCTGTTGCCGAAGCGGCCATGAAGAGCGGTGTCGCGGCGCGCCCCATCGAGGACATGGACCAGTATCTCGACCGGCTGAACCGCTTCGTGTTCCGCTCCGGCCTGGTGATGAAACCCGTCTTCTCGGCAGCCAAGGGCGCGGGCACCAAGCGTGTGATCTATGCAGACGGAGAGGACGAACGGGTGCTGCGCGCAGCCCAGGTCGTGATCGAGGAAGGCATAGCCGAGCCCATCATCATCGGTCGTCCGCATGTGGTGGAAACGCGCCTGAAGCGCTATGGCCTGCGTATTCGTCCCGGCGAGGATTTTTCCATCATCAACCCGGAAGACGACCCGCGCTATCGCGACTATGTTGATCTTCTGGTGCAACTGGCCGGTCGGCGCGGCGTGACGCCCGAAGCCGCGCGCACCCTTGTGCGCACGAACACCACCGTGATTGCCGCCATCGCCATGATGCGCGACGAGGCGGATGCCATGATCTGCGGGCTTGAAGGCCGCTTTGAGAAGCACCTGCGCTACGTGGACATGATCATCGGCAAGCGCGAAGGCGTCTGCGATCTTTCCACCCTCTCCATGCTTATCTCTCAGTTCGGTGTAACCTTCTTTACGGACACCTATGTCACCCTTTGTCCCTCCGCTTCGGAAATCGTCGAAACGACGATCCTTGCGGCGGAGGAGATTCGTCGTTTCGGCATAGAGCCTAAAGCAGCGCTTCTCTCGCACTCCAACTTCGGCTCGCGCGATTCCGAGAGCTCGATCAAGATGCGCGAGGCAGCATCGATGTTGAAACGTGTTGCCCCCGATCTCGTGTCCGACGGTGAAATGCATGGCGATTCCGCGCTTTCGGAAGTGCTGCGTCAGCGGGTGTATCCACAGGCATCGCTCTCCGGCGAAGCCAATCTTCTCGTGTTCCCAAGTCTGGATGCAGCAAACATAACGCTGACCACATTGAAGATCATGACCGATGCGCTGCATGTCGGCCCGATCCTGCTCGGAACGGCCATGCCCGCCCACATTCTGACACCCTCTGTCACCTCGCGCGGCGTCGTGAACATGACCGCACTCGCGGCCGTCGAAGCCCTGCAAAAGAGCAAGGCCGTTATGACGAGCTGAAATTTCTAAGAAAATTAAGGTTGCTATCAAATAAAAAACACGCGATAAGGTTGCATTTCTAACTGTAACTTAACCTGATTGGCCTATCTTTCGCCAATTGGCTGACGGTTTGCGCGAGACCGGAGCGAGCGTGTTCGCGTGTCAGTCGGTGTGGGCAGGCGGGGCGCGGAATGCATCTGGGTGGCAAGTATTTATTGCGTATTGTTTTTCTGGCTCTCACTGCCGCGCTGGGCGCGGCGGCAACAGTCGCCGACGCCAATGCGAAATCGCGAACCTGCACAAATCTCGAAATGCAGCTTGCAGCCGCCTCGCCGCAATCTTCGGCAAAGGCCAGGGGTTACGACCGCGCGATAGCGAAGCAGCAGCACCAACTCGGCATTGTACGTTCACGCCTGAGGAAGGCGCGGTGTGGTCTCGGCATCTTCAAGAACCGCGGCAGCCAGTGCACTGACTTGAGAAGATCGGAAGCTCGCATGGCGAAGAACCTCGCCAATCTGCGTAGTCAGCAAGGGCGAAATGGTGGCGTTTCAGGCAAAGAACGCGCTCGCCTCCGCTCAGCGTTGAAAGACAACAATTGTTACGCAAAAAAAAGCCCGCAGCAGACGCAAAGAAAGGAAAAGAAACGGGCAGCCTCATCCGGTGGCACCAAAAAGCCGAACCGTCCTGGAATTGTCTATCAGACCATGTGCGTGCGCGCATGCGATGGATACTATTTTCCAATCTCGTTTTCGGTTGCGAAGGATAAGTTTTCCAGAGACCAAAAGACCTGCGAGGCGCGCTGCCCCGGCTCCGAAGTTGAGCTGTACGCGCATGACGTTCTGAACGAAGAAGCCGAAGACATGATTTCGGTTGCCGACGGCACCCCGTATCGCGCGTTGCCCAAAGCGTTCAGCTACCGCCGAACCGGCGTTTCGCGCGACACCTGCAGCTGCCGAAAGGACAGGCGTTTCACAATCATCGCCGGGGAAAGGGCTGTCGACGCACGCACTCCCGTACCCACTGGACCGGCTCCCGCACCCGAAACCCGGTTGGTAGCGAAAGAGATGTCGGGCGAGACTTCAGCAAGCTTCTATATCGCGACACCGCCCAGACGAGACCCGACGCAGGACAACGCCGCAGCAGTGCATGTGGAAGAGGATGCTCCCGTCGAACAGGTGCTTGAAGACGAAGCTGCCCAGCGCCGTGTCAGGATAGTCGGGCCAGCGTTTCTTCCCGACCCAGAAGAGGCAATAGACCTGCGAGCTCCGGCCCCTGCTCCCGCCCCGTAAGGGCGATGCGGAGCGGCATGAAAAGGCCGCGCCCCTTGCGTCCCGTCTCGGCCTTGACGGTCGCCGTCCATACGCGCCAGGTTTCGGCGTCCCATGGCTCCTGCGGCAGGAGCTTCCCCGCCTCGTGAACAAAGATGCGGTCCTCCTCCGAAAGAACAGCATCCTGAGCAGGTTTCGCGCGAACGATGCTCCACCAGTCTGCCGCTTCCGCGACGGACTCCAGATTGCCGCGCACGGCAAGCCAGAAGGCTTCTGCATCATCGCCGGCAATGCCAAGGGCAGCGAGCCGGTCTTGTACATCGTCAAACGGCATCACCTGAATGAGATGCCGGCTGAGGCCTGAAAGCTCCGCCGGGTCGAACCTGGCCGCCGATTTCGACGTGGATGTCGGATCGAACAGCGTCGCCAGTTCCTCCATCGAGGAGGCTGCGGTAACGTTTTCGGATGTGCCGATGAGAACCGCAAGCGACGCAACCGCCATCGGCTCGATGCCCGCATCACGCAAGCTGGCAACGGAGAGAGCGCCGGTGCGCTTCGAAAGCCCCTCGCCTGACACGGTTGTCAGCAGGTTGTGATGGCCGAAAGCCGGCGGCTCGGCGCCAAGCGCTCTGAAGAGCGCGATCTGCGCGCCTGTATTGGTGACGTGATCGTCACCACGGATGACATGCGTCACGCCAAGGTCGATATCGTCAACCACGGAAGGCAGCGTGTAGAGATACGTGCCGTCCGCACGGATCAGAACGGGGTCCGACATGGAGGCAAGGTCGACCGTCTGAGGTCCGCGCACCACATCGTCCCAATGCACCTCCGTACGACTGGTCACGAAAGGATCGTCGGCGAAATTCGGGAGAAGAAAACGCCAGTGCGGCCTGCGCCCCTCGGCTTCCAGCGCCGACTTCTCCGCATCTGTGAGTTTCAATGCCTCGCGGCCATAGACGGGCGGCAGACGGCGCGACAGGCGTATCTTGCGGCGGCGTTCAAGCTCTTCCGGCGTCTCGTAGCAGGGATAGAGAAGCCCGGCCGCCTTCAGCTTTTCAGCGGCGGCACCATAGTGCTCGAACCGGCCCGACTGGGCAACCGTCTGATCCGGTTCGATGCCGAGCCAGGCCAGATCGCGGGCGATGCCATCGGCATATTCCTGACGCGAGCGCTCTGCATCCGTGTCGTCGAAGCGCAGGATGAAGCGTCCATTCAGCTTCTTCGCATAAAGCCAGTTGAAGAGCGCAGTACGCGTGTTGCCGATATGAATGTGGCCGGTCGGAGACGGCGCGAAACGAACGGTGACTGTCATGGGTGCGGGCGTATCCAAAAGCGCATCGCTTGGCAAGAAAAACGCGGGCCTCAGGCAGGTTGCAGACGGGCATTCAGCCCGCGCGATACAAACAGGAGCATCACGCAGGCCGCCAGGCAGTAAACGCCCATCACCCCGATCTGCAGCGGATAGCTAACGCCGCGGTCGATCAGGAAGCCTGTAATGCCCGGCCCCATGGCCGTGGCAAAGACCATGATTGCAACGGTCAGTGCGCGAATGGAACCCAAATGTCTGATGCCGTAAACCTCTGGCCAGAGCGCGCCGAAAAGCGTCGAGGAAAAGCCATAGGAAACGCCCATCAGCCCCATGAAGGCAAAGGCGCTCCACTGGGCTTCGCTACCGGCGAGAATGAGGCAGGCCGCCCCGAGTGGAACAAGGAAGCCCGGCAGAAGCGCGACGGCTGAGAAGCGATCGATCAACTGGCCCGAGATCAGTGCGAAGACGACCGTCATGGACGCCATGAAGGTGAAGGAGGAGGCGAACACCTCCAGAGACCAGCCGCGCAGTTCCACAAGATAGATCTGGTGAAAGAAGATCGTGGTGCCGATGAAGCCCGGCGCCATGACGCCGAGAAGCAGGAGATAGAAGACGGGATCGCGCAGCACTTCCCCACGCGTCCAGTCACGCACCGTGCTCCTGCGCGCTGCCGGATCGCCGGCGCGTGGCGCACGTTCCACCGCAATCAGGCCGGAGATGACCGGCAACGCAAAGACGAGAAGAAGTGCGGCAGCGATGAACCAGCTATTGCGCCAGCCGACCAGCGCGGCAATGGCGACGAAGGCCAGCGGCAGGGTCGCCTCGCCGACATTGTGACCAAGCGTTGTGACGGAAACAGCCCGGCCGCGCTGCGCGGAGAACCATCGCCCCATGGCGGTCAGCGAGTTGTGCGTCATCATCCCCTGCCCGAACAGTCGCAGCATGTAGATCGTCACCACAAGCACCACGAGCGAATGCGAAAGCGCCATCAACACACAGGCGAGCGCCAAAAGCGGAATGATGATGAAGGCGACCCTGCGCGCCGAATAGCGATCGACGATCTGGCCGAGCCGCGGCAGGGTAAACGCGCTGGCGAGCGTGGCCAGCATGTAGAGCGTGCCGAAGGCACCGTGCGACAGACCGTATTCTGCGCGGATATCGCCAGCCGACAGCGAAATGAAGAAGGTCTGGCCGAAGGATGAAAACAGTGTGAGAAGAAACCCGCCCGCAAGCCAGCGCGCGTTATCGCGAAGAAAGATCAGATAGGACATGAGCGGAACTCTGGTGCCGGGCGGGATGCGGCGTCGGAACACTGCGAAGCGAAATGCGGACATCGTAAACGCAGGAGGAAAAAGCGCAATGGCCGCGTTGCGGCGATTGGATACACCAGCCCCTTGCAAAACACATAAGAATCGACTTATCTATTCACATGAACGAAGCGGACATCTTCAAGGCCCTTGCCGACCCGACACGCAGACAGATGCTCGAACGATTGAGCGGAGGCGAACGAAATGCGACCGAACTGCGGGAGGGGCTGGCCATGTCGCAGCCGGCGGTCTCGCAGCATATCGCCGTGCTGCGCGGCGCCGGCCTGATTGAGGAAGAGAAATCCGGACGGCAGATGCGCTACCGCATAAGGCCGGATGGAATGGCGCCGGTGGTCGACTGGCTTACACGCTATCGCGGCTTCTGGCCCGAACGGGTCGAGAGGCTCAAAACACTGCTCAGGGAGATGGACCAGTGAGCGATGCCGACACTGAAAACACGAACGAAAACATTGTTCTGGAGTGCCTTCTGGAATCTCCGCCCGAAAAAGTCTGGCGCGCACTTACCGTTCCCGAACTTGCGGCAGGCTGGCTTGGTGAGCCCGGTGACGGTGGCGGGGAACCGGCTTATGAAATTCTCGACACCGCGCCCTGTTCGCGTGTGCGCTATACCTGGCGTGACGAGGAGACCGACGTGCCAGACACGCTGGTGACCTTCGAGATCAGCCCGGCACCCGACGGTAATACGTGGTTTCGTCTAACCCACAGCCACTGCGCCATGCCACGCCTGGCTGCAAACAGCAACGGCGCGCCGACCGCACGCGCTGCCTGACATCCACCAGAACCGCCCCAGAACCGACCCAGAACCGACATTGAGAAAAAGGAGATCGCGATGCGCGACACGATGGCGCTCGTCCCTATGGTCGTGGAGCAATCACCGAGAGGCGAACGTTCCTTCGACATCTACTCGAGACTTCTGCGAGAGCGGATCATCTTCCTCAATGGCGAAGTGAATGATGACTCGGCCGCACTCATCTGCGCGCAGCTTCTGTTCCTGGAATCGGAGAATCCCGAGCGCGAGATTTCCTTCTACATCAACTCGCCGGGCGGCGTGGTGTCGAGCGGCTTCGCGATCTATGACACGATGAACTTCATCAACAGCCCGGTGGCGACTGTCTGTATGGGTACCGCCGGTTCCATGGGATCGTTCCTTCTGATGGCGGGGGAACCAGGCCGGCGCGCGGCACTTGCCAATGCCAGCGTCGTTCTGCACCAGCCCTCCGGCGGCTTTCGCGGTCAGGCATCCGACGTGCAGCGCCACGCGGAAGACATATTGAAGCTGAAGCGCCGGATGATCCGGCTCTATGCGGAACATTGCGGGCGCACCGAAGAAGAAGTGGAACGCACGCTCGACCGCGACTTCTTCATGACCGCGCAGGAAGCCTGCGACTGGGGCCTTGTCGACCGGGTCTATTCAACCCGGGCAGATCTGGAGCGCCAGAAGGCGCAATAGCCTGCCGGCTCCTGAAAGCTGTTCTCTAACAGCTTGTTACGAGCGATCCCTGAATCTATTCGTGATCGGATAACGACGGTCCCGCCCGAAATTCTTCTTCGTGATCTTCACGCCGGGCGCGGCCTGCCGCCGCTTGTATTCGGCAATATAGAGCAGGTGCTCGACGCGATGCACCGTCTCGCGCTCATGGCCCCGCGCAACGATCGCGTCGACACTCATCTCGCCTTCGACCAGGCATTCCAGAATGTCGTCAAGCACCGGATAGGGCGGCAGTGAATCCTGATCTGTCTGGTCGGGACGAAGCTCGGCCGACGGCGCCTTGTCGATGATGTTTTGCGGGATGACCTCGCCGGAGGGTCCGAGCGCACCGGGTGGCACGGTCGTGTTGCGCCAGGACGACAGGGCATAGACCTGCATCTTGTAGACATCCTTGATCGGATTGAAGCCACCGTTCATGTCGCCATAGAGCGTGGCGTAACCGACCGACATCTCCGACTTGTTGCCGGTGGTGACAACCATGGAACCGAACTTGTTGGAAACGGCCATGAGGATCGTGCCACGGGTGCGGCTCTGCAGGTTCTCCTCCGTCACCCCCTCCGCAGTGCCTTCAAAAAGCTGGCCAAGCGCGTTCGAAAATCCCTCGACCGGTTCCGAAATCGGCACGATGTCGTAGCGACAACCGAGCGCACGGGCGCAGTCTTCGGCATCCTTCAACGAATCCTTCGAGGTGTAGCGATAGGGCATCATGATGCAGCGCACCCGCTCCTCGCCCAGTGCATCGACGGCGAGCGCAGCGCAAATCGCCGAGTCGATGCCGCCCGAGAGACCAAGAACCACATTCCTGAAGCCGTTCTTGTTCACATAGTCGCGCAGACCCAGCATGCAGGCGCGATAATCGGCCTCTTCCTTCTCCGGGATCCTCGACATGGGGCCATCGTCGCAGCGCCAGCCCTCGCCCTCGCGCTTCCAGGCGGAGACGGAGACTGCCTCCTCAAACTGGCTCATCTGGAATGCAAGCGATTTGTCGGCCTGGATGGCAAAGGAAGCGCCATCGAAGACGAGTTCGTCCTGCCCGCCAAGCTGATTGGCATAAAGGATCGGCAAGCCGCTTTCGATGACCTGGCGGATGACCACCTGGTGGCGCACCTCGACCTTGCCGCGATAATAAGGTGAGCCGTTCGGCACCAGCAAAATCTCGGCACCGGATTCGGCCAGTGTTTCGCAGACATCGAGCTCACCCCAGATATCCTCGCAAATCGGGATACCTATTCGGATGCCGCGGAAATTCACGGGCCCCGGCATATCCGGGCCTGGCTGAAAGACACGTTTCTCGTCAAACTCCCCGTAATTGGGCAGGTCGAGTTTGTATCGCTCGGCGATCACCTTGCCGCCATCAAGCACCATGATCGCATTGTGCAGACCGCTCTTGCGCTTCAGCGGCACACCGATGATGACGCCCGGACCACCATCCTTTGTGTCATCGGCAAGTGCCTGGACGGCCGTCTCGCAGGCCTCCACAAACGCTGGTTTGAGGACGAGGTCCTCCGGCGGATACCCGGCAATGAACAGCTCGGTGAACAGGACGAGATCAGCCCCATGGCGCGCAGCGTCCGCCCGTGCCTCGCGCGCCTTCGCCAGATTTCCCGCAACATCACCAACGACTGGATTAAGCTGTGCAGTGGCAATACGCAGAATGTCAGAAGGGGCAGACTTGGGAGGCATGACGTTCCTGTTCGGTGAGGCAAGGACGGCGAAGTGTCTAAAGCGTGTAGCCTTTGCACCCCATGCTTGCAACACTCCGGCGTGTATCAGAGGCCGACGCCAAGCCCCTCTTCACTTCTATCCAGAATGAGCGGAATGATGAGGTCCTCCTCATCGTCCAGATGACGCAGCAGCATGGCGAGCAGAGCCTCGTTTTCCCGCGCATAGGCATCAGCGGCAAAGCGCACTTGATCGCCGTCCGCCTGAAGTGCCTGCAAAAACGCCGTACCACTCTCCGCATTGCGCTCCAGCGCGTCATGGATGACGTGATGGTCGCTGTCGAGCAAATCAAAACCGTGCTTCATGCGCGGCTCCGCTTTTGCAAAAACCGGGAAATAGTGCATGTCCTCGATTTGATGATGCCCGTGGAGCTGCTGCAGGAAAAAGCGCAGGCGAGGCGCGAACCAGGCAGCGAAATCGCGCGGAGCGAGCTTCTGCTCCCGATAATCGCCCATGCCCGCCTTCAACATGCCGCCAAGCTCACGAAACATGTCGTGACGCTGCAGCCAGAACCGTGCCATCTCGCCAAGGTTCGGATGCGACGGCCAGACCTCTCGTGGGTATTTCTCCACGAGATAACGCAGATCGGCAGGCAATCCGTTCCGGGTCTCAAGATTCGGCATTTCTGGTAGCATCGTCATTCGTTGCGCCTGGTTTGAGCGACGGCAACACTCGGACTGCCAAGCGCGTGTTGGGGCAGCCCATCCGCAATATCATAGAAGTCGCCCCTGTCGGCCACGAAAATGTGGCTTTCGGCCGTGAGGCCTGATGGCAGGTCGAAGGCACCGGCCAGAATCGAGATCTTGTCCGCATCATTGCGCTTCCAGAACAGGGCGGAGCCACATGTCCTGCAGAAACCGCGTTTGGCGAAATCGGAGGCCGCATACCAGGTGACGTTCCCCTCACCTTCAATGACGATGTTCGACACATCGACATCCGTCGCGGCATAGTAGAGCCCTGTCTGCTTACGGCATTGCGAGCAGTGACAATAGACAACGCCGCGCAGCGCGCCCCTGGTGCGAAAACGGACCGCACCACACAGGCACGATCCGTTGCTTTCTTTCGTCATGGTTTCCTCCGAACGCGATCCAGTCGTATCCGGAACCATGTTTATCAGCTCAAAGCCGCCGGCGACATCAACTATGCCTGAAGCTAAGCATCAGGCGGTTTCAGCCGTTGGCCACCTTGCCTGTCGGCAGGGCCTCGCGGTCTTTCTTCAGGAGTTCGGCCACCAGGAAAGACAGCTCAAGCGCCTGATCGGCATTGAGACGCGGGTCACAATGGGTGTGGTAGCGATCCTGCAGCTCCTCGTCGCGGATGGCGCGCGCGCCGCCCGTGCACTCGGTGACGTTCTTGCCGGTCATCTCCACGTGCAGGCCGCCCGGATGCGATCCTTCGGCGCGATGCACCTCGAAGAAGGTCTGAACCTCCTTGAGGATGCGGTCGAAGGGCCGCGTCTTGTAGCCGGCCGCGGTGACGGTGTTGCCGTGCATCGGATCGCAAGACCAGACGACCTTGCGCCCTTCTTTCTCCACCGCGCGGATGAGCCTGGGCAGGTATTCGCCCACCTTGTCCGCACCGAAACGTGCGATCAGGGTCAGGCGGCCGGGCTCGTTTTCCGGGTTCAGAATATCGATCAGCTCGATCAGACCGTCGGGCGAGAGCGAGGGACCGCATTTCAGGCCGAGCGGGTTCTTGATGCCGCGGCAGTATTCCACATGCGCATGATCGGGCTGGCGGGTGCGATCGCCGATCCAGATCATGTGACCGGATGTTGCATACCAGTCGCCGGATGTGGAATCGACGCGCGTGAGCGCCTCCTCGTAGCCAAGAAGCAGCCCCTCATGGCTCGTGTAGAAATCCGTCTCGCGCAGCGCATGCGTGCTTTCGCCAGTAATGCCGATGGCGCGCATGAAATCGACCGTCTCGGAGATACGGTTGGCCAGCTCCTGATAGCGCTCGGCCTGCGGACTGTCGGACAGGAAGCCCAGCATCCACTTGTGGACGTTTTCCAGATTGGCGAAACCGCCCTGCGCAAAGGCGCGCAGAAGGTTCAGCGTTGCCGCCGACTGGCGGTACACCATTTCCTGACGCGCCGGATCGGGAATACGCGAGGCTTCGTCGAATTCAATGCCATTGATGATGTCACCGCGGTAACTCGGCAGCACCACATCACCCTTGGTCTCGTTGTCGGAGGAGCGCGGCTTTGCGAACTGGCCTGCGATGCGCCCGACCTTCACCACCGGCTGCGAACCGGCATAGGTCAAGACAACGGCCATCTGCAGGAAGGCGCGGAAGAAGTCGCGGATATTATCGGCACCGTGCTCGGCAAAACTCTCGGCGCAGTCACCGCCCTGGAGCAGAAAACCGTTGCCTTCGGCCACGGCAGCGAGCTGCTTCTTCAGCTTACGCGCCTCACCTGCAAAAACGAGCGGCGGATACGTGGCCATGCGCGCCTCGACCTCGGCCAGGGCGTCAGCGTCCGGATAAGCCGGAACCTGCAGGATTGGCTTGTTTCTCCACGAATTCGGCGACCACTTCGTCATCTTGCTTACTCGACAGTTGCTATAGGATCATGTCCTCTATCCGCTGAAATCTCCAAGACGGATACTGGAAGGCCGCTTTCTTAACCAAAGGAAGCGCCCGATACTAGCCCGCAATTGTGGCGTTCAGGAAACACTAACGCACGAAAGGTGCAAAATCAGAGATTTTCTGCATTATCAGTGCGTCGAAATACGCCTCCTCATCGGCCTCGAGCCTCACCGCGCGCGGATAGCCCGGCGTCTTGCGATCAGCAATCACCGTAGCATCGAAACCCTCGGTCTCGCGAACAAAACGTTCGACGCCGGCACGGCCATACTCGCGCAGAAACCCCTGCAGCACCGCGTCGAGATAAGACTGGATGATTTCGAGACGAACGGAAGCCTGATCCGCTGATGCTTCATAGACATAAAGCGAACACCCGGCAGGCAGCTCAGCAGACAATTCCAGATCAGACGGGGTGAGCGAGACACGCCGGTAGCGCTCTTCGCGCTGATCGACGGCGGCGAGATTCTCGGCCCGATCGACAACGAGCAAACCGTCAATGACGGAAGCAGGGTCGCGCCGCACACTCAGGAGCGCACGGCTGCTTTCGCCATCGCGGCGCACCCACTGGCGGCGCCAGCCCTTAAGCCGCGCCGGGTATGCTCCGACAATCTCCGTGCGGTGCGTATCGCGGTTGACGAGCGACCCGTAGCCAAAATAGGCGACCAGACCATTCACGCCGCAGCCCTCTCCCATCTCACTCGACCCGTTTGCCGTTCTCGACGCGATATGTCGGCTGATACATCGTGACCAGCTCTTCGGCCGCGGACGGGTGCACCGCCATCGTTCGATCGAAATCATCCTTGGTCAGCCGCGCCTTGAGCGAGATGCCCAGAACCTGAGCCATTTCGCCGGCATCCGGACCCATGACATGAGCGCCAAGCACACGCCGGGTCTCGCCGTCGACAACCAGCTTCATGAGCATCTTCTCCTGGCGCCCGGACAGCGTGTGGCGCATGGGCCGGAAGCTCGCGCGATAGATTTCCAGTCGATCGAAGCGCTGCGCTGCTTCGTCCTCGGAAAGCCCCACCGTACCGATTTCGGGCTGTGAGAACACGGCCGTGGCAATCGTGTCGTGATCGACTTCGGTCGGATTGCCCCTATACTCGGTCTCGATGAAGCACATCGCTTCGTGGATTGCGACCGGGGTGAGCTGCACGCGATTGGTCACATCCCCCAGTGCCCAGATGTTGTCGACATTCGTGCGAGAGAAACCGTCGACCGGGATTTCGCCGATCTTGCCGGTCTCCACACCGGCAGCCTCGAGCCCCAGACCTTCGGTGTTCGGAATGCGGCCAATAGCCAGCATGACCTGACCGGCCTCAAGGGTGGCGCCGGACTTGAGATGAACGAGAAGGTCACCCTCCCCGCGCTTTTCCACTTTCGTCAGGACGTCCTGGCACAGAATCCTGATGCCCTTGGCCTCCATCGTGGCGTGAAGCTCACGGCGCAGATCCTGATCGAAACGCGACAGGATTTCCTTGCCGCGATAGACCAGCGTGGTGTCGACACCAAGGCCGTGGAAGATATTGGCGAACTCGACGGCAATATAGCCGCCACCCTCAATGACGATAGACGCGGGCAGCGCCTCAAGGTCGAAGGCCTCGTTGGAAAATATGCAATGCTCATGGCCAGGAAGCGCCAGGTGCGGATTGGGACGGCCACCGACAGCGATGATGATCCTGTCGGCCGTCACGCGCTTTCCACCAACATCGAGCGTGTGACGATCCACCAGCGTCGCGCGGGCCTCGAATATCTCGGCGCCGGCATTCTCAAGCCCCTTGCGATAAAGGCCCTCAAGCCTGGCAATCTCACGATCTTTGTTCGTGACGAGAGTTTTCCAGTCGAAGGTGGGCTCGGGCACGGTCCAGCCATAGCCGGCTGCATCCTCGAAATGCTCCGGAAACTGCGAGGCGTATACAAAGAGCTTCTTCGGCACACAGCCGCGAATGACGCAGGTGCCGCCAAAGCGGTATTCTTCGGCAATGGCGACGCGTTTTCCAAGGCCTGCCGCAAGACGCGCAGCGCGCACCCCACCAGAACCGCCGCCAATCACAAAAAGATCGTAGTCGAAATCGCTCATTCTCTGATCCTCGCCCCTTGAATACCGTGAGTCCGCCGCGCCCGAGCGCTTCTGAAGCTCTGCAGCAACCGGAATGCTGCACCGCCGCACTCACTTAGAATCGCCCGTAGAAGAATAAAAGCCCGGTGCGACGACCGGGCTCTAACTGTTTCGTGATCGAAAGCTTACTGGGCGGTTTCCTCGCCGGCAGCCTCTCCACTGCCGGTCGCTTCAGTCGCTGCCTGGATCTGCTGCCCGACCATCTGAGCGAGATCGCGCGCGATGCCGCGACGCCAGATTTCACCGGCCTTCAGGACCTCGCGGGTCACAATGGGGCCGTCCTCGATCAGTTTCATGCCCGTCGGGGAGGTGTAGAACTGCGCGATCTCGGTGAGTTCCTGCTCGGAGAAGACGCGGGCATAGGCCTGCGCAGCTTCCCGCTCGAGGTCGACCCGGCGGCTTGCCAGCTCAATGGCCTTCTCGTCCACCGTGGCATTGATCAGGGCCACCATATCCGGGTTCTTGCGGATCAGCTCCGACTTGAGCGCCGCAGCGGCCTGCGGCAGCACGCCATCAAAATCGTCGGTCGCGTTGATCGCATCAATCGCGGAGCGCGCCGCGGCGAGATGGGACGCGGAAATCTCCTGCGCGCCGGCAGGAGCGAAAGCGAACGTCACCGCCACGGCTGCAGAAGCTGCAACAAGGCGGATGCGGGTTGCCAGATTCATATGTTTCTCACTCCATTCTTGTTTATGCGGCCCCGAAGGTTCGCACCTCGCCGTCCCCGGCCACGAAAGCGGTGTCGGCAAGGTCGAGAAACAGGCCGTGTTCTACAACACCCGGTATGGCGTTTAACGCATTCGCCAATGCTCTTGGATCGGGAATGCGGCCAAAAGATGCATCGACGATGAGATGTCCACCATCGGTAACGAAAGGCTTTCCATCCCGCTCCCGCACTTTCAGAGCCCCCTCCAGTCCGAGTGCGCGCGCTGTCCTTTCAATCGTCCGAACGGTCGCACCGAGGCCAAAGGAGTTGACCTCGATCGGCAGTGGAAAACGGCCAAGTGTTTCGACGAGCTTGGACTTGTCGGCAATCACGATCATACGCCGTGAAGCGGCTGCAACGATCTTTTCGCGCAGCAATGCGCCGCCACCGCCCTTGATCAATCCAAGCTGCGGCCCGATTTCGTCGGCACCGTCGATAGTCAGGTCGAGTTCAGGGGTTTCATCCAGTGTGGTGAGTGGAACGCCGAGCTCCCGACACAGCGCAGCCGTACGCTCGGAGGTGGGAACACCGATCACGGTCAGGCCACCGGCAACACGCTCGGCCAGAACGCGGACGAACTCTTCAGCGGTCGAACCCGTACCGATTCCGAGCCGCATTCCATCTTCCACCTGATCAAGCGCGGCACGAGCCGCCTCGATCTTCAATTCACGCATATCCGCCGACATCTCGCCCCCGGTCATATCTCAGCGGTTCCTAACCCGTTTTACCGCTCCCCGCAATGCAGGCGGCGTGCGTGCGCGGGGGACAGTGTCCAACTTGCTTCACCCGGCCTTGCGCGGTATCCCAGTGAAATTCAAGCAAGGGGACATCATGTCAGCGCCAATCATCGTTTTCGATCTCGACGGAACGCTTGTCGACACGGCACCGGACCTGCTCGACAGCCTCAATCACTGCCTTGAAACCGTCGATATGGAACCGGTGAAGCATGAGGACGTCAACCGCATCGTCGGTTTCGGCAGCCGTGTGATGATCGAACGGGCCTTCGCGCTGCGCAAACGGCATCTGGACGGCGGCCAGCTCGACGCGCTCCAGACTGCCTTCCTCGATCACTATACGGCCAACGTTCCCGGGCACTCCAGGCCGTTTCCCGGCGCCGTCGAAACGATCGAACGCTTCCATGCGGCCGGCTACACTGCAGCAGTCTGCACCAACAAACTTGAGGGCATGTCGCTCTCCCTTCTCGAAGCGCTCGGCATCGTCGGACATTTCAGCGCGATCTGCGGCGGCGACACCTTTCCGATGCGCAAACCCGATCCGGGACATCTCCTGCGCACCATCGCCATGGCGGGTGCGGACCCGCAGCGGGCCGTAATGGTCGGTGATTCGCGCACGGACATCGACACCGCCAAGGCTGCCGGCATCCCCGTCATCGCGGTCGATTTCGGCTATACCGACCAGCATGTAAGCGCGTTTGAGCCGTCGCGCGTGATCTCGCGCTTCGACGAATTGACGGTCGAGATGGTGGAAGGCCTGATCGCCGCGACAGCATCCTGAGCACAGGCGCGAAAGCGCGCTTGACACTCACCCGCCCCGCCCCTTATATCGCGGCTCGCTTGACGATGCTTCGTCAGCGGGCGCGTAGCTCAGCGGGAGAGCACACCCTTCACACGGGTGGGGTCGCAGGTTCAATCCCTGCCGCGCCCACCATTGTATTTCTCTTCTTTGTGTTTTCCCTACATGCTGGAAATGGCCGGCCCTGACGTTGGCGCGCCCGTCTGAACTGTTAAAATTTTACTCTTATCCTATTGTTTTTGCTTACTTCTCTTTCATCAGAATCATTGATCTCTCATTAGGCAAACGCTGGAGAGCAATCTGATGAAGGAGACGGGAGATGAAACCCCGCTACGAGATAATCCTTGACCCTTCAGAACTTTGGACCGTTTGGGACAATCTGCTGAACGAACCGGCAATGATCGGCATGACGGTCGTGGCCGGCATCAGCAAATCTGAAGCAGAAGACGCCTGCTATGTTCTAAACGAGGTGGAAAAGCGGCGCCTTGCGCGGGAGGAGCGGAAGAAGGTCGCCAACTCGTAAGCATGGCTCTCGCATCAGGTCACGCGTTGGACTGGCTTTCGGCGCTGTTCCTTCATCCCCACGAATCGCAATCGAGCTTTGCAGCCGGACCGCTGGCGATGGTGGGCTGCAACTCCCACTTCCAGCCTTTTCAAGACCGGCGGATCGTCCTAAGCGAAGGGGACCGAGCCGATTCCGGAGTGAACCCGCATGAACCGCACAGCATCCGCCTTCCTTCTCGTCGCCGTTCTCACCGGATTGCTGGTTGCCCTCGGCTTCGCTCTGCAGATCAAGGGCTATGGATTTGGCAGCCTCGGCAATGAACGGCTCGATGGCCTTGCCGGTGCAGCCACCTTCTTGCCGCTCGCTGCTCTCTATGCGTTTACAGCCATGCTGGTGACCATACTTCCGATCCGGGCAGCCGCAATGGTGCACGCCAATGGGACGACCCCGATCTACCTGACCGCCGTGGTGCTTTTCGCAACGATCGTCGGGATGCAGATCACGCGGATGGCTTTCGGGAACGCGGGAGCGTTATGGGCACTGGTCGACTGGCAGTTCGTGTTCGCAGCCGGCATCGTCATGGCCCATTTGTCGCTCGATGCACTGCGGCGCAATGTGCTTTTGCGCACGCTTGCTTTCATTGGGTTCGCAGCTGCCACCCTCGCCTGTCTCTACTGGACGTTCCGCTTCTAGGTCCTGACCCCAAGCCGGAGCTTCGAATCGCAGCCTCGATGGACAGGCAGGAACACATATACAAAACTGTGGAAAGCGGCATGAATCTGTCGTGCTTTCCCCGACTCACCCAAACCTAGCTACCCCGCATCTACCCATTTTGATGTGGTGGGTGGACCTATGGTCAGGCCTTAATGCGCCCCAATCGACCGAATTTGCAGGTTTTTTGTTCGCTCTCCCGGCACGACAATTCCTCCCGTCGGATAAGTCCGAACCCCTGTCGTGAAGACTGTTCATGGGTCGCAACGATGATGTGGGCGGTGGGGATTCGCGCCAGGAAGATCGGCACCATCCGACTGAGGGAGGAGTGCACCATCATTCAAACTCCGAACGTTGCTCTGCACTTCGAAAGACGGCCCGCGGGCCGTGAAACAGCAGGACCGTGTAGACACAATATCACCTGAGAGATGAACAGTGATCGTGTCCGCACGGTTCTCATTTTGAGGATGAGGACACGATCATGCCTAAGCAAAACGGATTTGGCGTCTTCTTTCCTGGTTGGCCAGGCAACAAGCAATGGCAGGACCAGGATCAGGACCAGCATCAGCACCAGGGTGAATGGCAGCATCAGGGCCAGGAGCAGAACGCCATCAACACTGCTGAAAATACGGCAGGCAACGATGCTGACAACGCCGCCACCAACGATGCAGACAACACCAGCAATAACTCCAGCGCGAATAGCGCTGCCAACGCGGCGCAGAATGCCGCGAACAATCAGGCTGGCAACACCGCAGACAACGCGGCCACCAATGCGGCCGACAACGCAGCCAGCAACAATGCCCGAAATGCGGCGCAGAACAATGCCGAGAACAACGCAACCAACAACACCGACGTGGCAACCAATGTCGCCACTTCCGTCAACACATCCGTGAATGTCGGTCTCGACGGCTTTATTCCCTCTGACGACGACTTCGCCGATGTGGACATCTATGGTGGTGGATCGGTCGACGAATTGTTCATCAATCGCGACGGAGAGATCTCTTACGATCCGGGCGACGACATGTCGTTCGAGGACATCCTCAACGACTCGCTCAATGGTGGCGGCAACGACAACGCCTTCGTGATCGGACAGGTAAACGACCTGGTCGACAACGACACGCTTGAAAACCCGAATGTCTCCAACGAAGCCGATTTCAACCAGAACGGCGACGCAAACGGCGGTAACGCAACAGCCGATGACGGCATCGTGGCCGGAGGCGACGGTGGCGAAGGCGGTGGTGATGCCGATGCCGACGGCGGCGATGGCGATCACGGCTATGCCGATGGCGGCTACGCCCGTGGTGGCATGGCTGATGACGCCAAGGCCTATGGCGGCAATGGCAACGGTGCAGCCGGCGGTTCCGGTGGAACTGCCACCGGTACGGGTCTCGGCCTCGGCGGCCTCGGTGTAGGCGTCGGTCTCGGCGGCGATGGCGGCACTGGTGGTGCCGGCGGCGCAGGCGGTGCCGGTGGTGCTGGCGGCCTCGGTGGCTATGGCACCGGCGGCATGGGCGGCACCGGAACCGGCGGTGCCGGTGGCGAAGGCGCAGGCGGCGAAGGCGGCGAAGGCGGTGATGCCGGCGACGGCGGCGACGGCGCAGCAGCCGGTGCAGCAGCAGCAGATGCAGCCGCGGCGGCAGCCGCAGCGCTGGGTGTTGCTGACGCAGCCGCGGCGGCGGATGCCGACGCAGCCGCAGCAGCGGCGGCAGGCGGCGACGGCGGTGCGGCCGGTACCGGCGGTGCCGGCGGAACCGGAACCGGTGCTGCAGGCGGTGAGGGCTCCGGCGGAAATGGCGGAACTGGCACAGGCGGCGACGGCGGCACAGGCGGCATGGGTGGCCTTGGCGGCTTTGGCGGCGCAGCCGATGGCGGTGGCGGCCTTGGCTTCGGCGCAGGTGCCGGTGAAGGCTTCGGCCTCGGCGCAGCGCGTGGCGGCAATGGCGGCAATGGAGGCGACGGCGCAGGCGGTTGGGCTTCTGCAGTCGGCGGTGACGCCGGTGATGCATGGGCCGGACCGGTCTCAGGCGGCAATGGCGGCGCCGGCGGTATGGGCGGCATCGCCACCACAGGCGCAGGCGGCGCAGGCGGCGCCGGCGGCATGTGGGGCTCCAACAATGGCGATGACGGCTATGTGAACGGCATCTCCGAGGCAAGCGCCGATGCACTTGTCGATACGAGCGCCTTCAACCAGCAGATCGTCATGGGCGCCAATGTGCTCGGCAACACCGTGGACACCACGGTTGTCGGCGGCGATCTCAACAGCACGGTCGTCGGCGAAGACGACGCCTGACGGCAGCACAGAGCATTCCGGCGCCCGATCCCCCTGGGCGCCGGAACTGGAGGTTTGCGCAATTCACCCTTCGTCTGACACCCGCAAACCTCCACACCCTTCGAACGGTGCACAGGCGGCGATGATCGACAGGAAGTCGAAGCAAGGTGATGCTTTATGCATATGGATCAAACCACGGAAGCGATCGCCCACTTCATAGGACTGTTCTCCCAGGCGGTTGAGGAAGCCCGGTTGCGGCTCGACTATTCGGATTTCAAGGCGCTTCCGGATGCGCCGCTGGAGCAGAACGACCTCCTCAACATCAAAATCAACATCGTCAGCCCCTATTCTCTGGAAGGCTTCAAACCCCGGGTCGATTATACCCCCCCTCCGGTCGACAGGTTCGATGCGCAGGTTTCCGTTGCAATCCGGTACGATCCCATCCCTCTTTACAATGAAGGCCAAGGCGCGCCCGCCGCTACCATTTGGGGAGCTGGAACACCGCCCCTGATGGCGGGCGGAGAGGCTTTTGTAGAATACCAGCCCCTTGGCTCGCTCGCGCTCTATCTCAAGCAGCAGGCGCGCCTTGAGGACAACGACTATCTCAGCATCGGCGGCCACGGGCTGCATTTCAGCTCCGTCGGCGACACCGATGCGGCGCTTATAGCGCTGATCAAGGCAGCCTCCCCATTCCAGCCTTTCGGTGATCTTCATGAGCCGGGCTCGGCAACTGAAATCGGGGACTTCATTCTACACGCTCCGCACATCGCCGACGCATTCATTGACGCGATCGATGGAAACGACGGCGTCTTCGTTATGCGGGGCGAAAGCATCGAGGGAAAGTTTCTGAATGGCGAAGAGGTCGATGAACTGCCCGCCCTGGACACCTATCTCCCCGAGAAATTCAGCGAGGAGGAAGGTGTAGACGAGGCGCAGACCGACTTTTCCACACATGCAACAATGGATGTCGAGGCAGGAGCGAACCTTCTCGTCAACGAGGCCATCCTCGTCAACGACTGGTATGGAGCACCGGTGCTCGCGATAGCCGGCGATTATGTTCATTTCAACGCGATCAGCCAGTTGAACGTGTGGAGCGACAACGACACGACAAGCGAAGCGCTCAACGGCTGGAAATCATTGACGGAGGCGCCGACCCAGGCGTTCAACACCGCCACCATCCAGACCATCGACAACCCGCCTCCACCGGGTCTGGAAAACGCCAACGGCGAACCGGTCTTCCCTGCACACTGGCAGGTGTCGCGGATTGATGGCGATCTGATGCTGGCCAACTGGATCAAGCAGGTCAGCTTCGTGGAGGACAACGACATCACCGTGATGTCGGCCAGCGGCGGCGGAACGGAAATCGTTCTCGGCAACAACATGGTTATCAATGCCACGTCACTTGCGGCGCTGGGAAACTATTACGACCTGATCATCGTCGGCGGCAACGTCTATCACGCCAACATCATCTGCCAGACGAACATCCTTCTGGACGATGATCTGGTAGGCACGGTCGGCGACTTCCAGACCAGCGGCGCAGCGTCGCTCTCGACAGGCGGAAACCTCCTCTGGAACGAGGCCTCCATCACCCAGTACGGCACCATGTCGTTCGACACGATGCCGCCTTCCTATCTGGAGGCGCTCGAAAAACTGGGCGATGGCCCGGGGGCAGCGCCGCAATCGCTGTTGTCGGGTTCGGATTTCGCCGGTCTGACGACAATCAAGGTGCTCTACATTTCCGGCGACGTGGTCGATCTTCAATATGTCAGCCAGATCAACGTTCTCGGCGATGCCGACCAGGTCGCGCTGGCAAAAAGCCAGAGTTCCGCACACGCCGACGCCTCCTGGGACATTTCGACAGGCTCCAACGCGCTCATCAACCAGGCGTCGATTGTCGATGGTGGCGTCAATTCCACGACATATACGGGCGGCTCGGTCTATTCGGATGAACTGCTGATCCAGGCTGAACTGATTTCTGACGATACGAACCTTTACACGCAGGGTGCGGACGCACTGGTGAGCGAGGCGGTGGCGTTTCTCAGCGATGATCTCATGGCATCGCCGGAGGGTGACGCAGACCAGAATGCGCCGGATCCCTCCACGCCTGACGGCGGCACGGCCGACGTAATGCAGACGATGCTCGGATAGGACGATCGGGGGGAACGACATGCTGGACAAACCGACCAAGCGCCCGGCGCATGTGAACGACGCATCGTCCTGCGCGCTGGGTATGGAAGACGAAGCCCGCAAAATGCGTATTCTGCGTACCGCCGATGAAGAGATTTCCCGCATCTTCCGGGAGGTCGACGCTCGGGCTGCACGGCAGCGGGCCGAAGCCACTGAAGCGGAAACCCGTGACGCCCCCACCCCCGCAGGTCACAGTGAAACAAAACCAGCCGAGGAGGAGCCGGCTGCCTCCCCCGAAGGCGCGGAAGACGCCGCTGAAAAAGCACAGACACGGCAGCCGGAGACGGCGTCAAAGCAGGACAGCCAGAAGCCGGAAGCAAACAGAAGCGATCCGGAGATCACCAGGGTTGACGGAGCAAAAGATCAGTTTCACCGCCGGCTCGGTCCGGCCGACTTTTCCAAAAGCCTCACCGCCGGCCTCGCCGCGGTGCGCAAAAACATGCTGATGGTGCTGCTTTTCACCAATGCGAGCAACATCCTCGTACTCGCCATTCCGGTCTATCTCTTTCAGATTTCCGATCGCGTTCTTACGAGCCGCTCCACGGACACGCTGATCATGCTGACGGTCGTGATCGTGGGCGCTGTGCTGCTGCAGGCGATTTTCGACGCGATACGACGGTTCATCCTGATGCGCACCGCAGTCGAGGTCGCCGCCCAGCTCGGCGCGCCCATTCTGAGCGCGGCAGCACGCGCCTCCCTTCATGGTACCGGGCGCGAGTACCAGACCCTCGGCGACCTCCAGCAATTGCGTTCATTTCTGGTCTCGGGCACGCTGCTCGCATTTCTCGACATACCCTTCGCCCCGATCTTTATCCTGGCGGTGTTTCTCGTCCATCCGCATCTGGGAAGCATTGTGGTGCTGTCGGCACTGCTGCTCACACTGGTCGCATTCATCAACCAGCGTGCCACTGCCGCCCCGTTCGGCGAGGCAAATGTCTACCAGAGCAAGGCCAATCTGCATCTGGACTCCATGGCGCGGAACTCGCAGATCATCAACGCGCTGGCGATGATCCCCGAGGCAGTCAAGATATGGGGTCAGGACACCGCCGGTTCACTGAAGGCACAGGTCAAGGCACAGGACCGGAACATCGTCTCGGCGGCAACCTCCCGCGCCATCCGCCTTCTGACGCAGGTCGCGTTGCTTGGCTGGGGTGCGTATCTCGCCATCCAGGGCTACATCACCGGCGGCATGGTGATCGCTGCCTCCATCATTGCAGGCCGGGCGCTCGCACCGATCGAGGGCTCGATCGAAGGCTGGAATCAGTTCATTCTTTCGCGGGGCGCCTATCGGCGCATCTCGACGCTGCTTCGGTCTTCGCCGCTGAACCTCGAACGTCTTGTCCTGCCCAAGCCCGAAGGACGGCTCGACGTGGAACGCGTGCTGTATGTTCCGCAGGGAACCAAACGCGTCGTGCTCAATGGCATCAACTTCGCACTACGCCCCGGCGATTCGCTTGCCGTGATAGGCAATTCGGGTGCCGGCAAGACAACGCTTGGCAAGATGCTGGTCGGTTCGATCCTGCCCACCTCCGGCAGTGTTCGGCTGGACCTTATGGATCTGCGCAACTGGGACCAGCGCCAGTTCGGTGACAGTATCGGCTATCTCCCCCAGGACGTTCAGCTCTTCCCCGGTTCGATCAAGGCCAACATTGCGCGCATGCGCGACGATGTGGACGATCAGGACATCTATCAGGCTGCCATCCTTGCCGACGTGCACGAGATGATCGCAACATTCCCGCAAGGGTACGAAACAATCGTCGCAGCCGACGGGTCGCCTCTGTCAGGTGGCCAGAAACAGCGCATTGCCCTCGCCCGCGCCTTCTTCGGCAATCCGCGCATGATTGTGCTCGATGAGCCGAACTCGAACCTCGACAGCGCTGGCGATGCTGCTCTTGCCCGGGCTCTGAAACACGCCAAGCAGAACAGGATCACCGTGATCGTGATCACCCAGCGCCCCTCCCTGCTGCAGCATGTCGACAAGATTCTGCTGATGACAAACGGCACCATTTCGATGTTCGGCCGCCGCGAAGACGTGCTGCGTGCGCTGGCAGCCCACCAGGCCGGACAGTTGCAGAATGGTCCATTCGCCACCCAGCTTCCCTGAAGGCAGGCATCCGATGAGCTCAACAGATATCGCAAAACTCCAGGACATGACGTGGTACGCGGAAGTGCCACGGTCGATCCGCAAACAGTCCATCGCCGGGATCATACTGCTCATTCTCTGTTTCGGAGGGTTCGGCATCTGGGCGAGTTTCGCACCGCTCGCTGCAGCCGTTATCGCCCAGGGCAGTTTTGTCGCCACTGGTCAAAACAAGATCGTCCAGCATCTGGAAGGGGGCGTCATCAAGGATATTCTGGTTTCGGAAGGCGACCACATCACGGCCGGCCAGCCCCTGCTCCAGCTCGACGAGACCTCCGCCCTTGCCAACGAGCGTCAGCTCTTCCTGCGGCGTGCACGCCTGCTTGCCATCGTCGCCCGACTGAGTGCCGAGTATCAGGAGAAGGACACGATCGACTTTCCCGCCGAATTGACGGAGCGGGCGGTCGACCCTGAAGTCGCAGAGATTCTCGATAGCCAGAAGCTCAACTTCACATCCTCGAAACGCAAGCTGAACAGCGAGATCGAACTCCTGAACAACAACATCGCCGCGCTCGAAATCCGTGGACGCGGCTACGAAGCGCAGCACGAGGCGCTGACGCGCCAGCTCGCCTTCCTTTCGGACGAGTTTTCCGGCAAGCAGAAGCTCTACGAACAGGGGCTCATGCGCAAACCCGAGATTTCCGCGATCAAGCGCGCCATGGCCGAGGCGGAAGGACAGATCGGGCGCCTTGCCGCCGAGGTGGACGAAACGCAGGCCCAGATCCTTCGTTATCGACAGCAGGCCGACCAGACACTTGCCGCCTATCGTCAGGCGGCGCTCGACGAACTGCAGGCCATCGAAGCGGAATTGGACGCAGTGCGCGAACAGTCACGGGCGGCCGAAAACGTGCTGCGCCGCGCCACCATCAACGCGCCTGTCACCGGCACGGTAATACGGCTTTACTACCACACGCCCGGTGGCGTGATCGAGAGTGGCAAGAGCATCGCCGAGATCCTGCCATCCGACGTTCCGCTGATCATCGAAACGCAGATACCGCGTACCAAGATCGACAGTGTCCGCGTGGGCCAGGAAGCGACCGTTCGGCTGACGGCCCTTAACCAGCGCACCACGCCCGTTCTGACGGGCGAGGTTTTCTACGTTTCAGCCGACGCCCTGCGCGATCAGTCGGCAGCCGACAAGCGCGAGATCTATCTTGCGCGCGTGCGCCTGCCACCGAGCGAACTCGCACGCGTCCGCGGTTTCCTGCCCACGCCGGGCATGCCTGCGGAAGTGTTGATCCAGACTGCCGAACGCACATTTTTCGAATACCTCTCGAAACCGATCATGGACAGCATGAACCGTGCCTTCCGCGAGGACTGAGCCGGATATTGCCGGCGTGGACGCCTGAAATGCGGGGTGCTAGCATGTTTTCCATTGAGCCATTCGAGGTGAGTGCTGGCAGTCTTGCGATGAAGGAAGGCAGTTCGCGTTTTCGGGACGTGCTGACGCTGCTGGGGCAGCTCAATTATACGTGGACGAACACGGAGAGCCTCCTTATCCACCTCATCGCCGGGCTGGCGCGGGTGGACATGGAGACAGCGACGGTCATCTTCCTGACCCTCAACACTTCCCGCGCCCGTGTCGATCTGGTCGAGCGCCTCGCAAAGCTCGATCGAACCGATGCGGATATTCGTAAGGACGTGTTGAACGTTACGCGCAGTATGATGAGCGAATCCAGGCTCCGGAACAAATACAATCACTGCATCTATTCCTTTGACGATAGCGGGGAAAACGTCTCAACGCTGCTCATGAGGATTTCCGATTCCGGCGATCGGCTCAAATACGGCAAGGTCGATGCGATCGACGATGCGGAGATCGCCAATATCACCAGTTCAATCAATCGGCTGATCGCCACGAACCGGGAAATCTGGGCGCTGGCCAAAAAGCATGGTTTTCCAGTGTGAAACGCCCTGCGCGAAGCCCCCATGCTCTAACCACATTGGTTCCACGATCAGCCTTATTGATGAATTGGTCGAGGCAGGCGGCCAACGCTAGGGTTTCCCAAGATATCCGCGCCCTTCAGGCACGGGTGAAAGCGGGCCGGAATTCTGAAAATGGCGCTGAATCAGATCAAACAGGGGCTCAAGCAGGCGCGTGGAGCCGCTTTCCTGCCATTTCAGGCGGCGGCCGGGCGCATGCGGATGGTGGCGCATCGCCCGGTACGGTTTTCTGGTGTCTACAACACATATGAGGATGCCTTGACCGCTGCAAATCAGCGCGGCCTTGCTGGATATGATCATGACGCGGTGGCCGGCGTGGCGTTTGAGCAAATGTGCCGGCTGGTGCCCTGGGACTACCCGGTTCTGTTTTGGCTCAGCCAGATCAGGCAGGATATCCGCTCACTGCTCGATGCAGGTGGCCACATGGGCACCAAGTTCCGCGCCTTCCGCACGATCCTGCCCGAGATCGAAGCCCTGAAATGGACCGTCTACGACGTGCCGGCCATTGTCAAAGCGGGAGAGAAACGTGCCCGCGACGAGGGCATTGAAAACCTCTCCTTCACAAGCCGGCTGGATGGCCACGGCCCCTGCGACGTGTTTCTCGGATCAGGGCTGCTGCAATATCTCAACGTTCCATTGCCCGATCTTCTCGGCCGTCTCGCCGCGCCGCCAAAACACCTGCTTTTGAACAAGGTGGCGTTGCGCACGGGAAAAACCATCTTCACACTGGAACGGATCGGGCCGGCTCTGGTCCCTTACCAGATGCGCAACGAGGCCTCCTTTCTGGCAGAGCTCGAAGGCATCGGCTACCGCATCGCCGATCGCTGGAACATTCCCTCCCTTTCTCATGTGATAGACACGCATCCCGAATACGGTGCGAGCGAAAGCGCCGGTTTCTACTGCACACGGCGCTGATCGCCCGCACCGTATGGTTTCCCGCAGTCACAGTCATGCCGATTGCGCATGTCTGCCCTTCTTCTGAAGTCTCTTTCCTTGGAGCGCATTCTCCTCTACCACGGAGCCGGTTCATTTCGAGGTCGAGAAAGTGCAACCATCGACAATCCGGACGGCCACCTATCCAGCGGCCATTTTCGCTGTCTACGTCGCCGCTTCGATGCTTCTTCCAGCCGCGGTTGATCTCTATTACGGAAATGACGACTGGGAGATTTTCGTCGTCTGCTCGCTGGCCACGGGCGCCATCGCCCTGACCATTGCCGCCGCCACGCGCGCGCCGCTCACCCGTGGCTCGACACGATCGACCTTCCTGGTCGTGGTTCTCTTATGGCTGATGCTGGGACTGGTGGGCGCACTGCCATTTTACACGGCATCGCTGAAACTTGATCTTGCTGAAGCCGTCTTCGAATCGGTTTCCGCCATCACGACCACCGGCTCCACCGTCATTTCGGGACTGGACAACCTGCCGCCCGGGCTGCTGCTGTGGCGCTCCATCCTGCAATGGATCGGTGGGGTTGGCGTTGTCGCGCTTGGCCTCTTCCTGTTGCCGCTACTCAAAGTCGGCGGCTTTTCCTACTTTCGGGTGGAATCGTCGGACATCGAGAACCGCCCTTTCGAGCGCTTTATCAGTTTTCTCATTGCGCTTGTCGGCATCTACTGCCTGTTGACCGCACTCTGTGCACTGGCCTATGCGGCCGCAGGCATGAGCAATTTCGATGCCGTCAATCACGCCATGACCACCATCGCGACCGGTGGCTTCTCCACCCACGACGCATCGTTCGGTTATTTCGAAGGCAACGCGGTTTTGTGGGTCGGCACTGTGTTCATGCTCCTCGCCGCCCTGCCCTTCTCGATCCTGGTTCTTTTCTTCGCACGTGGACGCCTCGACGCCCTGCGGGACCCGCAGATAAGACTGTTTCTCGGCTATGTGACTTTGATTGTCACGGTTCTGGCGGTCCAGCGCCGCATCACCACCGGCGATCCGTTTGACGACATTCTCGCGTCTACCGCCTTCAATTTTGCTTCGATCATCACAACGACGGGCTTTGCCAGCGAGGATTACACACTCTGGGGGCCGTTCGCTGTGACCCTGGCCTTCTTCGCCACCTTCCTGGGCGGCTGCTCCGGTTCGACGTCCGGCGGCATCAAGGCTTATCGCTTCCTCATTCTTGGTGCGATGCTGCGCAACGGGCTGCGTCTGCTCATTCATCCGCACTCCGTCCAGGCACTGCGCTATGGCAAGCGCATCGTCGATGAGGAGATGCAGCGATCGGTCGTGCTCTTCATCGTCGGCTTTCTCGCGTCCTGGGTGGTCGCGACGCTTCTCCTGTCGGCGACGGGCCTCGATTTCCTGACGTCGATCACCGGTTCACTCACCGCATTGACCAATGTCGGTCCCGGCCTCGGCACCACGATCGGTCCCGCAGGCAATTTCGTTCCGCTCAGCGACTTTGCAAAATGGGTCCTGTCGGCGACCATGCTGCTCGGCCGGCTCGAAATTCTCGCCGTTGTGGTGCTTCTGGTGCCCACCTTCTGGCGCGACTGATCAAATCCGCAAGCCAATCCGCCGATGGCTGCGGTCTGCGATGGGCACTTCAGGCCATCGGTTCCGTGCAGTGTCAGATGCTCGAGGAGCGCAGATCGGTGGTCTTTTCCAGCGCAGTTTTCAGACGTGCATCACGTCCATAAACGTCGCCGTGATAGGAGATAACGCCATCCGTCTGCGGCCAGGCCGTGAAATAGCCGACATAGACAGGAATATCGCGTTCGATCCTGCGCCGTGTGGGACGGCTGCGATCGCCACTCTCAATGGCACGCGAGACCTCGTCGACCGAAATGTCGAGGACCGCCGCCGCCATGGCCCGAGGATCTGCCAGTCGGACGCAACCGTGGCTGAACGCACGGGTATCTCGCTGGAACAGGCTCTTGGACGGCGTGTCATGCATGTAGATCGCATGCCGGTTGGGAAACAGGATTTTCAGTTCCCCAAGCGCGTTGTTGCGCCCCGGCTTCTGGCGCACGCTATAGGGCACGTTGCTTCCATACTGCCCCCAGTTCACGGCAGAAGACGAGACCTGGCGCCCCTGGCTGTTCACCACTTCATAGCCGTTGCGATCGAGATAGCTCGGATCGCGCCAGAGTTTCGGCAGCATCTCATTGACGAGGATGGACCGCGGAACGCCCCAATACGGATTGAACTCTACGGTTTCGAGCTTGTCGTAGAAAAAACTGGTCTGGTTGGCATTGCGCCCCACGACCGTACGCATGGAGATGCGCGGCTTCCCGTTCTCGAAGAAGTCGACATTGAACGACGCAGCGTTGATCACCACGCGCGTGTCACCCAGTTCCGAGGGATGCCAGCGCAACCGCTCGAGCGCATAAAGCACCTTTTCGATCCGCGCTGCCTTTGAGACGCCGGCGATCGCCGCCACCGTGCGTGGCCCAATAATGCCATCCGGCTTGAGCCCGTGGCTCTCCTGCGCCGCCTTGATCACCGGGACCAGCGCGTCGGAATATCTTTCGCTCCCCTCATGCGCTTTCAAAACCGCACCATGGGCCTCCATGAAGGCCCCGCTGGCGTCGCGTTCGATGATCTTGAGCAGCTTGGCGAGTTCAGAGCTCTCTCCACCGGGGCGCACAAACGTCTTCGGGTCGACGACAATTTCACGCTCGGCAGCCCCGCGCAAAACCTCCAGTTCCGCGCGAAGTTTGCGATAAACATCGTTGCGCGGATGCAGCCCTTCCAGATAGCGGTCCGCCTCCGGCATATTCGCCATGAAGCCGATGCTCTGCACCAGATCCATCGGTTTTTCGGGGAAATCGTGATAGCCGGAGAGCTTGTTGGGATTGACGCGCCCGGCATGTGCATCACGCGCATAACGCAGGGCCCGCGCGGTCAGAGTCATTTCAAAACGGATCAATTCCTTCTGACGCGCCGCTATATCGTCATAGGAAAAGTCGCTGCCGGGCACTCCAACCGTGTAGTCGACGTCGGAAAGCCCGTGGCTGGAGGCTTCCGCAAGCACCCGTAACACGCGTTTTGCCCGCTCGTTGACCTGATAGCCGGAAACCCAGACGAAATCAGGATACTTCGAATAAAATGCGACAATTGCCGCTGCAATGTCCTTCTCAGCGTACAGCTCCACCCCTTCCAGCATGGGCAGGGCCTCGCGGAACGCAACGCCCTCAAGCGCCGGCCGAAATGCGTTATCGGCTGCTGGAACCGAAATGTCGGAAAACTCGACGTGAGCGAGCGGCGCAGGTCTGTAACTGTAGTAAGACGGGCCGGAAATCCTGGGTGCCTTTGCCGGCTGCCGCTTGACCGGCGCGGGTTTCACCGTCCGCGGCGGCTCGCTTCGCGCCCGGCTGGTGGCGCGGTTGCCGCCTCCGAACAGCATGTCAAAAAGATTGTCCGACTGCGCATGGGCCTGCCCCACGCTTCCGGCGAACAGCATTGCTGCCACACAGCTCAGCCCGCTTTTGCGCATGGACTTTAACATCATCGCTCACCCCGCCGAGACCCGGCCTCGTTGCCACAACCACGATATTCTGAATCACAACCAGAATAACAGGTCTCAGCCGCAGGGTCGCGGGGTGATCGATAAAATTGTTATGAATTTGACGCTCAATCGCCGATTGGTAAACAATCTTCTAAAGGCATGGCGGCAGCAGGCTCCAGGCGCCGCTCTCTGCGTGTCGCGACGAAAGCCGCCACGCGCGCCGCAATACCGGGATCGGCAAGAATCCGGCGATGCCCCAGACCGGGCGCCCAAACCAGCGAAACATGCGTGCCCGCATCGCCCATGGCCCTTGCATCAGATGCAGGAACTTCCTTGTCCTCCGGAGCGTGAAGGATCAGGGTCGGCAGCCGCACCTCCCGCAGCTGTTCCGCCGCGACGAACACCTTCAGGGGCGTTCCGGCAATGGCCTCGACCCGGCCTTCGAACGCCTTTTGCGTCTTCGGTCCAAGGCCCATAAAGGCACCGAACTGGGAAAAGAGATCGGGCAGCGCGTTCGGCGAAGCAATGGTCACCAGTCGTCGAACGGAAACCGGCGGGACGCCGGCGACAGAGCCGGCAATCGCATTAAGCGCGACCGCCCCGCCGAAGGAGTGTCCCACCATGGCATCAAACGGTCCCAGCCATTGCGCCACGGCGCTCACCGCCGCAACCGCCTTGGGGATGTTAAGAATGCGTCCGCCCGAGACGCCATGTCCCGGAAGATCCATGGAAACGACGCGAAAGCCGCGCTGAAGCAGTGCCTCAACGACCACGCGCATGTGCTCGGTACGCGAGCGCCAGCCGTGAAGAACAAGAACCGCCGGACCGTCACGACGCGCACCCCAGTTCGTAAACTCATAGGCAACAACCGCGCCATGCGTCGTCGTCAGCGGATGTTTGCGTGCTCGACGCATGAAGTCTTTCGACTGGGCGAGAACGCGCCTTTCCTTCTCCGTCAGCCGCGTCGGACTGGGTGTTCGGCAAAACAGCCCAAACGCCATGCGACCGCCGAGACTTGGCGCGACATGTTCGAGTGTGCCAAAAAGGCTCTTCAGGATGCGCAGGCCGAAACGAGTCATGGTGGAAACCCATATAATGTTCAAGCGTGAACAAAGTTAGTTCAATCATGAACAAAATACAAGAACTCCCGTGGGACAATCCGCGTTTTCGCACATGGATCGCCGTGGCGCGCGCGGAGAAAGCCATTGTCCGGGCACTCAGCAAGGCGCTCGAACCACTCGGCCTCAAGATTGCGCAGCTTGACATGCTGATGAATCTCTATCGCCACCCCGGGCAATCCCAGCACGATCTTGCGCGTCGCCTGCTCGTCGGGCGCTCCAACATCACCATGCTGCTGCCGCAACTGGAAACGCAGGGGCTGGTGCGCCGTGAAAGCGACGCCAACGACCGGCGAATCTTACGGCTTTACCTGACGCAGGACGGTGAAGAGCGATTGATGGAAGCGCTCGCCGTCTACACCAGGCTGATCGACCGCGTGATGGCCCAGTCGACGCCGGAGCAATGCGAGGCCATGGGCGAGCAGATGCGCCGCATCAGTGAAGCGCTCGCTGAAGACTGAACAACGGCTTTTTCAGGAAACGCGGCCGCTTCACTGTTCCCCATCCGCTGCCGGAACATTCAGATAGTTGCGTGGCGAAGCCCCCAACATCCTCTTGAACATCGTCGTGAAGGCGGCCACGCTCTCATAGCCCAGGTCCAGCGCCACGTTGGTTACAGCTTCGCCGCTCGCCAGCCTCGGCAAAGCAGCAAAAAGGCTGGCCTGCTGGCGCCAGAGCGACAGGCTGAGCCCGACCTCCTGCTTGAAACGGCGGGTGAAGGTGCGGCGGCTCATGCCCGCCGAATGCGCCCACTGATCGATCGTTACGCGGCTTTCCGGCGCGTCAAGAAAGGCGCGGCACATGCGTGCCAGCCGCGGATCAGAGGGAAATGGCAGACCCAGCGGCAGCTCCGGCAAGCGCGGAATCTCATGCATGATGAGTTCATAAAGCAAGCCGTTGCGGCCCGTCGGCCGGGCAACATGCGGCAAAGGCGCCACCTCCTCCAGAAGGCTGCGCATCAATGGTGTGATGCCGACCACACGCGGTCTTGCCGGCAACCCTGAAATTGCCTCGGGAAGCACGTAAACCGACTGCATGCGCACATCGGTCATCATTTCGACCGCGTGCTGGATACCCGGCGGAATCCAGATCGCCTGCCCTGCCGGCACCATCCAGTGTCCAAAGCCGGTTTTGACCAGAACCACGCCGCTGCTTGCGTGAAGAAGCTGCCCGCGGCTGTGGCGATGGATGGGCACCTGAACATGTGCCAATTGCGCAATCTCGCCAACAACCAGATCGCCCTCGACCTCCTCAAGCCAGGAGCGTCGCTTTTCATCGTCGACCGGGCGATCGGTGTTGAAAACCACCGTATTGGGGCTGCGCGGAGAATTCATTTGGCCCACTTGAGAAAAAAGTAGACCAAATCACCAAGGCAGGTCATTTGCAAGAGGCGTATAAGCGGCTGCTGTCTTGAGGGCGGCCTCTTCTCATGGAGCATTGACGTGACCGATACCACCGCCAACCGGCCCTCCACGCCGGCAGAACAGACCGCCTTCGCGGTCCTGCTTGCCGTCAGTTTCTGCCACATGCTGAACGACATCATGCAGTCCATGCTTGCGGCCATCTATCCAATGCTGAAGAGCGATTACGGGCTGGATTTCTGGCAGATCGGCCTTCTAACCATGGCGTTCCAGGTGACGGCGTCGCTGCTGCAGCCGGCGATCGGGCTGACCACCGACAAGAAACCCATGCCCTACTCCCTGCCCGTCGGCATGGGATCGACCTTTATCGGACTTCTGCTTCTGGCGACGGCAGCCAACTACTCGCTGCTCCTGGTCGGCGCAATGTTCGTGGGCCTGGGCTCGGCGATCTTTCATCCCGAATCCTCGCGCGTTGCCCGCCTCGCCTCGGGAGGTCGATACGGCCTGGCGCAGGCCGTCTTCCAGGTGGGCGGCAATGCCGGCACCGCCATCGGCCCGTTGCTCGCTGCCTTCATCGTCGTGCCCCGGGGCCAGGGCAGCGTTGCTTGGTTCTCTCTCGCGGCACTTCTCGGCATGATCGTCCTGTGGCGCGTGAGCGCGTGGTATGCGGAATACCGCCAGCGCACCGCCACACGTGCAGCACCTTCTCCGGCTCTCACCCTGCCCCGCGGCAAGATTGCCATGTCTCTGGCAATCCTGGTCTCCCTAGTTTTCGCCAAAAATGTCTATATGGCCGGCATTTCAAGCTATTATACGTTCTTTCTGATCGAAAAATTCGGCGTCAGTGTCCAGCAGTCGCAGATACTGCTGTTCGTTTTCCTAGGCTCGGTTGCCGCCGGCACCGTACTGGGCGGGCTGATCGGTGATCGTATAGGCTCCAAGACGGTCATCTGGTTCTCCATCCTCGGCGTGCTGCCCTTCACGCTGGCGCTGCCCTATGCGAATTTCTTCTGGACTCCGATTCTTACCGTCGCCATCGGCCTTATCCTTGCATCCGCTTTCCCGCAGATCGTCGTATTCGCACAGGAGCTGTTGCCAGGTCGCGTGGGTATGGTCGCCGGCATGTTCTTCGGCTTCGCCTTTGGGCTTGGCGGCCTTGGCGCAGCCGTGCTCGGGATTATCGCAGACAGGACCGGGATCGAGTTCGTCTACCAGATCTGTTCCTACCTGCCGCTGCTCGGTCTGTTGACGGTTTTTCTCCCAAACCTCAAGAAGGCAGGCTGAACCCAAAGGGAGACACATCGTGAAAGTAAAACGCATTGTCGCCAACATCGCCTCGGATCAGGTGGGAAAAGCGAAACGATTCTACGCCGATGTCCTCGGGCTCGACACGCTGATGGATCAGGGCTGGATTGTGACCTATGGCGCGCAGGAAAAGACGCGTCTGCAGGTGAGCGTGATGTCACAGGGCGGATCGGACACCCCCGTGCCCGACCTTTCCATCGAAGTGGACGACCTCGATGAAGCGCTTGAACGGGTTGAGAAAGCAGGCTTCCCCATCGAATACGGCCCTGCAGAGGAACCGTGGGGCGTGCGGCGCTTCTACACCCGCGATCCCTTCGGAAAGCTGGTCAACATTCTGACCCATCGCTGAGGCGGGTCACCACATCGTCTTCTGGGCGCGATCAGGCCATTCCCTGTCATAGGCCTCACCGTCAATCTCCCTGCGACTCGTCGCCTGAAGAATCTGGCCGGGCGTCGGCAGATTCTCGGGGTTCGCATGCTTCGCACCGTTCCAGAGATCGGACCGGACAATCGCCCGCGCGCACTGGAAGTAGACCTCGTCCACCGAAAGCACGATGACTGAGCGCGGTGCGGCTTCGTCTATGGCAAAGGAGGCACATAGTTCCGGATCAATTGAAAGCCTGGCCCGCCCGTTGACGCGCAGGGTCGTACCCGATCCGGGAATGAGGAAGAGAAAGGCCGCCCGTTCGTCACGAACGATATTGCGCAGCGAATCCGCGCGGTTGTTGCCGCGACGGTCCGGCATCGTAAGCGTTTTTTCATCGTGGATACGCACGAAGCCGGGCCTGTCACCGCGCGGCGAGCAATCGATTCCTTCCGGCCCGATGGTGGCAAGTGCCACAAAGGGCGACGCGTCGATCAGTTTTGCATATTCCGGTATCACCCGGTCCGTCACCTTGACCAGCGATGCCTTTCCCGGCGTACCGTAGAGCGCCTCAAGTGCGTCAATCGACGTGATGGTGTACGCGTCCGCCTCAGGTGTCACGGCTCAACCCCTTCTCCTCTAGTTCGTCAAGATATCCCTGCCATCTGGCATCCTTCTGCGTGGCCAGTTCATGCAGATAAACCCAGGTGAAAATACCGCTCTGATGCGCGTCGCTGAACACGAGACGCACGGCATAATTGCCCACTGGCTCCGCCCGAATGATCGTTACATGCCGCTTGCCGGGAACCGTTATACGCTGCTCGGGTGAGTGCCCCTGCACTTCGGCCGAGGGTGAGAGAACCCGCAGCATTTCCGCCGAAAGTTGCACCGGTCCGATATCCGGGAACAGGACCGTCAACACCGAACGGTCCTTTGAAACACGCAGTTCCTTGGGAGGTTTCATTCGTCACCACCTTTCGCCCGTAGACCTATTCAGCTTTGGTCCAAGTGAAAAGCCCTTCCCTGCGATTGCCCCGGCAATTGTACAAATGCTAGCCTGCAGCGCTTGAACAGTGAGCACTATGTGACGACATAACAGGGCAAGGTCCTGATGAAGAATGCCAGCGAAAGCGAGCCCATGACGCAGAGCACCATGATCGATCCCTTCGGACGTGCCATCGACTATCTGCGCGTTTCGGTGACCGACCGCTGCGACTTCCGTTGTGTCTACTGCATGGCAGAGGACATGACCTTTCTTCCCAAGCGTGACCTGCTCAGCCTTGAAGAACTGGACCGGCTCTGCACCGTCTTCATTGAAAAAGGCGTGCGGCGCCTGCGCCTGACCGGTGGCGAACCGCTGGTGCGCAAGAACATCATGCATCTGGTGCGCCAGCTCTCGCGGCATCTGAAATCCGGTGCGCTCGACGAACTCACGCTCACCAGCAACGGATCGCAGCTCGAACGCTTTGCCGGCGAACTGGCCGATTGCGGTGTGAAGCGCATCAACGTCTCGATCGATACGCTCGATCCGGACAAGTTCCATGCCATCACCCGCTGGGGCCGGCTTGAGAAGGTGATGCGCGGCATTGAGGCTGCGGAGGAAGCCGGACTTAAGATCAAGCTCAACACCGTGGCACTAAAGGGTTTCAACGAAGGCGAGATTCCCGACATGCTGCGCTGGGCGCATGGGCGCGGTATGGACATGACCGTGATCGAGACGATGCCCATGGGCGAGATCGACGCCGACCGGACCGACCAGTATCTTCCGCTGTCCCTCCTCCGCGCTCAACTGGAGCGGCAGTTCACGCTGAAAGACATCCCTTTCAAGACAGGTGGCCCGGCCCGGTATGTGGAAGTCGCTGAAACGGGCGGCAAACTCGGCTTCATCACCCCGATGACGCATAATTTCTGCGAAAGCTGCAACCGCGTCCGCATCACCTGCACCGGCATGCTCTACATGTGCCTCGGCCAGGATGATTCAGCCGATCTGCGCGCCGCCCTCAGAGCTTCGGAAGGCAATGAGCTGCTGGCTGACGCCATCGACAATGCCATCGCCCGCAAGCCCAAGGGGCATGACTTCGTCATCGACCGGCGCACCAGCCGTCCCTCGGTCTCCCGGCACATGAGCGTCACAGGCGGCTAGAACATTTTGCAGTCAGGTGGAATCACCTGACGTCCGCACAAATGCGGAAAAGCAGTCAGACAGATCGGAGCGGCGTTTCCGTGAAAAGGTGAAACGCTCCAGGACTGGATCGCCAGTTTTTCGGCAACGAACCAATTGCCAAGTCCATAAGGTATACTTAGCATCAATACCTGTTTTGGAGGTGGGATTCGTTTTTCACCAGAAACCGTAGGAACTCTTTCAACGTGGACATGCGGCCCCAAGGGTCTGAGACGTGTCCAGCGCTGTGCATCGCGGGGTGGTCGTGTCGTTTTCGCCGAATGCGCGCGGTGCGCTTTTTATGTCCATTGCAATGGCCGGCTTCACCGTCAATGACGGTCTGACCAAGCTCGTTGCCGAAGCCATGAACATGGCGCAGGTCATGCTGGTGCGCGGGGTCATGGCGACACTTGTCATGCTGCTGCTCGCCTGGCAGTGGAAAGCATTGAAAAAGCCGCGTGCAGTCCTGCACCCGATGGTGGCGCTACGTGTTGCAGGCGAGACCGGTGCCACCATATGCTTTCTTTCGGCCCTCGCACATATGCCGATCGCCAACCTCGCCGCTGTCATGCAGGCGCTTCCGCTGGCCGTTACACTCGGGGCAGCCTTCTTCCTGAATGAGCCTGTGGGCTGGCGCCGCTGGAGCGCGATTATCGTTGGCTTCGTCGGCATATTGATCATCATCCGGCCTGGCTTCGACGCTTTCAACGCCTATTCACTTTACGGTGTCGCTGCGGTTGCATTCGCCACCATGCGGGACCTGACGACCCGGAAAATTCCGTCCGAGATACCCTCGCCGATGATTTCCACGGTGACAGCCGCATCGGTGACCATCGCCGGTGCAGTCCTGCTCGTCCCCTATGGAGGATGGTCCCCCATGAGTGGAGCAGACTTCGCCATTCTCGTAGGCGCCACCTTATGCATTGTCTGCGGCTATCACTTCATCGTTCTGTCCCTGCGGGCCGGCGAGCTCTCCTTCATCGCCCCCTTCCGCTATACCGCCCTCCTGTGGGCCATCGGCCTCGGCATCGTGCTTTTTGCAGACTGGCCCGATCGCGTCATGATGACCGGCGCTTTTCTGGTGGTGTGCTCGGGCCTCTACACGCTTTACCGCGAACAGGTCGTCAACCGGACAAAACCCGCAGCCAGGAGCACAGGCCCCGGCATGGCCACGGAAGGCACATGAAGATTTCGACCATTGGTTCAAAACCGTCTGACTGGCTCGGATACCATTCCAGCGCGCGCCAACTCCGGCCTGCTCGCGCCGACAATTGATTATGCAAGGTTCGCAAGACGTTATGGAAAAAATCTTATCCCGCTCCGCTACGCCTCCTCATATCGTCACGCTGGTGATCGCCACCGCAACGGCCGCGGTCTCGATGAACGTGTTCCTTCCCTCCCTCCCTGGTATGGCGGAATATTTCAAGGCGGATTACAGCATCGTCCAGCTGGCGGTCTCGCTCTACCTTGCCGCCACGGCCGTTCTGCAACTGGGCATCGGCCCGGCCTCCGATCGCTTTGGCCGCCGCCCGGTCATGCTCACCTGCTTTGCGATCTTCATTCTGGCCACCATCGCCGCATTGGTCGCGCCTAATATTACGGTCTTTCTTATCTGCCGGGTGATGCAGGCATTCGCTGCGGCGGGCATGGTTCTTTCCCGCGCCATCGTGCGCGACACGGTGGGCGCAGATGAAGCCGCCAGCCGCATCGGTTACATCACCATGGGCATGACGCTCGCTCCGATGCTCGGTCCTTTGATCGGAGGTTTTCTCGATGAGCTCTATGGCTGGAAGGCAACGTTTTATCTGATCCTGGGTTTCGGGCTTCTTTCTCTTCTGATCGTCTATCTTGATCTCGGAGAAACGAACCACACACCATCCAGCAGCATGACCGCTCAGGTCAGAAACTATCCCGAGCTGTTCCGGGCCCGGCGTTTCTGGGGCTATACGGCGACAGCCGCCATGGCGTCGGGAGCGTTTTTCGCCTTTCTTGGCGGCGGCCCATACGTGGCAACCGAAATCCTCGACCTCACCCCCTCGCAATACGGGATGTATTTCATCCTTATCTCGGTGGGGTACATGATCGGCAACTTCCTCTCCGGTCGCTTTTCGAAGCGGATCGGCATCAATCCGATGATGCTGGCAGGCAATACTCTTGCATCTCTCGGGCTTGTCCTCGCGCTGGTCCTCTTTGCGGTCGGCTTCTTCCATCCCATGTCGCTTTTCGGCCCGTCATTTTTCGTCGGGATAGGCAATGGCATGACCATGCCGAACGCCAATGCCGGTATCGTCAGCGTCCGGCCGCACCTGGCCGGCTCCGCCTCGGGTCTCGGCGGTGCGCTGCAGATTGGCGGCGGCGCCGCACTTTCGGTGATCGCCGGCGCTGTCCTTTCGCCTGAAACAGGCCCGTTTCCGCTGATCTGGGTGATGCTCGTATCCTCCGTGCTCGCCATCGCCGCATCGCTCTACGTGGTCTATGTTGCCAGGCAGGCTGGAAACATCTGAGGCCGGGCGATGAGAAAGGGCATTGTCGGAGTAATCCTCGCAGGTGGAACGGCACGCCGCATGGGCGGTGGCGACAAGGGAATGCTGCACCTCAACGGCAAAAGGGTCATCGAAGCGGTCCTCGACAGGCTCTCGCCACAGGTTGACCGCGTCGCCCTCAATGCCAATGGCGACCCGCACAGGTTTGCAGCGCTCGGACTTGAGGTGATCGCCGATCCGGTTCCTGAGCCCGTTGGCCCTCTGGGAGGCGTGCTCGCGGCACTGCAGTGGGCGAGAAGTGCCGTCCCCGAGGCCTCGCATGTTGCAACGGCGGCAGCGGACACCCCCTTCTTTCCTCGCGATCTTGTTGCGCGCCTTGCAGATGCCGCGGGGGCATCTTCGGCTCCAGCCATCGCCAGAACCAGCGGCAGGCTGCATTCTGTCTTCGCCCTCTGGCCTGTCGAACTTGCCGATGATCTCGCCCGACATCTTGTCGAAGGCGGTCGTCGCCGCGTCACCGCCTATGCGTGCGATCTTCACAACGCTGCCATTGTCGACTTTCCGTGTGGGCCCGGGGACGATCCGTTCTTCAACATCAACACGCCTGACGACCTTGAAAGGGCGCGCGAAAGGCACCGGAGGGAAACACCGTGAAACAACCGGTTTTCGGCATTGTCGGCTGGAAGAACTCGGGCAAGACCACCCTGACGGCAGCCCTTGTGACGGAGTTGACGAAACGCGGCTTCAGGATAGCCACCCTGAAACACGCCCACCATATGTTTGATATTGACCATGAGGGCACGGACTCCTTCCGTCATCGTGCCGCCGGTGCGCAGGAGGTCGCGATCGTTTCAGGCAGACGCTGGGCGATTATTCATGAACTGGTTGAAGAACGGGAGCCGACACTGCAGGAAATGCTCGCGCGCCTCTCCCCATGCGATCTGGTGCTGATCGAAGGGTTCAAGCGCGAAAATCACCCGAAACTGGAATGTCGCCGACAAGACGCCAGGGACCACGGCTTTCTGGCGACGACCGACCCTGGCATCGTGGCGGTGGCGACGGACCACGACACCGAAACCCAAACCCTGCCGCAATTCGCCCTCGGCGATATCGAGGGCATTGCCGACTTCATCATCAGCCATACCGGGATCGGAGGAGAAACGCGCTAAGGTCAGCACTTGGCAACATGGCCCCATGCGCGCGCATTCATTGCATGGGACCAGTCACCTTTAAGGTTGCAATTTGAATCGGATCGGTGGGAGTATCCGGCTTCAAGTTCCGCTCTGGCACGCGGCCGGCAGCGGTAGATAATAAGATGAGAGGAACCAGAATGCGTATTACAAGGCGTATCGCGCTCGCACTGCCTGCGGCAGCTTTGGCACTGGCAGTGGGCTCGGCCCATGCCCAGGACATGATGAAGCTCAAGATCGGTACCGAAGGTGCCTATCCCCCCTTCAACAACCTGACCGCGGACGGTTCTCTTGAAGGTTTTGACGTCGATATCGCCAAGGCGCTCTGCGAGGAGATGAAAGCTGAGTGCGAATTCGTGACACAGGACTGGGACGGCATCATTCCGGCCCTTCAGGCTGGCAAGTTCGACGCCATTGTCGCCTCCATGTCGATCACCGAAGACCGCAAGAAGCAGGTCGACTTCACCAACAAATACTACAACACCCCACCGGCGCTCGTTGTGCCGAATGAGTCTGACATCGCCGGCACCTCGCCGGAGGACCTCGCCGGCAAGGTTATCGGCGCCCAGGGCTCAACCACCCATGCAAATTTCGCCGAGACCACCTTCACCGATAGCGATGTGAAGGTTTATCCGACCGCGGAGGAATACAAGCTCGACATGGTCAACGGACGGCTTGATGCCGTCATCGACGACATCATCGTCCTGCAGGAATTTCTCGACAGCGAGGACGGCGCTTGCTGCAAGGTTCTCGGGACGCTTACACCGCGTGAGGATATCTACGGTCCCGGCATCGGCATTGCCGTGCGGCAGGGCGAAGACGAACTTCGCGAAAAGCTGAATGCCGCGATCACGGCCATCCGCGAGAATGGAAAATACAAGGAAATCAACGACAAGTATTTCTCGTTCGACGTCTACGGCGATTGAGCGCCTTTACGATGTCCTGATTGATAGTGCCGCAGGCGGACGAACCCGGGTGTTCGGCCGCCTGTATTGCATACGGCTCTGGAAATAGCGCCGGAATGAAAAGGAAAATCGCCAATCCGCAAAGGGATGCCGGGTCAGGCGGTTCGGACAGGGATTTTGGGAGATGGAAAGGGTTTGGACCCTTTTGAGTTTTGGCCCGGAAGGCTGGGGCGATGACATCGCCAAGGGCGTTCTTCTGACGGTTTCGCTGGCACTGGCCACATTACCATTGGGACTGGCGATTGGCTTTTTCGTCGCATTGGGCAAACGTTCCAGCGACAAGACATTGCGTCTGGCAGCCAACATATACACAACGATCTTCCGCGGACTGCCGGAGCTGTTGACGCTGTTCCTTGTGTTCTACGGTGCCCAGATCGGCCTGCAGCAGCTTGTGCGTCTCTTCAACCCGGACGCCAGCATCGAAATCAACGCTTTTGTGGCGGGCATGGTGGCGCTCGGCGCCGTCTTCTCTTCCTACGCAAGCGAAGTGTTTCTCGCTGCCTTTCGGGCAATCCCGCAGGGACAGTATGAGGGCGGTCACGCCATTGGCCTCTCGAATGCGCAGACCATGCGCCTCATCATCCTGCCCCAGCTCATCAGGCTGGCCCTGCCCGGCCTTTCCAATCTCTGGCTGATCCTCCTGAAAGACACCGCGCTCGTCTCCGTGATCGGCCTTGCCGACATACTGCGCCAGACCGGCATCGCCGCGCGCGTCACCAAGGAGGCGTTTCTGTTCTTTGGCATCGCCTGCCTGCTCTATCTCGCTTTGGCCATGCTCTCCTCGATCGCCCTTGGCATCATCGAGAACTGGACCAAACGCCATGGAGCGCAGCGATGAGTGCAGACATGCAAGCAACCGTCGAGCGCCCGCCCGTCGCCAGACAGGGTTGGACGAGGGCCCGGACAATCGGTGTGATCCTGCTCGCGATCTGGGCAGTCCTCGGCCTCGCGGTCCTCGGCTTCATGATCAACGCCTGGGACCCAAATATCTTCACCCGTTACGCGCCGCGCTATCTGTCCGGCCTTTGGGTCACCATCCAGCTTGTCGCGGTTTCGGTTTTTCTCGGCGCGATCCTTTCCGTGCCCGTCGCGCTTGGGCGTGCATCGAGAAACAGGTTCATTGCCGCCCTTGCCTATGCATATGTCTATTTTTTTCGCGGAACGCCCCTGCTCGCCCAGACATTCCTGGTCTATTACGGTCTTGGCTCTTTCAGACCCGAGCTTCAGGCGGTGGGGCTGTGGACGTTTTTCCGGGAGGCCTGGTACTGCGCCGTCTTCGCCTTCACCCTCAACACCGCCGCCTACCAGGCCGAAATCCTGCGCGGGGCGATCGAGAGCGTCGGCAAGGGCCAATGGGAGGCCGCGTCGGCACTCGGCCTCTCCAGATTCCAGACCGCGCGCAAGATCATCATTCCGCAGGCGTTGATTGTCGCGCTGAGGCCCTATGGCAACGAGGTCATTCTGATGATCAAGGGTTCTGCCATCGTCGCAATCATCACGGTCTACGACCTGATGGGCGAAACACGGCGCGCCTACGCTCGCACATTCGACTTCCAGACTTACATCTGGGCCGCCATTATCTATCTTGGCATCGTCGAGATCCTGCGCAACACGATAGACTGGATCGAGCGTCGTATCACGAAACATCTGAAGCGCTGACACTTAGAACACGCATATCAGGGAGAAAATTTCCGAATGGCAGACGTCGCATTCATCGGGCTCGGGGTCATGGGATATCCGATGGCCGCGCATCTTCAGAACAAGGGCGGGCACAAGGTCACGGTCTACAATCGCACCGCCGCGAAGGCGCAGAGCTGGGTCAAGGAGCATGGCGGCGCGCACGCCCCCACGCCTCGGGAGGCCGCTGCGGGCAAGGATTTTGTCTTTGCCTGCGTCGGCAATGACGATGACCTGCGCTCGGTGACGCTCGGCGAGAACGGCGCCTTCCAGAGCATGAAGGAGGGCGCAGTCTTCATCGACAACACCACCGCTTCCGCTGAAGTGGCGCGTGAACTCGCAGAAGAAGCGCGGAAGCGCGGTTTCGGCTTCATCGACGCGCCCGTATCCGGCGGTCAGGCCGGCGCGGAAAACGGTATCCTGACGGTGATGTGCGGTGGCGAGGAAGCGGTGTTCGAAAGGGCAAAGCCTGTGATCGAATCCTTCGCCCGGATGGTCGGACTGATGGGCCCGGCCGGTGCTGGACAACTCACCAAGATGATCAACCAGATCTGCATCGCCGGGCTGGTGCAGGGGCTCGCTGAAGGCATTCACTTCGGCCAGAAGGCCGGGCTCGACATCGAGAAGGTCGTCGACGTGATTTCCAAGGGTGCGGCCGGCTCCTGGCAGATGGAAAACCGTCACAAGACCATGAACCAGGGCACGTATGATTTCGGCTTCGCGGTCGACTGGATGCGCAAGGACTTGGGTATCTGCCTTGCCGAGGCCGACCGCAACGGTGCAAGCTTACCTGTCACCGCTCTGGTGGATCAGTTCTACAAGGATGTCCAGAAGATGGGGGGCAGCCGCTGGGATACGTCGTCCCTGCTCGCCCGCCTGGCAAAATAGGAGCAGGCAATGACTGGCCGGTGCGCGGCATTTCTCGCAGCAAGCCTCGGCGCGCTCTCTGCACCGGCCTTCATCGCCTCACCCGCCGCCGGTTCCGAAACCGCGCCGCAACCGGGATCGGTTCGCCCTGTCGAATGGGCTGCCCTTGCTTCCCCGGACCCAGAAAATCCGCAAAGCCTGGCAACCAGCAAACTGAGCGGCCAGACGATCAGCCTTTCCGGCTACCTCCTCCCCGCCGACCGCGAGGGCGAACTGGTCTACTCGTTCATGCTGGTCGCGCGCCGCGGCGCCTGCAGCCACATGCAGCAGCCGCCACCCAGCCAGGTCATCCGGGTCGTGCCATCAACCCCTTACCGCCTGACCTCCAACTACGAGCCGGTGACGATAACCGGCGCACTGCAGCCCGGTCTGGAGAAAACCCAGCTATTCATTCTGGATGGCGCAGCAGTGATAACGTCCGGCTATACGGTAAGGGGTGCCCGGGTGAGCCCGAACCGAACCCTGCCTGCCAGAACCTTGCCTGGGGGGCGGACGGCCTCCCCGGACAATCCCTGGCATCGCGTTGTCAACGGCACGAAATCGTCCAGTCAACCGCCATTGGTCCCGCCGGAATCCTTGTCCAGAACGAGATAGTCGAGCGGCAGCTCGGTCGTGTATTTGATCTGCTCCATCGCGAAGGTGGATGAGACATCGCGGATTTCGATCTTGGCAATCAGCCTCTTGTAGAAGGCGTCATAGGCAGCGATATCCGGCACCACGACCCGCAGCAGATAGTCTACATCGCCGCTCATCCGATAAAACTCGACCACCTCGGGAAACTGCTGGATCACCTCGGAGAAGCGCTTCAGCCACTCATGGCTGTGCATGTTCGTGCGGATCGACACGAACACATTGACCCGGGCATTGACCTTTTCCGGATCGAGCACCGCCACGCGCCGGCGAATGACACCTTCTTCCTCAAGCTTCTGGATACGCCTCCAGCAGGGTGTCGTGGACAGACCGACCTTTTTTGCAACATCGGCTACGGCAAGGGTCGAATTTTCCTGCAACAGGCGCAGGATCTTGCGATCAAGGCGATCCATGATGAACTCCGGAGAAAATGATTTCCTAAAATGGCAAGAGAATTCCAAAGCAACAAGAAATTTTTTGCCCCATAAATGATAACCGCGATCAGATATTCCTCATTTGTCTGAAAGAAGCCGATGAATTTCCTCACGAAGAACAGGCAACAGATCGCGTTCAAACCAGAGATTCTTTTTCAGCCACCCCGTATTGCGCCATGAAGGATGCGGCAGTGGCAGAACGCGTGGCTCCAGGTCGAGCGCCAGCAACCGGCGCCAGTCGCGCACCGTCTCGGTGAGGGTTCTGGAACGCTCGCCGCCCAGGTGCCAAGCCTGCGCATACTGGCCAATAACGAGAACAAGTTCGATCTGCGGCATTGCTTCCATCAATTGCGCACGCCAGGCCGGCGCGCACTCCCTGCGCGGCGGCAGATCCCCACCTTTGGCATCGAGCCCGGGAAAGCAGAACCCCATCGGGGCAATCGCGAAACAGGATGGGTCGTAAAATGTCGGGCGATCGACTTCGAGCCAGTCCCGCAACCGGTCTCCCGACCGGTCATCGAACGGCAGACCGGAAGCGTGAACCCGTGTTCCCGGCGCCTGCCCGGCAATGAGAATCCGTGCGCTGCGCGAGCCAACGACAACCGGTCGCGGTTCATGTGGGAGCGGTGTACCAGCCGGCTCCTCAACGCAGATCCGGCAGGCACGAATGCACGTCAGCAGCGTTTCGAGCCGAGCACTCTGCACGTCCGTACGCTCAGGCCCTGGCACTCGGCCGCCCGGCAACCGTGTGATACCAGCGCATAAGGTGATCGAGCCCGTCCGGGACTGTGAGACGCGCGAGCTTCATGAAATCGATGCTCACAAGCCCCGTGATATCGGCAATCGAGTAGTCTTCGCCCGCGATGAATGGACGGTCGGCCAGCGCCTCATCGAGATAGGAGAGGAACTCAAGGGCCTTGGGCTTATTGGCTTCACCCCATGCCGCGACTTGCGGCACCTCCCATTCCTTCATGGCCGGATGTAGATGCCGGAAGGCCTGTGCAATAGGATAGAACAGGTGCATCTCCACCCGGCGCTGCCACATTTCCACAGTCGCAACTCCAAGCGCTCCCGTGCCGAACAGCGCGGGTTCGGGGTGAAGCGCCTCGAAATAGCGGCAGATGGCAACGGTTTCCGTCAGCACCGTGCCGTCGTCCAGTTCCAGAACGGGCAAGCGTTGCAGCGGGTTGAGACGGGTCAGCGTTTCAGATTTGTGCTCCAGCGCCCCCATGTCCACCGGTTCGATGGGTATCTCGATGCCCTTCTCCGCGAGGAAAATCCGCACACGCCGCGGATTGGGCGCCCTGCCGCCATCGTAAAGCTTCATGATCCAATCACCCTTCGCCTGAAAACCACTCAACCAACCTGTCCCAAAGACCCTTGAGCACATCGCCATCCCTCGGGCGCGGCTCTCCCTGATGTTCGACACGCCAGTCATGCGGAGCCTCGAAACCGCCGGCCCATATGCCGCGCCGTGCCCGGCGCGCTTCTGCCTCGACCCCATCGTAAGCGCCATAGGCCAGCGCCCAGCCAGCCGCAACAAGCGCTTCGCCGATATCTTTCCCGTTCACCTTACAGCGCGCCAGAAGACGATCATAGCGGTCGCGCTCATAGCCTTCACACACCACCTCTGCGCCTGCCACCAGCCGGCGCAACGCCCGCAGCGCGTCTCGCCCGCAGGCATAGTTCTGACCGTCGCGGGTGCAGCTTTGCTGAAACTCGGGTGCGTCGATGCCTTCAAGACGAATACGTTCACCGGCAACCGTCAGCGTATCGCCATCATGCACGACGACCTGACCGCTCAGCGTCTGGCTGCCATAACGCTGAAGCCGGTCGACCAGAAGCGCTATTCCGCCCAGCAGCAGCAGGGCCAACAGCAAATCCGTCAGACGCATGGACCGGCGGCCGCGTTTCCGCGCGTTTCGGCGGCCTCTCATCTTTTGAAGGGTCTCTTAATCATTCACGAATAGTTTGAGCGGTGAATAGCGGGAATTCAAACGGGTATGGTGCCGGAAGCGTCAAAATCGGCCGACAAGTTCATTGTGGACCGCACCAAGCCGCATCGCAACAGCAATGTGGGGCTTGCCGTGCGCCGCACGCGCGACCGGCTGTCTCAAAGTCTCGGCCCGCCAGATTTCAACCGCGACATGCTCAAATTACACGCGCGCGCCATTCTCTCCAACGCCATCAAGCCAGTCCTGCTGATCCTGGCGATCAGCCTCGGAGGGCTTTACCTCGGGCTTGATCCGCAAGTCACGTGCCTGTGGGCACTCGCCTGCCTTGCCGGTTACCTGCCGCTCATTTTGCTTGCGCGCCGTCTCGAGGGGATGCCGGAAAACGAAATTGAGGTCACGCGGACACGGCAGTGGCTTTTTGCCGCCCATTTCGCCAGCGGCCTCGGATGGGCTTGTTTCGCGTTTCTGCCGCTTCCCGCCGGCATGTTCTCCGAACCGCAGATCATGCAGGGTGCCCTTCTGCTTCTCGTCATCGCCGGAACGGCAATCGTGACGGCGACACTGGGCGGCGCTCTGGTCGCTGCTTTCGCACTGCCGGTCTGCCTGTTCGCCTTCAGGGTCAGCAATGAACCTGCAATGGGTGCGTTAATGATGGGCCTGGTCCTGGCCGCATCGCTGCCCTTCCTCGCCTATGTCGCGCACCACCGAAACCGCGCTGCGTTGACCCTTCTCTCATTCCAAAGCGAGAAGAATGCGCTCGTGGGCGAACTGGAAACGGCCAAATCCATGTCGGATGAGGCGCGGCGGCGTGCCGAAGAAGCCAACCTGGCGAAATCTCGGTTTCTTGCTTCGATGAGCCATGAGCTCAGAACCCCCTTGAACGCAATTCTCGGCTTCTCCGAGGTCATGGCCAATCAGGTTCTAGGTCCGCTGGAAAATGCGACCTATCGCGACTACGCGAATGACATTCACAGTTCCGGCAAGCACCTGCTTAGCCTGATCAACGAGATACTCGACCTCTCGCGCATCGAGGCGGGGCGCTATCGGCTCAATGAGGAGCCGCTGTCACTCGGCGCAATCGTCGCGGACTGCTGCCGCCTCATGGAAATGAAGGCACGCGGCAAGGACATCTCTTTCAAGCTCGATGTGGAGCCAACCCTGCTGCGGCTTTTCGCCGACGAGCGTGCTGTCCGCCAGATCACGCTCAACCTTCTTTCCAACGCCATCAAATTCAGCCCGACAGGGAGTTCCGTGCACATCCGGGTCGGCTGGACGGCCGGAGGCGGACAATACATCGCCATCAAGGACAACGGCCCGGGCATACCGGACGACGAACTGGCCGTGGTTCTCTCGGCATTCGGACAGGGGTCCATTGCCATCAAGAGCGCGGAACAGGGTACCGGCCTCGGCTTGCCGATCGTTCAGGGGCTGGCAGCTTTGCACAATGGCGTTTTCGAACTGAACACCAGGCTGCGCTCCGGGACCGATGCGATTGTTGCCTTCCCGCGTTCACGCGTGATGGAAGAACTTCCCGCCGTTCCCACCGAGCGCAAGCGCGCATCGGGTGGCGGCACTTGACGCGCCCTCCCCGGCCTCAAGGCTCACCCCATACGCCTGGCGACCTCCGCGACCCCAGCGGCCAACGCGGCTGCTGATTTGACCAGACCAGCCGCGACAGCGCCGGCACACCCCGCCTCACCGGAAAACTCCAGCTCAAGGAGTGGCTTCAGAGCAAGCTGTTCGGCTGCCCATATCTCGAGATGGCTATTCGAACTCGCAAGAACGCAGTGAGAAATTGCGTGCGGTGCCAGCCGGTAGAGCACCGCCGCTGCGGCCAAAACCGGCAACCCGTCGAGAACAACGGGGATGTTCTGCGCGCGGGCTGCGAGAATGGCACCCGCAAGCGCTGCAATGTCCCGCCCGCCCAGTCGCCGCAGCACCTCGAGCGGATCACTCAGGTGGTCGGCATGGAAGGAAATGGCTTCAGACACGATGTTCCTGTCCGCAGCCCCCACCTGTTCCGGCTCCCCATTCAGAAGCGCGAGAAGAATGGCGCTTGCGGCAATCGCAGCCTGTGCACCCAAAGCTCCGACACAGAGAAGATCGACACCCTCGGCGGTAGCTTCCATACCGAACGCAATCGTGGCCGCACAGGAGCGTTCGTCCAGAGAGGCATCCCAGCGGATATCTTTCGATGGCAGGTCAAGCGCCAGATCGAACACATTCAGGGAAAGATCGCCTGCCACGCATAAATGAGACACGGCAGCAGCGCCCGCAGCAACCGCATCGACCCGCGCGCGCTGCTCCGAAAGCGCATCCTCCGCGAAGCCGTGGGTTGCGGCATAGAGCGCGACGCCGGATTTGCCAATCAGCGGCGGCACCGCCCGGCGGGTACGTGCAAGCCATATGCCGAGCTCCTGCAGGCGCCCCAGCGCGGTTCCCGGGTAGCCGGCCCGCGCGAATGCCTGTGTCATCGCTTCAGCCAGGGTGTCGTCAGGCGCTTCGAGTTGGGAAAGCAGGGAGCGGACGTCGTCGAAAGGCATTCCGGAGAAGGACATGAACAATGGTTCCCGATTGGTGTCGGAAACGAGATAGCCACCAAGCGCCTCAAGCGCAATGGTATAGCGGCCGCGCTTGTGGCTTGCGCCGACAGGCACAATATCCCATGTCTGGGCCTCGTGTCTGGGCTAAGAATGCTGGAAGGATCATGGCCGACATCAAATCCCCCTGCATCCTGGTATGCGCGATCGATATGAAGTCGGGCTACTGTTTCGGTTGTGGGCGCACGCGCGATGAAATTGCCGGCTGGCTCGCCATGTCGCCACTGGAGCGCGATACCGTCATGGCTGAACTTCCCGCGCGTCTTGAAACCGTGGAGCGCAGACCGCGCCGGGAAACGCGGCGCGCTCGCCTTGCCCGCCAGCGCGCGGAGGGACAATAGCCATGCAGCTGTTCTGGATTTCCATGGCCATACTGGGGAGCGGCCTGATCCTGCTGATCGCCAATCATGACTCCGGCACGGTACTGGGTCTTGAGAGCTCCGCCTTTGCCTCGACCCTCTATATGGGGCTCTGGGCTGCCGTTCTGATCGTCGGGATACTGGGCTCGGGCCTGCGGATCGGCGAGATGGCAAGAACGCTCGCCTTTTGGGTTTTTCTGCTTTTGGCCCTGGTGGCTATTTATCAGTACCGCTACGAACTGCAGGATGTTGCAAGCCGCGTTACAGCCGGCCTCATACCGGGTAGCCCGATGTCGGCAGTGGGTGGCGACGGACGAGCGCAGGTGATGGTGCAGCGTTCTGCCAGCGGCCATTTCGAGGTCGTCGCGAATGTAAACGGTACCGGCCTGCGCATGCTGATTGATACAGGCGCCAGCAGCATCGTCCTGTCGGATGCGGGTGCGCGCGCGGCGGGTTTTGATCCTGAAGGATTACAGTTCCGGACGCCGGTTGCGACCGCCAACGGCACCGCGCTGGTGGCCCGCGCCCGCGCGGCGGAAATCCAGGTGGGAGCCATTGTGCGCAGCAACCTGCCGGTTTACGTCGCGCAGCCGGGGCGCCTCGATCAGAGCCTGCTTGGGATGAGCTTTATCAATACGCTGGCCGGCTTCGAACTTCGCGGCGACCGCATCATTCTTCGAGATTAAGGGTGAGACCGGCACCGGTGGATGAACACCCGAAGCAGAGTCCGGGTGTTCATCTGCGCTACTTGTAGACCGCCTCGTGAGTTTGCCCCGGGCGTCGACTGGCCGCACTCAACATCGTGGATTCAATCTCCAGCCGATAGCGCCCGCCAACGACCCGCCATTCGCTTGCGATGAGCTTGCGCAGCGCGTTGATGCGCCTTTTCGCCAGCCGCTTGCCCTCGCCGCCTTCGGCATAGACCAGACGCAGAACCGAAGGCTCATGCTCGAGCAGGGCGATGAGTTGTGAGACATGCCCCTGCCAGTCGGACATCAGGCTGTGCGACCCCCGCACAAACGCCGCATCGGTGAGATCAAGCCGCACCACACGGCCAATGGACGCACCGAACAGGAATTCGGACGCCTTGCCGGCCGTCAACCGGACCACGCGCGGGTTCTCCGTCGTCAGACGGTATCCCGATGGCAGCGATCGCGGATCAAGCTTCATGATGTAGTTCGTGCCGATCCGCTGGTCGGGAAGGTCGGCACAGGCCACATGAAAGCGCCCTTGGTCGTCCGCCGTCAGAAGCAGGCCCTTCACCGTCGCAACCCGCACACCCGCCAGACCAGGTTCGCCTGCATCCTGATACCCGTTGCGGTTCCTGTCGTCGAACGCCTTGCCTAAAATGTCGCCGCAGTCGAACAGAGCCTCCACCACCACTTCTACGGTTGCTGTGGCAACCCGGGAGATTGCTGCACCCGAAAGGTCCTCGACCCAGGCCCGGTTGACATATTCACCGGGTTTGGCTGCCGATGTCACACCAAGTTCGAGATCGATCAAGACCTCTCCTCCAGCGGGAAGCGTGACATTCTCGAATGTCAGTTTTCGTGCCTCCGCTTTCGGTGCAACAGGACTGCCATCCAGCAGAGCCGAACCACGCACAAAGGTCAGACCTGATGGCGTCATGTCGATGATGTTGACAGTGCTTTCTCCCGAGAACCCGAGAGACTTGACGCGGATCGTGTATGGAACACGGCCGCCACGACGGACTTCCGCCATCGGCGTCACCTTGCTGATCGCGTAGCCCGGCAGATCGACCGCCGCCTCGGCCTCAGGCGAGATTACGTCCTGCCCCAAAGGATCCTTGCCTGTTGCCGTCGCCGTGTTCTTCACACCGCCCTCGATACCCTGCGCCCCGTCGATATCCTCCTGTGTTACCGTATAGGTCGCTGTGAACGTGGCGCTCTCCCCAGACGCCAGCTCCGCGCTGGACGGCGAGAACGATGAAAGTTCACCACTGCCGGGACGGTCACTAAAACGGGGCCCCGGATCAGCAGGCACGACATCAGTGACAGTCACATTGCCGTCGTTCGTGACCTTGAACGTGTAGACGATCGTGTCCCCGGGCTCGGCAAACTGCCCCTCGGTTCCCTCGAACTCTCCTGATTTTTCGATTGCCAATGAACCATTGTGCGGCAGCGGAGTGGGCGTTGGATCGTCAGGTTCCTCGTCGCCTTCGACATCAGAATCGGCCGTTTCGTCCGGATCGTCCGATATGTCGGCGAGCGGTGTGTTGTTGGGTGCCATGGCATCCATACTCGCCGTTGCAACAATCCCGCCGGCATCAATATCAGCCTGCGTCAGCGTGTAGGAGGCCGAGAAAGTCGTCGTATCCTCGCTGCCAGGGGCAAAACTGGACAGACTGGTTCCCGGAAGTGCTACCGGTATCGAGGTTTGCGACGAATCTGCCGTAACCTCCAGTGAAGCAATCACGATATTGTCCAGTGTCACATTGCCGGTATTGCGAACCACAAAGGAATAGGTGACCGGTTCTCCGACGTCCGGATAGCCATTTCCGTTCGTGTCGGTCCATTCATCGATCAGGTCCACTTCGATCCCCGGTTTCGCCTCGAACGAAACCACCGTCGGATCACCCGGGACGCCCTCCAGCGCCCTCGACAGCCGGTCCACATCGTTCCCCTGCGGGTCCTTTGCGGTCGCTCTCCCCAGATTCTCGACATAGCCGCGGTCGATATCCTCCTGCGTGATCGCATAGGCGCCCGTCAGGTCGGATTTGCTCTCGTCCGGCGCCAGCGAGGCGATCGGGCTACCCGAAACCGGGGTCTTGTCATCCTCGACAACGACATCCGTCAACGTCACATTGCCCGTGTTCTTGATCGTGAACGTGTAATTGATCAGTTCCCCGGCATCCGCCTGACCATTGCCGTTGAGATCTTCCAGTTCCCCCTGCTTGATGAAATCATAGTCGGGATTGGGCGGGATCGTCACCGTGGTCGGGTTCTCGTCCACATCCGCCGTGTCGCTGGAAATATCGTTGAAGAGATTCCCGCGCTCGTCAGTTCCCTCGGCAGTAGCCACATTGGACAAGCCGCCAGCATCAATATCGTCCTGTGTCAGTGTATAGGTCAGCGTATAGGTGGCCGTTTCCCCTTCTGCCAGCGTGCCCTCGGCAGAGCCGGCCGAAGCGGAGACGAAAGTCGGCCCACTGTCGGGCGTCAGCGGTGTGCCGTCGGCCCGCCCGAGAACATCCTCGCTGATCGAGACATCGCTAAGCGGCCCGATGCCCTGGTTCTCAACCGTCATCGTGAAGGTCAGAACGTCGCCAGCCGTATCGCCTTCCGAAACCGTCTTGATGATCTCGGCGACCTCAGAACCCAGAACGAAGGCCGTCATACAGGAGCCGCCGTCGGGATTGTAGGAACCAATGGTCAAGGGCTGCGACGTGGATTGCGCAGTAAACACGAACGCCTGCTGATTCCAGCCGCTTTCGGCGGGGTATTCGAGGTCCGTACTGACTCCAGTTGTCGAAACGGTCAGGCCCTTGCAGGCACCGTAGGTACCCGTCGACCACGGCGCCGCAAACATCGGCACGCGATACTCCCGCCCCACTTCCAAATTTGTCATCGTTGTCGAAATGGTTTCGTTGTGAAACGAGGTAAAGGTTGTGTGGCCATTCGGAGTTACAGGGATCGGGCCCCTGTTCCAGGGCGCATTCGTCAGAGCGTTGGTTGTCCTGTTCGAACAATCCGGCGTACCAGAACCGACGGTCCACCCAGGCGGTGTACGGTTCGCACCATAGGTACAGGGTGATGTTGGCGGAATATCCTGTGCATTCGCAGGCCCGTTGGAGAATGCAAGCAGTCCGAGCGCCAGCAAGAGTGAAAGCACAATCGCGCAAACCGCAGACCGCACCATGCCATATGCCTTGCGCATGCTTTGGCTGGTGGAGTTCCTGCGCCTCCACGGCGGCGGCTTGACCGCCCCGCCAAGCCGGTTTGCAAAGAGCCTGCAAGAGCCCCCTAAAAACCGTTGAAAGGATTCCAATGTGCTTTCCGCTCTCGGCGGTTCAAGCAAGATCGTCTGGAGATTCTCGAACATGACAAGCCTCGTCATACCATCGTCCACGGTTCGGTTTCTGATTGGGCCTTCTTCGGCCAGACGCGGAAACGGGAGACTCAGAGATCGCGCGCAAAGGTGGCAACGAACTGTCCAAGCACTGGGACAGACAAACACGAAATGTAAGTTACGGAGGGGTATTCATACTGTTGCGGCAAACATATATTCTGAGTGTCACTGATCTGCGTAGGCCGCTACTTGTAGACCGCCTCGTGAGTTTGCCCCGGACGTCGACTGGCCGCACTCAACATCGTAGATTCAATCTCCAGCCGATAGCGCCCGCCAACGACCCGCCATTCGCTTGCGATGAGCTTGCGCAGCGCGTTGATACGCCTTTTCGCCAGCCGCTTGCCCTCGCCGCCTTCGGCATAGACCAGACGCAGAACCGAAGGCTCATGCTCGAGCAGGGCGATGAGTTGTGAGATATGTCCCTGCCAGTCGGACATCAGGCTGTGCGATCCCCGCACAAACGCCGCATCGGTGAGGTCGAGCCGCACCACACGGCCAATGGACGCACCGAACAGGAATTCGGACGCCTTGCCGGCCGTCAACCGGACCACGCGCGGGTTCTCCGTCGTCAGACGATACCCCGATGGCAGCGATCGCGGATCAAGCTTCATAATGTAGTTCGTGCCGATCCGCTGGTCGGGAAGATCCGCACAGGCCACATGAAAGCGCCCGTGATCGTCCGCCGTCAGCAGCAGGCCCTTCACCGTCGCGACCCGCACACCCGCCAGACCCGGTTCGCCTGCATCCTGATACCCATTGCGGTTCCGGTCGTCAAACACCTTGCCTAAAATGTCGCCGCAGTCGAATACCGCCTCCACCACCACTTCGACAACGGCCTCGGCAATCCTCGACAACATCTCACCGGAAAGGTCCTCGACCCAGGCCTGGTTTACATATTCACCGGGTTTTGCGGCCGAGGTCACAGCGAGCTCCAGATCAATCAGCACCGCCGTGTTCGCAGGAAGTGCAACATTCTCGAATGTCAGCTTCCGCCCCTCCGCTTTCGGCGTGACAGGACTGCCGTCCAGCTGTGCAGATCCACGCACAAAGGTCAGACCCGGCGGCGTCATATCGACAATGTTGACGGTGCTTTCTCCTGCCGAGCCAAGTGATTTCACCCGGATCGTGTATGGAACTCGGTCACCCCGCCGCACCTCTGCCATAGGCGTCACCTTACTGATCGCATAGCCTGGCAGGTCGACCACGGCCATCGCATCAGGCGATATTACAGCCTCCCCCAGCGGGTCCGTGCCGGTTGCCGTTGCCGTGTTTTTCACACCATCCTCGACACCCTGCGCCGCATCCACATCGCCCTGCGTCACCGTGTAGGTCGCGGTAAACGTCGCGCTTTCTCCTGCAGCCAGTTGTGCGCTTGAGGGCGAGAACGGTGTCAGCGTTCCACTGCCCGCGCGCCCGTTGAAGCGGGGACCCGGATCGGCAGGCACGACATCAGTGACAGTCACATTGCCGTCGTTCGTGACATTGAACGTGTAGACGATCGTGTCCCCGGGCTCGGCAAACTGCCCCTCGGCTCCCTGAAACTCTCCTGATTTTTCGATTGCCAATGAACCGTTGTGCGGCAGCGGAGTGGGCGTTGGATCGTCAGGTTCCTCGTCGCCTTCGGCATCAACATCGGCCGTTTCGTCCGGATCGTCCGATATGTCGGCGAGTGGTGTGTTGTTGGGTGCCATGGCATCCACGCTCGCCGTTGCAACAATCCCGCCGGCATCGATATCAGCCTGCGTCAGCGTGTAAGAGGTAGAGAAAGTCGTCGTGTCCTCGCTGCCGGGCAGAAAACTCGAAAGGCTCCCTGTGGGAACGGCAACCGAAGGTTGGGGCGCCGTTGTGCCCGGCCCAATCTGCAATGAGGAGAATGCGACGTTGTCCAGTGTCACATTGCCGGTATTGCGAACCACAAAGGAATAGGTGACCGGTTCTCCGACGTCCGGATAGCCATTTCCGTTCGTGTCGGTCCATTCATCGATCAGGTCCACTTCGATCCCCGGTTTCGCCTCGAACGAAACCACCGTCGGATCGCCCGGGACGCCCTCGAGTGCCCTCGACAGCCGGTCCACATCGTTCCCCTGCGGGTCCTTTGCGGTCGCTCTCCCCAGATTCTCGACATAGCCGCGGTCGATATCCTCCTGCGTGATCGCATAGGCGCCCGTCAGGTCGGATTTGCTCTCGTCCGGCGCCAGCGAGGCGATCGGGCTGCCCGAAACCGGGGTCTTGTCATCCTCGACAACGACATCCGTCAACGTCACATTGCCCGTGTTCTTGATCGTGAACGTGTAATTGATCAGTTCCCCGGCATCCGCCTGACCATTGCCGTTGAGATCTTCCAGTTTCCCCTGCTTGATGAAATCATAGTCGGGATTGGGCGGTATCATCACCGTGGTCGGGTTCTCGTCCATAGTCGCCGTGTCGCTGGAAATATCGTTGAAGAGGTTCCCGTTCTCGTCAGTTCCCTCGGCAGTAGCCACATTGGACAAGCCGCCAGCATCAATATCGTCCTGTGTCAGTGTATAGGTCAGCGTATAGGTGGCCGTTTCCCCTTCTGCCAGCGTGCCCTCGGCAGAGCCGGCCGAAGCGGAGACGAAAGTCGGCCCACTGTCGGGCGTCAGCGGTGTGCCGTCGGCCCGCCCGAGAACATCCTCGCTGATCGAGACATCGCTAAGCGGCCCGATGCCCTGGTTCTCAACCGTCATCGTGAAGGTCAGAACGTCGCCAGCCTTATCGCCTTCCGAGACCGTCTTGATGATCTCAATGACTTCCGCTCCCAGTGCAAAACTGATCAGGCAGCTGGCGGTCCCGTCCGCAGCGACCTCCAGGGATTGCGAGCTCGACACCGCAGTGAAAGCAAACACGGCCTGCCCCCAGACAGTCGTATCTGGAAACAGAATCGTTTCATCTGTGCCGCTCGTTGTCAGCTTGAGCCCCTCACAGGCATTCGGGCGGTTGCCGGCATTCGATCCGCGACCTATCGCATAAAACGGGATTCGATATGTCCGACCTGGTACAAGTCCGGTCATAGTGGTGAGGATGGACTCGCGATAGTCTGGCCCCCCAATCATGGATGCAAACGTCGTATCACCCGTTGGAACGACGGGAAGCGGCGCACTGTTCCAAGCATAGGTTGCCCCCCACTCCGTACGGGTTGAACAATCCGGAGTGCCTACTCCGTCCGTCCATCCAGGTGGTGTTTGACTAATACCCGGCGTACAGGGCGATGTTGGCGGAATGGTCTGGGCGCTGGCCGACCCGCTGGCGAATGACAGCAGTCCGAGCGCCAGCAAGAGCAACAGCATGATCTCTCGGACCCCAGCCATCGCCATGCCACATGCCCTGTGCATGTTCTGGCGCACGGAGCGCTGGCGCCTCCACTCTGGTAACTTTTCCGCCGTTCCTGGCCGGATCGCGTCAAGCCCGGGCGTGGACCCGTAAGAATATTGGTGGGATTCAAATGTGCTTTCCGCTCTCTGCGGCTCAAGCCAGATCGTCTGGAGATTCTCAAACATGACAGCCTCGTCATACCATCGTCCACGGTTCGGTTTCTGATTGGGCCTTCTTCGGCCAGACGCGGAAACGGGAGACTCAGAGATCGCGCGCAAAGGCGGCAACGAACTGTCCGAGCACTGGGACAGACAAACGCGACGTGTCAGTTGTTAAAAGGTATTGTTACAGTTGGCGACGGCCCGAACAGCGCACGCCGCCAACTTTGAGGGTGGCTACTTGCGCTCGAATGCCCTCATCTGCTTGGAACGCGCCGTGGCTTCAGTCCCGAGTCTCGTCTCGATCTCAAGACGGTATCCGCGTCCAGTCTTTCGCCACTCTGCGGCGATCTTCCTGCGGATTTCCCGCAGGCGCTTCTGCGCTGATCGCTTGCTTCCCTCAGACCCCGAATAGACCAGGCGCAATACGGAAGGTTCCTGGTCGAGAAGCACGATCATCTTCATGATCCGCTCCTCCCATTCAGGCAACAGCTCCTGGGTGCCCTCAACAAAAGCCGCATCGGTGAGATCAAGCCGCACCACCCGACCGATAGACGCACCGAACAGGAATTCGGATGCCTTACCGGCCGTCAACCGGACAACGCGCGGGTTCTCCGTCGTCAGACGATACCCCGATGGCAGCGAACGCGAATCAAGCTTCATGATGTAGCTCGTGCCGATCCTCTGGTCGGGGAGATCCGCACAGGCCACATGGAAGCGCCCGTGATCGTCCGCCGTGAGCAGAAGCCCTTTCACCGTCGCAACCCGCACGCCCGGGAGCCCCGGCTCACCCTTGTCCTGATACCCGTTGCGGTTCCTGTCGTCGAACACCTTGCCCAGAATATCGCCGCAGTCGAACAGCGCTTCCACCACCACTTCCACTACAGCGGTCGCAACGCGCGACACCATGGTGCCATCGGGCGTCTCCACCCACGCCTGATTTACATACTCGCCAGGTTTCGCAGCTCCCGTTACTGCGAGATCAAGCTCGATAACGATCGCCTCGTCGGTCGGCAGCGTAACATTCTCGAATGTCAGCTTCCGCCCATCCACTTTGGGTTCCACCGCACTGCCGTCGAGCATGGCGGTTCCCCGCACGAAAGTCAGGCCGGACGGCGTCATATCGATAATGTTGACCGCGCTTTCGCCAACGGAACCGAGCATCTTCACATTGATCGTATAGGGTACGCGGCCACCCCGACGAACCTCCGCCAGCGGCGTCATTTTGCTTATCGCATAGCCAGGCAGGTCCACTGCGGCCTCCGCCACGGGTGAAAGCACCGGCTGCCCTTCCGGGCCGAAACCAGAAACCGTTGCCGAATTCTTGATACCGTCTTCAAGCCCCTGTGCTGCATCGATATCAGCCTGCGTCACGGTGTATGTCGCGGTGAACACTGCGCTTTCGCCTGCTCCAAGGTCGGCGCTGGGCGGGGAGAAAGATGACAGCGATCCGCTACCAGGCAGCCCCCCGAACCACGGTCCCGGGTCGGCAGGCGTCACATTGGACGTGGTCACATTGCCTTCATTGATCGCAGTCAGCGTGTAGACAATGGTGTCGCCGGGCTCCGCAAGCCGGCCCTCAACCTGAAACACTCCGGTCTTCTCCAGCCCTAGAGCAGCAATTTGCGGCAGAGGGGTGGGCGTCGGATCATCCGGCTCACCATCATCTTCAGTATCGACGTCTGCGGTCTCAACCGGATCGTCAGACGCGTCCGTCACCGGAGTGCCATCGCGTGCCTGTCCATTGACGCTCGTCTTTGCAACAATACCGCCAGCGTCGATATCGGTCTGCGTCAAAGGATAGGAAACGCTGGGCAGGGAATCATGCTCATCGGACGGTGCCAGACTGGCAATCGTGCCGTTCGGAACAGGTATGGTTTTTGCCGGTACCCCTCCACCCGCCGTCTCAAGATCAAGCGAAGCAATCGAAAGATTCTCCAGTGTCACATTGCCAGTGTTTCGGACCAGAAATGAATACACCACCGGCTCACCGGGATCCGGAAACCCGTTTCCATTCGTGTCCGTCCACTCGCTCACCAGTTCGAGCTCCACCGCCGGGTTGGTCGGAAACGAAATCACGGTCGGATCACCTGGATTGCCATCCGGCGGCCGCGCCTCTTTGGTTACGTCTTCACCTTTAGGATTCTTGCCAACAGCAGTCGCGGTGTTCGAGAATGAACCTTCGTCTATATCCGCCTGTGTGATTACATGCTTGCCTTTCACGCTGGAATCGCTGCGACCGGCTGGCAACGAGGCGATGGGGCTGCCAGTGATCTCTGCCTTGTCGTCGGTAACTTCGATATCCGTAAGTGTCACATTGCCGGTATTATCTGCAGTAAAAGTGTAATTGATCACCTCACCCTCATCGGCAAACCCGTTGCCGTTGGTGTCCACGTGCTCTGCCTTCTTGACGAGGTCGTAATCGGAGGTCTGTGCAAGTCTGATGATGGTCGGATCGTCAGGCTCCCCATCAGCCTCCAAGTCAACGTTCGTTGGGTCAGATGGATCATCAGATAGATCTGACAGAATTTTCCCATCCGAGGCGGTTCCGCGCGCGACCGGATGAATTTCGAATTCTCCGGAATCGATATCCTCAGCTGTCAAAGTATGCTCCGCAGAGAACGCAGTGGAGTTGCTCTCTCCTGCCGCAAGAGAAATGGGGCCGCCAGAAATCGAAAGATTTGGATCGGTGATTGAGATATCGTCGACATCCAAGCCACCAGTATTAACAACGTTGTATTGGTAAGAAATGGTCTCACCTACATCCGGACGTGAATTTCCGTTGAGATCGTTGAGAACGCCAATTGTCTCTACAGCAAGACTGGCGCTCACAGGCAGGACAGCACAGCTTACTGGCAACGGATTCGCGGAGCAATCTGGAGGCGTAGCTCCTGACTCGTGAGCTGCGTTCGAAATCTTGGCACCAAGCGGTAGTGGGTCAATTACCCTGACGATTGTCGTCAGTTCCAGCACACCCGGTACCGATCCGATCTTCGCTGGAACGGTCAAGTTCGACCACGTAACCGTACCGCCCGGGGAAGCGCCGGTGTGGGTTCCCCCATTATCGGAACTCAAATGGGTGGTGTTCGGGTCGAGATTATCGACGATATCGACGTTAGTCGCATCGACGGCTCCGTTATTGGTCAAAGTAATCTTGTAAGTAAGTTGCTCACCCGGCTCCGCAATTCCGTTTCCATTTGCATCGGTAACGGTTTTGTTCGGTTCGGCGACTGATGCTGGAGCAGGTTGGAAGTCGAAGGTCCCCGCAACCGAATCGTTCGAGGTTTCAAAGTCCACATTTGCCGGGTTCCCGTCCCCATCAGGAGCAGCCCGTCCCAGTGCCACTGTAAAATTTTGCGAACCACCTGGTGTTGGATGATCGACTGCCACGGGGATGTCGAAGCTTTTCGTACCCCCTGCCGCACCCGGGTTGGCAGAACCAGAAAGCGGGGACGGATCAAGCGCGCACGTAACAACCTGACCGCTCTCTACGCAGTCCGCAGGCAGAGCACCGTTGACAGACCATCCCGAAGGGAGCGTGGCAATCATGGTGTAGCCGTCAGTACCGGTCGCGCCGGGCCCATAGTTCGTAGCGGTCATTGTGAGTGTTTGCGGCTCGTCGTAACCCGTGAAAACCGCCGATGTGGGAGAAGCGGTTACGGCAATATCCGGCAGACCTGCAACCGTCAGAGAGCACGTGTCGTCCTGTCGAAGTGCCAGCGATCGCCCCTCGTTACAGGTCCCAAGCTCGACGTAGGTCTTGGGATCAATTCCGGATGGCCGCTGGCCAGCGGTGGCTCCGTAGTTGGCGCCATCGTAGACATAGAGTTCCTGGGGGTCCTGGAATTCGGACGTGTTGTTGTTGGGTACGGCAGAGTAAGGCAACTTTCCGGTACCACCTGCCATAGCAGCACCATTGCGGGTTAGATCTACGAGCCAACCTGCCCCGCCTACTGTCTGATCCCATGCGAAATTGTTGAAGGCCAAATGCGCCGAATGGCGCGCCTGGGAAAAATTGGCGCATCGCGCCTTGATACCATCATATCCACGACCGCCATATTGCCTTTCATAACCTGCTACGACATCGTACGTGTCGCAAAATGGCCCCCTGGACGAGTGCGCGCCATTGTTTTCAACGACACCCGCATCCTGCCGGTTGACGGGCACGGCTGCGTCAAGTTCAATCCAGTCCCCGGGGACAAGAACAACGGGACGGCAAGCTATACCCACCTGGCTTGCCCATCGGGCGCCACCATCGTTCGAGATGCGATCCCGCCCATAGAATCGGAACGCAACCTGCCCGGCCGGACACGTCGCATTGCGGCGGTTTCCGGTTCCAGAATACGAAGTCCCGGTGACCGTTTCGGTGGCTCCCAGGGTAACAGTGGTGCCGTCGGTGGTTATGGGGGCGCAAGACAGATTCACCTGTCCTGTCATGCCGAGGGTACTGGGGATCGTCGTATTGACAATATCCCAGTGAGAGACACCCACTACAAATTTTCCTGCCCCACAGTTTACAACGAAGTTTCGAGATTTCGAAACACCAATGAGACCGACGCTCGCTTCGTCCTTCCGACCGAAGCCCTCCTGAGCGAACGTTCCGCCAGAGCTGTTGAAGATCAATGCGAGGCAGAAGACAAAACTCGCCAGTATTGACGTTGGCTTCCGTCGACCTTGCCCCACCCCGAGGGTCAGGAGCCTGCAAGCCAACCTGCCAACCGTCGATGCTGCCCGGCGATCCAGGCTCTCGGTATCTGATAGAAATGTTCGAAGCGAATGGCTCATTGGTTCCCCATCTAGCAACCTGTTCTTGAAGCCTTCGCGCAGGCGAAGACGGATCAATCGACGCTAGGATGAACAAACCCTTCACTGTCAGTTGCCTGGAAGTATCGTTACCGTTCGGCTCGTTTCGACGGATTGGTGCGCGATGTTTTCCGAAAAATTGTTACTTGTAGCGCCGTTCGGACGACGCTTGCTTGACAGATCGGTTACAATCGGCGCTTCAGCACGGACTTGAAACGATGGTGCGTCCCAAACCCGTAGCCGGCCGCACATTGTTCTGCCGAGCGCCTGGAGGCCCCCGGCAAACCCCAGACACGACACACAGGAGCGGCAAACATCGTCGAAGCCTGGACCCGTGACATCATCTGCAAGCCCGGAGAAAACCAACAGGTCGCCTGTTCCCACCCTCCACTCGCACAACCCGGCTTGACTTTCCGCGAGTTCCCTTTATGTGTCCGCCAGACTCTTTAAGCGCTGGTGGAGAGATTCTGCTTTCGCGCGACCGACAAACCACCAGAAACGGACGACAGACATGGCGAAGGCCACGACCATCAAGATCAAGCTCCAGTCGACGGCGGACACGGGCTTCTTCTATGTCACGAAGAAGAATAGCCGCACGATGACCGACAAGATGACCAAGCGGAAATACGACCCCATTGCCAAGAAGCATGTGGAGTTCAAGGAAACCAAGATCAAATAGATCCGGTTTCGCCGCGCCTTATCGGAACGCCGCCCTCGGGCGGCGTTTTTGTTTGTGTTCCCGGGCGGTTCACCGTTTCACCGAAACGCCGCTGCGCTCCATCTGCCTGCTTTCGCGTGTTTATTCGGACGCCAGGCGTTTCCACCTGACTGCGAAATGCTTTGAATCCATACGCTTTGAAGGCCGTCTGGAGCGATCGGCCGGCCATGGGTGTTGAAAATGCCTGTTCGACGGGAAGAAATCGGGGGCCGGTCGGCAAACTGGCAGCGGTACGAGGAGGCCACTATAAACCAGCGCCGGCCGGCCAACCCCACGGACCCAGGAGATGCGGCGGACCTGAGCATCATGGGGTATCTCGAGGCGGCAGCCCGGCGATAAACGCCATGACCTGAAGCCCGCCCCTGTCGGTCGAGAGATTTGCGCAGGGCGGTCAGAAAATCAACACTTACTTAACCATTCCCGCCAACTCCCTGACGTTAGGGTTAAATATGGCGTGCACCTTGCGTTTCGTCAGCCCCTAATTGGTGGAGTGGGTTATCACTCTTTCGTGCTGCACGACTACCCGTGTGCTGGCAGTGGTGTGATCCAGGCACACGAGGCACGGCGCCTGTCTGCCGCGCGCATTCACGATATGGGCATCACCCGGCCTCAGGCCGCGGAGGCCACCACGCGATTGCGCCCTTTGCTTTTCGCATCGTAGAGTGCGGCGTCGGCGCGCTTCAGAAGGTCAGCCGGGTCACCATTGCCCCCCGCACAACCAACCACACCGACACTGGTCGTGACCGCGATCGCGTTCTTGCCGCCATCAACCGTGAAGGGCTCGCTCGCTATGGCAACCCGTAGACGCTCGGCCACCATTTCGGCCATGTCGCGCTCGGTATCCGGCATGACAACAACGAACTCTTCCCCCCCGAAACGGCAGATCAGATCGATGCCCCGGATGTTCTGACGCAATCGGTCGGCGAATTCACGCAGCACATCATCGCCGCTCGGGTGACCCCAGCGATCGTTGATCGCCTTGAAGAGGTCTATGTCGGCCATCATCACCGACAGGGGGCGCCGACGCGCAACGGCGCGCGCCAGAAGCTTCGGCAGATGCGTGTCGAGATAGCGGCGGTTGTGAAGCCCCGTCAGAGGGTCTGTCACGGCCATCCGAAAACTCTGGCTGACACTCGAGCGCAGACGGTCATTATAGCGCTTGCGCCGCAACTGCGTGCGCAGGCGAGCCTGGAGCTCCTGCTGATCGACCGGACGAACGATGTAATCATTCACCCCGAGTTCCAGCGCCCGCGCGATCATCGGTCCCTCGTCCTGGTCGACCACCAGCATCACCGGCAGAAGCCGGGTGCGGTCGAGCGCGCGCAACTGGGCGCAGAGCCGCAGCGGATCATAGGTCGCATAGCTGGAGGTCACGAGAACGCATTCATAACCACCTTCGGCAGCGCGAAAGAGACCGGCCTGCGGATCGTCCTCGACATCAAGAGAAAAATGCCCCCGCAACATGGCCGAGATCGCAGCGGACGAATGGGGAGCCTCGTCAATCAGCAGGATGGCGGATGAATCGCGCCGGTCCTCGTCCAGTCCCGGCTCGAAACCGGCGTTCTCCGCTGTCTCCGTCCGCAGCCGCAGTTCATCCGTCAGCATTTTCAGCCGCACCAGGCTCTTCACCCGTGTCACCAGCTGAAGGTCGTCCACGGGTTTGGACAAAAAGTCGTCGGCGCCGGCTTCCAGCCCCCGCACGCGGTCGGATGTTTCGCCCAGCGTTGTCACCATCACAACGGGAATATGCTGTGTGGCGGCATTTGACTTGAGCCTGCGGCAGACCTCGAAACCGTCCATCCCGGGCATCATGACGTCCAGCAGAACGACATCCACCTTGCCGCCGGCGCAGATTTTCAGGGCTTCCGCACCGCTATGCGCACAGACAACCTCGAAATACTCCGCCAGCAACCGGCTCTCGAGAAGCTTCACATTGGACGGGACGTCGTCGACAACCAGAACGCGCGCGGTCATGACCGGCTCCTCACGAAGGTCTTCGGGAAGCCGTCCGCAGCATCAGGCATCCCCCAGATAGGATTTGATCGTTTCGATAAAACTCGGCACGGAAATCGGCTTGGAGATATAGGCCTCGCAGCCGCCCTGGCGGATACGCTCCTCATCGCCTTTCATGGCAAAGGCCGTTACCGCGATGATGGGAATGGTGTGCAGGTCATCGTCCTGCTTGAGCCATTTCGTGACTTCGAGCCCGGAAACCTCCGGCAACTGAATGTCCATCAGAATCAGGTCGGGGCGGTGCTCACGCGCGAGGTCCAGCGCATGCAATCCATCACGGGTGCGCACCGTATCGTAACCGCTCGCCTCGATAAGATCGCGAAAGAGCTTCATGTTGAGCTCGTTGTCTTCGACGATCATGACTTTCTTCGACATCACACCCCGTCCCACTCAACCCCGCTGCCTTCGCCTAAGACCCGGCCCTGCCGGGAACACGTCAGACAACGAAATTTCAGACGCCACCCTTGCACGATTTGATTTATGAATCGGTAATGGGCGCCCGCGAATCGTAGCTTTACAGCATAGCGGCCCTGGATTTGCGCGCAATTCGTCTCACGGAAAATGCCGCGCACCATCCCTGACATCGATTGGAGAGAAGGACCATGCAACGAGAGGAAGCCGAAGCCATAGCCGTTTCCGCCCTGGCATTCATAGCCGCAGACGGCCAACTCCTGCCACGGTTTCTCTCACTCACCGGTATCGAGGCAAACCAGATCCGCGCCGCCGCTGCCGAACCAGGATTTCTGACCGGCGTTCTGCAGTTCATTCTGGCACACGAACCGACCCTGTTGCGCTTTTCCGAGGAAAGCGGCATTGCTCCCCGGATCGTGGCGCAGGCACCCTCCGCCCTGCCCCACGGCAACACGTCTTACGATATTCAGCCCTGACACGACTTTGGACAGCGACATATGACGATTGACCCGGAAACCGCCCGGCAGATTGATGAGCTTTCACTCAGCAACGATCCCCTGATTGTGCTCGATGTGGACGATGTGATCCTGGAATTCATCAGGCCGTTTCCGGAATATCTGCGCACCCGAGGCTTTGAACTGAAGCTTGAAAGCTTTGGCCTGAACGGAAACGTGACCGACCTTTCATCCGGTCAGCGCGTGGACAATGAAACGGTCGCTCAGCTTGTCGATGCGTTCTTCGAGGTCCAGCACGACTGGCAGAAGCTCGCCGAAGACGCTTCGGAGACCATTGCACGCCTGTCCAGGGCAAGCCAGGTGGTGCTCCATACCGCCATGCCGCATCGCTATCGGCAGACACGCCGCACCCTGCTCGACCAGCTCGACATGCGCTACCCACTGTTGACCACGGAACGCGCCAAGGGCCCCGCGATCAAGCGCCTGCGTGGCGACCACCCCCGCCCCGTCGCCTTCGTCGACGACATGTATTACAACCTCGTCTCTGTACGCGACACGGTCGTGGACGCGCATCTTTTTCACCTCATGGCCGACAATTCCGTACGCGCACTCATGCCCCCGATCCCGCAGGGGATAACGGCGGTGGAACACTGGAAAGAGGCCGGCGAAAAGATCGCCCGCTCGCTAAAGCTCTAGAAGTCAGTATCTGTTAAAATGGCCGTGCGTCCGTCCAGGCGCACAAAAGTCGCTCTGAACCGCTGATCAGGCACCGGAATAACCCCAAAACCGGCTTCCATTTTTCGGTCCGATGCTCCCGCCAGGGTGCACCCGGCATACCACCCTGCTCAAAGTGCTGCGTTACCACAAGCAATTCTGCACCCATGCCGGTGCAACCGTGGCGCCGCATGGCACGCGGTGTCAAAGCGTCAGCCGCATCAGCGGGCGCCCTGCCTTGCGCTCCAGAACCGTCTCAAATCCCGCCTTCTCAAAAACCCGCGTCGATCCGACAAAGAGACCAATGGAGCGTGTATCCCTGGAGCGGGTTATCGGACAGGCTTCCAGAAAACGGGCTCCCTGAACACGGGCGTGGTCGATCCCGGCGACCACCAGGTGGTGCGACAGCCCTTTACGGCGCGCCGAGGGACGCAGGAAAAAGCAGGAGATTGCCCAGACCGTCGGATCCCGGTCATCGCCATCCTCCACGGGCGCCGAAACACGCCCCCTGTTGTTCCATTCAGGAACGTCGCCGCGCGGGCCGATCTGCATCCAGCCATCGGCGCGACCACCCTCAACCAAAAGAAGTCCGGGGGGCGGACCAGCCTCGATCCGCGCCTTTATGTGGTCTTTGTTACGCTCGCGGTTGTTCTCGCGCCGCACGGCCGGCGGCAGGCGAAAATGCGTGCACCAGCATCCATAGCAGGCCCCCTGCCTGCCAAACAGATCCTCGAACGCCGGCCACAACTCCGGCGTCAGAGGCGCGACTTGATAGTTCACCTCAGCCTCCTCCACACCGCAGCTTGTGCCCCGATGCCGTTTCCAGTAAGATGCATGTTCACTTTATGTTCACATGATATACCATGCCTGTCAACGCCCTCCCGCACGGCCTTTGCCGTGACTGCCTGACCCCGGCGCAGACTGCGTCCAGGCGTTGCCGGTCGTGCGGCAGCCCACGCATGCTTGCACACGCGGAACTGGAGAACCTGTTCCTGGCACATATCGATTGCGACGCATTCTACGCCGCCGTCGAGAAGCGCGACAATCCGGAGCTGCGCGACAGGCCCGTCATCATTGGCGGTGGCAAAAGGGGTGTGGTGTCAACGGCGTGCTATATCGCCCGCATCAACGGGGTGCGCTCGGCCATGCCCATGTTCAAGGCACTGGAAGCCTGCCCTGAAGCAGTGGTGATCAAGCCGGATATGGAAAAATACGTCCGAGTGGGCCGGCAGGTGCGCTCGATGATGGAAGCGCTCACCCCCATGGTCGAGCCGCTCTCCATCGACGAAGCCTTTCTCGACCTTTCCGGCACCGAAAAACTGCACGGCGCACCTCCCGCCATGGTGCTCGCCCGCTTTGCGCGCCAGGTGGAAGAAGAGGTCGGCATTACCGTGTCGGTTGGTCTTTCCTACTGCAAATTCCTGGCCAAGGTCGCCTCAGATCTGGACAAGCCGAGAGGCTTTTCGGTGATTGGCAAATCGGAAGCATTCTCCTTTCTTTCCCGGCAGCCCGTCACCCTGATCTGGGGCGTGGGCAAGGCCTTCACCGCCACACTCGCCAGAGACGGGCTGCACACGATCGGCCAGCTACAGACCATGGAACGCAACGACCTGATGCGTCGCTATGGCACGATGGGAGACCGCCTTTATCACCTCTCCCGCGGGATGGACGAGCGCAGCGTGAAACCGCGCAGCGAGGCAAAAAGCGTCTCCTCCGAAACCACGTTCAATGTCGATCTGTCCCGCGCCGAAGATCTGGTGCCGGTGCTGCGCGCACTCTCCGAGCGCGTATCCGCCCGCCTCAAGAAGGCCGACATCGCCGGACGCACGATCGTCCTGAAGCTCAAGACCACCGATTTCCGCATCCGTACGCGCAACCGGCAGTTGGGCGATCCGACCCGGTTGGCCGACCGCATCTTCCACACCGGCCTCGACCTGCTGAAGCGCGAAATCGATGGCACACGCTTTCGCCTTCTGGGCATCGGTGTGAGTGACCTGACGGATGCGGCCAAGGCCGACCCGCCCGATCTGGTCGACCGTCTTTCCCACAAGCGTGCGCTTGCCGAAGGCGCCATGGACAGCCTGCGCGAGAAATTCGGAAAACAGGCGGTGGAAACCGGCTACACGTTCGGTCACGGAAAGGCTGGACCGCCACAGCGAGACGGTGACGACTGAGATGGACGGCGCGGCACGGGCACAGTCAGTTTCTGGCCGTTTCCCCTGCCTCACCAAGTTCCTTAACGCGCTTGCGGACGGCCTCACGCCGGTCCCTGGTGCCTGGATGTGTTGCCAGCCAGCCGGTTTCATCCGAGCCGCCGACCGCTCTCACGATCCGGTCAAGCAGATCCACGAACGCAAGTGGATCGCGCCCCGCCCGGGCCATGAGTGCAACGCTGTAAAGATCGGCATGGGTCTCAAACTCGCGAGAATAGACGAGTGTCTGCAGCGCACTCGCCTGTGTCACCACATCGTCTACCAACTGGCTCGCGTCACCGCCAATCAGGCCGACCATGAAGCCGATTCCAAAAACCCGATAGATTTGCTGCAGCGAGTGTCGTTCGCGTACATGGCCAATCTCATGCGCAATCACGCCGGCGATCTCGTCGTCAGATGCCGCAAGCGCGACAAGCTCGTCGGTAACGACGATCGTTCCGCCAGGCAGCGCCAGCGCGTTCGCACCGATGGCACCGCCCCGGCGCAGCTGCAGTTTCAGCGCCGGCCCCGCATCGTCCGCAAAACCTGCCAGTTCATCGAACATGGCCTGCAGTTCTTGCTTTCGTCCCTCGTCCAGTTCCGATGGAGAGAAGACCACCCGGTCCACCGTTTCCAGCGTCCCGCGGTCCATCGCGGCCACGATGGGCGGTGGCGTGATCGCCGCAGCACCGGATGCCAGAAGCGGAATACCGAACCGGTAAATCGCAAATACGAGACCGATGGTGACAACAGCCGCTGCAGCCACCAGACCGAGATTGGCCTCGAGCCTTGTGAGTCGCGCAAAGAAGCTCCCGCCCATGTTCAGGAAATCGTCCACATCGGCTTCAAGCGGCGCTTCAAAAACGCCGCCATCGGCAAATGTGAGCTTGCGTGGAACGCCGGCCAGGGGATCGGAGACCGACATCAGAACCACCGCCTGCGCCTGCGGCTCGTCTTCCCGTTTCAGCGCGAGCCGCCCCGGCCCGCCGGCAAGGCTGGCCGCGACAGCGCGTGATGACCCTGGCGGAAAATAGCGTCCGTCAATCATGATCCAACCGTTCCCCGCGCCACCGCATGGCGCACCGGGCTAAAGCCCGAAATCGATACCTTCGATATCGAAAAACTCTGCCGCGCCCACATTGCCTTCAGGTGCGGCTTCGTCGACGAAATGATCGAGCGGTCCGGCGGCCAGAAGACCCGTGCTGCTCGCCAGGTAGCGCCACGTGCGGACCGCGGCCCAGGGCCGCAGGAGCCCGAGAGAAAGGATCGTAGCAAACAGGTTTGAAACCAGAATCCACACATACCGCATACGGTTCACACTCGAGGTCAGATGATGCTGGCCGTCCAGAACGGTGTGATTATAAGCGATGTTGCGCACACCCGCGGCATAGAAAAGGTAGGCAAGCGCGAGCGCGATATACCCGCCGATGAGTGCCCCGGTGACCGGCCCGAAGGTCAGCACATCCAGGAGTTCGTCACCCCCGCCCTGCATCATGTTTCCAGCGGCGACAAGCGATGAACCGACGAGAAAACCGATCCCTGCACACACCAGGGTGACCATGATGACGAACAGGATCGTCGCACCCAGATTGCCATAGAGAGCCTTGAGTGGCGCCCGTGTTTCAAACCGGGCCGAACCATATCCAAGATGACGGCCGATATAGTCGTTGGAAAGCTTGGAAGCGAGAGGGAAGAGCAGGCCTGCCGTCAGGAGCGCCACGATCGGCATGATCACGAACGCCAGAAACGCGCCCCAATAGGACCCTCGGAAATTGAGCCGCACATTGCGATAGCTGGTCATCCGCGCGTTGAACGCCATGGACTTGTTGAGGAGCCAGGGAAAAGCCAGCAGATAAAGAATGATCAGGAGGCCGAAAATCGGGGAAATGCTGACCAGGAGATTATAGGCAACCAGAAGGGCCACGACGATAATGCGCCCGATCAGGATTTTGACCGGACGGGCGTGATACTCGAAATTGTGACCGTCGAGCCAGGTGTTTCCATAAAAATAGCGCAGACGCCGCACCTTCGCCCATGCGGTGTAGATACCAAGCGTAATGATCGACAATAAAAGGTTGACGATCCAGATACCGAAATACTCCAGCGCCCGTCCGGTAAAGGAAAACCCGAGGTGAACAGGCGCTTCACGGCCCGCGGCCGCCGTTTTCAAAGAGGTCACAACAAAATCCTCGAATATGAATCAAACAATGGGGCCTTCTAATCACAAAGGCCGTACAAAACAACGATCAGAAGTTGCAGAATAGTTCGTCCGCCAGCCGAGGTCCCGCCCCTGGGGTCAGGACCCTAAACGAGTTCGACCTCGACGACCCCGGGAACCGCCCGCATGGCGGCAGCGATCTGTGGCGAAATGCGGTATCGGTTGGGCAGACCAACCTCGATCTCGCCCTGCCCGCCTTCCTTGATGACGACGAGGCTGACCTGAGCGTCACCGCGCTGTGTCAGTTGCGATGAGATTGCGGCCAGCGGCTTCGGGTCGCGCAGATAGATGCGCAACGCCTTCTGCATGCGGCAGGCTTCTTCCTCCAGGGACTGCACGGCCTGAATGCGCAGATTGACGCCTTCCGGCCTGTTCTCTGCGCCCACCATGATCACCACCGAGGAGCCGGCTTCCAGCAGGTCGCGGTACTGCGCCAATGCCTCGGAGAACAGCACCGCCTCATACTGTCCCGTAGCATCGGAAAGCTGGATAATGCCCATCTTGTTGCCGGTGCGCGTGCGCCGTTCCTGTTTGGACGTAACAGTGCCGGCAAGGCGGCCGGCACTGGCGCCACGCTTCACGGCAGCCTGGAAATCACCCCAGTTCTGCACCCGCATCTTGTCGAGTATCTCTGCATATTCATCCAGCGGATGCGCCGAGAGATAACAGCCGACCACCTGGAACTCGCGGTGAAGTTTGTCGGCAGCCGACCATGGCTCGACCGTCGGCAGATGTATTGTCTGTGGCTCGCCACCACCCGACATCCCGAAAATATCGCCCTGCCCCATGGCTGCATCTTCCGCAGCGCGTGCTGCCATGCCCATCAACCGGTCGATGCCGCCAAAGAGAGCCGCACGGTCGTGTCCAAAACAATCGAAGGCACCGGCCTGGATGAGACTTTCAAAGACGCGCTTTCCAACAATCTTCGGATCGATGCGGGCGCAGAAATCCTCAAGGCTCTCAAACTGCTTCTCATTGCGTTTTTCGACAATGTGCTCGACCGCAGCGTCGCCGACGCCCTTGATCGCGGCCAGGGCGTAATAAATTCTGTTTTCGCCCACTTCGAACGGACGATGCGATGTCAAAACCGAAGGCGAAACCACCTCGATACCGAGCCGCATGGCGTCGCGCCGGAAGTCGTTGAGCTTGTCCGTATTGGCCATGTCGTATGTCATGGATGCGGCCAGGAACTCGACCGGGTAATGCGCCTTCAGATAGGCCGTCTGATAAGAGACGATGGCATAGGCGGCCGCATGCGACTTGTTGAAGCCGTAGTCGGCGAACTTGGCCAGAAGGTCGAAAATGAAATCGGCCTGCTGCTTCGAAACACCACGCTCGGTCGCACCCTTCACGAAGATGCCCCGCTGCTTTTCCATTTCGGCGCGGATCTTCTTGCCCATGGCGCGGCGCAAAAGATCGGCCTGTCCGAGCGTGTAGCCGGCGAGCTCCTGCGCGATCTGCATCACCTGCTCCTGGTAGACGATGACGCCCTGCGTCTCCTTCACCAGATGGTCGATCTTGGGATGGATCGAGGCGATTTCCTCTTCGCCGTGCTTTCTCGCATTGTAGGTGGGGATGTTCTCCATCGGACCTGGACGGTAAAGCGCCACGAGCGCGATGATGTCCTCGATCCGGTCCGGCTTCATGCCGATCAGCGCCTTGCGCATGCCCGCCGATTCCACCTGGAACACGCCGACCGTCTCGCCGCGTGAGAGCATGGCGTAGGTGTCGGGATCGTCCAGCGGGATGCGTGAAAGATCGATCTCGATCCCGCGCCGGCGGATGAGTTTCACTGCGGTTTCCAGAACCGTCAGTGTTTTCAGGCCGAGAAAGTCGAATTTGACCAGTCCCGCCTGCTCCACCCACTTCATGTTGAACTGGGTGACCGGCATGTCGGAACGCGGGTCTCGATACATCGGAACCAGTTCCGAAAGCGGTCGATCACCGATCACGATGCCGGCGGCGTGCGTCGAGGCGTGGCGGTAAAGGCCCTCAAGCTTCTGGGCATAGTCGAGAAGCGTGCCGACAATCGGCTCCTTCTCCACCTCTTCGGCAAAGCGCGGCTCATCCTCGATGGCCTTGGGCAATGGTGTCGGATTGGCCGGATTGGACGGCACCATCTTGCAGAGCCTGTCCACCTGTCCATAAGGCATCTGCAGCACGCGACCGACATCGCGCAGCACTGCGCGTGCCTGCAACGTACCGAAGGTGATGATCTGCCCCACCTGATCGCGGCCGTACTTCTCCTGCACGTAGCGGATCACCTCTTCGCGGCGGTCCTGACAAAAGTCGATATCGAAGTCGGGCATCGACACGCGGTCTGGATTGAGAAAGCGCTCGAAGAGCAGTGAGAACCGCAGCGGATCCACATCCGTGATCGTCAGCGCATAGGCCACCAGCGAGCCGGCACCCGAACCACGCCCCGGCCCCACGGGAATGTCCTGCGCCTTGGCCCATTTGATGAAGTCCGAAACGATCAGGAAGTAACCAGGAAACTTCATGCGTTCGATAATGCCGAGCTCATAATCGAGCCGTTCGACATAGGTCTCGCGCGCATAGCCTTCCGCCAGTCCCTGCGTTTCGATCCGGCGTTCCAGCCCCTCATGAGCCTGCCGCCGCAATTCGTCGGCTTCAGCCTGAAGAGCAGCTTCCGCATCGGCTGCATCTGCCCCCGTAAACCGCGGCAGGATCGGCGGATGCGTCTGCGTAAAATAGGAACAGCGCCGGGCGATCTCGATCGTGTTGTCGATGGCCTCGGGCAGATCGGAAAAGAGCCGTGCCATCTCGGCCTGGCTCTTCAGATAATTGTCCGGCGTGAGTTGCCGACGATCGTCCATGGCGATGACCGCGCCTTCGGCGATGGCGACCAGCGCGTCATGAGCTTCAAAGTCGTCACGGGCGGGGAAAAATGCCTCATTGGTGGCAACCAGCGGCAATTCATGCTTGTAGGCAAGCTCCACAGCGGCCGCCTCCAGGGCACGATCATAGCCTTCAAAGCGCTCCAGTTCCACATAGAGCCGGTTGCCAAAACACTCTTTCAGGAACAGAAGACGCTGCTCGGCCACCTCCGGGCGGTCGGCCTTCAGCGCAGCCCCAATCGGTCCACGTGGACCACCGCTCAGGCAGATAATGCCTCCGGAAAGCTCGGTCAGCCATTCGGTGGTGATGTGGGTGGCCGCACCCGGCTCGTTTTCCAGATAGGCCCGGCTGACCAGCCGGACGAGATTGGCATAGCCTTCCCCGGTCGCGGCAATCAGAACCAGCGGCTCATACTGGGAGCCGCCCTTTCGACTGTTGCCGCGGCGGCTTTCCGCCAGCGCATCCTCAAACGCACAATCAAGCTGACAGCCGACGATCGGCTGCAGCCCTTCCTTGGAAGCTTTCTGCGAGAACTCAAGCGCGCCGAACAGATTGTTGGTGTCGGTGATGGCGATGGCAGGCGCTTCGTCCTTCAGCGCATGGCCGATGATCTTGCCAAGGGGCAACGCGCCTTCGAGCAGCGAATAGGCCGAGTGCACCCTCAGATGGATGAAAGGTCGCTCGGGCCTGTTTCTCTCACGCTCCGCTGCCGCGAAAATCGGATCGCGCAAACGCCTGTCGCTCGCCATGAATTGCTGCCGCTCGGTTCCTGAAGACTCAACGCCTTATTGTTCCGCATCGAGCTGAATGGGTAAAGGCCCGCAGACGGGCAGCACACGGCTTTATGAAGGTCAGACCGGGACGGTGAGAACGCTCTCAATTGCAGAGGCTAGGTCTGAAGGCCGCTCGACGACGGCCAACGCGCCTGCCTGTTCAAGTTCGACCCTGTCACCAAAGCCCCATAAAACACCGATTGCAGGCACTCCGTTCGCCTTGCCACCGGCAACATCGTGCAGCCGGTCACCGATCATCACGGCATTGGCAGCGTCAATCGGCTCGCTCGCCAGAATGTGCCGGATCAGGTCCGCCTTGTCGGCATTGGTGCCATCGGGTGCTGAGCCATGGACCGCATCGAAATATTCCGAAAGGCCGAAATGAGCGAGGATGTCCCTGCTGTAAGACTCCAGCTTCGATGTCGCAAGCGACAGGAAATACCCCGTCTCCACACAGTGAGCGAGCACGTCCCTGATGCCTGGTATGATCTCGTTCTCGAATTTCCCAACCCGTTGATAACGCTCGCGGTAGTGCCCCACGGCCTCCCAGATGCGCGCCTCGTCGTCCGTTTCGAGAAAGGCGGCAAAGGTCACCTGCAATGGCGGTCCGATATGGGAGCGGATGGCATCGTCGTCGGGCGCCGTGCGCCCCATCTTTTCCATCGCATGGCGGATTCCGTTGGAAATGCCCGCGAACGGGTTCGTCAGCGTACCGTCGAGGTCGAACAGCACCGCTGCCCGTTTTTCGTTCTCCGCCATTTCGGGAAAGCTCCTATTCGAATTCCATGATGACCGCATCCACGGCGAGGCTGTCGCCCGGCGCGGCATTGATCTTTGCCACCATCCCGTCGCGCTCGGCGCGCAGGACATTCTCCATCTTCATCGCTTCGACAACGGCAAGAGTTTCACCCGCCTTAACCTCCTGTCCCTCGGCAACTGCGACGGACACGACCAGTCCAGGCATCGGGCAAAGCAGCATCTTCGACGTGTCAGGCGCTTCGCGCACGGGCATCAACCGGTCAAGCTCGGCAATACGTGGCAGCATAACGCGAGCATCGGCAGAGACGCCCTGCCACGCAAGCCTCACACCATTCAGGATGTGCCGCACCTGAACCGCAACCGTGCGGCCATTGACATCGCCTTCCCAGACAGGCTCGCCCGGACGCCAGGACGAGCGCACGGTCACCGGGTCGGCATCGCCTATGCGTATGTCCATTTCCAGTGGGATCGAGATCATGCCCTCGACAAGGCTGACGGACAGATAGTCGTCATCCAGCCGCACCACCCAGTTGCGCTTCAATTCGCCCGAATGCGGTGCAAGACGGCCAGTGAGCCGGTCAAGACGATCACGCCGCAGAAGCTCGACGGCCAGCGCCACCGCAGCCAGCACCGTGCGCTCGGCTGCCATCGGCGGTGGCGGTGCAAAACCATTGGGAAACTCCTCCGCGATAAAACCGGTCGACAGACGCCCCTCGCGCCAGCGCGGATGGCTCATCAGAGCCGCCAGGAAGGGAATGTTGTGTTCAATCCCGTCGATCACGAAACGGTCCAGTGCCTCGCTCATCGCGTTGATCGCGTCCAGCCGCTCGGGCGCCCAGGTGCAGAGCTTGGCGATCATAGGATCGTAGAACATGGAAATTTCCGACCCCTCCGTCACCCCCGTGTCGTTGCGCAGCACGGCATCGCCAAAACGCCCCTCCTCCGGCGGACGGTAGCGGGTCAACCTGCCGATGGAGGGTAGAAAGTTACGCACCGGGTCTTCTGCATAGATGCGGCTTTCAACGGCCCAGCCATTGAGCTTGATGTCCTCCTGACCGAAGGACAGCGCCTCGCCTGCCGCCACCCGCAGCATCTGCTCCACCAGATCGATGCCGGTGACAAGCTCGGTCACCGGATGCTCCACCTGAAGGCGCGTGTTCATTTCCAGAAAGTAGAAATTGCGGTTCTTGTCGACGATGAACTCGACCGTGCCAGCGCTCTGATAATCAACGGCTTTTGCCAGCGCCACCGACTGCGCGCCCATGGCCGCACGCGTCTCGGCATCCAGGAAGGGCGACGGGGCCTCCTCCACGACTTTCTGGTTGCGGCGCTGTATGGAGCACTCGCGCTCGCCGAGGTAGAGGCAGTTGCCCTGTGCATCGGCCAACACCTGGATTTCAATGTGCCGCGGTTCTTCTACGAACTTCTCGATAAAAATCCGGTCATCGCCAAAGGATGACGCCGCCTCCGATCTGGACCGCGCAAAACCTTCGCGCGCTTCCTCATCGTTCCAGGCGATGCGCATCCCCTTGCCGCCACCGCCTGCGGACGCCTTGATCATCACCGGATAGCCGATCTCACCGGCAATCTTCACCGCATGTTCGGCATCTTCGATCAGCCCCATGAAACCGGGGACCGTGGAAACACCGGCCTCTGCGGCGATTTTCTTGGAAGTGATCTTGTCACCCATGGCCTGAATGGCCTTCGGCTTGGGACCGATGAAGACAATGCCCTCTGCCTCGAGCTTCTCGCAGAAAGCAGCATTCTCGGACAGAAAACCGTAGCCCGGGTGCACGGCCTCAGCGCCTGTCTGTTTGCAGGCAGCGATGATCCGGTCGCCGAGAAGATAGCTCTGACTGGCGGCGGCCGGGCCGATATGCACCGCCTCGTCCGCCATCTCCACATGAACGGCATCCGCATCCGCGTCGGAATAGACCGCAACGGTGGCGATGCCCATCCTCCTCGCTGTCTTCATGACCCGGCAGGCGATTTCACCGCGATTGGCGACGAGGATCTTCTTGAACATGAACGATGTTTCCCCCCACGAGCGACGTTGTTTCTGTTTTATGGCTTTGCATGCTCCCGCTCAAGCGTTTCACACGATTGTCGCATGAGAAGCGGGTTTGTCAGATTGCGTCATCCTATGGCCGGTTCGGGCTTGCGGGATATAACAATTCCTGAAACTTTCGCCCGAAACTTTCGTCTTAGATTCCGGACTTGCAGGAGAATTGTCCATGAAAACCCGCGCCGCTGTTGCCGTTCAGGCAGGAAAACCACTTGAAATCATGGAGGTCGACCTCGAAGGCCCGCGCGAAGGCGAAGTGCTGATCGAGGTGAAAGCGACCGGCATCTGCCATACGGATGAGTTCACCCTCTCCGGCGCAGATCCGGAAGGCATCTTCCCGGCGATTCTTGGCCATGAAGGCGCTGGCGTCGTCGTCGATGTCGGCCCCGGCGTGACCAGCCTCAGGAAGGGCGATCACGTGATCCCGCTCTACACGCCCGAGTGCCGCGCGTGCCCGTCCTGCCTGTCGCAGAAAACTAATCTATGCACCGCCATCCGCTCCACCCAGGGCCAGGGCCTGATGCCAGACGGCACGAGCCGCTTCTCTCTGAACGGCGAGAAGCTCCACCACTATATGGGTTGCTCCACCTTCTCGAACTTCACCGTTCTGCCCGAAATCGCGGTCGCCAAGGTCAATCCCGACGCTCCCTTTGACAAGATCTGCTACATCGGCTGCGGCGTGACCACAGGCGTCGGCGCGGTCATCAACACCGCCAAGGTCGAGATCGGCTCGACGGCGATCGTCTTCGGCCTCGGCGGCATAGGCCTCAACGTGATCCAGGGCCTCCGGCTTGCCGGCGCCGACATGATCATCGGCGTGGACCTGAACAACGACAAGAAGGAATGGGGCGAGAAATTCGGCATGACGCATTTCGTCAATCCGAAGGAGGTCGGCGAGGACATCGTTCCCTATCTCGTCAACCTGACCAAGCGCGGCGCGGACCAGATAGGCGGCGCGGACTACACGTTCGACTGCACGGGCAATGTCCATGTCATGCGTCAGGCGCTGGAAAGCGCGCATCGCGGCTGGGGCGAGTCCATCGTCATCGGCGTGGCCGGTGCGGGTCAGGAAATCTCTACCCGTCCCTTCCAGCTGGTCACGGGACGCACCTGGAAGGGCACCGCCTTTGGCGGCGCGCGCGGCCGCACGGATGTGCCCAAGATCGTCGACTGGTACATGGAGGGCAAGATCGACATCGACCCGATGATCACGCACACCCTGTCGCTGGACGAGATCAACAAGGGCTTCGACCTCATGCATGCTGGCGAATCCATCCGCTCCGTGGTGGTCTACTGAGGCCATCACATTGTCTACCATCTATGTGGATGCAGATGCCTGTCCGGTGAAACCGGAAGCAGCCCGTGTCGCCGAGCGGCACGGGCTTGTCATCGTCTATGTCTCGAATGGCGGGCTGCGCCCTTCACGCGATCCCATGGTGCGGCATGTGGTGGTGCCCGGCACCGCCGACGCCGCCGACGACTGGATCGTGGAGAATGCCGTGGCCGGCGACATCGCCATCACGGCGGACGTGCCGCTGGCCGCGCGCCTGGTGGAGATGGACGTGCATGTGCTCGGCCCCAGCGGGCGCCCGTTTACGCCTGAAACCATCGGTATGGCCGTTGCCATGCGCAACCTCAAGCAGGATCTGCGCGAATCCGGTGAGATCAAGGGATACAATCCCGGCTTCACCGCACGCGACCGCTCCGACTTCCTGCAGGCGCTCGACCGCACCGTGCGCCGCGCTTTGAAAGAAAACAGGGACTGACCTCATGAAAACCGTCTCCACCGCCCGCTCTCATGGCGGCGTCCAGGGCGTTTACAGCCACACTTCCAAGACCTGCCAGTGCGACATGACCTTCGCCGTGTTCGTGCCGCCGCAGGCAGCCGGCGGCCCCTGCCCGGTCCTGTGGTATCTGTCAGGCCTCACCTGCACGCACGCCAATGTCATGGACAAGGGCGAATACCGCCGCATGGCCGCCGAACTCGGCATGATCGTGGTCTGCCCGGACACGAGCCCGCGCGGCGATGACGTGCCTGACGAGGCGGACAACTGGCAGTTCGGCAAGGGCGCAGGCTTTTATGTGGACGCCACGCAGGAGCCCTTCGCCAAAAACTACCGCATGTATTCCTACGTCACCGAGGAACTGCCGGCGCTGATCGCCGAAAACTTCCCGGCGGACATGGATCGCCAAGGGATTTTCGGCCATTCCATGGGCGGCCACGGGGCGCTGACCATCGCGCTTAAAAATCCCGACCGCTTCAGGAGCTGCTCCGCCTTCGCCCCCATCGTCGAACCCTCGACGGCGGGCTGGTCGAAACCGGCGCTGGAGAAATATCTGGGAACGGACGAAGCCGCATGGCGCGGACACGACGCCTGCGCGCTCGTTGCCGATGGCGCACGCTTTCCCGAATTCCTGATCGATCAGGGTACGGCGGACAGCTTTCTGGACGAAGGTCTGCGCCCATGGCTGTTCGAAGAAGCCTGCCAAAGGGCTGGCATTCCACTCACGCTCAACATGCGTGAGGGCTACGACCACTCCTACTTCTTCATCTCGACCTTCATGGACGACCACCTCGCCTGGCACGCAAAACGCCTCGCAGCCGGCTATCCTGAATCCCGAGCGTCCTGAATCAGTACGTGAAGCCGATGAATCTCCATCTTACATTCTTCGTCTAACACGCTGCCATAAAACGCTTTTCAGCTGCACCCCAATCGATACGCCGGCACAAGGTTGTGCCGGCGCGTCACTTCCGGCATGCTCGACCGAGAAATCCCGCCATCAGACGGGTCATCCAGCCAAAGATGCTCGACAGAAAAAAACGGAGGTGCCGACCGGTGCAGGACACCGCACATATCTATACAGATTCACCCGACCGCGACACGATGGGCGGCCGTCTTTCCAGAGCACGCGACGCCGTTGGCCTCTCGGTCTCCGAACTCGCCCGCCGCCTTGGCGTGAAGGCCACCACGATACAGGCATGGGAAAGCGACCGTTCGCAGCCGCGGGCCAATCGCCTAGCCATGCTCGCGGGCGTTTTGAATGTAAGCCTCTCATGGCTTCTCCACGGTGTGGGCGTCTCGCCGGCGGACGAAAGCCGCTCCGAGCTCGTCAATGCCGTCTCGGCCAATCTGAAGCGGATTCGCAAACTTCAGGACGAGACGAACCGGCTCGTCACCCAGATCGAGGCCGATCTTGCCCGCGCTGCAGGTGCAGGCTGATAAACAGCAGATGCGAACCGCCAGTGTATTGTGCACAGAAACCATCATGCCAGGGCCAAGGGCCGCGTTATGGCAGGTGACAAACACATCCGCCTGCGCTAATTTCCAGCCGTCGAGGGCAGAAGCCCTGCCTGTCTGCGGGAGAGAGCCAAACCGGATAAGACCGGAGCGGACGCCGAAGGGGAAATCGCCCGAAATCTCTCAGGCAAAAGAACCGTAGACGGGTCAAGACACTCTGGAAAGTCGGGGAGCGATCCCCGCGCCGAAGGTGTAAGCGTGGTCGACAGGGTTCCGGCTGCGCGAGTCTCTCAGGCTTCCGACAGAGGGGCACGGACATGTCGCTGACCGCGGCATGCGTGCGATTCTGGAGGAATGATGAGCGACACGAAACCCCAAAAACATTTGCCGCTGGAAGCGCTGCATGAAGATGCCGGCGCGCGTTTCGGCGCATTCGCTGGCTGGCGCATGCCGCTGACCTACCCTGCCGGCGTCATGAAAGAACACCTGCACACGCGCGAAAGTGCCGGCCTGTTCGACATCTCCCACATGCAGCTTTTCGAGGTCGAAGGCGCCGGTGCCGCCGATTTCCTGTCGCGCGCCTGCCCGCTCGATGCAGCAGCCCTGAGAGAAGGTCAGTCAAAATACACCGTCCTTCTCAATGAGAAGGCCGGCATCATCGACGATCTGATCGTCACCCGCCTTGGCGAAAATCGCTTCATGGTGGTTGCAAACGCTGGCAATGCCGACAAGGACGAAGCCCATTTCCGCGCCATTGCTGGAGATTTCGACGTCTCGTTCACGCCACTCGAACGCGTTCTACTGGCGCTGCAGGGCCCCGACGCAGAAGCCGTCATGATCGCTGCCGGCCTCGATCTGAGCGACCTCACCTTCATGACCGGCACGGAGCCGCGCGAGGGCTGGTTTGCTGCCCGCTCGGGCTATACCGGTGAAGACGGCTTCGAGATCGCCCTGCCCCTCGATGATGCCGAGCGCTTCGCCCGCACGCTGCTAGACGATGATCGCGTTCAATGGGTCGGACTTGCAGCCCGCGACAGCCTGCGCTTGGAAGCGGGTCTTTGCCTGCACGGCCAGGATCTGGACGAAAACACCGACCCGGCAAGCGCCGCGATCCTGTGGGCGGTTCCAAAGGCGCTGCGCGAGGAAGGCAAATTCATTGGCGCGCTGGCTCTGCAGAAGATCATCGCAGATGGCGCAAAGGAAAAACGCGTCGGCCTGAAGCCGGAAGGACGCCAGCCCGTGCGCGCCGGTGCACCGCTCATCAACGAGGCGGGCGAGAAGATCGGTCGCGTCACCTCCGGCGGCTTTGGCCCCTCGGCGGGTCATCCGGTCGCCATGGGCTATGTCGCAAAAACGCTCTCCGAGCCCGGCACCCGCCTTTTCACCGAAGTGCGCGGCAATCGCATCGCACTTGATGTCCACTCCCTTCCCTTCACGCCGCAGCGCTACAAAAAAGGATAACAGCCAGATGAGCCAGACCTATTTCACAGAAGATCACGAGTGGATCAAAGTCGAGAACGGCGTCGCAACCGTCGGCATCACCGACTATGCGCAGGAACAGCTTGGCGATCTGGTCTTTGTCGAGTTGCCGGAAGCCGGCGCCACGCTTTCCAAGGGTGACACCGCCGTCGTGGTCGAATCCGTCAAGGCCGCATCCGATGTCTATGCGCCGGCCGATGGCGAAGTCGCGGAAGTGAATGACGCCCTGACCAGCGAGCCCGCCCTCATCAACTCCGCGCCCACCGGCGATGGCTGGCTCTGGAAAATGAAGCTCACCGATGAGAGCCAGCTTGAAGGCCTCATGGACGAAGCCGCCTACAAGGCGTCGATTGCCTGAGGAAACATTATGCCCCAGAACAACGTTCCTTTTGCCGCCCGCCATATCGGCCCGCGTGGGGAAGAAACCAAGGCCATGCTGGCGGCCCTTGGCGTTCCCTCGCTCGAAACACTGATCACGCAGGCGGTCCCGAATTCCATTCGTCTCGGACGTCCGCTCGAGTTGCCGCCGGCCGCCAGCGAATCCGAGGCGCTTGCCGAGCTTGGCGCCGCCATGCGCCAGAACAGGGTGCTGAAAAGCTTCATCGGCACCGGCTATCATGGCGTGAAGGTGCCGCCGGTCATCCAGCGCAACCTGTTTGAAAACCCGGCCTGGTATACGGCCTACACGCCATACCAGTCGGAGATCAGCCAGGGCCGCCTGGAACTCCTGTTCCATTTCCAGACACTGGTGACGGAACTGACCGGCCTGCCGGTTGCCTCCGCGTCGCTGCTGGACGAAGGCTCGGCCGTCGCCGAAGCTGTGGGCATCGCCTGGCGGCACCACCGTTCCAGGCGCAACAGGCTGGCATTTGCCGGTGACCTCCATCCGCAGACGCGCGATGTGGTTGTCACCCGTGCCGAGCCGCTTGGCATCGAGGTCGATGGCGACACGATCGACGATGACACCTTTGCCCTCATCGTCCCGTGGGCCGACACCTATGGCATCTATGGTGACCACAGCGCCCTCATCGCCAAAGCGAAGGACAAGGGTGCCATCGTCATCATGGTCGCCGACCCGCTCGGCCTGCTTTTGAGCGAAACGCCGGCAGCGCTCGGCGCGGACATCGCCGTTGGTTCGATGCAGCGTTTTGGCGTGCCGATGGGCTTTGGCGGTCCGCACGCGGCCTATTGCGCCGTATCGGACAAGCTGACGCGCCTCATGCCCGGCCGTCTCGTCGGCCAGTCGGTCGATGCGCATGGCCGTCCGGGCTACCGTCTGGCGCTGCAGACCCGTGAGCAACACATTCGCCGCGACAAGGCGACCTCCAACATCTGCACCGCACAGGCGCTGCTTGCGAATATGGCCGCTGCCTTCGCCATCTGGCACGGCCCGGAAGGGCTCGCGGCAATCGCCGAAACGGTTCACGGGCGCGCTGTGCGTCTGCATGCCGCACTGAAGGCCGCAGGCGTAAAACTTGCGGGCGACGTGATCTTCGATACGGTCACCGCCACCGTTCCGGGCAAGGCAGAAGAGATCGCCAGAAAAGCAGAGGCCGACGGGCGGCTCCTGCGTGTCATTGACGCCGACCGGATCGGCATCAACGTGGATGAAACCACGGACGAGGACGATCTCGCGGCCCTTGCGACCCTGTTCGGCGCAACGCTGCCGGAAACGGCGCCCCGGCTTGCCCCCGCTGCAGCACGCGGCGAAGGCTTCCTCACCCAGCCGGATTTCCATTCGCACCGCTCGGAAACAGAGATGATGCGCTTCCTGCGCAGGCTCGCCGACAAGGATCTTGCGCTCGACCGCGCCATGATCCCGCTCGGCTCCTGCACCATGAAGCTCAACGCCGCCGCCGAGATGATGCCCGTGAGCTGGCCGGAAGTGGGCGGTCTTCACCCGTTCGCGCCGCCGGAGCACACGGCGGGCTATCGTCGCATGATCGACGATCTTGATCGCTGGCTTTCGGAGATCACCGGCTTCGATGCGGTCTCGCTGCAACCCAATGCCGGCAGCCAGGGCGAATATGCCGGTCTTCTGGCGATCCGCCGCTATCACGCCGAGCGCGGCGAGGCCGATCGCGACATCTGCCTCATCCCCTCCTCCGCCCACGGCACCAACCCGGCGTCCGCCTCCATGGCCGGCATGCGGGTGGTGGTGGTCCGCTGCACGGACGATGGCAATATCGATCAAGACGACCTGAAGGCGAAGGCGGAAGAGCACGCCGACAGGCTGGCGGCGCTCATGCTGACCTACCCGTCGACCCACGGTGTGTTCGAGGAAGGCGTGCGCGACATGTGCGCGGTGATCCACGAGCATGGCGGCCAGGTCTATTTCGACGGCGCCAACCTCAACGCCATGGTCGGGCTTGCCCGTCCGGGCGATCTGGGAGCGGATGTCTGCCACCTGAACCTGCACAAGACCTTCTGCATTCCCCATGGCGGCGGCGGTCCCGGCGTCGGACCGATCGGCGTCAAGGCGCATCTGAAGCCGTTTGTGCCGGGACATGTGGCGCTCGGCAGCAGCCATGCGGTGGCGGCAGCCCCCTATGGCAGCGCGTCGATCCTGCCGATCACATGGATGTATATCCGCATGATGGGCGGCGACGGCCTCAAGCGCGCGACAGAAATGGCGATCCTCAACGCCAATTACATCGCCCACAGCCTGAAAGAGCATTACCCTGTGCTCTACAAGGGCCGCAACGACCGTGTCGCGCATGAGTGCATTCTCGACACGCGGGTCTTCAAGGATCGCGCCGGCATCACCGTCGACGACATCGCCAAGCGGCTCATCGACTACGGCTTCCATGCCCCGACCATGAGCTTCCCCGTCGCGGGTACGCTGATGGTGGAGCCGACGGAATCCGAGCCGAAAAGCGAGGTCGACCGCTTCTGTCAGGCGATGATCTCTATCGCCAGGGAAGCCTCGAAGGTGGAAAAGGGCGAATGGCCAAAGGACGACAATCCGTTGACCAACGCACCGCACACCGCGATGGAGCTGATGGGAGACGAATGGAAGCATCCCTATAGCCGCAGCGAAGCCGCCTTCCCCGAAGGTTCGCTGGCGTCCGCATCCAAATACTGGCCGCCGGTCTCGCGCGTCGATAATGTCAGCGGCGACCGCAATCTGGTCTGCGCCTGCCCGCCCATCGAGGCATTGGCGAGCTGACCAGCACGAAACGGATCGTCTCCCCATCTGGGGAGATGATCGCCCATTTTTGCCGCACCTCTTGGCTGCGGCCTGCGCTTTCTGGTAAAGCGTCGTCCACACACTCCGAACGGAACCGGAACAGGCTTCGCTTTGCCTTGGAATCCATGGCAAACTGCGATGTGATTCGCGGACAGGACACCACACGCTTCATGGACGACAACAACGACCTCTTCGCCGGAATGACCGCCAATGTGGAACGTGCGAAAGCACCGGAGCCGGCAGCCCCCGAGCACAAGCCCGCTGCGCGCCCCGCGCCGTCTCCTTCGCCTGCTGCTTCCGGCGATGGGTACAGCGCGGCCGATATTGAGGTCCTCGAAGGTCTGGAGCCTGTCCGCCGGCGTCCCGGCATGTATATCGGTGGCACCGACGACAAGGCGCTGCACCACCTCTTCGCCGAAGTCATCGACAACTCCATGGACGAGGCGGTGGCCGGTCACGCCACCTTCATTGAAGTGGAACTGGACGCGGAAGGCCATCTCGCCGTCACCGACAATGGCCGCGGCATACCGGTCGACCCGCACCCGAAGTTCAAGGACAAATCGGCTCTCGAAGTCATCATGACAACGCTGCACGCCGGCGGAAAATTCGATTCCAAGGTCTACGAGACCTCCGGCGGCCTGCACGGCGTCGGTGTCTCGGTGGTGAACGCGCTCTCCGAAATTCTTGAAGTCGAGGTCGCGCGCAATCGCCAGCTCTTCCGCCAGACCTTTTCGCGCGGCCTGCCGCAGGGCGGGCTTGAAAAGCTCGGCGACGTTCACAACCGGCGCGGCACAAAGGTGCGGTTCAAGCCGGATGAGCAAATCTTCGGCAAGGGCGCCAAATTCGAACCGGCGCGGCTCTACCGCATGGCGCGGTCCAAAGCCTATCTCTTTGGCGGTGTCGAGATACGCTGGGTTTGCGCGCCTGAGCTTATCGGCGAGAAGGACGAAACGCCGGAAAAGGCGACCTTCCACTTCCCAGGCGGTCTCAAGGACTATCTGAACGCCTCGCTGGACGGCCAGTTTCAGGTCACCAAGGAGGTGTTTTCCGGCCGCAGCGAAAAGAGCTCCGGCCATGGCGCGGTGGAATGGGCGATCACCTGGTATGGCGGCGACGCCATGCTCAATTCCTACTGTAACACCGTGCCCACGCCGGAGGGCGGAACGCACGAGACCGGTTTCCGCAATGCGCTTCTGCGTGGTCTGCGCGGCTATGCCGAACTCACCGGCAACAAGCGGGCCTCCATCATCACTTCGGAAGACGTGATGATTTCGGCAGCCGGCATGCTCTCCGTCTTCGTGCGCGAGCCGGAATTCGTCGGCCAGACCAAGGACAAGCTGGCAACCGCGGCTGCCATGCGCATAGTCGAAAACGCCGTGCGCGATCCCTTCGATCACTGGCTGGCGGAAAACCCGCAGGAAGCCTCCAAGCTGCTCGACTGGGTGGTGGCCCGCGCCGACGAGCGCCTGCGCCGCCGTCAGGAGCGCGAGGTCAGCCGCAAGAGCGCCGTGCGCAAGCTGCGCCTGCCGGGAAAGCTCGCCGACTGCACCATGGGTGCGGCAGCGGGTGCCGAAATCTTCATCGTCGAGGGTGACTCGGCTGGCGGCTCCGCCAAACAGGCACGCAACCGCGCCAGCCAGGCCGTTCTGCCGCTGCGCGGCAAGATCCTGAACGTCGCCAGCGCCGGCACCGGAAAACTGGCCGCCAACCAGCAGATCTCCGACATCACCCAGGCACTCGGCTGCGGCACGCGCTCGAAATACCGCGAAGACGACCTTCGCTACGACCGCGTCATCATCATGACGGACGCCGATGTCGACGGCGCGCACATCGCCTCCCTGCTGATTACCTTCTTCTATCAGGAGATGCCGCAGCTCATCGAAAACGGGCATCTCTACATGGCCGTGCCCCCGCTCTACCGCATCAGCCAGGGCGGCAAGACCATGTATGCGCGCGACGATGCGCATAAGGACGAGCTTCTGGAAACCGAGTTCACCGGTCGCGGCAAGGTCGAGATCGGCCGGTTCAAGGGCCTTGGCGAGATGATGGCGAGCCAGCTCAAGGAAACGACCATGGACCCGGCCAAGCGTACATTGCTGCGCGTTACGGTTCTGGACGGTCAGGAAGCGACGAAGAGCACCATCGATTCCCTGATGGGAACGAAACCCGAAGCACGCTTCCGCTTTATTCAGGAGAATGCAGAGTTCGCCGAAGAACTGGACATCTAGAGCATCGGCCCGAAAAGTGGAATCCGGTTTTCGGGCTACTCCGATTCTCCATCAATAGTTTAGATCGTTGTTCCGGGTTCAGGCAGCGGCGATAGCCTGCGCCTGCACGCGGGCGTTTTCACGCAGCGCGTCGAGATGGATGGACCTCAGAAGGCCGGCCAGTTCAGCAGCATCCTGTACCGGGCCCGACTGCCCGGGCGTTGCACCGATGCTCTCCAGCATCAGCCATGAGACTTCCTGTGCGCCCGCCAGGCGCTTTCCCTGCGCCACTTCGCGCCAGACGGACAGAGCCCGGATGACGGGCCGGTGAACGGGCTTTGCAAGCCCGGCCTTCTGCAGCAGCGCAGCCATCGCCAGGTCGCGGCCATTCACCAGAAGCCCGCTGATCCGGGCCAAAGGCTGCCCTGTCAGGGTCATGAGAACATGACCGAAGAAATCGATCTTTCCATGCGCCACCAGCCTGACGATGAAACTCGTTGTCAGGTCTCCGCGAATGCGCAGATGCTCAACCATTGCTCCGTGTTCTTCCGGATCGATGGTCTCGATCAACGTAAGCGAAGCACGGATACATGCGTCCCGCGTCAGCTTTTCCGCCCGTGCCGCCCCCACCAGCGCCCGCACGAGCGGCGCGTCGCGCAGGGCTTCTCCGAGCTGCGTCAAAAGCACATGGCGGCAATCGGAGGGAAGACGGGGGTCGGCAGCCAACGCCTCGCGCAAAGGTGCATTGCTCCCATGGCGCTCGATCATGCGGCGGAAGCTCACGGCTGCAATGTCTGCGCTCGGGTTTTCGGCCAATGCCAGGCAAGCCTCGAGCGATCCAACCTCGGCGATGGCCGCCGAGACACTCATGCTCAATTGGGGACGTCGCGCTATAAGGTGTTGCGTCCCCCCGCGCCCGTCAGCCACCCGGTCGATCAGGTCAGGGTCGGACAAGACCGGCGAGCGGGCCAGGATCGGGGCTGCAACATCCGGCTGATCCGCCGCCAGGGCCGCCACCACCTGCACCGGCGCGTGTCGGCTCATGGAGAGTGCCTCCGCCAGCGCAGACCGCACTTTTGAAGAAGGATCGTCAAGCAGGGCTGTCAGCGCCGCCTCGGCGGCGTAGCGATCCTCGAACGGAAGCTCTCCGTCGAGATAGGCTCTGGCAAGAGCTGCCGCCGCGCCCGCGCGTTCAGCCACTTTTGCCGTCTGCGTCCACTTGAGAAAATGCTGAACCACCTGCACCGAAGTCACACTCCCGCCCTGTCTGAACCGAACCTAGCGCGAATTCGTATAGGAAACGTTTACCATAAGTGCCCGCTTGCAGGGTGCGGCCGGCCCGCCTATCAAGAAGCTGAAGATCGTTTCGGAGCAGGACGGGAGGAGCGGAATGGCCGGCCTTTATCTTCAGGAGTTCCAGCCGGGACAGGTGTTTCAGCACACGCTGCGCAAAAGCGTCACCGAAAGCGACAACATGCTGTTTTCGACCATGACGCTGAACCCCCAGCCACTGCACATCGATTTCGCCTTTGCCGAGAAGACCGAATGGGGCAAGCCGCTGGTCAACTCGCTCTTCACCCTCGGCCTGATGATCGGCATTTCCGTCCACGACACCACACTCGGCACAACAGTGGCCAATCTTGGAATGACCGAAACCAGCTTTCCCCACCCGGTGTTCCATGGCGACACCATCCGCGTGGAGACAGAGGTGAAATCCGTGCGCGAATCGAAATCCCGGCCCGATCGCGGCATCGTGGAATTCGAGCACCGCGCCTACAATCAGGATGACACGCTGGTGGCCCGCTGCCTGCGCCAGGCGATGATCCTCAAAAAGAGAGATGCCTGATGCGCTCACTGCTCTTCGTGCCCGGTGATTCTGAACGCAAGCTCGAAAAGGCCATCAGTTCGCAGAGCGATGTCCTGATCGCCGACCTTGAAGATTCGGTCAGCCTCGACAGCAAGGCAGAGGGGCGGCGCATCGCCGCGGTCTTCCTTCAGTCGGCGCGCTCGCGCACGAATGCTCAGCTTTACGTTAGGGTGAACGACCTTGCGACCGGATTGACCGAAGACGATCTGGCTGTCGTCATGAAGGCCCGGCCGGATGGCATCATGCTCCCCAAGGCCGAAGGCGGGAATGACGTCGCGCGTCTCGCAGCGGCGCTGCGTGTTCACGAAGCAGAAAACGGGATCGAAGACGGCCGCACGCGCATCCTGCCGATTATCACGGAAACGGCGCTGGGCGTTCTCAACGCCGCCAGCTACCGGGGTTCCAGCGACCGGCTGGCCGGGCTGACCTGGGGCGCGGAAGACCTGTCGGCCCATATCGGCGCGCTTGCTGCGCGCCATGAAGACGGAAGCTATACGCCGCTCTTCCAGCTCGCCCGCAACATGACGCTTCTGGCGGCTACGGCGGCAGGCGTTCCAGCGATCGACACCGTGTTCCCGAACTTTTCGGATACAGAGGCGTTCACAAGGGATTGCCAACTGGCTGCCCGTGACGGTTTCGTTGCCAAAATGGCCATTCACCCTGCGCAGGTCGAACCGATCAATACCATCTTCACGCCCTCGGATGAAGAGGTGGCAAAGGCCCGCGCCGTGGTGGAAGCCTTTTCAGCCGCCGGCAATGCCGGCGTGGTCAACATCGGCGGGCGGATGTATGACCGCCCGCACCTCGCCCTTGCCGAACGCGTTCTCGCACGCGCGGCTGAGGCATCATCGGCCTGACAAAGACATTAACCGTCCTTCCACTGCGGGCGCGTCATCTGAAAGACCTCGGTCACAGTCGAATAGTCGCGATACCCCAAGCGTGCCATATTGCCGGCTGCCACCGCATCGAACAGCCCGTCTTTCAGCACCGCCTCGCTGATATGGACGCCCACCACCTCCCCGGTAACGACAATCACGCCTGCCGGCGAACCGTCGAGCCCCAGGGGGCATCGTACCTCGGTCACCCTGCATTCGAGCGCCGCATGGCATTCGGCAACACGTGGCGGTTTCACAAGCAGCGAGGGTGCTTCCGTGAGCCCCGCATAGGCGAACTCGCTGACACCGCGCGGCGCATCGACGGAACTGGCATTCAGCTGCTCCGCCAGATGATGACTGGCAAGATTCACGACAAACTCGCCGGTCTCTTCTGCATGCGTGGCGCTGTCCTTCGCCCCTTCCGAGGAAAAAAACACCAGATGCGGATTGGACGAAATCGCATTGAAAAAGGAATAGGGTGCCAGATTGGCCTCCCCCTCCTTCGACAGTGTGGAAATCCACCCGATCGGGCGCGGCGACACTATGGCCTTGAATGGATCGTGCGGCAGGCCATGCCCCTTGGACGGTTCGTAAAACATCACGCCTCCCCTCACGCCTCCCATGGCCCGGCATAGTCGGAAACGATGGTCTTGAGCTCGGGACGCGGGCGCTCCAGAAGCTCCACATCATAGGAACCGATATGCACGAACCCGACCACCCGTTCGCGCGGTGCAAGTCCCAGAATGCGGCGGCCTTCGGCATCGTCCGAATACCAGTTGGTGATGAGATTCGTGCCGTAGCCCAGCGCATTTGCGGCAATCATCAGGTTCATCGCAGCCATGCCGCCGGACAGAAACATCTCCCATTCGGGAATGGTCGGGCTCTCCTTCGGCACGCAGACCACGCCGATGACCAGAGGCGCACGCGAAAACCGCGTCCGCTCCTGCTCGATCCGCGGCTCCGGCAACGCACCCTCGCGCTCGATGGCGCGTGCGGCCAGCGCCTCGCCAATCTGCCTGCGCACATCGCCACGATAAAGAATGAAGCGCCATGGCGTCAGCCGGCCATGATCGGGCACGCGCGAGGCCACCGTCAACATGGTCTCGATTTCCTTATCGGTCGGTGCCGGTTCCGCAAGATCCTTCACCGGCGTAGAGCGGCGCGCGAGCATGAAATCAAGCACGGATGGGTGCAATTGTCTGTCTCCTGTGGGATATGCATGGCCTGAAACAGCCAGGACGGTTTGCACAAGCTGGCGGCTCGTGGAAACCAGATCGCACAAACGCCTTGAAATTGCCACCGCCTTGGGCTTCATGTCGGACATGCGCAGTCCTTTAAGAACGACACTTTCCATTCTCGCCCTGTGTGCCTCATTCGGGATGGCGGTTCCCGCCCATGCACAGGATGATGCGGCAGTGGCAGTCGATGGTCTGCGCCTGCCGGGCCTCAACAATTACGCTCCTGCCTCGGTGGACGATGCACTGGCCATTGCCGATACCGGCGAGGTCACGCTCGTTGCTCATTTGAACGAAGGCGGCGAGGAAATCCCGAACGGTCTTGTCTGGCGCATTTTTGGAACACAGCCGGGCGCCGACGAAAAACTCCCGCTCGTTGCCACAGCGCGCGGCGGTAACGGTGTGTTCGAGCTTGCACCGGGCAGTTACCTCGTCCACGCGGCCTACGGTCGCGCTGGCGTCACCAAGCGCATCACCGTCGGTCGTGAGCCGGTGCGCGAGGATCTCTTTCTCGATGCGGGCGGGCTCAAGCTGAACGCGATCCTGCCCGGCGGCGTGCGAATTCCGCAGAACCAGCTCCGCTTCTCGATCTACGAGGCGAGCGAAGACAATATCGGCGATGGAACCCTGATATTGCCCAATGTCGAGCCGGGCAGCATCGTGCGCCTCAATGCCGGCACCTACCATGTCGTGGCGAAATATGGAGCGATGAACGCCGTCATCCGCTCCGATATCCGTGTCGAGGCCGGAAAGCTGACTGAGGCAACGGTCGAACACCGCGCTGCCGACCTTACCATGAAGCTTGTCCGTGAGCGCGGCGGCGAAGCCATCGCCGACACTGCGTGGTCCGTACTCACCGACACCGGCGAAATCGTCTACGAGACGGTCAGCGCCTATGCCTCAATGGTGCTCGCTGAAGGCGACTACACCATTGTCGCCAAGAACCGCGACCGCATCTACCAGCGCGACTTTTCGGTCGTGCCCGGCCGCAATCAGGACGTGGAATTGCTTCCGACGGACCTGCTCGACACGCGAAACCAGTTTCCCGACTGATTCCCCCCTCAAATGAAAAAAGCCGCGCAAAAGCACGGCTTCTTTCCATTTGGTGAAGTCCTGAAAAGCCTTAAGCGGCAGCCGCCCTTGCGGCCCTGCGCTTCAGGTCAGGCGGCGTTGCCTCGTCGGCCAGCATTGCGGTCACATCGGCCAGCGACATGGACGCCTGATCGCGGCTGCCCAGCCGGCGAATATTGACCGTGCCTTCTTCCGCTTCGCGCTTGCCGCAGACGAGGATGACCGGAACCTTGGCCAGCGAGTGCTCGCGGACCTTGTAGTTGATCTTCTCGTTGCGCAGATCCGCCTCGGCCAGAAGTCCGGCCTCCTTCAGCGCCTCCGTCACTTTCAGCGCATACGCGTCGGCATCGGACGTGATGGTCGCCACCACCACCTGCACCGGCGCGAACCAGAGCGGGAAGTGACCGGCGAAATTCTCGATCAGAATGCCAAGGAAGCGTTCCATAGAGCCGCAGATGGCCCGGTGCACCATGACCGGCTGCTTCTTCTCCGAATCCTGATCGATGTAGAACGCACCGAAACGCTCCGGCAGGTTGAAGTCGATCTGCGTCGTGCCGCACTGCCATTCGCGACCGATCGCGTCCCTCAGAACATAATCGAACTTCGGCCCGTAGAACGCGCCGTCACCCGGATTGATCGCGGTCTTGATGCGGCTGTCGGATGCAGCGATCTTCTTGAGAACGCCAGCCATGATCTCCTCGGCGTGATCCCACAGCGCATCCGACCCAACGCGCTTTTCAGGGCGCGTGGAGAAGAAAACGGTGATCTCCTCAAAGCCGAAATCGGCATAGGTGGAGAGGATCAGATCGTTGATCTTCAGGCATTCGGCTGCAAGCTGGTCTTCCGTGCAGAAGATGTGCGCATCGTCCTGCGTGAAGCCGCGCACGCGCATCAGGCCGTGCAGCGCGCCCGAAGGCTCGTAGCGATGCACATTGCCGAACTCGGCCATCCGGATAGGCAGATCGCGGTAGGACTTCAGGCCGTGCTTGAAGATCTGCACGTGACCGGGACAGTTCATCGGCTTCAGCGCGAAGGTGCGGGTGTCTTCCGCCTCGTCGTCCGCGCATTCCACCTTAAACATGTTCTCCTTGTACCAGCCCCAGTGGCCGGAGGTCTCCCACAGGCTCTTGTCGAGTACCTGCGGCGCATTCACCTCATCATAGCCATCGGTCGCAAGCCTGCGGCGCATGTAGCTCACAAGGCTCTGGAACATGCGCCAGCCCTTGGAATGCCAGAACACGACGCCCGGCCCCTCCTCCTGGAAATGGAACAGGTCCATTTCGCGGCCAAGGCGACGGTGGTCCCGCTTTTCGGCCTCTTCCAGCATGTGGAGATACTGGTCGAGCTCTTCCTGCGTCTGCCAGGCCGTACCGTAGATGCGGGTCAGCATCGGATTGTTGGCGTCGCCGCGCCAGTAGGCGCCGGCCACCTTCATCAGCTTGAAAGCCTTGCCGATCTGACCGGTCGAGACCATGTGCGGTCCCCGGCAGAGGTCGAACCAGTCGCCCTGCGCGTAGATCTTGACGTCCTGGTCCTCGGGGATCGCGTCGATCAACTCGACCTTGTAGCTCTCGCCTTTTTCGGCGAACACTTTCTTGGCCTTGTCACGCGACCAGACTTCCTTGGTGAAAGGCTTGTTGCGCGCAATGATCTCCGCCATCTTCTTCTCGATGACCGGCAGGTCCTCGGGCGTGAAAGGCTCATTGCGGGCGAAATCGTAGTAGAAGCCGTTTTCGATCACCGGGCCGATGGTGACCTGGGTGCCGGGCCACAACTCCTGCACGGCTTCGGCGAGCACATGCGCGGCATCGTGCCGGATAAGCTCCAGCGCACGCGGGTCGTCGCGGGTGATGATCTCAAGTTCGCCGGACGTGCCGACGGGCTCGGAAAGGTCGCGCACCGTGCCATCGAGCGCATAGGCGACAGACTTCTTTGCCAGCGACTTGGAGATGCCGGCAGCAATGTCAGCGCCGGTCGTCGCCGCGTCATATTCACGAACGGAGCCATCGGGAAATTTTAGGGAAACGGCCTCGGCCATCAGTCTTCTCCTTATCCAGTCCCGCCAACGAGCGCGGGTGGTTTGGGCATTTTGGGTTTGCGGGCTCGGGATAAGCGTTTCGCCGGTGAAGGTAAAGGGCAAACCGGATTCACACAGGTGCGACCGTTAGATCAATGATCGGCCTTCTGCCTCGCCACGCGCCAGTAACGCCATGGCGCCCACCATTTCAGGTCGGGCTCCAGCACATCCGGCACCGGATCGACCCCATGCGTGCCGCCCGGCCCACAGCGTATCAGGCGAAAAAGCCCCATCCAGCCACCGGGCCACAGCCCATGCCGGGCAATCGCCTCATAGGCGTATTCCGAACAGGTGGGGAAATGCCGGCAGGAATTACCGATAAAGCCGGAGAGCGTGAGTTGGTAGAGCCGGATCATTGCGGTCCCCAGCAGGCGGCCAGGCGTCTTCGGCCAGGGGCCCTGCCAGTTTCGGCTCCGCACTGGGTGAACCATGGCGTCAGGCGGCTGCGCCCGCACGCGCCTTCTCAATCTGGTCGATCGCATCCACAACCGCATCGAAAGTCAGCAGCGTGGAAGCGTGACGTGCCTTGTAGCCACGCACCGGCTCCAGATATTTCAGATCATCGAAACGCCCGTTCGGCGGTGCACCCTCTTCCTTGAGCATGGCGTACATCTGCTCCCGGACCCGCCGCAGCTCACCAGACTTGGCGCCGACAACATGAGCAGCCATGATGGAAGACGATGCCTGCCCCAGAGCACAGGCTTTCACCTCATGCGCGAAATCAATAACCGTATCGCCCTCCATTCTGAGATCGACCACGACAGTCGAGCCACAGAGTTTGGAATGCGCCTTTGCCGTGGCATCCGGCGCGTCCAGCCGTCCGATCCGCTGAATATTGCCGGCAAAGCCAAGAATTTTTGCGTTATAGACATCGTCAAGCATAGAATTTCCGTTCTGCCGCAGCCGAAACACATCAATGTCGCTTCGACACCTTCCCTTCTGCTCCAGGGCACTTATATAATGATCGCCGTGGGCCCGCGACAAGGCATGATGCGCTTGCGGGTTCCGGTTTCGTGCACGCCACTGTCGGGCCGGGCTGAGATTTTTCTCCATTACCCGCTGGATAAGGCCGTGAACCGTTCAACTCGTCCCTGCCGAGACAGGGACTACGGGAGACGCCTTCTATGGACGCTGTTATCAAGAACTTTCCGCCTCACACTGAGAAGGGTGAGAAAATCGCGGAGAAAAAATCCTATATGGATAAGCCAGTTACCGACCGCCCATCCCAGGAAGAGGTGGAGAACGCCGTGCGCACCCTTCTGCGCTGGACCGGCGACGATATTGCCCGCGAAGGCCTTATCGAGACCCCCCAGCGTGTCGCCAAGGCCTATCGCGAAATGTTTTCCGGTTACGACCAGTGCCCCGCCGAGGAACTCGGCCGTACCTTTGAGGAAGTGCAGGGCTACAACGACATGGTCCTCATCAAGGACATCTCGTTCCACTCCCACTGCGAACACCATATGGTGCCGATCATCGGCAAGGCGCATGTGGCCTATTTACCGGATGGAAAAGTGGTCGGTCTGTCCAAGATCGCCCGCGTGGTGGACATTTTCGCCCGCCGCCTGCAGACGCAGGAAGCCATGACGGCACAAATCGCCCATGTCATCCAGGACGTGCTCAAACCGCGCGGTGTCGCCGTGCTGGTGGAGGCCGAGCACATGTGCATGGCCATGCGCGGCATCCGCAAGCAGGGTTCCGTAACCCTCACCACGACGTTCACGGGCGTCTACCGGGAAGATCTTCAAGAACAGGCGCGCTTCATGACCATGTTGCGCGACAAGCACGGCTGATGTCGACATTGATCTTTCCCCCGGCCCCGTCCGACAAGGCCGCGCTTGAAGAAGGCGCGACTTTTTCACCGCGCTTTGATGCCAATGGCCTTCTCACGGCGGTGGTGACAGATGCCGAAACGAATGCGCTCCTGATGGTTGCCCATATGAATGCCGAGGCACTGTCCATGACGCTGGAGACCGGCATTGCCCATTACTGGTCGCGTTCGCGCGCAAAGCTCTGGAAAAAGGGCGAGACCTCCGGAAACGTCCAGCACATTGTCTCCATCGCGACGGATTGCGATCAGGACGCTGTGCATCTGAGCGTGAAGGTCGCCGGCGGTGGTGCGACCTGCCACACCGGCCGCCGCTCCTGTTTCTACCGAAATGTAAGCATTCGTGACGGCAAAGCAGTTCTCATCGACCTTGGCATGAAGCCTCTGGGTCACAAAGACGGACATGCTTGACCAAAAGTCGGTCTCGATTTCTTGAACATCTGTAGCATAGACTTTCTCTTTGGGAACGCACATCTAAAGGGTTGGGGTATCCCCGCGTTCCCGGGTGAGGCAGCGTTGAACCGTTCGGTTCGCCAAAGCGACGCATATTCACCAATTTGATACAGTTCCCGGGCATGATGCCATGGGGACGAGGAGATGATCATGCTCGATTGGGCATCTCTACGCAGAAAACAGGAAAACCGGCAGGTCGATGTGGTTTCGCCGGCGCCGCCTGCGGTCGATCCGGTTCCGGCACCAAATCCCCGCAATGGAATAGCGCTCGCACTGGGCGGGGGCGCGGCGCGCGGCTGGGCCCACATTGGTGTTCTGCGTGCCCTTGAAGAAGCCAAGATTCCCATCGGAATGATCGCCGGGACGTCAATTGGTGCGCTTGTCGGCGGCTGTTATCTGGCAGGCAAACTGGACGAACTGGAAGAATTCGCCCGCTCCCTGACCAAACGCCGCATTTTCGGTCTTCTCGACATCAACTTCGGCGGCAGCGGCCTGTTTGGCGGCATGAAGCTGACGGCGCGCATGGAAGAGCATTTGCGCGGCGTCACGTTCGACGATCTGTCAAAACCCTTCGTCTGTGTGGCGGCGGAAATCCGCACCGGTCACGAAATCTGGTTGTCGAGCGGGTCACTGATCACGGCCATGCGCGCATCCTATGCTTTACCAGGTGTATTCGAGCCCGTCACCTGCAACGGCCGCGTGCTGGTTGACGGAGCGCTCGTCAATCCAGTTCCCGTTTCCGCCTGCCGCTCCTACGAGCAGCCACTCGTCATGGCCGTCAATCTTCACTACGACCTCTTCGGGCGCGCGGCGGTCATCAAGCACGCTGCCGACATGCCCAAGGAAACCGAAGAGGGCGAGAAAGCACCGCTTGTGGTCGACAGGGGCCCGCACGAGCGCAACCATCGGCTTGGTATTACCGGCGTGATGGTGGAAGCCTTCAACATCATTCAGGATCGGATTTCGCGTGCCCGTATGGCCGGCGACCCACCGGACCTGTCGCTCCAGCCGAAGCTCGGCCACATCGGCCTTACGGAATTTCATCGCGCCGACGAGGCCATTGCCATCGGCTACGAGACCACGCAGGCACGCCTTTCCGAGCTCGACCGGATCATCGCCGTTCTCGGGTAACCCCTTCCATCAGGCGCTTGCCGCATCCTGCAGGCGCATCTGGATGCGTTTCGTTCCATTCCAGTGATCGACCGCCAGCGTTCCGGCCACATGAATGGTCGCGCCACGATTGGCGAACAGGAAATTGCCGAGATCAGTCTCGGCAGCACGAAAGGCAATGGCCTCCATGCGTGCGCCAGTTTGCGAACGCAGCTCCGCGCGGATGTGGCCATTGCCAACAATACGTGCATCCGCGAGCCGGTGGCGCGGTAGCGCGAGTACCGGCGTTGGATGGCCGGAACCGTAAGGCCCCGCCGTCTCCAGCGCATCAAGCAACGCAAAACCGGCACCATCGGCAGAGAGTGCTGCGTCGATCTTCAGGCTCTCACCGTCGCGCAGCTTCTTCACGGCACTCGCTGCACGTTCCTCGAAAAACGCGCGAAGCGGCCCGAGCTTGCTGCGCTCGATTGTGATGCCGGCTGCCATCGCGTGCCCGCCACCCTTCACCAGAAGCCCTTCAGCCACCGCTTCGCGAACGATCTTGCCCAGGTCGAAACCCGGGATGGAGCGTCCCGATCCGGTTCCCTTGCCATTCGGATCGAACGCAATCGCGAATGTCGGCCGCCGTGCGTGATCCTTAAGGCGCGAAGCGAGCAGACCGACAATGCCCGGGTGCCAGCGGTCGCTCGCGGTGACAAGCACGGCAGGCCCCTCACCCGCCATCAATTCGGCATCCGCTTCGGCCTTCGCCTCCGCAAGCATCACCGTTTCCATGTCCTGGCGCTCGGTGTTCAGCCGGTCGAGTGTCTCGGCAATTTTCGCGGCCTCTGCCGGATCGTCGCTGGCAAGCAGGTTGCTGCCCAGAGCCGCATTGCCGATACGCCCTCCGGCGTTAATGCGCGGTCCGATCATGAAGCCCAGATGATAGGGATTGAGCGGTTCGCCGATGCGCGACACGCGCGCCAGTGCGGCAAGCCCCGGCGTCTTCATCTGGCGCGCGGCCAGAAGCCCTTTCACCACAAAAGCCCGGTTGACCCCCACAAGCGGCACCACATCGCACACCGTGCCGAGCGCCACGAGATCGAGAAGCCCGAGCAGGTCCGGTGGTGGTTTGGCAACGCCCCCCTGCCGCAGATGCTTCGCCGTCTGCACCAGCGCGAGGAAAACGACGCCCGCAGCACACAGAAAACCCTGTCCCGAAAGGTCATCCTCGCGGTTGGGATTCACGACAGCGACCGCGTCCGGCAAATCGCCCCCCACCTGGTGATGATCGAGCACCACCACATCCGCGCCCGCCTCATTCGCGGCCGCGATGGCAGCGGCGCTGTTGACCCCGCAATCCACCGTCACGATGAGAGCAGCCCGCCCCGCAAGATCGCGCATCGCATCGGGATTGGGGCCGTAGCCCTCGAAAATCCGGTCGGGAATATAGATTTCAGCGTCGATGCCGTAATGCGCAAGAAAGCGCTTCATCATGGCCGAGGAAACAGCCCCATCGACGTCATAATCGCCAAAGATCGCTACCTTCTCGCCGCGCCGCACCGCGTGGGCCAGCCTTTCGGCAGCCTTGTCCATGTCGGTCAGCGTTGCGGGATCGGGCAAGAGATCGCGGATGGTTGGATCGAGAAAGCGCTTTGCATCATCCATATCCACGCCGCGCCCGGCGAGCACGCGCGCCACGATTTCAGGAATACCGTGCGACTGCGCCATCGCCAGCGCAGCATTCTCGCCCCGCAGGTCTAGCCTGTGCTCCCAGGCGAGACCGCGCGCGGAGCTCCGGACATCGAGGAAATATCGTTTATCGCCAGTCATCGCCGTCTAGGTTTCACAGAGGACGGACAATGGCAAGCGCCTCCCGGCGTCCTCAGAACTTGTCCAGATCCTGATGGCGAGCAATGATCTCGCGCACCGTCTGCGAAGAAGAGCGCATGACGATCGTGTGGGTGGAGATCTGGTCGCGGCCGAATTTGACACCGGAAAGCAGATTGCCGTCTGTCACACCGGTCGCCGCAAACAGCACGTCGCCCTTGGCCATCTCGTCCATGCGATAGACCTTGTTCGGGTCGGAAATGCCCATCTTGGCGGCGCGTGCGATCTTTTCCTCGGTGTTGAGCTGCAGGCGGCCCTGCATCTGGCCGCCGATGCAGCGCAATGCCGCGGCAGCCAAAGCGCCTTCTGGCGCTCCGCCAATGCCTAGATAGATGTCGATACCGGTTTCATCCGGGTCGGTCGTGTGGATCACGCCGGCCACGTCACCGTCGCCGATCAGGCGGATCGCAGCGCCCGTGCCGCGCACGTCCTCGATCAGGCGCGCATGGCGGGGCCGGTCGAGAATACACGCCGTGATCTCGTTGACCGGAACGCCCTTGGCCCTGGCCAGCGCCTCGATGTTCTCCACAGCAGGAGCGTCAAGATCGACAACCCCGTCGGGATAACCCGGTCCAACCGCGATCTTCTCCATGTAGACGTCCGGCGCATAAAGAAGGCTGCCGCGCTCTGCGATGGCGATCACCGCCAGCGAGTTGGGCAGGTTTTTTGCGCAGATCGTGGTGCCTTCCAGCGGATCGAGCGCGATGTCGACCTCCGGCCCCTCGCCGACGCCCACTTCCTCGCCGATATAGAGCATGGGCGCTTCGTCGCGCTCGCCCTCGCCGATGACGACCGTGCCCTTGATAGGCAGACGGTTTAGCTCCGAGCGCATGGCATCAACGGCCACCTGGTCCGCCGCCTTCTCGTCGCCGCGCCCGCGCAGCCGCGCAGCCGCCACCGCCGCGCGCTCTGTCACACGAACGAGTTCCAGTGTGAGAATGCGGTCGAGACCCGCCTGCGTGGCTTTCAACATATATCCAGATCCTGATGTTTACCCGCTTCCCATGAGCAGGACGGCTTCTTGTGGCAAAGACGGCGCGGCACGGCAAGACCCCGTCCGCCCCGTCAAAAACATGAATCGATTGAATAAATGTGACAGGTGCGAATTGTGCTTCAGGCCGCTCGCTCGATGCGGATAACCTGCGGCTTGTCGACCAGGTGACCGTCCTTCATCACGCCATCGACCGCCTTGCGCACGGCCGCCTCTGTCGTCTCATGGGTCACGAGAATCACATTCTTCTGCTCGTCCGGCAGACCGCCGTCGGCATGCTGGACGATCGATTCGAGCGAAATCTCATTGTCTGCCATGCGCTTGGCAATAGCGGCAAAGACACCGGCACGGTCATGCACCGTCATGCGGATGAAATAGCCGCCTTCGTGGGAGCGCATACGCGCGCGCTTGTATGGCTTCAGCTTCGCGGCCGGACGCCCGAAGACGGGACCGTGCTGGAAACCGGGGCGGCTCTTTGCAATGTCAGCCATATCGCCGATAACCGCGGATGCCGTGGCATTTCCGCCGGCACCGGGCCCCGAAAGCAGAAGTTCGCCAAGCACATCCGTTTCGATGGCCACGGCATTGGTCACGCCATGAACCTGCGCAATAACGGAGTGTGTCGGAACCATGGTCGGGTGAACCCGCTGTTCGATCCCGCTGTCGGTCTTCACCGCAACGCCAAGCAGTTTGATACGGTAGCCGAGCTCGCTGGCCGCGCGAATGTCGGCCTGGCTGATGTTGGAGATGCCCTCCATATAGATGTCGTCAGCCGAGATCTTACAGCCGAAAGCGAGACTTGTAAGGATGGAGAGCTTGTGCGCCGTGTCGTGCCCCTCGATGTCGAAGGTCGGATCAGCCTCGGCATATCCAAGATGCTGCGCCTCGGCGAGGCAGTCCTCGAAGGAGAGCCCCTCTTCTTCCATCCGCGTCAGGATATAGTTGGCGGTGCCGTTCATAATGCCGAACACACGGCTCACCTCATTGCCGGCAAGCGCCTCACGCATTGTCTTGATGACGGGAATGCCGCCCGCCACCGCAGCCTCGTAGTTGAGGAGAACGCCTTTCTCCTCAGCAATCGCCGCCAGCGCGACACCGTGTTTGGAAAGGAGTGCCTTGTTCGCCGTGACGACGTGGCGTCCGGCCTCCAGCGCCGCCTTCACGGCGTCGTAAGCCGCGCCGCTGTCGCCGCCGATCAGTTCGACAAAGACATCGATCTCGGCCGACCTGGCCAGCTCCACCGGATCGTCAAACCACTGCGCATTTCCAAGCTCTATGCCGCGATCGCGGTTGCGGTCACGCGCCGAAACCGCTGTCAGAGCCATCGTGCGTCCACATTGCCTGGTCAGTTCCGCTTCCTTGTCCGTCATGCAGCGCACAACGGAAGCTCCCACGGTTCCCAAACCCGCAATTCCAATACGCAACGCTTCGGCCATGATGCGGCGTGCTCCTTCTCAAAAGTTCAGTGAGTGAGACTCAGCGCCGGGCGCCGAGCGGGATGACGTTGTCGGTGTTTTCCGGTGCCGTTGCAAGGAAGCGCTTGATGCTGCGCGCGGCCTGGCGGATCCGGTGCTCGTTTTCCACCAGGGCGATGCGCACATGCTGGTCGCCGAACTCACCGAAACCGATGCCCGGTGCCACGGCCACCTCAGCCTTTTCGACCAACAGCTTGGAAAACTCCAGAGAGCCCAGTTCGCGGTAGGCGTCCGGGATCGGCACCCAGGCAAACATTGTTGCGGGCGGCGGAGGCACATCCCAGCCCGCACGGCCAAACGATTCCACAAGCACGTCGCGGCGGCGGCGATAGACCTCGCGCACCTCTTCAATCTCCGTGCCATCCGAGTTCAATGCTGCGGCGGCGGCCACCTGGATAGGTGTGAACGCGCCATAATCCAGATAAGACTTTACGCGCGAAAGCGCTGCAATCAGCCGCTCATTGCCGACCGCAAACCCCATGCGCCAGCCGGGCATGGAAAACGTTTTGGACATGGAGGTGAACTCCACCGTCACATCCATCGCGCCCGGCACCTCCAGAACGGAAGGCGGCGGATTGCCATCGAAATAGATTTCCGAATAAGCAAGATCGGACAGGATGATCAAATCGTTCTTTCGAGCGAACGCCACCACGTCCCTGTAAAAATCCAGCGATGCCATGCAGGCCGTCGGGTTCGACGGATAGTTGAGGATAAGAGCCAGCGGTTTCGGCGTGGAATAGCGCACCGCCCGCTCAAGTGCCGGTATGAAATTCGCATCCGGTTCGGCGGGAATGGCGCGCACGACACCACCCGACATGATGAAACCGAAAGCGTGGATTGGATAGGTCGGGTTCGGACACAGAACCACATCGCCCGGCGCTGTGATCGCCTGGGCCATGTTGGCAAAGCCCTCCTTGGAACCAAGGGTCGCAACCACCTGGGTCTCAGGATCGAGCTTCACGCCAAAGCGGCGCTCGTAATAGGCGGCCTGTGCCCGACGCAGCCCCGGAATGCCGCGAGAAGACGAGTAACGATGCGTGCGTGGATCGCGCACAACGTCGCACAGCTTGTCGACAATGGCCTGCGGGGTCGGCAGGTCGGGATTGCCCATGCCCAGATCGATGATGTCGGCCCCGCGCGACCGCGCGCTGGCCTTCAGGCGGTTCACCTGCTCGAACACATAGGGCGGAAGCCGGCGGATCTTATGGAATTCTTCCATCATCATACCTCAATGCAGGTCGTGCAGGACGACGCCCGGTCCTCATATACCCATTCCCCCAAACGGTCGAGGGGAGCAAACCGAAGCTACTCGCTCTTTTCGATTTCCTCGAGTCGTCGGTCGGCATGCGTTTTCGCCAGGCGACGCAGCCGGATCGCTTCCGCCTCGGCGTTGCCGGTCGGCGCGCGGCCCGCCAGACGGTCGCGCGCGGCGGAAAGGTCGCGCGTCAGCGCATCCTTCTCGGTTGCATCGATTGGCGTTCCGGCCGATTCCGGCGGGATGTTCAGATCGGGATAGGCGCCGGTGTTGCGGACGCCGGGTCCGCTCACGACCTCCGGTGCCGGTTGCGGGGCAGGCTGCGGCACCGGTGCTGGCGTTGTGATCGCGGCAGACGGCGCGGCATCTTCCAGACTCATGCTCATGCACCCCCCAAGGGCCAGCGACAGCGCAACCGCCGAGGCGATCAATCCGGTAGCGCGAAAAAATCCGCCATGAGGTCTGATTTTCATATTCTCTTCCGATTCAAGCCACTACCATGCATGATGGTCGCGGGGGAGCCTCCCGTGAGATTACGTTAACACCGCGCCGCTTTAAAGGCGCGTCCAGGTTGCAGGCGCAGATTATGGCTCAGAAAAAGCAGACCAACGGCGCAGAAAACCACGCAGGCACAACACTCGACCAGTATTTCGCAAAAGACCCCGAGCGTCTCGCACAAAATCTCGCGCGGGCGCTGGAGGAACTCGGCAAGGCGGCCGCCTCCTGGACGGAGGCACGGGAAAAGAGCGAATCGAGCGACATCACAGCCGCACCGCTTGCCGACATGATCAGAACCTTCTCGCGCGTCAGTGAATACTGGCTTGGCGATCCCGGCCGCGCACTCGAGGCACAGACCCGCCTCTTCGCAGAATTCATGGGCATCTGGGCGAACGCAATTCGCCGCATGAGCGAGGAGAACGTCGGCGATTACGCGCGAGCCTCCACCACCGACAAGCGTTTCCAGGATCCCGAATGGGGGCGCAACGCGTTTTTCAGTTTCCTGAAGCAGGCCTACCTCGTTACAGCGCGCTGGGCGGCCGATCTCGTGGACGGTGCCGATGACCTTGATGACATAACCCGCCACAAGGCGCGCTTCTACGTCGAGCAGATAAGCCAGGCTCTTTCTCCATCAAATTTCCTGCTCACCAATCCCGAGCTCTACCGTGAGACGATGGCGAGCGATGGCGAAAACCTGGTACGCGGCATGCGCATGCTGGCCGAGGACATTGCCGCCGGCAAGGGTGACCTGAAACTCAGACAGTCCGACAGTTCCAAATTCAAGGTCGGCGAAAACATCGCCACCACCCCCGGCAGGGTCGTTGCGCGCAACGACCTGGTCGAAGTCCTCCAATACGAACCCGCCACGAAGAACGTACTGAAGCGGCCGCTCCTCATCGTCCCGCCCTGGATCAACAAATTCTACATTCTCGACCTCAATCCGAAGCGGTCCTTCATTCGCTGGGCCGTCGAACAGGGCCATACGGTCTTCGTCATTTCCTGGGTCAACCCGGACGAGCGTCACGCGCGCCTCGACTGGGCGGACTATATCGATCAGGGCATACGGTTTGCGCTGGACACGATCGAAGCTGCGACCGGAGAAAGACAGGTCAATGCGATGGGCTACTGCGTCGGCGGCACACTGCTTGCAGCCGGCCTTGCCCTGATGGCTGCCGAAGATGACAACCGCATAGCCTCGGCGACGCTTCTGACCACGCAGGTGGACTTCACATTTGCAGGGGATCTCAAGGTCTTCGTCGACGAGGATCAGATCAGGGCGCTGGACGCAGCCATGCGCGAGCGCGGCTACCTCGACGCTACACGCATGGCGACAGCGTTCAACATGCTGCGCGCCGGTGATCTGATTTGGCCCTATGTGGTCAACAACTACCTGCGCGGCCAGGCGCCGCTGCCCTTCGATCTCCTTTACTGGAATTCCGATTCCACCCGGCTGGCCGCCGCCAATCACTCCTACTATCTGCGCAACTGCTATCTGGAGAACAATCTCTCACGCGGGCGCGCGATCCTCCGCGGCAAAGCGCTTCATCTCGAACAGATCAAAATCCCGATATTCAACCTTGCGACACGCGAAGATCACATTGCGCCCGCAAAGTCCGTGTTCCTTGGCAGCCGCTTTTTCGGGGGACCGGTTGAGTTTGTTCTTGCAGGCTCGGGTCACATCGCCGGCGTCATCAACCCGCCCGAAATGAAGAAATATCAGTTCTGGACCGGTGCAGAACCCGACGGGGAACTCGCCGACTGGATGGCGACAGCCACGGAGAATGCCGGCTCCTGGTGGCCACGCTGGCACGAGTGGATCGTCGCACAGGACGACAAAAAGGTGAAAGCCCGCAAACCTGCAAAGAGCAAGAAGTCCCTCGGAGAAGCCCCTGGAGATTATGTGCGTATCCGCGCCTAGGATGAGGGTCTGATCACACAACGTGACGGCATGAAACAATGCTTTTAAGGGCCTGATTTGAACTTTGACATAGTCTTGTTCTGAAACATGTTCTTGCCTCAATTGTTTTCTAACGCCTATATGGTTTTCCAACGGGCTGAGATTCGCAGGCAAGACAAGCACTTGCCACAAGTTTGCGATCCAGATTTCAGTTCACCATAGAGCGTGTGGCAAATCAGTTGAGGGGGCACATTTCTGTTGCTGGGGGACGAGAGCGGAAAACGCTGTATGACGGTGATGAGCTTTGGCCGGACCAGCCTGGCGAGTGTGATGTGCGCTCTGTTTCTGGCGTCCTGCTCTACCACCTCGGATCCCGTAACCCAGCTTGGCCTCGCCCCGGCCGCACTGCAAAGCGACGACACCAACTCCGATCTCGCGGCTAGCGATGGCGCTCTGATTGCATCTGCCCCCGGCGCGGACGAAGCCGCATCGGCAAACGCGGTGCCACTCCCCAAAGAACGACCGGGCGCTGCTGAAAAAGCGGAGTCGGTTGTCGAAACCACAACAGAAACCGCAGCAGCACCAATCGCACCAGCAGAAGCGACAGCAGAGACGGCGTCCGCCGAAAGCGCACCGCAGGCTCCCACCACCGCAACTGACAACACCGTCGCCCAGTCTGCAGAACCAGCAGCATCTGACGAAGCTCTCTCCGACGACATTGCGGTCGCCGCCGACAGCACCGGCTCCCAGGAAGAAGCGGCATCGAAGCGCCAGAGTTTCCTATCGGCGTTCTTCTCGGCCCGGGAGCCACAGGCTGCAAAAGCGGCCGAGAAAGCAACCCGCCCGCTTATCAGTCAGGCCAGTGCAAAGCCGAAAGACGAGGAGCCGAAAGTGGTGCTTGCCTCCGCCTCCCCGGACACGAAGCCAGTGCAGGCATCCGTCAACATGGGCTCGGCTCTTCCCGGCGTACGCCAGGGCGAAAGTCTTTTCGAGTTTTCCAGCAGGTCCGGCAGCAGCAATGCTGATGCAGACGCGGACATTTACGAAGAAGAGCCAGCCTATCAGGTTGCTTCGGCGGCAGGCATGGCACGCCTCGCCCCCAACGGTCTCCTGAAGCAGCGGGAAAGTGTGGACACTGCCTGCCTGAAGCCGGCCCTTGTCGGCATGCTCAAGACCATCGAGCGTCATTACGGAAAGCGAATCGTGGTGACATCCGGTTACCGCAGCCCGAGCTATAACCGCCGTGTGCGCGGCGCCCGCAAATCTCTGCATATGTATTGCGCCGCCGCCGACATCCAGATCGAAGGCGTCAGCAAATGGGAACTGGCCAAATATGTCCGTTCCATGCCCGGTCGTGGCGGTGTGGGCACCTATTGCCACACAAAATCCGTCCATGTCGACGTCGGCCCGGAGCGCGACTGGAACTGGCGCTGCCGCCGCAGAAAATAAATCACAAAAAAAGCATAGAACCATCACAAGACGGGTTGCCCCCGGCAGCGAAGCTCACTATAAGCCGGATCGTCTTGAGCGCGCCCATCGTCTAGCGGTCTAGGACGCCGCCCTTTCACGGCGGAAACACGGGTTCGAGTCCCGTTGGGCGTGCCAGTTTCTCCTGCTTTCCACATCGCATATGGATTGACGCTGACGAACCGGGTTTGACCCCGTCTTGCGGCACGCGTACTCCTCGCATGAAATGGTTGCGACTGATGGAGGCGTGTCTGCGTCAGCGGCACGGACAGGAAGGCGATGGAATGCAGGGCCTATTGACCGCTCTGGAGAAACTGCTCGGCTTTGCCGCATCCCATGCCCGCTTCTTCCTGATTGCCGGGCTTCTCGTGGGCATAGCCTCACCGGCTGCCGCCCATGCTGCAAAGCCCTGGATTGCCGAAATGATCGCGGCCCTGCTCTTCCTGGCAGCCCTTAGAGTGGGCCCGAAAGCCCTTATTGGCGCGCTGGGCGATTTTCGCCAGTCACTCGTTGCCACGCTCGCCTTTCAGTTGCTTCTGCCCATCGGCTTCGCACTTTTCTTTCTGGCAATCGGATGGAAAGGGGTCCTGCCCACGGCCCTGGTGCTGATGGCAGCCGCCGCGCCTGTATCCGGCAGCCCGCACCTGGCGATCATGACCGGCAACGACCCCGCCCCTGTCATGCGGGTCATGACGCTCGGAACGGCCCTTCTGCCCCTAACGGTTCTTCCGGTTTTCTGGCTGACGCCGGCGCTCGGCAGCGCCGATGTGATCCTGGCGGCCGCTGGCCGGTTGCTGGGCGTTATTGCGCTGGCGGTCTCCGCCGCCTTCCTCCTGCGCCGTCTGGCGCTCTCAAACCCAGCCCCCGGGGCTATCCGGTCAATTGACGGCCTGTCGGCCATTCTTATGGGTGTCGTGGTTGTCGGCCTCATGTCGGCGGTGGGCGAGACCGTTCTCGTCGATCCGGCACGTGTCGGCCTCAATCTGGCGGTTGCCTTTGCCGCCAACTTCGTCCTGCAGATAGCTGTGACAGCCCTGCTCGAGCGCTGTGGAGGAAAACGGATTGCAGCGCCCCTGGGCATTGCTGCCGGCAACCGCAATATCGGCCTCTTCCTCACAGCCCTCCCCGCCAGTGTTACCGATTCGCTGCTGCTTTTCATCGGCTGCTACCAGATCCCCATGTATCTGACACCGCTCGTCCTTGGCCCGTATTATCGCAGGCGTGCAGCAGCCGTGGCCCGCAGTTCGGCTCAGGGCTGATACCGCCTCAACAACCGCAACGCCCCGCTGAAAGCCCGACCAACCAACACAATGCAGTTTCCAACGCCCCTGATCGAAGCCCGCCTCATTCGCCGCTACAAGCGTTTCCTTGCCGACGTCACGCTGATGGACGGCACGGAGATCACCGTTTCGGTGCCCAACACCGGTTCCATGCTCGGTCTCACATCCGCAGGGTCGCGAATCTTCCTTTCCCACTCCGACGACCCGAAGCGCAAATACAGCCACCGTCTGGAGATCGTGGAGGCCGATGGCACGCTGGTTGGCATCAACACCGGTCTGCCCAACAGGCTTGCCGAAGAAGCAATTCGCGCCGGACTTGTGTCCGATCTTGCCACCTATTCCATTCTGAAGCGTGAGCAGCGCTACGGGGAACGCTCCCGTATCGACATGCTCCTGGAGGATCCGCAGCGCCCCTCGGCCTATGTGGAAGTCAAGAACGTGCATTTCATGCGCAAGACGGGTCTTGCGGAGTTTCCCGACACAGTGACAGAGCGCGGAGCGCGGCACCTGCACGAGTTGATGGCCATGCGCAGGGCCGGTCATCGCGCGATCATGATCTATCTGATCCAGAGAAGCGACTGCGAGCGTTTTCGCCTGTGTGACGATCTCGACCCCGTTTATACGGCCGCATTCGCACTTGCCGAAAAAGCCGGGGTTGAAGCTTACGCCATCAAATGCCAAATCAGCCCTGAAGCCATAGAGCCGGACAGGCTGATAGACATCGTGCGATAAAAACAGCAAAATCCGGCAGCAACACCCAACCGAAGCGCAAGCGACTCAAGCTCCATGGTCACCTATCTCGAAGCAGACTCCGCCCCCATGCGAAACACCGGCCAGATTCGCCTTTACGGCGAGGAAGGGTTCGAAGGTATGCGCAGGGCGTCCAACCTGACCGCACGCTGCCTGGATGAACTCGCAAGCCGTGTCGTGCCGGGCGTGACCACCAACGAAATCGACAGGTTTGTGTTCGAATTCGGCATGGACAACGGCGCGATCCCCGCGACACTGAACTATCGCGGTTACACCAAGTCGACCTGCACCTCGATCAACCATGTGGTCTGTCACGGCATTCCCGACGACAAGCCGCTGCGTGATGGCGACATCGTCAATATCGATGTCACCTATATCCTCGACGGGTGGCACGGCGATTCGAGCCGAATGTATCCCGTCGGCACCATCAAGCGCGCTGCCGAGCGCCTTCTGGAGGTCACGCATGAGTGCCTGATGCGCGGCATCGCCGCGGTGAAGCCCGGCGCACGCACAGGTGCCATCGGTGCTGCCATCCAGTCCTATGCCGAGGGGGAACGCTGCTCCGTGGTGCGCGATTTCTGCGGCCATGGAGTGGGGCAGCTGTTTCACGACGCTCCCAATATCCTGCACTATGGCAGCGTCAATGAGGGCGTCGAGATGCGCCCCGGCATGATCTTCACCATCGAACCGATGATCAATCTCGGCCGCCCCCATGTAAAAGTGCTGTCCGATGGCTGGACGGCGGTCACGCGGGACCGCTCATTGTCTGCCCAATATGAGCACTCTATCGGCGTTACGGAAACCGGTTGCGAAATCTTCACGCTTTCGCCCGCAGGGCTCGACCGGCCCGGTCTCCCGGCCTAAACTGCCACCGGAACGTGCGTCATCGCGGAAGCGCACGTTCGCATGGGGGCAGCGGCGGGACAGCGGCGGGGGCAATTCATGGACGGGGAAGACGAACGCAGTTTCTTTGCTGAAGAGCAACTTGCGCCGACTGGAAAAGCCGGAACAAAGCCGCATTATCACGGGCACCGCGACCGGCTGCGACAGCGTTTCGCGGAGGCTGGCAGCGCGGCACTCCTCGACTATGAGATCCTGGAACTGTTCCTGTTCCGCTCGATACCGCGTGCCGACACGAAAGGCCCCGCGAAAGCCCTGCTGGAGCGCTTCGGCTCGCTTCCCGAGGTTTTCGGCGCACCCGAGCGCCTTCTGCAGGAAGTCGACGGCATCGGCGCGTCAGCCGCGCGTGACATCAAGATCGCGGCAGCCCTTGCCCAGAGAATGCTCAAGGCAGATCTCCGCAACCGCCAGCTTCTGACCTCATGGTCCCAGGTGATCGAATACTGCACCGCCGTCATGGCCCACGAAGACCGCGAGCAGTTCCGCGTCCTGTTTCTGGACAAGAAGAACCAGTTGATCGCCGATGAGGTCCAGCAGACCGGTACGGTCGATCATACGCCGGTCTATCCGCGCGAGCTCGTCCGCCGCGCTCTGGAGCTCGCCGCGACGGCAGTCATCCTCGTCCACAACCATCCCTCTGGCGACCCGACCCCCTCGCGCGCCGATATAGACATGACGAAGACCATCGTCGACACGGCAAAGCCGCTTGGCATCACGGTTCACGACCACATCATCATCGGCAAGAAGAGCCATGTAAGCTTCAAGGGGCTCCAGCTTATCTGAAAGCGTCTCAGAACCCGTGACCAAAACGGAAAAGGCCGCTCATGGAGCGGCCTTCATAAAGTTCTGGAGAAGTCGAGAAGCGATTACTCGCCCTCTTCTTTCTTCTTGGCAGCAGCCTTTTTCGGAGCGGCTTTCTTTTTCGGAGCAGCCTTCTCCTTCTTCGCCGGCTTTGCCTCAGCCTCGTCCTCGTCGTCCGCCATCAGCTCGTCGCGCGAAACTTTCTCGTCGGTGACGGAGATCTCACCGAGCAGATGGTCGATGACCTTCTCCTCGAACAGCGGCGCACGGATGTTGGCCATGGCCTGCGGGTTCTGACGGTAGAACTCGTAGATTTCCTGCTGCTGGTGCGGGGGGTAGCGGCGGATCGATTCGATGAGCGCGCGCTGCATCTCTTCGTCGCCGACCTTGACTTCCGCCTTCTCGCCGATCTCGGAGAGAACGAGCCCCAGACGCACGCGGCGCTCAGCAAGACGCTGATACTCTTCGCGAGCCTCTTCCTCGGTCGTCTCTTCGTCTTCGAAGGTGCGGCCGGCAGCCTCGAGATCGCGGGTCACCTGGTTCCAGATGTTCTCGAACTCGGCTTCCACGAGCTTGGACGGCGCTTCGAACTTGTAAGCCTCGTCCAGCGCGTCGAGAATCTGACGCTTCGCCTTCTGACGCGTCACCTGGCCGAACTGGTTCTCAAGCTGGCCGCGAACGATCTCGCGCAGCTTGTCAGCCGATTCAAGGCCGAGCTGCTTTGCGGTCTCGTCGTTGATCTCCAGCTCATTGGGCTTGGAGACCTCTTTGACCTTGATGTCGAACTCGGCTTCCTTGCCGGCCAGATGCGCTGCCGCATACTCTTTCGGGAAGGTCACCTTGATCGTCGTCTCATCGCCGGCCTTGAGACCGACAAGCCGCTCTTCGAAACCGGCGATGAACTGGTTCATACCAATCACGACCTCGGAATCCTCGGCAGCGCCCCCATCAAAGGGCTCGCCATCGATCTTGCCGAGATAGTCGAGCTTCACCTTGTCGCCTTCGGCGGCCTTGCCCTTCTTCACCTCATAGGTGCGGGCAGAATCGGCGACGCGCTTGACCTGCTCTTCGACTTCCTCGTCCGTGACGTCATAAACCTGACGCGTGATCTTGATATCGGAGAAGCTCTTGAGTTCGATCGGCGGGATGACTTCGTAAGACATCGAGAATTCGAAGTCCGCATCGCCGGCCAAAACCTTTTCGGCTTCCTTTTCGTCCTCGGTCATGGAGATTTCCGGCTGAATGGCCGGCTTCTCGCCGCGGTCGGTCAGGATGCTCTGCGTGTCCGCAAGGATCTCGTTCACGACCTCAGCCATGAAGGATTTGCCATAGACGCGGCGCAGGTGCTGTGCGGGCACTTTGCCGGGGCGGAAACCCTTGAGGTTTACCTTGCCCTTCGCATCATCGAGACGCTGGGTGAGGCGCGCCTCCATGTCCTTTGCAGGAACGACGACCTTAAGTTCGCGCTTGAGCCCTGAGTTGAGAGTTTCGGTTACCTGCATCCATCATACCTTTGTATTCGCTTTTGTCGCCGCGTTCACGGCGCCCACCGCTCTTCCTGTCGGGGAATCTTACCGGGAATGGCCCTTCTGGTGCGGGTGGAGGGACTTGAACCCCCACGGCTTGCGCCACAGGAACCTAAATCCTGCGTGTCTACCAATTCCACCACACCCGCTTCGAAAGACCCAAGGAACACCCTAAGCTTCCGAAAGCGCGGGTTCTATATCACCTGCACCTAGTCTATCAAAGCAAAATTGGCAAGATTCAGGGCTTTTTTGATCCTTTTGCCGACCCGGTAACACCCGGCGCTCCCGCTTCGTTTCCCGCATTTTTTATAAATCGATTATAATCCCGACGACTCCCCGCCACAACGCAGCCGCAAAAAGGCCATGCTGCATTGCACAAATCGCATTGCTGTCATGCAACATTGGCACTTCAAAGCCGGGCGGGATGGGACTATCTCAGGCTCAACAAACGAACACGGAATTCAAACGAAGCGAGCACTGAGATGAACATCATCCGCAATTACCGCAACTGGCGCCGTTACCGTCAGACCGTCACCGAACTGAGCCGTCTGTCCAACCGTGAGCTGAACGATCTGGGCATTTCCCGCGGCGACATCCCGTTCGTGGCACGCAAGTCCCTCTAAGGGCAAAAGAGTTTAACAGTTTCGCCAGGGTCACCTCCTCCCGATCCTGACGAATATGACCGGCAACCTCCTCCTCCCAATTGTCGGTCACCCCAAAACAACACCCGCCGAACCTCCTCCCTCGGCGGGTGTTGGAACGGGCGGCAGCGCTTGAAACAGCGCGCCACACAGAGTTTTAGAGCTTCCTTCGGAGTTATCCTCCTCCCAATTCCGAAGGAAACGACCGGCAACCTCCTCCTCCCAATTGCCGGTCATCCCAAAACGACACCCGCCGAACCTCCTCCCTCGGCGGGTGTTGTTTCCGGGCAGAAGCCTACCTATATGGGCGCTGTCAGGAATTGAGTTTCATAGATTTCGTCCGGGTTACCTCCTCCCAACCCTGGCGAATAGACCGGCAACCTCCTCCTCCCAAATTGCCGGTCATCCCATAGCGACACCCGCCGAACCTCCTCCCTCGGCGGGTGTCGTTTTTTTTTTTGGGAATCGTTCAGCGTTCGCCGCGCACGCCGCGCTTTTTCCATTCGGACAGTTTCATGATGTCGGGCGCCCCGCCGGCCGGCTCAAACCAGCTGTCCACCGCCCAGTCCTCTCCGCTCTTCGTGCGCAGCACGGCCGTCGCATGCGGATAGCGCACATCCACGAAAAAGCCGCGCGCTGAGTTCCGCTGCACAGTGTGATGGCGCAGCAGACCGTGGCGCTCGAGATAACGCAGCAGAGCGCGCGTGTTGCGCGACTCGTCGATGCAGTCCATCTGGCCATAGACATGCGCTCCGCCGGGTGCCGACTTCGCGTCGTCCCGCACACCGATGGCCTGTGTCGCCAGCTTCTCGAAATAGCGCACGGCCTTTCCGACAGCCGCACGCTCGGCCTTCGCCGAAGCCCTGCCCGAGGCCATGATACGTGTCAGACGCTGCCTGGCGGCTGATCCGATCGTCACACTTTTCTTATAGAAGCAGCCATATCCGCTGCAAACGTCAAGGCGTTCCGCCCGTGCCGCGCCTACCCAGACGAGCGCCAGCGCCGCGCAGACCATTCCTGTACGTAAAATCGCAAGCCCCATTGAGACAGTCTACGCTGCGGCACGCATTCGGAAAAGCACCGCCGGCCACGCTCTGCATTATTGGTTAGCGCGCATCCTCTGCCGTTGCATTCCCCGGTACGGCGGCTTATCTCCACTTCATGAAACCGATACACATCATTGGCGGCGGTCTCGCCGGCTCCGAAGCCGCCTGGCAGGTTGCTCAGGCGGGAATTCCCGTCATTCTGCATGAGATGCGGCCGGTGCGTGGGACAGACGCCCACAAGACCGACGGTCTTGCCGAACTGGTCTGCTCCAACTCCTTCCGTTCCGACGACGCAGAGACCAACGCGGTCGGTCTGCTTCACGCGGAGATGCGTCTGGCGGATTCGCTCATCATGCGCTGCGGCGACGCCAATCAGGTGCCGGCCGGTGGCGCGCTCGCCGTCGACCGCGATGGCTTTTCAGAAGCGGTCACGTCTGCGCTCGAGGCTCATCCGCTCATCACCATTGAGCGCGGAGAAATCACCGGGCTGCCGCCGGAAGACTGGGATCAGGCGATCATTGCCACCGGCCCCCTGACCGCGCCGGCACTGGCAGAAGCCATTTCACAGGCAACCGGCGCAGAATCGCTTGCTTTCTTCGATGCCATTGCCCCTATCGTCCATTTCGATTCCATCAATCTCGACGTAGCATGGTTCCAGTCGCGCTATGACAAGGTCGGTCCCGGCGGCACGGGCAAGGACTATATCAACTGTCCAATGGACAAGGCGCAGTACGAAGCTTTCATCCAGGCCCTGCTCGATGGTGGCAAGACCGAGTTCAAGGAATGGGAGGGCACGCCCTATTTCGACGGCTGCCTACCGATCGAGGTGATGGCCGAGCGCGGCCCCGAGACGCTTCGGCACGGCCCCATGAAGCCCATGGGGCTCACCAATGCGCACAGGCCAGACGAAAAGCCCTATGCCGTGGTGCAGCTGCGTCAGGACAATGCACTCGGTACGCTCTACAATATGGTTGGCTTCCAGACGAAGCTGAAATACGGCGAACAGACGCACATTTTCCGCATGATTCCCGGTCTGGAGAATGCCGAGTTCGCGCGCCTCGGCGGATTGCACCGCAACACCTATCTGAACTCTCCGACCCTTCTGGACGGAACATTGCAGTTGAAGAGCCGCCCGGGGCTGCGCTTCGCCGGTCAGATCACCGGCTGCGAAGGCTATGTGGAAAGTGCCTCTATGGGTTTGATCGCCGGTCGCTTCGCGGCAGCCGAGCGTTTGGGGCGTCCCATTCCCACGCCACCAGCGACCACCGCCTTCGGCGCCCTGCTCAATCACATCACCGGTGGACACATTCTTTCGGATGACGAGCCCGGCAAGCGTTCATTCCAGCCGATGAACGTCAATTTCGGCCTTTTCCCGCCCGTCGAGGTCCCGAAGCCCGAAGGCAAACGGCTTCGCGGCAAGGAAAAATCCATCGCCAAGAAAAAGGCGCTGACAGCGCGCGCGCTTGTCGACTTCAAGGCATGGCTTGACGGTCTTTCCGCCGTCGCGGCAGCCGAATAAACCTGCCAAAAGCCTTTGAACGAGCAAGATCAAAGGGGGCCGGTGCAGCCCCCTTTTTCGTTTACCACCACGAATCCGTAACCCCGGAGATCGAAAGTCACACCGCGGCCGCGCCCGCTCTTTCAGGATCAGGGCCAGTCGGCGCTACGCAGAAGCACGGTTCCCGTGAAATTCTCCAAAACCGTTTCCGGATCCGATCTTGCATAGAGATAGCCGGGGATCAGCAAAATCGTCCGGCCGTGCGCCTCAAGGCGCAGCACCGCAGGTTGATCCCCCTGCGAGGAAAGCTCGATGATTTTTGCGGTATCTATGGGAAACAGCGTGGGTGTGCCCTCCGCCGGCTCCAGTGATACCGCGTTCTTTTTCAGAAGCAGCCTGAGAACGGTCCCGTCAGGCAATGTGACACCACCCGTTGGGTCGTTCTCCCGGTAAAACTGCGCGTTCTGGATTGCTGTGTCAAACCCATCAAGGGCAAACGCGAAAGTTCCCGGGTTGTTATAGGAGAACCCCTGACGCCCGCGCTGTACGGGATTGTCGGGGTCGAGGCCCCAGGCGCGCGCCACCTGCCGATAGAGGCTCTCGTCGTCCTCCTGGACAAAGCCGTCCGGAGCCACGTCGAGCGCAGCATTTTCTCCATTCAGATAACGCAGGACGGCAAGCGCCTCTGCCTTCGTATGCACGTCCTCTGGTTCGCCCCGGACGATCTCCAGAAATCGCTCGCGCTGCGACGACAGCGACCAGTCGAGAGCGCCCTGCGGGCCAAAGCTGCCGACAAGGAGCGCCAGAACCGGAATGCCGGCGATCATGCGTATATCGCCACGCACCCGTGGCACGAGCTGCAGAACGACCAGAACAAGCATCACCAGGCCGAACAGCCCCAGGAAGTACCGCTGCACTGTCCAGCCGAATGCGTCCACGCGCAGCGACAGCGCATAAAACAGCAGGAAAAGCGGCACCAGCAAAAAGAGCGGCCAGAAGCGCACAAAGAAACGCGTCGGCGCGCGAGCAGTGTCGAGAAACGGTTTGGTCAGAAGCAGAACGGCGACGATGCAGGAGCCATAGGTCAGCACCAGCCAGCCGATCTGCCCCTGCGGCACCTCCCCCGTCACGATGATCTTCGCCACATAGAGATGCAGGATCACCGCGTAGATGATGAGGAGCGGAACCGCTGCGAAGTCACCCAGCGCCCGCATGCCCCGCTGCATCATGTCATGCTCATGCCCGCCCGGCTCTTCGTCAAACACGCGCGGGGTCTGACCAAGGCCGAACAGGGGTGCAACGAAGAGTCCTATGGAGGCCCAGATATGTTGGTAGAGATCGCTCGGGATGTCGATGCCGAAGAGATGGGTGAGGCTTGCCAGAATGGCGGAAATGCCACCGCCAAACAGCACGAAGGCCAGAAGGCCGAGTGCGGCGGCAAAGGCAAGCCGCGCCGTGAACATCCAGAACGCATTTCCCGATCCCCTCCCCGCAAATGGCGCGATCGGCACCAGCGCCATCAGCGAAGCAAGAAACGCCCATTCCACCGTGCGGTCCGCCATAGTCGGCCACATCACGGTGAAGGCGGCCACGCCAGCGAGCAACGCCAGCAGGGACGCGATCAAAGCGGACAAACGCCATGCCTGCGCGAGAAGTGTTGCGGCGAATGAGGCAAACACCGCTGCGAGCAATGCCAGAAGCAGGTCTTCGTCTCGCACCGAATCCGGAATCCAGACCGGAGCGAGATCGATATCGGCGACCATCGCGTTGGCCTGTAGCGCCATCAGAAAGAGGAAGATCACCGTGACGGGAAAGCGCGACAACGCATCTCCCATGGCGGCAATCGCCTCCCGCGATGAGGCGAGCCAGCCGGTGCTCGCATGAGCGTCGTTCAGTTGTTCTACCAAAAACTTTCCCCCGGAACGAACCTTTGCACAATCAGGATCATGAAAGCGCGGTACAATTTAGGCAGCGCTTCCGAAGGCTTATCCCCAACCCTTTGTGGCATGCCTGAACATCAGCCAGTGCCGCCGCCATTGCGCCAGCGTCACGATTTCATTCAGGGCTGCTTCCCCCTTGGCTTCGAGACGATCGAGATACGTCTTCGAAAGGCCCGCCGGCAGGAAGGCAGGGCGCAGCGTAGCAGGCAGATCTCTCGCCCCCTCCTCGAACCTGGCAACGTGGTGCCTGCCCAGTGCGATCATGGCGGCAAGCGCGCGCGCCGAGCCCGCCCTGTCCTGTCCATTCAACAGGTTTTCGCGCGTGGTCCCGGCAGCATCAAGAAGGTCGCCCGGGATGTAGCACTGCCCGCGCCTGCGGTGGATCGGCAGCATGCGCAGAAGCCCGGCAATGGCCTGCGCACAGCCGGCATGCCCCGAGACTTCGGAAAACCGCATCGCGGCAGACGTATCGAGCACCAGCCCGGCAAGCTGGATCAACGCAGACGCCGTCTCGCCGCAATATCCTTCCAGATCGTTCCGGCTCGGCATGGGGTCGTCATAAAGATCGAAGCTGCGCGCTTCCAGAAGGTCGAGCAGTGGCTGAACGGGAAGCTGGTGGCTGCGGATCGCATTGAGCAGCGCGACCGCAAGCGGTGAGCTTTCCGGCGCAGCGTCCGCCGTCAGCACATCGCGCCAGAACTGCAGCCGCACCTCCCCCGGCAGGGGCTCGCTCACGCGGTCACGGATTCCAGCCACCTCGGCATTGAACGCGTAGAGCGCGAAAAGCGCCGCGCGTTTGTCTTCTGGAGCATAAAGAACGGAGAGGTAGCGGTCCGGATCGGCCTCCCGCACCAAGGAAACGACGAATGGCTCCACCTCTGCCATCTCAGTCGACGGCGATCAGCGCCGCAGCCACGGTACGATCCTCTGCGAGAAGCACGTTGTAGGTCCGCACCGCCGCGCCCGTGGCCATGGTCTCCACCGCCACGCCGGCCTCGCGGAAGCTCCTGCGCATCTGCGGGGGCATCGGGATCAGCGTATCGCCTGTCCCCACGAGAAGGATGTCGAATTCAGCGGCTTCGTCCAGCAGGCGGGCAAGATCGGCCTCCCCCACATCACCGAAGCTGCTCACATCCCATCCATGTATCCCCGAGGGCAGACACAGGATCGAGCCGCGATGCGACATGTCGGCAAAGCGAAACCCGCCATTGCCGTAGGCATCGATCGGCGCGCGGCCCGGAAAATGGGCCGTGCGGATTTCGATACCGCCCGCCATCACTTGGCCGGCAACTGTCCGGTCGTCTCCGAACCGGTTGCGTCATCGCCGCCCTGCTCCGCACCGAGTGCTCCGGTTGAGCGCATGCGGAACAGGATCAGCAACGGACCGGCGATGAAGATCGACGAATAGGTGCCGATCACCACGCCGAAGATCATGGCCGCCGTAAAGGAGCGAATGACCTCGCCACCGAAGACGAAGAGAGCCGCAAGCGCCAGAAGCGTTGTCACGGAAGTCATGATGGTGCGTGACAGGGTCTGGTTCATCGACAGGTTCAGAAGCTCCGGCAGCGGCATCTTCTTGAACCGTCTGAGGTTCTCGCGCACGCGGTCATAGACGACCACCGTATCGTTCAGTGAGTAGCCGACAATTGTCAGGATCGCCGCGATACTCGAAAGATTGAACTCTATTCCGGTAATCACGAAGAACCCGACGGTCATGATCACATCGTGCAGCGTTGCCAGGATCGCACCCACGGCGAACTGCCACTCGAACCGCAGCCAGATATAGATCAGGATCGCCATCAGCGAGACAAGCACGGCAATCGTGCCGGCCCGCGCCAGTTCGCCTGACACCGTTGGTCCCACCACTTCAACGCGGCGGAACTCATAGGCATCCTCCAGTTCCCCCCGCACCTTGGCGATCACGGACTGCTCGGCATTCTCGCCACCGTCCTGCGCCTGAACGCGGATCAGCACTTCGCGCGGATCGCCAAACTCCTGAACCTGAACTTCGCCAAGGTTCAGATCGGACAGACGCGCCCGGATATCGCCGATGTCCGCTGGTCCCTCGCGGGACTGGACCTCGATCGACGAACCACCCTTGAAGTCGATGCCGTAGTTCATGTTGATGGTCATGAAGAGCGCGACGGCCGCAATCGAAGCGATGGCCGAAAGCGTAAAGGTCACGCGGCGCAGCTTCATGAAGCCGATGCTGGTGCCATCGGGCACGAAACGCAGTGGTGTGCGCGGCAGCTCCTTGGGGCGGCGGCGACGCACCCAGTCGGCCACGATCCAGCGCGTCAGCGTGTAGGCGGTGAACACCGTCGTGGCAATACCGATGGCGAGTGTGACCGCGAATCCGCGAATCGGGCCCGATCCAAGATAAAACAGGATGATCGCCGCAATCAGCGTCGTCACATTGGCGTCGACAATGGTGGCCAGCGCCTTGGAGAAACCCGTATCGACCGCCTGGATCAGCGAACGTCCCCCGGCCCGTTCCTCGCGTATGCGCTCGAAAATGAGCACGCTGGAATCCACCGCCATACCGATCGTCAGCACGATACCGGCAATACCCGGAAGCGTCAGCGTTGCTCCCAGCGCAGACAGTATGGCGACGATCATCGTTACGTTGGCCGCAAGCGCCACCACGGCAAACACGCCAAGCAGGCCATAGGCTGCGATCATGAACAGCACCACGAGCGCGGCGCCGATCATTGCAGCGATCTTGCCGGCATCGATGGAATCCTGGCCAAGGCCTGGCCCGACGGTGCGCTCTTCGATGATGGTCAGGGTCGCCGGAAGTGCACCGGCACGCAGAAGAACGGCCAGATCATTGGCCGACTGCACGTCAAAACTTCCTGAAATCTGCCCGGTACCGCCCAGGATGGGTTCGCGGATCTGCGGTGCGGAGATAACCTGGTCATCGAGAATGATGGCGAAAAGGCGCCCGACATTCTCCTGCGTCGCCTGGCCGAACCTTGTCGCACCCTTGGTGTCGAAGCGGAAGCTGACCACCGGTTCATTGGTGCGCTGATCGAATGTCGCCTGCGCGTCCACGAGGTTTTCACCCGAAACGATCACCCGGTCCTCGATCAGGTAGGGAACGGGCGGGTCGTCCACGGAATACTTGATTGTCGTGCCGATGGGCGGGCGGCCATTGATCGCTTCCTGCACTGGCATCGACTGGTCCACCATCTGGAAAGTCAGCTTGGCAGTCTGGCCGAGAATGTCCTTCAGGCGCTGCGGATCCTGCAGGCCCGGCACCTGTACGAGAATGCGGTCATCGCCCTGCCGCTGAATGATCGGCTCGGTCGTGCCCAGTTCATTGACGCGGCGGCTCACCACCTCGATCGACTGCGACAGCGCAGACGAGATTCGGTAGTTGATGCCCTCTTCCGTCAGCGAATAGCGCAGCAAGCCCGGTTCCGGCTCCGTCAGTTGAAGCTCGGTCACCGTGCCGCCGCTGAAGAGGCCCGAATTGACCGGCTGCGTCAGCTCGCGCAGCGCCTCCTTGGCTTCTTCAACCTGACCCGCATCGCGGATACGCACCTGCACGCTCTGGCCCGAGCCCGTCAGGCCCGTATAGCCGATCCGTTTCTCGCGCAGCAGGCGGCGAATGTCGTCACGCGTGGTGACGATGCGCTCTTCGATCAGTTCCTGCTTTTCGATCTGCAGAAGAATGTGCGAACCGCCCTGAAGGTCGAGACCCAGGGTCATCGGCCGCGAAGGCGCCCAGCTCGGCATCGAGGACAAATAGGATGGCGGAATGATATTCGGCGCCGCATAGGCGACGCCAAGCGCCACAGCCAGCCATATGAGGATCGTTTGCCAGCGCGAGAAATGTAGCATGGGGCCTCGTCGGTTCAGTTTGGAAGGGCCGTTTGCCGGCCCTTCCCGGCAATCACGTCATATTGCGGTTATTTCTTGGCGGCCTGGCTGTTGTCTGCCACCGGTTCGCCCTTCACCCGCACTTCGGCGAGCATTGCGCGCATGGCCGTCACCTTGTTTCCGCCGCCAAGGTCGATTTCGAGTTCGGCGTCGTTGATGACCTTCGTCACCTTGCCGACCAGGCCACCGCCCGTCACCACCGTGTCACCGCGACGCACTGCGGCGAGCATTTCGGAGCGCTTCTTCATCTGCTGGCGCTGTGGGCGGATTATAAGGAAATACATGATCACGAAGATCAGGACGAAGGGCAGGATGCTGACAAGGATGTCGGGCGTTCCGCCTGCGCCAGCCTGTGCGTATGCCGGGGTGATGAACATCGAAAACTCCTGATATGTGCCGTAGAGCCGGCTGGTCATAAATGTGGCCGGAATATAGACTTTCGCCTCTCCATTGCAACTGTTCCCGGTCTCTGCGCACGCACTTCTGAACGCATGTGCCCCCCAGACCCCCGCTCGGTACCGCAGCCCCTCCTTCCCGGCTTGCAAATTGCCCGGCTCTATGAAAGAACCGTACCGTACGGTACGCTAATCGCAGTCGTATGTGCCATCGTGAGGAAACCATGTCCGACAAAACCATTGAAGCGTTGTCTGAAAAACTGGACCGGCTGGTTGAAGCCGTTGCGCGGCTCGGGCCCGCCCCGACGGTTCCTCCCCGCTTCGACAGAGCCGACTGTTTTGTCTGGCAGGCCGATCGCAGGGCGCTTGAACCCGTTGAAAACGTCAATCGGGTGGACATCGGCCTCATCCGCGGCGTTGACCGCGTGCGCGACATTCTCTCCGACAACACCGACCGTTTTGCCAGGGACCTGCCAGCCAACAATGTGCTTTTGTGGGGCGCGCGCGGCATGGGCAAGTCGTCACTGGTGAAAGCGGTGCACGCCGAGGTCAACCGCACCGCGGCAAGCGGGCAGGCGCCGCTGAAGCTGGTCGAGATTCACCGGGAGGATATCGAGACCCTCCCCCAGCTCATGGCACTGTTGAAAGCCGCCCCCTTCCGCTTCATCCTGTTCTGCGACGATCTGTCCTTCGATCAGAACGACACGTCCTACAAGTCTCTCAAGGCGGCGCTGGAGGGCGGGGTCGAAGGCCGGCCAGCCAACGTCATTCTCTACGCCACCTCCAACCGGCGCCACCTCCTCCCCCGCGACATGATCGAGAATGAACGCTCCACGGCCATCAACCCATCGGAAGCCGTCGAGGAAAAGGTCTCTCTGTCGGATCGTTTCGGGCTCTGGCTCGGTTTCCACAAATGTTCCCAGGACGACTATCTGGCGATGATCGACGGCTATGTCGCCCATTTCGGCCTCGAGATCGCCCCGGAAACCCTGCGCGCCGAAGCGCTCGAATGGGCAACCACGCGCGGCAGCCGTTCAGGCCGTGTCGCCTGGCAGTTCATTCAGGACCTCGCCGGACGTCTCGGCAAACGGCTGGATACATAAATAAAAGACCCGCCCTCACGGGCGGGTCAAAAATAAAAGACCCGCCCTCACGGGCGGGTCAAAGAGGCGGCCTGACCGGAGGTCTGGCAGGCCGCAGCTTTTTCTCGTTATTCAGGGAACGCTTATTCCAGATAGCCGCTCGGGTTGACGGGCGTCGCGTCCTTGCGCACCTCGAAATGCAGTTTCGGGCGGTCGGCACTGCCGCTCATGCCCGAAAGCGCGATTTCCTGTCCACGCCGCACCTTCTCGCCCCGTTTGACCCGAAGCGCACTGGCATGCCCGTAGACCGTGACCATGCCGTTGTCATGGCGCACGAGCACCGTGTTGCCAAACTCCTTGAGACCATCGCCGGCATAAATCACCACGCCGTTCTCAGCTGCCTTCACCGGCGTACCCGCCGGAACCGCGATGTCGATGCCGTCATTGCGGGCCGAGCCGGATGTGTTGCCGAAATCGGAAACGATCCGCCCGCGCACCGGCCAGCGCAGCTTGCCGATTCCGGTCGAATCCGGCGCGACATCCCTGCTCTGCGTCGCAACCGCCGCGACCTGGGTCTGCGTGGAGGACGTTGCCTGTGGGGCCGACGTCTTCACGACCTGCGCGGGTTCACGTGTCGTCGCGCTCGTCGTTGTCCGGTCAACGCCGCTGGAGGCATTCGCCACCCGGGTGGGCTGGCTGACATTGCCCGAAGGAATGGCCAGCGTCTGGCCGACCCGCAGATATCCATCCGAGAGGCCGTTCGCTGCCTTGATGTTGGCGACACTCGCTCCCGTCTTGCGGGCGATGCCGTAAAGCGTGTCGCCTGAAACAACCGTGTAGGAACCGCCCGCGCCGGTGCCGGCCTGCGAAGGCACCTGGCTTGCACTATTGGTGCCTGCAGTCGCGTTGCTGGTCTCCGCACCCTGCGGGCGCGGTTTGGGCCGCGGCGTTTCGCGCAGAACAGCGAGGCGCTCCTGCGGTTCACGCTGCGGTTCCGGTTCGTTCGGGATCGGCTGACGCACAGCCTGCTGCTGCGCACGCGCGTCATTGTCCGGTGCCGAAACCGGGGCGCGCCGCGAATAGACATAGGTCGGGATGACGATCTTCCGCCCGGCCTTCAGCTCGGAGGCGCTTGAAAGATTGTTGGCGCTGAGGATCGCCGCGACCGGAATCCCGAAGCGCCGCGACAGATTGTAGGCCGTCTCGCCCTCACGCACGGTGATTGTGGTGCCGCCCACATTGCTCCAGCCGCTATCGCCGCTGTTGCCACTGCGCACAGGCGCCTGGGCCTGAGCCGGCTGGCGGGTCACGGAACCGGTCGGCGTCCGGTCAAGCTGCGGCGCAGGAGCGGCTGCAACGACCGGCGCCGGCTGCGACGGCGCGGCGATGGGCTGGCGCTGCACACTGCTACGGGCGACACCGGAGGTGGTCAGATCGACGGGTCGTGTTGCAGCGCGTGCAGCGGTATTCGTGGGGGCGGGCAGCGGCTGCCGCATCGCCCCTCCAACGGAAGCCGACGGCCGCGGGCCACCGCCCTGCCTGCTGATCGAGCCGGTGTAGGTATTGTCGAGACCCGCGCCGACATCGCCCGGATAGGGCTGGCTTGCAGGTGCCATGGCGACGCTGCGGTTCGTCGACCGTGCGTCGGCAAAATCGCTGGACTTGAAGCGCGATAGATCGGAACTGCATCCTGCCGCCACGCCGCCTATCAAGATGACGGCTGCTCCGCGCAGAAGCGCGCGATCGAAATTCCGTGCAATACAACGCATTTGACTACCCGCGTACCCAATACCTGAACACGGGCAATTAAATCGCGTTAATGTTACTCAGCGGTTAAGCCGCGCGCGGAAATTGCAGGTAAGCGCAACGAGCCACACAGTCAGATCGCTTCCGCAGCTCCCTTGACCAGCGGTTGAAGACGCACATCTGCAAGGTCTGTGCGCTCGAAACGACTGCCAACCTTCTCCAGCTTCGCAATCGTCTGAATATCATTTCCAGGGCCGATCGGCGCGATCATGATACCGCCTGTCGAGAGCTGGTCGACAAAACGCCGCGGCAATTCGTCGAATGCGGCCCAGGAAACGATTCGGTCGAACGGCCCGTCGCCAGCAGCCCCGTCCATGCCGTCGGCATGGCGGGCAACCACATTGGTGATGCCCAGCTGTTCCCAGCGCATTTGCGCCTCCGCCACCAGCGTCCGGTAGCGGTCGAGAGTGAGCACCCTCCCCGCCAGTCGCCCCATCACGGCGGCGGTAAACCCGGAGCCCGTGCCGATTTCGAGAACCCGAAGCCCGGATGAAAGCGCCAGTGCATCGATCACCTGCGCCTGCAGGTCGCAGCCCTCCATGGCCTCGCCGCAGGCAATCGGCACCATGCGGTCCGACCAGGCGAGCGCGTGCCATTCCGAAGGCAGGAAGCTGCCGCGCGGCGTCGCCTCCATCGCAGCGAAAAGCTCCTTGCCGCCGACCCCGCTCGCGCGCATGCGCAGCATGAAGGCGGCAAAGCTCTCGCGCTCCTGCCCCGGCTCGTTCATGCCAGTGCCTTGGCCAGTTGGTCGCGCACCTCGTGCGCCGTCAGGTCAAGATGCAGCGGCGTGACCGAAACATAACCGTCGCGCACCGCCGCCTGATCGCTGCCCTGGCGGATGTCGGCCTGCTTGCGCCCGAAACGCAGCCAGTAATAGGGATAGTTTCGCCCGTCGCGGCGTTCTTCCACGTTGAGCCCGTGCACCATCTTGCCCTGTGCCGTTACCAGAGTGCCCTTGGCCTCTTCCGGCGCGCAATTGGGGAAGTTGATGTTGACCAGCACCCCCTCGGGCATGGGCCGCTCGATCAGCTTCTTCAGGATCGGCGGCGCAAGAGCCTCTGCCGTAGCGAAAGGAATATAGCGGCTCTCATCGGTGAAATCGTAGGCCTGGCTCAGTGCAAAGGACGGAATGCCAAGAAGCGTCCCCTCCATTGCGCCGGCCACCGTGCCGGAATAGGTCACGTCGTCGGCAATGTTGGTTCCATTGTTCACGCCCGAAAGGATCAGGTCCGGCGGCGTGTCCATCACGTGCCGCACGCCCATGATCACGCAATCGGTGGGCGTGCCGCGCAGCGCAAAATGCCGGTCATCGATCTTGCGCATTCTGAGCGGCTCGGACAATGACAGCGAATGGGCAAAGCCCGACTGGTCGGTCTCGGGTGCCACCACCCACACATCGTCGCTCAGCGTGAGGGCGATCCGCTCCAGCGTCGCCAGTCCTTCCGCGTGAATGCCATCGTCATTGGTCAACAGAATGCGCAAAGTCTCAGTCCTCTAATGCTTCGATTTTCTCCAGGCCGCCCATATAGGGTTTCAGCGCTGACGGTATCGTGACACTGCCGTCCTCGTTCTGGTAATTCTCCAGAACCGCGATCAGAGCCCGCCCGACCGCCGTTCCCGAGCCGTTGAGCGTGTGCACGAAGCGCGTCTGCTTCTCGCCCGCAACCCGGTAGCGCGCATTCATGCGCCGCCCCTGAAAATCGCCGCAGACCGAGCAGGACGAAATCTCACGATAGGCGTTCTGCCCCGGAAGCCACACTTCCAGATCGTAGGTCTTGCGTGCACCAAAACCCATGTCGCCGGTGCACAACACCATGGTGCGGAAGGGAAGGTCGAGCTTTTTGAGCACGGCCTCGGCACAGGCCGTCATGCGCTCATGCTCGTCAATCGCGCTTTCGGCATCGGTGATCGAGACAAGCTCGACCTTATAGAACTGGTGCTGGCGCAGCATGCCGCGCGTATCGCGTCCCGCAGACCCCGCTTCCGAACGGAAGCACGGCGTCAACGCGGTGAAGCGCAGCGGCAGCTTTTCGCCATCGAGAATTTCCTCGCGCACCAGATTGGTGAGCGAGACTTCCGCCGTCGGGATCAGCCAGTGATCATCGCCTGCACGGAACAGGTCCTCGCTGAACTTCGGCAACTGCCCGGTGCCAAACATCGCATCGTCGCGCACGAGAAGCGGCGGTTGCACTTCCGTATAGCCATGCTCCTGCGTGTGCAGGTCGAGCATGAACTGCCCAAGCGCACGCTCCAGACGGGCAAGCTGCCCGGAAAGCACCGTGAAGCGCGCGCCCGAAAGCTTCGCCGCGCGCTCGAAATCCATCTGGCCGAGCGCCTCGCCGATCTCGAAATGCTCCCTGGCCCAGTTGGCGCGCTTCGGCTCGCCATGTTTGCGCACTTCCACATTGTCGTTCTCGTCAGCGCCAACCGGCACATCGTCGAGCGGAACATTGGGAATGCGCGCCAGCGCGTCGTTCAGCTCCAGATCAATGTCACGAGCCTTTGTTTCGTTTAACTGCAGTTCGGCCTTCTCTAGGGAAACCCTCCGCTTCAGCTTCTCGGCAAGTTCCTTGTCGCCGGAGGCCATCGCCTTGCCAATGTCCTTGGAGGCGGCATTGCGGCGCTCCTGCGCTTCCTGCAGCTTTGTCAGGTGCTGGCGGCGCGCTTCGTCGAGCGCAAGAAGTTTTGCGCTTTCAGGGTCCGCGCCGCGCTTCTTCAGCGCTTCGTCCAGCGCCTGCGGGTTCTCGCGAATCCATTTGATGTCGAGCATGTCAGATTTCCAATCGCGGAGAGATTGCGGTGAACCGCCTCGAACGCGACAGGAAAGCCTGCAAATCTAGGCGGTCGGCTGGTCCGCTTCGTCGGTCTCGTCCTGCGCGGTCTTTTCCTTCTCGCGCTGGCGCTCGACCATACGGGCGGCCCAGATGGCAATTTCGTAGAGAAGGATGGTCGGAAGCGCAAGACCGATCTGGCTCACCGGATCGGGCGGCGTCAGGATCGCCGCCGCCACAAAGGCCGCCACGATCGCATATTTGCGCTTGTCGGCAAGCCCCGTCGAGGTGAGAAGCCCCACCCGCGCCATCAGCGTCGTCACCACCGGAAGCTGGAACACCAGCCCGAAGGAGAGGATCAGCGTCATGATGAGCCCGAGATATTCGGAAACCTTGGGCAGCAGCGAGATCTGCACAGTGTTGTCCGGCCCCACCTGCTGCATGGACAGGAAGAACCACATCACCATCGGCGTGAAGAAGAAATAGACAAGCGCCGCGCCAATCAAGAACAGAATAGGCGAAGCGATCAGGAACGGCATGAAGGCCCGGCGCTCATTGCGGTAGAGGCCCGGCGCCACAAATTTATAGACCTGCATGGCGATCACCGGAAAGGCGAGCACCAGACCGCCGAACATGGCAAGCTTGATCTGGGTGAAGAAAAATTCCTGCGGCGCGGTGTAGATAAGGTCCACCTTGTCCGCGTCGAGTCCCGCCCACTGGGTTGCCCACTGAAACGGGATAACCAGCAGATTGAAAATCTGCTTGGCAAAGAAGAAGCAGACGAGGAAGGCCACAAAAAAACCGGCAAGCGCCCACATCAGGCGCGAGCGGAGCTCGATCAGGTGGTCGATCAGCGGTGCGGAAGACTGATCGATGTCGTCGTCACGTTCGGCGTTCACGGCTTGGCTCCGCTGGTCTTCTTCGCCGGACCACGCTTCGCCGCACCCGCCGTTTTCGTCTTGCTGGCCGCTTTTGGCTTGGCCGTCGTCGCGGGCTTCGTTGCCGCTGTTTTGGTCGCCCTCGGCTTCGCTGCCGTTTTCCGCGCCGTGCGGGGCTTGGCCGTGGCCTTGGGCTTCGCCTCACCCGGCATGCGGGTTGCACCCGCCTTGGCCGGCTCCGTCGCATGCGGCTCCTTTGACGCCGGCGCGCCCGATTTCGCCGCCTGCGGCTTCATCGCCGCATCGAGCCCGGAGCGTATCTCCTGCCCCACCTTCTCGATCGGGTTGAGATGTTTCTTGATCTCGTTGCGCGGATCGAGCTTGCGTGCGTCATCCACGAGGGATTTGACGTCATCAAGCTCCGCCTCCTGCAGCGCTTCATCGAACTGCTTGCGAAAATCGCCGGCCATGGTGCGCAGTTTGGACGTCGTACGCCCAAAAGTGCGCAACATGCGCGGCAGGTCCTTCGGCCCGACCACGACGATCAGGACGATGGCGATCACCATGATTTCGGGCCAGCCAAGATCAAACATAGGTCACCGGAACGGATAGCGGGAAGTGGAATCGCCGCGCGAAACGCAGCGAATCAGCCGGACTTCTTCTTGCTCGGCTTGCTCGCGTCCTTCACCGGCTCATCGGCCTGATGTTCGACCGTCTTGGTCGTGTCCTCATCATCATCGGACATGCCCTTTTTGAAGCTCTTGATGCCCTTGGCCATGTCGCCCATCAGCTCGGGGATCTTGCCGCGTCCGAAGAGAAGCAGCACCACGACGAGCACGATAAGCCAGTGCCAGATTGAAAAGGAACCCATGATCAGTCTCTTTCACCAATTGCCATTGATTTGATTTATGCGCTTTCGCGCGATGTTTCAAACGATTGTCTCGCGAATACGAGAACATCGGTCGGAACCACGTTCAGCCAAATGTCCCGCACGCCCGGCTGCAACTGTCCGCACCGCACGCGCGCCCGCACATGCCGGTCAGCCCCCGGTATCGCAAGTTCGAGGAATTCCACCACGCCGAGGAAGCGGCGCGAAACGATGCGCGCCGGCACGGAACCGCGCTCTTGGTCCACCTGAAAACCGGAAAGACGCACGGCCACCGTCGCATCGGCCCCTTCCTCAAGCCCGCCCGCGGGAAAGCGCCCCAGAGGCGTTTCCACGCTGCCGGCGTGCACCTGCCCGTCAAACTCGTTGATCTCCGAAAAGAAGCCGGCAACGAAGAGATCGGCTGGCCGGTGGTATAGCTCTTCGGCGGTTCCCACCTGCACTAGCTCTCCTCCTTTGAGGAGGGCGATCCGGTCGCCCATGCGCATCGCTTCTTCGGCGTCATGCGTCACCACCACTGCGGTGGCCCGGCTTTGCCGCAGGATGGACAGCGTTTCCGCACGCACACTGTCCTTCAGGCGTGAGTCGAGGCCCGAGAATGGTTCATCCATCAGGAGTACGGCCGGGCGCGGCGCCAAAGCGCGTGCCAGCGCGACACGCTGCTGCTCACCGCCGGACAAAACATGCGGATAGGCATTGGCGTACCCCTCCAGCCCAACCCGCTCCAGCGCGATCGTCGCTTCCCTGCGTGCTTCCTCGCCTGAAAGCGCGGTCAGTCCAAAACGCACATTGTCGAGAATGGTCAGATGCGGAAATAGCGCAAAATCCTGAAACACCAGACCGATTGACCGCTTCTCCGGCGGCAGAAAAACATCAGGCCCGGCAATCTCCCGCTCATTTAAAAACACCTGGCCCGAGCGCTGCGCCTCGATGCCGGCGGCAATCCGGAGCAGCGTCGTCTTGCCGGAACCCGAAGGCCCAAGAAGGCAAAGCACCTCACCAGGCTCCGCGCAGAGAGACACGTCCCTGAGCGTCTGCGCTCCCGAAGCATAGGAATGGCTGATATTCTGGAAGGAAAGACGCGCCGCGAAGCTCACGCCGGCCGTTCCACGCGCCGAACTTTGCTTCTTAATGTCCATGCACCGGTATCCCTGGATGGATCGCAGGCGGCCCCTGTCCCGCAGGACTTCCGTCAATCATCCTCAGCGAGCGGTGTCAACAGACCAAGTTCTTCCAGGTCGATATCCGTCAGCGGATCTTCATCTTCTGTGAGTTCGTCCGGATCGGTCATTGGCTGCGGCACCGAGAAGTTGGCCGGCATTCTGGCGGAAAGCAGCCCGGCCCCCTTCAATTCGTCAATGCCCGGCAGATCGCGCAGCTCCGTCAGCCCAAAGTGATCCAGAAATTCCGTGCTGGTTCCATAGGTTACCGGGCGCCCCGGTGTGCGACGGCGGCCGCGCATCTTGACCCAGCCCGTCTCGAGCAGAATGTCGAGTGTACCCTTGGACGTTTCGACACCGCGAATCTCTTCAATCTCGGCGCGTGTTACGGGCTGGTGATAGGCAATCACCGCCAGCATCTCGAGCGCGGCACGCGACAATTTGCGCTGCTGGACAGCGTTCCGGTTCATGAGGAACGAGAGGTCGCTTGCTGTTCGAAAGGCCCAGCTGTTTTCGACGCGAACGAGGTTCACCCCGCGCTTTTCATACTCGCCCTGCAGTTCCTTCAGGGCTTCAGCAATGTCCGTTCCATCGGGCAAACGTTCCGCCAGCACCTTTTCAGGCACAGGCTCGGCACTGGCAAAAACAATCGCCTCCACCATGCGTTTGGCCTCGAGCAGGTGCGGTGAGCGCACCTCGCGTGCCTCGGTCTCCTGCTCGCCCTCACTGGCGGCAAACGGAACCACATTGCTGTTTTCAGTCATCGGCATTCTCAAACAGGCTGGCCGGGGCCTTCTTGCCCGTGCGCATATAGAGGGGCGCGAAAGGCTCCTGCTGCCGTATTTCAAGGGCCCCTTCCCGCACCAGTTCGAGAGAGGCGGCAAACGCGCTTGCAGTGGCGGTCGCCCGTTCCTCCGCACGCGTCATATAGCGGATCAGGAAATGATCCAGCGCCGTCCAGTCGCCGAAATCACCGATCATCCGCACCAGGATTTCGCGTGCCTGCTTGAGCGACCAGACGCCCCGCTTGGCAATGCGCACATTCGTCACGGCGCGCCGTTGACGCTGCGCCGCATAGGCGGTCAGCAGGTCGTAAAGAGACGCGGTAAAAGCGCTTTCCCTCTGCACAATCACCTGTTCGGGCATGCCGCGGGCAAACACATCCCGGCCCAGCCGGTTGCGGTTGACAAGCCGCGCCGCCGCATCGCGCATCGCCTCGAGCCGCTTCAGCCGGAACTGCAGGAGCGCTGCCATTTCCTCGCCGGTCGGCTCTTCATCCTCAGGCTTCTTGGGGATCAGCAGGCGCGACTTCAGATAGGCGAGCCAGGCCGCCATCACCAGATAGTCGGCCGCCAGTTCCAGTCGCATCTTGCGCACTTTTTCGATGAAGGCGATATATTGCTCGGCAAGGGCAAGAACGGAAATGCGCGCGAGGTCCACCTTCTGCGTGCGCGCCAGATGCAGAAGCAGGTCGAGCGGACCTTCAAAACCGTCGACGTCAACCGTCAGCGCAGGCTCGGAGACACCATGCTCCTTTGCCTGATCGTCCCACAGCTTGTCCATGGGTGCCGGTTTGACGGCCGATTTTTCAGCGTTCTGCGCCAAGCGTCATTGACCCTTATCGTCAGGCGACCGCCGCGAAGCACTCCTCGAATTCCGCGCGTGCGGTCAATTCTTCCGTATCGTCCCCCGGTTTCAGGCAGGCCAGAGCACGATTGGCCCGCTCCAGGCTCTTGCCCGACAATTCAGGCGCCTTTTCGGCAACAGCCTGCATTTCCGGCATAATGCCATGACAGTGAAGGACGAGATCGCAGCCCGCCGCAAGGATTGCTTCCGCCCGTTCAGAGAAATCCCCAGAAAGTGCGTGCATCGACACGTCATCGCTCATCAGGAGCCCGTCGAAGCCGATCTCGCCTCGGATGATGTCGCGCACCACCTTCCTGGATGTCGTTGCCGGACGCTCGGGATCGACCGCATGGAAGACGATATGCGCAGTCATCGCCATCGGCAGGTCCGCCAGCGCCTTGAACGGCACGAAATCGTGTGCGCGCAAAGCGTCCAGCGGGGCCGTCACCTCGGGAAGCGCCTTGTGGCTGTCGGAAAAGGCACGCCCGTGGCCCGGCATGTGTTTCATCACCGGCAGAACACCGCCCGCCATCAGCCCCTCGCTCGCAGCGCGTCCAAGTGCAATCACCGTCTGCGGGTCATGCGCATAGGCGCGATCGCCAATCACATCATGCGCCCCTGCAATGGGGACGTCGAGCACCGGCAGGCAGTCCGCCGTGATCCCATAGCGTCTGAGGTCCATCGCATGCAGGCGCGACATCAGCCAGGCCGCGCGCAGTCCCGCTTCCGGGCTTTTCGCGTAGATGCGGCCGAGTTCGGAGGCCGTCGGATAGCTGCCTGCCATGGGCGGGCGGATGCGCTGCACCCTGCCCCCTTCCTGATCGATGAAAACCGGCGCATCCGGCCTGCCGACACTGTCGCGCATGGACGCGACGAGGTCGCTCAACTGTGCGGGCTCGCTGACATTGCGCGCAAACAGGATAAAGCCCCACGGCCGCTCACCGCGATAGAAGGCGATTTCATCCGCCGTCAGTTCTTTCCCCGTCGCTCCGAGGATCATGGATTTTGATTCGCTCATGTCGTCAGGATAGCCGGGCACGCGAATCTGGAAAAGAAAACAAAAACCGCCGCACGATGACGGCGGTTTTTGCGTATTTTTTCTGGGCCTTACTTCGAAACGAAGCAGCTTCCTCCAGCGGATTTGAGCTGTGAACACAGCCGGATCGCGTCATCCTTCGAAGCCGAGGGAATACGCACACGGTAGTACGTGCCCTTTCCGGCTATATCCGCCTTGACGATGTTCACACCCTTTCCGGTCAGAAGGCCGCCATAGCGCTGCGCCATATCCTGATAAGACTTTTGCGCGGCTTCCACGGTCGGCTGCGAGGAAATCTGCACCGACCAGCCGTCCGTACCCGAGGTTACCGGTGCCTGCGCGACAGGTTGTGCCGGCTGGCTCGGAGCGGCCGCCACCTGGGCGGGCTGCGTTCTTTCGGCTACAGGCTGCTGGGGCTGCGCCGGCGGCGCTGCGGGCCGTGATGTGGGAACAGGCGCCGTAGCCGGAACATTTGTCGCCACAGCATCCGTATCACCTGTTGCGTCACCCGCCTGATCGGTCGCCGCCAGGCGTGCATCGGGCGTGGATTCCAGGTTCGCCTGCTGCTGTGCATTGACCGCCGGGCTCTCCTGAACCGTTTGAGCATCACTGCCAGTGCCCGACGCAACATCTGCATCCTGTGCCGGAGCTTCCGGCTCACGGGGCACAATCGTGCCGTCCGGCCGCACCACCATGGTGCGGACGCGGCGCGGCGTCATTGCTGTCACCGGCTCGCTGGTCGGAGACACCGAATCGTCCGCGCCCGGCACCAGACGCTCTTCAGACTTCGGTGCCACCTGAGGCACGTCGACCGGCTCCTCCGCCGTCGAGACAAGCCGTTCCTGCACCGGGTCGTCGCCCGCCTCAGCACCGGAAACCCGCTGATAGACTTGATTGTCCTGGTTGGGTACCTGCTGCCCGCCGGGGTTGTCCGGCTTCACCTTGATCGGCTCGTCATCCGCACGGACCACAACCGGCGCGGAATTGTCTTCACTGCCACCGCCAGATGCGAAAAGTCCGACAAGTGCGAGGACCGCAATGCCACCGAATGCGCCTGCTATTGCCAGGTTGCGACGATTGCTGAACAGACCCGGGCGCGCTGCAGGGCTGGCCGCCATTGCCGGAGCGGCTGCACCGCTCGCACCGTCGAAACGCTCGGAGGGGTCATCCCAGGATGCCATGTCCGAAACCACGAACGCGTCGGCCGCGTCGGCATTTCTGTTGTCGGCCGTTTCTGCTTCATCCTGCTCTGCAAACCTATCCGGCTCGGGAAAACTGTCCGCAAAGGCCGTCTCGAAACCGAAATCGTCATCCTCGCGAGCGGGTTCACCCGGCTGCAGGGCAGCGGCTGCATAGGCGTCATCGGGCATTGCAGGGAGCGGCTCCTCGCCGCCATCTGCCGGCACTGTATCGGGCAGGCTCTCACTGTCGCCGAAAGCGCGCGCCAGGGCGCGCTCCAGATCGTCGGCTTCAGCCTCCGGCGCGCGCTCTGGCTCGCTCAGAAACTCCGGGATATGGGCGGCATCTTCCACCTGCACACGTTCATTGCCCGGTACGTCCACCGTATCGACGTGTGGCACGGATGGCTCACCAGCCGAAACGACCGTCTGAGAAGGCTCTTCGGGCTGCAGCCAGAACGGCGCAGACAAGGATGCCTCAACCGGATCTTCACTGGCAGGCGCGTGTGTCTCCTGATCGGCGACCTCGGATACGGTCCACGCAGGGTCGGTCGGGTCGGTCGGTTCGCTCTCATCCGCCTGAGACTGCACCGCCGGTTCGACCGCTTCCCGCTCGTCGAAGGCCTGTGCAGAAAGCTGCTCCTCCAGGCTTGCGGCAAAGTCGTGCTCTTCGCGCGCAACATCGCCGTCGACGGCACTCGCACGCTCTGCTCCCTGCGCTATTGAGGAGGCAAACGCCTGGGGGGAAAGAAACGGATCGGCACTTGCGGCGCTGTCTGGAGCCGAACCGACATCCATTGGCATGTCGGGCTGTCCAGCAGTTTCGATAGCATCGAAGACGGCCGGCTCATCGTCTGCGGCACTTTCCGGTTCCGCCCCATCGGCCTCCACATGATCGAACTGATGTGCGTGGAAGGCCTCGGGGTTCGCAGGTTCATCCACCTTATCTTCGCCTGCATCGTCGGGACTGAACCAGTCCTCGACAGCGAGCGAAGCTTCAAGATCGTTGTCGAGCTGCGCGAAATCCTGCTCGCCGAATTCGAGATCGCCACTGTCTGCCGACTCTTCAATCGGCTCATCGCGGGGCTGTTCTACGACGCCGACAGATGCGGAGGGCTGGCTCGCATCGAGCTCGAATTCTGAAAAATGCTGCTCGAAATCATCGCCCTCAATATCCTGTGCGGGCTCGGAAGACCGATGGTCCACCTGCTGCGGCTCAGAAACGGCTGTGACACCTTCAGCCGGCTCCAGGCGCATCTCGCTTTCGAAACTGGAGGCGAAGCTTTCGTCGAGTTCATCGGCCATGTCCGCAGCCATATCGACCGAAGGCTCGTCATGCGCCGACACCGCCTCACCGGCAGCCGGCTCGACATCGAAACGCCAGTCACTCGATTGCCGGGGCTCCCAGTCGTTCTGGGCACCCTTTTCTTCGTGAACCTCGTCGGAAAACTCCGCCAGATCGCCCAGCAGTTCGTTTTCGAGCTCAAGTGCGAGATCATCGCCCTCCTGCTCGGTTTCACTGCCAGACACCTCGGCGCGCCGTGGATCGTGCCCCATGATGCGGGTCAGTTCCGCAAAAGGGTCATCCTCAGAAAAAACGGCGCTGTCCGCGCGTTGGTTCGAGCTATGATCTGCCATGCTTTTTTCCGCACTCACACTCGGTAGACGCCCGCGACGTCGTACAATTGTCGGGTACCAGCGCAATGTGGGCAAAAGGTGACAGACTACCGCACCCCCTACGGGATGCGGTCAGCGCATCTCAGAAGGCGCCTCCGCCCCGATCAACGCAAGTCCAGATGTCAACACATCTCGAACTGCCTGCACCAGACCCAGTCTGGCATGGGTCAATTCTGGATCGTTAACCTTAACAAAACGTAAGTCAGCTGTCTCGCTACCTCTGTTCCACTGGGCATGGAACAGGCTGGCCAGGTCGTAAAGGTAGAATGCAAGCCTGTGCGGCTCCATTGCCTGAGCAGCGCTTTCAATCAGTCGCGGATACTCCGCCAGCTTGCGCACGAGTGCCATTTCGCCCTCGTCGGTGAGTTTGCCAAGCTGCGCTTTCATCTCTGCGCGGCTGAAATCGGTGACGCCGAGCTGCTCGCCCGCCTGGCGGAACGCCGAATGGCTACGCGCCGACGCATACTGGACGTAGAAGACCGGATTGTCCTTGGACTGTTCGGTCACTTTCTCAAAGTCGAAATCGAGCGGAGCGTCGTTCTTGCGATAAAGCATCATGAAGCGGATCGGATCACGCCCGACTTCGTCCACCGCCTCGCGCAGGGTCACGAACTCCCCTGCCCGCTTGGACATGCGCACGGGCTCGCCGCCACGGAACAGCTTCACGAGCTGGCACAGAAGCACGGTCAGATCGACTCTGTCCCCGGCGAGCGCACGCGCCACAGCCTGCAGCCGCTTGACATAGCCGCTGTGGTCGGCGCCGAGCACATAAATCAGATGCTCAAAGCCCCGATCCAGCTTGTCTTTCATATAGGCGACATCGGCAGCGAAATAGGTGAAGCTGCCATCCGACTTCATCAGCGGACGGTCTATGTCATCCCCCACTTCGGTGGACCGGAACAGCGTCTGCTCGCGATCTTCCCAGTCTTCGGGCTTCTGCCCCTTCGGCGGCGGCAGCTTGCCCTTGTAGACATGCCCTTTCATGGTCAGGTCGTTGATCGCCGACCTGATCATTCCGCCATTGCCCTCATGCAGCGAGCGTTCAGAGAAAAACACGTCATGGCGAATGTTGAGCGCGGCAAGGTCGTCGCGGATCATCGCCATCATGCTTTCGACAGCTCTGTCCTTGACGATGGTCAGCGCCTCGGTGACCGGCATCTCCAGAAGTTTCGTGCCGAATTCCTCGGCGAGCGTCCGGCCAAGCGGCTTCAGATAGTCCCCCGGATAGAGCCCTGCGGGAATTTCGTCGATCTTCTCGCCCAGGGCCTCGCGGTAACGCAGCATCACCGACTGACCAAGCACGTCGATCTGCACGCCCGCATCGTTGATGTAATATTCGCGCGCCACGTCATAACCCGCGAAGGCAAGGAGATTGGCGAGCGCATCGCCCACCACCGCGCCCCGGCAATGGCCCACATGCATCGGCCCGGTCGGGTTGGCCGAAACATACTCGACATTCACCTTCTCGCCCCTGCCCATCTGCGAGCGGCCGTAATCGGTGCCGAGATCCAGCATTTCGCCAAGCCGCGCCTGCCAGAAGCCGTCACTGAGCTTGAGGTTCACAAACCCCGGACCGGCCACCGTGGCCGCTGCCACATCAGGATCGGCCTCGAATGCCTTGGCAATCTTTTCGCCAAGCGCGCGCGGGTTTTCATCAACGGTCTTTGCCAGCACCATGGCCGCATTGGTCGCCACATCGCCATGACTTGCATCACGCGGCGGCTCCACGGCCACACGCGAAAGGTCGAGCGCCTCGCCACTGCTGGAACGCAGGTCTAAAGCTTCAATGGTCTTGGCGACCCGATCTGTGAAATCGGCGAAAATGTTCATGGACGATGTCCTGAAAAATGAATCTTTGTCGTCCGCCCTCCGGCGGAATTGCGGTTGGCACTAGCTTAATTCAGGAGTCTGGTCAAACAGGCGCCGGTGTTCCTTCACCGCATAGGTGTCTGTCATGCCCGACAGGAAATCGGCCACCAGCCTTGCCTTTTCCGCATCGTCCACCGCGTCCAGGCCTTCCCGCCATCCCTCAGGCATCTCGCGCGGACTGGCGAAATAGGCATCGAAGAGATCCTTCACGATCCGGTCGGCATGTGCCCTGACGGCAACCACCGCTTCGTGACGATAGAGATTGGCATAAAGAAAACGCTTCAGTTCCTTCTCGGCGGCGGCCATGCGCTGTGAAAACGCAACGATTGTGCAGCCCGCATCATGGATCGCATCGGCATTGGCAGGCTGCAGGGCCCGGAGCCGTTCCCGCGAAGCAACGATCACATCCTCCACCATGGCCGTGATCTGGCGGCGCATCAGCTCATGGCCACGACGCACGGGGTCAAGGTCGGGATAGCGGCGCGCCACCTCCGCCAGGATCGTTCCCGGCAGCCCCACCTCTTCCAGCATTTCAAGCGTCAGGAGCCCCGAGCGCAGGCCATCGTCAATGTCGTGCGCGTTATAGGCGATGTCATCGGCAATCGCCGCGCACTGCGCTTCGATACCGGCAAAGCGGGCCAGTTCCAGATCGTGACGCGCCACATAGTCGAGAATGGGCTGCGGAACCGGACCATCAAGCCCCTCGCCCTCGGCATTCGTCAGCGGCCCATTGTGCTTGACCAGCCCTTCCAGTGTCTCCCACGAAAGGTTCAGACCGTCGAATTCCGCATAGCGGCTTTCAAGCTCGGTCACGATCCGCAGCGACTGCGCATTGTGGTCGAAACCGCCCCAGCGTGCCATACGCTCGTCGAGCGCATCTTCCCCCGTATGCCCGAACGGGGTGTGGCCGAAATCATGCACCAGTGCGATGGCCTCCGCCAGATCCTCGTCGCAGCAAAGCGCCCGCGCCAGCGCGCGCGCAATCTGGGCGACTTCAATCGAATGGGTCAGTCGTGTGCGATAATGATCGCCTTCATGGGCGATGAAGACCTGCGTCTTGTGCTTCAGACGACGAAAAGCTGTCGAATGGATTATGCGGTCCCGGTCGCGCTGGAATGGCGTGCGCGTCGGGCTTTCCGGCTCCGCGACGAGCCGTCCGCGCGATGCTGCCGGGTCCGTTGCGTAAACGGCACGCGGGCGATAGCCGAAACCGATATTCTGCAACCCCTGTTCACTGTCCATTGCTCGCAACACCCTGTCGGACGAACCGTTTCCGGCTCGCCATTGCCCTCGTCCGAAACCCGACCGCATCGCTCAGGTTGACTTGCCGCCTGCGGCTTCATACCTATTCTATGAACACGAACGCAAGGTGACCGTCAGGACAACCATTATGGGCATGGACGCGGGAACGGAAATGAAGAGCGTTGAACTCACCGAGGCTGCGGCGAAGCGCATCACGACCATCCTCAGGGACGAACCGGGCAAGATCGCCCTGCGCGTCTCCGTGGAAGGAGGCGGATGCTCTGGCTTCTCCTATGCTTTCGATCTGACCGATCAGCGCAATGACGACGACCACGCCATCGAGCGGGACGGAGCCACCGTGTTGATCGACGACCTCTCGCTCGTCTATATGGGCGGGTCGGTCATCGACTTCGTCGACGATTTGATCGGTCAGTCCTTCCAGATCAGGAATCCAAACGCCGTCGCCTCCTGCGGCTGCGGAACCAGTTTCTCGATCTGATCTTCTCCGGCTTCAAAAAAAGCGCCGCGTGGAAATGAACTGACCCCTTAAAGTTGGACACCAACTTCTGGGGGCAGCTCAAAAGCACGCGGCGCTTTTTCACGTGTTCCGTCGGCTGCCCTCACCGGGCCCGTTTGTTCCTCGGCATCCGCTCAGTCATTGCGCTCTGCCCCTGCGCGCTCTGCCCCCGCCTCCTGCGGCAGGATCAGGTTCAGAACGATCGCCAGGAATGCGGCAGGCAGAAGACCGGAGGTCATGAGGATCTGCGCCGTCTTCGGCAGGTGCTGGAGGGCTCCCGGTTCGAGCTGCAGTCCCAGCCCGACTGACAGCGAAACGGCGAAGATCACCATGTTCCGCCGGTTCCAGTTCACATCCGCCAGCATGTTGATGCCGGCTGCCGCCACCATGCCGAACATCACGATCACGCCCCCGCCGAGCACCATGATCGGCACCGTCGAGATCAGCGCGCCCACCTTCGGGATAAGCCCGCACAGGATCAGGAAAATCGCACCATAGGTCACCACATGCCGGCTCATCACGCCGGTCATGGAAATCAGGCCGACATTCTGGCTGAACGAGGTGTTTGGCAGGCCGCCGAAAACACCCGCAATGGCCGTTCCCAGCCCGTCCGCATAGGTTGCCCCGGAGATTTCTTTCTCCGTCGCCTCGCGGCCCGCTCCGCCCTTGGTGATTCCCGAAACATCCCCGACCGTCTCGATAGCGGAAATGACGGCCATGAAACACATGCCGATAATGGCCGGAGCGGCGAGCTCGAAGCCCCATTTGAACGGCACCGGAACCGCCACCCACGATGCATTGCCCACATTGGAGAAGCTCACCATCCCCATGGCGAGCGCCACGACGTAGCCCGCGATAAGGCCGAGCAGCACCGCCGCGATCGACCACATGCCGCGCGCAAAGAATTTAAGAAGCAGCGTGACGACCACCACGACCAGCGCCACGCTCCAGTTTTGCAGAGTGCCATATTCCGGCTTTCCGATCAGTGGGACACCGCCCGCGGAATACTGGATTCCCACCCGAATGAGCGACAGGCCGATCATCAGCACGATCAATCCCGTGACGAGTGGCGGTAGCGCAAAACGCAGGCGTCCCACGAAACTGCCGAGAAAGAAGTGGAAGATACCGCCAATGACGACACCGCCCATCAGCGCTCCCATGGCGGCCACGCCCTGCCCCGCGACAATCGGGATCATCACCGGCAGAAACGCGAAGCTGGTGCCCTGAACAATAGGAAGGCGTCCGCCCACCGGCCCCATACCGATCGTCTGGAAGAGGGTCGCGATGCCGGCAAACAGCATCGACATCTGGATCATGTAGATGAGGTTGGGAAAATCCGGCGAGTTGGAGCCAAACCCGAAACCGGCAGCCCCCGCCACGATGATCGCCGGTGTCACATTGGAAACGAACATCGCAAGTACGTGCTGGATGCCAAGCGGCACTGCCTGCAACAGCGGCGGCGTATAGTCGGGATTGCTCAAGTCTGCGCGCGACAGCTGATCGCCGCCGGTCATCGTCGTCTGTGTCATTCTTGTTCCCCGGTTGTGCTTCAGAAGCCCTGAAATCTTTTTGGCCAAGCATCGGACACAAACGCGGGCGCTTCTATCTATATTTTTTTGAAAGACAGCCAGATTTCAAACACCAGTTGCACGAAACACTAAGGAATCTACCGAAGGAAATTCTTCAGCATTTTCTGCTTGGATCATCCCTGTTTCGGCACCGCTGCAAGACCTGGAAGCCGATACGAGCAACATGCCCACTCTGATCGAAAGACGCCGCCCCCTCATGCTCTCACTTCAGGCTCTAAAAAGGTCCGCCCGATACGAGCTGATCCGCGCTGGCCTGGAGGGGACTGCCCTAGCCCTGCGGGCCGGCCTGCCATTGGCCAATGCGCAACGCGGTGTCATTTTCGCTCTGCATCACGTCGATCCTGAAAGCACGGCCAGCTGGGTTCCCAATGCCTGGTTGAGCATAACGCCGACCTTCCTCGAGGAGGCCATCCGGGTCGCCCGCGAAGAGGGGCTGATACCGATCGCACTCGAAGAGCTTCCAGAGCGACTTTCCGACCCTGCGGACACGCGTCGTTACGTGTGCTTCACACTGGACGACGGCTATCGGGACAATGCGCGCTTCGCCGCCCCTGTTTTCCGGCGTCAGGCCGTTCCTTACACCATCTTCCTCACATCCGGCTTTGTAGAGCGCTCCAGGTCGATTTGGTGGAAGACGGCGCAGGAACTGGTCATGAAAACGAACAGTGTCGACCTTTCTCCTTGGGGTGCCGATGAGCGCGTCCAGCTCGAAGGCCGCGCCGACAGGGTCGGCCTGTTCGACCGGCTGTCGAACGCTGTAAGCGATGCAGAAGACGAAGACGCGGCGGTCGCCCGGCTCGACGCACTGGCCCGGGCCCATGGCATCGACCCGCTGGCCATCACCGAGCGCCTTACAATGGATGCCGGCGCGCTTGCCGAACTCGCGGAGGATCCCCTCGCCAGCTTTGGCGCACACACACTCACACACGCAAACCTGCGCAAGGTAAGTCCGCAACGCCTGCAACACGAGATGATACACTCAGCCGGGAAGGTGCGAGACTATGTGGGCGCCGCTCCAGCGACCTTCGCCTATCCCTATGGCTACCCGTCCGCCGTCGGTGCGCGCGAGATCGCCGCTGCAAGGGAAGCCGGCTTTGCCGCTGCCGTCACCACGGAGCCCGGCCTCCTTTCGCAGGCATCCCGCGACGCTCAGACAGCACTCCCCCGCGTATCGTTGAACGGTTTCTACCAGCGCAAACGCTATGTGCGCGCACTCTTGTCCGGCCTGCCGTTTCGGCTGCGGCGGCGCTGATTCCGAAACGGACCATCGCACGGCACGACCTGTCAGTATCCTGCACAAGGCGGTTGCGGCGCATTCCCGACCCACCTAAGAAAGAGTTGAGTTGTGGAAGGGCCCCATGAAGATCGCTACCTGGAACATCAACGGCGTCAAGGCACGCATCGACAACCTCCTGCACTGGCTCGAGGAGTCCAGCCCGGACATTGCCTGCCTGCAGGAGATCAAATCCGTGGACGAGCTCTTTCCGCGCGAGCCGATCGAAGCGCTCGGCTACCATGTGGAGACCCACGGCCAGAAAGGCTTCAACGGTGTGGCGCTCCTCTCGAAACTACGCTTCGACGAGGTCAATCGCGGCCTGCCGGGCGACGAAGGTGACGAGCAGGCCCGCTTCATCGAAGGCGTATTCTCCACCGACAGGGGCGCGCTTCGGGTTGTCTCGCTCTATCTACCGAACGGCAATCCCGTCGACAGCGAAAAATTCCCCTACAAGCTCGGCTGGATGGAACGGCTTGAAAAGTGGAGTGCCGAACGGCTCAAGCTTGAAGAACCGCTGGTTCTGGCCGGCGACTATAACGTCATCCCCGAGCCGGAAGACGCGAAAAACCCCGACGCATGGGTGGGCGACGCTCTCTTTCGCCCGGAAAGCCGCCAGGCCTTTCGACGTCTGGGCGCTCTGGGCTTCACCGATGCGTTGCGCGCCGTCAATCAGGACGACGGAATCTATACCTTCTGGGATTATCAGGCCGGTGCCTGGCAGAAGAACAACGGCATCCGCATCGATCACCTCATGCTGTCGCCAGAAGCCGCCGACCATCTGGGATCCGTCACGGTCGAAAAGCACACGCGCGGCTGGGAAAAGCCGTCTGATCACGTCCCCGTCGTTCTTGATCTGAAATTGCGCCCTGCCTGAACGCCAGGCTGCATTAGCCCCAGGCAATGACCGCGGATCGCAGTCTGTGCTAACATGATTGCGTTATGACCATGTTACGGCACGCTGGGATCGCCGCATTGGCGGTCGCGCTTTCCCTACCGGTCGCGGGCGCCTCCGCGGCCGAATGCCAGTGCCGCGCCAATGGATCGGCTTTTCGTCAGGGAGAAACAACCTGCCTCGCGCTTCCTGACGGGCCTCGTCTGGCACGGTGCGAGATGGTTCTCAACAATTCGTCCTGGAAGATTCTCGATCAGGCCTGCCTCCAGACGTCGAAGCATCTGGAAAGAGAAAACCCGATGACGGTGGCGCATTACGGCGCCACGTTTGGCGGGGACTGAAGCAAATCCAGGAAAAGCGGAAGCGCGCTGATTGCCCGCCATCCGTCCGATCAGTCGAAACCGTTTTCGCGCAGATCATGCGCCAGTGCGATTGCCGTGCGCCGGTCCGATTCCCCGGCCAGAGCGAAAGCCTGTTCCTGCATGGCCCGGATCCAGCCGACATCGTTCGGCGCGGCCCGGTCAAGTGCCGCCGTCATCATCGCCAGCCCTTTCACCACGCGGCCACTTTCGAAGAGGATGTGTCCAAGCATGGCCTGGGCCCCGGCATGTCCTTTCTCGGCGGCAAGCTGGAACCAGCGCGCAGCCTGCTGCACGCTCTGGGCCACGCCCTCGCCATCCAGAAACATCCGGCCGACCTGATACTGGGCCTCCGGATTCCGGTAAGTCGCCGCCGCACGCATGAAATGCTCCTGTGCGGCCAGAGGATTGGCGCGGATCGGGCTGTCTGGAATACCCGTTTTCAGATATTTGCCGAGCGCCACAAGCGCGTCCGAGACATAGGTCTCGTCCGGGCTGCCGGGTCGCACGTCCTGCTGCGCCACCGCTGAGAAGAATTTAAACGCCTCGCGGTCGTTGCGGGCAACACCGTCGCCTTCGGCATACATGCGTGCGAGCTTCCAGCGCGCGCCGACCTGCCCGTTCTCCGCAGCATAGCGGTAGGCTTCAAGGGCCTCTTCCTTGTCGCCCCGTTTGTAAGCAGAGAAAGCGAAGCGGAACACAGCCCAGGGGCTGCGTTTCTCCTGCTCCTGAATGACAGCGTTCTCGTCCAGCGCGTAAGCGGTGTCCGGCAGCGCCACGGAGGACGCTACCAGACCGGCAAGAACAGCTGCTTTCCCTGCTTCAAATATCCGCATAACAGTGCGTTTCTTTCTTTGCCCCGGGATGGGTCACCGCGCCATCGCGCGCCGGTCCAACCGTCTGAGCGTATTTCCAGATCGCGCCGGACTGATAATCCGTCTCGCGCGGTTTCCATTCCTTGGCCCGCTCTGCGAGTTCTTCTTCGCTGAGCGCCACGTCGATCGTGCCGGCTTCGGCGTCAATCGAAATCACATCACCGTCCTTCAGGAGCCCGATCGGACCGCAGGCGGCGGCCTCCGGCCCTACATGGCCAATGCAGAACCCGCGGGTCGCACCCGAGAAGCGTCCATCGGTGATGAGCGCAACCTTGTCGCCCATACCCTGACCGTAGAGCGCTGCCGTGGTCGCAAGCATCTCGCGCATGCCCGGTCCACCTTTCGGACCTTCATAGCGAATGACCAGCACTTCGCCTTCCTTGTACTTCCGCTCCTGAACGGCTGCGAAACACTCTTCCTCGGAATCGAAGCAACGCGCCGGACCCGAAAATGTCAGGTTCTTCATGCCGGCGACCTTCACGATCGCACCTTCGGGAGCCAGATTGCCCTTCAGGCCAACCACGCCTCCGGTCTTCGTGATCGGATTGTTCGCCGGGCGAACCACATCCTGATCTTCATTCCATGGAACATGCTCCATGTTTTCGGCAATTGTGCGGCCAGTCACGGTCATGCAGTCGCCGTGCAGATACCCGTGTTCCAGCAGCGACTTCATCAGCAGCGGAATTCCGCCGGCCTCAAACATGTCCTTGGCGACATATTTGCCGCCCGGCTTCAGATCGGCGATATACGGGGTCTTCTTGAAAATCTCCGCCACGTCGAACAGGGTGAATTCGATACCCGCCTCATGGGCGATTGCCGGCAGGTGCAGTGCCGCGTTGGTCGAGCCGCCCGAGGCCGCCACGACCGCGGCTGCGTTTTCCAGCGCCTTGCGGGTCACGATGTCCCGCGGCCGGATCTGCTTGGCGATGAGTTCCATCACCTTCTCGCCCGATGCGTAGTTGAACCGGTCACGCATTTCGTAAGGAGCCGGCGCGCCGCAAGAATAAGGCAGCGCCAGGCCAATCGCCTCGGCAACCGTCGCCATCGTGTTGGCGGTGAACTGCGCGCCGCAGGAACCGGCCGACGGGCATGCCGCCTGTTCGATCTCGGTCAGGTCTTCGTCGGAGATCGTGCCCACGGAATGCTGGCCGACGGCCTCGAATACGTCCTGAACCGTAATCTGCCGGCCGCGATAGGTACCGGGCAGGATCGAGCCACCGTAAATGAAGACCGACGGCACGTTGAGGCGCACCATCGCCATCATCATGCCGGGGAGCGACTTGTCGCAGCCCGCCAGGCCAACCAGCGCGTCATAGCAATGGCCGCGCATGGTGAGTTCGACGGAATCGGCAATGACCTCGCGCGAAACGAGTGAAGACTTCATGCCCTGGTGCCCCATGGCAATGCCGTCCGTCACCGTAATGGTGGTGAACTCGCGCGGCGTGCCGTGGGCCGCCGCGACGCCCTTCTTGACCACCTGCGCCTGACGCATCAGCGAAATGTTGCAGGGCGCAGCCTCGTTCCAGCAGGTTGCAACACCCACGAGCGGCTGCGCGATCTCTTCTTCCGAAAGCCCCATGGCGTAGAGATACGAGCGATGCGGTGCCCTTGCCGGGCCCACCGTGACGTATCGGCTTGGAAGTTTGTCTTTCGAAATTGCTTTTGCGTCCATAATTACCCCAGCCGCAGCGCGCGGCACTTCTCCTGAACAGTCGGTTGTGTCCCGTGCGCCATCGAGCTTTTTCGATGCGCCGGGTTTATGGCGGGAAATTGGCGTTTCGTCCCGCCCCTGTCTTAACCGAATGCTTATTGAGAAACTGTTGCCAAATGAGCACAGAGACCTGTGCACAAGAGTCAGGGGACGTCAGCAGGAGAGAACAGGGCGTCCAAAGCGCCCTGCCCGGGGTCGCTGGTTCACGACCGCGCCTCTTGTTCCTCGCGCCTGCGCGCGATGATGGAAGCGACGATCGAACCGCCGATCAGAAGCACCGTAACCGAGAGGGCCAGCGGCGAGGGAATCTTGATCCAGTGAGCGGCCAGCATTTTCAGACCGATAAAGATCAGCACCAGCGAGAGACCGGTTTTCAGGTGTTTGAAGGTGCGCATCATGCCGGACAGCACGAAGAACATCGCACGCAGCCCCATGACCGCAAACACGTTGGAAGAAAAGACGATGAAGGGGTCGTTGGAGATCGCCAGAACGGCAGGAATGGAATCGACAGCGAAGATCAGGTCCGTGAACTCCACCGTGATCAGGACGACAAATAGCGGCGTCATGAAGAGAACGCCATTGCGCCGGGTGAGAAAACGCGAGCCGTGATATTCCTCCGTTACACGCCCGGTCCGCATCAGAAGTTTCACGATGCGGCTTTCCCCTGGATCCACCATCTCCTCGTCCGACGTCATCATCTTGAAGCCGGAGAAAACGAGAAGCGCGCCCAGCGCCATGCCGATGATCATGAACTGATCGACCAGCTTCACGCCCGGCACGATCAGCGAGAGACGCATGACGATCGCCCCCAGTATGCCATAGAAAAGCACACGGTACTGCGCCTCGGACGGCACCTTGAAGTAGGTGAAGATCAGGGCGATGACAAAGATGTTGTCCAGCGAAAGCGCCTGCTCGATCAGATAGCCGGTCAGGAATTCCGCGCCACGATCCTTGCCGCCGAAGTAGAACACGCCCATGGCAAAAACCATGGCGAGAGCCACGTAGCCTGCAACGGTTTTCATGGCTTCGCGCGTCGTGATGACGTGATCGCGCCGGTGCAGGACAAAAAGATCGAAAAAGAGAACCACAGCCACGAAGGCCAGAAATCCGGGCCACAGCCAGTCATGCGTTGTCATGGGAAGATACGAGGTTTGCGCCGCGTTTGCGCGTTGTCGTTCGATCCGACATCACAGGCAACGCCTTGCCTGCCAGAGGGGCCCGGATCGGGTGACTGCCTCTATGTGCGGTATAAACCGCAGCAATACAAGTCCGCGCAGGCCCCGCCCATACACAGGCCATGCAAAAATGCATGGTGCGCCCGCTCCAAAAAACGAAAAGACCCGGCCGGAGCCGGGTCTTGCATGCTGTTCTCAGAAGAGCTGTTTTACCACTTCACCTTCATTGAGGCGGACAGGGCTCCGACAAGATCATTGTCAAAGGTGTAGGAGATGTCATTGCCGTAAACCCGACCGTCGTCGCCCACAATGGCACCGGATTCGCCCGATGTAAGAATGCCGAGCGCCCCACTCAGGCGCATCTCGACATTCTCGTTGGGCGTATAGGCAACCCCGCCGCCAAGCGTCCAGGAGTCCGCCTGATGACCGAAGCCCTGAGAGGTTCCACGGTCCCAGGTGAGGCTGGCCGCAGCGCTCCACTGCTCGTTTATCTTGTGGCCGATGCCGCCGGAAACCGTCCAGCCGTCGCGATAGAGAAGGTCGAGCGACGTGGCGCGCGTCGGACCGGTTGTCGTACAGGCAATCCCCCGCGTGGCTTCCGGGCAGAACGGAATGGACTGAAGGATGCTCCAGTTGACCCATTTCACAGAACCGAATGCCAGCCAGCCAGGAGCAATACCGGACTGCACCTTCAGTTCGACGGTTTCAGGCATCTCGGTTGCGCCGAAAACCGGCGTGATCCGACCCGTCACGGGTGGGCTGACGGCTCCAGGTATACGGGAAAGATCCAGTGTTCCGGTTATGTCATCAAGCTTGACCCGTGAGTTGTAGACAAGGCTCGCGCGGAACGCGATCTCCGGAATTTCGTAGGCGGCACCGACACGCCAGCCAACACCGCTTCCTTCCAGATCAAGCCGTCCGATACCATTGCCGGCTAGTGTCGGGAAAAAGACTTGGCGCTCCTTGAAGCCCTCAAGCTTTTGATAGAACACGCCACCAAGAACGCGGAACTGTCCCTTGCCAGCCTGCATCTTGTAGGAGCAGGTGCCGCCGAAATTGTGGCTGTCGACCTTTGTCTCGATGTTGTGGTTTGCGCCGGCCCAGTTCGCACCCGGGTTGGTATGCACGCCCCATGGCTGCGAATAATCGACCATACAGTCAATCTGCTCGCCTATACCGACCTTCACTCCAAGGCGGGGCGAGAAATAGCTTTCCGTATCTTTCACACCCTGCGACGGACCAGCCGGTGTGCCATCCAGTGGGTTCGTATCAACGACATTGTCCAGCTTGCGCTGCGGCATCACATAGGTGCCTGTCGCCTCAAAGGCGAACGGTGCCGGATCGAACAAAAGATCGACGTTGTAACCACCGCGCTCCAAGCCACCGGCATAAGCGATACTCGCGCTCGCCGAGACCATCAACGCTGCCGAAACAGTGCGAACCAAACGCATGAGATCCCCTCTCCTCCAATTGCTCGTCCGAGAATAGCAGCGCAGTCTCGAACCTCAATTGTTACTGTACAGCTTGTCGCACCTCACGCTTACGTTAACGTAATACGCCTATCGGATATTGGCGAGACAATCCGTGCGCCACGGACCAGCAAAGAGGCAAGCGCCTTAAAATTCCCCTGAAATCGACACATTTTGTCTAGCTGGCTTCGCAAATTCACCACCAGTTGCGCAAATGCAACACCCGTCAGGGATTTCGCACAACCGTCACAAACCACCCTCAGGGAAGCCATTTTCGGATTGCTCCGCACGTCGCGAAATTACGAATCAGGATTGTGCAGAACAAGAAAAGCCGCACCCACCTGAAAAGGGAGCGCGGCTTTCATTCGATTGTCGTTCCCCGGGGCTGGTCGACCGGCTCAGCCAGCTTCCCTGACGCGGGCGAGCGCCACTTCCAGCCTGCCCTTTGCATCGGCGAATTCAGCAAGCTTCTCACGCTCGGCCGCAACGATCTCCTGCGGCGCATTGGCAACGAATTTCTCGTTTCCAAGCTTCTTTTCCAAACGCTGCATTTCCGAGGCCGTCTTGGCGATCTCCTTCTCAAGCCGCGCTGCTTCCGCCGACAGGTCGATCAGATCGCCCAGCGGCAGGCAGAACGTGGTGTCGCCGAGCACAATCTGCGCCGAGCCCTTCGGCGCTTCACCGGCAAAGCCAAGCTCTCCCACGCGTGCAAGCCGCCGAATCGCCGGGTCATGGCGTGCGATGCGCGCCCGCGTTGCCTCATCGGCCCCCACGGCCACCAGCGGCGCCGTAGCAGACGGCGGCACATTCATCTCTGCGCGAACCGAACGGATGCCGGACACGAGGTCGACAAGCCAGTTGATGTCGGCAGCCGCATCCGCATCCTCGAAGTCAGGCGTCGGCCAGCGGGTCAGCGCCAGAACGCTGTCGCGCCCGGCCTCACCGCCGGTATGCGCCCAGAGCTCTTCCGTCATGAAGGGCATCATCGGATGCAGAAGCTTGTAGGTCTCGTCGAGCACATGGGCCGCACAGGCGCGGGCCTCGGCCTTGGCCTCTTCGTCCTCACCGGCGAACACCGGCTTCAACAGCTCCAGATACCAGTCGCAGAACAGGCTCCATACGAAACGATAGGCCGTGCCGGCCGCCTCGTTGAAGCGATAGGTCTCGATGCTCTCCGTCACGCCCTTCGCCGCCCGCGTCAGCTCCGTCAGGATCCAGCGGTTGATTGCGAGCTTCGCGTTTTCGGGACGGAAGTTCTCGTCCCGCTTGACGCCGTTCATCTCGGCAAAACGCGTCGCGTTCCAGAGCTTGGTGCCGAAATTGCGGTAGCCCGCCACGCGCGCCGGATCGAGTTTCACGTCGCGGCCCTGTGCGGCCATGATCGTCAGCGTGAAGCGCAGCGCGTCCGCGCCATACTCATCGATCAGCTCGAGCGGATCGATGACGTTGCCCTTCGACTTCGACATCTTGGCGCCGTTCTTGTCACGCACCAGCGCATGAACATAGACCGTGTGGAACGGCTCTTCTTCCATGAAGTGCATGCCCATCATCATCATCCGGGCAACCCAGAAGAAAATGATGTCGAAGCCGGTCACCAGAACCGAGGTCGGATAGTAGCGCGCAAGCTCCGGTGTCTTGTCCGGCCAGCCGAGCGTCGAGAATGGCCAGAGCGCCGAAGAGAACCAGGTGTCGAGCACGTCTTCGTCACGCGTCAGGATATCGCCCGGCTCGAAATTCTCGAGCTTCTCTTCCACCCAGGCCTTCCAGGGACCTTCATGCGAGATGTAATGCTGGATCGCCGCCTCGAGCGCCGTCTCCTCATCCTTCTCGACGAAGACCTGCCCGTCGGGACCATACCAGGCGGGGATCTGGTGCCCCCACCAGAGCTGACGGGAAACACACCAGGGCTGGATGTTCTCCATCCACTCGAAATAGGTTTTTTCCCAGTTCTTCGGCACGAACTTCGTGCGCCTCTCGCGCACGGATGCGATGGCGGGCTTCGCCAGCGTCTTCGCATCCACATACCACTGGTCTGTCAGGAACGGCTCGATCGGCACGCCACCACGGTCGCCATGGGGCACCATGTGCTTGTGCGGCTCGATCTTCTCCAGAAGCCCGGCCTCTTCCATCATCGCCACGATCTTCTTGCGCGCATCGAACCGGTCGACGCCGTCGAGCTCGGCGATCGTGCGGGCGAGCGGCGCATCGGCCCCTTCCAGCCCTTCGAGAAACGCCTCATTGCCCTTGAGCGTAATCGTGGCATCGGTCGCCATGATATTGATCTGTGCCAGATCGTGTCGCTTGCCGACCTCGAAGTCGTTAAAATCGTGCGCCGGCGTCATCTTCACCGCGCCGGTGCCCGCCTCTGGGTCCGGATATTCGTCGGCAACGATGGGAATGCGGCGGCCGACCAGCGGCAGGAGCACGTTCTTGCCGATCAGCTCCCTGTAGCGCGGATCGTCGGGGTGAACCGCAACGCCGGAATCGCCCAGCATGGTTTCCGGGCGCGTCGTGGCCACCACCACATAGTCGCGCGTCTCATAGCCATCCGGCTGCCCATCCGAAGGCCGCCAGATAACGCGGTTGCCCTCGTCGTCCAGCCTGTAGGGATGCTCATAGGTCAGCCCGTCGGCGAGCGGATAACGGAAGTGCCAGAGATTGCCGTTGGTCTCGACCTGCTCGACCTCAAGGTCCGAAATCGCCGTCAGCAGCTTCGGGTCCCAGTTGACGAGACGCTTGTCCTTGTAGATCAGCTCCTGCTTGTAGAGCGAGACGAACACCTCGACCACGGCCTTCGACAGGCCCTCGTCCATGGTGAAACGCTCGCGCGACCAGTCGCAGGAGGCGCCCAGTCGCTTGAGCTGGTTCATGATCGCGCCGCCCGACTCCGCCTTCCAGTCCCAGATCTTTTCGACGAACTTCTCGCGACCCATGTCGCGGCGATGCTGCTGTTTCTCCATAAGCTGCCGCTCGACCACCATCTGGGTGGCGATGCCCGCATGGTCCATGCCCGGTTGCCAGAGCACGTCCCTGCCCCGCATGCGCTCGAAGCGCACCATGATGTCCTGCAGCGTGTTGTTGAGCGCGTGGCCCATATGCAGCGAACCGGTCACGTTCGGCGGCGGAATGACAATGGTGAAGGCTTCCGCGCCCGCTTCTGCACCGGCTCCGGCCCTGAACGCATCGGCCTCTTCCCAGCGAGCGGCGATTTTCGGCTCGACGCTTGCCGCGTCGTAAGTCTTTTCAAGCATAAGGGTTTCCGCGCTAGAGCAGTCCCGGAAACGTGAAAACGGCCCCTCCGGAACTGCATGAAATCAACAGTCGGATCGCTTCACCGTCTTTCTGAAAAACGGCAAAGCCACAGACCCGCAATCTGGTCTGTTCACAGAACGGTGTAAAGCCGAAGGGTCAGATCAAGTCAACCGGCAGGCGGCGCGGCTTATCCGCCGCGCGCGATCCGCTCGATCTCTTCGCGCACGAGGCGCTCCACGATGGTTGGCAGATTGTTGTCGAGCCAGTCCTGCAGCATCGGCCGCAGCATCTCCTCGGCCATCTGGTCGAAATTGCGTCGGCGGCTGGCCTCAAAAGCCTCATTCAGTTCGCCGAAAGCAGCTGCCACCTTGCGGCCCGTATACTCGGAAAGGATGCCCTGCTTTGCCTCATCGGCCCGCTCTGCGCCCGCAGCAACCGGCATGTGGGGTTCGCCCTGCTGCTCCCGATCATCGGTCTCGGCGACTCGTTCTTTCTGAACAGCCTCAACCTCGGCGAGCCGCTGCACGAGCCCCCGATCGATGACCGGTGCATCATCCTGCGCAGATGCGGTGGACGAGACACCGGCAAGCGGCGCCTCCACCGGCTCCGGACGCACATCCTCCTCATGCGCCTGAGAATCGCGCAGCTCCGTTCGAAAACTCTCAACGTCAGCCGAGGCTTCAAAATGCGCCGCCGCGTCCCGCTTTTCTGGCTGGTCTGCTGGCACCTGGCCCTGCTCCACGTTTCCGCTCTGGGGAGCTGTGGCCTCTCGCGCAGCAACAGCGGCAGCGCCCGCATTCTCGGACGACCTGGCCGAAGGCGCATCATTGTCCTCGATGATCCGCCGGATCGACGCGAGTATCTCCTCCATGGAGGGCTCACGCTGACTCCCATTTGAAGTCAGCGCCTCGACTGCTGCTTCCATCTTCTGCGCCCCGAAACCCTGTGACATAGTCAAACCTGCCGCCTCCAGCTGCGTCCGCTTCACCAACCCTGCCCGGAACGACGTTCTCTCTGCCCGTCCGGGCACCAGTGCAGACGGTCGAATCACAACAGGAAGCGTAACGCACGGTCGGGCGCATGAGAATCCCCGCACCCGTGCAGTTTCAGGTTGCACACAGAAATGCCGGGCTCACGAGAGCCCGGCATTTCGTTATCGCTTGAATATAAGGGAATATGTCCGGGCGAAGCGGCCCGGGAACATTGGCAGGTCTCAGCGGCCGTCCGGCGTACGCAGGCCGTACCACTTGTCCTTCACTGCCTGATAATGTTCCTCGGGCCGGTATTCGCTGACCTGAAGACCAAGCCGGCTGGCGGAAAGCCGTCCGGTCGCCGAAAGGATGGCATAGCTGGCAACCACGATGTCGCGCTCCGCGCTCACCTGGTTGATCTTCGCGTCGATAACGTCCGCCTGCGCATTCAGGACATCGAGCGTTGTACGCTGCCCCACATTGCGCTCTTCGATCACGCCATTGAGCGCCAGCTGCGCAGCCTGCACCAGTTCGCGGTTGGCAGAAAGCGATTCACGCGCTGCCTGATACTGGCTCCAGGCCGAAACAACAGCCGCACGAACCTGATCGCGGCTGACATCGAGATTGATGCGCGCCTGACCGAGCGATTCCTTGTTCTTGCGCACCTGCGCCGAGGCCTGGCCACCCTGGTAAATCGGCACGGTCAGGTTGAGCCCGATGCGTGCGCTATCGCGCGAACCATCGGCAGAAAGGCCGGGCGATGAGTCCTGATAGCTGTGCGAAAGCCCGACAGAACCGGAGACCTGCGGCAGGAATGCGCCTTCCGAAGACTTCACGCGGAACGACGCCGTGTCGATCTGATGCTGGCGCGCCTTGATGACCGGGTGCGCGGCAAGGCCGAGCGAAAGCGCGCTGTCGAGATTTTTGGGGAGCAGCTTCGTCAGCGGCTGGGCCGCCTTCAAATTCTTCGGCGCATCGCCGATCAACTGGCGGTAGACAGCCGAACTCGATGTTACGGCGGCACGCGCTGCGCTGAGTTGCGCCAGGGCGGCCTGCCGGCGCGCCTGTGCCTGTGCGACATCGGTACGCGTCCCCTCGCCCACATCGAAGCGTGAGCGCGCCGAACGCACCTGCTCCTCGAGGAATTCAAGGTTCTGTGCCCGCAGCGCAGCGATCTGACGATCGCGAATGACGTCCATATAGGCGCTGGCCGCGTTGAAAAGCGTATCGAGTTCCTGGTTTCTCAGAGCCTCGTTTGCCGCACGAACCGACGCTTCCGCAGCCTGCACGTTGTTGCGCGTCTGGAAGCCGTCAAAGATGGGCTGCGTCAGCGAAATACCGAATTCACCCGTGCGGATATCGGTGCCGTCATTGTGGGTCAGCGCGAGCGAAGCGGTGCCCTGAACGCGCGGGCGCATGCCGGATTTGGCAATGGCGACATCTTCGTCCGTCACCCGGACTCCGGCGCGTTCGGCGTTGAGCGTGGAATTGTTCTCGTAGGCTTTTGCCAGAGCGCCAAGAATGGTCTCGGCGGAAGCCACGACGGGCGTTGCAATCAACGCGGATGAGGCCACCAGAGGGATAAGGAAACGACGGTAAAAAGGCACGATCTGTCAACCTCGGACTGTTATCGGTAGCCGCGCCATACAGGACACCACCACCCCGACTTATGTGTTCCGGTCTTTCAACCGGCGTCCACGCCCGGGAGACACCAATGACAGCCTGTCCCCCACCCCCAAATCAGGCGCTCTTTCAAATAGATGTTACATCAATCCCTTGATCAATTCCGTTGCAGGAAAGCAACAAGTCCCCCCTCAAAAGACGAATACCGGCTCATTTTGGAACCCAGGCAGCGGCCGAACCGCCAGATTGAAAGCGGGACGGCTGGAAACGATGCCGTCATCCTTCACAAAAAGATGCGCCTGGGCCGCATTCCCTTCGCCGATCACCGCAACAAGCCGTCCGCCATCGCGCAGCTGGTCGAGAAGGCTTTGCGGGACGCGGTCCACCGCCCCGCCAATGACAATCACATCGTAGGGCGCGTCGTCGGCATACCCGCCCTGCAACACACCGCCGACGACGGCCACGTTGACGCAGCCAAGCTCGTTGAGCGCTTCCGTTGCCATACCCGCAAGCCCTTCGTCGCTTTCAAGCGCAACCACGAAGCTTGCAAGACGCGACAGAACCGCCGCCGAATACCCCGATCCCGACCCCACATCGAGAACGACGTCGCTCGATTGCACATCGGCAAGCTGGATCAGCTTGCCGAAGGCCGCGGGCTCCATCAGATAGCGGGCGCCATTTCCCTCCGCTGCCGGGGTGATTTCAATGTCTTCGTCGATATAGGCGAGCGCCTTCTTTCGTCCCGGAACGAAGGCCTCGCGCGGAATCTCGCCCATCGCGTCCAGAAGCGGGTTGCTTGTCACATCGGACGTCCGCAACTGTCCTTCCACCATATTGGCGCGTTGCTGGGAGAAATCGATTGTCATGCGTCTGCTTCCCGAAGCCCGTTTTCGGACCGCCTGCGGGACAGGCTTCCCGCTTCGCCGAAAACAACGATTTGACCGGTTTGCTAGCGGCTGCGGTCGCCCCTGTCAATCGCTCTGCGGCAGGCAGGCGTGGACCACTGACACGTCGGGAAACCCCTTCGCCCACACACGTCGAACATCAGCTCTCCCGACAGGGAGCACAACTACGCACGGCGGTCTAGCCAGGCAGTGGAACGAATTCCTCATCGTCTCCCCGCGGCAGATCAAAAAGCCCCGCGCCCCAGTTTTCCCGGCGCCAGTCATCCTTGGCCGCTTCGATGCGCTCCTTGGAAGAAGCCACGAAATTCCACCATATGTATCGCGGCCCGCTCAGTGTCGCGCCGCCCAGAAGCATCAGCCGCGCGCCCTCCGCTCCAGCGCCCACAGTGATGGAATCACCGGGCCGGAACACCATCATTCGACCGGCTTCAAAGATCTGCCCGGCCACCGAGACCGCCCCCTCCGTCACGTAGATTCCCCGATCTTCATGATCATCGGGAAGCGGGAAGCGCGCGCCGGCGTCGAGCACGACATCGGCATAGAACATGTCTGTGTGGACCGTGGCCGGAGCCTTCTCGCCATAGGCGGTTCCCAGGATCAGCCGCAGGGTCACACCGTCATCGCCGATTTCGGGAAGCGTTTCTTTCTCATGATGTTCGAACGTGGGCTCGGCATCTTCCATCGCTTCCGGCAGCGCCACCCAGGTCTGAATGCCGAACAGGCTGTGCGGCCCCTGCCGCGAGGCCGTGCTGGTCCGCTCCGAATGGGAAACGCCCCGCCCCGCGACCATCCAGTTCAGCGCGCCGGGATGGATCACCTGATCCGAGCCAATGCTGTCACGATGGTGAAAATCTCCCCGGAAGAGATAGGTCACGGTCGCCAGCCCGATATGCGGATGGGGGCGGACGTCGATGCCCTGGCCTGTCAGAAACTCCGCCGGTCCTGCCTGATCGAAAAAGATGAACGGCCCCACCATCTGCCGCTTTGGTGCTGGCAGCGCCCGCCGCACCTCAAAGCCGCCAATGTCGCGGGCACGCGGAATGATCAGCGTTTCGATGGAGTCGGCCTCGGTATCATCCGGGCAACCCGGTGTGAGAGCGGGATTCCAGCTCATGGCAACATCCTTTGCAGCAAACGCGGTCCTGCAAAAGACTATCACCATGGTCGTTGGCCGGAAATGCCGGCACGCATTGACAGTCCGTCACCGGGAGCACTGCGGGACATCTTCTACGGCGCGGCATTTTGCCAGCCCGCTGCCCCAGACACCTTGCAGGATCAACAGCCGCTCCATAGATGCCCGTGTCCCGGACACCCATACTGGAGCCCCCATGGACACCCGCCTGCCACCGACAGTTCGTTCTGATCGTCTTGAACTACGACCATTCGTGTCATCCGACCGCCAGGCTTATGATGCCTATCACAGCCGTCCCGAGGTCTACAGGTTTCTCTATGCGCCGGTCCCGGGCAAACACGCCCTGTCTGAGCAGTTTGCAGCGTGTCTTCAGCCACGGTTCGAGGACAATGGAGATGCATTGCACCTGGCAGTGATCCGCCGCGAAGATTCCGCACTCCTCGGGGAGGTTCTGCTGAAGATGGCAAGCAAGGACGCGCTTCAAGCGGAGATCGGCTATATCTTCAATCCAGACTTCTCAGGCGCAGGATATGCCACCGAAGCCGTTCGAATGATGCTCGATATCGGTTTCAGCGAATACGGGTTCCATCGGATTTTTGCCCGCCTCGATCCGCTGAACAAGGGGTCGGTCGGGGTTGTCGAGAGGCTGCACTTCCGTCGCGAAGCACACCTTCTTCAAAACGACCGCTTCAACGGAGTCTGGGGCGATGAGTTCATTTACGCGCTCTTGAAGTCCGAGTGGGAAGAAAGCGCACTTTCTGCCAGCTCTTGAACCTGACTGGCCGGGCTCTCGCAACCCGCGGTCAATGTCGGCAGCGCCACATTTCAGGATGATTCAGGTGGGCTGGTGTGAGCGACGCACCGGCCCGCGGCACCCGCAAAGAAACCCGCCCTTCTGCCTACGCAGCAGCTCGAAAACGATTGGCGGAGAGGCAGCGAATCGCAGGGCAACACGGAACTGCCGAGGTGCAGCTCACGCAAAACCGTGCAGCGCCTTCAGATAAACGTCTGAAATCATTTGAGAAAGAGAATTTGGAGGCCTCGCCCGGAATCGAACCGGGGTGCAAGGATTTGCAGTCCTCTGCGTAACCACTCCGCCACGAGGCCATGTCGCAAGCGACACGGGCTGTTCAATAGGTTGCAGCCAATTCCCCGTCAAGCGGGCAAATGTCATTGCCGCGAAATTATCCGGGGAGACCGCGCGATACGGGGACGACGAATGGATCACCGGTCACGCAGCCCCTGCTTTCCATCCTTGCGACGGCTCCACCAGACCGCGACCTTGCGCCGCTGGCGCCGCACGGATGCGATGTCATAGGAGAGGATCAGCAATCCGAGTGGAATCATCCAGAACCCGAGCACGGGCAGAAACCCGAAGAAGCCCAGGACGACGAGCAGGCACCCCCCTCCGATTCGCGCGAGCCGAGACCTGGGAATCGGTATCCGTTTTCCCATGAGGGAGACCGACGGGCGCCCCTTCTCCTTCGCTTCGCAGTTCCTGTTTTGCTTCACCATATGCCGTTCCACCGCCCTCTACCGGCCCTCACACGCTGTCTGCCCATCAATGCCGGACCTTCCATATGCGTTGCAAAGTTCACCGATGGGAGGGGCTGTTTGAAAAAAACGGCAAAAATCACATTTGGCGCTTTGCAAAGCCGAATTTGGTTTGCTATAGGCACGCTCACTCGCATGAGCACAGGCGTTCCCCGGTAGCTCAGTGGTAGAGCAACCGGCTGTTAACCGGTTGGTCGCTGGTTCGAATCCGGCCCGGGGAGCCACTTTTTCAGGAAAATATCCAGCATTGCACCGCAGTTCCGTCGCTGCGCTTGCTCCTGCGCGCGGCCCAGGCAGACACTGGAGCGCACGCATAGCGCTCCCGGCGAACGTTTTCATCAGGTGCAGAACCGGTTTAGAATAAAGCGTAGCGTGTTCGTTTTGCAGGCTTGTGTGCGGGGTACCTTCTTGTCCGAAGTCGAGTTGAAACTGCTGCTGGAAAAGCAGCAAGTGCCCGACCTGCTCGCGCGCATCGAACGATTGCCCCCTGATGCGCGCAGGGTGCACGAAAGCCGGCTTCTGCGCAGCATCTACCTCGACACACCGGATGGTGTCCTGCGCGAAAACGGCATCTCCCTGCGCTTGCGGCGTGACGGCAAGCGCTGGCTGCAGACCGTCAAGCTCAACGGTTCCATCGCAGGCGGTCTTTCCAGGGTCACTGAGATCGAGCAGCCGGCCACTGCTGGCACAGTCTCGGTCGATGCGATCGAAAACGATCAGGTCCGGGACCGAATAAGGAAGCTGGTGAAAGACACACCGCTGCAGACGGTCGCGGAAACCCACATCCGTCGCACGCAGGTCGATCTTCTTCTTGATGACGGCACCAGGGCCGAGCTTGCGGTGGACAGCGGCGCCATCAAGGCTGCCGGTCGTAGCGAAAACCTGAACGAGCTCGAGATCGAACTGGTCGAGGGAAAGCCGGGCGGGCTCTACAGGGCTGCGCGCATGATTCTGCCCGAAGGCGCCCTGCGCTTTTCGCGCTTTTCGAAAGCCGCGCGCAGCTTTCTCCTCGCCGAACACGGGCACATCGAGCCCCCTGCCGGACCGCAGAGAGCAAGGTCTGTGCCGATCGACCCCAAGGACAGCGTTCACAAAGCCGCCCGCGACATATTGCAGGAATGTCTGGCGCAGATCGCAGCAAACATCGAAGCCATACAGCAGACCGATGATATGGAAGGCCCGCACCAGTTACGCATCGGCCTTCGGCGCCTGCGCAGCGCACTCGCTCTCTTCGCCGGCGCGTTGGAACCATCAGCCGTCGCGCATTATAAGAATGAAGCACGCTGGCTGGGGCGCGAAGTCGGGCGCCTGCGCGACCTCGAAGTGGTGCTCAACGATATCGCCAAACCGTTCTTCGCGGATGCCCCCCGGTCGCCCGGCGCGGCACTCGTCCTCGGCACACTGCAGCGACATGCGGGCGAGGTCCGTACCGACCTCCGGCAGGTTCTCTCGGCAGAACGCGTGAACGAATTCCTGCTTGGCCTCTCGGAACTGACTGAGACAGGCGTTCATGAAAAGCCGCCCGTTCCCGGGAAACTGAGAGACCTGGCGAGCGAAATGCTCGAAAAGCGCTGGAAGCACGTCTTTGCGCACGCCCGCGGGATCGATGCCTTCGCCGTGGATGAAAAGCATGCGTTACGCAAGGAACTAAAGAAGCTCCGCTATGCGATCGAGTTCCTCGGTCCGCTCTACGCATCTGGCGGTGTGAAGCGCATGACCGGCAGGCTCAAGACCCTGCAGACCGTATTTGGCAGCCTCAACGACGCGGCTGTCGCCGATGTGATCCTGAGCAAGCCTCCCCTCTCCTCCATCAACGACCTTGCCGCGCAACGTGCCATCGGTCGTCTGCTTGGATCCTGCGAGACCCGCACGCTTTACGATTGGCCGGCCGCCAGGGAGCACTGGAAGGCGCTGAAGGAGTGCCGGCCGTTCTGGAAACGGCGCGCGAAGTAAAACGGCAATTCCGCCCGCCGCACAGACTTGAACATCATGCCTGCTTTCAGATCCCGTCTGAACACGGATTCGTGAGCAGGCGACGATCCACGGAACGTTTTCCGGCCCCGCCTATTGTACCAGAATACAAAAGATTCGGGCGGGCAGGATGAAACAGAAGAACGAAACGCAACCTCCAGTCACACTGGAAAGCTTATCCAACGCACTTCCAGCGGATGTCGTCGCAGCACTCGATCGCTTCAGCGCCATGGAGGGCGCCGGTATGACACGCGAACAGGCGCTCGTCACCGCACTCAGAACATGGGCTCTCTCCAGAGGGCTGCTGCACACTGAAAATGACGGTAATGAGGGTTTACGGCCCGAGCAGCTCAACGCAACAAACGACGATTGATCCATCCCGCGCAAGGAAGATCGCATGGCCCGTGAGAACGACCGGCGCCCGGTTTTGCTCCTGTTCCGGCACGACCTGCGTCTGTCGGACAATCTCGCCCTTTGCGCTGCCGCCGAAACGGGACGGCCCATCGTGGCCGCGTTCATTCTCGACGAGGAAAGCGAAGGCGCCCGACCGCCTGGCGGCGCGCGCCGCTGGTGGCTGCATCACAGCCTCGCAGCCCTGACCAAGGACCTGGGAAAACATGGCCTGAAGCTCGTCCTGCGCAGGGGCTCCATGGCCAGGACAGCGCTCGCACTGGCCGACGAGACCCGTGCCTGCACCGTCTATTGGAACCGGCGCTACGACCCCGCCGGCATCACTGCCGACGCCGACTTGAAAGCCCGCCTCAGGGACCGCGGCATCGAAGCGCAAAGTTTCGCTGGCCACCTGCTGCACGAACCATGGCGACTGAAGACCGGATCGGGCGGCCCCTACCGTGTTTTCACGCCCTTCTGGCGGGCCCTGCTCGATTCCGTACACCCCCGCCCGCCCGCCGACCGGCCCGAAACGCTCACGCCATGCAGGGAAGCCACGGCAGGCGATAGGCTTGAGGACTGGAATCTCGTGCCGACGAAACCTGACTGGGCGACGGGCCTGCGGGAAACCTGGGAACCCGGAGAAGCTGGCGCCCGCAAGAGGCTGGCAGCATTTCTCGACGGTGCCGGCGCGGGCTACAAAGCCCGCCGCGATCTCATGGCCGAGGCCGGGACGTCCGCCCTTTCACCGCATCTCGCCCACGGCGAAATCACGCCGTTCCAGATCTGGCAGGCGCTTGAAGGCGGCAGCGGCATTGCCGACGGGGATCTGCAGGCGTTTCGCAGGGAGATCGGCTGGCGCGAATTCTGCTGGCATCTTCTGTTTCACAACCCGAAGCTCGCCACAGAAAACGTCAATCGTGACTTCGATGCGTTTCCCTGGCGCGGGAACGATACCGCCCTTCGCCACTGGCAACGCGGCGAAACCGGTTATCCCGTCGTCGACGCGGCCATGCGCCAGCTCTGGCAGACCGGCTGGATGCACAATCGCGCACGCATGGTCGTCGCCTCTTTCCTCGTCAAGCATCTGGGCATCCACTGGCGTGAGGGTGAGGCGTGGTTCTGGGACACGCTTGTCGACGCCGACCCCGCTTCCAACCCGGCCAACTGGCAATGGGTCGCGGGTTCCGGTGCCGATGCCGCTCCCTTCTTCCGCATCTTCAACCCCGTGCTGCAGGGTCAGAAGTTCGATCCAGAGGGCGATTACGTGCGCCGGTACGTGCCGGAACTGGATGCGCTTCCAGACAAGCATCTGCACCAGCCGTGGAAAGCTCCCGAAGAGGCTCGCGGCAAGGCTGGCGTAAAACTCGGCGACACCTATCCCCACCCTCTGGTCGACCACAGGGCGGCCCGCGAACACGCGCTGGACGCCTATCAATCGGTGAAAAACGCTGGCTGACCGTGCCCGTCAGTCGGATTTCCGGGAAACGAAATCGGCAGCGATGCGCATTTCGCGCAGGGGCCGCACCCTGGCCGTACACGTCTCATAGATCGGGTCTGCCTTGTATGCGGCCAGCGCCGCTTCGTCGCGGAACTCCGCATAAACGATGACATCCACTTCGGTGCCGATCTGATCGACCTTGCGGTTGATGCCAACCTCGAAAAAATCGGAGTGCGGAATATCGGCCAACATACGCAGGCCCTCGGCGATCCGCTCCACGTCCGCCTCGTCTCTGGCGCTGAAGAAAACGATGTGTCGAATCACGGGCCTGTCTCCTGAAAACGTGCCCGCAAATCGCGCCGCTCCGGGCGAATGTCAATGCGCCGCCACGCCGCACAGGTGGAATCACTTTCCTGGCTTCATTGAACAAATAGCTGTTTCAAAAAAGAAAAAGGCCGGACACGAGGCCCGGCCTTCCAACCGTTCATTGCGGCTAAAGCGTGATGCGGTAGAGCGCAAAACCTTCCTGCCCCTCGCCAGCCGGTTCAATCGAAACACCCTCGACGCTCGAGGCGAATTCCGCACCCTTGGGGCCTGTCTCGAACAAAACCGACGTGTCGGCCAGAGGCTTGAAGGTCCAGTTGGCGTCTGCGGACGGGTTGATGGTTCCCTGCTCCACGATATAGCGCACGATCACATCGCGATTCGTGTCCGGTGCAGCAAAGATCACCTTGTCCGGCCCGATCCCCGGGAAATTGCCTCCGCCCCCGCCACGGTAATTGTTCGTTGCGACGATGAATTTCTGAGCCGGGTCGACCGCCGCGCCATTAAACTGCAGATCCACGATGCGGTTCGAATCCGCGTTCAAGAGCTCGCCCTTGGACGAATATTTCGGTGGCTGGGACAGGTCTATCCGATAGGTCACGCCGTCGATCACGTCGAAATTGTAGGACGGGAACGAGGGGTCGAGCAGCGGCTGGTCCGACTTGCCCGGTTCCACGAGATTGAAAATGCCGGCCGACATCTCGAGCCATTCCTTCACATCCGCACCCGTCACCAGAACGGCCTGCACCGTGTTGGGATAAAGATAAAGATCGGCGACGTTCTTGATCGCCACATCGCCCGCTGGCACGTCCGTGTAATAGTCTGGACCGCCGCGCCCGCCGGCCTTGAAGGGCGCAGCCGCCGAAAGCACGGGCAGATCCCGGTATTCGCCATCCTTCAGCATGTCGGTGATGTACCAGGTCTGTGCCTGGCTTACGATCTGCACGGATGGGTCATCGGCCACCAGCGCGAAATACGAATGCAGCGGCGCGGATGTCTTGCCCACAGCAGTACGCACATATTTCAGCGTTGCCTCGTGGTCTTCGCGCACCGCTTCCTCGACCTCCGCCTTGCTTTCGACCAGCGGCTCGGTCTGGCGTTCCACACGTTTGAAAATCGGGCGCGCCTCGGACGTCGCGTTCACCACCACCCAGCTCTGCCCGTCCCTTTCCAGAAGCAGGTCGATCAGGCCCAGATGCGATCCCCAGAAGCCGCCCATGACGGCAGGTTTTCCGGCGATCGTGCCCCTGGCGTTGTCGACACCTTCAAGCCCTTCGAACTTCGGACCGGGAAAATCGAGATGGCTGTGCCCGGTCACGATGGCGTCGATACCGTCGACACCGGCAAGCAGCAGCGAGGCGTTCTCGAGATTTTCCTCATACTGCGCCGGGCCAATACCCGAATGCGACAGCGCCACCACGATATCGGCGCCCTCCTCGCGCATCTGCGGAACCCAGGCCTCCGCCGCCCGAACGATGTCGCGCGTCATCGCCTTGCCGGTCAGATGCTTTGAATCCCAGTTCATGATCTGAGGCGGCACAAAGCCGATCAGCCCCACCCGGATCGGATGCTCCGCGCCATCGCCGTCCTTCACCATCCGGTCAAGGATCACGTAGGGTTTCAGGAACAAGTCATCGTCGCGGCCGCTGGCGGCAAGCTGCCCCTTGGTCAGGTTGGCGCAGACAAACGGAAAATTCGCGCCTGCAAGCACCTTGAACATGAAATCGAGCCCGTAATTGAACTCGTGATTGCCAAGCGTCGAGCAATCGTAGCCGAGCGTGTTCATCCCCTTGATCACCGGGTGAATGTCGCCGTCGCGCATGCCGCGCTCATAGGCGATGTAATCGCCCATCGGGTTGCCCTGGAGGAAGTCGCCATTGTCGACGAGGATCGAGTTCGTTGCCTCTGCGCGGATTGCGTCGATGATCGACGCCGTGCGGGCGAGCCCCATCGTGTCATTGGGCTTGTCGGCGTAATAATCGTAGGGAAAGACATGCACATGCAGGTCGGTGGTTTCCATAATGCGCAAATGCGCCTGGTTCACCGAAGCCTTGGCGGAAAAAGGGTGCATCAGCACCAGAGAACCTGCAGCAGCCGAGCCTGTTAAAAACGAACGGCGGGACATGGAGGCGTATGCGGACATCATGATCGTCTCTCCTGGGCCTTTGAAAAGGAACCGGCGAAGGAGCATGATTGCGCCGTCGCGCCGAGACTTCCAGCAAAATCTCGTGACGCGCGCATGACAGTCGACCGGCACGTTGTGAGCGAACCCTGTCGCATGCAGAACAGCGCCCGGACAGCAAATGCAGCAGCATCGGATCCGGCTGCAGCGAATGCGGAGGAGACGCGAGGATGAGCGACACACCGGGCGACAGAACCAGGCTTCATGCCTCCCCACCCTGTTTCATGCACGAGCTGGGCGATGGCGCTGGCATCTCAATCGCGGAAATCTGGCCGGAGGTCCGCCGCTGGCGCAAGGCCACGCGCGACCGCCTGATCGCCGAGCGCCTCGCCGTTCCCGCCGCCGAACGCACCCGCCTTGCCGGCATCATCGCACAGAAGCTCGACGCTCTGATCGGCGATCCATCGGGCCGCGTGGTCGGCCTCTACTGGCCGTTCCGGGGCGAGCCGGACCTGCGCCCATGGCTTGCCACCCTCCATGATCGCGGTGCCATGGCGGCCCTGCCGGTCGTCATCCAGAAAGCCGCGCCCCTCGTCTTTCGCCCCTATCGTCCCAGAGACACACTCGAACGCGGTGTCTGGAACATACCCGTTCCGGCAACCGACAAAGAGATCGTTCCCGATATCGTCGTCTCGCCGCTGGTCGGTTTCGATAAAGGCAACTACAGGCTGGGCTATGGTGGCGGATTTTATGACCGCACGATTGCCGCATTGCCGAAAAAGCCGCTACTAATCGGCATCGGATACGCTTTCTCACAACTCCCAACGATCTATCCCCAGCCGCACGACATTCCGATGGATCGTATCGTTACCGCCGGCTGATTCCGGCAGGCCTTCACGCCATCTGCGGCTTCAGCCCCACGCCTGTCCGGTCGACCACCTCGCGCAATGCAAAAGCCGAGTTGATCTTGATCACGTGCGGCATGCCCGTCAGCCACTCCTTGTGGACACGCTCATAGTCCTGCAGGTCGCGCGCAGCGATCCGCAGAATATAGTCGTACTCACCCGACATCAGATGGCAGGACACCACATTCGGACAACGCTGCACGGCTGCTTCGAACTCGCTGAGCGTCCGCTCGAACTGTCCCGACAGCGAAATATGCACAATCACCGTAACGCCATGTCCAAGGGCTGCATTTGAGAGCCGGGCGTGGTATCCCTTGACAACACCGCTCTTCTCCAGATTGTCGAGACGGCGGGAGCAGGCCGACTGGGAGAGCCCCACCTTCTCCGCAAGCGCCGAATTGGAGATCCGCCCATCCTTCTGGAGCACTTCCAGGATAGCGATATCAATCCTATCAAGGGCCATTAATCGAATTTCCTCCCATGGATTTTCTATTTTGCGCAAAAAATAGCGAAAAACATCACCGAGCGCAAACATCTTCGCAAAGACGTTCGGCCAGTTTTGTGGTCTCATTCATTGAGCCAGAAAATTCGCAAAACGCTCGGAGGAGACACGGATGCGCGTCGGCTGCCCGAAGGAAATCAAGAATCATGAATATCGCGTCGGCCTGACACCCGGCTCCGTGCGCGAATATGTGGCACACGGGCACGATGTGCTCGTGGAAGCCGGCGCCGGTGCCGGCATCGGTGCCGACGACAATGCCTACCGTGCAGCCGGCGCCAGCATCGCCAGGTCGGCCGAAGAGGTTTTCGCCAGGTCGGACATGATCGTTAAGGTCAAGGAGCCGCAACCCTCGGAATGGGTGCAGCTTCGCGAAGACCAGATTCTCTACACCTATCTCCACCTGGCGCCCGATCCGGATCAGACACGCGGCCTGGTCGATTCCGGCGTCACTGCCATCGCCTACGAGACCGTCACGGATGCGCGCGGCGGGCTTCCGCTTCTCGCTCCGATGTCCGAGGTCGCGGGCCGCCTTGCCATCCAGGCCGGCGCCACCGCGCTTCAGAAAGCCAATGGCGGACGGGGCGTGCTGCTTGGCGGCGTGCCCGGCGTTCTCCCCGGCAAGGTTGCCATCATCGGCGGCGGCGTGGTCGGCCTCAATGCGGCCAAGATGGCGGTCGGCCTCGGTGCCGATGTCACGATCATCGACCGCTCCATCCCCCGCCTGCGCGAGCTGGATGACATCTTTAACGGCCGTGTCCACACACGCTATTCCACCGTCGAGGCACTTGAGGAAGAGTGCTTCTCCTCCGATGTCATCGTCGGTGCCGTGCTCATTCCGGGCGCTGCAGCGCCCAAGCTGGTCACCCGCGAGATGCTTTCGGGCATGAAGAAGGGTGCCGTGCTGGTCGACGTCGCCATCGATCAGGGTGGCTGCTTCGAAACCTCGCATGCCACCACGCATTCGGACCCGACATACGAGGTCGACGGCATCATCCATTATTGCGTGGCCAACATGCCGGGTGCCGTTCCCGTCACCTCCGCGCACGCGCTGAACAACGCCACGCTGCACTATGGTCTTCAGCTTGCCGACAAGGGCCTCAAGGCACTTGTTGACGATCAGAACCTGCGCAACGGCCTGAACGTCCACAAGGGCCGCATCACCAATCAGGCCGTTGCCGAAGCGTTGGGCTACGAAATGGCCGAGCCGAAATCCGCGCTCGCCGCCTGAAGATAAACACTCTGCCTCCAACGTTGCCCGCCGGAAACGGCGGGCTTTTTTCGCAGGGTTCGGCGTGAGTGCGATCAGGCCCGGTCTATGCGCACCTGGTAGCAGTTGTATTGCGCGGAACGCATATGCAGATAGGCAATATCTTCACGCTGCAGGAGTTCGTGCGCCCGCGTACAGATATCCTGTTTTGGCGTCACCGCTCCCGTACCGTAGACGATGCGGTTGTCATGACCGTAGCCGCGCAGCAGCCACTCCGTGCGGGCGCGAAACAGCGCCGGCATGACATCGCTGTCCGGCGCCCGTTCGCATTCCTCCGCACACAGGAAAACCGGCCCGGTCTCGGCATAGGGCTGGGTTTGCGGGAATGGCCGATACGCCAGGATAAGATAGGGTTTGCCCTCAGGTACCGAACGCAGGCAATGGCGGCAGGGGATGCCACCGCCGTCCGATAGTCTTCGTTCGGGCTTCATCCCATAAGCGTCGGGCGCGCCATTGCGAAAGGCTTTCGCTTCATCGCTCCCCATGGCCACAAACTTGATCAATCCCATGACTGGTCTCCTTCAAAGCTGATGGAGACCAGTTTGCCTGCCGGAACCGCAGCTTCCACCCGATTCCGGCCAAGTTCCCCCTGTCAGCGCCCACTTCCCCTGTCAGCGCCCACTTCCCCTGTCAGCGAAGGAAATCGTCGATGCGCCGCAGCGTGACGCGCCGGTTGCGCCAGTTCTCATGGGGCGTGGGCACCAGAAGAAACTCCTCGCCATAGCCCACCGTTTCCAGCATGCGAGCGGGCACGCGGAACTCCCGCACCAGAACGCGCCGCAGCGAGGCGGCCCGGCGCTCGGAGAGCTGCTGGTTGTAGCCGAAAGACCCGACCGCATCGGTGTGTCCTTCAAGAAGCACCACTGTTCCCGGCCGGCGGCGACGCAGCCGGTGCAGCGCATCGGCAATCTCCTCCACCTTGCGGAACTGCGAATAGGGTATTTCAGCCGAATCGAACCCGAAATTGATCGCCTGAATGTCAATCGAGGGCGCGCGGCGGCGCAGGTCCGGCCGGCGTTTCAGTTCGCGCACCGTCACCCGGTCCTGCGGGCGCACGCGCTGCGCGGGAGCTGCTTCGAGGCTCCGCTGGATGCGCGACGCCGAGGGCATGGAGGATTGCGCCATGGCCGCACCCGGCATCAGCGATGCCGCGATGGTTGCGCCCAGCATTTGACGGCGGTTCAGCATGGAAGGCTCCTTTCAGGGAAACGGTTCATCGATTGCCCGCATCTTCATGCGGTGCGGCTGAATTGACGATGAACGTGCCGTTGCCCCGCTTTCAGCTTTCCCTGCCCGTCGCCACGGGGGTGTCTTCGCGTCCGCCCCATTCGCTCCAGGAACCGTCATAGAGCCTGTTGTCCGTATGCCCCACCGTTTCCAGCGCCAGCGTGATCACTGCCGCTGTCACGCCCGAACCGCACGACGTCACCACAGGCCGCTCGAGATCGAGCCCCGCCTGTGCGAACAGCGCCCGCAGTTCTTCCGTCGCAAGAAGCCTGCCATCGCGCGAAAGAGCCGAGGCCGGCACATTGCGTGCGCCCGGCATGTGTCCGGACCGCATCCCTGCGCGCGGCTCCGGATCTTCCCCCGTAAACCGGCCCGCCGGCCGCGCATCGGCAATCTGCGCCGATCCGTCCTCGACAACCCCTCGCACGGCCTTGATGTCTGCGACGCGCGTATCATCGAATGAGGCATTGAAAACCGTGGGCGCAATCCTGGTTGGCTCGTTTGTCAGCGCCCTGCCCTCGGCCCGCCAGCCATCGAGACCGCCCTCCAGCACCCGCACATCCTTTGCCCCCATCACCCGGAACATCCACCACACGCGCGGCGCGGAGAACAACCCCGGTCCGTCATAGACGATGATCGTGTCGCTCTCCGAAATCCCCATCGCGCTCGCATGACGCTGAAAGGTGGCGGCATCCGGCAAGGCATGCGGCAGGTCGGAATCGGGATCCACCACCGCGTCCTGGTCAAAAAACACGGCACCGGGGATATGCCCCGCCTCATACTCCGCCTTCGCGTCCCTGCCCTGCGCCGGCAGATACCAGGACGCATCGACAATGGAGAGACCGGGCTGGCCAAGCCGCTCCTCCAGCCACGCGGACGAAACAGTAAAAAGGCTGGTCTCGCTCATCTGATCCTCGCAATCCTGGAGCACTTTGCAGTCAGGTAGCATCACCTGACATCCGCATGAATGCGGAAAAACAGACAGAATGAGCGGAACAGCGTTTCCATGAAACGATGAACCGCTCTAACTCGCCGGCAATGAACCGAAACGAATGCGGAAGCGGCGGTTCTCCCGCCCCTTCTTCTCGATCTTTCCGATGTGAATCTCTCCCACTTCGGCGGTGCTCGCCACATGCGTGCCGCCGCAGGGCTGGCTGTCGACAACCGCCTCCTCGCCGATGCACACGAGCCGGATGCGTCCTGCCCCCCGCGGCGGGCGCACATTCTTCGATTTCACCAGGCCGGGATTGGACTCCAGTTCTTCCTCGCTGATCCACCGCGTGAAAACGGGATGGTCCCCGTTCACCAGCTCCATCAGCCTGATGGTGACGTCTTCCTTGGTGACATTCGCGTCCGGGAGATCGAAATCCACCCGCGAATCCGCCTCGTTCACCGAGGCGCCAGTGATCGGAAACGGACAGATAACGCTCAGAAGATGGCAGGCCGTGTGCATGCGCATAAGCTTGAAACGGCGTTCCCAGTCGATCGCCAGTTGAAGCGTCTCGCCCACTTCAGGCAGAACCTGCTCTGCTGCCGGGACGTGGATGATCTCATCCTTCGTCTCGCCCGTCACAGTCGCCGCGATCGCGATGGTCGAGCCGTCTTCGCGGGTAAAGCGTCCCGTGTCGCCCGGCTGACCGCCAGACGTGGCGTAAAACATCGTCCGGTCGAGCAGGATGCCGCCGCGATCGTTGATGCCGACGACACGCGCCGCCCCGTCCCGCAGATAGGCATCGTCACGAAAAAGCGCCTCCGTCTGCGCCATCAGGCCACCTCCTCGAACGGGACATCGATTTCCGGCGAACGCTCCATCCAGCCGGGCACCGGCAGGCCCTTTTCACGCAGGAAAGACGGATTGAACAGCTTGGACTGATAGCGTGTGCCACAGTCGCAAAGCACCGTCACGATACGATGCCCGGGCCCGAGTTCGCGTGCCAGGCGAATGGCGCCGGCAATGTTGATTCCCGTGGAGCCGCCGAGGCACAGCCCCTCCTCCTGCACCAGGTCGAAGACGATCGGCAGCGCCTCATCATCCGGTATCTGATAAGAAAAGTCTGGCGCAAACCCGTCCAGATTGGCCGTGATGCGCCCCTGCCCGATGCCTTCCGTGATCGACGTCCCTTCAGATTTCAGCTCACCATCGGTGTAATAGCTGAAGAGCGCTGCTCCCATCGGGTCGGCAAGCGCCACCTTCACATCCCTGTTTTTGTGACGCAGACCTTCCGCAACGCCGGCAAGCGTGCCGCCCGTGCCGACAGCCGAGACGAAGCCATCGACCTTTCCGCCCGTCTGTTCCCAGATTTCGGCTGCCGTCGTTTTCACATGGCCTTCGCGGTTGGCCACATTGTCAAACTGGTTCGCCCAGATGGCTCCGTTCGGGTCCGACTTTGCAATCTGTTCGGCAAGACGCCCCGAAACCTTCACATAGTTGTTCGGGTTCTTGTAGGGCACGGCCGGAACTTCGATCAGCTCGGCTCCCAGCACCCTGAGCGCATCTTTCTTTTCCTGGCTCTGGGTTTCAGGGATGACGATCACCGTACGATAGCCCAGCGCCTTGGCAACCACGGTCAGGCCGATGCCCGTATTCCCTGCCGTCCCTTCGACAATAACGCCGCCAGGCCTCAAAAGCCCTCGCTTTTCTGCATCGCGGATGATGAAGAGCCCGGCACGATCCTTCACCGACTGCCCCGGATTCATGAATTCGGCCTTGCCGAGAATCTCGCAGCCTGTTTCCTCCGAGGCCCGCTTCAGGCGGATCAGCGGGGTATTGCCGATGGCATCCACAACCGAGTTTTTCATGGCGTCCTCTTTCGATTTTTGCGGAGGTTAGAAAGCCCGCCCGAGGGTTGCAAGGAGGGATTTTTCGCAACAGGCCAAAAGGGCGCAAAGCTGTCGCGTATTGCGTGGCAAAGCGAACCTTTTCGGTGTGTACTGTCCACAAGGTGCTTTTCTTCGCGCCGACCGCCCGATAAACCTGCCCCAGAACTGTAGGGGGATTGGAATGGCGCTTTACCGGGCCAGTCCACAGGATGGCGTAGCATGGATCACCGGTGCCAGCACCGGGATCGGGCGGGCGCTCGCCATCCGCCTCGCCCGCAAGGGCTACACCGTTGCAGCCACCGCACGTGCAGAAGACGGCCTCTCCTCCATAACGCGGGAGGCAGAGCATCTCGACGGTCGGATTTTCGTCTTTCCGTGCGACGTGATGAACGAAGCCGCGATGGAACGCACCGTTTCCCAGATCGAGAAGAATCTCGGTCCCATAGCCCTCGCCGTGTTCAACGCCGGAACCTATCTTCCGGTGCGCGGCGACCGCCTGGAAACAACCAACTTCGTCCGCAGCTATCAGATCAACGTCTTCGGGACGCTGAACGGACTTGTGCCGGTCTCCGATCGCATGCGTGAGCGCGGTTTCGGGCAGATCGCCGTGATGGGGTCGGTCACGTCGTTTTTCGGCATGCCGTCAGCCGCTGCCTACGGGTCGACCAAGGCCGCCCTCAACAATCTTGTCGAAGGGCTGCGCTACGATTTCGAAAAACTCAACATCCGCACCCAGGTCATCAATCCGGGATTTGTCGCCACACCGCTCACCGACAAGACAAACTTTTCGATGCCCGCGCTTCTCACCGCATCGGAGGCGGCCCGCCGCATTGACAGAGGTCTTCACAAAAGCGGTTTCGAAATCGCTTTCCCAAAGCGCCTTGTCTGGCCGCTGAAATTCCTGCGCCTCTTCCCAGCGTCCTGCATATTTCACGTCATGTATCGCCTGACAGGCTGGAACAGGCGCTCCCTCGGGCCACGCAGGAAAACAGGGAAAGGTGCCCGGGCCAGGTCCTGACCCTGGAGCATTTTGCAGTCAGGTGGAATCACCTGACGTCAGCACAAATGCAGGGAATCAGACAGATAGAGCGGAGCGGCGTTTCCATGAAACGGTGAAACGCTCTAGCTGCCATGTGCCCGCTCCATCTCGGGCGGCGCATCTTTGCAGATCAGGTAGATGGCCAGCGAAAGAGCGATCAGGAAAGCATAGAAAATGAACAGGGTCTGATATGCGGCCACCGGGTCACCCGGCACGGTGGATGCCGAAACGACACCGCCCGTCAGAAACTGCATCACACCGGCACCTCCCACGGAAAAGAAATTCAGGAGGGTCACACCGCGCCCCGTCAGATGGGCCGGCACAAAGGCCCGGCCATGCGCCATCAGCAGGCCATAACTCGCGCCACACAGACCGATGACGACGAGCACGACCGTGGTCGTGACAATGGAAGAAACGGGCACAACCGCCAGAAACAGTATGGCGAGGAGACCGATGAGATTGCCGCCGACCGCCACCCATTTCCGTGTCCGGAAAAACACATCCAGCGGTCCGTAGACAAAACTGCCCGCGGACATCGCAAGGGCCATGAAAAGTGTCGCCTGTCCGATCATGAGCGCGTCCGCACCATAGACATCGGCAAGATAGGGGCCGGCCCAAAGGCCGCGAATGCCCGCTGCCGGTGCATAGTTCAGCGCAGTCAGAGGCAGGATAGGCCAGAGCACGCGAAGGCTCAGAAGTTCGCGGTAGCCATTGAATCCAAGTCCTTTTTCCCGCTCGCTTTCACCTGCCGGTTCGGGGTCGCGCACGAGAAACTGGATGGCGATGCCGGTCAAGATCGTGAAGAACGCCAGGCCCCCCATGACACTCCGCCAGCCGAATGCCTCCGCCGCCGCAGCCATTGGCGCAGAGCCCACCACATTGCCAAGCGTGCCGAAGGCGATCAGCCAGGAGATCAGGATGGTGAGCCGCCCCGCCGAAAAGGACTTTGCGAAGATGAAGACAGAAGCCATCAATACGGCGGAGCACCCGGCGCCGTTGAGCGCCATGGCAAGAATGATCGTTTCCGGCGTTGGCGCAAATGCGAACATCAGCGCTCCGCCCCCACCGCAAACCGTCAGCAGAAACGCTGCCGTGCGACGCGGGCCATAGCGGTCGAGTGAAACACCGACGACAAACTGCATCAGGGCGAACACGACGAACCACGCGCCCGAAGCCATGGAGAGCTCAGCCTTTGTGGCGCCCAGCTCAGTTGTCAAAGCCGGTGTCAGAACAGCCAGAAACGACCGGTAGAATTGCGACAGGACATATCCGATCGCCAGTGCCGCAAGACCGATCATCGTTTCGCCATGTCCTCCCACTCTGGCAACAACGCCAGACAGGTTTGGCCTAACCGAACGGACGACCGGCGACAATTGGGCCAGACCGGCCTATCGGCCGATCAGCTCATGTCGAAAGCCGGGAAATGAAGTTTATGCAGCGCGTGCGCCGGGTCGCCTGTTCCGGTTCCGGCGCCGGCGGCGCACAGGCTTGTCCCCCTCATTCTGCCGCTGCTCGGCCTGTTGCTGCGGTTTCGCAGCGGGCCGCTTCGGCTTGCGGTTTTCACCGCCCCTGGAGGGCTTTGGCGCATTGCGGCGCTCGCCGGCGTTGTTGGCGGGGACCGGACGCACCGGATCGGGTTCCGATGTATGGTCCGCCGTCACTGGCAGCCGCATGCGGATGATCTTCTCCACCGCCTTCAACTTGTCGGTCTCACCCGGATCGCACAGGGTCACCGCCTCGCCCGAGGCCCCGTTTCGGCCCGTGCGTCCAATGCGATGCACATAGCTTTCCGGCTGGTCCGGCAGATCGAAGTTCACCACGTGGCTGATGCCTGGAACGTCGATCCCGCGCGCCGCAATATCGGTCGCCACGAGAATGCGCACCGACCCATCACGAAAGCCGTTCAGCGCGCGCTGGCGAGCATTCTGCGACTTGTTGCCATGAATGACCGCGGCCTCGAACCCGTCGCGTTCCAGGTCGCGCGTCACCCGGTCCGCGCCATGTTTGGTGCGCGCAAACACGATCACCGAGCGCATGGCCTCGTCGGCCAGCATGTCGGAAAGGATCTTGCGCTTCTGCTTGGTGCGCGCCATCACCAGATGCTGTGTGATCTCACCGGCCGTGGTCGACTGTTTGGCGATCTCCACCCGCAACGGATCGTTGAGCAGGCTCTGGGCAAGCCCTTCCACTTCCTTCGGCATTGTTGCCGAGAAGAGTGCCGTCTGGCGGGCCGGATGCGTGGCCCGCGCGATGCGGCGCACATCGTTGATAAAGCCCATGTCGAGCATGCGGTCAGCCTCATCGAGCACCAGCCAGCGCGTCTCGGCAAGCGAAAGCTCGCCCGAGCGCACGATATCCGTCAGCCGGCCCGGCGTCGCCACCAGAATGTCGACACCCTGGGCAAGACGCTTCACCTGGCTGTTGCGGGAGACACCGCCCAGGACCAGCGCCGTGGCCAGATGCGCGTGGCGCGAAAGTTCACGCACCACATCGTCGATCTGGACCGCCAGTTCCCGCGTCGGACACAGGATCAGCGCGCGCGCGGTCTTGCGCACACGCTTGGAGCCGAGCGCGATGATCTGCGAGAGAATGGGCAGCGAGAAGGCTGCCGTCTTGCCCGAGCCGGTCTGCGCAATGCCCAGCACGTCGCGCTTCTCCAGCATGGCCGGAATGGCTTTTTCCTGGATCGGCTTCGGGGTCACAAACCCCACGTCTTCGGCCGCCTTCAACAGCGCGCCTGAAATTCCCAGTTCTGCGAAACCGATCTGTTTCGCATTGTTGTCATTGGTCAATTTACAATCTTTCCCATGCCGGCGCCCACAGGCGCCGCAAATGATATGTGGCAGGGCGCAACCTGCCGAATAAATGTTTGGATGAACGACAAGACGACGGGGGTGCCCCGTGCGGCTGCGCTGTCGCGCCGGCGATGCCGGCTTAAGCTCTCGCCCGCAGGCGATGGCCTCAGACGCAACCAGTCTCTTTAGAAAGCCGGCATTGCCGACCCATGCGTCTCGGCGTCATATGGGCTATCTGCCGGCAAAGTGCAATCGCTAATTTGTGCGACGCAACCGCTCACCCATCACGGGCAAGCCTTCTGAGCGCCAGCATGCTGCGCCAGTTGCGCCCGGTCATCTCCAGTTTCAGGGTTCGCTCCATCCTGGGCGCGAAGCGCGACTGCCCCATGCCATCGGGTGTGTAAAGATAGAGCGTGCGCCCGTTGATACGAAACTCTTCCGTCCCAGTCGCCAGTGCCTTGAGCGCTTGCACTCTTTCGAGCTCAGGTTCGCGTTCCATCGCATAAACATGCACACAGGTCGGTGCATTCTCGGCTTGCGGAAACGGGTTGCCGGCGATCATCGCCTCCCATTCGTCGAGGCTGCGCACCATGATCGCCTTCTGGAAGCCCATGCGCGTCTTCGCGAGGTCGGCAACGCGCCTGCGCACATCCTCTTCACTGGACGTCGCCGTCAGCACGGCGTTGCCGCTGTTGATGTAAGTCGCGACCCCGGAAAAGCCGCCCTCACCCAAAACCTCTCGCAACTCCTTCACAGGCAGCTGTGTTGCACCACCCACCCCACGAAAGAGCACAATGAACCGCGTTTTGGACACTTTCGCCCCTCAGATGATCAGTCCCGCAATCGTATCGTTGTCTGTTATGTCCTGATAGGCCCAGCCGGCCGCGTCGAACCGTCCCGTCAGAACATCGAAATTGGCACGGTTCCTGGTCTCGATGCCGATCAGCACCGAGCCGAAATTCCGTGCCGACTTCTTGAGATATTCGAACCGCGTGATGTCGTCTTCCGGTCCCAGAAGGTCGAGGAAATCGCGCAGGGCGCCGGGGCGCTGCGGGAAGCGGAAGATGAAGTACTTCTTCAATCCTTCGAAACGCAGCGCCCGCTCCTTCACGTCCGGCAGGCGCTCGAAGTCGAAATTCCCCCCCGACACGACAGCAATCACCGTGCGCCCCTCAATCTCCTGCGGCGCAAAATCCTTCAGCGTGTCGATGGCCAGCGCGCCCGCCGGCTCCAGCACAACGCCCTCAATGTTCAGCATTTCGATCATCGTCGCGCACAGCCGGTTTTCCGGCACCAGATGCACGGCATCGGCGTCAAACGTCTTGAGATGCGAAAACGGCGCCGCGCCGATCTCGGCCACCGCCGCCCCGTCGACGAAATTGTCCACCCTGTCGAGCCGCACCTGCCGGTCCTGCACCAGCGCCTGCTGCAGGCTCGCCGCCCCTTCAGGCTCGGCAAAGGCAAAGGAGCCCGCCTCCCCACTGGCCGTGAGATAGCGCGTCACACCGGAAGCAAGACCGCCGCCGCCCACCGGTAGGATCACCAGGCTATCGTCCATGCGCACACCGTCGAACGCCTGGATCTGCTCGGCAATCTCGCGCGCCACCGTTGCCTGCCCCTCGATGATGTCAGGGTGGTCGAAGGGCGGCACCATGGCGCCACCGCTCTCCTCGGCAAACGCCAGCGCAGCCCTGTAGCAATCGTCGAAAAAATCGCCGATCAGTCGGATTTCAACGAAATCTCCGCCAAAAATACGCGTTTTGTCGATTTTCTGCTGCGGCGTCGTCACCGGCATGAAAACGACACCCTTGCAGCCGAAATGGCGGCAGACATAGGCAAATCCCTGTGCATGGTTGCCGGCCGAAGCGCAGACAAATGTACGCCCTGTCCCGCCCTGCGCCATCGCCTTGCGGAAGAAATTGAATGCGCCGCGTATCTTGTAGGAGCGAACCGGCGTCAGGTCCTCGCGTTTCAGGAAGACCCGCGCCCCGGTCTTCTTGGAGAGATAGTCGTTCTCCTGAAGCGGCGTTTCGGCAAACAGCGACCGCAGCGCACCAGCTGCCTCTGCCACCGCGTCCACGAATTCGCTATCACCCGATGCTGCACTCATGCTCTCTTGCCTATCCAGTCCTTGTGTCCTACGGGCTATTGCATATCGGGGCGCGGGACGCCACTCTCGCGCCAGGGAGGGGGATCGCTTCCCGAACAACAGACGCTTTTATGAGCAGCCTGAGGTTCAGTCCTTGCAATATCTCGCTGTACGCGCCGCACTGCACATTGCGGCGGTCTTTGCCATCTATCTCTCGGCCGCCATGCTCATCCCGGCAGCCGTGGATCTTTATTACGGCAATGACGACTGGCAGGTTTTCGCCTTTTCCGCACTCTTCACCGGCGGGCTCGCGATCGGCGTATCGCTTGCCACCCAGGGGCGCGCGCCCGTCATCTCCTCCCGCTTCGGCTTCCTTGTCGTCAATCTGTTGTGGATGACGGCCTGCATCGCCGGCGCCGTTCCGATGCTTGCCTCGTCGGTGGAGTTCAGCGTCGCCGATGCATTTTTCGAATCCGTCTCAGGTGTCACGGCGACAGGTGCAACGGTGATTGTCGGCCTCGACAGCATGCCGCCCGGCCTGCTCGTCTGGCGCTCCATCCTGCAATGGATCGGCGGCCTCGGCGTGATCGCACTGGGCCTCTTCGTCCTGCCGTTCCTGAATGTTGGCGGCGTCTCCTATTTCCGCATCGAATCCTCGGACATCGAGGATCGCCCCTTCGACCGCTTCTCGACCTTCGGTCTGGGGCTCATCAGCATCTATGCCCTGCTCACGCTCGCCTGTGCCATTGCTTATGCGGCAGCTGGCATGCGCGCCTTCGATGCGATCAACCACGCGCTGACAACCATCGCTACGGCCGGCTTTTCCACCCACGACGCCTCGATGGGTTACTATGCCGACAATCCGGCGGTGCTCTGGATCAGCACGCTCTTCATGTTCATCTCCGCGCTGCCGTTCTCAATCCTGATCCTTTTTGCGATCCGCGGGCGGCTCGATGCCCTGCGCGATCCACAGATACGCGTCTTCGCCGGTTACGTCATCGTGTTCGTCCTTGCCGTCGCCGTCTACCTGCGTATCGTCCACGATCACACATTCTTCGACGCCCTCACCCATTCGGCGTTCAATTTCGTGTCGATCATCACCACAACCGGCTATGCCAGCGACGACTATTCGCAATGGGGCGCGTTCGGGGTCGCGGCCGCGTTCGTTGCCATGTTTCTCGGCGGCTGTTCGGGTTCCACCACCGGCGGCATCAAGGCATATCGCTTCCTGATCCTGTTCAAGCTTCTGGCAAACGGCCTGCGCCGGTTTGTTTACCCCAACACGATCGTCACGGTCCGCTATGGCGACCGGCCGGTGGACGACGACCTGCAACGCGCCGTCGTTCTGTTCATGTCGGCATTTCTGGTCATATGGGCGGTCATCATCCTGCTGCTCGCCGCGACCGGGCTCGATTTCGTTACCGCCATTTCCGCCGCGCTGACCGGGCTCACCAATGTCGGCCCCGGTCTTGGCCAGGTCGTTGGCCCCGCCGGCAGCTTTGCGCCGGTTCCCGATCTTGCCAAATGGATCATCGCCTTCGCGATGCTGATGGGTCGGCTTGAAATTTTGGCCGTTCTCGTCATCTTCACGCCGGTTTTCTGGGAAAGATAGCCTTCCATCCGCAAGCTCTTTCCTCCTAAAACGAATGCCGGGCCAAACGCTGGCGGTCCGCGAGCCACGAACAGGGTTATTGTAGAATGCCATTCCACAAATTCCAGAATCTGTTCGTCCTTCTCCTTGTCGCGCTGATTGCAGGCTGCGCAAATCCGCATCCCTCGCGCCTGATCGCCGAAACGATTGCGCCAGCACGCGCGGACCAGATTGCAGGAACTCACGGCATTTTCATTGCCACCAACCGGATGCAGACGGAAAAACCGGGTGAAATCTTTGCCAGTGGGCGTGCCCCCGACCCGGCATTCGCAAAGGTGGAAATCACCGTTCCGGCCGTGCATGAAACCGGCAAGATGGAGCTTGCTCCCAATCCCAGGGTTGCCGATCCGGCCCGTTATTTCGCCGCCCGCCGCGCCATTCTCTTCGCCGGGGAAAGCGATTTCGAGAATGCGCTCAGGGACGATATCGCCGCGCATAACGGGCGCGCGCTCGTGTTCATCCACGGCTACAACACCGGCTTCGACGAAGCCGTCTATCGCGCCGCGCAGATCTTTCACGATTCAGAATATGCGGGCACGCCGATCCTGTTTTCCTGGCCGTCAGCAGGCCGCACGATCGATTATGTCTACGACAGCAACAGCGCCACATCGGCCCGCGACGCGCTGGAAGAGACGCTGCGCACACTCGCCCGCGCGGGAGCCCGGCGCATCGATGTGGTGGCGCACTCCATGGGGAGCTGGGTCACCATGGAGGCGCTGCGCCAGCTCGCCATTTCCGGCGACCGCGATCTCGGTGGAAGGCTGGCCGATGTCGTTCTCGCCTCGCCCGACATCGACATAGACGTCTTCAAGGGACAGATGCGGCGCTATGGCGTGCCGGAGCGCCCCTTTGCCGTTCTCACGTCGCAGAACGACCGGGCGCTGACACTGTCCGGCTTTATCGCAGGCAATCAGCCCCGGCTCGGCGACTATCGCAATGCAGAAGATCTGACGGGCCTCGGCGTAACGGTCATCGACGTGACGAAGGTCTCTTCGGGCGACTGGCTGAACCACACGAAATTTGCCGAAAACCCCGTTCTCGTGCGCCTGCTCGGCGAGCGCCTGTCCAGCGAGGGCGAGTTGAACGAAGGCAATGAGGATGTTGTTGTCGGCCAGGTCGAAAACCTGGTCCGCGGGCTCGGGCAGACATTCGGCTCGGCGGCCGACATCGTCATCACCACGCCGCTCACCGTGATCGAACTCGCCACCGGCCAGGGACGGCGTCGCTGATTTCTTTCACTCAGGGCTTGTTGAGTATCGGACTGGAAAGTGGAATCCGGTTTTCGGGTGATTCCACCTAGCGTCCGCATAAATGCGGAAAAACAGACATATAGAGCGGGCGGCGTTTCCGGAAAACGGTGAACCGCTCTAAAGAAAAAGATCGACCTTGCGGAAATTCGACACGTCGATAATGCCCGTGTCAGATATCCGAAGCTCGGGGATCACCACGAGCGCCAGAAGCGAGTGCTGCATATAGGCGTTGTTGAGCGTACAGCCCATCTCGCGCATGGCCTCGGTCAGCTTCGCCGCCTTCTGCGCCACCACTTCAGCTCTCTCGTCTGACATCAGCCCGGCAATCGGCATCTCGACCAGCGCGAGCTCGCGCCCCTTCGAGAAGAGCACCACGCCGCCGCCAACTTCGCCCAGCCGGTTGGCGGCTTTCGCCATGTCCTCCTTGTTGGTCCCCACCACGATCATATGATGTGAATCATGCGCGACCGACGAGGCCATCGCGCAATCCTGCATATAGCCAAAACCCGAGACGAAACCGTTCGTTACCTGCCCCGTGCCGCGATGCCGTTCCACCAGCGCGATCTGGCAGATATCGTTGCGCCGGTCCATGGCGACAACGCCGTCCTCGACACCGAGCTCGGCTTCAAGCGCCCGCGTCGGCGCCTGGTTCTCGATCACACCGATCACACGCGCCCGCACATGGTTCGCGCCTTCCGGCGCTGCAATGTCGAAATCCTCTGCCGTGAGTTCCTTGCCGAGCCGCACCGTGTTCTTCGCCTTCTCGGGATAATCATAAGCGGGAATGTCTGCTTCGAGCCGCCCGCCCCGCGCCAGCCTCACACCCCGCGCGAACACCTCGTCAATCGCAAGTTCGGCGAGGTCCGACACGATGAGGAAATCCGCCCGTCGCCCCGGCGCGATGGAGCCCAGCTCGCGCTCGAGGCGAAAATGCTCGGCCGTGTTGATCGTCGCCATCTGGATCGCCGTCACCGGCTTCAGCCCCTGGGCGATCGCATGCCGCACCACACGGTCCATATGCCCGTCATTGACCAGCGTGCCAGAATGGCTGTCATCGGTGCACAGAATGAAGTTGCGCGGATCGAGCCCCTGCTCCGTCACCGCCTTGATCTGGCTTGCCACGTCATACCACGCAGAGCCAAGCCGAAGCATGGCCTTCATGCCCTGCCTTACACGGGCAATCGCGTCCTCCGCGCGTGTGCCCTCATGGTCGTCCTCCGGCCCGCCGGCCACATAGCCGTGGAACGGTAGGCCAAGGTCAGGCGAGGCATAGTGCCCGCCGACCGTCCTGCCAGCTTTCACAGTCGCAGCAATCGCCCCCGTCATCGTCGCGTCATTCGCCGCAACACCGGGAAAATTCATCACCTCGCCGAGGCCAATAATGTTAGGCCAGTTCATGGCTTCCGCCACGTCCTCGGCCGTGAGTTCGGCTCCCGCATTCTCAAGCCCGGGCGCCGAGGGCACGCAAGAGGGCATCTGCACGAACACGTTGATCGCCTGCGCCATGGCCTCGTCATGCATGAGCCGCACACCGTCGAGGCCCAGGACGTTGGCAATTTCGTGCGGATCGATAAACATAGACGTCGTGCCATGCGGGATCACCGCACGGCAAAATTCCGTCACCGTCACCATCCCGCTTTCCACATGCATGTGCGCATCGCACAGCCCCGGCACCAGATAGCGCCCCATCGCGTCGACCACCTTGGTCTTCTCACCGATGGCGTGGCTCGCATCCGGCCCGCAATAGGCAAAACGCCCCGCCACGATGGCGATATCTGTCGCGGGAATCACTTCGCCCGAATGGACATTCACCCAGCGCCCGTTGCGCACCACCAGATCGGCCGGCCGGCGTCCCATTGCCACATCCACCAGAAGCGGCGCGACCGCGTGCCATGGCTTGAGTTCGGTGGATCGCACGGGCTTTGTATCGGGCATGATATCCTCCTGATGGAGGGCGCACTTTGGCAAACCCGCGGCTTCCGCGCCAGTCCTCAAATCGCATCCCTGTAGGGAGAGAAGAGCGCGCCTGTACTAACTTGCGATGGCGTCCCAGGCGGCGATCGCGCTGTCCACCACCCGTTCCAGTTCAGCGCAGGAGGCTCCGTCACGCGCCTGGATCGAAAGCCCGTGCAACACGGTCACATAGAAGGCGGCGACCCGCGCCGGATCAGCGCTTTCGGGCACATCGCCGTCGCTGATTCCACGCTCCACACGGCGACGAAAGCACGCCTCGTTCTCGCGGCGGCTTTCGGCGAGGAAGCGGCACACGGGGCTGTTTTCTGGAGCACCGGCGAGCGCGGCCGTCACCACCATGCAGCCGCGGGGATTGTCTGGGGCGCTGTAGCAGCGGGCATTGAGCCGTAGCGCACGCTCGATCGCCCCGCGCGCGGTATCACCACCTTCCAGCGCCTCGCTCACCGGTGCGCCCTGCTCGCGTCCATAAAGCTCAATCGCTTCGCGAAACAGCGTCTCCTTGCAGCCAAACGCCGCATAAAGGCTGGGCTTGTTGATGCCCATGGCCTGCGAAAGCTCATTCATCGAAGCGCCTTCATATCCGCACGACCAGAACACCCGCATCGCATGATGCAGCGCTTCGTTCCTGTCAAATGCTCTGGGCCTGCCGCGTCCAGCCATCTCGAATACCTTTTGTACCAAGCCGTAAATAATTTCCTTGACCCGATTTCTCAAGCCTGACTATTTTCATAACGATCGGTACATAAATAGGAGAACGATATGACCGGAACGGAAATCAATCGGGATCTGCAGGGCAAGGCAGCCCTCGTCACAGGGGGCAGCCGCGGCATTGGAGCGGCCATCGCCCGGCGTCTTGCAGTGCGCGGCGCAGACGTCGCAATCACCTATGCCGCAAGCGCTGCAAAGGCTGAAGGCATTGTGGCAGAGATAGAGGCCACCGGTGCTCGCGGCCTCGCCATTCAGGCTGATAGTGCCGATCCGCAGGCTGTCACCGCTGCGGTCAACACCGCCGCCGAGACCTTCGGCCGGCTCGATATTCTTGTGAACAACGCAGGCATCTTCCCCTACGGCCCGCCGGAGGCCGTCACCGTGGAAGAGATCGACCGCACAATCGGCATCCACGTGAAGGGCGTATTCGTCGCCTCACAGGCAGCCCTTTCGCATATGCGCGAAGGCGGGCGGATCATTTCCATTGGTTCCTGTTTCGCCCAGCGTGTTCCCCATGGCGGCGTCACGCTCTACTCCATGAGCAAATCAGCGCTCATCGGGTTCACCAAGGGGCTCGCCCGCGATGTCGGCGCCCGTGGCATCACCGTCAATGTGGTGGATCCAGGCTCCACCGACACCGACATGAACCCCGCCGACGGGCCAGGTGCGGACGGGCAGCGCGCCCTGAACGCGGTGGGCCACTATGGGGCGCCGGATGATATCGCCGCCATGGTCGCCCACCTTGCCAGTCCTGAAGGTCAGTATATCACCGGCGCTTCGCTGGCCGTTGATGGCGGCAGCAACGCCTGAGAAAGCACCGCCCTGTCTCAATAGGCAACGGTGAAGCGGGCGCGGCGGTTTCGCGCCTCTTCCGCCTCATCCACCAGCGCGATGGCGAAATCCTCCATGGAAATCGCGGACCGCCCGGCCGAATCGAGCAACAATTCCCCCGCACCGAGCCGATATCGACCGGTCCGCTCGCCCGGTTCCAGCAGCGCCGGCGGGCAAAGATAGGTCCAGTCCACATCGTCGGCCTCCTGGCAACGCCGGTATTGGTCAAGGCTTGCCTGTGCGATCGGGCGGATCGCCGGCGGTACGAAGCGTGGATCATCCAGCACAAGGCCGCCATCGGAATCCGGCACGGCGAGGCAAGCCGCCCCGCCCACCATGATCAGCCTGGCGGAACTGCCCTTGAGTCCGGCCAGAATCCCATCCGTCATCGCAGCATGATCGCCTTCATGCCCGCCTGCCGGCCGTGTTGCGGCGATAAGCAGATCATGTTCCCGCGCCAGCCGCGCGATTGCATCTGCGTCGCTCACATCCGCAACCACGATCGCCGCGCCTTCAGGCACATTCGCAACACGTTTCCTGTCCCGCACTACGGCCGTCACCCGATAGCCACGCGCAAGCGCTTCGGCCGCCGCGCGACAACCCACATTTCCATTCGCACCAAGTACAGCGATCCGCATGATCGTCCTCCAGAATTGAGTGTTTTGAGATTTGAAGAAGGGTGCAGCCAGCGTCAGCCAGTCTGCCCAACGGGCCGGGAGGCAACGCCCGAGCCACGCTTCAAAAGGGTCACGATAGCGGCAATCACCATCAGGCTGCCCGGCAGCCAGTGCCAGCCGATCAGTTGCGGCCGGGTCACGAAGAGCACCACCATGGAAACGAAAGGCACCAGATAGCTGTAGGCCGTCACCGCACCCGGCGTCAGCACACCCGTGCCGCGCTGCATGAGCCAGAAGGTCACGCCGCTTGAAAAGACGCCGAGATAGGCAACGAGAAGGACATCGCCCATCTGCATCCGCGAAAGCGCGTCGACCGGCTCGAAAGTCACACCGGCCAGCGCGATCAGCACACCGCCGCCGGCGAGGCTCCAGAACGTACGCGCCGCCGCATCCTTCGAAAGCAGGTTCCGCGCCAGCCCCCATTTGGAAAGCACGGGGTAGAGCGCAGACGCAATGCAGCCCACAAAGAACAGCACCTCGTTCCAGCCAAACTGCAACTGGGCAAGGTCGCCGCCCGTCTGCGCCATGGCCAGCGCCAGCGCACCGAGAGCCCCAAGGCCCAGAATGGCCAACAGCCCGCCCGCCCGCGGCTCGACGCCCAGCATCCGCCCCAGCCCGTAGGCAATCAGAGGCATCGTCACAAAAAGCGCCGACATGGAAAGCGCGGTCACCCGATGCGCAGCCCAGAACATGATGCCGAAAAATCCCGCAAGGCAGAGCCCCATCACCGCGTAGAGCGCAAGGGCCGGCAGGCTCGGCCGCCAGTCCTCGCGTCCGCGCACCATCGGCACCATGGCGAGTGCCGCGATGGCGAAACGCAGCGCCGTCAGAAGCAGCGGCGGCAAGCCGTCGGACAGGAAGCCGACCGCGGGGAACGAGGCCCCGACGATCAGTGCCCACAAAAGCATGCCCAGATGGGCACGCATCACACTCTGCTCCCTGTCAGTCGCCACGGGTCACCTGCCTTTCAGAACTCTATCGGCTTCAAACATGAAGGCATAGCTAGTTCATTGCGATCCGATTGATAATATGCAACTCAGACGAATGACTATTGACTGACAGTGTTGAATTATGGATCGCTTCACCGCCCTCACCGTGTTCCGCACGGTCGTTGAACTCGGCAGCTTCGCTGAGGCTGCGCGGCGCCTGCGCCTCTCCCCCGCGGCCGTCAGCAAGAACATCAGAGAGCTGGAAGCGCATCTCGCCGTCCGTCTCATCAACCGCACGACGCGTCGCATGAGCCTGACGGAGGCGGGCGCGCTCTATCACAAACGCATCGCCGGCATTCTCGACGATCTGGAGGAGGCCGACGCCACCCTCGGGCCGCTCCAGCAGGAGCCACGCGGCCTCCTGCGCGTCAGCGCCCCCATGGCGGCAAGCCTCGTCGCCCTGTCGGCATCAATCCCGCGCTTTCTCAAACGCTATCCGGAGATAACCCTCGATCTGAGGCTCGACGACCGCCGCGTCAACATTGTCGAGGACGGTTTCGACTTGGTCATTCGCGGCAGCGATCGGCTGGAAAATTCGAGCCTGATCGCCCGCAGGCTGCTCATCCTCGACCACGTCCTGTGCTGCGCGCCCACCTATCTCGAAAGCAACGCACCACCCGCCGCACCGGAGGAGCTGCGCCGCCACGAATGCGTGCAGTTCACGCTTTCAGGCCACGCGGACGAATGGACTTTCCACAAGGCCGGCCGCAGCGTCAGCGTGCCGGTCAACGGTCGCTACAAGGTCACCTCGAGCCTCGCCGTGCGCGATGCGCTGCGCGCCGGGTTCGGCGTAAGCCTTATTCCGAGACTTTATGTGCAGGACGACCTCGCCTCCGGCCACCTCGTCCCGCTTCTCGCCGACTGGACGCCCATGGACACCACGCTCTACGCGATCTACCCCTCCGCCCGCCACGTGCAGGCCAAGGTGCGCGCGTTCCTCGACTTCCTTGTCGAGACGCTCCCTGCCCGAGCTGGCTGACCGTCCACGCCGCGCACGTCTGCAGTGCGCCCCCAAACCTGTTATGAGAGAATAATCACCCGATTCTCCCGACAGGCCCGCCGTGACCGCTGACCCGACGCATATCCTCAAGACCGTTTATGGATACGAAGCCTTTCGCGGCCGCCAGGCCGAAATCGTCGATCACGTCATCGCCGGCAACAACGCCTTCGTTCTGATGCCGACAGGCGGCGGCAAGTCGCTCTGCTATCAGATCCCCGCACTCTGCCGCCCGGGCCTCGGCCTCATCATCTCGCCGCTCATCGCCCTCATGGCCGATCAGGTGGCCGCGCTGAAACAGGCCGGTGTGCGGGCCGCCGCGCTCAACTCCAACCTGCCTCCCGAAGCCCGCCAGGCCATCTGGCGCGCCATGGGCAACGGCTCGCTCGATATCCTCTACGTCTCGCCGGAAACCCTGCTGCGCCCAGCGGTTCTCGACCGGCTCAAACAGGTCAGTCTCTCGCTCATCGCCATCGACGAGGCACACTGTCTCTCCCAATGGGGCCATGATTTCCGCCCCCATTACCGTCAGCTCGATGCACTGGTCGAAGAGTTTCCGGACACGCCGCGCATGGCGCTCACCGCCACCGCCGACGCGCCCACCCGCGCCGAAATCATCGCCCATCTGGGCATTGCCGGGCACGACAGCTTCATCGCCGGGTTCGACCGCCCCAACATCAACTACGCCATTGAGGAAAAGGACAATCCGCGCCGTCAGCTCCAGCGGTTCCTTGAAAAGCACAGGGATGAGAGTGGCATCGTCTACTGCCTTTCCAAGCGCAAGACCGACGAAACCGCCGCCTGGCTTCAGTCGGAAGGCTACAACGCGCTTGCCTACCACGCCGGCATGGACCGCGAGGCGCGTGAGGCCAACCAGACCCGATTCCAGCGCGAGGAAGCAGTCATCATGGTCGCCACCATTGCCTTCGGCATGGGCATCGACAAGCCGGATGTACGCTTCGTAGCGCATCTCGATCTGCCCGGCAGCATTGAAGCCTACTATCAGGAGACGGGTCGCGCCGGGCGTGATGGCCTGCCTTCCGAAGCCATGATGCTCTATGGTTTCGACGACATTGCGCTGCGCCGCCGCTTCATTGAGGAGTCCGACGCATCCGACCAGCGCAAACGCATGGAGATGCAGAAGCTCGACGCGCTTCTCGGTCTGGCCGAAACGGCCCAGTGCCGGCGCCACGTCCTGCTCAACTATTTCGGCGACGATTGCGAGCCCTGCGGCAACTGCGATACCTGCTCCAGTCCGCCAGAGCGCTTCGACGGCTCCATCGCGGTGCAGAAAGCGCTCTCATGCATCTATCGCACGGGCGAACGCTTCGGGCAGGCCTATATCGTCTCCGTGCTGCTCGGCGCGGAGGACGAACGCATCACCCGTTTCGGGCACGACCAGATTTCCACCTACGGCATCGGCAAGGAGCACGATCAGCGCACCTGGCGCTCCATCCTGCGCCAGATGGTCGCCCACGGCTTCGTCGATGTGGATTTCAGCGGCCATGGCGGCCTCTCGATTTCCGAGCGCGGCGCGCGGTTTCTGCGTGAAAAGCCAACGCTGATGCTGCGTGTTCCCCGCCCGGCAACAAAGGGCAGGAGCCGCCGCTCTTCCGGCAGCGAAGCTGCCAGCGCCCTCGCCCCGGCTGATGCCGAACTCTTCAAGGCGCTGCGTGAAAAGCGTATCGAGATTGCCCGCGCGCAGAACCTGCCGCCCTATGTCATCTTTCACGACCGCACGCTGATCGAACTGGCCACCGCCCGCCCCGTGTCCCGCAGCGCCATGGCCGGAATTTCCGGTGTCGGAGAAGCCAAGCTCGACCGATATGGCGAAGCCTTTCTGGACGTCATCGCCAGCTATCGCTAAGAAATCACGCCCGCGAGAAGAAGCGAAACATAAGAATTTTATTGATTTAAGTAATTGTCTGTCGACTTGGGTCTCGGTATATTTTGTAAATTACGGGTATTTTGGGCTCGGGCAGCAAAACTCTGTCTGTCATAAATGCATAAGACCATCACTTCGCATCATAATGCGGCCTGTATGGGATCCTGAGATTTCGGGAAGAACATCAGGTAAAAATAAAAATTGCGTCGTGATGCCAGTGGTTTTGAGGGGGCACATACATTATCGGACGTTCAACGGCCGACTGACGGCAATCTTATTGTCGGGAAGCGCGCTGGGAAGTTTCATGGCATGGCCGGTTTCCACCGCTCACGCCGCCTGCACTCTGGTTCCTACGGCCGGCAACGACGTATTCGTCTGTGATAGCGGCACGCACACGGGCGATGTTCTGGACCTTTCAGGCAACAACACCCTGACACTGCCCGCTGGCGGCTCCGGCATTATCAACGGCAATGTCACGTTTGGTCCCGGCGTCGACACGGTCGAGGTGCATTCAGGCGAAATCAACGGTCAGCTGCAGCAGGGCGACGGCGTCGATGATTTCAGGATGACTGGCGGCCAGATTGACAGCCTAAACCAGGGCGGACATTTCGACACGTTCTTCATGTCCGGGGGCCATATCGTCAATCATTTCGACGACGGCGACGAAGCGGTCATGACGGGTGGGCGCATCGGTCGTGTCGACATGAAACTCGCCAACAACATTTTCGACATGTCTGGCGGCACCATTGACGGCAATCTGGTGGCCGGTTTCGGACACGACACCATCATCCTTTCCGACGGTTCGATCGGTGGCAATATCAGCGTCAGCGGAGGCACTGACCACGTCACGATCACCGGCGGTTCTGTCGGCGGCGATGTCCGATTGAGCGTGGGAACCGATACACTCCTGTGGGACGGTGGCGGCAGCATTGGCGGCAATGTGGATTTGGGCGGTGACGACGATACTGCCACGCTACGCAACCTGAACGCCTCCAGTCTTGGTGGTCTGAATGCGTTTCTCGGCGGCCTCGGCGCAGACGACCTGACGCTTGAAGGCGTGGTGGCCGACACCCCTGACCGTTTCCAGACGCTTGAAACCATCAATGTGAATGCAGGATCTGCCCTGACCTTCTCGGGTAGCGAGACGCTTACCCTCGGCGACAGCGGCACCGGCACCGGATCCATGAACATCGACGCGACCAGCGCTCTCTTCGGCGGCTCGGCGACTGGCGGCATCAATGCGTTCGGCACCGGCCAACGCGCAAGTGTAAGCAATGCCGGAACCATCGACTTGACCAATGGCGCCGACAGCACCACCGACACGTTCACGATCACCGGCGATTATTTCGGAGATGGCGGAAATCTGTCTCTGAACACGGTGCTGGGCGACGATGCCTCGCCTTCGGACAAGCTTGTCATCGCGGAGGGAACCGCCACCGGTTCCACCGGCATCTCCATCGTCAATCTGGGCGGCAGCGGCGGCGCCACGGTTCAGGACGGGATTATGGTGGTCGAGGCCACCGGAGGCGGAACCACTGCCTCCGGCGCGTTCTCCCTCAACGACCGCGTCGCGGTCGGAGCTTTTGAATATTACCTGTATAGAGGCGGGGTTTCCGCCGGGACGCAGGATAACTGGTATCTGCGGTCGACCATCGTCAATCCAGCGACACCCACGCCCTCTGTACCGGAGCCTGCTCCTGCGCCCGGTGCAGGCCCCGCTCCGATCCTGCCTCCGGATCCGGCCGCACCGGTGGCCCCGCCCACTCCAGGCGCGACCCTGGTGGCAGGCGAGACAGTTCCTCTCTACCGTCCGGAGGTCGCAACCTATTCCACGGTTCCGCCTGTACTTCAGCATTTGGCAATGTCCACGCTTGGCACATTTCATGAAAGACGCGGTGTGCAACCTTTTCTTCGGGATGGAGAAGCGGTTCTGCCCGCGAGCTGGAGCCGGCTCTTCGGACAGACCGTCCAAAGCAAATGGGGCGGCACCGTCGCTCCCGGTTTTGACGGGAGTTTATTCGGCTTTCAGCTTGGTCAGGACCTGATCGAAAACGAAACCGGTAATGGGCACGTAGACCGGGCGGGAATCTTCATCAGTCATGCCCGCATGAACGGTGACACCACCGGTCAGGCCATTGGCTGGAATGACGTGGCAGTCGGCGAACTCGACATTCACGGCACCAGCCTGGGCGGCTACTGGACGCATGTTGCGCCCAATGGCTGGTATCTGGACGGCGTCGTGACGGGTACCTGGTTCGGCGGAGAGGCACGCTCCAATGCCGGCGAAGCCATCGAGGTAGACGGGACCGGTGTCGCAGCCTCTGTCGAGACAGGCTATCCTGTCGCTTTCAACGATCGCTGGCGCCTGGAACCGCAGGCCCAGTTGATTTGGCAACATCTTTCGCTCGACGATCAGAGCGACCGTTTTTCTACAGTCACCTTCGAAACAGACGACGCCGTCACAGGGCGGTTGGGAATACGCCTGGAAGGAGATTTTCAGGCAGGCGATGGCCAGAGCCTGAAACCGTATTTCAAGGCCAATCTCTGGCATACATTCTCGGCAGAACATAGCCTGCGTTTCGGCGGGGATGCGGTTGCAACCGAGCTCAAAGGCACATCACTCGAACTCGGCGCAGGCCTTGTAGCCAACCTCACCAAACAGGTCGGCCTTTTCGCAACAGCGGATTATGCGACGAATATCGGCGGTGAGAAAACGCAGATAGTCGAGGCCAATCTGGGCCTGAGCATCACCTGGTAGGCTGTGCCGGCATTGTTCGCCTCACGCTCCCTGCGTGTCTGGTGCGGACGGCGGGGGTCGAACCCGCAAGCCCGAAGGCGGCAAATTTTAAGTCTGCTGCGTCTACCAGTTTCGCCACGTCCGCACGGTTCAACGACTAGCGGTAGAAACCCGCGCGATCAAGCGCGATACGCATGTTCTTCAGAGAATACGCATGTTCACTTGTACATGATGGCGCGTGAAACCCGGTCGGCATCCACATGATGGGGTCTTGCGTGTTCCGGCGTCACCGCAGGCGTGGCCCCTTTCGTCAGCGCATGTCAAAGCGGAATCGCGGTTTCGTCCTTACCGGTTCGAATCACCATCATCGTCCAGTATCTCGCAACATTCATCCGCTCCTGAAACAGTCGGTTGCAGAGCGCATCATATTCCTCCATGTGCCGCAGACGCAGGATCAGAACCGCATCGACCTCTCCCGTCACGGCATAAGCCTGGGCAACCGCTTCCTCCCTGGCCGCAAGGTCGAGGAATTGCCGTGTGTTCGGTTCACCGTGAAGCCTCAACTCCACCGTCACCACCGCCTTCAGCGTGCGACCGGTCTTGGCCGGGTTCAGGATTGCGGCAATCCGGTCAATGACACCTGACTGACGCAACCTTCGAATTCGCCGCAGACAACTCGAAGCGGACAGGCCCACCTCGTCGGCCAGGGCGGCATTGGTGCGCGAGGCGTCACGCTGCAGAAGATTGAGCAGTTTCCTGTCGATCCGATCCATCCATACCTCCAGAGCACGAATCCCGTCTTGCAATAAAATTGCACAAGTATGCAATTTTTGACCACAAATGCGAATGCCCTCGGGCTAGAGGATGGCGGCAGTCAATTCTTGGAGACAGAGATGTCCGCACTCCGATTTGCCATCCACAAAACCCTCGAGACGCTTCAGATATACTGGGAACTCGTGCGCATCATGGTTCCCATCACAATCGCGACCGAGGTGATGTCCCGGGCGGGACTGATCGTTCTCGCGGCACCCGCTCTGGCTCCTGTCATGGGGCTCTTCGGTCTGCCTCCGGAACTGGGTCTTGCCTGGCTGACGGGCATGCTTGTGGGGATATGGGGTGCGATTGCTATGATTTTCACGCTGGTGCCCGCCACGTCGATGAGCGTTGCCGACATCACGGTGTTTTCGGCACTCGTGCTGATCGCGCACGGCCTGCCGATTGAGCAGAAGATCATCCAGAGAGCCGGTCCGGGATTTGTGATCACCACGATCATCCGCATCGCCGGCGCCGTCGTTTACGCCATGATCCTGCACCATGTACTGGAGACAACCGGCTGGCTCGCGGAGCCGCTCAACCCGACCTGGATACCGGTCGTTGCCTCCACCGACTGGCTGGGTTTCCTTGTCGGGCTTCTGGAAGCCCTCGCCGTCATGCTTGCCATTCTCCTTGCCCTTGCCTGGGGGCTGGAAGTCCTGAAGCTGACGGGCATCATGGCACTGTTGATGAGGATACTTGCCCCCGCATTGCGCCTTGCCGGGATCAGGGAGGAAACGGGACAGTTTACCGCCGTGGGTCTGTTTCTCGGCATATCCTACGGTGGCGGATTGCTGATCCGCGAAGCACGAACGGGCAACATCTCACCCCGCCAGGTCTTCATTTCATGCGTATTCATGGGCTTCGCGCACAGCATTATCGAAGACACCCTGATCGTCATGGCTCTGGGCGCGGACGCCCTTGGCGTGCTCGCCGGGCGCCTTGCATTCGCGGTCGCGGCAACGGCCCTGATTGCCTGCGTCCTGCGCTCGATCCCCGATGACAGGTTTTTTTCATGGGCGTTCCGGCGCACGAAAGGCGAGGCACCGGCCGGCCCGTAGAACTTTCAGTAAAAGCGGAAACGTTCCGGCCTTGAAGACCGACATCGCCCCCGCGGGATTCTGCGGGGGCGATTGTGCTTGAATTTCCGGCTTTCGCCGCTGTCAGCCAGCAAGCCTTGCGGTGATTTCGGCCAGCCGCTTGCCCTGGAATTTCGCACCTTCAAGCTCCTGCTCGGAGGGCATGCGCGAACCGTCACCATTCGTGGTCGTGGTCATGCCGTAGGGTGCCCCGCCGCGTACCTTGTCGTTGCCCATCTGGTCCTGATAGGCATAGGAGAGCGGCACGATCAGCATACCGTGGTGCTGAAGGGCGAGCTGCGTTGAGGCCAGCGCAAGCTCCGCGCCGCCATGCTGCGTGGCGGTCGACGACATCACCGTAGCCGGCTTGTCGATCAGCTTGCCTTCCGCCCAGAGCGGCCCCGTCTGATCCAGGAAATTCTTGATCTGCGCCGCCATCATGCCGTAGCGCGTCGACACACCGAAAATGAACCCGTCATAGTCGGCAAGCTCCAGCGGCTCGGCGATCGGGGCCTCCTGGTCGAGCTTGTAATGTGCCTTCTGGGCCACCTCTTCCGGAACCAGTTCAGGCACGCGCTTGATGGTCACGTCGGCGCCTGCGTCCCGCGCGCCTTCGGCGGCGGCCCTGGCCATGGCTTCCATGTGGCCCCAGCTCGAATAATAGAGAACCAGAATCTTGGTCATTGTCTGCTCCGCTTTCGCTGCAATCTCGGTTTCGGTCGTCTGCCGCGACAACGCGGCCTCAACGCATCTAACCTCTGTCGGGTTCACTAAAAACCGCACGAAAGCCGACACACTGTTCACCGTTTGAGGCCCATTGCCCCCGCCATGCCGGAGGTTTATCTCTCCTTTGGTCAACAGGGATCACACACGAAATGAGCGAACTCGTAACGGCCGCGATGGTGGTCATAGGCGACGAAATCCTGTCGGGCCGCACCAAGGACAGGAACATCGGCCACCTGGCCGACATGCTGACGGCGGTCGGCATTGATCTGCGGGAAGTGCGTGTCGTCTCCGACGACGAGACGGCCATCGTAGAAGCCGTGAATGCGCTGCGCGCGCGCAACACCTATGTGTTCACCACAGGCGGCATCGGCCCCACCCACGACGACATAACCGCCGATTCCATCGCCCGTGCCTTTGGTCGCCCATGCGGTTATGACGAGAAGGCCTACCGGCTCCTTGAAGAGCACTATGGCCGTCGCGGCATCGAGTTCTCCGAGGCCCGCAAGCGCATGGCGCGCATGCCCGAAGGCGCCGAACACATTGAAAATCCGATCTCGGTCGCGCCCGGCTTCCGCGTGGAAAACGTCTATGTGATGGCCGGTGTGCCGGCAATTTTCCAGGCCATGCTCGACAATGTGATCCCCAAACTCAGGACCGGCGCCCGGCTTATCTCCGAGACCATCCCTTCCCCGCTTCCCGAAGGCGCGATTGGCGGTCCGCTCGGCGAAATCCAGGCCGCCCATCCCGAAACCATCATCGGCTCTTATCCAAAATATCAGGACGGTTCCTTCTGGACCGAAATCGTGGTTCGCTCCCGTTCGAGGGAGGCGCTTGCGGCGGCTGTCGAGGCGACGCGCCACATGCTGGAAGCGATTCCCGCCAGGCAGGTGGTAAAAGGTTGATCTGGCGCAAAACTTTTTGCCCCTCAAAGCGTTAGGGTCAGGACCTAATAAAGACGGCCCTGCATCGCAGCTCCAAGGAGGCTGACATGAGCTACAAGACCATTCTTGCCATTCTTCAAAGCGAGGCCGACGCCCCGCGCGTTCTCGATCTCGCCCTGCCGCTCGCGGCCCGTCATGATAGCCATGTCATCGGTCTCCACGCCGAAGCATTGCCGATGGTCATGGCCTCCCCCATGGGCGGCCCCGTCGTCGATCTGAGCGTCGACATGCAGGAGGAGACAAACCGCCGCCACGCAGTGATCCGCAACCTTTTCAACGAACGCGCCCGCAAGGAAGCCGTTGGCAGTGAATGGCGTGGTTTCGACAGTGTCTCGGGCGATTCCGCCATATCCGGCATCGAGAGCGCGCGCAGTGCCGATCTCGTCATCGCCCAGCAGACCGATCCGGACGCTGCCGGCGCCATGGAAGCCAATGTCGAAGCCCTGCTTTTCGAGAGCGGCCGCCCGGTCCTGTTCGTGCCCTACATCCACAAGGCACGCGAGGCCGAGTTCAAAAAGATCATACTCGCCTGGAACGGCAGCCGTCAGGCAGCGCGTGCCGCCTTCGATGCCCTGCCCTTCATGAAGGAAGCAGGCAGCGTCGAAGTGTTCTGCGTCGACCCGCAGGACACGCCCCGTCGCGATGCCGCCATGGCAGGCACCGCCATCGCCGCGGCACTCGCCCGTCACGATATCGACGTCACGGTCAAGATGGAGCAGTCTGGCGGCCTCTCCCACGGTGAGGTGCTGGACAATCGCGTCGCCGACACGGGCGCCGATCTTCTGGTCATGGGTGCCTTCGGGCGTTCCAGGCTCCGCGAATTTGTGTTCGGCGGTGCCACCCGCACCATTCTGCAGAGCATGACCGTGCCGACCTTCATGGCACATTGATGCCGGTTTGCCCCGTCTTCGCAGTGGAGACTGGCTGAAAATCCGTCATCGGAGGGTGTCGGGCTTGCGCTCGACATCCCTTTCCGGCTAATTCACCGCGCATTCCGATCTGCCGCCGCGATGCGTATATGGAGTGCGATGTCGATGTCTCTTCCCGAAAAAGCCTTCCCGGTCTCCTGGGACCAGTTTCACCGCGACGCGCGCGCCCTCGCCTGGCGGCTCGCCGGAGCCAATGGCGGCTGGAAAGCCATCGTCTGCATCACACGCGGCGGCCTGGTGCCCGCCGCCGTCATCTCCCGTGAACTCGGCATCCGCCTGATCGAGACCGTCTGCGTCGCCTCTTATCACGACTACACCGAACAGGGCGATCTCAGGGTTCTCAAGGAGATCAACCCGGAACTTCTGAAGGATGACGGCGAAAACGTCCTGATCGTCGACGACCTGACCGACACCGGCAAGACCGCCGCCATCGTGCGCGCCATGATGCCGAAGGCACACTTTGCCACGATATACGCAAAACCGAAGGGCCGGCCGCTGGTCGATACATTCGTTACCGAAGTTTCCCAGGATACATGGATCTATTTCCCCTGGGACATGGGCTTTTCCTACCAGAAGCCGATCGCCGAAGACCAGCGCGGCTGAACGGGCCCGGGGAAACGCGCCCCATGTCGCGCATCGAGCAAAAGTCCGGCACGGCGAACGATCTGACGTCCGGTGAAGCATTCGCTCCCGCCGAACGCGACGCCGTGTACCGTGCCATCGCGACACGCCGCGACGTGCGCGGCGAGTTTCTGCCTGACCCGCTCTGCGAGAACGCGCTTTCCCGCATCCTCGCCGCCGCGCACCAGGCGCCATCCGTGGGCCTCTCCCAGCCCTGGGATTTCATTCTTGTCCGCGACAGGGAAACGCGCAGCCGGATCGCCGAAATCTTCGCCAGGGCCAATGAAGAAGCCGCAAAACGGTTTCCCGCGCAGAAACAGGCCCAGTATCGCACCCTGAAACTTGAAGGAATTCTGTCCGCGCCACTCAATATCTGCGTAACCAGCGATCCCGCGCGCGGTGGTCCCGTCATTCTCGGTGCCACCCACATGGCCGACACGGATCTCTTCAGCACCGTGTGCGCGATCCAGAATCTGTGGCTGGCGGCGCGCGCGGAAGGCATCGGCGTCGGCTGGGTGAGCATTCTGCACGAGGATCAGGTCAAATCGGTGCTTGGCATTCCCGATCGCATTCGTCTGGTGGGCTATCTCTGCCTGGGGCATGTGCGCGGCTTTCATGACCGACCCGAACTCGAAAAGCGCGGCTGGCGACGCCGTGATGATGTGAAGAAACACGTCCACGAAGAGAAATGGAACGTACAACACGACCCTGACGATTGATGGTTTGGCGCACGATTGTTGCGCCAAGCGCTTGATTTCTGTCGGCAATTCACTATGTCTGCCATCAGGCTTTCTGCGCCCCATGATTCGAGCGCGAGAGCAGTTCGGCGGAAAACATCCGCCCGGCGCGTGAATTTAGCGTAGAAACAGTTATTTGCAGGAAAGTCATGAATCCCGGCGCGATGAGCCCGGGCAAAGGAGAAGTACGATTTTCACTCACGGCACACGTTTGCGGTTGACAGAAACCGTCCGGCGTCTGTTCGGCGGCAATCCGCGCCGTGTGCAGGCCGCGGCCCTGCCGTGGAGGAAGACCCCGGATGGCAAACGTGTCGAATTCCTGCTCGTCACCAGCCGTGGTACCGGCCGCTGGGTCCTGCCCAAAGGGTGGCCGGAAGGTGCGGAAACGCTTGCCATGGCCGCCCAGCGCGAAGCGCGCGAGGAAGCGGGCGTCCGCGGGAAGCCGGGCGAAGGTGAAATCGGGCGTTTCTACTATCACAAACTCGACGGAACAGGCGTCGAGTGGCCCTGCGAGGTCGCCGTCGTTCCGCTCGAGGTGACGGAAGAGCGCGCAAAATGGCCGGAGCGCAAACAGCGAACGCGTCAGTGGTTTTCGCCTGCTGAGGCAGCCGCTGCCGTTAAGGAACCTGATCTGGGTGAACTCCTGATTCGGTTCGCACACAATCCACGGGAAATCGCTGCCTGAACGACCTTTTTCGTCGTCAGGACTTGCCGCGCGGAACATTGTTTCCTAACCGGGACCGGATTTCTTTGCGATATGCCGGCTCAACGGCACAGCACCGGCCGAAACTGGAAATGGAATGAGCGACACCGCCACCAATCCGCGCAAGCAGACCCTCGACAAGGATCTCGACAAGCTGGTGCACGTCGAGGAGGCCACGACCACCGTCGCGCGCGGCCTGGTCGCGCCGGGCCTTGGCCTTCTCTTCCTGGCGCTTACTGCCATTTTTGCCGCCACCTACACATTCGGTGAGCCGCGCGCGGTGATCATCATCGCCGCCGCCGCGATCGGCGCCTATATGGCGCTGAACATCGGCGCGAACGATGTGGCCAACAATGTCGGTCCCGCAGTGGGCGCCAAGGCCATGACGCTTGGCGGCGCGCTGCTCATTGCTGCCGTGTTCGAAAGTGCCGGCGCGCTGATTGCCGGCGGTGATGTGGTCGACACGATCTCCAAGGGCATTATCGATCCGGCTGCCGTGGGAACGCCCGAGGCTTTCGTGCGGGCCATGATGGCCGCTCTCATCTCCTCTGCCCTGTGGATCAACCTGGCGACCTGGATTGGCGCTCCCGTTTCAACCACCCATTCCGTGGTCGGCGGTGTCATGGGTGCCGGCATTGCCGCAGCCGGCTTCTCTTCCGTCGACTGGGCGATGATGACGCAGATCGCAGCGAGCTGGGTGGTCTCCCCCGTCGTCGGCGGCATTATCGCCGCCCTGTTCCTCGCCTTCATCAAGACAGCCATCATCTATCAGGACGACAAGATCACGGCGGCGCGGCGCTGGCTGCCGCTCCTGATTGCCATCATGGCCGGTGCATTCGCCGCCTATCTCACGCTCAAGGGGCTTAAAAAGGTCTTTCCCGTCAGCGGCACGGGCGCTGCGATCATCGGCTTCGCCTTCTTCGCCGTGACCTGGTTTCTGGCGCACCTCTTCGTGCATGCCCAGTCGGAGGGGCTCGAAAATCGCAACCAGTCGCTGCGCAGCCTTTTCAAGGTTCCCCTGGTCATCTCGGCCGCCCTCCTCTCCTTCGCCCATGGCGCCAATGACGTGGCAAACGCTGTCGGCCCGCTGGCGGCAATCGTCTTCACGGTCCACGAGAGCACCGTCAACACCACCGTCACCATCCCCCTCTGGGTGATGATCATTGGTGCAGCCGGCATTTCCATCGGCCTCGTTCTCTTCGGGCCAAAACTCATCCGCATGGTCGGCGAACAGATCACCAAGCTTAACCCCATGCGCGCCTTCTGCGTCGCACTGTCGGCTGCCATCACAGTCATCATTGCTTCCGGTCTCGGCCTGCCGATCAGTTCCACCCACACCGCCGTCGGCGCGATTTTCGGCGTCGGCTTCTTCCGCGAATGGTATACGGCGCATTCGAAACGCCGCCGTGCTTATCTTGAACGCAAGGGGGTGCGGCTCAAGGCGGACAACGGCGCCAGCGACGACGACGATCTCGAGATCGAACTGCAGAAGACGTCACGTGAGGAAATCGCCCGCCGCAAGCTCGTGCGTCGTGCCCATGTGCGCACCATCGTCGCCGCCTGGGTGACGACGGTTCCGGCAGCTGCCCTGCTTTCGGCTGTCATATTCCTCGTGCTCGATCTCGTCGCCTGACACCGATTTTCTACATTCGGCTTTTTTTACGCGCGTTTTTTTACCGCGCGTTTTTTCTACCCCCTGCCCGCGCCAGATACCGGGAACGCTGGGTTTCTAAAACCGCAACAGTGTCGAAGCGGCTTCCCCATTATTCACATATGCGACACACAACATCTTGCGGTCACAAATGATCCAGACCCGACTCCTTGACGTGAGGATACGAGTCGCCTTTTATGGGTTTCGCGCCTGCGTTCGTAAGGTGCGATTGGTCGGCGAAAGTCCGGTCGATTTTCCAATTTTGTATTGAGTTTCCGAGACCTGCCCGAACAGATTTTTGGGCGGTGCGGCGCCGTTTGCGCCGTGAAAAAAGCAAACGGGGGCGCGTGTGCCGATCTGGCATAAAGAAGCTGTTAACACTATATTTAGTGTCTTCAGATATTCTACGCACCAGATAATGTGAATGTTATGTGACGTTAGCGTTGCATCGGCGTCAGGTTGGGGGCGGTTTCGCAGACTGCGAGGCATCGCTTCAGAAGGGTCGTCTTCCCGGCCCGCCACGAGGCACCAACCTTCGGTAAAGGAGAGTCGTTCGTTCCGGCGAACGGCAGTCGGCGGACACAGCGTCTGCGCGGTGAAAATGTGATGAGGCATTGACCGTTGCAGACACTATATTTGGATTAGGGGCGAAGAGGATAAAATGCGCATCGAACGCCGGTTCACAAAGCAAGGCCAGAGCCCATACGCGGAGATTTCTTTCCGCAAGGCCACGAGTGAAATCAAGAACCCGGACGGCTCCATCGTCTTCCGGCTGGAGAACATCGACGTTCCGGCGCAGTTCTCCCAGGTCGCCAGTGACATTCTGGCCCAGAAATATTTCCGCAAGGCGGGTGTGCCCGCCCGCCTGAAGAAGGTCGAGGAGAACGACGTCCCCTCCTTCCTGTGGCGTTCGGTGGCTGACGAGGAAGCCCTGAAGGACCTGCCCGAGGATGAGCGCTATGGCTCCGAGACCAGCGCCGCGCAGGTTTTTAACCGCCTCGCCGGCACCTGGACCTACTGGGGCTGGAAGGGTGGCTATTTCAATGGCGAGGAAGACGCGCAGGCGTTCATGGACGAGCTGTGCTACATGCTCGCCACCCAGCGCGTTGCCCCCAATTCGCCGCAGTGGTTCAACACCGGCCTGCACTGGGCCTATGGCATCGATGGTCCCGGCCAGGGCCACTATTATGTCGACCCCTTCACCGGCAAGCTGGTGAAATCCAAATCGGCCTATGAGCACCCGCAGCCCCATGCGTGTTTCATCCAGTCGGTCGGCGACGATCTCGTCAATGAAGGCGGCATCATGGACCTGTGGGTCCGCGAAGCGCGCCTCTTCAAATACGGTTCGGGTACCGGTTCCAACTTCTCGCATCTCAGAGGCGAAGGCGAAAAGCTCTCCGGCGGCGGCAAGTCTTCGGGCCTGATGTCCTTCCTGAAGATCGGCGACCGTGCCGCCGGTGCCATCAAGTCGGGCGGCACCACCCGCCGCGCGGCCAAGATGGTCGTGGTCGATGCCGACCATCCCGATATCGAGGCTTATATCGACTGGAAGGTGAAGGAGGAGCAGAAGGTTGCTGCCCTCGTCACCGGTTCCAAGATTGCCAAGAAGCATCTCGAAGCCATCATGAAGGCCTGCATCAACTGCGAAGGCGCAAATGACGACTGCTTCGACCCGGCCAAGAACCCGGCGCTGAAGCGTGAGATCAAGGCCGCCAAGCGCAATGCCGTGCCGGAGAACTACATCCAGCGCGTCATCCAGTTCGCGCGGCAGGGCTATACCGATCTCGGTTTCAAGACCTATGATACGGACTGGGATTCGGAAGCCTATCTCACCGTCTCCGGCCAGAATTCCAACAATTCCGTCTCTTTGAAGGATGACTTCCTGCGTGCCGTCGAGGCCGATAGCGACTGGAACCTCATCAACCGCATCGACGGCAAGGTCGCCAAGACCGTGAAGGCCCGCGACCTGTGGGAGAAGATCGGTTATGCTGCATGGGCGTCCGCCGATCCGGGCCTGCACTACAACACCACCATGAACGACTGGCACACCTCGCCGGCGGCGGGCCCGATCCGCGCCTCGAACCCGTGCTCGGAATATATGTTCCTGGACGACACGGCCTGCAATCTCGCATCGATGAACCTTTTGCAGTACCGCAACAAGGACGGCTCCATCGACATCGCGGCCTATGAGCACACGGTGCGCCTGTGGACCATGGTGCTCGAAATCTCCGTCATGATGGCCCAGTTCCCATCCAGGGAAATTGCCAAGCTCTCCTATGAATACCGCACGCTGGGTCTTGGCTATGCCAATATTGGCGGCCTCTTGATGACCTCCGGCATCCCCTATGATTCACCGGAAGGCCGCGCCATCTGCGGCGCACTCACGGCGATCATGACAGGTGTTTCCTACGCCACCTCGGCCGAAATGGCCGGCGAGCTCGGCGCGTTCCCCGATTATGAGCGCAATGCCGAAAACATGCTGCGCGTCATCCGCAACCATCGCCGCGCCGCCCATGGCGAAAGCGATGGCTATGAGAAGCTGGCCGTGAACCCGGTGCCGCTCGTTGCCGAGGATTGCCCCCATGCCGACCTGATCGAGCATGCACGCGCTGCCTGGGACCGCGCGCTGGAGCTCGGTGAAAAGCATGGCTACCGCAATGCGCAGGCCACCGTGATCGCGCCCACCGGCACGATCGGCCTTGTCATGGACTGCGATACGACCGGCATCGAGCCCGATTTCGCGCTGGTGAAGTTCAAGAAGCTGGCCGGTGGCGGCTACTTCAAGATCATCAACCGCGCCGTGCCGGAAGCCCTGCGTACCCTCGGTTATTCCGAGGCCCAGATCGCCGAGATCGAGGCCTATGCCGTCGGTCATGGCAATTTCGATCAGGCTCCGGCCATCAACCCGACCAGCCTCAGGGGCAAGGGTTTCGACGACGAGAAGATCGCCGCCGTCAACGCCGCGCTCAAATCGGCCTTCGATATCAAGTTCGCCTTCAACAAGTGGACGCTGGGTGAAGATTTCTGCCGCGAGAAGCTCGGTTTCACCGACGAACAGCTCGACGATTTCTCCTTCGACATGCTGGCCGCCCTCGGCTTCAACAAGAAGGAGATCGAGGCAGCCAACATCCACATCTGCGGTGCCATGACGCTGGAAGGCGCACCGCATCTGAAGGAAGAGCACCTGCCCGTCTTCGACTGCGCCAATCCGTGCGGCAAGATCGGCAAGCGCTATCTCTCGGTCGAGAGCCACATCCGCATGATGGCCGCTGCCCAGCCCTTCATCTCGGGCGCCATCTCCAAGACCATCAACATGCCCAACGAGGCGACGGTCGAGGACTGCAAGGAGGCCTATCTCCTTTCCTGGAAGCTGGCGCTCAAGGCCAACGCGCTCTACCGCGACGGCTCAAAACTCTCGCAGCCACTCAATGCCTCGCTCATCGCCGACGATGAAGAGGATGCCGACGATCTGGTCGAGGAACTGGTCGCAGCACCAACCGCCGCACAGGCTGCGGCGGTCTCGGAAAAGATCATCGAGCGCGTGGTCGAGAAAGTGGTGCGCGAGCGCGAGAAGCTGCCCAACCGCCGCAAGGGCTATACCCAGAAGGCGGTGATCGGCGGGCACAAGGTCTACCTGCGCACCGGCGAATTCGACGATGGCCGCCTCGGCGAGATCTTCATCGACATGCACAAGGAAGGCGCTGCCTTCCGCGCCATGATGAACAATTTCGCCATCGCCATCTCGCTCGGTCTGCAATATGGCGTGCCGCTCGACGAATATGTGGAGGCCTTCACCTTCACCAAGTTCGAGCCGGCCGGCATGGTCATGGGCAATGACGCGATCAAGAATGCCACGTCGATCCTCGACTATGTGTTCCGCGAGCTCGCCGTTTCCTATCTCGACCGGTCCGACCTTGCCCATGTGGACACGTCCGACTTCACCAACACCGCGCTTGGCCGCGGCATCAATGAAGGCAAGGCCCTGCCCTATTCCAAGGGCCTGACCCGCGGCGCGCCGCTCAAGGTCGTTTCGGGCAAGTCCGGTGGCGAGCCAAAGGGCTCGTCCGGCAGCACGGTGCGTGCTGTCTCATCCGGTGCAACGGTGCATGCGCTGAAACCGGCGGTCGCCGAACTGCACGAGGAAGCCACCGCCTTCCGTCGTGACTATGAGGAGCGTGCGAAGGAACTGGCCGAAGAGGTTGCACAGGACAACGACATCAACGATGTCTTCACCGAAGCCGCCGCCACGGAAGCCGCCGACGCCAAGAAGGTCGAAACCCACCGCCGCCAGCAGGCGATCATGCAGGGTTACACGGGCAATATGTGCTCGGAGTGCCAGAACTTCACCATGGTGCGCAACGGCACCTGCGAAAAATGCGACACCTGCGGCGCAACGAGCGGATGTAGCTGAGGCGATAGCAGCGACACTCCAAGTGATTGAAACAAGGCCCGTACCTTAGGTGCGGGCCTTTTCTATTCGCGTAAAGCATCACCGGAATGGCATGGAGCCCCGGGTCAAGCCCCAATTCCGCAAAAGCGCGTTCCATTCAGGATTGGTTTTCTCAATCAGGCCCATTTCCCATTGCCTAGCCCAGCGTTTCAGCGGTTTTCCCCCGTTGAATGGCATCGCAACTGTCAAAACGCACCTGCCCGCACACGCTCGCTAAGCTACCTTCGTAAACTCCAGCGCTGGCACCGTGCGCTTCGGGTCGATTTCATAAGTCTCCGCGCTCACCACCCCGTGCTCGACGAACGGATCGGCGGCAATGCGCGCATCATGGGCATCGCGGCTCTCGCCATGGGCAATCACCGCGCCGCCGCCCTCCTGCAAGGAGCCGACGCTCAGAAAAACCCCGTCGGAAAAACCCGCGGCAATCCATTCATTGTGCGCCGCCATGAAATCCCTGGCAGCACTCCGGTTCTCGGCAAACTTCAAAAGCGTCACAAACATGCGAAGAAACTCCTCAATTCGACAATGATGCGATCCGGCCGTCGAGCCAGGTAGTAATGTCCGCCACTTCCCGGCGGATGAAATCTCCGTCCTTGAGCGCCGTGGCGAGCGACGCCACGCCCTGCGACCAGGCCAGCACATGCAGCGCCCATTCCCGCGCCGTCTCATCCGCGCCCAGCGCCCTGAACTGCTCTTCAAGCCAATGGGTAAACAGGCTAAAAATCTCTGCCGCCCGCTCCTGATGCACGTGATCGAGCTTGGCAAGTTCGGCGCACAGTGTGCCGACCGGGCAGCCATGGGCCATGATCGGAGCACGGTTGGCGATTAGAAGTTCGATGAAGGCGACAATCCGCTCGCGCGGTTTCGGAGCCTGCACTTCCCACCCGTCCAGCATGGCCTGGGTGCGCTGAAGCCGCCGGTCTATGACCGCATCCAGAATCTCGTCCTTGGTCTTGAAATAATAGTAGAAATTGCCTCGGGAGATGCCGGCTTTCACGGCAATGTCAGCAAACGACGTCGCCTCAAACCCACCCCGATAAAACAGGTCATCAGCGATTTCGATGATGTTGTGGCGGGTGGAAGCAGCAGCCATGAAGACCTCGTTGCAAATGGTTTTTCATGATTAGGACAATTGTCCAAATCATGCAAGCCACCGCAGTGCCAATTCCAGAAGCGAGAAACCTGTCTGATTGAGCTGTGGCACTGTGGCCTTGCAGAGGGGCGCCCGCCCCCCTGCGCACGCCACTCCCTTACCGCTGCGCCGAAACCAGAAGCATCATCGGCCGCTCCAGTTCTTCAGCCAGTTCCGGCATCTGCGCAATCTGCGCCTCGGTCGGTGCGAACTCCCTGATTTCGCGCAGCGCAAATCCCCTGCCGATCAACGCGTTCAGCGTCGTCGCCATGGTGCGGTGGTACTTGAGCACGCCCCTGGCGAACCAGTCGGTGCGCCGCTCCCCTTCCATTGCATAGCAATTGACCGGCCAGGTTTTGTGCCCGTCTTCGTCCGGCAGCCAGCGCGGCCGCATGGCCGCCATGAAAACCGGATGTTCGATGGTGAACACGAAATGCGCGCCTGGTGTCAGCGCTCCGTGGATCGTCCGCACCAGCCGGTCGAAATCACGGATATAGTGAAAGGTCAGCGCGCTGAACGCGAAGTCGAACGCCCCTCCGGGCAGCTCAAGCGTTTCCAGGTCGGCGATCCGATAGTCGATGGCCGCATCGTCAGTGTCGGCACGCGCCCGCGCGATCATGTTCTGCGAAACGTCGAGCCCGAGAACGCTCCGCGCGCCGGCCTCGCGCAGATAGCGTGAGGCCCAGCCAAACCCGCATCCCAGATCAACGACACGCCGATCCGTCACATCCGGCAGCATGGCAGCGATGGCCGGCCATTCCGGCGCGCCTGCCAGCCCGTGTACCTGCCGTGGAAGCTGGCTATAGCCTTTGAAAAAATCGGAATTGTCATAGATGTTCTGCGCCATTGATTGTCTCCATTTCTCAAAAATGGACGGGGCACAGATTTACGCACAAAACCCCGTCCGCGTCGCGGCGAGGCTGCAGGAGTATGATCCGCGTCTTTTTCTCAGCGTGATTCAGGCTCCGGCATCTCGCCCTTGAAGATGCCGGCCAGCCGGGAAACGATGTGCGTGTCCTGCTCGATCATGGCCATTCATATCCTTTGCAGGTCCCGCACTGTCAAGAGATGCAACCCGCGCGGCCACCCGTTCTTGCTATCCCGTGCGAAGCCGATAGTCTCACCGCGCAGTGCAGGCTCCCGGAGGCATCCGATGCGAAACTCGGTCGAACAATCCATGCAGCTTTTCTGGCGCCGCACGGATATGGACGGGCTGGAGCGGCTCACCCTTTCCATCCGCCAGCAGGGCGTCGAGGCCCGCTCCACGGTACTGTGTCTGGAATCCGGCGGCTGCCGCATAGACTACAGCTGGACGCTCGACGCCGCGTGGCACACGCAGAGCCTCACAGTTGAACGCTGGAACGGCGAGGGTCATGGCCAGTTGCATCTCGAGCGGGCCGGAACCGGCTGGCGGGTAAACGGAGCGCCCCGCCCCGATCTTGACGGGGCTGCCGAGCCGGACCTTTCCGTCACCCCGTTCTGCAACACTCCGCCCATCCGCCGCACGCCGGCCACGCCCGGCGAACACCTCACGCTCGACACCGCCTTCATCGACGGACCGGCGCTCACAGTCGCGCGCTCACGTCAGCGCTATCTGCGTCAGGGTCCAAATACCGTTCATTACATCGATCTGGGATTGTCGAGTGGCTTCGAAGCAGACCTCACCGTGGACGATTTGGGTCTCGTCATCAGCTATGAGCATCTCTTCCAGCGCATCGCTCCGCCCGGCTGAACTGCGCCAGCGAGAGCAATACGTGTCAGAGCGCAATTGTTAAAATTCGCTCCCGCAACAAAACCCCATCTTCAGATGCGTTTGATGAACTGCCGCCAGGGAGCGGACGATGGCACGCATCTACAACTTTTCCTCAAGGTCAGGCGGAAGCAACAGTCCGTGGCGCACGGGCTCAGAGCGCACCGGCAGGCGCAAAGGCTGGCCAGTGCGCCCGTTTCAGGTTTTGAAAGAAGGGTTTGGACTGATCACACTCGCCCTCGTCACCGGGTGGGCGGCGGCACATTATTCGGTCATTCCTACCGACAGAATCTCGAACCTCTTCACGGGCTCTCGTTCCGAAAGTCACCCCTTCGTTGTCCGCTATTTCCCTGTCTGTGCAGGCGGGAAACGCCTCAACTGTATCGTTGATGGAGATACGCTCTACATCGATGGCGAGAAGATCAGAGTGACCGGCTTCAACACGCCAGAGCTCTTTTCGCCCCAATGCGCCCAGGAAGCCCAGCTCGCCCGCCGCGCCCAGCGCCGCTTTCAGCAGATGGTCAATGCCGGCCCGTTTGAGGTCCGGCGCACGAGCCCGCGCGACCGCGATGTCTATGGCCGCAAACTCAGAAGCCTCTACCGCAATGGAAAACCTCTCGGCGATCAGCTCATCGCCGAGGGTCTCGCCCATCGCTGGCGCGGCTTCAAGGAATCCTGGTGCTCGTAATTATTCAGGCACACCTCTCCTCACCCAAGAAGTCCCCGCCCTGCCAGATTGCGCATCAGCGCCGCCGCTCCAAAAACCCAGGGCGGGCAATCGGTGGAAAGCCGCACCGTGTTTGTCAGCGCGCCAAGCCCCGGGCTCGAAATCGTCACCTGATCGCCCACCCTGTGCGTGAACCCCTCACCGGGCACGTCACGGTCCTGCGTCGGCGCGAACAGCGTGCCCAGGAAAAGCATGAACCCGTCGGGATATTGATGATGTCGCCCGCAGGTCTGCGCCACCAGATCGAGCGGATCGCGGCTGATTTCCGCCATCGAGCTCTTGCCTTCAAGCACGAAGCCATCTTCGCCCGTCACAAGAAGGTCGAGTTCCGCGCCCCGCACATCGTCAATGCCATACCCATCGTCAAACAGCCGGATGAAAGGCCCGATGGCGCAGGAGGCGTTGTTGTCCTTGGCCTTGCCGAGAAGCAGCGCCGAGCGCCCCTCCACATCGCGCAGATTGACGTCATTGCCGAGCGTCGCCCCCTTCACCCGGCCGCAACTGTCCACCGCCAGCACGATTTCCGGCTCCGGGTTGTTCCAGTTTGAAACCGGGTGAAGCCCGATTTCGGCTCCGTGGCCGACCGAAGACATGGGCTGTGCCTTGGTAAACACCTCCGCGTCCGGCCCGATACCCACTTCGAGATATTGCGACCACACGCCTTCCGAAATCAGCGCCCGTTTCACCGCTTCAGCCTTCTCGGATCCCGCCTTCAGGTCACGCAGGCTGTCGCCGATGATCGCCTGGCAGCGTTCGCGGATCGCCGCCGCCTTCGATGGGTCGCCCGCCGCACGTTCCTCGATCACCCGCTCGATCATCGAGCGCGCAAACGTCACGCCGCAGGCCTTCACCGCCTGCAGATCGTTGGGCGCAAGCAGATGTGGGCGCGCGCTGCCCGTAGTGTCGGCAGGGCGCTCTGCGGCGATCGCCTCGAGCGTGCCAAGCCTCTCTCCGCCTGCCGCCCGTTCGCGCGCATAGCCCGCCGGATCGTCCATCTCCAGAAGATCGCGCATGGTCGGCGCCTCGGGTGACGTAATGTCGATCAGCGCTCCGTCCCGGAGCACACAAAGCGCTGGTCCCGCCACATCCGGCTTCCAGACCCGCCCGACAAACACACCTTTTTCCGGAAAACCCGCCGCTTGCACCATCTCGCCCCTCCCGGCTCTCATGAAACCGTGCCTGAATAGCAGAGATGCGCGCGCCCCGCGCCCTAATTTTCGGATCGCGCCAGTGCCACCGCCGCCTCGATCTCATCGGCGGCGAGGAGCCGCCGGTAAAGCCGCTTCCCGATCAGGAAAGCAGGCGTTCCGGCAAGCTTCAGCGCCTTCGCATGCGTTTCGTTGCGGGCAATCAGGGCGTCGATCCCTGCAATATGCACATCAAGCATGTCGCGCACATCGCCGGCATCAGCACCAGCGCTGCTGAGCGCGTCGTCCACTCCGCCATGTGTCAGCCCGCCCTCTATGGCCATCACCGCATTGTGCGCCGCTTCATAAGCGCCAAGGGCAGCCGAAGCATGCACCATGCGCGAGGCATACCAGGCCAGATCGCCATTGATCGGCCAGTCCTTCATTATCAGTCGCAGATTGCCGTCAGAGCGCACAATCTCCTTCAGCGCAGGATGGATCGCCTTGCAGGAAGGGCAGAGATAATCGAAGAACTCGGCAATTGTCACATCGCCGGCGGGATTGCCCAGCACCTGAAGAGCCGGGTCGCGCACGATCTCGTCAAGTCCGGTCGCCGCTCCCGCCACACCGGGCACAAGGGCCGTCGCTCCAGCCAGAAATCCACGCCGGGAGATCACGCACCCGCCTCCACCGCGCGCACGGTCAGAACGGCGCGCAATCCACCGCCGCTCCGGTTTTCAAGCACGAGCGCGCCGCCGATGCGTGCCATTGCTGCCTGCGCGATGGCAAGGCCCAGTCCACTGCCGGTCGCCGAGCGGTTTCGCCCACGCACAAATTTCTCCACCACCGTGCAAATCTCGGCTTTCGGAATGCCCGGCCCCTCATCCTCAACCACGAGGCGCACGTCGCGGCCGGCTTCCTCCACCCGACACACAACCATGGAATTTTCCGGCGAATGGTTGAGCGCGTTCTCGATCAGGTTGCGCAGCGCGAGCGAGAGGAAATGCGGTTCGGCAAGGATCATGGCATCCTCCCCGTCTCCGCCTTCGACTGCGAGACGCGCCCCGCCTGAAGGCAGGGGCAGTTCCGCCACGCTCCGCTTCAAAAGCGCCTGCCCACTCACCGCCTGAAGGTTCGGCGCAGCATCGTTCGCCTCCAGTGCGGTGAGATCAAGCAACTGCTTCACGAGCCGGCTGGTGCGGTCAACGCCGGCTGTGATCTGCCGCAGCGCATTGGCATGCAGGGCGGGATCGTCACTCGCAAGCGCAATCTGCGCCTGCGTCTTCACGCCGGCCAGCGGCGTTTTGAGTTCATGGGCGGCAAAGGCGGTAAAACTGCGTTCGCGGTCACGCGCATCTTCCACCCGTTTGAACAGCCCGTTCAGTGCACTCACCGCTGGCGCAATCTCCTTGGGCAGATTACCGGCCTGCAGGGGGCGCAGATCGTTTGCCGCACGCTTCGACAGCGTGTCTGCCATATCACTCAGCGGTGAGAGGCCACGTCGTACCGAAACAAGAATGACGCCCGCCAGAAAAGGCAGGATCAGAAGCGCGGGCACCACCAGCCCCGTGATCACGTCACTGACGAGGCTTTCGCGGATTTTCAGGCTGTCACCCACCATGACGCGCACGCCGAGCCGCTCGTTTTCCACGGTAAAGACGCGCCAGCGCTCACCCTCCACATCCGTTTCGGAAAACCCGTCCACGACTTCGCTCAGCTGCGTTGTTGGCGCATTCTCCGACCGTCCGACAAGGCTGCCCTCCAGCGTCCATATCTGGCACGAGAGCTGCCGTTCATAGGGGCGATGGCTGTGCTCGAATTCGCCCACCACATGGCTGGCCGTCCCCTCTTCCAGCCCCACTTCTATGCGGTGGTCGGAAAGAAGCGAATTGACCATCCGCGCCGCCTCCATCAGCCGCGCGTCGAGCACCCGCTCCACCTCGGCCTGCGTACTGAGATAGATCCAGCCGACCGCGAGCAGCCACACCAGCCCCGTCGATCCCATGAGGATCAGGATCAGCCGAGCGCGGATAGACCTCATGCGTCCGTCTCCCGGAGACGGTAGCCCACCCCGCGCACAGTGCGGATGAAGTCGGAGCCAAGTTTGGTGCGCAGCTTGTGGATGTGCACCTCCACGGCGTTGCTCTCCACCTCTTCCTGCCAGCCATAGATGGTTTCCTCGAGCGCCGGTTTGGAAAGTATGCTTTCCGGCCGCTCCATCAGCGCCGCCAGAAGCGCAAATTCGCGCCGCGTCAGGATCACCGGATCGCCGTCGCGGGTCACCGACTGGTTTGCCGGATCGAGCGTCACCCCGCCCCAGGCAAGCGTCGCGCTGGAACGGCCCTTGCCCCGGCGCACCGCCGCGCGCACGCGCGCCGACAGTTCGTCGAGATCGAAGGGCTTTCCCACATAGTCGTCTGCACCGGCGTCCAGCCCGGCAATCCGGTCGGGAACCTGATCGCGCGCCGTCAGAAGGACCACCGGCGTGGCGTCGCCCCGCCGGCGCAGGTCCGAAAGCACGTCGAGGCCGGAGCCGTCCGGCAGCATCAGATCGAGCACCACCCCGTCATAGGCCTGCGCGCTGATTGCAGCGAAGGCGTCCTCGCAGGTGGCCACGGCATCGACCGCAAAGCCGGCAAGTCCCAGCCCCACGGTCAGTCCGTCCAGAAGCAGCGGATCGTCTTCAACCACCAAAAGTCGCATCGCACGCGTCTCATTCACATTGGCAAGGGGCAAAGCCTGTCAGGATACCAGAAGATGCTGCATCTTCGGGTCGGGTATGACGACAATAGGGCTGCCGTCCCTTACATTGTCATGCAGGTGAATCACATCCTGGTTGATCAGGCGGATGCAGCCGGACGAGACCGCCTTGCCGATGCTCCAAGGCTCCGGCGTGCCGTGAATACGGTAAAGCGTGTCCCTGCCGTTGAGATGAATATAGAGCGCGCGTGCGCCAAGAGGATTGCGCAGGCCCGGCGGCATGCCGCCATTGGCGATGCTGTAGGGCTCCAGTTCCGGCCGCCGCGCCACCATCTCGTTCGGCGGCGTCCAGCGCGGCCATTCACGGCGATAGGCCATGATCGCACGCCCCGCCCAGGAGAAGCCGTCGCGTCCGACGCCAATGCCATAGCGCGTCGCGCGGTTCGGTCCCGTCACGTGGTAAAGATACCTGTTCGGCGTATCCACGATCAGCGTGCCCTTGCGCTCGCTGGTGGGATAATCCACATCCTTGCGCCACCAGCGCTCTTCCAGATGGCTGACATCCACTTCGGGAATGGGAAAACGCTCATTCGGCATGGCGTAATACATCGGTGGAACGACGCGCCTGGGCTTGGGCGGCTCAACCACTTTGGGAGCCTCGGGCTTCGGCGTCGCAACGCAGCCCGAAACCGCCAGCGCGCTCAACCCGGCCAGAAAACCACGCCGTCCCAACCGCGCTGAACCTGCAGAGTGTCCAGCGTCCGTAAGTTCCTCGTTCGGCCGTTCGGACATACGCATCCGAACGCCCATGCCCGCGCGAGATTGCGCCATTCTGAAAACTCCTTGCTGTTTTGCCAGCCGCCCAAACAACACCCACCTTAAGGCTGCCTTAAGTTGAGGCGTTCAATCCGCCCTCCGAGACCCGCCATGAGGGCACGCTCCCGGTGGCCCCCACGATTTGAAGTGACAGAATGAAGACGATCCTGATCGCGCTTGTGGCTTTCCTGTCCGTCAGCCTTGCACCCGCCCCCGCCTCGGCCCAGACCACCAGACCGCTGCCGGTCGAAGAGGCCTTCACCCTTGAGGTGACGCGCACGCAAGACGGCACGCTTGCCCTCAACTGGCAGATCGCCAAAGGCTATTATCTCTATCGCGATCACATCGGCGCATCGCAGGACGGCGCGGAACTGCCGCTCGAAACCAGCCCCGGCATCCGCAAGGACGACCCCACATTCGGCCTTTCCGAAGTCTATTACGATGCGGCGAGCGCACATCTTGCCGAACAGGTCTTCGACACATTCGACGTCACCTTTCAGGGCTGTCAGGATGGCGGCATCTGCTACGCACCGGAAAACCGGCAGGTAAACGCCCTTTCGCTCGCCGTCAGCGCGCCGGCGGCCCTGCAGGCCGCAGCGCCCGTGGAATGGGTCACAGAAGAAGCACCCACCGCCAGCGAAGACACCGGCTTTGCGCTTGCCGAAGATGACGGGCTCATTCAGTCGCTGCTCGGCCGTGGCGGCGTTCTTCTTGTTCTCGTCAGCTTCCCGCTTTTCGGCCTGCTTCTCGCCTTCACCCCTTGCGTCTTTCCCATGTATCCCATCATGGCCGGCGCACTGGCGCGCGAGGGTGACCGGCTCACCGCCTGGCGCGGCTTCGAACTCTCCTCGATCTATGTGATTGCGCTCGCCTCGGCCTTCGCGCTTCTGGGCGCTGCCGCCGGCTGGTCCGGGCAGAACCTGCAGCTCGTTCTGCAATCGCCCGTCACGATCGGCATTCTGTCCGCGCTCTTCGCCGTTCTGGCGCTCTCCATGTTCGGCCTGTTCGAACTACAATTGCCCACCGCATGGACAAGCTGGGTGGCAAACCGCACCGGCGGGCTCAGTGGGTCGCGCCGCTCGGCGGCCATTCTCGGCTTCTCGTCCGCCCTCATCGTCGGCCCCTGCGTTACCGTTCCGCTCGCCGGCGCACTCCTCTATATCGCCCAGACCGCCGATGTGGCCTTGGGCGCGGCAGCCCTTTTCGGCCTTGGCATCGGCAAGGGCATCCCGCTCATCATCATGGGCACGCTTGGCGGCAAGGCCCTGCCGCGCGCCGGCGCATGGATGGAAAGCGTCAAGCGGGTGTTCGGCTTCGGCTTCCTGGCCACCGCCATCTGGACGGCAACGCCTCTCCTCCCCTCCGGCCTCGATCTCGCACTCTGGTCAGCCCTTCTCATCGCCATCGCAAGCTTCGCCTTCAGCGCAAAGATCACCGAAACAACGCCGCTCGCCGCCATCCGCTCGGTTGGCGCGCTGTCGCTCATCTACGGCATCATCCTGATGCTGGGGGCCGCGTCCGGTGGCACCGATCCGCTCAAGCCGCTGGCCCGGATCGCCCAGCGCGGGGAGGCATCCGCCCCGGCCCGCGAACTCGCCTTCGGGCAGACCGGCTCGATCCCCGAGCTCAAGGCGCAGCTCGCCAGCGCCGGCGACGCGCCCACCCTCGTCTATTTCACCGCCGACTGGTGCGTCACCTGCCGCGTCATCGAGCGCTCGGTCCTGCCGGATGCCGGCGTGATCGACAGTCTCCACGGTTTCCAGCTCATCAAGGCCGACCTGTCGGACTTCAATGACGAGAACGCAGCTCTGATGAAAGCCCTTGAAGTGGCAGGCCCGCCCACCATGCTCTTCTTCGACAGCGCAGGCCGCGAGGTCGCCGGCACCCGCCTCGTCGGCTCCGTGACGGTGGAAAACCTGACCGGCTCGGCCAAAACCGCAGGGGCGCTCTGATCATGAACGCCGTTTCTCTCGGGCCGCTCGTCCTTGCGGCAGACCGCTTCGCCGTCGTGCTCGCCATCTTCGTTTTTCTCATCGTCACCGGCATCATGGCCCGCAAGGTGGACGACCGCTTCAACGCCTGGTCCTGGTGGGCGTTTCTCGGCGGCATCATCGGCGCGCGCCTCGGCCATGTGCTCATCAACATGGAAAGTTTTGTGGCCGACCCGCTGCGCATCTTCGCGGTGTGGCAGGGCGGCTTTTACTGGCCAACGGGCGCGGCCGCCGTCATCGTCAGCCTGCTCGTCATGCTACCCACCGGCCGCCAGCGCCTCTGGGCGGCCCTGCCGCTCGCCCTCTCCCTCATCGTCTGGAACACAACATGGCAGCTCACCGGCGGCACCGACCCGCTCGCCGTACCGGATCAGGTCTTTGAAACGCTCGAAGGCAATGGCTACCGCCTCGAAGAGCGCAAGGGCACGCCGCAGGTGGTCAATCTGTGGGCCACATGGTGCCCGCCCTGCCGGCGCGAAATGCCCATGATGGCCGACATCGCCGCTTCCACGGACGATGTCACCTTCGTCTTCGCCAATCAGGGCGAAGGCCGCACGGCCATCCAGCGCTATCTCGCCGCCTCCGGCCTCTCGCTCGACACGATACTTGTCGACCAGTTCAGCGACCTGTCGCGCTTCTACAGCGCGCCCGGACTGCCCGCCACGCTGTTCATCGACGCCGACGGCGTCCTGCAACACGCGCATCTGGGCGAAATCTCACGCGAGGTGCTCGTCGAGAAGATCGAGAACCTCAGAACCAGCATCAGCCCATCAGGAGACACAAGGCCATGATGAACCGCCGTACCCTGCTCGTCGCCGGCGCAGCGACGCTCGTCACCGCCGCGGGTCCGGCCCGCGCCCAGCTTTACCCAACCGTCGAAGAGGTTCTGTTCGATCCGGAAATCCCGGTCATCGGCAATCCGGATGGCGACGTAACCATCGCCGAGTTCTTCGACTACCAGTGCCCCTATTGCAAACGCGGCCACCCGGACCTGCTCGACGTGGTGCGTGAAGACGGCAATGTGCGGCTGGTGATGAAGGACTGGCCCATTTTCGGCGGCCCGTCCGTCCATGCGGCAAGCCTCGTCCTCGCCGCCGGCCCGGACTATGAAGCCGTCCACACCGCGCTGATGGCCACACCCGGACGGCTGACGAAGGAAGAGGTCGACGAGACACTTTCCGCCGCTGGCCACGACCCGGAAAAACTCCTGTCGAACTTCAAGAAGGACCGCCAACGCATTGAAGGGATTCTCTCCCGCAACATGGAGCAGGCCAATGCGTTCGGCTTCAACGGAACGCCGGCATTCCTCTTCAACACCAAGATGCACTACGGTGCGATGCGCCGGAATGACATTACCGCAGCCATCGCCGAGGCCCGTGGCTAAAGCAATTCCAGCAAAAGTGGGAACCGGTTTTGCGTCCGGAATTGCGCAATACAAAAGCACAGCAAAAGAAAGGGGGGGCGTGAAGCCCCCCCAAAAAAAATCATCTCTTTTCGGCGATTAGCCTGCCACCTTCCCGACCCAGCGCCACCAGGCGCTTTCATTGCCATGGAAGACGTTGAGGTCGATCCTGCCGTTCACGCCCTGGCTGAGGCCCGATCCCGAATACTGCCAGAACACCCAGTCACGGCCCGGATAGACCTTCGAGGGATGCTCGGCCACGGCGCGCAGCCAGAACGGATGGTTCGGGAAGGCGCCCTTCAGATTGTCCTCGTAGAAGTCCGGCGCGGTGTAGATGATCGGCCGCTGGCCATAATGGCGCTCCAGTCGGTCGAGGAAGACCTGCATCTTCTCCAGAACTTCCGCACGCGACGGTTTCCACTTGCAGCTCGACTGGTGGTTCCACTCCACATCCAAAACCGGCGGCAGTGCGCCCTTCACTTTCGGCACATTGCGGATGAACCACTCGGCCTGGTCGGATGCCCTCCGGCACCAGAAGAAGAAGTGATAGGCACCGCGGCGAATGCCGGCATCCGCCGCCCCCTTCCAGTTCGTCTTGAACATCGGATCGATGTGATCGACGCCGTCCGTCGCCTTGATATAGGCGAAATTCGCACCACGCTCACGCAGCTTCACCCAGTCGATGTCGCCCTGCCAGCGCGAAACGTCAACGCCGTGCACCGCGTGATGCTTGGGCGTCACCTTGCCGAAATTGATGGGATGCGCATCGCCGAACCGGCTGCGGTAGACCGTGCCTTGTGCTGCGGTTTTCGGGCGCAGTGTCGGTTTCGGCGGTGTGATCATCGCCACCTGTTCAAGCGCCGGCGCGGAAACGCGATCGGGTTCGGCAATGGCCGTCATCCCTGCATCGCTCATATGGTCAGTCTCTACTTCTGCAGTCGCCGCCCCTGGCACGCTGGCATCCGGCCTCACGATGGAACTGGTAACTTCGCGCGAAGGCGGATCGATTCTGAGTGCAGTATCGATGCTCGCACCGCCCGTACAGCCGGCCAGAGCGAGTGTGAGAGCAACAGGTCGAAGGAACGCAGGAATACGCATATACGATCTGCAAGGGTTCGAGGAATTTGGAAACCCGGCGCCCATTTCACCGGGGAATGCCCAGCAATACCGTAAACTTACCAATAAAGTTTGAATCAACCTGTTAACCACGCTGCGGGGATAAACCTTCGGTCATCCGTCACCGCAAGCCCCGCTATTTCGGTAGAGTGCATTTTTTTGACGGTCATTTTCTCCCCGCTGTTCAAACCTGCCCTATCCTTCTTCCTGCCCATCTCGTGGGAACGCAGGTCGCGACGGTGATCTCGCGGGGATGGGACGGTGCCCGGCCGGCGGCATAACGTGTGCTTCCGGTGCCCGTGGCGGCTGGTTCGGCAAAGGGCCGTGCGCATGCACGGTCTGGTGCAAAGGCTCACCTTTCGGGGTGAACCCGGCGCACCCGGTTCCGGGGCGATCCCCGCCGGAGGTTGTCAAGAGCCGGGCGGGCGGCTGAAGGGTCGCACACAAACAATACCCAGATGAGCGTCGCTTCAGCCGCCCGTCTTCCTGTCAAAACCCGGTTTCACGCGCGGGAACAATCACATGCGTCTGCTACAGCGCCGCGCGTCTTATAAGACGCGCAAAGGACGCTGTAACACTTTCAAATGATGCATGTTCGTTGCCTTTCAAATGAATTCATTTGAAAGCGACATGCATTAGCGGCTGATCTGCGCCCTTGGCATGCCATACATCAACTGCTCGAAGCCCTTTCCGGTGACATGCACCAGCGTGCGATGATCGCCGCCCTCGAAATAGACGTCTTGGTCCGTATCGAGCTCATCGTCGATCATACAGGCGATGCGGTAGGGCGCGCCGAACACAGGCACCGCCCCCTCCTCGCAATCGGGAAACAGCGCCGCTGTCTCCTCCTCGCTCGCCAGAACGACCTTGTCGCCGACGATCGCTCCCACTTTGCCGAGGTCCACCTGCCGCGACGCGGGCACAACCGCCAGGAGATAGCTGTCGTCCCATTTGAGCACCACACCCTTGGCCATTTCGCGGCCCGGAATGTGGCTCACGCGCGCGGTCATGGCGGAACTGCCCGTGCGATTATGTTTCGCAACATCGTAGCGCACGTGGCTGTCTTCGAGAAATTCATGCATCGTCATCGCGATACCCATGGTCCTGCTCCTTCCCTGCCTCTCGGCCGGTGGCTGATACGACGGGATATCGCGGCCCAGCCCGATCCGACCGTCGACCTGGCGGCCAGCCGGTGCAAGGGGCGCGGGACCGGGAATGCGGGCAAGGGCGGCATTCCGCCGCTTGCGGGAGCCAGCGCCGCGCCAGGGTCGCGTCCGGCGGCTGCCTGCTGGTCATTCAGATTCTTAGGATACACCCGCCCCGCTCCCGCGAAAAGCCTTTCCGGCATGCAGGCGAAGGCGGCTTTCCCCTGCGTCACTGTGGGAAAAATAACGCACTGCGCGGCACGAATGCGAATGGCCGGCAAAATTCGCGCGACATTCGGGCACAGCGTCCGCTCTTTGCCACATTTTGTCGAGAACCGCATGGCAAGCGCCGCTCAACGCTTCCGCGCGCCCGCGCCGAAGAGGCGACCCAAATCATATGAAGACCGGAATTCCACACGTAAGGAGAGTTTCCTTGTTCCACACCACTGTTGCACGCGCAGCCCCTCGCGCCGCGCGGCTCGCCCTGCTGTTGCTCTTGCCCGCGTTCGCTGCCGCCTGCTCCACCACAGGCCGCAGCCCCGTCCCCTCCACCGACGTCCCCGGTCCCATGATGTCCTACTATCAGGACATGTACAGCGAGATCGAGGACAACGGCATCGTCATTCCGGCGATCGACGTGACCAAGATGGACCGCCAGTATCTGCGCCAGATGGTCGACTACCCGACCAGCGAACCGGTCGGCACCATCGTTGTCGATCCGGAAAACCGCTTCCTCTACCTCGTCATGGAGAACGGCAAGGCCATGCGCTATGGCATTGGTGTCGCCAAGGCGGGGCTGGAATATCAGGGCGACGGCGTGATCGGCCGCAAGGCCGAGTGGCCAAACTGGGCTCCGACCCTTGCCATGATCAACCGCGAGCCCGAGCGCTATCGTCCGCTCGCAGCCGGCATGCAGGGCGGCCTCACCAATCCGCTCGGTGCGCGCGCGCTATATCTCTACAAGGATGGCAGGGACACGCTCTACCGCATCCATGGCACAACCGAGCCGTGGTCCATCGGCAGATCGGTTTCCTCTGGCTGTATCCGCCTGCTCAACCACGACATCATGGACCTTTACAAGCGCGTTCCGCGTGGCGCCCGCATGGTGGTGCTGGGCGGCGGCCAGCCACAGCCCGGCACGGTCTGAGCCAGCGCCGTCAAAAACGCCCTTGCCGCACGCTCGCGCGGCAAGGGCCCGTTGATGGATACCGCAGCCTACTTGCGGGTCAGATCATCCGCCGTCCACGGTGCATTGACCTGACTGTCGTTGAGAAACGGCAACACCGTCTCGGCCAGTCTCGGCGACACGCCGATGTCGTAATGCGTGAGGTTCGGCAGGATCGCCAGGCGGTTCTGAGACATGTTCTCGCGCTGCCACCCCGCATCCTTCAGCCCGCCTCCGAGCAGTTTGTAAAACTCCACAATGTGCTCCGGCCGGTACATGTCGGAATCGCCAAACACCAGCATCACCGGCATTTCCAGCGTCTTCACATCTTCGGCGAAGTTATACGGCTTGCGCATAAAAGCGCCCATCCGGTCGAGCAGTTCGGGAAACCGCGATGGATCGGGCGCCACCGCCGCATAGGACTGGTACATGGGCGTGTCCTTCATCATCTCGGCCATGCCTGCCCCGACCTGCGCCTGCATCGGCAGCATTTCGGGATAGAACCCGTCCTGGGCAAAGCCCGCCGAAACCAGCGCCATCCGCCGCACCTTTTCGGGATGCTGTATGGCGAGACGCAGAACCACCCCGCCCCCCATCGAATAGCCCATGGCATCCACCTGATCGTAGCCCAGTTGGTCAAGGATCTCCGCCACGTCATCCCCCATCGCTTCAAGGCTGATCGGGCGGTCGCCAAGTTCGGTGCGCCCGTGCCCCTGCATGTCAATGGCGATGACTTCGCGCTCGGCCGCCAGCATGGTGAGCACCGGCCCGAACATCTCGATCAGACCAAGTCCGCCATGCATCAGAAGCAGCGGTTCGCCCTTCCCGTGGATCTGGTAGTGATATTTTATGCCGCCGGCTTCCACTTCACCGCTCTTCACCGGTTTGGAAGCCCCGGTTTCAGCACGCGCAGGCACGGTGGCGGATACCGCCAGGATCAGAGCCGCACAAGCGGCAGCAAAGGCATTTTTGAACATTGCGATCTCCCATCAAATCGGCCGTCGCTGCGACGCACCGTCATTGCGATGCTCCCAGGACGTACAATGTCACGCCGATCCGACAGGGGAATGAATTTTTCCAGGACGCCTTGCGGGGCGATGCCAGAAGACAGGCACCGCCCGGGGCTGTCCTCAGGGGCTCGGATTGCCGATCCGCTGGTGCAGATCGTCGACCGCCGTTTGCATCTCGTCTGTCCAGCACACATCGAGCGCACCGAGTGCCTCTTCGAGCTGCGCCATCGTGGTCGCGCCAATGATGTTGGAGGTCATGAATGGCCGCGAATTGACAAACGCATGCGCGAAAGCGGCCGGCGTCAGCCCGAAATCCCGCGCCATGGTGTTATAGGCCTTCGCAGCCTCCGGCCCGCCGGGCTTCTCATAACGCTGAAGACGGTCGAACAGCACCTTGCGCGAGCCCTCGGGCAGCGCCCCGTCATCATATTTCCCCGTCAGATACCCCTGCGCCAGCGGCGAATAGGCAAGCAGGCCCACCTCCTCGCGCTGGCAGGTTTCGGCCAGGTTCACCTCATAGGTCCGGTTCATGAGATTGTAGGCATTTTGCAGCGAGACGACCCGCGGCCCCACGCCTCTGTCGGCCTCCGCGATGTAACGCATCACGCCCCAGGAGCTCTCGTTGGAAAGACCGAAATGGCGGATCTTCCCGGCCTTCACCAGATCGTCAAACACGGCGAGCGTTTCGGCGATCGGCGTTTCGTCGGCAAGCGGCTCCGACAGCGTCGTCACACGCGTCGGGTTGGAACCGAACGGGTTTTCGCGATCCGGCCAATGGATCTGGTAGAGGTCGATATAGTCCGTCTGCAGCCGCGAGAGCGACTTGTCGATCGCGTCCATGATGTCGGCGCGCACGAGCTTCGAAGGCCTGCCGCCCCGAAACCACTCATTGGCAGTGCGGCCAATCACCTTGGAAGCGACGATCACCTGGTCGCGATTGCCACGCGCTTTCATCCAGGTTCCGACGCAACGCTCCGTTCGTCCCTGCGTCTCGGCCTTGGGCGGGATTGGATAAAGCTCGGCCATGTCGAGAAAGTTGACGCCGCGCTCGACCGCGCGGTCCATCTGTTCGTGGCCTTCCGCCTCGGTGTTCTGTTCGCCAAAAGTCATCGTGCCAAGGCAAATCTGCGAGACAAAGAGATCGCTGCGTCCAAGACGGCGCTTTTCCATCAAAACTCTCCGGGTGCTGAAAACAGGCGCGAACGCGCCATCCATCACATCATAGGCCGCCTGCCACGACACGCAAGCGACCATCAGGCAGAAGTCTCGCCCGCCACGCAATCACGCCACAAAGTGATGTCAAAAGCACAACCAGAGTCCGCATTTTTCGGACGAAACAACCAGAACCGGGACAACCATATTCATGCATCGCCGTACTTTTTTCCTCAGCATCATTTTGATGACCGCTTCTGTATCGGGCACGGCAGCAATCGCCCAGGAACCGGAGAAGGACATGCATAGGATTTCAGGCGAACTCATCTATCTCGTGCGCATCGCGCTGCCGCCAGACAGTGTCGCAACGGTCGAGCTGCGCCATGCGCCGGCCTCCGAAGATACCCCTCCCATTGCCGAACAGAAGATCACGCTCAACGGCAAACAGGTTCCAGTCCCCTTCAGCCTTGCCGTCGAAAGGTCAAGGCTCAAGCCGGGAGAGACCTATTATCTCTATGGTGGCATCCACGACGGACGCGAACAGCGCTGGACATCCGAAGCAGTTGTGATCGATCCGGAAGAGCCGGACATCACCCTTGGTGCCCTTCTCCTGAAGCCATCTGGGAGCACATCGCGTCTGGTCCCGGTTGCCATGGAGGAAATCACCGGCACGGAATGGGTGGTGGAAGACATCAATGGCGGCGGCATCATCGACAATTCGCGTATGACGCTGACCTTTGGCGAGGATGGCCGGGTCGGCGGCCGCGCATCCTGCAACAGCTATTCGGCAGGCTGGACCGAAAACAACGGCAAGTTGACGATCGGACACGCCATGTCGACTGAAATGGCCTGTGCAGAAGCGCTGATGAACCAGGAGCAGAAATTCCTGTCCATCCTGACCGATCTCAAATTCTACGCCACGACCCCTGAGGGCGCTCTGGTTCTGCAGACCGTCGACGGCCGCAGGCTCCGGGCCTTCCCGGCGGGCTGAACTCAGGCGAAGGCGTCGGGCATCGCTTCCTTGCGTTTTGCGATGAAATCCAGAAGCCCCTCTTCGATCCCCGGATCGAGCGGGGGTGCCTGGTAGGTCTCGAGCCAGCTGCGGGCGAGCTGGTTGGCGCGTTGCGCCGCCGTCTTCTCGCCTTCCGCCGCCCATTGCTCAAACGAATTGTTGTCGGCAATGGACGAGCGGTAGAACGCCGTCTGAAAGTTGGCCTGCGTGTGAGCACATCCGAGATAATGGCTCCCGGGCCCCACTTCGCGGATCGCGTCCATCGCCTGCCCGTTTTCCGAAACGTCCAGCGGTTCGCACATGCGCTGCTGCATGCCGAGCTGGTCGATATCCATCATGAATTTTTCGTAGGAAGACACCAGACCGCCTTCGAGCCACCCGGCCGCGTGGAGCACGAAATTGGTACCGGCAAGCACCGTCGAATTCAGCGTATTGGCGCTCTCATAGGCGGCCTGGGCATCCGGAATTTTCGATCCCGTCAGCGATCCGCCCGTGCGGAACGGAAGCCCCAGACGCCGGGCAAGCTGCGCTGCTCCGTAGGAAACGAGCGAAGGTTCAGGCGTGCCGAAGGTCGGGGCACCCGACTGCATGGAAATGGAAGATGCAAACGTGCCGAAGAGAACAGGCGCCCCCGGTCGCACCAATTGTGTGAACGCCGCGCCGGCCATGACTTCGGCCAGAACCTGCGTCAGCGTACCGATGACCGTCACCGGGCTCATCGCCCCGGCCAGAATGAAGGGCGTGACAATGCAGGCCTGATTGGCGCGTGCATAGACCTTTGCAGCGCCCAGCATGGTTTCGTCGAAAACCATGGGTGAGTTGGCGTTGATCAGGTTGATGACCACCGTGTTCTGGTCGACGAAATCCTCACCGAAAAGGATTTTCGCCATCGCCACCGTGTCTTCGGCACGGTCGGGCGCCGTGACAGAGCCCATGAAGGGTTTGTCGGAATAGCGCATGTGCGAAAACACCATGTCGAGATGGCGTTTGTTGACCGGCACATCCACCGGTTCGCAGACGGTGCCGCCCGAGTGATGAATGGACGGCGCCATATAGGCAAGCTTCACGAAATTGCGGAAATCCTCAATCGTCGCATAGCGGCGCATACCGTCGAGGTCGCGGACGAAGGGGGGACCATAGACCGGCGCAAAGACCGTGGCGTTGCCGCCGATCTCGACCGAGCGCTCGGGATTGCGCGCATGCTGGGTAAAAACCGAAGGTGCCGTTTTCAGAAGCTGGCGGCACAGCCCTTTGGGAAAGTGCACCCGGTCGCCGCGCACGTCGGCACCCGCCTCTTTCCACAGGGCGAGAGCTTCCGGGTCGTCGCGGAACTCGATGCCGATCTCTTCAAGAACCGTATCGGCATTCGCCTCGACCAGCGCCAGCGCCTCCTCGTCAAGCACCTCGTAGGGCTTGAGCGCACGGCGGATATAGGTCAGTTGCTGTCCCGGTCCTGCACCTGCACGCGCCGCCCTGCGGGCAGCGGCTCCGCCCCGCTCACTGCGTCCGGAACGTCCCCGGCGCGGCCGATCCTGCGTTTCGTCGTCACCGGCCATCATCGTCATCGCGCAAACTCCACGCTAGGGTCATAAAGCAAGCCTCATTGTGACCCTAGCGTTTGCAGCAACAACCTCCGTTCCGCAAGCGGCAGATGGTGTCGCAACTGGCGTGCTGATGAGGAAACCATATCGGCGTCCCGCCATCACGCCCCTTTGCGCGAACACCCGTTGTCAGGAGATCGATCACAGCCGATACGCGATAAATTTTCCGCAGATCTGCGCTCTCATGCCAACGCCTTTGCCAGGAAAGGGAGCACTCTCGGTGCAGATGCGCACCCGTCGCTCACGCGCTCCCTCAAAACTGAGCACGACCAGCACTGACCGGGAGGCGCCGGCACCAAGCGAGAAGTCCGCTGGCGATATCCTTGCGTCAATCGGCCTGAAATCCGCGTCATAAGCGCGGATGGTCACGCCTATGCGATGCTTGTACGGATTTCGTGGCTGAACCCGCACGGCAAAACTGTCGGTGAAACTGCGAACGACGCCCCGCATCGGCGACATGGATTGCGACGATGCGGGCGTTGTTGCAGCACAGACTGCGATCAGGGCCGCCAGTGTCAATTTTTGCATTGTGCACCTACTCACAGGTCACTGTGACAAAGGCTTCATATGCACCTTTTTGAAAGATCGCATTGTCCGCCACCGCGCGCAGATCGACCGAAAGGTTGCTCGCACCAACTCCCAGAGGTGTTATTGTCGACCCCGGCACCTTTGCCGTGCTCGTGGCGCCCGTCGAACTGTACGTGGTCCTGAAAGTGACGGAGCCCGTGCCGTTCGGTGCTCTTGAGAAAGCCTCCGGTGCCTTCAGCGACGCCTGAAACCCCGCACCTGTCGTATAAACGGTAGCCGCACCGGAATTACCACCAGCAGCTTCAGAGTCCAGGACATCCAGGCCATCCCGCACGAGCACACCGTCTGACCGGATCTCGATGGTGCAGCTCTCCTCTAGATTGGCGCGAAATGGAAGGTCTGACTGGGCTCCAAGGGACGCATTCGTACCGAGCAGCAACAAAATACAAGAGTAGATATACTTCATGACAAAACCCTGGGTTGAAAATCAGGGCGCCATTTAGGTACTCAAGAAATCTCCGTCAACAAAAAAGAGATACCTGCTGCAAACAGTTATTGTAGAGAACAGGCGCAGTCAGCGCCTGCCCTTGTTTGTCCACGAGGCGTCACTTGCCCAGTTCCCTTCGGGGTTTGACCGCATGCGCGGATCGAGCCCCTGTCGCATGAGTTCAACCTCGAGTTCCAGGCGTTTCAACTCCAGTTGATAGAGTTTGTCGCAATCCAGCCGTCTCGGTTTTCGCCCCAGAGGCACCACCAGACGCCCGTAGGCTGAAACGCGCTGCGAGCTGTTGTCTCCAATGACACCCGAGTCGAGATAGGCCCCGGAATTCGCCATGGAAGCACGGCACGTGGTTCCGTCTGCAGCCCTGATCTCGTCAAAGCCGTTCGGCATGACCACCCCGGGCAGTGTCACGCCAGTCTGGTTCTGGTTGATGACGTACCGGTCGCTGTCGCCATAGACGATGGACACGCTCAGGAAGAAGAATGCACAGGCCCCCATCAATCGATACGATAAGCTATGAAACGTCCGCATACTTGAGCCTTAATATTTGTGCCGCGACCAGGAAACGGGATGCTTTCAGCGCAGATCCTGACACGCCTGACCTTTTTGTTGTTAAACCCCACCGAAACAAGGACGGAGCGGGAAGTTCTGCTCCCGACCATTGTTTCCGAAGGAAAAACATGTGCTTCGATCGGCCGGAAATCCTGATCATAGGCTTTCACCGCCATTCGAATTTTGTGCGGATAGGGGTTGTAGGGGAAAACCCGCACCGTAAACGTGTCGCCGAAGCTCGATATCTTCCCCCGCATCGGCGTCATGGATTGTGCAACGCTGGTGCCGCAGCCGGCCGCGATAAACGCGGCCAGAAGGACGAGTTTCAAGATGGAGCTACTCACAGGTCAAGGTGACTTCAGCGGTGTAGTTGCCGGCAGGGAAAACACCGGCCGATTTTGTAGCGCTCAGATCCACATCGACATTCGTCACCCCAAGCCCAAGCGGGGAGGTCACCGTGCCGACCACATCAAGAAGCGTGGTCACACCGGAGGCGCTGTAGCTTGAGGAGAAGGTTACATCATCGTCCCCACCTGCCGGTGCGACGAGAAACGCCGCAGGCGTGGAGGTCGACATATTGAAACCCGTTCCGGTGGTCACGACGGTGGCCGTACCTGAAACGCCGGCAGCTTCGGTCGATGAAAGGACGTTAAGGGCGCCATTGGTGCCCAGAACGCCGGGCGTTCCCACTGTTATGAGGCACGTTGAAATGACGTTGCCGTTAAAAATCACAGTATCGGTGACGGCGGCGGCAGGCGCGGTGAAAATGGTGGTAAGCAACAATGCAGATAGAGAGGTTCTGAACATGACCCTGCTCCTCACGGACAAGCAGACAAGCCCCCTCTTACAGGCCTTATGAAAACGCGGTCCTCTTAATATATTGCTAATCAACCACTTAAGATTTACATCGCAAAGTAATACAACCAAAAAATACAAACCAAAGTGCCACACACTCCAGAGAGGCACCGCCGCCCTGCGCCGTCGCTTTCCTGGCGTCGTGAGTCGCAAATCAGCTATGTATTCAGCGACTTCGCGCCTTATTCTGGTGATACCGCTTGTTTGCGGCCAACCATGAGCGCGGTTCGGGGTGCCCTGCCCGCGCGACGTGAGCAGCAGGAGCCAGAGCATGTCCGACGACGAAATCATCCTCTCGGAGCTTCCCGACGACGAACTCGTGCAGCAGATGCACGACGATCTTTATGACGGACTCAAAGAGGAAATCGAGGAAGGCACGCACATTCTGCTGGGCCGCGGCTGGCAGCCTTACGAGGTGCTGACCGACGCCCTGGTCGAAGGCATGCGGATTGTCGGCGAGGATTTTCGCGACGGCATCCTGTTCGTGCCGGAAGTCCTGCTGTCGGCCAACGCCATGAAGGCCGGCATGGCGATCCTGCGGCCGCTTCTGGCCGAAACCGGCGCACCCAAACAGGGCAAGATGGTGATTGGCACCGTGAAGGGCGACATTCACGACATCGGCAAGAACCTGGTCGGCATGATGATGGAGGGGGCCGGCTTCGACGTGATCGACATCGGCATCAACAATCCGGTCGAAAACTACCTGGATGCGATACAGGAGCACAAGCCCGACATTGTCGGCATGTCTGCACTCCTGACGACGACCATGCCCTATATGAAAGTTGTGATCGACACGATGAAGGAAAAGGGTATTCGGGAGGACTATATTGTCCTCGTCGGCGGTGCGCCCCTCAACGAGGAGTTTGGCAAAGCGGTGGGAGCCGACGCCTATTGCCGCGACGCGGCGGTGACGGTTGAAACAGCCAAGGAACTGATCAAGCGCAGGCACAATGTAACGGCCGGCGCCTGATCCCTCCCCGTTCCCGGGTGTGCCATACAGTTCAATAAGTGGACTGCGAAATGTCGCGCCCGGCGCTCTGTGTCGCATCGACCGCATTTGCGGCATCCTTGCCGACACCGCGGATCGTGTTCGCACAACCGGCAGCCAGGCCGGACACGAGAATGAGGATTGCGAGACGGGAAAGAACGGACAGTTTCATGGTTTGTCTCCCTCTAGAGCATCGGACCGAAAAGTGGAATCCGGTTCTTGGTCCGATAACGTTATCAATGGTCTAGATCGTCGTCCGGATGGACGCACGACGATCTAGGGTCAGGACCTAGGATAGTCCCCCCGCGCAAACGGGAGCGTTACCATGCAGGAACGCACGAAACCGGAAAAAGTTCTCGGGCCCGAGAAAGTTCTCGTGATCGCCTGCGGCATGATCGCGCGCGAAATTCTGGCGATACGCGAAACGCTCGGCTTCACGCATCTGGACCTCACCTGCCTGCCAGCTGAATTCCACTATCGGCCCGACCGCATCGCACCGTCCATGGATGCCGCGATCACGAAGGCGCGCGCAGAAGGCTATCGCCACATCTTCGTTGGCTATGCCGATTGCGGAACCGGTGGAGCGCTCGACCGAATCTGCGAAAAGCATGGCGTGGCACGCATCGACGGGCCCCACTGCTTCGCCTTCTACCAGGGTCTCACCGCGTTCGAAGAGATTGCCGAAGACGACATGCTCTCCTTCTACATGACGGATTTCCTGTGCCGTCAGTTCGACGCATTTTTCATGAAACCGCTCGGCCTCGACCGGCACCCTGAGCTTATCCAGGATTTCTTCGGCAACTATCAAAAGCTCGTTTATCTGGCGCAGACAGACGACCCGCAGCTGGAGCGCGTCGCGCAGGATGCGGCAAGGCTTCTCGGCCTTGCCTACGAAAAACGGCAAACCGGCTATGGCGACCTGACGAACGCGCTGGCGACCGCGGCAAGGGGCACATGATCCCTCTGCGAACGCCATGAAATGGTTACATTGGCGGTGCATCCCGAAAGCATATTCATGCTGATTTTCCGGAGATTTTTCATGCACCGCATTCTTTTGTCCATTTTCACGTTTGCCCTGATCACCGTTCCGGCAAACGCGCAGTCGCTGGTTCAGGAGAAGCTCGACATGGAGCGGGCCGGTTTCGAAAAAGACACGGTGATGCAGGACATCACCTACCGCGACGCCGCGCGTCTCGATGCTTATGAACGCATGCGCGCCGAGGCCTTCAGGCAGGCCAGGGCCGGCGGAGCGTCAGCCGATGTCGCGCTGCTCGATGAGATCGATCAGCGACCGGAACGCTCCTTTACGGATTTCGACCTTACAGGCACTTGGCAATGCCGCACCATAAAAACCGGGGGTCTCGCACCGCTTGTGGTCTATGACTGGTTTCGTTGCGGGGTCAGCGATGACGGGGCGAGCTGGGTTCTTGAAAAACAGACCGGATCGCAGCGGACCAAAGGACGTTTTTTCACCGACAGCGATTCGCGATTGATCTATCTCGGCAGCTATTTCGTCAAGGGCGACCGGGCGCCTGCTTATGGCTCCGGCCGCAATAGCGATCAGGTAGCCTACGTTTTTCGCGGCAAAGACGATGGCTGGCGCATGGAATTCCCCGCACCGGAGCGGGAATCCGTGCTCGATATTCTGGAATTCCGGCGCGCCCCATGAGCTTCGCTGCGCCGCGGGATGCTTGCGGCTTCTGTCATGAAGGCTTAACGGCATCCAGACAAAACTGTACGCCATCCCGGTCGAGATTCGAATGGCTGGCAAGAATGAGTGCAATGAAGGCGGAGGGAATGGACTTGGACACGGTGTTGGGCGCACCGCCGGCTCACCTGCCGCCGCGCCGGCTCTCGCGGATTTTCCGCGACCTGGCAAAACATGCTGAAGACAGGGTCACCATCGGCGAAATCCGCCAGGCGCTTGGCGATCGCAGCTTTGCCACCCTTCTGGTCTTTTTCGCCAGCCTGAACCTCCTGCCCTTCCCGCCCGGCAGCACGCTCGTCCTCGGCCCCCCGCTGGTGCTGGTCGCGCTGCAGATGGTGATGGGCAACCGCACCGTATGGCTGCCGCAATTCCTGCTCAACAAGGCGATCGGCGCAGACAAGTTTCGTCACATGAGCGAACGGCTCATTCCGCGCCTTATCTGGCTGGAGCGGCTCATCAAGCCGCGCTACTGGCCGTTTGCGCGCGATCACGCAGACAGGGTTATCGGACTGGCCGCGCTGATCCTCTCGATTGCCGTGACACTTCCCATTCCGCTCGGCAACTGGTTTCCGGCCTTTTCCTGCGCGCTGGTGGGGCTCGCTCTTTCCGAGCGCGACGGTGTGTTGCTCGGCATCGCCGTCGCCTGCGGCGTGCTCTCTCTCTTGGTGATCGCCGGCGTCGTGATCGGCGCCAGCATGATGGCCGGCGCCGTCATGCACTGACATCCGGTTCCTCCTCGGACACGTCGCATTTGAATGCACGCGCGTCGCCTTGCAGCAAGCGGGCGCGCGGCAATGCGGCAATTCTGAAAATCGAGGAAGGAACAGGCGCTTATGGCTCAGCTGATCGTTGTATACTGGCGCGACATCCCGGCTCAGGTGATTGTCAGAAAGGGGCGGCAGACCGCCAAGCGCGAACTGCCACTGCGCTTCACCGAGGCCATCGACATGTGTGCCATGCGTGTAGGCGCGCGTGACACGGACGCTTACCTCGCTGAATGGCGGCGCGGCGAGCCCGTCTCCGTCAGCGACGATCTGGAGGCTGAAGCGGACCAGGCCCTGGAAGCGATTGACCGTGACTATCACAGAGAGCGCCTTCTGGCGCTCGTCAAGGCAGGTGGTCATGACGACGGATAGCACCGGAAAGACCACGACAGTCACCCAGGCGACCCTTGTCAAGAAGGCACGCGAGGCGCTTGCCTACAGGCCGGCCGACGTTTCGCCCCAGCGGCGGGTCCAGCGGCGCTACACGATGCGGCGCTGGTCGGTACGCCATGCCCGGCTGCTCGAATGGGTTTATGCCCGGTTTTCAAACCTTTTCCTGGCGCTGCACCCGTTCTGGAGCGCCGTTGGTTATGCGCGGGCGGAAAAGCCGGTCAAATTCGTTGAACGCCACGTGAAAGGGTTGATGTTCGATTGCCGCATGTGCGGCCAGTGCATCCTCTCCTCCACCGGCATGTCGTGCCCCATGAACTGCCCCAAACAATTGCGCAACGGCCCCTGCGGGGGCGTGCGCGCCAACGGCAACTGCGAGGTGGAACCGGACATGCCGTGCGTCTGGGTGAAAGCCTGGGAGGGGGCGCAGGCCATGCGGAACCGGCAGGCGATCCTTGATGTCCAGAAGCCCGTCGACCAGTCGTTGAGAGAAAGCTCCGCCTGGCTCAGGGTAACCGCGCAGGCAGCGCGCGAACGCGAAAAACTCCGGAGCAACACCGCATGACGAGGCGACCGCCGCAGATCGACGAGAACCCGGACGGCGTCGACCTGCCGCTGGAGCCCCTGCCCGGCCATTCCTCGCGCGGCCGGCTGGAACGCGTACTGCGACGCGGCGAATTCGCGGTGACGGCTGAACTCAACCCACCCGACAGCGCCAACGCGCAGGACGTCTACGAGCGGGCGGCAATTTTCGACGGCTGGGTGGATGGCATCAACGCCGTGGATGCTTCCGGCGCCAATTGCCACATGTCCTCCATGGGCATCTGCGCGCTGCTGACACGCATGGGGTATGCGACGATCATGCAGATCGCCTGCCGCGACCGGAACCGCATCGCCATTCAGGGCGACGTGCTGGGTGCGGCGGCCATGGGTGTGGGCAACATCATGTGCCTGACGGGCGACGGCGTGCAGGCCGGCGACCAGCCGGGCGCAAAACCTGTTTTCGATCTCGACTGCATGTCGCTTCTGGAAACCGTGCGGACCATGCGCGACGAGGAAAAGTTTCTCTCCGGACGCAGGCTCACCACACCGCCTGCCGTTTTTCTCGGCGCGGCCATCAATCCCTTTGCCCCGCCTTTCGACTTCCGCCCCCACCGGCTCGCCAAGAAGATAGCGGCCGGTGCACAGTTCGTGCAGAGTCAGTATTGCTATGATGTGCCAATGCTGAAGGAATACATGAAGCGGGTGCGCGATATGGGGCTTGTCGAAAAATGCTTCATACTGGTTGGCGTCGGCCCGCTCGCTTCGGCAAAAACCGCCCGCTGGATCCGCTCGAACGTGCCGGGCGTTCACATTCCCGATGCGGTGATCACACGGCTTGAAGGCGCCGAAAAGCAGAAAGAGGAAGGCAAGCGCCTGTGTATCGACATCATCAACGAGGTGAAGGAGATCGAGGGTGTGTCCGGCATTCATGTCATGGCCTACCGACAGGAGGAATTCGTGGCTGAGATCGTGCACGAATCCGGCGTCCTGAAGGGTCGCAAGCCGTGGAAGCGCGAGCCGGGCCTCGACGATGCGCTGGTTGCCGAGCGGCTCGACCACATTCTGCATGACGACCCGAGCGAGAAGCCCGTCGACATGGTGAGGGACGCAAGCGCGACATCCAGCGAATGAGAAAGCCAGTCAAGACCATCGATCAGCAGCATGGGCTCACGCCATGCCTCCAGGAGGATTCTGAATGACCCGTACCATCGTCGCCTCTGCAACCCGGGAAGTCGTGATAGGCTTTGACCAGCCCTTCTGCGTGATCGGAGAGCGCATCAATCCGACCGGGCGCAAGAAGCTCGCCGCCGAGATGGTTGCCGGCAATTTCGAGACGGTGAAGCAGGACGCGCTGGCGCAGGTCGCAGCCGGCGCAACCATGCTCGACGTCAACGCCGGAGTAACGGCGGTAGACCCTAACGCGACCGAGCCCGGGCTTCTCGTTCAAACCCTGGAGATCGTGCAGGATCTGGTCGATGTGCCACTCTCGATCGACTCCTCCGTTTCTGCCGCCATCGAAGCCGGGCTCAAGGTCGCCCGGGGTAGACCGCTGGTGAACTCGGTGACGGGCGAGGAGGAAAAGCTGGAAGCCATCCTGCCGCTTATCAAGAAATACGACGTGCCGGTCGTCGCCATTTCCAACGACGAAACCGGCATTTCCGAAGACCCGGACGTGCGCTTCGAGGTGGCGAAGAAGATCGTCCAGCACGCCGCCGATTATGGCATTCCCGCCCACGACATCGTTGTGGATCCGCTGGTGATGCCCATCGGCGCCATGGGCACGGCGGGCCAGCAGGTTTTCCGGCTTCTGCGGCGGCTGCGCGAAGAACTGAAGGTAAACACCACCTGCGGGCTTTCCAACATATCCTTCGGCCTGCCGCACCGGCACGGCATCAATGCAGGCTTCATTCCCATGGTGATCGGGGCGGGCATGACCAGCGCCATCATGAACCCCTGCCGCCCACAGGAGATGGAAATGGTGCGTGCGGCAAATGTGCTGAACGGCACGGACCCCAATTGCTACAACTGGATCATGACCTATCGTGACCACCAGCCTGCCGCCGCAGGCGAGGCGAAGGCAGCCGCTGCGGCCCCCGCTTCCTCCGGTGGTCGGCGGCGCGGCGGCCGCGATGCACGCAGAGCGCGGGGATGAGGATGCCTTGATTGCGTTGACCGATCACTCCATGCCTGCCGGGTTGCCACCACCGACTTACGGGCCTCATCATGAGCGATAATCCGCTCGTTCTCTTCATGCCGTCCGGCAAGCGGGGGCGTTTTCCCCGGGGCACGACCATACTCGATGCCGCGCGGCAGCTTGGCGTCTATGTGGAGAGCGTGTGCGGGGGGCGCGCCACCTGCGGACGATGCCAGATCGAGGTGCAGGAAGGCCATTTCGCCAAACACAAGATCTCCTCCTCCCCGGATCACATCTCCCCGGTTGGCGCAAAGGAAGCCCGTTACGCTGAAAAGCGCGCGCTGCCCTCAGGTCGTCGCCTTTCCTGCTCGGCCACCATCGAAGGCGACCTGGTGGTGGACGTGCCGCAGGACGCGGTGATCAATGCGCAGGTGGTGCGCAAGGATGCCGATACCCGTGTCATCGAGCGCCATCCCGCGGTTCACCTTTGCTATGTGGAAGTTGAAGAGCCCGACATGCACAAGCCGCTCGGCGATCTCGACCGGCTGAAAACTGCACTGCAAAAGGACTGGGGGTTTGGGCGCATCGAGGCGGATGCGCATCTTCTGTCGCAGGTGCAGGCGATATTGCGCGAAGGCAACTGGACCGTAACCGCTGCCCTGCATCAGGACGCGGATGACGACATTGCCCGTCTCATTGCCCTGTGGCCGGGTCTGAAAAACGAGGCCTACGGGCTGGCCTGCGACATCGGCTCGACCACGATCGCCATGCATCTCGTTTCGCTTCTGTCGGGCCGCGTGGTGACCTCGGCCGGCGCGTCGAACCCCCAGATTCGCTTCGGCGAGGACCTGATGAGCCGGGTCTCCTATGTGATGATGAACCCGGACGGACGCGAGGCCATGACGCGTGCCGTACGCCAGGAAATATCGAAACTGGTGCAGAAAGTGACCGACGACGGCGGCATTGAGCGCAGCGACATTCTGGACGCCGTGTTCGTCGCAAACCCCATCATGCACCATCTTTTTCTCGGCATAGACCCGACAGAGCTGGGCGGCGCCCCCTTCGCGCTGGCCGTTTCCGGCGCGGTCAAGCTTAGGGCCGACGATCTGAAGCTCAAGCTCAATCCGGGCGCACGCACCTATCTCCTGCCCTGCATTGCCGGTCATGTGGGAGCCGATGCCGCCGCCGTCACGCTGTCGGAGGGGCCGCACCGCCAGGACGAAATGATGCTGATCGTCGATGTGGGCACCAATGCGGAGATCGTTCTAGGCAACCGGGCGCGTGTGGTGGCCGCGTCTTCGCCGACAGGCCCCGCCTTCGAGGGCGCGGAAATCTCGTCCGGCCAGCGCGCCGCGCCCGGCGCCATCGAACGCGTGCGCATCGACCGGGAAACGCTAGCTCCGCGCTTTCGGGTGATCGGCAGCGAGCTCTGGTCGGACGAGCCGGGCTTTCCCGGTTCGCTCGGGCAGGCCGGTGTCACCGGCATCTGCGGCTCCGGCATCATCGAGGTGATCGCCGAGATGTATCTGGCGGGCATCATCTCGGAGGATGGTGTGGTGGACGGAGCGCTGGCGGTTCGAAACCCGCGCATCGTCGCCGAGGGTCGCACCTTCTCCTATGTTCTGAGCGAGGCCGAACCGCGCATCACCATCACCCAGAACGATGTGCGGGCAATCCAGCTTGCCAAGGCCGCGCTCTATGCCGGCACGAAGCTCCTCATGGAAAAGCAGGGCGTGGAAACCGTGGACACGATCCGCTTTGCCGGCGCGTTCGGATCCTTCATCGATCCGCAATACGCCATGGTTCTGGGCTTGATCCCCGATTGCGACCTCGACCGGGTCTCGGCCGTCGGCAATGCCGCCGGCACAGGCGCACGCATGGCGCTGCTCAACCGCAACCACCGCCGCGAAATCGAAGAGACGGTAAGGCGCATCGAGAAAATCGAGACCGCCCTGGAGTCGAGGTTTCAGGAGCATTTCGTGCATGCCATGGCGCTGCCCAACAAGGTCGACCCGTTCCCGAAACTGGCCGAACAGGTGCAACTCCCGCCACGTGCAATGGCAGGCGCTCCAGCCGATGAAACGGGTGCGGCGCGCCCCCGCCGGCGCTCACGCGAAGAACGCGCGGCACGGCGCCGCCGCGATTAGCGTGGTCGCTCCCCGGCAGGCGAAACGCTATGTCACCGCTTTCAGCATTTTTTCGGTGACGGACTGACGCCAGTCCATGCTTTCCGCCCATGGATTCGATGCTGCAAGCCGCTCATCCATATCGGCCAGCGAGAAGGCGCTTGATACGGCAATGGTCTCAAGCTCGGACCAGGAAACCGGCGCCGCCACCGGCGCACCGGGTTTCGCCCGCGTCGAATAGGGCGCGATGGCCGTGGCGGAGCGTTCATTGCGCAACCAGTCGACAAAAACCCGCCCTTCCCGCTTCGCCTTCGACGCTTCAGCCAGAAAGCGCTCGGGCTCGTCTTCGGACAGGCGCTTGGCAAATCCCCTGGCAAAATCCTTGATGTCGGGCCACTCCCGACGACGCTCCAGCGGTGCGACCACGTGGATACCCTTGCCACCGGTCAGAAGCGGCACGGTCTGAAGGCCGAGATCGGCAAGCCGGTCACGCACAGTGAAGGCGGCACGACGAACCGCAGTGAAGTCGAGTTCCTCATCGGGGTCGAGATCGAATACCAGCCGGTCGGGGGCTTCGAGCCGGTCTGTGCGTGAGCCCCATATGTGAAACTCGAGCGTGCTCATCTGAACGGCAGCGATGACGCCCTTCAGATCGTCGATATAAAGATATTCGGCCTTCTCACCGCTCTTCTCGGCAATGGCCATGTGCCGCACGGCATCGGGAAACCCCTTGCTGCCATGACGCTGAAAAAAGCAGGGACTTTCGCGCCCGTCCGGGCAACGCACCAGACTGACGAGGCGCTTTTCGATATGCGGAAGCATACGCGGCGCGGCGCGCTCGTAATACTGCGCCAGCGCAGTTTTCGTAACGCCCTCCTCCGCGAAGAGAAGCCTGTCGGGGCTCGACAGCGAAACGCCGGCAATCTGCAGTCGTTTGTCAGCACACATGCGCAACAGCCTCCACGCTTTTTACGCCCCGGAGTGCCCAAGAGCGTGCCCAAGAGCGCGCCTAAGACCGCTCAGAACCGGCCGGATTCGCTGAACATGTCGAAAGTCGAGCGAATATGGTCGGCAGCAGCCTTGACCGGCGCCGAAGCATCGGGAGAAACGACCATGCCGATGTGATAGTTGCACAGTTTGGGCAGTCCATCCTTCGGGCCAAGCTCCACAAGGTCGTCCCGCAGGAAGGATTTTGGCAGCGGCGCGATGGCGAGATCGGAAAGAATGGCCGCGCGTTGGCCGGCCGTGTGGGCGCTCATATAGGCGACGCGATAATCGCGCCCGTCCTTTTCCATGGCGGAAAGGGCACCGGCGCGCCAGGCGCACCCCTCCTCCCAGAGCGAGAGCGGCAGCGGCTCGCGTAAATGCGCGCAACCCCCTTTGGCGCCTGCCCAGACGATGGGCTCCGTGAAGACAATCTGGACGCTGCTGTCTTCAGATCCTTCAGTACAGGTGAGCAGTGTGAGATCGAGCTGCCGGTTGGCCATCCTCTTGCGCAGGTTGGCACTCTGGTCAATGACCACGTCGACGGCAATGGAAGGATGGGTTTCTGCAAAGCGTTTGAGAACGCTGGGTAAGATTCGTTCGCCGTAATCGTCCGGCGATCCTAATCGAACGATGCCGCTGATATCGGGCATGACGAATTTCGACACCGCTTCGCGGTTCAGGGCCAGCAATCTGCGCGCATAGTTCAATAATAACTCGCCATCGGCCGTGAGCGAGACCGATCGCGCATCACGCTGGAACACCGAGCGCCCCAGCATCTCTTCGAGCTTCTTTATCTGCATGGAGACGGCAGACGGCGTTCGGTAGACCGCATTGGATGCGGCCGTGAAACTGCCGGTCTCGGCAATCGCCACAAAGGTGCGAAGGACATCGAGCTCCAATAAGGGCATCGGATGATTGAGGGGGGCGTTCATGCCGTTCTCCATTCAATAACTTTGAACAAAAAGATCATTCGATTGTGTTTGATTGAACATCAACCTTGCGGCATAGTCAACCGTGTCAGGCGATGACGTCTGGCAAAACAGCCAGACAGAGGAGAAGGACAATGTCTGTATTCGCACGCATGAACCACTATGTCCGCCACTATCGGACGGCATTGAACCGCCGGCGCACCGAGCGCCTGATCGACACGCTTCCCGCAGAAATCCGCAAGGACATCGGCTGGCCGGCACATTACACGAGCATCCAGTCCGATGGCCGGGACAACCGCAGCATCTCGCGTTTCTGAACGCAGGAACAGGCAAACAGGAGCGTTGAATGATATCGCTGACAAAGACCCTGAAGGCAGTGCGCGATTTCGCAATCGAATTCGACGCAATGACCCATCACGCCAAATACGGCACGCCCCCGGCGAAGAAGCCCGGGCCATCCGGGCGGAGCTCACACTGACATGAAAGCAAAAGCCACGCGCTTACGCGCGATCTGTCGAACGCCGACCTGACCCCGACCTGAATGTCGGGGTCTTTTTTTGTCCGAATGCCGTTGCGAGCCCCACAGATGTCGCTTTTCCTAACGTGCGCTTCGCATTTTCCGCCTCATCCCCGACACGCATGCGATAGCTCTCCAGCATCGAACGAGCGACCCCACTCCATCCCGCATGAGAAGGCGCTCGGTGAGAACCGACTGTCTTTCGATGTGACTGTTTATTGGAGCGCATGATGAAGCTTTTCGCACGCTTTATACGCCGCCATCGGGGTTCGAATCCGAACACGGTGTTCGCCCGCCAGCGGCTCGAAAAAACGATGCCCGGTGAAACCGGAGCCCTCGCCGGCTCGCGGTTCGGCTTCCTGGTCAACTGATCAGTTTCTGCAAGCGCCCCCGGGGCCTCCCGGGCCACGGTTGAACCATCGGGTCAGGAAGGCCCGGTGGTTTTGCTTGTTTCCGAAGACCGGTCTCAACACGTTCATTTTTCACGCAAACGCCTGCAAAACGACGCTTTGCACCGCCTCTCGGATTGACAGAAAACACAATTCCTGATGACGCTTCGATGACAGCGGCATGGCCTGGGAGACAGGCGTCATGCGCAATCGGGAGGCACTATGTCGGGCGAGAACAGCTGCAAGCGATCGATCGTTTTCTTTCTCATTCCCGATTTTACGATGATGGCGTTCTCCGCTGCGCTGGAACCCCTGCGTGCCGCCAATCGAATGGCCGGCTACGAAGCCTATACGTGGCGACTGGCTAGCTGTGATGGCGAACCGGTCCGCGCATCGAACGGCGTTGAGGTGGCCGTCGGCTCTTCCCTCGCCGCCGAGCGGCAAAAAATGGTCGGGCACGAACGCCCTTCAATGGTCATTGTCTGCGGCGGGCTGAACATCGAGGATTACAGCAACAAGACGGTCTTTGCCTGGCTGCGCGAAGAGTACAATCGCGGTGTCGCCATCGGCGGGCTGTGCACGGCAGCTTACGTCCTGGCCGGGGCCGGACTGCTGGCCGACAGACGCTGCGCAATCCATTGGGAGAACCTCCCGGGCTTCGCCGAAAGATATCCACGCGCAAACGTCTTTGCCGATCTCTTCGAGACCGAGGCGAACATATACACCTGCGCCGGTGGCACCGCGGCCATGGACATGATGCTGAAGCTGATCGGTGAGGATTTCGACGACAGCCTGATCAACCGCGTCTGCGAGCAGTTATTGACGGACCGGGTGCGCAGCCCCTCCGACCGCCAGCGCCTGCCGCTGAGGGCGCGGCTTGGCGTGCAGAATTCCAAGGTTCTCACCATCATCGAGCTTATGGAAGCCAACCTGGCCGAGCCGCTTTCACTGGTGCAGATCGCGGAAAATGTGGGGCTCTCCCGCCGTCAGATCGAGCGCCTGTTCCGACAGGAGATGGGGCGCTCGCCCGCCCGCTACTATCTGGAAATCCGCCTTGACCGGGCCCGCCACCTCCTGATCCAGTCCTCCCTGCCCGTCGTTGAAGTGGCGGTTGCCTGCGGCTTCGTCTCGGCTTCGCACTTCTCCAAATGCTACCGTGAGCTCTACGCCCGCTCACCCCAGCAGGAACGCGCCGACCGCAAGCAGCTTCTCGTCGCCTGACAAAAAGTTGCCGGGACCTGTCGGGTTGGCTGCGCACCGATCGTCCTCGCAGTACAGACAGACACTGGGAGACATGAAATGAGCACCACCATCGACGTCGCACCTGAACTGGAAAACGAACTCGTCCTGGCGCGTATCATCGACGCGCCCCGTGAAAAGATATTCCGTGCCTGGACCGATCCGGAAATTCTCAAACAATGGTTCGTGCCAAAGCCCTGGACCATTTCGAAAGTCGAGATGGACGTGCGTCCGGGCGGGGCCAGCCTGATCGTGATGCGGGACCCGGACGGCAACGAGTATCCCAATCCCGGCATTTTCCTTGAGGTGGTGGAGAACGAGAAGATCGTGACGACCGACGCCTTCACCGGGGCGTGGACCCCTTCTGAAAAGCCGTTCATGACCATGATACTCACTCTGGAGGATGCCGGAGAAGGCAGGACACGCTACATCGCACGGGCACTGCACTGGAACGCGGAGGACCGCGAAGCGCACGAGAAGATGGGCTTTCACGAAGGCTGGGGCCAATGCGCCGACCAGCTCGAAGAGATTGCTGCAACGCTCTGAAAGCGATCAGGGCTCCTGCCACATCCAGGAGCGATCCCGCCACATCTTTTCACCGACAAGGCAGTCATAGGCACTGTGAAACTGGGCGAGCACGACCTGCGGGCGGTGCCCGCCCGTTCCAGCCAGCTCCAGTACCAGCTTGCGTCGAATGGCTTCGGGGAACTGCGACCAGTCATTGACCGGCACGACGAATGCCCCCGGCCCGCCGATGACACAGTTCCGGTAGTAGGTATCGAGATCCTTGACGTCGAAACTGGTGGTCAGCCCGCCATTGGTCATCAGCGGAAGCCCGTTGATGGTGATGCCCATGCCAGCCAGCCGGTCGCGGGCCGGAACCACGGGACCACCCTGATTGTTAGGGCCGTCTCCCGAGACGTCCACCACGCGCCGAAGCCCTCGAAAGTCGCTTTCAGCCAATAGATCGCCGGCATAGTCGAGTGCACCTGATATCGAGGTTCGACGGGCGCTGCTTGGAGGATTGGCCGATAACCGCTCTGCAAAATGCCGCGCATCCTCTGCCGAAGCAATCCGGGTCCAGGGAACGACAACGCGCTGGGAGAGATTGCCCGCCCATTCGAAATAGGTCACCGCGATCTTGCCATGCATGCCACTCAGGATCGCGCCAACGACCTCTTCATGGGTCAGCGCTTCCGCATAGCCGCGGCGCTGTATCTCCAGTTCACCGGCCGACATGGAAAGAGAAACATCGACCGCCAGGACGAGCTGAACGTCGACAATCTCCTGGGCTCTGGACGGTTGAGGCTGGGCGGCGGCAAGAAAGGCGCAACAAAATCCCGTAAAAGCAGCAAGCAGACCGCTTTGATTGAGGTGCAGACCCATTCTCGACCTGGACATACCCCAGTCTAGCGCATGTCCAGCCGGCTATAAATCACGCAATTTGGCGTATTCACCCGACTTATGGCGTCTCCATTGGTGCGTATGGGTTCCGCTTCCTTTCCACCTCTACTTCATCCATCTGTGCGCAGCGCAGCGTTTTCGGGATCGAACGGGCTTTCACCAATCACTTTTGCCGGATGAAGCTCGCCCAGTATCCTGATCTCGAGCTCCGTGCCTTCGGCGGCGAATTCGGGGCGCACCATGGCGAGCGCCAGGCTTTTTCCCACGCGCCAGCCATAGCCGCCATGGGTGGCGCGCCCGACCAGTTCTCCGGCCCTGTAGATCGCCTCATTGCCGCGCGCATCGGCATCGCTGACGCCGCCGATTTCCAGCGTGACATAGTTCCAGCCAAGCCCCGCATCGCGCTGCTTCAACAGAGCCTCACGGCCAATGAAATTGCCCTTGTCGGGGTGGACGAAACGGTCGAGCCCGCTTTCCCAGGCCGTGTATTCGATGGAGAGTTCGCGCGGGATCAGACGATAGCTCTTCTCGATGGCCATGGAGGTCATGGCGCGGATGCCGAAGGGGCGAATGCCGAATTCCGCACCGGCCTCCATGATCAGATCGAAGATCAGGTTCTGCTGCTCGATGGGATGGTGCAACTCCCAGCCCAGCTCCCCGACAAAGTTCACACGCAGTGCATGGGCGCTCGCACGGCCAACGGAAATCTCCCTGCCCGAGAGCCAGGGAAACGCCGCATTGGAAAGCTCCGTGCGCGTGAGCCTGCGCAACACATCGCGGCTCCTGGGTCCAGCAAGAACGAAAACGCCATATTGCTGCGTGATCGGCCGCAGGGTTACGGAGCCATCATCGGGAAGCAGCTTGAAGAGCACGTCATGATCATGCGCCTCATAGGCACCGGCGGACACCAGATAAAACCGGCCCGGCTTCCACTCATAGACGGTGAACTCCGAGCGCACCCCGCCATTTTTCGTGAGCAGATGGCACAGCGCCACGCGGCCCCGCTTCTTCGGAATGCGGTTGGCGAGAATGCTGTCGAGCCAGCCCCTTGCGCCCGGCCCCGAAACCTCGATCTTGGCGAAGGCCGACATGTCGAGCAGGCCGACATTCTCGTGGACGTTCCTCACCTCATCACCGACATGCTTGAAATAGTTCGAGCGGCGAAACGACCACTTTTCAACGACGCGGCCATCTGCAAGCGCCGGCGCATGATTGTGCTTCAAAAGCACGTCCGCACCAACGCCGAGTTCGCTTTCAGGCACTGCATACCCTTCCGGCGCAAACCAGTTGGGCCGCTCCCAGCCATAGACGGAACCGAACACGGCCCCCAGAGCCTTCATCCGGTCATAGCTCGGCGTGGTCTTGAGCGGACGCGCCGCCGAACGCTCCTCGTCGGGATAGTGAACGGTGAAGACATTGGCATAGGCCTCCTCGTTCTTCTCGCGCAGATAGCCCTCGGTGGCATAGGGGCCGAAACGGCGCGGATCGACGCCCATCATGTCGATGGACGGTTCGCCCTCGACGATCCATTCGGCAAGCTGCCAGCCTGCGCCACCGGCCGCCGTGACGCCGAAGGAATGGCCCTCATTCAGCCAGAAATTCTTCAGCCCCGGCGCGGGGCCGATGATGGGAGAACCATCGGGCGTATAGGCGATTGCGCCATTGTAGATCTTCTTGATGCCCACCTCGCCAAAGGCGGGAACGCGCTCGATCGCTGTTTCCACATAGGGCATGAGGCGTTCCAGGTCCTCCTGGAACAGCTCGTACTCACTGTCTTCGCTGGGACCGTCCACATAGCAGCAGGGCGCGCCGACCTCGTAAGGACCAAGCAAAAGACCTCCATTTTCCTCACGCATGTACCAGGAGGAATCGCTCTCGCGCAGGACGCCCATTTCCGGCAGCCCTTCCTTCTTGCGTGCGACAATGGCGGGATGTGGCTCGGTGACGATGTATTGATGCTCGACCGGGATCACCGGCACGTCGAGCCCGACCATGGCCCCGGTCCTGCGGGCAAAATTGCCGGTGCAGGAGATCACGTGCTCGCAGGCAATCTCGCCCTTGTCGGTGGTGACGGTCCAGGTCCCGTCATCGCCCTGTGCAATCGCCGTCACGGCGGTGTTGCGATAGATGGTTGCGCCGAGATCGCGCGCGCCCTTGGCGAGCGCCTGCGTCAGATCGGCAGGCTGGATATAACCGTCATCGGGATGCTGAATCGCGCCAAGAAGCCCATCGGTCTCGCAAAGTGGCCAGATCTCCTTCACCTGTTCGGGCGTCAGGATGTTGACCGGAATGCCGATGGTTTCGGCAATGCCGGCATAATACATATACTCGTCCCAGCGGTCCTTCGTGCGCGCGAGACGAATGTTGGAGCATTGCGTGAAGCCGACATTCATGCCGGTTTCCTCCTGGAGCTCCTGATAGAATTTCACCGAGTATTTGTGGATCTGGCCGACCGAATAGCTCATGTTGAACAGCGGCAGCAGGCCGGCGGCATGCCAGGTGGAACCGGATGTCAGTTCCTTGCGCTCAAGCAGCACCACATCCGACCAGCCCTTTTTGGCCAGGTGATAGAGCGTCGACACGCCCACAACACCACCGCCGATGACAACCGCCCGCGCATTCGCCTTCATGCTCTCACTCCCTCGATCGCTCTCCCGCCAGACCGCGCAGGCAGGCTGGATGACGCCCATGATCCGAAATGATCCTAGTCCGCAGAAGACAGAACTTCTTTGCCTGAATGCGACATCGCCGAAACGGCCCGCGCCATTAAGCAAAACAGGCGATTGAGCAGGTGAATTAACTTCTTCTGACCGCCTCTTCTGTAGAAAAGAAGGCGACGACAGGCAGAAGGCACCCCGGGGGCAGACATGGCAATGGCGGTCGAACACGTGGCTACGGCAAGACGGCGCGGATGGCTGACAGGCCCGGTGGCCATCCTGGCCATGACGGCACTTGTCATGGCGGTTTTCCTCGTCCTGCCGCTCAACGTACCGATCGGCCCCATGTACTGGGACCTCTTCATCTACTTCGATGCCGCAAACCGGATCTTTTCCGGCCAGATCCCCGCCACGGACTTCTTCGCGCCCGTGGGACCGCTCGGCTATTATCTGTTTGCAGGCGGCGTGAAGCTGTTTGCCAACGCGCAGCCGCTCCTGCTGGTGCACTGGTCGCTCTTCGCCGTCACCGCACCGCTCATGGCGCTGGCGCTGTGGCAGGTGGATGCGAAGTCGCGCGGAACGGCGCTGGCGCTGCTTCTGCCCTTTCTCGCCTTCGCCCTTCTGCCGTTCAACACCCGCGAATTCTATCCGTTTCCCGGATCCGACGGGTTCGGCATCTACAATCGGCAGGTTTGCCAGCTTCTCTATGTGCTCACCGTCGCGCTCGTCTATCTGCGCGACCAGCGGATGCTGCTCGTCTCCATCGTGGCCGGGATGACGGGCCTCTTCCTGACAAAGATTACGGGCTTCGTCTCCGGTGGGCTTCTATGCGCCTTCGCTTTCGCGGCGGACCGCGTCTCCATCCGCACTGCAGTCGCCTCGGCGGTCATCTTCCTGGGAATTCTGGGCCTTCTGGAAGTCTGGACCGGCTTTACGCTCAATTACATCAGCGACATCCTGGCGCTCGTCGTCATGAACGAAGGCAGCCTCCTGCCCCGCTTCCTCCAGGCCGCGTCGCACACATTCGGCATTGTCGCGCCCGCGGGCCTGCTGGCGCTCTTCCTGCTCTACCGGGATCGCGGGATGCTCGCCGGCAAGTTGCGCGCGCCGAGTGTGGCGGCCATTGCTGCCATCATCGACCATGACGCATTCTGGATCATGGCGGTGCTTGTCGCAGGCATCTTCTTCGAAACGCAGAACACCGGAAGCCAGGCGCTCATCTTCATCTGGCCGGTGCTCCTGCCCGTGCTTGTGCGGCTCTGGCAGCGCGAAACGGAACGCCCCGTCTTTCTGGTTGCTGCCGCCCTTGCCTCCGCCGCCGCCCTGCCGCCGCTGGTCAACACGGTGGAGCGTGCAGCACGCACCTATATCGGCGCCATCAAAAATGTGGAAATGCCGAACCAGAACCTGAAAACGCTCGGCCGCCTCAACATGCGACCCGAAATCCTCGCGCGTTCTGAAAAAATGCTGGATTTCTATACGCTCCACCGCGACACCTACGCGGACTTCATCCGCATTCAGGAATTGCCGTCCTCCGTCTATTACTCGGAATTCCATTTCCAGGCGGCGCATCTGATGGCCATCGACGGCGCCATTAATGCGATCCGCGAGCTGGAAGAAGAGCAGGGAGTAAGGTTCGAGACGATCCTCAACCTGAACTTCGTCAACCCTTTCCCCTGGCTACTGGACCGGAATGCGCCACTGCACGTGGCGATCGGAGCCGATCCCACACGCGCCGTTCCCCCGCCAGATGCTGAAGCACTGGAGGCCGTTCGCCAGACGGACCTGATCCTGCATCCCACCTGCCCGTTGACCACGGCCAATGCGGACCTTCTCAAGATCTACGCGCCCGCCATGCAGGACCATGAGCGCATCACGCTGAACCAATGCTTCAACGCCTATCTGAGCCCGCGCATGGCGGACCGGATCGAATAGGCGCGGCAGCTCTTTCAAAGCCGGGCGAACGCCATCGCAGACAAAAAGAAGGCCGGGACAAGCCCGGCCAGTTGTCGCGCGAGAGGCGCTATTCCTAAACGTTTCAAAGCCTTGAAAAGCGTTTCAGACTCATTCTCTCAGAAGCAGGCTCTCACTTCACCTGGCTTTTGACGAAATCCTTCACGATGGAAACGACACCGCGCCCAAGCAGCGCATCGAGCGAATCCACCAGCTTGTCCACATGCTCGGGTCGCATGATGAGCGGCGGCAGGAGGCGGATGACGTTGCGGTTGTATTCGGTGAAGGCCACCAGCACATCGTAATCGCGCAATAGAAGCGCACCGACAAAGCCAGACAGCGAGCCCTTGAGCTTGTCATCCAAAACGCCCACCACCGGGCGCAAAACCGCCGGCAGGGTCTGCGAGAAATCATGGAATTCGAGCCCGACCATACAGCCACGACCACGAATGTCCTTGATGATGCGCGGATACTTGTCCTTCAGTGCATTAAGCCGCTCGACGAGATAAGCACCGGTGCTTTCGGCGTTCTCCATCAGCGCTTCGTCATAAAGCACATTGGTGCCCTCGATGGCCGTGGCACAAGCCTCGCCGATGCCGCCAAACGTGGCCATGGCGTGGATCATCGCCGTTTTCGGCGTGCCATAGGCCTTCATGTAGACGTCGCGCTTGGCGATCATCGCGGCCATGGCGGCCTTGCCGGCTCCCAGCGACTTGGCGAGCGCGGTGATGTCCGGCACCACGTCATAATGCTCGAAGGCATAGAAGCGGCCGGTGCGCCCGTAGCCGCACTGCACCTCGTCGGCCACCCAGATGACGCCATACTGGTCGCAAAGCTGGCGCAGCTTCTGCCAGAATTCGCGCGGCGCCTCGTTGATGCCGCCGCCGCCCTGCACCGTTTCAAGAACGATCGAGCCAATCTCCGGATCGGTGCGGAAAGCCGTTTCGATGGCGTCGATATCGCCAAAGGGCACGCGCACCGTATTGTCCGTCAGGCGAAACTCGGCGCGGTAAAGATTGCCGTCGGTGATGGTGAGAACGCCCTTGGTCTTGCCGTGGAAAGAATTTTCCGCATAGACGACCTTCGGTCGCTTGGGGCCGGCCGCGCGCTCGGCAAGCTTGATGGCCGATTCCATCGCCTCGGAGCCCGAGGAGCCCAAAAACACCATGTCGAGCTCACCCGGTGAGCAGGCAGCGAGATTGGCCGCCAGCGCCGTCGCATATTGCGACATGAAGGCGATGGCGATCTCGTGGCGCTTCTCGTCCTGGAATTTCTTGCGCGCCTCGAGAATCCGAGGATGGTTGTGGCCGAAGGCCAGCGACCCGAAACCGCCGAAGAAATCGAGGATCTTTCGACCGTTCTGGTCGATGTAATACATCCCCTCAGCGCTTTCGATCTTGATCTTGTGGAAGCCAAGCAGCTTCATGAAGTGAAGCTGACCGGGGTTGAGATGCGCCTTGAACAGGTCGGTCATCCGCTCGACGCTCAATCCCTTGGCATCTTCCACCGTCAGGAGGTCGGGTTTCGCGATTGTCCTGGGTGCGAGTTCGGGTGCATCCATCACGGGCCTTGCCCCTTTCGTCTCGGTCTTTGTCACGACGGTCATGGCGACCTCCCCTATTCGGCCGGAACCTGGCTGGCGCCAACGGCCTGGCCAGATTTCTTGGCACGATATTCGTCATAGGCGGCGATCAGCATGTCGCCATCATTGTATTGCGGCACCCAGCCAAGATCGCGCTCGCCCTTGGAAACGTCGAGCACGCACATCTCGTCGGCGATCAGATACTGCTCGGGGTCCATCAACGGCATGTTCATCCAGTCGAGCATGTCGAGCGTGCGTTTCACGGCCCAGCCCGGCGTGGGCAGAAGCAACGATTTCGAGCCCGCATGCTTCACCAGATCGCCAAGCAGCTTGCGCACCGGCGGCGGATTGAGCGAGCCAAGATTGTAGGCCTCGTTCGGCACGCCGGCCTTCCAGGCAAGACGCGCAGCCTCCGCGCAGTCGAACACGGAGATGAACTGATAGGGGTTCTTGCCCGCACCGATCATCGGCACCGGCAGATTCATGTCCACCAGCTTGAACAGCTTTTCCAGAATGCCCAGACGTCCCGGCCCGATGATGAGACGCGGGCGGAACAGCGAAATGTTCATGCCGCGCTTGCGCCATTCGGCTGCCAGCACTTCGGTGTCGAGCTTGGACTGGCCGTATTCGCCAAGCGGCGAAACCGGGTGATCCTCCGTCATCGGATAGGTGACGGTGTGGCCGTAGATCATGTCGGTGGTGAAGTGGACGAGGTTTTTCGCACCCGCCTTGTCCATCGCCTCGATGATGTTGACCGTGCCGTGATAGTTCACCGGGTAGAAGAAGTCGTGCCGCTTGGCGCGCACCTGGATCGGCGACAGCATCTTGGCCGACAGATTGTAGACCATGTCGTCGGCCTTCATGCCCACGGCCTCGATGGCAGCCGGATCGGTCACGTCGCAATGGACGAACGCCACCTGGCGGTAGTGCGGCAGGTCGCTCTTCACGATGTCGGCAACGATGACCTCTTCGCCATCGGCCACGAGCTTGGGAGCCAGGTGCCGGCCGACGAAGCCGTCACCGCCAAAAATGATATGTCTCATTGGATCATCGACCTTTCGGACTGAAGTTTGTCTTTTGCGAGCGCCGCCTGTTCTTCAGGCATTTCGCGGCCGCTCTGCGCGATCAGCACGGTGCCGACGCAGATCAGCGCGATGCCGGCGATGCGGTAGGCGTTCAGGTCTTCCTTGAAGAGGAAGTAGGCGAACACCGCCACCGCCACATAGGCAAGGCTCAGAAACGGATAGGCGAAGGACAACTCGACCTTGGAAAGCACGTAGAGATGCGACGCCATGGAGATGACGAACACGCACAGGCCGGCAAAGATCCAGGGGCTGAAGACAATCTGAAGCATCTTCAGAATGGGATTGGTGCCGGCAAAGCTCAAATCGCCCAGTGTCATCATGCCGTGTTTCAGCATGAGCTGCGCAGCCGCGTTGGTCATCACCGTGAAGAGAATGAAGGGTATGTATTTCATCTTGTCCCGCCCTTGTCCGTCATAGCGCCCCCTTGCAAACAAAGCGTGAAGCAGCCGAGATAAATTGCATCCATCGCGTGAAAATCTTGCGTTTGCCTGAACCATGCCCGATTATTCGGCTGCATGACGTTCTCCCTTCTCGCCTGCCGGCAATTGCAGCGCCGTGCGCCGCCAGAAGTCGGAAAGAAATGCAGGATCCCGTAGTGCCTCAAGATCGCGCCAGCCCGGAAAAGAGGCCTCGAACAGGGCCGCTCCCATGCGCGCGTCCTTATAGGGATTGACCGCGCCACCCGCCTCCACCGTCATGCGGTCGAGGCGCTCGAAGAGCGCGTGGGTGGCCGAACCCGCATTGGAGAAATCGAGTGTCAGCGTATAGCCCGGCCTCGGAAACGAAAGAATGCCGGGTGAGGCAACATCGCCGAAGCGCTTGAGCACGGTGAGGAACGAGGCCTGACCGGCCTCGCGCGCCGCCGCCATCATGGCCGGTATGGTCTTCCGTGCGGCCTCGAAGGGCACCACACTCTGATGTTGCAGGAGGCCGCGCGGACCGTAGAGCCTGTTCCAGTGGCGCACCGCATCGAGCGGGAAGAAATAGCTTTCGTAAGACGAGCGCCGAACGCCCTCCGCCCGCGCCTTGCTCCAGGCGAAAGCACGGTTGAAAGCGGCAAGCGACCACCGGTTCAGGAAATTGACCGGAGGCCGGAAAGGAACAGCAAGGCGGCGAGCGGCGGGCACGCGGTAGACGTCCCCGTCCTCGGCATGATTTGCCGTCAGCAGGAAGCCCCTGCCCGTGTTCGCGCCAGAAGCAAGCTGGTCGAGCCAGGCCACCGCGTACTCGTTCCCGGCGTCGGCATCGGCCGCCAGGTCGAAATATTCGTCGAGCCCGGAAAAGCCACGCACGCGCTCGTTCACATCGACGGAAGCGACCTTCATCAGTCTGATCGTCGCGTCGAGAATCAAACCTGTCAGCCCCATGCCGCCAATGGTGGCGCGAAAGAGCTCCGCGTTTTCCTGCGCGCTGCAATGGCGGGTCTCGCCATCGGACCGCAGCAGCGTGAAGGAAACCACGTGACAGCCGAAAGTACCGCGCCGGTGATGGTTCTTGCCATGCACGTCGTTGGCAATTGCCCCGCCCAGCGTGACAAACTGAGTGCCCGGCACCACAGCCGGAAACCAGCCCTGCGGACCGACATGAGCGATCAGGTCCGACAGCATGAGACCGGCCTGCGCCGTAAAGAGCCCGCTTTCGGCATCGAAGGCCAGAACGCGGTTCATGGTGCGCATGTCGATCAGCGCGCCTGCATCGTTCAGGCAGGTATCGCCATAGGACCGGCCATTGCCATAAGGCAGCACGGACGACGGCAGCCCCCTGCCCGCGCGCAGACGCTCGACCGCATCTTCAGCGCCAATCGCCTGAGCCGTGTTTCTGCGCACCAGTCCGAATGCCGAATAATCAGCCATGCTTCAGAACCCCGCCGTAAAGAGGAGCACCGCGCCCAGAACACCAAACAACTGGCTGCGCCAGTCGCTGATGATGAAGACGATGGGGTCGTCGTGCATTTCGTCGCGCCGCGCCAGGATCCACATGCGGATCGTGATGTAGAGGACAATGGGACAGAGCGGCCAGATCAGCCAGGGCATCTCGTAGAGATCGCGCACGGCGCTGCTCTGAATGTAAAGCGCCAGAACCATGGCCGAGGAAAAGGCGGAGGCCATGCCGGCCTGTGCGATCACTTCCTGATCTTCCGTGCGATAGCCCCGCCCTGCGATGCGCTCGCCTGCGGGAAGCTCGGTGGAACGCAGTTCCACATAGCGTTTGACCAGCGCCAGGGAGAGAAAGAAGAAGACGGAGAAGGCCAGGAGCCAGAACGACACGCCGATCATGGTCGCCGCGCTGCCGGCAAGAATACGCACCGTGTAAAGCCCCGCCAAGGTCAGCACGTCGATGAGCAGCATGCGCTTGAGGGAAAGAGAATAGGCGGTGGTGGCAATCAGATAGCCAATCAGCACCAGGCCGAAGAGTGGCGGAAGAAAAAGCGCCGTTGCGCCGCTTATCGCCAGAAGCACGAGCATGGACGCGAAACCGAACGGGATCGAAAGCATGCCGCTTGCGAAAGGTCGGTTCCGCTTCGTGGGATGTCGACGGTCGAGGCCAAGATCGAAGAAGTCGTTCAGAATGTAAATGGCGGACGCTGCCGTGCTGAACGAGACGAATGCCAGGACGCACAGGGTCAGCAGCGGAACATTGAAATATTCGTGACTGAGGATCAACGGCACGAAGATCAGGCTGTTCTTGAGCCATTGATGCACTCTGAGCATCTTCACATAGGTCTTGAATGTGGGTTTTGCCGCCTCGAGAAGCTCGCCGCCATTCCTCGCCTGCCAGCGAGAAGCCGCGCGGTCGGGAGCAACGACAACGGCCCTGCGCGCGGCATCGAAGACCGCGATATCGGCGCGGCTGTTGCCCGCATAATCGAACCCGCCATCGCCGAATGCCTTGACCAGCGCGTCACGCTTCATGCCGGAGGCCATGTTGCGGCCGGGCTCTGTGGAGATGACCTCGTCAAAAACGCCCAGATGCAAGGCGATCGCATCGGCAAACTTTTTGGGCGAAGCCGTTGCCAGGACGATGTGACGGCCATCCGCCCTGTCCTTGCGCAGCTGAGCCAGAAGGTCCTGCCGATAGGGCAGTCCCGCGGCATCCAGATCGACACGCGACGCAATCTCGCATTTCAGCCGCGCCTTGCCGCCCATCAGCCAGAACGGCAACAGAAAGAGGCAGAGGGGTCGGCGGCGCAGGAGAAGGAACAGACTCTCCCACAACAGATCGGTCGCAATCAGAGTGCCGTCGAGATCGACAGCCAAAGGCACTGCATTGCGTTCGGATCGCGCGTCCATAAAAGCCCCCGCATAAAAGACCGTTCTTCCAACGGCCTTACGCGAAATGAGCTTCCAAAGTCTGAAGCGGCAGACAGTCGGGGCAAACCCGCAGGCAGATTTCAGGAATACGCTTAAAGTTTCCCTAAGGGCACCTGGCAAATACCCTGTAAGAACAGCAAAAAACTCCGGCAATCACTTGCCGGAGTTTGCAAAACGTCCCGAGCCCATGTTGTGCGGCTCTACCGCACGCGGCCGCGGCCTTCCGAAATCTCGACTGTCTCTGAACCGGTCAGCACTTCGCGGTCGCCATTTGGCATCGTCACGAAGCAGCCGGCCGAGCAGAACTCGATGGTTTCGCCAGCGCCGACCACGATCTCGGATTGCGAACCGCCTTCCGTCACAACGATGGTCCGCGGTTCACTGTCACGGTTGACGACACTGGCCGCGAAAGCCGCGCCGCCTGCGACCAGCAGCGCCACGGCTGCAAGCAAGAATGTCTTCATGGTCTTCATCGGTGTGTCACCGCCCCTGTAGCAGCGGGCCCTTGAGCCCCTTTTCGCCTCGTTTATAGAGATTTCAACCTGAACGGCAACTGAACGGCATATTCAGGCGATCAGGATTATTCCGGATCGACCTTGCGCCGGCGCCGGCGCCGGCCCGCCGGCACCTCATCCTGCTCTTCCTCCATCTCATCGGCTGGTTCTTCATCCTTCGGCGTCTCATCGGGCTCCTGTGCTCTGAACAGCCCCGAGCGCACGTGGATATCGCGTTGCGGAAACGGAATTTCGATCCCCTCAGCCTCGAATGCATCGACGATGGCGAAGCGGATATCGTTCTGCACGTTCAATTGCATAAGGATGTCGGAAAGATAGACGCGGATCTCGAAATCAAGCGACGAGTCGCCGAAACCGGCAAACAGCACGAACGGCTCCGGATTCTTGAGAACAAGCGGATGTGACTTGGCGATTTCCAGCAGAATCTCGTGCACGCGGCGCACATCGGAGCCATAGGCCACACCGATGGGTATCTCCATGCGCCCAAGCTTGTTGCGATGGGTCCAGTTGCCCACGGCGGCATTGATCAGTTCCGAGTTCGGCAGGATCACCGACTGGCGCTGGAACGTTTCGATCTCCGTTGCACGCACGGAAATCTTCTTCACTGTGCCGGACACGCCGCCCGCGACGATCCAGTCGCCCGCCTTGAACGGGCGCTCGGCAAGAAGGATCAGGCCCGAGACGAAGTTCGAGACGATGTTCTGCAGCCCGAAGCCAATACCGAGTGAAAGGGCACCGGCCACCAGGGCCAGATTGGAGAGGTTGATGCCGGCCGCAGAGATACCGATCAGGGCAGCGATCACCAGCCCCACATAGCCGATGCCTGTGCGGATGGAATTGCGCACGCCTGAATCCATGCGACTGCGCGCCATGACCTTGCCGTCGAGCCAGCTCTGAAACCAGCGCGTGACGAAATAGCCGACCACGAAAACCAGAATACCGGTGAGAATGCCGATGATGGAAAACGACAGGGAGCCGACCTGGATCCTGCCGGCGATACGGTAGCCCCAGGCCGTCAGGTCCGCCCAGCGGAATCCCCATTGCAGAAGAATGAGCGGCACACCGATCAGGACCACAACCGTGTTTATAAGCATGCCGGTGACCAGACCGAGCTGATCGAGCGCGGTTTCATCGAAGGCGGTGTACCGCTCCAGCCGGCGCGCCAGCCAGGAATTGGCGAAAGCGCCTTCCGACGTGATCGCCCCGGCCGTCAGGAAACCGATATACATGGTCGCAACGATCGCACCCGTCACCACCGCCTGCTGCGAAAGAAACCGCGCAAAGCCGATATAGCCAAGCATGGCCGCGACGATGATCGCGGCCCCGAGGGCAAACAGGAGATAGCGGAATTTGAGGGGCCATTGCTTTGGATTGCCCTCCTCGTCGTCCAGAGGGCTGACGCCGCCAATCGCCATGATGAGCAGCCCAACGATTACGGTGGCCACGAGGCTGGTCGCCACCGTCAGCGAAAGCTGCGAGCCGAACAGCGAATAGACCTGATCCATGAAATAATCGAAACCGGTTGAGACCGCCGTGAAAACGGCCAGCACGAGCAACCATTGTGCCGCCTGCGATCGCACGGGCAACAGCCGCCAGTTCGGTCGTCGGGGCGCAAGAATGGCGCGTGCGAGACGGTAGACGAAATAGACCAGGAGAATGACAGAGAAGAGAGACCAGAGAAGCGGCGCGATATCGCTGCGCAGCAAGCTGAAGTAATCGAGGAAGTAGTAGGTTGAAACCAAAAAGACGCCGATCGACAGCGAAGGTATGAGCGTGGAGAACAGCGCCAGCGAAAGGCGGCTGAGATAGGTGGGTTCCGTCTCGGTCGGGTCTGGCTCGATGAAATCGCCGAACAGACGCCGCCCCCCGAAAAGCAGCGCAAGGGCGGCGATCGTTGCGAGCGCAGTGGCGAGCAGAAGTGATTTCAGGCGATATTTAACGACAAAGGTCAGCCAGGCGGATACCCGCTTGTAGACCCGCCCCACCTCCTGCGTGAATTCACCGGCCACATCAGAGCTGAGCGCCGCGGAGATGTCGTAGCGGCGTGAAAGCGTACGCGTGAAGAGGTCGCGCCTGAGTTCGGCGATCTCGTCCACAACGCTGTTGATGCGCACGGAAAGCCGTTCGGCATCGCCGATCAGCACATTGAAACTCGCCTTTTCATCCAGGAGCCGGGTGCGCTCGCGCGTCACCTCCTCGGGTTCGGCTGGTTCCCCCTCCTTACGCGGCTCACCCAGTTGTTCGAGCCGCGTGTTGATCTCCGTTAGCCTTGGGCGAAACGCCAGGCTGGCATCGAAAACCTCGCGCGCGAGCCTTTCCAGCTCAACACGAACTGCGACGAGTTCGCCGTCATCAGCGGCCTGATCGTCAACCTCCTTTTCCATCCTGTCGACTGTGGCTTCGATCCCGGAGAGCTTTTCGCGCTGGGTCTGCAGAAAGTTCTCCGGCCCCTGCGCCGCCGCCGGCACAAGCGCGGCAAACTGGAAAACAAGGCACAGGAGAACCGGCAGGGCACGAAGCTTCAACAACATTTCTGTCAGTCTTCTCACGGAATCACATGCAATCGGAGGTCGGTGTCGATACGCGGACATTGCCTGAGCCACGCCTGCGCAGCAAGCTTATCGGCGCATCAGGGTCGGGCCTGTGAAAAGCCATGGCGCTTTATTTGCCTCCGGCGTCTGGCGTGTCCTATAGCTTAAGGCTGGGTCAGGCAAAAAGAATGGCGGCGCATGGCGGAATATTCAGCTCTTTCGCTTCTGAAGAATGCTCTTTCGGGCAATCGGGACTGGAAACCGGCCTGGCGCAAGCCCGATCCCAAACCGAGATACGACGTCATCGTCATCGGTGGCGGCGGACATGGTCTGGCAACCGCCTATTATCTTGCAGCCGAACACGGCATCACCAACGTTGCCGTAGTGGAAAAGGGCTGGCTCGGCTCCGGAAATATCGGCCGCAACACCACGATTGTGCGCTCCAACTATCTTTTGCCCGAATCCGTCCGTTTCTACGAATTTTCCATGAAACTCTGGGAAAACCTCTCCCATGAGCTCAACTACAATGTGATGTTTTCGCAGCGTGGCGTTCTGAACCTTGCCCACAGCCCCGGCCAGGCCGACGCCTTCATCCGCCGCGGCAACGCCATGCGCCATGGCGGCGTGGACGCCGAATGGCTGACGCCGCAGCAGATCGCACGCAAGGTGCCGGGTCTGGACACCTCCGGCTCGGCGCGTTTTCCCATCGCCGGCGGGCTTCTGCAGCCGCGTGCGGGCACGGCCCGCCATGACGCGGTCGCATGGGGCTATGCACGCGCCGCCGACCGGCGCGGTGTCGACCTGATCGAGAATTGCGAGGTGACAGGCTTCCTGCGCGACGGCGATCAGATCACCGGCGTTTCCACCACAAGAGGCGACATTCGGGCAAAGAAAGTGGCGCTGGCGGTCGCCGGCAGCACCAGCCGGGTGTTGCAGCGTGCTGGCATCGAACGGTTCCCTATTGAGAGCCACGTCCTTCAGGCTTTCGTTTCTGAGGCGATCAAGCCCTTCGTGAACTGCGTCGTGACCTTCGGCGCAGGCCATCTCTACATGTCGCAGTCCGACAAGGGCGGGCTGGTCTTTGGCGGCAGTCTCGATTTCTACAATTCCTATGCCCAGCGCGGAAACCTTCCCACGGCGGAAGACGTGATGAGTGAAATCTGCGCCATGTTCCCCGCCGTCGCGCGGCTGAGACTGTTGCGCTCCTGGGGCGGCGTCATGGACATGTCGATGGATGGGTCCCCCATCATCACCAGAGGGCCCCTGCCCGGCCTCTATCTCAATTGCGGCTGGTGCTATGGCGGGTTCAAGGCGACGCCTGCCTCCGGCTATTCCTTCGCCTGGACCATCGCCAGGGACGAACCCCACGCCATCAACGCTCCCTTCACGCTCAGCCGCTTCGAGCGCGGTGCGGCGATTGACGAAACGGGCCATGGCCCGACACCCAAACTGCATTGAGGGACACGCCATGCTGATCGACTGCCCGCATTGCGGCCCCCGCGACCTCGCCGAATTCTCCTACCAGGGCGACGCGACGCGCACGCGCCCTGATCCCGCTTCCACCGATACGAAAGCCTGGCTCGACTATGTCTATAACCGGCCGAATCCGGCAGGGCTGCACCGCGAATACTGGCAGCACGCCGGCGGATGCCGCGCGCATCTGGTGGTGGAGCGCGACACGCTGACCCATGAAATTCGCTCGGTCGCCTTCGCCAGAAGTGCGGACAGCGGAGGCGCCGCATGAGCCCCCGCCGCACCAGAACGGGCGGGCTAATAGACCGCGCCCGCACCATTCGCTTTACGTTTGATGGCGAGAGCTACACCGGTCATGCCGGAGACACGCTGGCCTCGGCGCTTCTCGCCAATGGCGTTTCGCTCGCAGGCCGCTCCTTCAAATATCATCGCCCGCGCGGTGTCTTCAGTGCCGGTGTCGACGAACCGAACGCGCTCGTGACCCTGTTGCGAGAAGGCGTGCGCGAGCCCAACATTCCCGCCACGCAGATCGAAATCTATGACGGGCTGCGTGCGGAAAGCCAGAATCGCTTTCCCTCTCTGGCGTGGGATCTTGGAGCGGTAAACCAGCTCGGAGGTCGACTGATCGGTGCGGGCTTCTACTACAAGACCTTCATGGGTCCTGTGATCGGACCACTGAAGGGCACGCGCTTCTGGATGATGTGCGAACATTTCATACGCCGCGCCGCCGGTCTTGGCAGAGCCGATTACGAGGCCGACCCTTCACGCTACGAGCGGGTGAACGCCTTCTGCGACGTTCTGGTGGTGGGCGGAGGCATCGCCGGCCTGATGGCAGCCGAGGCTGCGGCAAAGGCCGAAAAGCGCGTGATCCTCGCCGAACAGGAACCGCAGACCGGCGGCTTCGCCCGCTGGTCGGACGAGACCCTCGACGGAAAACCCGCTCATCGATGGGTGGCGGAGCTGACGGAAAGGCTCACCCGCTTCGACAATGTGCGTCTCTTACCGCGCACGGCGGTCTGGGGCTATTATGACGGCAACACGCTGGCAGCGCTTGAGCGCGTCCACGATCATGTAGCCCGCACGCCGAAGGGCCACCCGCGCCAGCGGCACTGGACAATCCGAGCCCGCGACGTGGTTCTGGCGACGGGCGCACTGGAACGCCCCATCGTCTTTCCCGGCAACGACCGTCCCGGTGTCATGCTGGCCGGCGCCACGCGCCGCTATGCCGCGGAATTCGGCGTTCTGCCCGGAAACAGAACCATCTTCTTTACCAACAATGACAGCGCCTACGAGGCTGCGGTTGCTATCAAGCGCGCTGGCGGCCATGTCGCAGCCCTTATCGACGTGCGTCCACGGATCGGCGATGCAGCCACGGCACTTGCCGACGAGGCGGGCGTGGTGCCGCTGACCGGTCACGCCGTCGTCGGCACAAGGGGCAGCCGTGCGTTATCCGCAGCACTTGTTCAGGCGTTCGACGCGGAAACGGGCAGGCTTTCGGGAGACGCAAGGCCGCTTGAATGCGACAGTCTCGCGGTTTCCGGTGGCTGGCAGCCTGTTCTTCACCTGACAAGCCAGGCGGGCGCAAAGCCGGTCTGGGATGAGGATAAACAGGCATTCCTGCCACCCGAGCCAGCACAACGCTGGACAGGCGCCGGCGCATTCCTTGGAAAATTCGGCACCGCCGATGCACTTGCGAGTGGCCGCGATGCGGGCCTGAAATGCGCCGGCAAGCGCCCATCCCGCGCCAGACTGCCTGAAATCGTGCCCGAAGCGCTCAATCCTGCGCCAGCGCCGGTTCTTGAAATTCGGGGCAAGGGCAAAGCTTTTGTCGATTTCCAGCACGATGTAACCGCCGACGATGTGCGGCTTGCCCACCGCGAAGGTTTCGTCAGCGTCGAGCATCTCAAGCGCTACACGACGCTCGGCATGGCGACCGACCAGGGAAAAACGTCGAACGTGCCGGGCCTTGCCATCATGGCGGCAGCGCGCGGCATCACGATCCCCGAAGCCGGCACCACGCGGTTTCGCCCGCCCTACTCCCCGGTGGCCATCGGTGCTTTGGCTGCGGAACGCTATGGCGATCTGAAGCCCGAGCGCTTCACCCCCATGCATGACTGGCATGTCGAACACGGCGCCGAGATGACCCCGGCGGGTCTGTGGCACCGCCCGCTGGTCTACGCAAGTGCCGGTGAAACGGTCGAACAGGCTTACATTCGCGAGGCAGCGGCGGTGCGCCGCTCCGTGGGCATTGTCGATGTCTCCACACTGGGCAAGATCGCGGTCAAGGGCCCCGATGCCGCTACCTTCCTTGATCGCGTCTACACCAACACCTTCTCCACGCTTAAAGTGGGCAAGGCCCGCTATGGTCTGATGCTGCGCGAAGACGGCATCGCCTTCGACGACGGCACCACATGGCGTCTCGGCGAAACCGACTTCCTGATGACCACAACCACCGCCAATGCAGGCGCGGTGATGCAGCATCTGGAATATTGCCTCGACATTCTCTGGCCCGATCTCAAGGTGCACCTCACCTCGGTGACGGACCAGTGGGCGGGCGCCGCGATCGCCGGCCCGAAGGCCCGCGCCGTGCTGGAGCGCTGCGTGACGGGAACGAAAGTCGACAATGAGACACTGCCGGTCATGGGCATTGTTCATGGCCAGATTGAGGGTGCCTCCGTCATGATCTGCCGCCTCTCCTTTTCCGGCGAACGCGCCTATGAGGTTTATTGTGGCGCCGGTCATGGGCAGCATGTGTGGGAAGCGCTGATGGAAGCGGGCGAACCCTTCGAGATCACGCCGTACGGCATGGAGGCGCTTGGCGCACTGCGCATCGAGAAAGGGCACGTGACAGGTGCCGAGATCGATGGCCGGACCACCGCCCGCGATCTTTATCTCGACTGGATGCTGTCCAAGAAAAAGCCGTTCATCGGTTCGGGCCTGATGGACCGCCCTGCCCTGATCGACAGGCACCGGCTGCGGCTCGTCGGCATCGTCTCGCTCGATGGCCAGAAGCTCGGCGGCGGCGCGCATCTGGTAGAGCGCGGCAGTTCAGATGAGCCGGGAGAAAGCATCGGTCATGTGACGGCCTATTGCTACTCACCGGCTCTGCAGAAATATATCGGCCTGGCGCTCATCAGGGGCGGCAAGGCGCGCCATGGAACGCGGGTCCTGCTTTCCGATCCGCTACGCCGGCGTTTCGGTCAGGTGGAGATCGTCAGCCACCATTTCTTCGATCCGGATGGGGAGCGCATGCATGGTTGAGCGCGCATCACCGCTGGGCGGCGGTTTCCGCCCCGGCTCCCATGGTGACTTCGCCGACGGAAGCGGCGTCACGATATCCGAAGTCTTGAAGGGCTCGATTGTCGAGGCAAATGCCTGGCCCGGCAAAGAGAAAGCACTGGCAGAAAGCATTTCCGCCACCTGCCGTCTCAGGCTTCCGGCCTTGCCCGGAAACGGCGCTGCCAGCCGCGAGGGCACCTGCGCCTTCAACATCGGCCCCGGCCGGTTTCTCGTAAGCGGGATGGATGAAGCTCTGGCAGGGGATATCATTGCTGCCATTGGCGACGAGACCGGCACCGTGACCGATCTCTCCCACGGGCGCACGGTTCTGAGCATCGAGGGTCCGCGGGTGGAATGGGTTCTGGCCAAGCTCTTCGCGCTGGACTTCAGCCTGGCGGCCTTCCCGGTCCATGCCGGCCGGGCGACGGCGCATCACGATGTGTTCGTGCAAATCCAGCGCCGGGGCGAGAAACGCTTCGAGCTCTACGTTTTCCGCTCGTTTGCAAGAGCTTTCGCCAAAACGCTTTGCCGGGCGGCGGAAGATGTGGGCTATACAATTAGATAGGTTCGGAAGATAGGCCCGGCGCGGCGACACCGGACCTATCGGCCGGTTCGCGGAAGCCCCAGGCGAACCGGCTTGATCGTCCGGGAGGCAGTTCGTACCTCCCGGCATTTTCGTCAGCCATTGTCGGCGTCGGGTGCCATCTCAGCCGGCGGTTCGCCCGGACGCATGTCACCGCGCGGTCCACCACCGTGGTCGCGCTTGTGATGCATCATCTTTCCATGATGCCCGCCGCGCCTGTCGGCCATCTGGCGGAACCCGCGGCGCATTTCACGCTGGTCGACCTTGCCGTCATCATTGGCGTCCATGAGTGCAAAGCGCTTCGCCTGCTGGCTTTCGATCTCGGCGATGGTGACGGTGCCATCGCCGTCAATGTCGAGACGCTGTGCAGCACGCTTCGTCCGGCGCTCGACGATGCGCTCCGTGACCATGTCCTGAAGCTCGGTTTCTGAAAGCACTCCGTCACCATCCGCATCGGCGGCCTTCAAACCTTCGAGACGCACTGCGGAAAACTCTTCAATGGTGATGCTACCGTCACCGTTCGCATCAAGACGGGCAAAGCCCCGCATCGTCTTGCCGCCTTTGCCTTTCATGCGCTCGCCGGTAGCCTGGGGCACAGTCTCGTCAGAAGAAGCCTCCTGGGCGATGGCGGCAGAACCGGCGATCAGGCTCAGAGCCATGGCCGACAAAAGGATATTGTTCTTCATGTCTGTCTCCTCGTAGGGGCGCCGCAAGGGAAGCGGCAGGGAACGAAGAGACCTTGGCCGATCGCACATTACGACGACCTTGCCGGGAAATTACAATTTCGTAAGCAACCGTCGGTGCGGAGAACAGGCTTAGGGTCTGAATCAAAAAGCGGCAGGCCGCGGCGAGAATGGCGGTTTTCGAGCATCGGAGCGGAGCGTACATGCGGTACGTGAGCACCGAAGCGCAGGAAAACGCCATTTGCAGCCCGGTCTGGCGACTTTTGGATCAGACACTTAGCGAACGAAGGAAACGAACTCCTCCAGCGGCGCACGTTCGCTGCGCAGTGCGTTTTCCGGTTTCGAGACATCCTCATGGCCGAGCGCCATGCCGCAGACCACGATCTCCTCGTCGGGAATGCCGAGGATCGGGCGAATCTGCCTGTGGTAGGGAGCGAATGCCGCCTGCGGACAGGTATGAAGATCACGCCCCCGCGCGGCAATCATCACCGATTGCAGGAACATGCCGAGATCGACCCACGAGCCCTTGTTCAAACGGCGGTCGATGGTGAAGATCAGGCCAACGGGCGCATCGAAGAAGGTAAAATTCCGGTCGTGCTGGGCGCGCATGCGCTCCACTTCGCGCCGGCCGATGCCCAAAAGGCTATAGAGCGCATAGCCCACCGCGCGGCGCCGTGCCAGATAGGGCTCGAAAAACTTGTCCGGATAATATTTGTACTCGTCCCACTCGATCTTTTCCGGACGTACGCCGGAAGAAAGAATCGCCTCGGACAACGCCTCTTTGCGCTCGCCGGAAACCACATAGACCTTCCAGGGCTGCATATTGGTGCCGGAGGGCGCGCGCGCGGCAACGCGAAGAATGTCCCTGATCGTCTCGTCGTCGACCGGGCGCGGCAGAAAGGCCCGCACAGAGCGACGTGTCAGCATCGCCTCGTCGACAATCTCCGCAGCAGACAGTTCGTTCTTCTTCTCAGGGGCCAACATGCCGCCATCCTTCCTGGAAGTCTGAACGGATCTGCGACAGGCCCCCTGCATCAATATCGCAATCCGTTCAGGACCAAATGCACTCGTTTACTATGCTGTTCTCACGCCGGTCGATTTGCTACAAGGCCGACCAATGCGCCGGTCCTCGTAGTCGAAGGGCCTCTCTTTTTCAAGTCGAATGCCAAGATCGCCCCTGGAGCCACCAATGCCAAAGCCCTCATCCCGTATTTCAGGCATCGTCCCGTCCGGCAAGAATGGCTGGGAAATCCACTTCGCCGCCATGACCCGAAAACAGGCCGGCGACAGGGTCATCATGCTCTCGGTCGGCGACCATGATTTCGACACGCCGGAGGGAACGGTCGAAGCCTGTGTCGAAGCCGTGCGGGGCGGGCATCACCACTATACCCAGCTTCCCGGCCTTCCCCGTCTGCGGGCGGCTCTGGCAGCGCTTTCGCAGGAATGCACTGGCACGGAGACCAGCCCTGACGAGATCATGGTCACCATTGGCGGCCAGGGCGCGCTTTACGCTGCCTTTCAGGCAGTGCTCGATCCCGGCGCCCATGCCGTGATCGTCTCGCCCTACTACGCCACCTATCCAGGCACGGTGCGCGCAGCCGGCGGGCGCTATACGGAAATCGAAACCCACGCGGAAAACAATTTCGAACCGAGCCTCTCAGAGATCGAGGCGGCACTTGAAGCCGATACGCGCGCGATCCTGATCAACTCGCCAAACAATCCCACTGGAGCGGTCTACTCCCGTGAAACCATCGAGCGCATCGCAGAGATCTGTCGCGAACGCGACCTGTGGCTGCTCTCGGACGAAGTCTACTGGACGATCCGCTCCGAAAAGGAGCACATCTCGCCCCGCGCCCTGCCCGGCATGAAGGAGCGGACGCTGGTCATCAACTCGCTGTCGAAGAGCCATGGCATGACCGGCTGGCGTGTCGGCTGGCTGACGGGCCCCGCCGGGATGATCGCCGTGATGACCAACCTCAATCTGGTCGCCACCTATGGACTGCCCGATTTCACCTCCCACGCGGCCATTGCCGCCGCCGAAAACGGCTTCGGGCTGCGCGAGATCGCGGAGCTTTACACGCGTCGCCGCGAAGCGTTTCTCGATGCGGTACGCGGCATGAACGGTGTGATCGTGCGCGGCTCGGAAGGCGGCATGTATGTCATGCTCGACATCCGGGCCATAGAAGAGGATTGCGAAAAGTTCGCCTGGGATTTCCTAAACGAGGAAGACGTCGCGGTATTACCCGGTGCCAGCTTCGGCAAAGCGGCCAGGGGGCATATTCGCATTTCCATGTGCCAGGACGAAGAAACCCTGCGCGAAGCCGCAAAGCGCCTGCAGCGTTTCATCGCGGCCCGGCTCGACAAATCGGGGCAGACCGCAGCCGCCGGCTAGATCGCCGTGCGTCCATCCAGACGCATAAAGGATGATCCAAACCATTGATGGAGCATCGGAACAATCCGAAAATCGGATTCCACTTTTCGGTCCGATGCTCTAAGCCGCAGCATCACGCCTTTCTTTCTGGCAGACCTTTGCGGTCCGTCTCCGCCAGATCTTCGAGCTCCGCTTCGCTCATGGTCTCATACATTTCCTTAGATGCGCCCTGAAGCTGGGATTTGGGCATGTCGCCGCGCTTCGCCGCGAGCGCGGCACCCGCCGCCTTTTGTTGCGCCTTGGATTTTGCCGGCATTCTTACCTCCTCTGGCTTGCCGCCCCGGAGAATAAGGCTTCAGAACCGGCAGGGTTCCCGATTTCTTTCAGGTCACCGGCAGTTTCACCCAGTGCGGGTCCGGTGCGAAGCGATCGCCGTATTTTTCCTGCAGGCGTTCGAGCACGGCGATGATCTCGGCGAATCCTCGGGCGCGCGCATATCGCAGAGGCCCGCCACGAAACGGCGCAAAGCCCGTAGCGAAGATCATCGCCCCCTCAAGTGTTTTCTCGTCGCCGACAACGCCTTCCCGCAGGCAGGTCACACAGGTGTTGAGCATGGGCAGGACAAGCCGGTCTGTCATGGCGGGATGCGGCGCGAGACGCTGCCCGCTCTTCCGGGGCTCGCCATTCCGGTCGTACTCATATAGCCCCCGGCCCACCTTTCGGCCGGTTCGCCCTTCCGCAACCATCGTCTCCAGCCAGCCGGGCACATCCGGCAGCGGCGTGTCGAGGCCGGACTTCATGGTTCGGGCCACTTCGAGGCAGATGTCCAGACCGACACGGTCGGCAAGCTCGATCGGCCCCATCGGCATGCCGAACGAGACGGCTGCCTGATCGATGGTTTCCTTGCGCACACCCTCGTCGAGCATCAGGAATGCCTCGGTGATGTATGGCGTCAGGATACGGTTGATGAGGAAGCCCGGCGAACTTTTCACCGGTGCGGGAAGCCTGTCGATGGAGCCGCAAAAAGCCGCCAGCCGCGCCTGCGCCGCATCCGAAACCTTGTCATGCGCGACGACTTCAACAAGTTCCATACGCGCCACGGGATTGAAGAAGTGCAGCCCCAGCAGCCTTTCAGGAAACGGAACAGCCGTGCGCAGCTCGCTCAGGGGAATGCTTGATGTGTTGGTCGCAAGAAGCGCACCCTTCTTCATGAGCGGTGCCACTGCCTTGAAAACCTTGCGCTTTACCTCAGCCTTCTCCGCCACCGCCTCGATCACAAGATCGGCCTGCCTCACACCGTCGCCCGCAAAATCCGGTATCAGGCGGTCGAAGGCATCGCGCCGGTCAATCTTGCTGTAGAGGCGTTTGTCGAACAGCTTGCCGGCCCGGCCGATTGCGGCGGCAAGCGCCTTTTCATCGAGATCGGTGAGTGTCACACGCAGGCCGCGCGCGGCGCACCATGAGGCGATGTCGCCGCCCATGGTACCGGCGCCGACGACATGAACATGGGCAATGCCGCTCTTCCCCTTGCCCCCGGCCTTCAGGGCCTCGCGCAGGAAGAAGACGTGGATGAGGTTCTGCGCTGTCTCGCCGGTCAGCAAACGCGCGAAGGAGCGGATTTCCTCCTTCTGCATCACCTCTTTTTCCCCGCCGCCGTGCTGCTCCCACAGATCGATCAACCGATGGGGCGCCGGGTAGTGCTCCTGCGGGGCGCGTTTTGCGGCCATGGAACGCATCTTCCGCGCGGCAATGCCACGAAAAAGCGAAAAACCACTCAGCCCGGCGCTGCGCCGTGGCCGCTTCAGTTTCCCGCCGATGGCCGCCTTTACGGCATTGCCGACGTGTCGCTCTTCGATCACGGCATCGACAAGCCCGAGCGCCTTCGCCTTCCCGGTGTGAACGGATTTGCCCGTCAGCATCATCTTCATGGCCTCGACGGGGGCAATCAACGCTGGAAGCCGGAATGTACCGCCGAGACCCGGGTGAAGCCCCAGAAGCACTTCGGGAAAGCCGAACACTGCGCCTTCGACGGCGATCCGGAACCTGCAGGCGAGCGCGAGTTCAAGCCCGCCACCAAGACAATGGCCGTGGACAACCGCCACCGTCGGCATCGGCAGGGCCGCCAGCCGGTCGACGATTTCATGCGCCCGCGTCATACGGGCTTCAACCGCATCCGTCTCGCTCACACCTGAAAAATCACGAATGTCAGCACCGGCAATGAAGCCCCCGGCTTTGCCGGAGCGGATAACCAGCCCCTTGGCCTGCATCGTTTCGATCGTATCCAGCAGGGTTTCCAGCTCAGCCATGACCGCTTCGGAAAGCGTGTTCGTGCTCTCCCCGGCGCGGTCGAGCACAAGCCAGGCAATCGCATCCGCGTCCCTTCGCAAAGACCAGTGCGTGGTTTTGGCGACTTCTTTCGTGTTCGCACCTAGCGAAAGTCGGTTCTGAGCGAGATGCTCACGGGCGGATGTCTTTCCAACAGCCATCAGACCACCTCCACCAACATCGCACCGCCAAGGCCACCGCCGATACACTCCGTCGCCACGCCGCGTTTCTCTCCACGCTTGCGCATGGCGTTTACAAGATGAAGCACGATCCGGTTCCCGCTGGTGCCCACCGGATGACCGAGGCTTATCGCCCCTCCATCCACATTCAGGCGTTTCCGGTCGATGCGCCCGAACGGTTTTTCAAGTCCGAGAACGTCGCGGCAGTAATCCGCATCCTCCCACGCCGCAAGGCAGGCAAGCACCTGCGCCGCGAAAGCCTCGTTGAGCTCCCACAGGTCGATATCGTCACGGGCGAGCTTGTGGCGTTCAAGCAGGGCGGTCGAACACAGCGTCGGCCCCAGCCCCATGATCGATGGATCGAGGCCCGACCACGCACTGTCGACAATCTGCGCCAGCGGCGTCAGCCCGTGTTTCTTGACCGCGTCTTCAGATGCGAGAACGACCCATGAGGCCCCATCGGTGATCTGCGAGGAGTTGCCCGGCGTCACGCTGCCATAGGGTTTTTCGAAAACCGGCTTCAATTTGGCCAGCCGCTCCATCGACGTGTCGGGGCGAACGCCGTCATCGTGTTCATAAAGCACGCCTTCACGCGTCACGGCGGGGATCACCTCCCCCTTCAGCGCACCATTCTTCTGGGCCCTCGTCAGACGTTGATGGCTTTCAAGTGCGTAGGCGTCCGCCGCTTCCCGGGATATGTTGAAGATGTGGCCGATCTTTTCTGCCGTCTGCCCCATGTTGAGCTGGGTAACGGGGTCCGTCAGTCCGCGTTCGAGCCCGATTACAGGTTTCAGCATGCGCATCCTGAAGGCGCCCAGAGCGGACAGTTTTTCGGGCAGTGACCTGGCGAAGGCGAACCGGCCGAACCATGCCGCCCCCTCCTGCGGCCACACCAGCGGCGCGTGCGAGAGCGCTTCTGTGCCTCCGGCCAGAATGAGATCCGCGTTTCCCGACTGAATGGTTCGGAACGCGGTATCGATCGACTGCATGCCCGAACCGCAATTGATCTGGACGGTGAAGGCCGGCATCGCGTCGCCCATGCCAAGCCGCAAAGCGGCAACCCGCGCAGGGTTCATCTCGTCGGCGATCACATTGACGCAGCCCAGAATGACCTTGTCGAAACTCTCTGGCGAAAACGGCTGTCTCGCCAAGAGCGGCCGTCCGCACTGGACGGCAAGATCCACCGGCGTAAACGGCCCCGGCTTCCCCCGCGCTCGGAGGAACGGGGTCCGCGCTCCGTCGACGATAAAGACCGGTCTCTCCGCAGCCGACCGGCCGGGCGCACTGCGCCGCTGGCGCGACGGTGTCTTGCGGGTCTCACTCTTCTGCTTCCGGGGCATTTGTGCCATTCAACACACACCTCTCCTTACAAACCAGACGATGAGCGATTGTTCAGCCCTGCTGCGGCAGTTGAGCATCATTGTCTTTGAAGACACAACCGTTCGGCCTTTTCCTAGTTCCCGATTCGGCTTCATTCCCAATAACGCCGGCTTTAAGCCACAATTGTCTGGCCACACCCGATAAGCCACATTGGCCGCGCCAGCGGTTTGTGGTTTAACCGCACTGTTTTGCAGCATACGGGCGGCGGGCGTTAACGTCACGGCAAGGTTGGTGACCGACACTTCGGCTCGAGAATGGGAGACGGGTTTGAGTGGAATCGACGCGAAACCGTCGATGGGTCGGCGTTTGCACGGGCCGTTGCTGCTCGCGCTTATGCTTGCCTTTTCGCCGCCCCCTGCCAGCGCCTTCGAGCTGTTTGGCATAAAGGTTTTTGGCAAGGACAAGGCTGCCGAAGAGCCCGACACGATCGGCGAACCGTGGAACTACACCGTTGAGTTCGTCCTTCCCTATGGCGCAGACGATACCGAGAAGAAGCTCAAGGGTGCCTCATCCCTCTGGGCGGACCGGGAAAAGCCGGCCTCGGGCGCAGCCGGCCTGATCGTCAAGGCGCGCGGCGATTACCGCCGCCTGCTGAACACGCTCTATGGTTCGGCCCACTATGGTGGCTCAATCAGCATCACCATCGACGGAAGGGAAGTATCCGAACTGCCCATCGACGCCGACATCGCCAATCCGGCCAGTGTCCGCGTTGCCGTCGATCCCGGTTCGGTGTTCCATTTCGGCCAGGCACGCATCGTCAATCAGGCACCGCCGCCCCTCAACCGAAACGACCGCGTGGAAGATCCGGCAAAAGAAGGTTTCCAGACCGGCGAAGTCGCAGCATCCGGAACCATCCTGAGAGCCGGACGCCTCGCCGTCGAAGCGTGGCGGCACCAGGGGCACGCGAAAGCCGAGATCGTGGAGCGGCGCGTCACCGCCGCTCATGAAAGCAAGACCGTTGACGCCATCCTCACCGTCGAGCCCGGACGCCGTGCCGCCTATGGCGCCGTCACCGTCAGCGGCACGGAACGGATGGACCCCGATTTCGTTGCGCGTCAGACCGGTCTCGTGCCCGGACGCGAATACGATCCCGACGATCTGGAACGGGCCCGCAAGCGGCTGTCGAAGCTCGACGTCTTCCGCTCGGCCCGGATCGAGGAAGCAGACGAGATCGGCGCCGACGGCATTCTGCCGCTCGCCGTCATCGTCCAGGAGCGCCTGCCCCGCCGTTTTGGTGTCGGCGGCACCTATTCGACGCTCGACGGGCTCGGCGTGCAGGCCTACTGGATGCACCGCAACCTCTTCGGCCGCGCCGAACGGCTGCGCTTTGAAGGTCAGGTTTCCGGCATTGGCAACACGTTCAAGCCGGAGGATCTGACGTACCGCGTGGGCGCGACTTTCATCAAGCCCGGCGTCTATACGCCCGACACGGACTTCCAGGCGTCGATCTTCGGCGACCGCGAAGTTCTCGAGCGGTATACGCGCACGGCGGTCAGCGCCGAGTTCGGCTTCCGGCACGAATTCACCGAAGAGCTTTCAGGAAGCCTTTTCGCCAATGCCGGCCGCGCCCGTTTCGAAGACGATTTCGGCACACGCGATTTCACCACAGTCGGGCTCGCAGGCACCCTCACCTATGACAGCCGCGACAACCCCGCGGACGCCACCGAAGGCTACTTCGCCGAACTGTCGCTCGAACCGTTCTACGAGATGGAATACCGCAACCTGGCTGCCCGCATGCTTCTGGAGGGCCGTGCCTATTATGATTTCGGCAGCGATGGCCGCTTCGTCCTGGCAGGACGCGCCAAGATCGGCGCGCTGGTTGGCGCCCCGATTGACGAGACACCGCCGGACAAGCTGTTCTTCGCCGGTGGCGGCGGTTCGGTGCGCGGGTATGCCTATCGGAACATCGGCGTCGAAACGGCGAACGGCATTGCCGGCGGCCGCTCGCTGATGGAGGCCTCCGCCGAACTGCGCGCCCGCATCACCAGTTCCATCGGTGTCGTCGGCTTCGTCGACGCGGGCACCGTCGGCTCCGAATCCTTCCCGGACTTCTCCGAGGATGTGCGGATCGGCGTCGGCGCCGGTTTGCGCTATCTTACCCCGCTCGGCCCAGTGCGCCTTGACGTCGCCGTCCCTCTCGACAAGCGAGACGGCGACCCGGGCGTCGCCTTCTACGTCGGAATAGGACAAGCGTTTTGATCCGCTTTTTCGCAGCTCTGACCCTGTTGTTCGTCCTCCTGCCGGCCATGGCGCAGGATACACCCAGCGAGCGCACGCCCGATGAGGAGCGCTCATTCTTCACGCGCCTCCTGGAGGATCAGCTCTCCACGCCGAACCGGCAGATCCGTATTTCCGGCATTTCCGGCGCCCTCTCTTCGCAGGCAACCATCGGTGAAATCACCATTGCCGACCGCGAAGGCATCTGGCTCCGCATAGGCAATGCCTCGATCGACTGGAGCCGTTCCACGCTTCTGCTTCGCCAGCGCCTTGAAGTGCAGAGGCTTGCTGCCGAAACCATCGAAGTGATGCGCCGTCCGCTGCCGGACGAAGGCCTGCCCGCTCCCGAATCGCGGTCGTTCCAGGTCCCCGAACTGCCGCTGGCGGTCAATCTGGAACAGCTTGAAGTCGAGCAGGCAAGCTTCGGCGAGGCGGTTTTCGGACTTGCCGCCGAGCTCTCGCTGACGGGCGCGCTCAGGATCGACAGCGGGGCGCTCGATACCGATTTCGATGTCCAGCGTCTGGACGGCCCCGGTGGCCAGTTTGCGCTCAAGGCTGCGTTTTCCAACGAAACCGAAATCCTCGATCTTGATCTGGTACTCGACGAACCGGCGGATGGTGTGGTTGCCAACCTTCTCAACGTCGAGGGGCGCCCGCCGCTCAAAGTAACCCTCGCCGGCAGCGGCCCGCTCAGCGCGCTCGACGTGAAGCTTGCGCTTGAGGCTGATGGTGTGCCTGCCTTCGGCGGCACGGCGCAGTTCCGCGAGCGCGATGAGGGGCTCGGCTTTTCCGCACGTCTTGCCGGCTCCATCCGACGCCTTGTGCCAGTCCAGTTTCAGGATTTCTTCGGTGCAGGAACGCGCATCAACGTCAACGGCGTCTCGAAGGATGGCGGCGGGATTCTGCTTGAGAATTTTCAGGTCTCGAGCGCATCCATGCGCATTGAGGCCGCAGCTGAAACCGGCAGCGACAACTTCCTGACCGCTCTCTCGCTGAGCGCCGGCGTGGCCAATCCGGCGGGCGAGCGCGTTCTGCTTCCCGTCGCCGGCGGGCAAACCTCGCTGCAGTCGGCGAAGCTCGAAATCACCTTTGGCGAAGCGGGTTCCGAGCGCTGGAATGGCAAGCTCGAGCTGGACGGGCTGCAGACCGCCGAATTCGCCGCCGGGCGCACGGTCCTGACGATGGGCGGGCTTGCCCAAAACCTCAACGACCCGCTTTCACGCCGCGTCAGTTTCGAGATCGACGGCGGCCTCTCGCAGATCACCGCCAGGCAGGCAAAGATCGCCGAGGCGCTTGGTGATGCGCTGACGATTGCCGCTCGCGGCGACTGGCAGGCGGGGAACCCGGTACGGCTGGAAAACCTCAGCGTTTCCGGCAACGGTCTCGAAACCGCCCTCACCGGCCAGATTGACGACTTCGCCTTCACCGGTGACATCAAGCTCGGCGCTTCCGACATCGCCCCCTTCTCCGGTCTTGCGGATCAGGCGCTCGGTGGCGCGGTCGACCTGACCGCAAGCGGTACGGTGCGCCCCATCAGCGGCGCCTTCGATCTCAATCTCGACGGCACCGCAACCGATCTGCGCATCGAAAACGAGGCCGCGGGAAATCTTCTTGCCGGCACCACACGCATCGAGGGCGGGGTTGCCCGCGGCCCCGAAGGACTGACCGCCCGCAACCTGCGGCTCGCCAACGATCAGTTCAGCATGCGCGCCGACGGCACCTTCGCGTCTGGCGCCGCAAACTTCCGTTTCGACGCCGCGCTCGAGGATATGGCACTTCTCGCAAAGAATGCATCCGGCCCTCTGTCAGCCACGGGACGCGCCGAGGGTGGTGAGGGGCGCATCAACCTCACATTCAAGGCAGATGCGCCACGCGGCAGCCTTTCCGGCCGCGATCTCAGCGAAGCCACGCTGGGCTTCGACGGCCAGCTCGAAGAGCAGGTTCTGACCGGCACGATAGACGGCAACGCCTTTCTCTCCGGTGAGCGTGTCGACCTTGCCGGCCGGCTCCTTCTTTCGCCCGAGCAACGGCAACTGACCGAACTCGCATTTCGGGCCGGCGGCGCGACCGCCAGCGGCAACATCATTCAGGATGTTCGGAAAAACCTTATCGACGGCAGAATAAGCATCGATGCCGCCGACGTCTCGACCGCCGCGGCCCTGTTTCTGCGTGAGGCGACCGGCAGTGTGAAGGCCGATCTCTCCCTGTCACAGGTTGATGATCGTCAGATCGCCGACATCAACGCCACCATTCGCGATCTGGAAATCGAACAGACGCGGGTTTCGAGCGCCACGGTTGCGGCCACTGTGGAAGACCTCTTCGGCGTGCCCGCCGTCGTGGGCTCCATCAATGCGCAGGACATCAGCGCCGGTGGCGTGGGCATCGCCCGGCTTGAAGCCACCGCCCGCCAGAATGAGGGTGCCACGGATTTCGAGGGCAAGGCCCTTCTCGACCAGGGCACACAGCTTGAAGCCCGGGGCGCGCTTGCGCCCGCGGGCGACGGTTATCGTGTCCGGCTCAACCGCCTCGGCCTCGAGCAGGGCGCGGTTCAGGCCCGGCTGGTGGAACCCACCTCCCTCCTGGTGGAGGGAAGCGCTTTTACACTCGATCCGCTGGCCATCGATGTCGCGGGCGGGCGCATCACCGCCGGCGGCCGTGTTGCCGACGTTCTCGATCTGGCCGTCAATCTTGAGCGGGTGCCGCTTGCCATCGCCAACACGATCCAGCCCGATCTCGGCCTCGGTGGCACGCTTGACGGCAAGGCGGACATCAAGGGCACGCCCGACAGGCCGCTCGTGAATTTCGACATCGACGGGCGTGGCATCACCTCCCCGGTCCTCGCGCAGGCGGGCCTCAGCACGCTAACGATAGACGCGACAGGAACGAGCGAAGGCAACCGGCTGAACGTTGACACCAGCGTCACCAGCCCTGAAGGGTTGAACGCGTCTGCACGCGGCACGGTGCCGTTCGATGACAGCCAGCTCTCCATGGATGTGGCGCTCAACGCGTTCCCGCTGGCAGCCCTGAACCGGGTCGTGCGCGGCCAGGACCTTTCCGGTCAGGTGACGGGCAGCGCCCGCGTTACCGGCAGGCTCGCGGCACCGCAGGCAAGCTTCGACATGCGCGCAAGCGGCCTGCGGGCCGCGCCCCTGACCAGCGCGGGCCTCGGCCCGCTTCAGCTTGCCGCGAGCGGGCGCTATTCGGGCAATGCGGTACAGCTCGCCCGCCTGACCGCCGACGGCCCGTCCGGGCTGGGCATCGAGGCGAGCGGCACCATTCCGCTGTCCGGCGCAGGCCTTGGCTTAAACGTGGCGGGTACCGCACCGCTTTCAATCGCCAACCGCATTCTCGCCGACCGCGGCACCCAGATTTCCGGCACGGCCTCCGCCAATATCCGTGTCACCGGCGCAGTGGCCAACCCGGTCATCAACGGCACCATATCCACCGCCAATGCCTCCGCGGTCGATCCGCTCACCAATCTGCGCATCAGCGACGTACGTCTGGCAGCAGCCGTCAATGGCGATCGCATATCGATCACGGAAGGGTCGGCGGCGCTGGCAGCCGGCGGCAGGGTTTCGGTGTCGGGCACAATCTCGACCAATGCACAGGCAGGATTTCCCGCCGATCTCAGGATCGGTCTGGACAATGCCAGACACACCGACGGCGAAATGGTGACGGCGACCGTCAACGGCGCGCTCTCCATGACCGGCCCCCTCACCCGCGACCCGCTGCTTGCCGGCGAGGTCAACATCGAACGCGCCGAGATCATTGTGCCTGAAAGCCTTGGTGGCGGCGCTTCGGCGATCGACGTGCGTCATCTCAACCCACCGCCGGCTGTACAGCGGACACTGGAGCGCGCACGCGCCGACGACGGCACGCCGATGCCCTCGGCGCGCCCGAGCGTCATGCGGCTCAACGTCAATGTAACGGCACCCGCGCGCATCTTCGTGCGCGGACGGGGCCTCGACGCCGAGCTCGGCGGCTCGGTCAGGCTGACGGGGCCGGTGACCAATATCCAGCCGGTCGGCGGGTTCAAGTTGATCCGTGGGCGTCTGTCCATCATCGGCCAGCGCATCACCTTCGACGAAGGCCAGGTGACCCTTGTGGGCGATCTCGACCCACAGCTCGATTTCGTCGCCCGCTCGCGCGGCAACGACATCATCGTTTTCATCAATGTCAGGGGCCGTGTCTCCGACCTCAACATCACATTCTCCTCGCAGCCCGAACTGCCTGAGGACGAGGTTCTGGCGCGCCTTATCTTCAACCGCGGCATCGACGAGCTTTCCGCCGTGCAGATCGCCCAGCTTGCGGCGGCGGCAGCCGAGCTTGCCGGAGGATCCAACACCTCGCTCCTTGGCTCGCTGCGCAACGCGACCGGGCTGGACGATCTGGATGTCGTTACCGACAGCGAGGGCAACGCCGCCGTCCGCGCCGGTCGCTATATCCAGGACAACATCTATCTGGGGGTCGAGGCAGGCGCGAAAGGCACGACACGCGGCACCATCAATCTCGACATCACCGAAGATCTGAAGGCGCGCGGTGCAGTCGGGTCCGACGGCAATTCAAGCCTCGGTATCTTCTTCGAAAAAGACTACTGATCCGCACAAAAGAAAGCCGGCCAGTGAAACTGGCCGGCAAACGGCGCGCTTGGTTCGGGTCGGGGGGATGGTGGGGGCGCGCCTTGAGCATGAACCCGCCCGGGCAACAAAGGTTCCAAACGAAGTTTCATTTTTCCAATTCCCGGCCTGGCGGGTATGCCGCAATCCACCCTACAGCGCCGCGCGTCTTATAAGACGCGCAAAGGACGCTGTAACACTTTCAAATGATGCATGTTCGTTGTCTTTCAAATGAATTCATTTGAAAGCGACATGCATTAACGCTGCCAGCCCTGCGCCCCGATCAGCGGCACGAAGGAGACCGGCGCCAGCGTCTCCGTTCGAAATGAGTTCTCGCCTTCCCGGACAATGCAATTAAGCTGTTGCGGACCGGACGCCGAACCGACCGGCATGACAAGCCGCCCGCCCGGTGCAAGCTGCACGCGCAGCGCCTCCGGCACACGCGGCCCCGCTGCCGCCACGACGATGGCGTCGAACGGTGCCTCTTCAGGCAATCCAAGCGTTCCATCGCCGACGACAATGCTGACATTGTCCAGATAGCCGGCGTCGGCCAGACGCCTGCGCGCCGCAATTGCCAGCGAATCATGCCGTTCAACCGAGAACACATGGCCTGCAAGCCGGGAGAGAATCGCGGTCGAATAGCCGGACCCCGTGCCCACTTCGAGCACCCGGCTTTGCGGCCCGAGATCGGCGGCTTCCGTCATAAGGGCAACGATATAGGGCTGGGATATGGTTTGCCCGTCGCCGATGGGCAGAGCGCCATCCTCATAGGCGAGTTCGGAAAGATGCGCCGGCACGAACAGTTCGCGCGGCACTTCAGCCATCGCATCGAGCACGGCTTCGGACGCAATGCCGCGCCGTCTCAGCACCGACAGCATTTCGCTGCGGCGGTTTTCGTTGATATGGGTATCGGTGTTGCTGCTCAAACCTGCCCAGCTTCAATCATGGAAACGTCGATATCCCATAATGCCGCCAAACGGTCCTCAACGTCCATCCTTGCGGCTATGACCTGATGCATAACGGCGCGCGGAACATGCATAGCTTGGCTGCCTGGGACCCCGGAGCTTTCGCGCAAACGCTGATGAGAGAAGGTTTGGTGGGTGATACAGGGCTCGAACCTGTGACCCGCTGATTAAGAGTCAGCTGCTCTACCAACTGAGCTAATCACCCGACCGTTTCGTGCGGCAATCAGGTCGCCGTCAACCGAATGACCGGCTCCTTAAACGGTTTCGTGCAAGCATGCAAGACACTCTGACACGAGTTTGTCACTTATTGCTCAAATCAACAGCCTGCCCTCCGCCACGCGGATCGCATGGCCTCCGATGCGGGCGGATTCGACCGCACCCCCGTGGACATCGATTTCGAGGCGAATGCTGGACGGTCGCCCCATTTCAATGCCCTGTTCGATCAGCAGACCATGCGACCCGTCGACCAGGGCATCGTGCTGCATGATCGCACCGGCAAAGGCTGCCGCCGCCGAGCCGGTGGCCGGATCCTCAGCGATCCCGTCGTCCGGGGCAAACATGCGCACATGAAAGGCATGATCGTGGTTCACCGTCTCCCTGCAGTAAATGTAAGGAGCGGCGGCCGGCCCCTCCAGTTCGGGGAGAAGCGAGCGCCAGAGCGCTGCGTCGATCCGGGCACGGCGCGCGACATCCAGATCGGCGACAGGCACGCACACATAGGGCACGCCGGCGCTCCAGGTGCTGATTGCGTGGTTCTCGAACCCGATTTCATGATGCCCGAGCCCGAGGGCCGCAGCCACCGCCTCCGGTTCGATCGGAATCGGCAAAGACACCGGAAGCCTGGGCAGATCGAACTCCGCATAGGCCGCGTTCTTCCCGACCGTCACCGCGCAGCGCACCGCCCCCACCGCTTCTTCGAGCATCAGGATGGAGGTCCGAATGCCGTCGCCACCGGTGCCCGCCCGCTCCGCCAGTGCAATGGCTGTGCCGACTGTCGGATGTCCGGCAAAAGGCAGTTCCGTACGGGGTGTGAAGATGCGCAGTCGGGCGGTGTGGTTGTCATGCTCCGCTGGCAGGACGAACACGGTCTCAGAGAGATTGAACTCACCCGCGATCCGCTGCATGGCCGTATCGTCGAGGCCCTCTGCATCGAGCACGATGGCCAGCGGATTTCCCGCCAGAGCCTCATCGGAAAAAACGTCGTAAATATAATAGTTTCGCCCAGTCATCTCGCCTCTCACGGAAATATGCACGCTATTCGCACAATACGGTCGATCCGGCATCGCTTTGCCATCTTTTGCCCACTTTCGTCATACCACGTCACCGCGAACGGGGCGCGCTGCAAACGACAGGCGGACCATGAAAATGACCGATCATGAATCCGGCGGGGTCGCATCGGCGATCGCGCAAGACCCCAGCGATAAAGCCAGGTCATCGAGAAAAAAACGCCGCTGGCCCCTGCTGCTGACGGGTGCAGCCTTGTTGGCGGCCGGCATCTGGTTCTTTGCAGGCGCCCGGTCAGGGCAGCCGGAAGCAGCCTATGCGAGCCAGCTCGTGGAACGTGGCAATCTCGTCGCACGGGTCGCGACAACGGCCGTCCTGCGCCCGCGCACACAGATCGAGATTTCAAGCGAGCTGAAAGGCACGGTTCAGTCCGTGCCCGTTCGACAAAATCAGCGCATCCGGCGCGGCGACATCCTCGCGCAGCTCGATTCCACGGTTTTCGAATATGAGGTGGAACGCGGGGAGGCGTTTGTGGAAACAGCTCGGGCAAGCCTGTCCGATGCAGGGATTTCATTGAAGGAAGCAGAAAGGAAGCTCGCTCGCGCCAGGGCTCTCAGAGCCAAAAACGCGCTCAGCGAGCAGAAGCTGGAAGACGTGCAGGCCGAATATGATCGGGCGCAGAACCGCGTCGCCACTGCCAGGGCCGATCTTTCGGTCAAGCAGGTGGAACTCAGGCTCAAGCGCTTCAATCTCAGTCGAACGACGATCCGCTCGCCCATCGATGGCGTGGTGCTCTCGCGCAGTGCAGAACCGGGCAAAACGATGTTCGCCTCGTCCGACGACGGTGTGCTCTTCATCCTCGCCGAAGACCTGGAGCGGATGGAGCTGATCGCAAAAATCAACGAAGCCGATATCGGCGCGGTCGCTCAGGGGCAGGAGGCGAGTTTCACGGTCGACGCCTATCCCGACCGGACCTTCAGCGCGGAGATCCGCGATGTGTCCTTCGCCCACAAGAGCGATGACAATCTGGTTACCTATGAGGCCAATCTCGACGTGCGCAACAGCGACCTCAAGCTGCGCCCGGGCATGACCGCTTCCGTGTCGATAAAAACGGACGAAGCCGAAAACGCTCTCCTCATCCCTGCGAGCGCTTTGCGGTACAGGCCGCAGATCATTGAAGAGGAGCCGGCCCTGAAGGAGCCCGGAGAGCCGCAGGACTCCGCCCTCGTTCACGTGCTTGAAAACGGCAAGCTAAAGCCGGTACGTGTGCGGCTTGGCGTGCGCAACTGGGAGAAGGTCGAGGTGCTCTCCGGCCTGTCGGAGGGCCAGAGCGTCGTCACCGGCGATCTGACCGGTGCGCACGCGCAATGAACGCGCCGGGCAAAACCGCGCCGCTTCTCGTATTCGAGAATGTGTGGCGCAGCTACGGTGGGGGCGACACACAGGTCCATGCACTCTCAGGCGTCAGTTTCGGGATCGAACGGGGAACATTCACCGCCGTAACCGGGCCCTCGGGCTCTGGGAAATCCACCGCCATGAACATTCTCGGCGCCCTCGATGTTCCGTTCCGCGGCAGCTACCGTTTCATGGGCTCGGATGCCGGTCGGCTGGACAACTCCAGCAGGGCGGAACTGCGCAACCGGCATATCGGATTCGTGTTTCAGGGCTACAATCTCCTTCCCCGGACGACGGCACTCGAAAACGTCGAGCTTCCACTCATCTACCGTGGTCTTCCGGCCCCTGGGCGACGCGCCATGGCCGAAAAGGCTCTGGAACAGGTCGGGCTCGAAGGACGCAGGCACCACACACCGGCCGCCCTCTCCGGCGGTCAGCAGCAACGCGTCGCCATCGCCCGCGCACTGGTGTCGGAGCCGACCCTGCTCTTGGCCGACGAACCGACCGGCAATCTGGACACCGAGCGCAGCCACGAAATCATGGCACTGCTGACGGCGCTCAACCGTGAACGCGGGCTGACCATCGTCATGGTGACCCACGAGGCCGACATCGCAGCCTTTGCCAGCCGCCAGATCAGCTTTCGAGACGGACGCATCGCCTTCGACAGCGATGCCGGGGCGGCAGTCTGATGTTCCTGGAGTCTGTCCGTCTCGCGCTGCGCTCCATCGCCCGCAACAAGATGCGTTCACTCCTGACGCTTCTGGGTGTCATCATCGGCGTGGCGGCGGTGATCGCACTGCTGACCATCGGCGGCGGCGCCAGGGAGCAGATACGTGCCGAAATGGCCGGCCAGGGCAGTCGCCTGATTTTCGTCTTTGCCGGCATGGTTCGTGATCCCGCTTCGCCAGCCGAAATCAAGGTGCAGCCACTCACAAACGAGCACCTGATGAACCTGGACAAATCCATTGGCCAGCACGCAACCATTGCCGCCCAGGCCGAAACCCGGCTACGCGTTTCCTATGGGGCGCGTGGTCTCTCGGCACAGATCCGGGGCGTGAGCGAATCCTATTTCACGCTGCGCGAATGGACGCTGAAGCGCGGTCGCCTGCTCTCTCCCCTCGAGGTGGCCAGCCATGCCGGAACCTGTGTGATCGGCAGCAAGGTGGCCAACGCCCTTTTCGGCACGGAGAACCCTATCGGAGCCCGCATTCGCATCGGCCGCCCCCATTGCCGGGTCGTCGGTGAACTCGCACCTAAGGGCGCTTCATTCGCCGGGGAGCAGGACGCACTCGCCCTCATTCCACTCGGTCTCTTTCAATCCCGGATCAGCGGCAGGAACGAGCTTGCCCAGATATTGATCAACGCTCCCAGCGAGGCATCGGTTGCGCCACTGAAAGTGCGGGTTGCCGAAGAGATGCGCCGTCTCCGCCGAATAGCACCTGGGCGCAACGACGATTTTCAGGTTGATGACATGGCCGAATATATGCGCCAGGCGGGCAGCATCATCGGCAATGTCACGGCCATACTCGGCGCCATCGCCGCCATCAGCCTGCTGGTGGGCGGCATCGGCATCATGAACATCATGCTGGTGTCGGTAACCGAACGCACCCGTGAGATCGGCATCCGCATGGCGATCGGCGCACGCCAGCGCGACATTCTGGTTCAGTTCCTGACCGAGGCATCCGTGCTTTCGCTGCTCGGCGGGCTGATCGGCATCGGGCTCGGCCTTGCCATTGCATGGGTCGTCACCGCATTCATGAATGTCAGCTTTGTGCCGAGCCTCTCGGCGATCAGCGCAATCGCGGCTGTCTCCGTCATGATTGGGGTCGTTTTCGGCTTCTTGCCGGCACTGCGCGGTGCGCGGCTCGATCCCATCGACGCCCTGCGGCATGAATGATCGCTGAATGCGCCGCCCGCCCGGTCAGGTAATGTTGAGCTGAACAACCACCGGACAATGGTCGGATGCCTTCGGACGATCCCAGCCAACGCGCGGAAAGCGTGGCACGTCCTGTTCCGGTGGAAAGATCGTGCGCCAGGGCTGCCCCGAGCGGATAATATCCGGAACCGCACGGGGGTTCCGCTCCGCCAGCGCCTTCGAGGCAAGCAGATAGTCGAGCTGGCAAAGGTGACGTTCTTCCGGCCCGCGCGTGTGATAAAGCGTCCAGCGGTCCATCTCGGGGCGGCGTTCGACGAGATTCTGGCAGAAACCGCCGGCCGTCAGCATGTTGACGCTCGAAAGCGGCTCCCGCACGGGCTCGAACCGGTAGCCCTCATGCGCTTCACCGGAAATGACGACGCGCTCGCGATAGTCGTTCAGGTCACCGCAGATGACCCAGCGCTTCGCAGAAGCCCGCTCCGCTCCACCGAAGCGCTCCTCGATGATCTGCCGAACCGCCGCAGCCTCGGCCATTCGTACCGGCATGGAGGCCTCTCGCCCGTCCATGCCGTTGCGCGGCGGGCTCATGGCCTTGAAGTGCACGACGTAAAGCGTCATGGGCCGCCCACCGACCTTGATGTCGAGTTCCAGACAGTCGCGACGGAAAATGCGGTCCTGCGGCTCGATCCCGAGTTCCGCCAGCGCTTCGTTGTGGAGGTCGAGATCGGCGAAGGTCAGATGCGCGTGGCTGGTCATGCGCTCAAATTCAATCGGCTGACCATGCGCGGTCTCGGGCCGCATCATCACCGCCACGTCAATGCCGCGTGAATCATTCCCGGAAGCGGAATATTTCTCGCGGTAGCCATTGCCGATCATCTTGAAGAGGTAGCCGTATTCGAATGCCTTGAGCGCAGCGATATTGTCGACTTCCTGAAGGCACAGAATATCAGCACGCGTCGCGGCGATCGCAAGCGCGGTCAATTGCCTGGCGTCGTCCGTCAGCGCAATGGCGCGCGCCTGTTCGAGCGCGCGATAGTGCGCCTCATCCTCGATCTCGTAGAGCGAAAGCGCGCGATCCCGATGCAAATCGTTGCGGAACCCGGAAAAATCGAACCGGTTCATCAGGTTTTCGACGTTGAAAGTGGCGAGCCGGAGCGACATGCCTGCACGTTTAAACGGTGCAGCGCGGATTACAAGCCCGCATCCTGGCCCGCACCGATCGCGCCCCTGCCCTTCGTCCCTGCTGCCTGGCTCAGAGGCCCGTGAAGGTCGCCATTCATCACACGTTCATGGAGTTTATGCTTGCTTCTGATACTATAAGCATCTCTGACATTGCTAAAGCGAAGGAGATGAAGGGGCATTTTTTGGGGGTCTGGAAATCAGGAGACCACTATGAAACACGGACTGACAAAAATCGCCTGTTCGGGCCTGCTCGCCCTGGGCTTCGTCTTCGTCGGTGCGCCGGCAAACGCCAATGCGCTTGGCATCGCCAGCGGTGCAGCCTCGAGTGCGGTAGAGCGTTCGGCAGCTGAAACACCTGTCGTGCAGGTCGACCGGCGGGATCGCAGGAAATGGCGCCGCCACCACGAGCGCCGCAAGTGGCACCGGCATCGCCCGCGGGCGGGCTTCTACTTCGAGTTTGGCCGCCCCGCTCCCTATTACTACCGGCCCTACCACGTTCGCCCGCGCCCTGCCCGTCCCTATTATGGCCGGCCTGTGAGGCTGTCCCGTGCGCATGTGCGCTGGTGCTACAACCGCTATCGGTCGTATCGGGCGTTCGACAACACGTTCCAGCCCTATCACGGCCCGCGCAGGCCCTGCGTCTCACCGTATTTCCGGTAGGAGGAAGCAGGCTGGATTACCGAGAATGGCGCGGCCGGTCCGCGCCATTTTTCATGGCCGGATCCCTGCACCGGAACAATTTGCAAAAACTGTTACGACAATCCGACTTTTATGACGGGAGGACGCGACTAAAGTCCAGAAAATCTATCTGGAGTTGCATAAAATGCGTTCTTTGAAACTGGTCCTGATTGTCGCTCTTTGTCTGCTCGGCGCCCAGAATGCGTCTGCCGGCCGTCTGGTTCTTTCGGCCGGGAACCGTGTCTGTCTGGACAACTGGAACGAACGACGCGCGATGCGGCGTCTCTTTCCCGGCCGCATGCAACTGACGCTGGGCGACATGCATCGCCGCCATTGGATAGAGCGTTGCCGCACGATGTACCGGCTTCACGACCGCGCCATTCCCTCATGGTCGCGCTGGCACGATCCGCATGGCCGCTTTGCAGGCTATTTCTACGGCTTCAACGATGTTTACGGCCCGGGACGGCCGCTCTTCAGGCCGCGGCATGGAACACGGTCGTTTTACTGGCGCTACCAGCCGAAACGCACCTACCAGCGGGCGATGCCGCGCGCCTATCCGGGCCACAATGCCCGTGCGGCACATCTTGCCTGGTGCAGCAAAAAATATCGCTCCTACCGGGCCGGCGACAACAGCTTTCAGCCCTACAAGGGACCGCGCAGGCGCTGCGTCTCGCCCTATGGGCGATAGAGCAATTCCAGGAAAAGCGGGAGCGCTCCAGAATGCCGCCCTCCGCGGGGAGCCATGACGCTCAACCGCGAAACAGCCCCCGATAGGCACGCGGTGTCATGCCGCGCAGTGCCTTGAACTGTCGGTTGAAATTGGCGAGCGAATGATAGCCCACCGCCTCGGCCACATGGCTGATTGGCTGGTCTCCCGATGAAAGGCGCATGCAGGCCTCGCCGATGCGCAACCGCATCACATAGTCGGAAATGCTGGTGCGCATGTGCCGGCGAAACAGGCGATGCAGGCCGGACGCGCTGAGCGCGGCGATCCCGGCCAGATCTCCATTGCTGAGGCCTTCCGCATAGTGCGTGTGGATGTGCAGCAATACCCGGTCGATCCGCTCGCGGTCGGCACGGTCGAGGTCGCGGGCGGCCACCGTGCTCGCAAGAGGTTCGGCATCCCCGTCCCCGGCCAAAAGCAGAAGAACCCTGACCAGCGCGAGAAACCGCTCGGCCAGTTCCGCCTCGAACAGGGATTCAATCATCGGCCGCGCCCGACGGGAAACCTGTGGCGAAAAGGCAAGTCCCGCCTCCGCGCGCGCCAGAAGCCCGGCAATGGGACGCAGTTCGGCAAACCCCTCCCCCAGCGCCTGCGCCCATTCATGACGAAACCACATGACTAGCGCCACATGTGGCTGCGCCGGGTCCGGCCTGGCGCGCGAGGCCCATGTGTGCGGCAGGTTCGCCCCCACAAGCACCAGATCGCCATCGCCGTATTCGCCAACATGGTCGCCGACAAAACGCTGCCCCTTCGAATTGAGCGTCAGCGTCAGCTCGTATTCGGGATGGTGGTGCCATTCGAAGGGAATGCCATCGTCGAGCCGCCGGTTGAGCATGCTCCAGGATGCACCCGGCACGGTTGGCAATGTCTCAAGAAACGGCCTCATCGGGCGCTCCCTCGCCATAGAACGCCATAATTGTATCAATATCGGCCATGTCAGTACAACACCGCCATGTGTGGCGGCAGTATTCTGTTGCCAGCAATGCAGAATTCCTGGGAGGAAACCATGCAGGAAGCAGTCATCAAACGCGACGCGCACCCTTCGACCAGCAAGATCGGCACGCAGCTAAAAGACATCGAGAAGACGCTGCCGCTGCGCGTTCTTTCACCCGAAGACTGGCAGCACTGGATCACCAGAGGCTACGTTATCGTGCGCCAGGCCGTGCCGCGGGAGAATGTCGAACGCCTCGTCGACCTGCTCTGGGCGTTTGACGAGAAAGACCCGAACGATCCTTCCACCTGGTACGCCCCGCAGCGCCGCGAGCACAAGATGAAGGAGCTCAACAACACCGGCATGCTGGAGATCTACAATCACCAGTATCTGTGGGACAATCGGATGGAACCGCGCGTCTATGACGCCTTCGTGGACATCTGGGACCGGGAGGACCTTTGGGTGACCATCGACCGCGCCAATCTCAACGCGCCGAAGAAAAACCCGGGCAACCCCAACGGCTTCATCCACTGGGATGCAGACACATCGATCCGCCCCCTGCCCATCGGCGTTCAGGGCGTTTTGAGCCTGAAGAAGCAGGATGGCGATGTCGGCGGTTTCCAATGCATTCCCGAGCTTTTTGAGCATTTTGAGGAATGGGTAAAGACCCAGCCCGCCGACCGCGACCCCATGCACCCGGACACGACCGGTTTCAAAATCACCAATATCGACATGGAAGCGGGCGACCTCCTGATCTTCAACTCGCTCCTGGCGCATGGCGTGCGGCCCAACCATTCGAAAGACCGGGTGCGGATGGCGCAGTATATCTCGATGCACCCGGCCGAATATGAGAACGAGGAAGAACGCCAGGAACGCATCCGCCTGTGGCGCGAACTGGATCACCCCAAACGAGACGCCTTCCCCGGCGACCCGCGCGAATGGGAAAAGAAGAACGCGAAGACGGCCGAGCTTACGGAGTTGGGGGAAAAGCTCTTGGGGTTGAAGGGTTGGGATTGAGACGTGAGATCACGAGAAGGGTTTGCCGTCCGAGGCGAACCCTGGCCGCCGCATAGTTGAAAAGAAGCAGCAGGGTTCAGGATTTATCGCTTTCGATGGAAGGCAACCCGCTTCCCTTTGGGCAGGGATAAGGCTTGCTTATGCCTGCCCGCTTTGTCCTTCTTCGATACCTTATGAAAAATGCCAAACACAAATTTGCCGCAAACACTGAATAACAAGGCAGGCATAGAAGAAATTAATACTTTAAAGAGCAATGGTTTTAGGTAATGAATAGAATATCAATTTCAATTATATCAATGATCATAATAAGCGGATCTGCACTCGCCGCGGGTGATAATTCCAATCTCGATCGATTCGAAGTGAGCGCTGAAGAAATCACAGTGGACGACACCAACGTTATGCATGCCAGCGGCAATGTCGTCCTTACCGATGAGCGCACAGAAATCCGTCTGGACAAGGCCAAGATCTCCTTCAAAGACGGCAAAACCATCATTGATGCGCGTGTCGCAAAATAGGCTAACCGTGCCGGACGGGATTTACGTCCGGCACCCGCCCCATCAATCAAACGCCACGCCGATCTCCGTCAGGCTTCGCCAGCGGATAACCGCCGGGCGCACGCGGTCGCTGCCTTCGATCTCGACGTAAACCTCATCGGGAATGGCACAGATATCGCCAAAGCGGATGCGGGCGCCGTCTTCATTCAGGTCGAGAACGACCCCAGGGAGCATGCAGCTTCCATTGTTCCAGAAAAGCCTGGCGCGGCGCTCGACATCCTCACGCGCACGCTCGCGCCGCTCGGTGTGAACCGGGTTTTCGGGACCTGTGGGCTTTTCCGTATCCGACATCATCCTTGCCTCCTCAAGGGCAACCTTCCCATGAGGCTTCTGTAGCTAAAAACGTGCCAGAAACCTGTTTCATCCCGAAACAGGTTTCGCACCGACCAGATACAAAAAGAAAAAGGCCGCGAGCGATGCCGCGGCCTTCTGTCTGAGACTTTGGAAAAGATCAGTTCTTTTCCTTGTCCACCAGCTTGTTCTTGGAGATCCACGGCATCATGCCGCGCAGCTTCTCGCCGACTTCCTCGATTGGATGCTCGTCGTTCAGGCGACGGGTCGCCTTGAAGCGGGCCGCACCGGCGTGCCACTCCTGCATCCACTCGGTGGTGAAACGGCCGGACTGGATGTCGTGCAGAACGCGCTTCATCTCTGCCTTGGTCTCTGCCGTGATGATGCGCGGGCCCGTGACATACTCGCCCCACTCTGCGGTGTTGGAGATCGAGTAGTTCATGTTGGCAATGCCGCCCTCATAGATGAGGTCGACGATCAGCTTCACTTCGTGCAGGCACTCGAAATAGGCCATTTCGGGAGCGTAACCGCCCTCGACCAGCGTCTCGAAGCCGGCACGGATGAGCTCGACCAGGCCGCCGCACAGAACGACCTGTTCACCGAACAGATCCGTCTCGCACTCTTCGCGGAACGTGGTCTCGATGATGCCCGAACGGCCGCCGCCAACGCCGCAGGCGTAGGAAAGGCCAAGGTCCAGCGCATTGCCGGAAGCATCCTGGTGAACGGCAACCAGGCACGGCACGCCGCCGCCCTTCTCATATTCGCCGCGCACTGTGTGGCCCGGGCCCTTCGGCGCAACCATCAGCACGTCGACGGTCTTCTTCGGCTCGATCAGGCCAAAATGCACGTTGAGGCCATGCGCGAAGGCAATGGCCGCACCGTCGCGGATGTTCGGCGCGATCTCGGAATTGTAGATGCCGGCCTGCAGCTCGTCGGGCGTGGCCATCATCATCAGGTCGGCCCAAGCGGCTGCCTCGGCCACCGACATCACCTTGAGGCCATCGGCCTCGACCTTCTTGGCGGTCGCAGAGCCCGGACGCAGTGCCACGGCGATGTCCTTGGCGCCAGAATCCTTCAGGTTCAGCGCGTGGGCGCGGCCCTGGCTGCCATAACCGATAATGGCGACCTTCTTGCTCTTGATGAGATTGAGATCGGCATCGCGATCGTAATACACCCGCATACTCAGTTCCTTTCCTGATCCAACTGACTGTTGTCCGTTTTCGACTGCCTAGACCCTGTCCCGGCCGGTCGTCTCTTCTTTTCGCACTCCGAAGAGAACGAAAAACTGCTCTACCGCCTCCTCTGCGAGCGCGGCGTAATTCTCCGGCCGGCGTACGCCGGCCTCGCCCAAAAGCATGCGCACATGAAGGTCGCGCACGATCAGGCCATAAAATGTGTGATAGGCGGCGTCACGGTCGCCATAGGCGATCAGCCCGCGCTGCCGGCCCGCCTCCAGAAGCGCGCCCGCGCGCTTGTCGATGCCGTGCCGCCCCCGCTCGATGAGAAGCGCGCCCAGCCGGCTCCCCTCGCGGCTCGCCTGTCCGATGGCCAGCCGGTTGAGCGCCAGCGAAACGTCACCACTCAAAACCTGCAGAAGATCATTGGCGAAATCCACCAGATGCGCACGAAAGCGGCCATGGTCGAGCTTTTCACCTCCGTCGATCCGCGCGCGCACCTTGCTCGCCTGATGGGCGATCATCGCGGCCAGAAGCCCGTCGCGGTCGCCGAACCATTTGTAGAGGCTTTCCTTGGAGCAGTTGGCCGCCCGCGCCAGTCCAGCCGTCGTCAGCGCGCGTTCACCGCCCTCCACCAGAAGACCGAGCGCCTTGTCCAGCACCGCGCGCTGGCGCGGCGTATAGTCATCCTGCATTTCCGGCATGTGGCGCACGAAGGTTTCTGTTCCCGCTCTCGTATCGTACCGTACGGTACGGTTCTGTCATACGATCCGCAGGATTGCAAGCCGGTTCGTGGGCAACATCGCCGCACTTCGGGAAAATGCGCTGGAATGAAACATCGAGCCCCGCGTTGAGTTGGTGCTGGGGCACAGGATCGTTTCTATTCGGGGTACCAGGTGGCGGGCATCAACGCCCGCACTGCCGCATCTGCTGACCATACTGATTGGCCATGCCAGCCGCCTTGCGGGCGGATTTCTGCATCTGCGGATTGTTGCGCCAGACACCGCGCCGATAGCCCGCATGCCCGGCATAGTAGTTGAGATAGAGCCCATAGGCGTCATTGAGCGCCACGCCATTGGTGCGGTTGCTGGTCTGGTGATACCAGCCGACGAAATCCACCGCATCGGCGAAGCTCGTGCGCCGTGCCATCATATTGCCGGTCTCGCGCTTGTAGCGCTGCCAGGTGCCATCAAGCGCCTGCGAATAGCCATAGGCGCTGGAGGCGCGCTTCCACGGGATGAAGCCGAGCAGCTTGCGGCGCGGCGGGCGCGCATCGGCATCGAAGCCGGATTCGATCCGGATCGTGGCCATCAGCACCTCCGCCGGCACGCCATATTTGCGCTCGGCGCGCCTCGCCTCCGTATACCAGCCGCCGAAAAAGCCCTGCTTCTGGTCGAAGACGGAACAGACATTGTTGATGCTGCGCGGCGTCGAGGCACAGCCTGCCAACGCCAGCGCAAGCAGCATGGTCACTGCAACGATACGCATGGAACACCTCAAAACCCGCCCCATGCATAGATCAGGGAATCCTAAGAATCCCTGTCCATGCGCGTTAACGGTCTGGGCAATGCCGTGACCATTTGCGGGCGATTTGGAGGTGGGTCAGCCCTCGCAGGCGCGGATGAAGCGGCGCACGGTTTCGGCCATGCCATATTCCAGCGCATCGGCGGTGAGCCCGTGGCCGATAGAAACCTCGCAGAGTTCCGGCATGCGGCGCGCCAGGGCTGGAAGGTTCGCCACCGTCAGATCGTGACCGGCATTGATCCCAAGCCCGTGCGCGGCGGCGGCGTCCGCCGTTTTGCCGAGCTTTTCCAGCTCGATAGCAGCTTTTCCGGAATCATCATGGCAACCACCATAAGGGCCAGTGTAGAGCTCGATCCGGTCCGCCCCGAGTGCCGCCGCTGCCGGCACCTGGTCCGGATCCGGGTCCGCGAAAAGCGAAACGCGAAAGCCCTGCTTCTTCAGCCGCGCGATGATTGGTTTCAGGAAATCGCCCTGCCCGGCAAAGTCCCAGCCATGGTCGGAGGTAGCCTGCGCCGGATCGTCCGGCACCAGTGTCACCTGTTCAGGCTGGTGCTCTTCCACGAGCGCCAGGAACTCCTTGGTGGGAAACCCCTCGATGTTGAACTCGCGGTCGGGAAATTCGTCATCAAGCAGCGCGCGGATGTCCGGCACGTCGGAAAAGCGGATATGGCGCTGATCGGGGCGCGGATGCACGGTGAGCCCGCAGGCGCCCGCCTCAAGCGCGATGCGGCCAAGCCCGGTCACGCTCGGCCATGGCAGGTCACGCCGGTTGCGCAGCATGGCGACGGCGTTGAGATTGACGGAGAGTTTTGCCGGCATTGTTGCGTCCCGCTTTTCTGTTGCGCTCGATGCGTTACCATCGCTCCATACCGCGTTCGGGACGGAACGGACAGGCCCAGATCGCGTTGTCGAGAAAGGCAAGCTGGAAAGCCGTCAGGAGCAGATCATGACCGTCAACGACAATCCCCCCAATGTGCGGCGCATTGAGACAAGCCGCGACGATGCCTACGCCTTTGAGATCGTCGGCCACATCACGGCAGCCGACATGGAAAACCTCTACGGCCTTCTCGAAGGCGCATATGAGACGCACGACAAGATCGACGTGCTGGTCATCATTCACGACTATGAAGGCTTCGACTGGCAGGCCGCCTTCAAGGAGCAGACGATGATCGGCAAGACCAACGCACTCAAGCATATCCGCAAATATGCAGTGGCTGGCGGACCGGCCTGGATGGGCACGACCATCGCCTTCTTCCGCCCGTTCTTCTCCATGGAAATGGAGTATTTTCCCTATGAGAAGGTGGAAGATGCGTGGAAGTGGCTGGGCGCGGAACCCGGGTAAATGCTTCGCTGGGGGAGCCTCACCACGCAAAGGTGATTGGTCTGTGAGGATGAGCCATGCTGACATGCAGGGCAACGCGAGCGTCCTTTGTGCGCCCGAATGGACGCGCTGCGATCCTGAGCGATTCCAGGAAAAGCGGGCACCGAATTTCCGTCCGGAATTGCACGAAAACAACAAGATAGAGCGCTTTGGCGATTCAAAGAATGAAAGCGCGCCAGATAGGCAGACGCCCAAGAGCTTTATACCTCACGGTAAAGGTCATGCGACTTGCAGTTCCCGCCATCGCCGTCGCTTTTCTCGCCCTCCTTGCCAATGGAGCCATGGCGGATCCTGCACGATGGAAAAGCGAGGGCTGGAAGACCGATTTTTCGCGGATGTCGGTCGGGCATGAGGAAATCCGCTCAGGTGGCCCACCACGCGACGGCATACCGTCCATCGACAACCCCCGTTTTAGCCCGGCGTCGAGCCTGACCGGTCTCGCGGACCGTGAACCGGTCATCCAGCTCGTCATCAACGATACCGCGCGAGCCTACCCGCTGCGGGTCCTCACCTGGCACGAGATCGTCAATGACGAAATCGAGGGCCGGCCCGTCGCCGTGACGTACTGCCCGCTATGCAACGCTTCCATCGTTTTCGACCGTCGGCTGGAAGGCCGCGTCCTGGAGTTCGGCACCACGGGGAAACTCAGAAACTCCGATCTCGTCATGTATGATCGTGAGACCGAAAGCTGGTGGCAGCAGTTTACCGGAACAGCCATCGCCGGTGAACTGGAAGGACAGAAGCTCTCCCTCATACCGTCACGCATTGTGTCATTCGCTGCGTTCCGGCAGGCACACCCTGATGGCGCGGTTCTTGTTCCAGGCGATCCCGCCTTTCGGGATTATGGACGCAACCCCTATCGCGGCTATGACAGTTCTGCGGTCCCGTTCCTGTACTCGGGGGATATGCCGGAAAACATTCCAGCCATGGCGCGGGTGGTGGTGATACGCACACCGGGGAACCCGGTCATTGTGAGCCTCGAAAGCGTAAGGCGGAACGGGTTCTCACAGGACGGATACAGCATTGTCTACATAGAGGGCGTGGCCTCCGCGCTCGATACCGGCGACATCGCACAGGGGCGTGAGGTGGGCACGGTGCGTGTGACGCATGACGGCAGGGATGTCGCCCATGACATCACCTTCGCGTTTGTCGCTCACGCCTTTCACCCGGACGTACCGATCATCGACTGAGGCCCCAGAGAAGCCCGGTGAACCATGCTATCGCACGATGGTCAGGCGCTCGGAGGCGCGGGTGATCGCCGTGTAAAGCCAGCGCTGACGCGTGTCGCGGAAGGCGTAGCTCTCGTCGAACAGAACTACCTCATCCCACTGCGAACCCTGCGCCTTGTGAACGGTCAGCGCATACCCATAGTCAAAATCGTCGAACCGCTTCTTCGTCTGCCAGGGGATGTCCGCGCCCGGATCCTCGAAGGCCGCCTTAAGGAGCTTGATTTTGGCGACACCGCGATCGGGATCGTCTTCCTCCGGCGAGACCAGAAGATTGATGCCAGGTTTTACCGTCTCCTTGGAAGAGGTCATCACCTTCCAGAGCGACCCGTTCAGCAGGCCCTTGGCCGGATCGTTGCGCAGACAGACCAGCTTGTCGCCGGCCTGCGGGTACTGCGCATCGAACCCCTTCAGCTCACGCAGGCGCTGGTTGTAGCGCCGGCGGGTGCGGTTCGTTCCAACCAGCACCTGATCGGCCGACAGCACGAGATCCTGGTCGACTTCGGCCTTGGAAATCACCTTGGCCGCGCCATAATCGCCATGAGAAATCTCGCGGCCCTCGCGCACGTCGAGTGCAAGCTGGATAATCGGATTGTCGCGTGCCTGACGGTGGATTTCCGTCAAAAGGTGATCCGGTTCGTGCTCGGTGAAAAACCCGCCGCCCGAGATCGGCGGAAGCTGACCGGGGTCGCCCAGAACCAGGATCGGCGTTCCGAACGACATCAGATCGCGACCGAGCGCCTCATCCACCATCGAACACTCGTCGATGATCACCATGGCCGCCTTGGCAATGGGGCTCTGGCGGTTGAGCGAGAACGTCGGCGAAATGGACGTGCGGCCCGTCACCTCGTCCTCCACCTCCTCCTCGCCGCGCGGGCGATAGATCAGCGAATGGATGGTGCGTGCATTGGTGGCCCCGCGCGAGCGCAGAACCTGGGCCGCCTTGCCGGTGAAAGCGGCAAACTGGACATCGCCATCCACGTGCTCGGCGAAATAGCGCGCCAGCGTGGTCTTGCCCGTTCCGGCATAGCCGAACAGACGGAAAATCTGGCTCTGACCGGCCTTCAGCCAGCTTGCCACGGCGTTCAGCGCCGCATCCTGTTGCGGGGAGAAATCCATCCAGCCCAGAAAGCAGATTCGCCACCGTCTGAACAGGCCGCAGCGTTCTATTGATACGGTGCCAGACTTCGGCCGGGCCAGGTGGTGACAGGGGGTTCGGGCATGACGTCTTCATCCAGATGGCTCGTGACATAGAAGACATCGTGCCAGAGCTCGTCATCCCCACCGTCATTCAGAACCCGAAGCATCACGAGATAGCGTTTGCGGGCCCGAACCCCGCAGACAGGGGGCGAACGCAGACTGTATCGCCTGCGCCAGCGCTGGACCCGCTCGCGCACGACATAGTAGCCATTTCCGGCCGGGTCCTCGAAATCTGCCTCGATGATCATGCCGTGCCGCAGCGGTCGAATTTCCCTCACTGAAAGATCGTAGTGAATCTCCGCCGTGTTGTGATCGACGGTAAATCCACCGCCCACGACATCGAGCAGAGGCCTCTTGTCGGGCGGTTCATGGGTTATCCAGCCGATGGCAAACAGAAGGAGAGAGAGCGCGAATACGGACAGGAACAGCCGCCACGTCACCGTGGCTTCATCGAGCTTCGCCATCCGACCACTCCGCCAAGCTGCGTGGAGAAATAAAGTAGCCGGCTAATTAGAAATATGCAAGTTGACGATCCGGTGCGGCCAGTCCGGTTTCGTTACCGGCCGGTTCCGTTACCGGCCGGTTCCGTTACCGGCCGGTTTCGTTGTCTCGGATTCGATCTAGGGTCAGGACCCATTAATATGGTCGCAATGGTCGGCCTGATTTGTGCGGATACGCGAAGCAAGGCCGCAGGAAGACTTCACGTCTTTCAAGGTCTTGCGACAAAGTAGGCCGTGCAAATGAGGCCGATCCGAAGGACGCTCGATAGACCGGCGATCTGCCGCGTCAAAGCCCTTGACCGGGGGGAAGACCCCGCTCTGCGGGCTTCTCCTTGCATCTCTTGGTCTATCGAACGCCATTGTGATCATATTAATGGGTCCTGACCCTAGCGCAGCATTGGCCAAAGCGTAGCGGCCAGCGCCACACCCATGGCGATATTGAACCATTTGAGGCGGACGGGATCGGCCAGAAAACCGCGCAGCGCGACCCCAAAGCCGGCCCAGACGGAAACGCTTGGAAAATTGACGATCACAAAGGCGAGCGCCACCAGGAGAACGGTGAGAAATGGTGCAGCCGGATCCGTGTAGACCGCCATCGCGGTCAACGCCATGACCCAGGCCTTCGGGTTGACCCACTGAAAGGCGGCAGCTTCCAGAAACGTCATCGGTTCGGACTTGCCGTCGCCACCCTGACTGAGGGCCCGCGACATGGCGATGCGCCACGCAAGATAGAGCAGGTAAGCGCCACCGGCGACTTTCAGCACCACATGAAGAGCCGGCATGGCCGTAAGCACCGCGCCCAGGCCAAAGCCAACCGCCAGAAGCAGCGAGGCAAAACCCCCGGCAATTCCAAACATGTGCGGAATGGTGCGCCGAAAGCCGAAATTTACGCCGGAAGCCAGCAGCATGAAATTGTTGGGCCCCGGCGTGACCGAGGAAACGAAAGAAAAAATCAGCAAGGCAAGGAAGACGTCGGGCGACATCCGTTTGCTCCCAGGCAGGAATCCGACAGAGGGTTTGAATGTCAGTATTATTGACCCGGTTTGCGGCGCAGGCCATTTGAAACTTGTCACCCTGCGCCGAAAAATTGTCCCTTCCCGCAGCCGGGAGACCTCTACATGCCCTCCGGACCGCGGTTCATCGCTGCAACGCCGGTACGGCAGACCTCGACAAGGCCAAGCGGCTTCATGATGGCGATGAACTGCTCGATCTTGGAAACGCGCCCCGTGATCTCGAAAATGAAGTGCTCCGTATTGGCGTCGATCACCTGCGCGCGGAAGGCATCGGCGAGACGGAGCGCCTCTACGCGGTCATCGCCCTGTCCCCTCACCTTCACCAGCGCGAGTTCGCGTTCCATCGGCCGGTCATGGCCACGTTCGTCGGCAACGACTGAAAGATCGATCACCCGGTGAACGGGCACGATACGCTCGAGCTGATGCTTGATCTGTTCGAGAACGTGGCCCGTACCGCGCGTCACGATGGTGATGCGCGAGAGATGCCGCTCGTGCTCCGTCTCAGAAACGGTCAGGCTGTCGATGTTGTAGCCCCGGCCGGAAAACAGGCCGATGACGCGGGCAAGAACGCCCGGTTCGTTGTCTACCAGAACCGCCAGCGTGTGCGTTTCGGCGGCTTCGGTCTCCTTGGTGATGAAATAGGCAGAGCCGGTGGGTTGTAGCTGCGCGTTCATTGCATGAATCTCTTTTGCAAAACCATCTTGTAACTGACTGGAAACAAAGCGCCTTGCCGTCCCGACAAGGCGTCCCTGCCCCGTCAGACCAGTTGCCGGCCCTTTTCGTCGATCGCGTTGGCGACCGCCTCGTCGCTGGCCTCGTCGGGAAGCAGCATCTCGTTGTGTGCCTTGCCGGACGGGATCATCGGGAAGCAGTTGGCAAGTGCGGCAACACGGCAGTCGAAGATCACCGGCTTGTCCACCTCGATCATCTCGCGGATTGCATCGTCCAGCGCCGCCGGCTTGTCGCACATGATGCCGTGGCAGCCATAGGCTTCGGCCAGCTTGACGAAATCGGGCATCGCCTCGGTGTAGGAGTGCGACAGGCGGTTGCCGTGCAGAAGCTGCTGCCACTGACGCACCATGCCCATATACTGGTTGTTCAGGATGAAGATCTTGATCGGCGCATTGTGCTGGACCGCCGCGCTCATCTCCTGAATGGTCATCTGCACCGAGGCATCGCCGGCAATGTCGATCACCAGCGCATCGGGATGCGCGATCTGAACGCCCAGCGCCGCCGGGAGACCATACCCCATCGTGCCCAGACCACCCGACGTCATCCAGCGATTGGGGGCTTCGAAGCCGAAATGCTGGGCGGCCCACATCTGGTGCTGACCGACCTCGGTCGTGACATAGACGTCGCGGTCCCTGGTCAGTTCGTAGAGCCGCTGGATCGCGTATTGCGGCATGATCACGTCCTCGTTCGGCCTGTAGGCCAGAGAATCGCGCGCCCGCCAGATATCGATCTGCGTCCACCATGGCTTGAGCGCAGCCTTGTCGGCCTTGGCCGTCGCGCGCCACAGGCGCACCAGATCCTCGAGAATCCGGCCGGCATCACCGATGATCGGCACGTCGACGCGGACATTCTTGTTGATCGAGGAGGGGTCGATGTCGATGTGAATCTTGCGTGAATTGGGCGAGAAAGCGTCGAGGCGTCCGGTGATGCGGTCGTCGAAACGCGCGCCGATACACAGCATCACGTCGCAATCATGCATCGCCATATTGGCTTCATAGGTGCCGTGCATGCCCAGCATGCCGAGCCAGTTGTCGCCGGAAGCCGGATAAGCGCCCAGCCCCATCAGCGTCGAGGTGATCGGAAACCCGGTCAGTTCCACCAGTTCACGCAGGAGATGGCTCGCCTCGGGGCCGGCATTGATCACGCCGCCACCCGAATAGATCACCGGCTTTTTGGCATGTGCCATCAGTTCGATCGCCGCCTTGATCTGGTTGATATCGCCCTGCTCCTGCGGGTTATAGCTGGTGCGTGGCGCCGTCTGCGGCGGTGTGTACGTTCCCTTGGCGAACTGAATATCCTTGGGAATGTCCACAACGACAGGACCCGGACGCCCCGTGGTCGCCACATGAAAGGCTTCGTGGATGATTGCCGCAAGCTGGTTCACGTCCTTCACCAGCCAGTTGTGTTTGGTGCACGGGCGGGTGATGCCGACCGTGTCGCACTCCTGGAAAGCATCGGAACCGATCAGAGCGGTCGGCACCTGGCCGCTGATGCAGACAAGCGGAATGGAATCCATCAGGGCGTCCTGCAACGGCGTCACCGCATTGGTAGCACCCGGCCCCGACGTCACCAGCATGACGCCGGCCTTGCCGGTGGCGCGCGCATAGCCTTCAGCCGCGTGACCTGCCCCCTGCTCATGACGCACGAGAATGTGCCGGACCTCTTCCTGCTGGAAGAGCTCATCATAGATGGGAAGCACCGCGCCGCCCGGATACCCGAAAATATTCTCGACCCCGTTATCCCTGAGCGCCTGCACGACGATTTCAGCCCCCGTCATCTCGTGATGGGCGGATGCATCCGCTGCTGGCTCCGACACTGCCTTGTTCATCTTGGTCTTTCCGTTCTGTCTGCCGGCCCATTCTGTCAACCGGCGAAGTTGGTTTAGCCGCCCGCTGCCCCCAAGGAAACACCGGGCCAATAAAAAAGGCCCCCGAAGGAGCCTGTGTTTCGCGCATGGGAGCTTTCGCCAGACGGCTACGCCGCCTTGCCCATGCGCCTTCCTACGATAAGAATGTTTCCTGTCATCATGGCTGCGCACAATAAGGTTGCTTGGCCGCCCCGTCAACCGGCTTGAGCAGACCAGTTGAATGGTCCTGTTTACCCCGCCTCAACCATCCGCAAACACAGGGTCTTAACCTTGTACGGCTATGGTTGGGGATTAGGGATAACGGGGTGGCATGATGTTTGTGGAAGGTGGAACAACGCAGGGCGAAACCACGTCGCAGGAACGACGCGCAGCCGATCAGCCACGCCGGCGCCTGCTCGGCCATGTGGTTCACTGCGATGGCGCCCGCGCCACGATTGCCGCCGATACCGAGATCGACGAGCCCGGCCAGTCAAACCACTGGACCGTCGGCAAGATGATTTCCATCAACATGGGCGCGACCCGCACCGTCGGCCTTGTCTATGCCGTCGAACGGCCGCAACACCGCTGGCGCGACGGCGAGGCCAACCCCATCGCAATCTCCGTCGAACTGGTCGGAGAAGTCCGCGACGGTGGCGCCGAACCGGTTTTCGATCGGGGCATCACCGAATACCCGCATATCGGCGCACCCGCGCACCGCATCCGCTCACGCGACCTGCAGGCAGTCTACGATCTTGCCGGGCGCCAGCAGGCGGTCATTGGCAAGCTGTCGCAGGATGAAGCCATTGACGCTTGCATCGCCGTCGACGACACGCTCAACCGCCACTTCGCGGTGGTCGGCACCACAGGCGTTGGCAAATCCTCCGCCGTCTCGCTTCTGCTGCGCAAGACCATTGCCTCCCGGCCGGATCTGCGCGTGCTGATCCTCGATCCGCACAACGAATTCGCCTCGGCCCTGCCAGAACACGCCGTTCGGGTCGACACGCACACGCTTGACCTCCCGTTCTGGCTGTTTCGCCTCGAGGAACTGGTCGAAGTTCTGTTCCGGGGCCGCGAACCCGTCGCCGAAGAAGTGGAACTCCTCCGCGACCTCATTCCCAATGCCAAGCATCACTACCGCAATCCCGGCACCGCGGCTGCTCTGCGCCGCAGCAATGATGGCGGTGGCCTGACGGCCGACACACCTGTTCCCTATAGGATGGCCGACGTTCTCAAGGAGATAGACGAACGGATCGGCCTGCTCGAAAACAAGGTGGAGCGACCGCTTTACCGTAGTCTCAAGGTGCGCATCGAAGCCGCCATCAGCGATCCCCGCTACCGCTTCATGTTTGCGGCGAGGGTCATCGAGGATACGATCCACGAAACGATCGGCAGGCTCTTCCGTGTTCCCAGCCATGGCAAGACGGTGACCTGTTTCGAGATGGCCGGCATGCCGCCGGAGGTGGTGAACTCCGTCTGTTCGGTCATGGCGCGTCTCGCCTTCGACCTGGCTCTATGGAGCGAAGGCAAGCTCAATCTCCTGGTTGTGTGCGAAGAGGCTCACCGCTACATGCCGGCCGACCCACGGCTCGGCTTTGCGCCCACCCGCCACGCGCTGGCGCGCATCGCCAAGGAAGGCCGCAAATATGGCTGCTATCTCGGCGTAGTAACCCAGCGCCCCGGCGAGCTTGACCCGACGGTGCTCTCACAGTGCTCGACGGTATTCGCCATGCGGCTTGCCAACGATCAGGACCAGGCGATCATCCGCTCGGCAATTGCGGATTCGTCCGCCTCCATGCTCTCCTTCCTGTCTGCCATGGGCCGGCGCGAAGCCATCGCATTCGGCGAAGGTGTGGCGACCACCATGCGCATGAAGTTCGAAGCCCTGCCGCCACATGCCCTGCCGGGCGTCCGGGACACCGAAAAGCAGAAGGTCTCGAACCCCGAGGAGATCGACCGGGAAGTCGACCTCGCCTCGATCGTCAGTCGCCTGCGCGATACCGGGCGCACGGTGCGCGCGCAGGTGGAGACAGCTCCCGATATCGGCGCCCCTGTCCCCGCCGGCATACAGGCTGGCGACCGGGGGTATGCCCCACAGCCACTCGAGACCACGGCGCATTGGCGCCCGGCCCCATCTGCGCCCCCCTCCCATGAAGCACCCGGCGTCAGCCGCTATGCAGGCGCGACGCCCCATCCACGGGGCAAGTTCGGAACCCGCTGACGGGCGTACACCCGTCCATTCCAAACGCCGGCCAGAGAGTCCATATCGCTGCGGTTCGCATAGGCGCACGCCACCGCAGGCCCGTTAAACTGGCTCCGCGAAAACCCGTTGAAGAGGAAAATGCTCGCCGGTCAGGCGCAGACGCGGTTGCGTCCCAGACGTTTGGCCTCGTAGAGCATCTTGTCGGCACGGCGATAAAACTCTTCAGCCGACTCGCGACCGTTCCAGATCGACAGGCCGACACTGATGGTGACCCGGATGTTCACGTTCGAGGACTCGATCGTCAACGCGCCGACCGCGCGGCGAATGCGTTCAGCCAGCTTCACCAGCGATTCATTGTTCATGTTCGGAGCAACGATGGCGAATTCCTCGCCCCCCATGCGCGCCACCACATCGTGATAGCGCGTCAGATCCTTCAGGCACCGCGCCACCGCGCGAAGCACCTCATCGCCCACATCGTGACCATGTGTGTCGTTGACCTGCTTGAAGTGATCGAGATCGAGCACCATCAGGCCGACCGGCTTTTCGATGCGGCGGAACTCCTGGAGATATTCACGCAATGCATCATCGAAAAACCGGCGGTTCTGCATTCCCGTGAGGCTATCGGTGAGCGCGGCATGCTGGAGGGATTCGGATCGTGCACTCAGCGTCTCCGTCATCGCCCGCAGCTTCCCCTCCTCCTGCACCTGGGTGCGGATCAGCGGATAGATGAAGAAGACGCCGAAGATCGTGGCCGTGGCGAGGAGCACACCGGTGATGAACAATATCTGGATGAAACTTCCGAGATCCTGGGGGACAGGAAAAGTGGTGATATCCGAACGCAGCAGCCAGTAGGCATAGGCAAGCATCCCCCCCGCTCCGAGAACGAGCGAAATGAATACAAAAAACGCCGACTCCGCTTTGTGGAAACGCATGCTGGCCCCGAACGACACCCTTTCTGCCGTTCTCGCACAGTCTCACTTACGCAAGGTTAATCTCCACAGGTAGAACTGACAGACTTTGGGCTATCCCAGATTGCTTCTGATAAACTTGAGAAGCTCATCCGCTGATCCTGTTTGCGACCCGATCGGAAGCCTTAGCCAGTCCTCGCCAAGCTGATGCCGAAACCAGGTTGCCTGCCGCTTGGAATAGCGCCGCGTGGCCGTTTTTGCCCGCATGATGGCGTCTTCCAGAGAACACTCGTTTCGCAGATACGCGGCAAGTTCCGGGACCCCGATTGCCTTCATCGCCGGCAGGGCAGCAGAAAGATCGAGTGCAAGCAGAGCCCGCACTTCGTCGAGCGCCCCCTCCTCGACCATGCTGTCGAAGCGGCGCTCTATTTGTTCGGTGACAAAAACACGCTCGGGCTCAAGCACGATACAGGTGCATTCGCTTTTTTTGACCAATGGCACCGTCGTCTCATTTTGCCACGTGCTCAACGCTCTGCCGGTTGCATCGTGAACTTCCAGCGCCCGCGTGATGCGCTGCCCGTCCATGACGCCGATTGCCCCTGCCGCGGCGGCATCGCGTTCCGACAGGAGGCGATGAAGCGCTTCCGGTCCTTCCTCGAGAAGCCGCTGCCGCCAATGGTTTCGCACATCCTCGGGCACTGGTGGCGTCGGCGCGATCCCATCGAGGAGTGCGCGAAAATAAAGCCCCGTGCCGCCAACGAAAATCGGACGACGGTCTGAAAGACTTCCCATTTTTGCAAGCGCTGCCACATCCTCCAGCCAGGCACCGGTCGAATAGGCGACGGAAGGCGGCACGTGGCCGTAAAGATGGTGCGGAACCCTGGCGAGATCGTCCGCGCCCGGCCGCGCCGAAAGGACGCGAAGCACATCGTAAACCTGCATGGAGTCGGCATTGACGATCACCCCGCCCGTTTCCATGGCCAGGCGCAGCGCGAGCGCAGACTTGCCGCTGGCGGTTGGCCCGGCTATCAGGATCGCATCATTCAGCATGCCCGCCACCCAACACTCCGGAAAGCACCCATGTCCCTCGTTGCCACACTCATCTCCCATCCGGCGAAGCGCGCACTCACACCGGACGTTGCGACTATGGCCATGAAGGCGCTCGATGCAAGCGCGATCGACTGGCTGGGGGAAAACCTTGCCTGTGACATCGCCCTGAAGCCCGGACTGGAGATCGCGGCAACAGAAACCCTCCTGCGTGAAACCCTAGCCGGTGCCCCCGTTGATGTGGCGGTGCAGGAAGCGAAAGGCCGGCGCAAAAAAATGCTGATTGCCGACATGGACTCCACCATGATCGACCAGGAATGCATTGATGAGCTGGCCGCCGAACTCGGACTGAAAGACGCCGTTGCCGCGATCACCAGCCGCGCCATGAACGGCGAAATCGCTTTCGAACCGGCTCTGGAAGAGCGCGTTGCCCTGCTCCGCGGCCTCCCCCTCGACGTGATCGACAGCGTGATCGAGAAACGCATCACGCTTGCCTCTGGCGGTCCGGCGCTTGTTGCCACCATGAAGGCAGCCGGCGCCTTCACCGCGCTCGTTTCAGGCGGGTTTGAACAGTTCACCGGTCCCGTCGGCGATAAGCTCGGCTTCCACACACAGCAGGCGAACCAGCTTCTGGTCGCTGACGGAAAGCTCAGCGGCGAGGTTGCCAAACCCATTCTGGGTCGCGCTGCCAAAGCCGAAGCGCTCGACCGCCTCGCAGCGGAGCGCGGGCTTACGCGCGAGGATGTTCTGGCGGTCGGTGACGGCGCAAACGACCTCGACATGCTCGGGCTGGCCGGACTTGGTGTCGCCCTTCATGCCAAGCCCGCCGTTGCCGCCCAGGCAGGCGTGCGCATCGACCACGGAGATTTGACCGCACTCCTGTTCCTGCAGGGCTACCGTGAGGAGGAGTTCGTCCTGTGACACTGCTTGAGACCGAACGTCTGATCCTGCGCAACTGGCGTGAAGAAGACCGCCCGTTCTTCCACCACATCAACTCCGATGACACGATCATGGAGTTCTTTCCTTTCCGCAGAAACCGCGATGAAGCGGACGCCGTTATGGACCTCATCCGTGACGGCATCACGCGGAATGGCTTCGGGTTTGCCGCGGCGGCCCTGAAGGAAACCGGCCAGCCCCTCGGCTTTGTGGGGCTGCACAAGCCAGCAGGCCTGGCCAATTTGCCTGAAGGGTCTATCGAGATCGGCTGGCGTCTCGCGCCCGAATTCTGGGGCAAGGGCTATGTTACGGAAGCCGCGCGGGGGTGGCTTGCGTTTGGCTTTGACATTCTCGATCTCGATGAAATCGTCTCCTTCGCCGTGGTCGACAACGACCGCTCCATCGCCGTCATGCGCCGCATCGGCATGCGCCACGATCCAGCGGGCGATTTCGATCACCCGGGCGTCCCGGACAGCCATCCGCATCTCAAGCCGCATGCACTCTACCGGCTGTCACAGGCAGATTGGCGCGCCCGGCAGGGATAACGAAACGGCCCGGTTGCAATCGCTTCCGGGCCGTTTTTGTATCTGCGGTAATATTTGCTGAAGGGTCAGTCCATCCGCAGTGTCACGAAGCGCAGCTCCCCGTTCTTGGAAGCGAGCATCAGAAGCGCGTTGCGGCGACCCTGCCCTTTCAGTTCCTCCAGTCGGTCCAGAGCCTCCTTGGGGGTCGAGACGGTGGCCTGAGCGATTTCCACAATCACGTCGCCTGCCGTCACACCCTTTGTGGAAGCGGGCGAATCCTCGTCCACCTCGGTGACGACGACGCCATTGACGTCGGCGGAAATCTCGAACCGTTCGCGCAGTTCGTCATCGAGTGCTGCCATGTGCATGCCAAGAACTGCAGCAGACGAAACCACGTCTCCCTCGCCTTCGGATTTGTCTTCCTTCGTTTCAGCGGAGGCCAGTTTTTCACTGTCTTCCAGCCGTCCGAGCGTCACCCGCACGGTCTCTTCCTGGCCCTTTCGCACAACCGTGACGTCGACTTCCTTGCCAACCGGGCTCTCGGCCACAATGCGCGGCAGCTCACGCACATTCTCGACGGCCTTACCGTCAAACTCCACGATCACGTCGCCGGGCTGAATGGAGCCATCGTCCACCGGACCACCTTCGATGACGCCGCTCACCATCGCTCCCATGGCTTTTTCCATGCCCAGGCTTTCGGCGATTTCATCCGTGACTTCCTGAATGCGCACGCCAAGCCAGCCGCGCCGCGTCTCGCCGAATTCGCGCAACTGATCGACCACCTTGATCGCCAGTGCAGAAGGAATGGAGAAGCCAATGCCGATGGACCCGCCGGTCGGCGAAATGATGGCCGTGTTGATGCCGATCACCTCACCGTCCATGTTGAACAGCGGGCCTCCGGAATTGCCACGGTTGATGGCCGCATCCGTCTGGATGAAATCGTCATAGGGACCCGAACCGATTTCGCGGTTGCGCGCCGAGACGATGCCGACCGTCACCGTGCCGCCAAGACCGAACGGGTTGCCGATGGCCATGACCCAGTCGCCGATCCGCATCTTGTCGGAATCGCCGAACGGAACGTCCTGCAGCTTGCGTTTGCTAGCATCGACCTTAAGCACCGCAAGATCGGTTTTGGTGTCGACGCCCAGCAGCTCGGCATCGAGTTTGCCACCGTCGGTGAAATTGACCACGATTTCGTCGGCACCGGAGATGACATGATTGTTGGTGACGACGATGCCTTCTTCCGCATCGATCACAAAGCCGGAACCAAGGGACTGCGCTTGTCGCGGCTCATGATCCTGTTCAGGCTCGTCCTGGAAGAAATCGTCGAAAAACTCCTGCAGCGGCGAGCCTTCCGGCAGCTTGGGCAGCGGGACACGGCCCGACGCACCGCCACCGGTCGAGCGGGAAGTGGAGATATTGACGACCGCGCCGGCAAGCCGCTCTGCAAGGTCTGCCACTGAAGCCGGGCCTTCCGCCCGCGCCTGCTGGCTCAGGATCACCGGTGTCGAGGTGAGACCGCCCAGCGCAATCAGAGCGGCCACTGGTGCCACCCGCGTGGCGCGTAAAATCTTCGTCGGGATCATTGAGAGCGTTTCTCCAGATGGCTTGCGTGGTGGAACGGCCCGTAGCCGGAAGGGAAGCTTAGGCGGAACACTGCCCGAATTCCATTAACAGGCATTTCACATCTGCATGATCGAGCCTGATTACGGCACGTTTGCGGCCCGCATGGCGTTTCCATACGGGCCGCAAATTAGATTTATCCTCGAACGAGCCAGACCACGACCACCCCAAGAACCATGGCGGCGATGCCGGCCGTGCGCAACGCGCTGTCCGGCATGTCGAGAACCTGTTCGGCAAGGCGCCTGGCCAGCCTCGGCATGCCGCCATAGACCAGGCCCTCGATAACGAGAACCAGGCCCAGGGCGGCGATGAAATCGCTCATTCCAGCCGCCGGTTACTGGCCGGCGGTCGCGCCCGGCGCGGCCGGTGCAGAGCTACGCGCACCACCACCGCTCGAGTCGTTGAAGAAGCGGAAAAATTCCGAATCGGGCGACAGAAGCATCGTGGTTCCGCTTGGATCGAGCGCCTGCTGATATGCGCTCATCGAACGATAGAACTCGAAAAAGTCCTCATCGCGCGAAAAGGCATTGGCGAAGATGGCGTTGCGTTCAGCCTCGCCTTCACCGCGCAGGATCTCCGACTCGCGCTGGGCAGCCGCCAGAATTTCGACCACCTCGCGGTCAGCACGGGCGCGAATGCGTGCGGCAGCCTCGCGGCCGCGTGCGCGCAGACGCTCGGCTTCAGCCAGACGCTCCGCCTTCATGCGATCGTAAGTCTGCTGCGAGACCTCAGCCGTCAGATCGGTCCGGCGAATGCGCACATCCTCGATCTCAAGCCCCAGCGAAGCCGCGGCAGGCCGCAGTTCCTCGGCAACTTCACGCATCATCGATGCACGCTCTTCCGAAAGCGCCGCCTCGAAGCCACGCAGACCGTAGACACGACGCAGGGCAGCATCGAGACGTGTGCGCAGCCGCTGCTCGGCCAGCGCAACACTGCCCGACACAGCCTGTCGGAAACGGCGGGGATCGTTGATCGAATAGGCGATGAACGCGTCCACTTCGTAGAACTTGCCGCCCGAAACCTGCACGCGGATGTCATCGAGATCGAAGCGCAGGATGCGGTCTTCGATGATCTGGACATTGTCCGCCTCGAGGAATGCGAAAGGCAGTTTGAAGTAGAGACCGGGTTCGGTCTTCACATCGACTATTTCACCAAAGCGAAGGACGATGGCCTGCTGCCGCTCGTTGACGACGAAGATCGCCGAGTAGACCAGGAACAGCAGAACCGCGCCGATAACGACGAGTATGGGAAGACGGTTGGACATCAGTTGCTCCCTCCCGCGGTTCCACGCGGCTGCTGCTGCGATTGCTGGCGAAGTTCGGGCAAGGGCAGATAGGGCACCACACCGGGGCCGCCATTCTGCTCGACAATCACCTTGTTCGAACCCTGCAGCACGCCTTCCATCGTCTCCAGGAAGAGACGCTTGCGCGTCACCTCGGGAGCCTTGGCGTATTCGTCATAAACGGAGATGAAGCGCTGCGCCTCACCTTCGGCTTCCTGAACGACACGGTTCTTGTAGGCGGCCGCCTCTTCGCGGATCTGCGCGGCTTCACCGCGCGCCTGACCGAGCTGCTGGTTGGAGTACTGGTTGGACTCCTCGACAAAGCGGTCTTCATCCTGCTCGGCGCGCTGCACCTCGTCGAACGCGTCGGCCACTTCGCGCGGCGGTGCGGCATCCTCGATCGAAAGGGCGTTGACCGTCAGCCCCGTGCCGTATTCGTCGAGCGCGGTCTGGATGGTCAGGCGCACATCTTCTGCGATGCCCTGGCGGTCGTCACGGAAGATGTCCTGCGCCGGACGGCGCCCAACCACTTCGCGCATGGCGCTCTCGGCCACCTGGCGCAACGTCTCGTCGGGATTGGCGACATTGAACAGGTAGGCGGAAGGATCAGCGACCTGATAAGCCACGGAAAACTTCACATCGACGATGTTCTGATCGCCCGAGAGCATGAGGCCGCTCGAAGCCCCGCCCCGCGTCTGGCCGATATCGACAAGCCGTTCGGCGACGGATGCCTTCTCGACGGTCTCGATCGGCCACCAGTGGAAATGCAGGCCCGGCTCGGAAAGCTCGGGCTTCGGCTTGCCGAAACGCAGCTCGACCGCCAGTTCGTCCGGCTGCACCGTATAGACGGATTTGAAAAGCCACAGACCGGCCAGCGCGATCAGCACCAGTCCGATCATGGCCGGGCTGATGCCGCCGCCGCCCGGCAGCACGTTTTTCAGCCGGTCCTGGCCACGTTTGATGATCTCTTCCAGATCGGGCGGAGATCCCTGCGGTCCACTCGGCCCACGCGGTCCCTGATCCCAGGGGCCTCCGTTATTGCCGCCGCCCCAAGGGCCGCCTCCGCCACTTTGATTGTTCCAGGGCATTCTTGTTCCTTTTCTCGATCCGGGTTCCGTCCGCCGAGGACAGCTCTCCCATCCGGTCAGTTATAGGTAGCGGCAAATCCTCTTTCAACGCGGCAGCCCGCCGCGTTTCCCGCTCTTTCCAGCGAAAAGAGAGCCCTGCCCTGCCTCTTCAGCGTCGTTGGTAGACCACATAGGAGGTGGCGTAAACGTCCTTTTCGCCGGCAGGCACCTCCTCGCGAGATACCTCCTCCCAGATTTCAGGGGCAATTTCAGGGAACACGGTGTCCCCGTCAATCTGCGCATCCACATGGGTGACATGCAGGCGGTCGGCCTTGTCGATCGCTTCCGCATATATCTGCCCACCGCCGATGACACAGACATCTGCACCGGCGGCGCCACCTGCAGCAAGTGCAAGCGCGACATCCAGCGATGACACGCATTCAGCCCCTTCGGCTGTATAGTCCGCCTGCCGCGTGACGACGATGTTGCGCCGCCCCGGCAATGGCTTGCCAATGCTCTCCCAGGTCTTGCGCCCCATGATTACGGGCTTGCCCATGGTGATGGCCTTGAAGCGCTTGAGATCGGTCGAAAGCCGCCACGGCAGATCGCCGTCACGCCCGATCACCCCGTTTTGCGCCATTGCAACGACCAGTTCGACACTCATCAGACCCTCCCCGGTCAAACCGCGATCGGCGCGCGGATCGACGGATCCGCCACATAGCCATCAAGCCGGAAATCCTCGAACCGGAAGGCAAAGAGATCGGTGACGTCCGGATTGATCCACATCGTCGGCAGCGGCTTTGGTGTGCGTGTCAGCTGCTCGCGCGCCTGGTCGAAATGGTTGGAATAAAGATGCGCATCGCCCAGCGTGTGCACGAAATCGCCGGCGCGCAGCCCCGTCACCTGGGCCACCATCATGGTCAGAAGCGCATAGGAAGCGATGTTGAAGGGCACGCCGAGAAAGATATCGGCGGAGCGTTGGTAGAGCTGACAGGAGAGCCGCCCATTGGCCACATGAAACTGGAACAGGCAGTGGCATGGCGGCAGCGCCATGGAATCGACCTCCGCCGGGTTCCAGGCCGAAACCACATGCCGCCGCGAATGAGGGTTGTCACGCAGGCCTTTCAGAAGCGTCGCAATCTGGTCGATCTGCCCGCCATCAGATGCCGGCCACGAACGCCATTGCGCGCCATAGACCGGGCCGAGGTCGCCATTCTCATCCGCCCATTCGTCCCAGATCGAAACGCCGTTTTCTTTCAGATAACCGATATTCGTGTCGCCCTTCAGAAACCACAGCAGCTCGTGAATGATCGAGCGCAGGTGCAGCTTCTTGGTGGTGAGAACCGGGAACCCCTGCTCCAGATCGAAACGCATCTGATAGCCGAAAACGCCGCGTGTACCGGTTCCCGTGCGGTCGTCGCGGTCGACGCCGTTTTCGAGGACGTGGGAAAGAAGATCGAGATACTGGCGCATGGCGGTCCGATTCGGGCTGGCGTTATCGCCGCATCATAAAGCAGCCGACCGGCACGAAAAGTGCAGGCACCGCGAATATCGGTCTCGTCCACACGCGCAAATGAAAACGCCCCCACCGGCAGGGAGGAGGCGCTTGAAGGTCAGATCGCGTGGCGGCTCAGAGGCTGGACAGTTTGCCCAGATGCTTTGCCACAAGATAGTAGAAGGTCACGCGGCTTTTCGAATTGTCGCCCGACATCGTCTCGCAGACCTTTTCGATGATGGAATCGCATTTCGCGCCGTCGGTTTCGCCGAGCTTCTTCATGCACCAGCTCTCGCGCACGCGATCAAGTTCGCTGGAATCGCTGCAAGAGACCAGAGACGAGTCCCTGTTGCGCAGCGCGATGCCAAGATGCTTCACGATCTTGTTGACGGTATCTTCGTCAGCGGTTGCATCATATTTGCGGACATCCGCGAGATAATCGGCCATGACTTTTCCCTCGTTTCAAATCGTGGGCCCCTTCGACACGATCCGGCCACCAACGCAACCTCAACGTTTGCCAAAGTTCCTTCCCACACCGTTGCAGACATTCCGCAAAGCATGACGCCAAGTCAATGCCGAAAAGCCTTTTCGCCAAAATCCCCCTTTTCTTGGTGCGGCTGTCTCACTATATTCGCTGCGTCGGCTTGACCGACTATGGCGATAAACTGACGGTGTAATAAACCATTCGGACCCGGGGGCAGTGCCCGGCGCCTCCACCAGAAACCGCCCGGGGCAACCAGCCCGCAGACGGCTTCTGATGGGGGCGAAACAGGATCGACGAGGGTGTAAAGATCGGACTTTCGCTCGGCATGATACCACCGTTATCGGGTCAAACCAGTAGTTGCAAACGACAACTATGCGGAGGCACGTCTCGCTGCTTAATGCGGTGCGACAGCTTCACTTAAACTCCTGAGGGTTCGCACTTTCAGGCGGGGTTCGAAGGCACCTGGCAACAGAAGCCTTCACTTTTCCCTTTCTTCGAATTTATGAGTTTCCGCCCTCCCGGCAGGCGTCAGCCTTTTGCGCGAAAAAGAAAGGGCGCCCGAGCGCCCTTCCAGAACCCACCCTGTCAGGCACACCCGACCTCACTCTGCGGCAGCCCTCGCAGGCTGTTCATCGCGTCCCAGCGTCAGATGGGTCAACGCAAGCGCAAGCACGGCACACACGGCAATGCTCGTCACCATCGGCAATGGCGTTCCGTCAAAGAACAGGCCCGAGATGGCCATCGCCATGGCCCCGATGGCAAAATGCAGCGTTCCCATAAGCGCCGAGGCCGTGCCGGCTATGGTGCCGTGATCATCCATCGCAAGCACCGAAGTCGTCGGAATGACCAGACCCAGGAACCCGTAGCCGACAAAAAGAAACGAAGCGAGCACCCAGAGTGACTGCAGACCGGATGCCATCACCGCCAGCAGGGCCACAATGGTCGTCGCATAGGAGATGACCGCAACCCTCACCACTCGGCGCAGTCCATAACGCTCGGTCAACCGCCCGGTAAGCTGCGACATGGTGAAAAACGCCACCGCGTTCATGGAAAAGAACACGCTATAGAGCATCGGCGTCAGCCCGTAATGGTCGATCAGCACAAACGACGAATTCGACAGATAAACGAAGAAGCTGGAAATGCCGAACCCGCCGATAAAGGTCAGCCCCATGAATTTCCGGTCGCCCAGGAGAAAACGATACCCGGTAAGCGCGCTGCGCAGCGAACTCCCCTTCCGTTCCCCGACGGGCCTTGTCTCCTTCAGGGCAGTCGCCAGAAGGAAAACACCCAGGACTGCCGCAATGGTCACCGACCAGAACACCGCCCGCCAGCCGAGCGTGGCGATGATCACGCTGCCCGTAAGCGGCGCCAGAATGGGCGAGATGGAGAAGACCAGCATCAGGAGAGACATCAGCCGGGCGGCTTCCGTACCGGTGTGAAGATCGCGCACAACCGCGCGCGGCACCACCATGCCGGCCGACGCGCCCAGCCCCTGCAGGAAACGGAACGCGATCAGCATCTCGATGCTCGTCGCCAGCGCCGAGCCGATGCTGCCGATGATGAACACAGCCAGCCCCGCATAAAGCGGCGCCTTGCGGCCCACCATGTCGGAAATCGGCCCGACGATGATCTGCGCCAGTCCCATCGACAGAAAAAACACCAGAAGAGACATCTGCACCGGCACGGTGTCCGCATTGAGATCGGTGCCGATCGACGGCAGCGCCGGCAGATACATGTCGATGGCGAACGGCCCCACAGCGGTCAAAAGGCCAAGCACCAGCGCGATGCGCAGGAATCTCGTGTTCATGGATTTGCACTTTCAAAAAATGGTCGCCACAACGGGCTTCAAACCAAAGACGAAAAACTGGAGAGAGGCCCGACATGGCCCCAAACATGGCAGAGCAAAAACAGCGCGGGCAACAAACCTGATCTTGATTGACTATATTTTTGGACATCCTTGTCTAATATGTCAATCACACATATATGTTTTTAATGCATACGATCAACGCTACTGACAGGCTCCCGACACGCGGACACGCCGCCAAGCGCCTGTCCATTCTGGAAGCGGGTGCACGGGTTTTCTGTCGGGAAGGCTATACGGGCGCGAACATCGACATGATCGCCGCCGAAGCCGGCGCTTCGCGGCAAACCGTCTACAATCACTATGGCGACAAGGACAAGCTCTTCGCCGCTGTGGTCACCGAAATCACCCAGCGTTGCAACGCACGCAGTTTCGAGGTTCTGTCGACCTTTCCGGATCAGCCAGTAGATCTTGAAAAAGAACTCGTCGCCTTTGCCATGCGCCTGACGCAGAAATGCCTGTGCGACGAAGATGGCAAATATCTTCGCAAACTCATTCAAAGCGAAGGGGAGCGGCATCCTCACCTGTTTGCAGGCTGGCGCACGGAAGGACCGGGCAAGGTCTGGTCTGCACTGGCAGCCCGCTTCGCCCGTCTTGCCTATGCGGGGCATCTCGAACTTGACGACCCCGACGTCGCCACGCGCCAGTTCATCGCACTGGTGAACGCCGAGCTCCATATCCCCGCCCTTTTTGGCGAGAAACTGGAAAACGACCGACTACAGGAAGTAACCGCCCGCGCGGTCAAGACCTTCCTGCGCGCCTACCGCAGGAACGGTAAAGAGGGCGAAGAAACGACCCGCGTCGGCAGGGCTCTCCCCGCCTGACGTAGCGGAACCCGTCTTTTTGCCGGTTTACCTGAGCGCGGTCCTTGATTAGAGGTAGGTCAAAGATTCACAAACCGGTTCGCGTTGATGGCCGAAGACCGCATAAGATACGATATTCTCGCTCAGGACGCTCTGCGCGGCGTGATGCGCAAGGTGCTGGCGGAAGTTGCGCGCACCGGCTTGCCCGGTGAGCATCACTTCTTCATCACCTTTCTCACCAACGCTCCGGGTGTGCGCGTTTCCTCGCGCCTGCGCGAGCGTTATCCCGAGCAGATGACAATCGTATTGCAGTATCAGTACTGGGATCTCAAAGTCACCGAGACCGGCTTCGAGGTCGGCTTGTCCTTTGCGGATGTTCCCGAAATGCTGAGCGTGCCTTTCTCCGCCGTCCGGGGGTTTTACGACCCGTCGGTGAATTTCGAGCTCGAATTCGACGTAAAGCCGGAGCAGAGCGAACAGACGGCGGACATCACCGAGGTTCACCCGGAGGACGCTGCGGAAGAACCGCAAAAGCCCGCGGCAAAGAAGAAGCCTGCGAAAAAGGCCAGGAAGGACAAGGCGGAAGCCGAAGCCGAGCCCGTGCAGGAGGATGCGCCGGCATCCGAAAGCAAGGGAGCGGAAGTCGTCTCGCTCGACGCATTTCGGAAGAAGTGACCATGGGCGAACTGGTCAATCTCCGGCAAAGGCGCAAACGCCGCGCCCGCGAAGAGAAAGAGCAGCGCGCCACTGAAAACCGCATCCGCCACGGCCGCACCAGAGGCGAGTGTGCGCTGGAAGAAAGTGCAAAGGCGGGTCTGGTCGCTCGGCTCGACGGGCACAGGCGCGAAAAGAGCCGGGACAACGATCCCAGATGAGCCGGATCGCCAAGCGTTCGGTGAGCATTCGCGGCCACCGCACAAGCGTCTCTCTCGAAGCGCCTTTCCTGGAAGAACTGGAAGCGATCGCCCGGCGCCGCAAGATGTCGCTCGCCGCACTCATAGCCGAGCTCGACGCGCGGCGGGACGAAGAAAGCAATCTCTCTTCCGAACTCCGGCTCTACGTGCTTCACGACCTGAAAGCCCGGGCGTCCCGGGCCTGCTGACCATCAGAGCATCGGATCGAAAAGTGGAAACGCTTCAGTTGACGCCCCCGTCGTTCCCCAGAAGCTCGCGGAGCCGGTCGGGCGAAAGGTTCTTTGAGCGGAAAAATTCCGAAACCGCATCTGGAGAATTCGCACCCTCCGGCGCCTCCAGCGGGGCACGCTCCACTTCGCGCGGCGCAACGTTCTCCTCGGGAGCGCTTCTCCCCTGGCGCTGCAGCGCTTCGGCTGCCCGCGCCGCCTCTGCGGCCCGGCGTGCTGCTTCAGCCCGTTCTTCCGCCTGGCGGCGGGCCTCCTCTTCCTCGCGTTTCAGGCGAAGCTCGCGCTCAAGCCTCTGGCGTTCGGCTTCAGCGCGCTCTCTTTCCGTCTGAAGCGCAGCGAAGTAGCGCGTCTCGCGGCGCAGTCTCTGCTTCTCCAGAAGCACCGATTGCATTCGCTCCACCCGCACCTGCTCACGCTCCAGCGCACGCTGGGTCAAAAACTGCGCAAGCGGCCCCACCGACAGCCTCGAACCCACATCGCCGAACGGCCCCGAAGCGGTAACATCCACCCGCGGTTCCGCACCGACAACGGATTCGAGACCGGGATCGAACACCAGCGCCCCATCCGTCGCAACCGTCATGGACTGCAGATCGGCGGAGGCTGTCGTTGTCAGCGTCGCCCTCTCGGCCTCAAGCCGCATGGGCGGCGTGCGCGCCACACCGCCGGCGATGGTGAAGGCAAACTCGGTGCTTCCCACCTGGAAACGCCCGTCGCGGATCATCGCGGGTGCAAAAACCTCTGTCTTTGCAGTGTCGATCTCATTGCCCAGCGCATCCGCCTTCTCGAGGATCAGTGCCAGTGCATCCGGGTTCAGCCCCCGGATGCTCAAATCCTTCAATGTGGCAGAACCCGATCCCGTCAACGCCGACGCCATGCCGTTCACGGTCTTGCCGCTGGCGGTAACGCTGGCACGGGCGCTCAGCCGTCCTTCGAGGTTCCCCTGCGGCATGAGCGCTTCAAGCGCCGTGCCATTCAATCCGATCTGCGCTGTCAAAAGCCCTGTCCCGGCATTGTTCTTCAGCGTGGCAAACCCGTCGATCGAACCGTCGAAGGCCGCCGCCTTCAGATCGGAAACCGTCAGCCCTTCATCGTCGAGCTTCAGCTTCAGGCTCGCCTCCTGCCCGGCGGAAAGAAACCCGGCCCAGAGCGCGTCTGTCCGCAGGTCGAGATCGGCTGAAAACGGAAGATCGACATCGCTGCCGAAAGGCTCTTCGGGCCACGCCCCGCTTTCCTCGCCCGAAAGCACATCCGGCCCCAGCACGAGTTCCGCCGCCGGTGCAAGGTCGAAACGCGCCATGCGAAGCGCCCCGTCGACACGCGGCTTGCCGCCATCGAGCACAATGTTGAAATCACCGCTCACATCGCTACCGGCCACGGCTCCGGCAAGTCCGGAAAGAACCACGACCTCCTCGCTCCACTCGAGCGCGGCTGCGAGTTCGACAGGCAATCCGAGGCCGAACCCCGGCAGGACGACACCGCCCGCCGCCAGCCACGGTTCGATATCGGTGGTCTCGATGCGCACTTTGCCGTCGAGAGACGGAGTGGAAAGCGCATTGGCAAGCCCCCCGTCGAACGAGGCAGCAAATCCCTCGCCCGTGACAGTCGCCTTTGTCCGGACCGCATTCGCCAGCGAACCGGCAGCGGAGAGTTCGAGCCTTGCCTCTCCGACGAGGCCGAGCGGAAGCGCCGGCAATCCGGCGAGACCGTAGAGAACCGCCGCATCGTCGTTCCTGGCCGTAACGGAAAGCTTGAAGTCCCCCTGAAGCAGTTCTTCCCGGGGACTGCGGTCGGAAAGCGAAAGACCGATATCGGTGCCACCGGCAACCCCTTCCGCGCTCACCGCAAGCCCGACAGTGCCGTCATTGTTGTCGGCAGCACTTGCGATGACGTTGATTTCCGTATCCTCAAAAAGACCGGGAAAGGCCTGCGCCCGGCGGGCTATGGCTTCGAAAAGCCGGTTCTGGGGAAATCTGCCGGCAAGCATCACCGCAAGGTCCGCCAGATCGGTCGACAGGATGGTTGCATCGATCTGTCCCGTGGGCGCCGTGGAGAAATCGCGTATCTGCCCCGTGGCGCTGAGCTGGGCGCCGGCAAGACCGCCGAGCGTCAGGCGGTCGATCTCGAGCACGCCCGCGCGCAGGCGTAGGGCCGTGTCGACCGTTTCGGCCTTCAACCCCTCGACCGAGACAGGGCCCGCCTTCACGGCGAGGTCCACGTCATGGCCGGCAAGCCTGTTCACGCCCGCATCGTTCACGAAGAGCGACATGAAGGCCTGAATACCGTCGAGATCGAGCGCCTCCCCGTCGAGCGCGACCTCCAGAGAGGGCTTTGCATTGTCCGGTTCGCGCCGCTCCACGCGCCCGTTGAAGCGCGCATCGCCAAGAATAAGTTCCAGCGCGTCGAAGCTCTGCGTGCTGCGCGAAAGGTTCACATCCGCGCTGAAACCGGCCGAAGGAAGCCGGCGGATGGCATCGTCCACATCGCGCGAAACCCAGGCGGCAAAGCCCGATGGCTGTCCGATCGCAAGCAGCATGTGTCCGCTGAACGCAAGGGTGTCGCTTGTGGTGAGAAGACCATTGGCCTCGAACTGGGTGCGCCCCGGCAGGGTCGCCGCCACTGAGCCGATCGACCAGCCGCCCTCCGCCGGCTCCGCCCGCAGTTCGATATTGCGGATCGTCGTATCGCCGGCCACGATAGCCGGCAGGTTGATCGAGACTTGGCCTGGTATGCCCGGCGCCGGCAAAGCGCGCATCAGGCCCGCAAACGCATCGAAGCGCGCGTTGAGATCAAGTCCGGCGATGGAACCGCCCTGCCCCTCCTCCGGTTCGAAACGAAGCTGGGCGCCATCCGCCTCTATGAAAAAACGCGGCGCGTCGCCAAAATCGAGGCTCGCCCGCCCTTCGGCGCGGTATGGCGCGTCGACCGGTCCGGTCTCGAAGCGAAACATATCCACCGCAAGCCGGTCGTGCCTCAGGTCGAAACTGCCCGACAGGCGGTTGGTCGCCGCTGCCGTGGTGAGCGCCAGCGGTCGCTCCTCTTCCTTGCGCAGGGCGGCCATCGCCTCCCGGGTATAGGTGTTGAGCGCAAACGTACCGTCATAGTAGGCCGCTCCAACGTCGATATAGGCCTGACCGTCCGTGGCCAGCCTGATCGGCGCTCCCTCGGGCAGAGCGTCGATCCGCAGCCGCATGCGCCCGTCATCGCCCAGCGTTCCCGTCGAGACGGAAATCCGCATTGGCAAACCGTCGAACGCCAACGATCCTCCAATCCGCCACGGCCCCGCCAGGGTGCGCGCCGAAAGCTCCGCGTCTATGTCGGAAACCTGATGAATCTGTCCGCTCGCAGCGTGGCGCAGCGTGACCGAACCATCGACGATGGTGACATTCTCGAGCGTCACCTGGCGCGGGTCGAACGGTCCGGAAGGCCGCACGGCCCAGTCGATGCCGCCATCTGCGGCAACCGCGATGCGCGCCCGCGGCCGCGTGAGCTGCATGTCGAAAATCAGCACTTCGCCGCGCAGGAACGGCGCAAGCTCGGCATGCATGGAGAATTCATCCACCGTCATGCCCGGCGCATCCCGCGTCTCGCCAGCCACGACCACATCGGTGAAAGTCAGCGAAGGAAATGGCAAAAGCCGCGCCCTTGCGCTGCCCTCCACCCGCACCTCGCGGCCGAGCACCCGCCCCGCTTCCCGCTCAAAGGCGGATCGGTAGTGATTCCAGTCGATGAAATACGGGGCAACCAGCGCCGAGGTCAGCGCCAGCACCACAAGTCCACCGAAGAATACAAACAGCCGGGCCAGTTCGCTCTCCCTGGTTCAAACGCCTGTTCTTCTACACTAGAGCATCGGACCGACAAGTGGAATCCGGTATTCGGGTTATTCCGGTGCTCCATCAATGGCTTAGATCGTTCTTTCTGCGCCCCGATCAGTGCAGCTCGATCCAATGCGGTCCAGCGGCATGAAAGAGGCCGTCGGCCACATGGTGGCACAGGGAGACGCTTATATGCGCCTCGCCCCGACGATTTTTCCCGGGTTCATGATGTTGAGCGGATCGATCGCCTCTTTGACCGCCCGCATCACATCGACCGCGTCTCCGAGCTCTTCTTCCAGAAACCGCATCTTGCCCTGCCCGATGCCATGCTCCCCCGTACAGGTTCCATCCATGGCGAGTGCCCGCTTGTTGAGCCGCGCCACAAAGGCCTCCGCCTGCTCGATCTCCTTCGGGTCTTCCATGTCCATCAGAACGAGAACGTGAAAATTACCGTCACCCACATGGCCAAGCACGGTTGCCATCAGTCCCTCCCGGGCAATGTCGGCCTCGGTCTCCACGATACATTCGGCAAGCCGTGAGATCGGCACGCACACATCGGTGGAAAGCCCGCGCGTGCCGGGCCGCAGCGCCACACAGGCCCAGTAGGCATTGTGACGCGCCTTCCAGAGCCTGGTGCGCTCCTCGGCGACACTCGTCCATTGAAACGGCCCGCCACCGAACTCCTCCGCGATCTCACCAAAGGTCTCGGCCTGCTCCTTCACGCCGGCATCGCTGCCATGAAACTCGACAAACAGGCATGGGCTTTCCGGGTAGGTCAGATCGGAATAGGCGTTGATGGCCTTCATGGCGAGCGCGTTGACGAATTCGATACGCGCCACCGGCACACCCATCTGGATCGTCGTAATGACCGCCTGGCAGGCTGTTTCCACGTCCGGGAAGGGGCAGACACCGCCTGAAATGGCCTGTGGAATGCCGTAAAGCTTCAGGGTCAGCGCGGTGATGACACCCAGCGTCCCTTCCGCTCCGACCAGAAGCCGCGTCAGGTCATAACCCGCCGAGGTTTTGCGCGCGCGGCGCGCCGTTGTGATCAGCCTGCCGTCCGGCATCACCGCCTGCAGGTTCACCACATTGTCACGCATCGTTCCATAGCGCACTGCATTGGTGCCGGAAGCGCGCGTGGAAGCCATACCGCCCAGGCTCGCATTGGCGCCCGGATCGATCGGGAAAAAGAGACCCGTGTCGCGCAGATAGTGGTTCAGATCCTCCCGTGTCACACCCGGTTCGACCGTGCAGTCCAGATCCTCCGCGTTGACCGAAAGAATGCGGTTCATGTTCATGAGGTCGAGCGAGATGCCGCCGCCCGGCGCATTCACATGCCCTTCAAGGGAAGACCCGGTTCCGAAAGGGATGACGGGCACGCGGTGTTCGGCGCACATGCGCACCACCTCCTGCACCTCCTCGACGGTGCGGGGCGCGAACACCGCATCCGGCAATTGTGGAGGGATGTAACTCGTGGAATGGGCATGCTGTTCACGCACCGAATGGCCGGTAACAAGACGCTCCCCGTAGCGCTGACGCAAAAGGTCCAGCACCAGCCGGATGCCTTCGTCGTTCCGCAAAACCTTTTCCATTTCCGCCAGCGCCATTCAGCTTCTCCAATCAGGTGGTCCAACCCTTGCCGCACAGGATCGTTTTCGTTTCTATCCGAATCTGCCGCAAGTCGAACACAGTCCGCAGTCTAGGGACAGAACCCAGGGATACAGAAAAACAATGCCAGACGAAGCGCCGCACCGCTCACGCATATTCGAACTGCAGAAAGACTGGATCGACTTCAACGGCCATCTCAACATGGCTTATTATCCGGTTCTTTTCGACCGTGCATATGAAGAAGTGTCGGAAGGCTTCGGCATGGGCGCACGATACGCAGCCGAACGGCAACTCACCACCTATACGGCGGAAATCCACCTCTGCTACGTGCGCGAGCTTCATCTCGCAGACAGGGTTCGCGGCACCTATCAGCTTCTCGATCATGACGAGAAGCGCCTTCATTCCTATCAGGAGCTGCGCCACGCCGAAGAAGGATGGCTGGCAGCCACCTGCGAAACGCTCACGCTGCATATTGACATGTCCGGCCCGAAGGTGACCCCGTTCCCTGCCGACGTGCTTGAACGCGTTGCGGCAATGCGCGCCCTGCATAAAGACCTGCCTGAGCCTGAACGCGCCGGTCGTTCCATCGCCATTCGCCGTCGGACGCGTTAGGCTCAGGCATGTCCCTGTTCAAGCTGATACAGCGCCTGCCACAGATCTTGCGTACCTGGATCGAGCCGAATGTCAGCGCATTTCTTGAAGCGCGGCTACCGCTGGTCTGGCTCCTGTCGCTGTTTCTCGGCCTCGCAGTCGCGATTGCCGCCATCGCCTTTCGTGAGCTGATCGGCTTTTTCCAGCTCTTCTGGCTGGGAACACGCTCAGAGCGCGTATTTACCGCGGCTCTTGCACTTCCCTGGTACTGGATCATGGCCGGGCCCGTCGTGGGCGGTCTTCTGGTTGGCATCCTGCTTACGCGTCTGGAAGCCCGGCGCACCGGCGCCGTGGCCGATGTGATCGAGGCGCGTGCATTGTCGGGGCGCAAACTTCGGTTTCGTGAAGGCTTGCTTTCCGCTTTCGTCACCGCACTGTCGCTCGGCTCGGGCGCGAGCGCCGGACGCGAAGGGCCGGTGGTCCATCTGGGCGCGGTTCTGGCGACGGCGATTGCCTGGCGTGCCCATCTTCCGGAATGGTGCCGGCGCACCCTTCTGGGAGCGGGCGTTGCCAGCGCGATCTCCGCTTCGTTCAATGCGCCCATTGCCGGTGTCCTCTTTGCCCATGAAGTCATTCTCGGCCACTACGCCATGCGCTCCTTCGTGCCGATCGTCATCGCCTCGGCTGCGGGTGCGGTTGCATCGCGCCTGTGGTTCGGCAGCGCTGCCGCGTTTCTGGTACCGACACACCAGATCACCTCGTTCTGGGAGTTCCCCGCTTTCGCCCTTCTGGGCGTCACGGCTGCCGTGGTGGCGATCCTGTTCCAGTTCTCGCTTTTCGTTTCCGATTACGCGGCGCGGGGTATCCGCATCCCACTCTGGACACGACCCGTCGTCGGCGGCCTCATCGTCGGCGGCATTGCCGTGGTGTTCCCGCACGTGCTCGGCGTGGGCTACGAGATAACCGACATGGCGCTGTGGAACCGTCTCCCGCTCATGACCATGCTGGCGCTGATCGTCGTCAAGACGGCAGCGACGTCCATCACGCTTGCAATGCGCTTCGGCGGTGGGATCTTCTCTCCCGCACTCTTTCTCGGCGCGCTCACGGGCGGCGCGTTCGGCATCATCGCCGCCTCAGTCTTTCCCACCATGGCGTCGAGCGAAGGGCTTTACGCCATCCTCGGCATGGGGGCCGTCGCAGGTGCTGTCCTCGGTGCGCCAATCTCCACCACCGTCATCGTCTTCGAACTGACCGGCGGCTACGAACTCTCCATCGCGCTCCTGCTGACCGTCGCCGTCGCACATGGCATCACCCAGACCATCCACGGCCATTCCTGGTTCCAGTGGCAGCTCGAAATGCGTGGCCTGTTCCTTGTGGAAGGCCCTCACCGGGCACTCGGTCAGACCATCCGCGTCATGGATTTCATGGAACCGCTGGATGAAGAAGACGAGCCCGTCATCTACGACCCGGAAACCGGCACTCCATCGCTCAGGCCAACCGATACGCTGGAGGCCTCTCTGCGCGCATTCGACAAGGGAGGCCATGACCGCCTGCCGGTGGTCGACCTGAAGGATTCTTCAAAGGTCATCGCCTTTGCGAGCCACGTCCGTGCGCTGCGCTTCTTCAACCGCGCGCTGGTGGACATGAGCGAGGAAGAGCACCGATAAGCATTATCTTCCAGGAGCTTGGCCGCCCGAAGCGAGGAAGAAGGTTTTGTTAACCATACCGTCACGGCTAAAATCTTTGCACAAGTTTAACCATGTGCCGCGCTTGAAGCGCTCACGCCGCACGTCGACCATCTTTGGTAAACGCATTCGATTCGTAGGTGGCGGAAAGCCCGGTGTTGAACGAGGAAGCCAAAGCCCTGTCAGACGGTCTCGCGCACTCGCACGAGATCACGGATTATGACTTCTGGCGCGCGCTGAAATCCATTGAGGATGAACTCTACTGGCTCGAACGCAACCGCAGGCCGATCCCCATCGACCTGATCTATGTCCGCGCCATCGTCCGCACCGCGCGCCAGAAGCGCCTCTTTATTGCCTGCGACCCGGCGCCCTTCGACGCATTCTGAGATTCAGGACAGGTTTTCCTTGAGGAAGGTCACCGTTCTCTGCCAGGCAAGGTCTGCGGCTTCCTTGTCGTAACGCGCTTCCGACGTGTCGTTGTTGAAGGCGTGGTTTACCCCCTCATAGACATGGATGGTGAACGTCTTGCCCGCCCCTTCGAGCGCGGTGCGATAAGCATCGATACCCGCGTTGACCCGCTCATCGAGCCCCGCATAGTGGAGCAGCAATGGCGCCTCGATCTTCGAGACTTCGCCCGCATCGGCCTGACGCCCGTAATAGGCAACGCCTGCATCGAGCTCGGGATCGTTGACGGCAAGCTCATTCGCCAGCCCTCCGCCCCAGCAGAAGCCGATGGCGCCGACATTGCCATTGGTCGCATCATGCCCGGCAAGAAACGCCCGTGTCGCAACCGCGTTGCGCACGGTCTGGCCACCGTCGAGCTGCCCGATCATCTCGCGCGCCCTGTCCTCATCCTCCGACGTGCCGCCGGACGGCGACAGGAAATCGGGCGCCAGCGCAACAAACCCTTCAAGCGCCATGCGTCGCGCCACATCGCGGATATGCGGGTTGAGACCACGGTTCTCGTGAATGACGATCACGGCCGGCAGTTTCCGCTCCACCCCCGCAGGGCGGACGAGATAACCCATCATCTCCCCGCCGTCGCCGGCATAGGTGATGTCTTCCGCGGTGATGCGCGCGTCGTCTTCGGCGACCATGGCAGCGCGCGCGGAATTCGCTGCGAGCATCGGCACGATGGCTGCGGCCGCGGCTCCGGAACCCGCCAGCTTCGTCAGTCTGCTCATGAAGGCGCGGCGGTCGAGTGTGAGATGCGTGTATTCGTCATAGGCGTCAATCATCGCCTGGGTGATCTTCGGCTGATCCTGCATGAATTCCCTCCCGTTCGCTGGTTGGTTCCCGCCGCTTTGCAAGGTAGGGCCCGCATGGAAAACGTCCATTCACAGCCGCGTGAGCGCGCGGCAGTCCTTCCACCTCCGGCGGGGACTTCCTATATTTGACGCGCACAAAAAAGGAGCGATGCCTCATGTGGTCCATCGGAGAACTATCGAAGCGCGTGGGCGTGAAGGTACCGACAATCCGGTACTACGAAGAGACGGGCCTGATCGAGCCGCCGGAACGCTCCTCCGGCAACCAGCGTCGCTATGGCAGGCAAGCCATGGAGCGCCTCGCCTTCATCCGTCATGCGCGCGACCTGGGTCTCGGCATCGACGCCATCCGTTCACTCATCGAACTGAGCGGCCACCCCGAAAAACCGTGCGAGGCGGCCGACAGCATCGCCCGCGAACATCTCATAGAAGTGCGCGAACGCATCGCGCGCCTGCAAAGGCTCGAGCACGAACTGCAGCGCATTGTCGATAGCTGCGACAGCGGCACTGTCTGCGACTGCCATGTTCTGCGGGCACTCGCAGACCATTCCCTGTGCGAAAGCGAGCATTGACCGTCAGAACGGTTGGGTTTGCCGGCTGTCAGCATCTTGGTTCATGGGCCACAAACCGGTACAAATAGAAAACATCCTTGGGCTTTGCCCCCCGAATCACCATATGCAGGTCCGATGTCCGGCTTCCCTGACGATATTCCGTTCTTCGATGAGGACGACCCGACCCCGCCTCCCCCGGCAGCGCAGAAACCTTCGGGCATTGCAGCGCGCGCCATGGCCGCGCGCTCGGGCGGTCCCGACACGCGCTATCTCGATGCGCTCAATCCCGAGCAGCGCCTTGCCGTGGAGACGACCGAAGGTCCCGTCCTCGTGCTCGCCGGCGCCGGCACCGGCAAGACACGGGTTCTGACCACCCGCATCGCGCATATTCTGGCCTCCGGCCGCGCCTATCCCTCGCAGATCCTCGCCGTGACCTTCACCAACAAGGCCGCCCGCGAGATGAAGCTGCGCATCGGCACACTGGTGGGCGAGGCCATCGAGGGCATGCCGTGGCTCGGCACCTTCCACTCCATCGGCGTCAAGATCCTGCGCAAACATGCAGAACTTGCGGGCCTGAAGAGCTCCTTCACCATTCTCGACACCGACGACCAGATCCGCCTCCTGAAGCAGATCATCCAGGCAGAGGGGCTGGACGACAAGCGCTGGCCGCCACGCCAGTTCGCCCAGATGATCGACGGCTGGAAGAACAAGGGGCTCGCCCCGAAGGAGATCCCCGAGGGGGATGCACGTGCCTTCGCCAATGGCAAGGGCCGCGAGCTTTACACCGCCTATCAGGAGCGCCTGAAGACGCTCAACGCCGTCGATTTCGGCGATCTCCTGTGCCACCCGATCCGCATCCTGCGCGACAATCCGGATGTGCTTGCAGAGTATCACCGCAGGTTCCGCTACATCCTCGTCGACGAGTATCAGGACACCAACACCGCACAGTATCTGTGGCTGCGCCTGCTCGCCCAGCGCCCCAAGAGCACCGAGCCGGTCAACATCTGCTGCGTCGGCGATGACGACCAGTCCATCTATGGCTGGCGCGGCGCCGAGGTGGACAACATCCTGCGCTTCGAGAAGGATTTTCCAGGCGCCGCTGTCATCCGGCTGGAGCGCAATTACCGCTCCACCGCGCATATTCTGGGCGCCGCCTCGCATCTCATCGCCAACAATGAAGGCCGCCTCGGCAAAACCCTCTTCACCGAGCATTCCGACCCCGACGACCCCAAGGTGAAGGTCCACGCCGCCTGGGATTCGGAAGAGGAAGCCCGCGCCGTCGGCGAGGAGATCGAGGCGCTTCAGGTGAAGGGCCACGCGCTCAACGACATCGCCATCCTCGTGCGCGCCTCCTTCCAGATGCGCGAGTTCGAAGACCGTTTCGTCACGCTGGGGCTCAACTACCGCGTCATCGGCGGCCCGCGCTTCTATGAGCGCATGGAAATCCGCGACGCGCTTGCCTATTTCCGCATCGTCGCGCAGGCAGCCGACGACCTCGCCTTCGAGCGCATCGTCAATGTGCCCAAGCGCGGGCTTGGCGAAGCCAGCGTCCGGCAGATTCACGATGTGTCGCGCATGCGCGAGGCCCCCCTCCTCCAGGCCGCGCGCGATCTTGTCGGCACCGAGGAAATGAAGCCCAAGCCGCGCGCATCGCTGCGCACGCTGGTCGACAATATCGAGCGCTGGCAGGCCATGCTCGACCGCACGCCTCACACCGAACTGGCCGAGACCATCCTCGAAGAATCCGGCTATACGGACATGTGGAAGAACGACCGCTCCGCCGAAGCGCCGGGCAGGCTCGAAAACCTCAAGGAGCTGATCCGCTCCATGGAGGATTACGACAGCCTGCGCGGCTTCCTGGAGCATGTGGCTCTCGTCATGGATGCCGAGCGCGACGAAGAGCTCGACGCCGTCAGCCTCATGACGCTGCATTCGGCCAAGGGTCTCGAATTTCCAACCGTCTTTCTGCCCGGTTGGGAGGAAGGCCTATTTCCCCACCAGCGCGCGCTCGATGAGGGCGGCCGCTCAGGGCTTGAGGAAGAGCGGCGTCTGGCCTATGTGGGCCTGACCCGCGCCAAGAAGAACCTGCATCTGTGGTTCGCCTCCAACCGGCGGATCCACGGCCTCTGGCAATCCACCATCCCCTCGCGCTTTCTCGACGAGCTTCCCGAAGCTCATGTGGACGTGGCCGAGGAGAGCAGCGGCTATGGCGGTTATTCCGCCGGTCAGCCCGGCCGGCCCAACCCCTATGGCAAATCCCGCTTCGACGATCAGCCCGCCTTTTCAAACAGCTACGCCACACCCGGCTGGCAGCGTGCCCAGAAAAACCGGACCGAGGCGACGGCGCGCAACTGGGGCAACCGCTCCGGCCATCAGGTGGAGCGCATCGGTTATGGCGAGGCGGATTCGGGCTATGGCGCCGGACGCGGTTCGGTCAAGGGCCGTGTGATCGAAGGAGAGCTGGTCGCCAAATCGGTCTCCGACACCCCCTCTGCCTTCAAGGTCGGCGACCGGGTGTTCCATCTCAAATTCGGCAATGGCAATATCGCGGCAATCGAGGGCAACAAGCTCACCATCGATTTCGACAAGGCGGGCCAGAAGCGCGTGCTCGACGGCTTCGTCCAGCGGGTTTAAAACTTTCTGCAGTCAGTTGGATTAACCTACGTCCGCACAAATGCGGAAAAACAGACAGACATGGCGCTTCTGCGTCTCAATGGAAAGCGGAAGCGTTCCAACAGCCGCATATCCGCGAAAAAGCGGGGAGGCCAGGCCGGTCGGCGTTTCGTCAGGTTCTGAACGCCCAATGAGTGTCAGGCGGCTTCAGGCTTTACATATACGAACTTGCCGTCCGCATTCTTCTCGCGGTTGAGAACGCCCGTACGCGCATGGCGCGAAAGCGGTCCGGAAAACGCATTCGACTTGTAACGCATGCCAAACGCCTCCTGACAGCGGGCGACAATGTCGCCAATGGTCCGTGGTTCATCGAAAAAATCGCTCTCAAGCAGCTCGTTCAATGCAGCAACGGCGCCCTTTGCGCTATCGGTGGTTGTCTTGCGGCGCCCCGGGCGTGGCGTATTGCGCACGACATGCATCATACCCGGGCCTGCGATAAACTCGTTAATCCCGCCTTCGGCGAAACCGCCGGCCTGCCCCTCGCGTTGCCCCAGCACCAGTTCGACCACGCGCAGCTGGACAGCCTCCGATTCGAACTTGTTTACCGCCTCGGACAGCTCGGTAAGCTGCTGCTTTAACTTGTCGAAATCCTTGATCATGAAATCCGCCCCGGCACCACGAACGCCCATTCTGCACGGGCGAACCGTGCACATATGTCTCCATAAGCATTCCGTGAGTCAAGAGTGCGGCCACGCCGTATAGGCTAAACGTCTACTCTGTGCCGGATATTCCCCTGATTTCCGGCGAATAGATTGCCGGCACGCATCAAATACAATCATAAATTGAGATCGCATTGTCAGGAGCCATCGTCTTCCTGCAGGAATTGACGAACGACCACCGCCTGATTCCGGTCCCGGTCCGTAGCGGAGAACAACAGCGTCAGAGGTCCTTTCCTGGCCGCCGCCCTCAATTGTTCGAGCCATTCTTCACGGCCGGCCAGTTCCTCCCGGTATCGCTGACGAAACGTTTCCCAGCGCCCGGGCTCGTGGGCATACCATTTGCGCAATTCATGACTGGGGCCGATCTCCGGCATCCATGCGTCAAGTGCTGCGCGTTCCTTGCTGATACCACGCGGCCATAGACGATCAATCAGGACCCGCGTCCCATCGCTGTTCTCCACCGGGTCATAGATGCGCTTCAGTCGAATATCGGAAATCACCATGACGATCCTCCCGGTAAACCTCTCGCTGCAATCGAGTACACCCCAGGATTGAAAGTCAAGGCAATCCTTTCCAAACCATATCTCAGTAAAGTGCGTATGTGGGGTTGAACCCGTCCCCATAGCCGTCATGGCAACATACAACCTCAACCCTGAACCTCCCGTCGGCCTCCAGGCGACGGGAGGTTTTCTTCATGACCACCCCGTTGCGACAAGATGAGGCTTTGCGTGCGATCCGGACTTGCGCCTATTATGGGCTATGAAAACACAGCAACCCTGGCACACGGCCATCTGGTTCAAACTGGGCGCGGCGACACTGCTCCTGGCTGCATTCACCGGGCTGGCCTTTGCCATGTGGCTGGAAAACGGGGCCGGCATTTTTCTCGCACTCGTCGAGTCCGGGTTGTCCTGGTGCTTTTGACGCCATCTTTCAGCATTTCGTTTCGGGTAAACTTCAATGATGCGATCCATCCTCATCGGCATCCTGGCGGTCATGGCCGTCGGCGTCGGGCTCCTCACATTCCAGTGGTATCAAAAGCAGAATTCGGGCGAAGCCTTCGGTGTGCCGTTCGAACTGGTCGATCAGGATGGCAATCCGATCACTGAAGCCGCCTTCAGGGGCGGACCGCGAGTCGTCTTCTTCGGTTTTACCCATTGCCCGGAAGTGTGCCCGACCACCCTCTTCGAGCTCGATGGCTATCTCGAAGAACTCGGTGAGGAAGCCGCCGACATCAAACCCTATTTCGTCTCCATTGATCCGGAGCGCGATACGCCTGCAGTCATGAAAACCTATCTGTCGAACTTCTCCGACCGCATCACCGGCATCACCGGTGATCCGGAAAAGGTTGCGGCCATGGCCAAGGGGTTTTCCATCTATGTACGCAAGGTTGAGCTCGAGGATGGCGACTACACGATGGATCACACGGCCTCGATCCTGCTGCTCGACAGCGATGGCGACTTTTTCGGCACGATCGCCTATGAAGAAAACAGTGAAACCGCCATCGCCAAGCTGAAGCGTCTGGCAAACGAAACCTGACACCGGAAATTCATGGGCCAGACACGACTTTTCCTGACGGCGCCGCGCGAGCAGGCCGAATCGATCTTTTCTATTCTCGACGCGCATTTTGAAGATGACGGGCTGCCGATCAGCATATTCGAGCCGGAGGAAGACAGCGGTATCTTCCAGATCTCGATTTACACCGAAGACGACGCCGACAGCCTGGAACAGCGGGTGCTGGAAAGCCTTGCAGACGTTTCGCCCCTTCCTCCGCTGGAGCGGGAGGACGTTCCGGAGATCGACTGGGTCAGTCATTCTCTGGAGGGGCTGCGCCCGGTTCGCGTCGGCCGCTTTCTGGTTCACGGCAGCCATGACCGGCATTTGCAGCGCATCGGCGACATCGCGATAGAAATCGATGCCGGCCTCGCCTTTGGCACGGGCCATCACGGAACGACCGCTGGCTGCCTCAGCGCGCTTGCCGATATCCTGAAGAGCGAACAGCCGCGCAACGCACTGGACCTGGGCACCGGCAGTGCCGTTCTGGCCATTGCAATTGCCAGGAGCGCCCGCATTCCGGTTCTGGCGACCGACATCGACCCCGTGGCCACCGAAGTCGCCAGATCGAACGTCCGTCTCAATGGCGTTACCGGTCTGGTGGACACACACACGGCGTCCGGTTTCCACCACAGTGTTTTCGCCCGCAAGAAGCCCTTCGACCTGATCGTCGCCAATATCCTTGCCCGTCCGCTGATGGCGCTCGCACCGGCGATGGCGCAGCACCTCACGCCCGGTGGCTCACTCGTATTGTCGGGCATTCTGGAGCGTCAGAGGCGCGCGGTCGTGGCAGCCTATGGCGGACAGGGTTTCCGCCATGTGCGCACGCAGGCGCGCGAAGGCTGGGTCACCATTCATATGAAGCGCTGACGGAGCGCAGCGCCTGCACAAACAAAAAACCCCGAAAGCAGAGCTTTCGGGGTTTTGACAGAAACGCCGTCCAGCGGATCAGAACATGTGTGAAACGCTGCGGCTGCGCTTGAGTTCATCACGGTTGTAGCCGTGCGCGCGCAGGGTTTCGTCGTCCAGCATCAGAAGCGCGCCGTTGACATAGCTCCGGACCTGCTTCTGACGAGCTTCGATCAGCGCGTCGAATGCGCCGCGGAAAAAGCCACGCTTTTGGGCCATCTGATATCTCCTTGAATGTTTGCAACGGAAGTACCGTTGTCCATGGCCCTATAAATAAGCCCGCGAAGCCCATGCAACCAGCGCGGATTGCGCATGGCTACCATCTGTTTTTGCATTGCAGCAAATCAATTGTGCAGTGCAATATAAGCGTTCTGTTGTCGGAAAGACGTTCCGCTTCCTGAGACCATGCTATAGGTTCGGGCCGATTTTCAGACGAAGCGGCAAGATTCCATGTTTCAATCTTTTGACGTTACCGCCGACCCGAGCCAGGGCATCACGCGCGTTGGCCAACTGCGCAAGGCGCTGGCGAAAGCGAGCCTCGACGGCTATCTGGTTCCCCGCGCAGACGAACATCAGGGCGAATATGTCGCCCCGTCCTCCGAGCGGCTTGCGTGGCTGACGGGCTTCACCGGATCGGCAGGCGCAGCACTGGTCCTCAAAGATCGTGCCATTCTCTTCGTCGACGGCCGCTACACCCTTCAGGCGGTCGAGCAGACCGATCCATCGATCTTCACCGTTGAAAGCCTGATAGACACCCCGCCGCGCGAATGGATCGCCAGGAACGCACCCACGGGCAGCCGCATCGGTTTTGATCCATGGCTGCACACCGTCGCCGAGCTGCGGGCCCTGCGCGACAAAGCCAGGGCGCGCAGCATCGAGCTCGTTCCGGTAGACGACAACATGATCGACGGCATCTGGGAGGATCGCCCCTCTCCACCGCTGGCACAGGCCCGCATTCAGTCAAAGGATTATGCCGGAGAGCTCGCCACCGCAAAGCTGGAACGCATGGCGAAGGCCATCCGCGAAGCCAGTGCCGACTGCACCGTCCTCACCGACCCGTCATCGATTGCCTGGGCGTTCAACATTCGTGGACAGGATGTGCCGCATACGCCACTGGCCCTTGGCTTCGCCATTCTCCCCGTGGACGGGCGCCCGCTGCTTTTCCTCGACAGACGCAAGCTCGACCGTGAAACCGAGGCCTATCTGACACAGCTCGCCGATCTCAAGGCGCCATCCACACTGGAGGCAGAGCTTTCCCGCTGCGCAAAGAGCACCGGGTCGATCGGACTTGATCCCTCGCTTGCTGCAGAACGTCTGCGACTGGTTGTGGAAGAAGCCGGTGGAACCGTCACCGATCTTGACGATCCCGCCCGCCTCCCCCGGGCAGTCAAAAACGCAACTGAGCTTGAGGGCGCGCGCACCGCCCATCGCCGGGACGGCGTTGCCATGGTCCGTTTTCTCTCATGGCTCGACCGGCAGGAGCCGGGCACGGCTGACGAGATCAGCGCGGTGCGAAAACTGGAGGAAAGCCGGGCCGAGACGGGGCAGAGCCTGCAGATGCCTCTGCGCGACATTTCCTTCGATACGATCTCCGGCGCGGGTCCCAATGGTGCGATCATCCATTATCGCGTGACGACGAAGACCAACCGTACGCTGGCCGCAGACGAGCTCTATCTGGTCGATTCCGGCGCACAGTATGACGATGGAACCACAGACATCACCCGGACGGTCATCATCGGCCGTCCAGGCGACGAGATGCGCGAGCGCTACACACGGGTTCTGAAGGGTCTCATCGCGCTCTCCACCATACGCTTTCCCAAAGGCACGCGCGGCATGGACCTCGACCCGTTCGCCCGCCACGCCTTATGGCAGGCAGGTCTCGACTATGCGCATGGCACCGGCCACGGTGTCGGTTCCTATCTTGCCGTCCATGAAGGCCCTCAGCGCATCGCCAAAACAGGAACGCAGGTTCTGGAAGCAGGCATGATCCTGTCCAACGAACCCGGCTACTACAAGCCCGGCAGCTATGGGATCCGGCTTGAGAACCTGATCGTCGTGGAGCCGGCCTCCCCAATTCCCGGCGGAGAGGTCGACATGCATGGTTTCGAGACGCTGACGCTCTGCCCCTTCGACCGCCGCCTGATCGACACCGGGCTGCTGTCACCGCAGGAGCGCGGCTGGCTCGACACCTATCATGCCCGCGTGCGTGAAACGCTTGCACCGCTGCTCGACGGTGAAACGCTCGACTGGCTCGAAAAGGCAACGGCCCCGTTGGACTGACGACGCCTTACTGACCGGTGAGGTGGCGGAGCAGAATGAGCACCGCTGCCGCGGAGAGGAACATCGGCATCATGCCGCCGGCAACAAGCGAGACGACGACGCCGGTCGCCAGCGCGGCGATTTCGGGTATGCCGCCATTCATCGCCGCCGGCGCCACCAGCGTGGTCAGAACGGCGGCGGGAACGGCGTTCAGCCCGGCCTCGACCCGCGGATGAATGCGCTCGAACCGCGACAGCACCATGTGGCCACCGATGCGCGTCAGGAAGGTCAGCACCGCGCCGGCAAGTATGATCCAGACCGTCGTGCTCATGAGCCCTCCTCACGCCCGCGCGCGTTCGGTGCCATGACGGCTGCCAGCGCCACACCCGCTATGGCGCCGATGGAAACATGCCAGGGAGAGCCGACCGTGGAATAGGCAAGCATGGAAACCGCCGCGCTCATCAGCACGACCGGTAGCCAGAACGAGCGCCTGCGAAAGCTCATGACGAGGCCAAGGAAATAGATCGGCAGCAAGAAGTCGATGCCAAGCGCATGCGCATCGGGCAGAAGATTGCCGAACAGCGCTCCGAGCCAGCCTTCCACCACCCAGCAGAGATAAAGCGGCAGCGCCGCTCCCATATACCAGCCGAACGTGATCCTGCCATGCGTTTCGCTGCGCCGCTCGGCCTCGGCGAAAACTGGATCGGCCAGAAGAAAGAAACCCAGCAGCCGCTGCACCGGCCCCCAGTGGGCAATGCGCCGGCCGGTGGTGGCCGAGTAGAGAACGTGACGGAAATTGACGGCAAGGATCGACAGCACAATCAGCCACGGCGCAACCTTCTGGCCGAAGAGATCGATCCCCACCATCTGGCTGGCGCCCGCGAATACGGTAGCGCTCATCAACACGGCTTCAAACACGGTCAGACCGTTCTCGACCGCCAGCGCACCGAACAGAAAGCCGAACGGCAACGCCGCGACCACCACGGGCACGCTATCGCGCACCCCTTGCGCAAAATCGCGCGGGCGCGCGCTTTCCTTGGCAATGTCGGCAGTCATCATCCCTCCAGAGGCCTGCAACCTAAAGCACTTCCAGGAAAAGTGGGAACCCGCTTTCCGTCCGGAATTGCGTAAAAAATAACAAGATCGAGCGCTTTCTCGCTTCGATGAAAGTGAATGAGCTGTAGGTCAACAGGACTGACCAGTCACATGAATTCCGTTGAGCCACGCATCAGCGGCAGTTTACGCCCCCACCCGCTCGAACCAGGCGTCCTCGTCGATAACCTCCACGCCGAGATCCGCGGCCTTCTTGAGTTTTGATCCCGCACCGGGCCCGGCAACCACCAGATCCGTCTTCTTGGACACGGACCCTGCCACCTTCGCCCCCAGTCGTTCGGCCATGGCCTTGGCTTCATCGCGCGACATGCGCTCCAGCGCGCCGGTAAACACGATGGTCTTGCCGGCAACGGGCGAATCCATCGTCGGCCGTTCCGCCTCCTGCACATCGATTTCGCCCGCCAGCGCCTCGACCAGTTCGCGATTGTGCGCCTCGCCGAAATAGTGTGCCAGCGAATCGATCACCGCATCGCCGATGTCGTCCAGCGCGTCCATCTCCTCGCGCGCTTGCGTGTCGCCATTGGCCACCGCCAGCACGGCATCGTGGAACTCCTGCCAGGAGCCATAGGCCCGCGCCAGCGTCTTCGCCGTCTGCTCGCCCACATGGCGAATGCCGAGCGCATAGATGACCCGCTCCAGCGCGATGGAGCGCCGCGCCTCGATGGCATCGAACAGATTGGCGGCCGAGGTCGCGCCCCACCCTTCCTTGTCCTTCAGCTTCTTGAGATTGTCGGCATCGCGTCTTGCGAGCGTGAAAATATCGCCCGGCGCCTTCACCGGCAGATCGGGATCGTTGAAGAAGAACTCGATCTGCTTGTCGCCCAGCCCGTCAATGTCGAAGGCGCGCCGCGACACGAAGTGGCGCAGATGCTCGACCCGCTGGAACGGGCAGGCAAATTCGCCTGAACAGCGCCGCACCACGCCCTCCGCACCAGAGCCTATCCCCTCACGCACCACAGGCGTCTTCAGTTCGCACGGGCACACACTGGGAAACTCGAAGGCCTGCGCATCCGCCGGTCGCTTCTCCTCGATCACACCGAGGATCTGCGGGATCACATCGCCCGCGCGCTGAACCGTCACCGTGTCGCCGATCATTACGCCGAGCCGTTCGATCTCTTCGGCATTGTGCAGCGTTGCATTGGTCACCACCACACCGCCCACCGTGACGGGCTCGAGCCGCGCAACAGGCGTCAGCGCGCCCGTGCGGCCCACCTGAATGTCGATCCCGTTCAGAATGGTCGTCGCCTTCTCGGCAGGAAATTTGTGGGCGATCGCCCAGCGCGGGCTGCGCGACACGAAGCCCAGCCGCTGCTGCAGCGCCAGATCGTCCACCTTGTAGACCACGCCATCGATGTCATAGGGCAGCGTCGCCCGCCTTTCCTCGATCATGCGGTATTGCGCCAGAAGCGCCTCCGCGCTCTCGCACCGCTTCATCAGATCGTTGACGCGAAAGCCATAGCGCTCCAGCGCCGCCACCATGCCCGTCTGCGTGTCGGACGGCATGTCGGAGACCTCACCCCAGGCATAGGCGAAGAATTTGAGCGGCCGTGCCGCCGTCACGGAGGAATCGAGCTGGCGCAGCGAGCCCGCCGCCGTGTTGCGCGGGTTCACATAGGTCTGCTTGCCCGCTTCCTCCTGCCTCTTGTTAAGCGCGAAAAAGTCGGCATGGGTCATGTAGACCTCGCCGCGCACCTCGATCACCTCGGGCGGCTCTCCATCGAGCACATTGGGAATATCCGTCACGGCCCGCGCATTGGCAGTCACGTTCTCGCCTTCCTGCCCGTCTCCCCGGGTCGCTGCCGAAACGAGACGCCCCTTTTCGTAGCGCAGGGAAAGCGAAAGACCGTCGATCTTCGGCTCGGCCGTCATCGCCACCGGCGCATCCGCGTCGAGTTTCAGATAGCGGCGGATGCGCGCCACGAAATCGACCACATCCTCATCGGAAAACGCGTTGTCGAGCGAAAGCATCGGCACCTTGTGCCGCACCTTCTCGAACTTCTCCGAAACGGGCGCCCCCACACGCCGGGAAGGCGAATCCGCCCGCACCAGTTCGGGAAAGCGCTGCTCGATGGCCAGATTGCGCCGCCGCAGCGCATCATACTCCGCATCCGAAATCGTCGGCGCGTCTTCGGCATGATAGCGTTTGTCGTGCCCGGCAATCTCCTGAGCGAGCTTTTCAAGCTCGTCCCTGGCTTGGGCTTCCGTCAAACTGTCAACGGCTTGCTTGGCTTTGGGCATGACAACATATCCGGATGTGAACTGGAGCGCAGTTTAGTCTATCCGCGCGCGGTTTTGGCAGCCGTCTTTTTACGCGGCTCATCCCTGCTGACAAGGCCAGCCAAAAGCCCTTGAACAGGAACCGTTCAGGAAACGGCCTCGCTGCCCCTGAGAAGTCGCTGGGCGGCAGCGCGCGCCTCGTCGGTCACGGTCGCACCTGCCAGCATGCGGGCAATCTCTTCCTGCCTGGCATCGGTGTCCATGACCGAAACCCCGGTGGCAACCCGGTCGGTGCCGCCGCTCTTGGCGATGAGATAGTGCGTGCCTGCGCGCGCGGCCACCTGTGGCGCATGGGTCACCGAAAGCACCTGGATACGCTCGGCGAGTCGCGCGAGGCGCTGCCCGATGGCATCCGCCACGGCACCGCCGACACCCGTATCGATCTCGTCGAACACCAGCGTTGGCGCTGATCCGCGATCCGCCAGCACCACCTTGAGTGCGAGAAGAAAGCGCGAGAGCTCGCCGCCGGAGGCCACCTTCATCATCGGCCCTGCCCGCGTGCCGGGGTTGGTGCGCACCCAGAACTCCACATGGTCGATGCCTTCCTCGCCGCGGTCGTCGGCTTCCGTGGCAATCTCGACTATGAACTCCGCGCGCTCGAGCTTCAGGGCCGGCAGCTCAGCCATCACCGCCCTGCTGAGAGAGGCTGCTGTCTCGCGGCGCAATTGCGACAGCTCCGCCGCCGCAGCGTCATAAGTGCCGACTGCCGCCCTGGCCTCCTGCTCCAGCACCGCCAGCCGCTCTTCGCCAGCGTCCAGCTCATCCAGATCGCCCACCATGCGGGCGCAGAGCTCGGCGAGGTCGTCCACCTGCACATTGTGTTTGCGGGCAACGGCGCGCAGCGCAAAAAGCCGCTCTTCCGTGTCTTCCAGACGCTGCGGATCGAATTCCGTAGCCCGCATCGCCTCATCCACGGCAGATTGAGCGGCATCGAGCGAAAGCAGGGCCGAATCAAGCGGCTCGATGATCCCGTCCAGCAGACCAGGCGCATCCTGCGCCTTGCGCTGCAGCCGGCGCAAAAGGCTCGAAAGCTGCGACACCGGCGAGGCGTTGCCGGACAGCACCTCCTGCGCATCTGAAATATCGCTGGCGATCTTTTCCGCACGCATCATCCCTGCGCGCTCCTCGGCCAGCACCGCTTCTTCATCAGGCCGCGGGTCGAGCTTGGAAAGCTCCTCGACCGAAGCCCTCAGAAAATCGGCCTCCCGCGCTGCCGCGTCCACACGCGCCCTGTGCCGCGCCAGATCCTGCTCGCATTTGCGCAGGTCGCGCCATGCAAGCCGCACCCGCGCGACAGCCTCACCATGCCCGCCGAAAGCATCGAGGAGATCGCGGTGAATACCTGCGTCCACCAGCGCGCGCTCGTCATGCTGCCCGTGGATCTCCACGAGCTGGCGTCCCACCTGCCGCATCAGCGCCACGCTGGAGGGTTGATCGTTGATGAAGACGCGCGTGCGCCCGTCGGCGCTCTGCACACGGCGCAGAATGATGTCGCCCTCATCGTCGATCGCGTTCTCCGCCAGCACCGCGCGTACGGGGTGAGAGCCCGGCAGATCGAACACGGCGATAACCTGCCCCTGATCCGCGCCATGGCGCACCAGAGACGCATCGCCGCGCCCGCCAAGCGCCAGCGAAAGAGAATCGAGAAGAATGGATTTGCCGGCACCGGTTTCACCGGTCAGCACCGAGAGCCCCCCGGAGAAATCCATGTCGAGGCGTTCAATCAGGACGATATCGCGGATCGACAGATGAGACAGCATGGTGAGGGTCAGGACCTGTTGATATGGCCGTAATGGTCGGCCTGATTTGTGCGGATACGCGAAGCAAGGCTGCAGGAAGACTTATTGTCTTTCAAGGCCTTGCGACAAAGTAATCCGTGCAAATAAGGTCGATCCGAAGGACGTTCGATAGACCGGCGACCTGCCGCGTCAAACCCCTTGACCGGGGGGAAGCCCCTGCTCTGCGGGCTTTTCCTTGCATCTCGTGGTCCATCGAACGCCATTGCGACCATATCAACAGGTCCTGACCCTAATGCGTCAGCCGCCCAGAATCGCTGCCCCAGCCTTGGAGATCCACGAACCGGCATTCTCGCGCGGTTCCAGTCCGCCAGACTGCAGCAGGGCGTAGGAGTCCTTGTACCAGTCGCTGTCCGGGAAGTTATGCCCCAGAACGGCAGCGGCCGTCTGCGCTTCCGAGACGAGCCCCATGGCGTAATAGGATTCCGTCAGACGTGCCAGCGCTTCCTCGACATGGCGCGTGTTGGGATAGCTCTCCACCACACCACGGAAACGGCGCACGGCGGCAACATACTCGCGGCGCTCGAGATAATAGCGTCCGATCTGCATTTCCTTGCCTGCGAGCTGGTCGCGGGCGAAGCGGATCTTGGCCTGCGCATCCTCGACATACTCGGAATCGGGCCAGCGCTGCACCACCTCTTCCATCGCTTCCAGCGTACGGCGTGCCTCGCGCTGATCCTGCGTCACGTCGCGAATCTGGCGGAAATAGCTCAGTCCCACGAGATACTGCGCATAGGCAGCATCGTCCGTGGTGGGATAAAGCGCCACATAGCGCTTGCCGCCATTGATCGCTTCATCGTAGTTGCCCTGCCGATAGTTGGCGAAGGTGTTCATCACCATCGCCTTGCGGGCATACTCTGAATAGGGATGCTGCCTGTCGATGGATTCGAATTTCGCGCTCGCCTCTTTCAGGCGGCCTGCATTCATGTTCGCCAGTGCCTGATTGTAAAGCACGTCAGCCGGATCGGTCTGCTCGACATAGGTCGACAGGTCCAGATCCTTCTCCGCATTGCACGCAGAAAGAAGAAGCGAAACGCCAAGCACCGAAGCTGTCGTAACGGCAGCTCTGCCTGCTCTGGTCATGCCGGCAACAAAAGTTGAACGCATTTCGCCTCTCACAAACGGAAAATCGATTTCGGAACGCAGTCATAGAGCATATGACCGCCACGCGGCAACGCTATTGCCCGCCAATCGTACAATTTTGTGGCGTCTGGCGAGGAAAGCCCGTTCGCAACCGCAGTAGAACGTGGCTTTCAGAGCGTCCAGGGCGCATAGACCGGCGCGCTCACGGCCACCATTTCCGCCCGACGCCCCTGCTCGCGGCGCGTCGTCTCGACGATCTCATAGGCAGAACGGTCGGTCAGGAGATGGCGCAGCGCCGCTGCATTGAGCCGGTGCCCGCCGCGATAGGAACGGAAGCAGCCGATGAAGCGCGCGCCTGCAAGAGCCAGATCGCCAACTGCGTCGAGCATCTTGTGGCGGACGAACTCGTCGGAATAACGCAGGCCTTCCATATTGATGACCTTGTGGTCTTCGCCAATCACGACCGAGTTCTCCAGAGAAGAGCCCAGCGCATAGCCGGCAGCCCACAACCGTTCGACATCCTTGATGAAACCGAACGTGCGTGCGCGCGCAACCTCCTGCCGGAAGTTGGCTGCATTGAGATCGAGGCCGAGCGACTGACGGCCAATGGCCGGCGTGTCGAAGTCGATTTCGACCTCGAAGCGCGTTCCGTCATAAGGGCGGAATTCCGCCCATGAGCCGCCATTGTCGATCCGCACGGGCTTCACGACGCGGATATAGCGCCGCTTGATGGGGAGCGTGGCAATACCCGCCTGCTCGAACGCGTCGACAAAACCAATGGCGCTGCCGTCGAGAACAGGTACCTCGCTTCCATCGATTTCGATCGCAACATTGTCGATGCCGACAGCCAGAAGGGCAGCCATAAGGTGTTCGACGGTTGCGACGAACTCGCCGCGTGCATCACCAAGGGCAGTACAGAGATCGGTCTGGCAGACCTCGGAAGCGAGCGCGCGAATCACACGGCCGGTACCGGCCTCATCGATTCGCTGGAAAACGACACCCGTGTCGGGCTCGGCAGGGGAGAAATGAATGGAGACGGGCTTGCCGCTATGGACACCGATGCCCGAGAGCGAGCAGCGCGCTTTGAGTGTCGTCTGATATTCGAGCAAAATGGTCCCCGTGTGCTCTTCAAGGCCTGCGCTGTTTCAGCGCCAGCGTGTCCAACGTTTCAGGACGACACCCCCAAAATGCGTCCCACACCCCACCTTTAATCGCAACGAAAGATAATGTTGCCGAATACAGACTCCAAATCACGGTTTCTTACTCGATGTTACGGCATAAGAAAAATACGAATGTCGTATAACTTTCTGAATTATTTACGGAATTTTAACAAAAAGGGGGATGCGTCGCATCCCCCCATCGAACATATGTAACCGATTCTATTGCCCGGAGCATCGGACCTGAAAGTGGAAGCGCTCTAGTTGGCTTGCCGGCGAAGGAACGCGGGAATCTCCAGGTGATCGTCTTCCTGCACATTGCGCGGCTGTGTGGTGAGACGGCCGTGCTCATCCAGGCGTCCCTGACGCGGTGCGTAGAGCTGCCCCTCGTTTTCGGGCGTGCGGCGCGGCTGAGGCGTCGCCTGACGCAGCTTCGGCTCACGCGGCTGCTCCACATAGCCCTGCTCGCCGTCGCGGCGGGAAAGACCGTGCGTAAGCCGCTTGATGAGCCCCATCGGACCGCGATCCTCATGTTCCTGCGTCTTGGCTTCCATCTCGGCCTTCACAACCGGCGGGAAGTCTTCCACACGCGGCATGCGCGGCGCGGAAAGCTGCTCTTCCTCAACCCGCGCCTGCTGCTGCGGTGGCTGGGACTGAACCTGCTCAGCTGCCGGAGCGGCCGGAGCCGGCCTGGGTGCCGGTGCAGGGGTACGCGGAGCCGGCTGAACCGGCTGGGCACCACGGAAAAGCGAGCTCTGCGGCTGGAAACCGCCATTGGTCGCCGCCGGGCGCGGCGCAGGCGCTGGAGCCGGCGTGGGCTCCGATGCCACACGTTCTGCCTGGCGAATCGCGTCTGCGACCGGATCGGTAGCGACAGGCTGCGGCTTAGCTTCGACGGCGGCTGCCGCCGGGCGCTGGGTTTCGATGGCACGGGGCTGCTGCACCGGGCGCGTCGCGGTAGCGGGTGCGGAAATCTCCGCTGCGGATTTGTCGATGCCAGTCGCCACCACCGAGACGCGGATAACGCCTTCCAGGTCCTCGTCGAAGGTCGCGCCGAGAATGATGTTCGCGTCCGGGTCCACTTCCTCGCGGATGCGGGTTGCTGCCTCGTCCACCTCGAACAGGGTCAGGTCGCGACCGCCGGTGATCGAGATCAGAAGGCCGCGCGCGCCCTTCATGGAGCTCTCGTCCAGCAGCGGGTTGGCGATGGCAGCTTCGGCAGCGGCCATGGCGCGGCCCTCGCCGGAAGCCTCGCCCGTACCCATCATGGCCTTGCCCATCTCGCGCATCACCGAGCGAACGTCGGCGAAGTCGAGGTTGATCAGGCCTTCCTTGACCATCAGGTCGGTGATGCAGGCGACACCCGAATAGAGCACCTGGTCGGCCATCGCGAAAGCGTCGGCGAAGGTGGTCTTGTCGTTGGCGATGCGGAAGAGGTTCTGGTTCGGGATGACGATCAGCGTGTCGACGCACTTCTGCAGCTCCTCGATGCCGGCTTCCGCCGTCTTCATGCGGCGCTGGCCTTCGAAGTGGAACGGCTTGGTGACGACGCCAACGGTCAGGATGCCCTTTTCGCGGGCAGCGCGCGCCACAACGGGCGCAGCACCCGTGCCGGTGCCGCCGCCCATGCCGGCGGTCACGAAGCACATATGGGTCGAGGACAGGTGATCGACCAGCTCGTCGATGCATTCTTCGGCGGCGGCCTTGCCGACTTCCGGCTGCGAGCCGGCACCCAGTCCCTCGGTTACGGCAGCGCCGAGCTGGATCAGGCGCTCGGCCTTGGACTGGGTCAGCGCCTGTGCGTCGGTATTGGCGACGACGAACTCGACGCCCCGCAGGCCCGCATTGATCATGTTGTTGACGGCATTGCCGCCCCCGCCCCCGACACCGAACACGGTGATGCGTGGCTTCAGCTCGGTAATATCCGGCTTCTGCAGATTGATAGTCATTGTCCTCGTCCTTTCCGCCTTTGCCGCCGCCTCGCCGCCGCGGTCGTCATTCGGGGCCGCCCCCGCTAGAAGTTGCTTCTCAGCCACTGGCTGACGCGCTGAAACCGGCCGCCAGTGCCGGTCGCACGGGTGAATATGCCGCTCTTGCCGCTGCGGCCACGGTTTTCGAACTCCGCCACCTGCGGATAAATCAACAGCCCCACGGAAGCGGAGAACGCCGCCCCCTTGGCCGCCTCGGGAAGTCCTGCCACGCCGAGCGGACGCCCGAGCCTGACATTGCGCCCGAACAGCCGGCGGGTTGCCTCGGGCAGACCGACAAGCTGGCTTGCGCCACCCGTCAGAACCACACGACGCCCCACAAGGCCGCCATAGCCGGAGCGGTTGAGCTTGTCGCGCACCATCTCCAGCGTTTCCTCAATGCGCGCGCGGATGATCCGCGTCATCACCGCGCGCGGCACCTGGATCGGCTGTTCGCCCGGATCCGCACCCATCGGGTGGATCGAAACGATATCCCTGTCGTCGCTCGAAGAGATCAGCGCCGAACCGTGCATCACCTTCAGCCGCTCCGCGTCCTCAAGCCGCGCCGAGAGGCCGCGCACCAGATCCATCGTCACATGGTTGCCGCCAACCGGCAGCGCATCGGCCCACACGAACTTGCCCTCCGCGAAAACGGAGATCGTCGTCGTGCCGCCGCCCATGTCGATGCAGGCCGCACCCATCTGCGCCTCGTCATCCACCAGTGCCGCCAGACCGCTTGCGTAAGGCGTCGCCACCATGCGCTCCACCGAAAGATGCGAGCGGTTGATGCAAAGCTCCAGATTGCGCAGCGGCGCCGCATCCGCCGTCAGAATGTGCATGTCGACGCCGAGTTCGGAACCGACCATGCCGCGCGGATCGCGAATGCCGCGCTCCGCGTCGAGGCTGAACCCCGTCGCCAGCGAATGCACCACTTCGCGCTCGGTCTCGAGCCCCTGCCGCGCACCGGCCGCGAGAACGCGGTTGATGTCGGACTGGGCGACCTCATGCCCGCCAAGATTGATCGACGCCGAGATCGTCTCGCTGCGCAGCCGCCCCGCCGATACGTTGACGATCAGCGAATCCACGGTCAGCCCCGCCATGCGCTCGGCCGCGTCCACCGCCAGCCGGATCGCTTCCTCGGCCCGGTCGAGATCGACGATCACACCCGACTTCATGCCCTGCGACTGCTGATGGCCGATGCCGATGACCTTCACACGATGCGTGCGATGGCGCAGTGCCCGCCCCTCTTCCGCCGGCATGAGCCTGGCGATGATGCAGCAGACCTTGCTCGAACCGACGTCGAGAACCGTGATGATGCCGGAGCGGCGCGCGGCGCCTTTCTTGGGTTCTGATAACCAGCTCATATCTGCGCCCCGCCTGCAATCCGCGCCTTGTAGCGCTCGCGCATCGTTTCCTGATGCGCCTCGGCCGCCTCTTCCGAAAGGCCGATCGCCATACGGTCGGGAAGGCGCATGTCCACCGAAGTGATGTCGCGCGACAGAAGACCGTTCTTGCGGTCGAGAGCGGCCAGCGTCGCCAGCGTCAGCGCCTCGTTGGTCTCGGGCAGCTTGATCGTCACGCCATTCTTCAGACGCAGATCCCAGCGCCGTCCGCCAACACGGATATAGGCACGCACCTCGCCCGCGATGGTAGGATGACGCGCCACCTTGGCGATGAATTCGGGCCCCGCCTCACGCGCACCCGCACCGATCACCATCGGCAGCGCCGTGTAGCGCCCGCCATCGAACGGCGCGATCACGGAGCCATCCTTTTCGATCAGCGACAGCTCGTTGCCATGCTGCCAGATCGCAAATGCCTTCTTCTCGGTGATGTCCACTTCCAGCGTCGCCGGATAGACCTTGCGCACGGCAACACCCTCGACCCAGGGCAGACCGGCAAGGCGCTGCCGCGCCTCCTCGGCGTTGAAGCCGACCAGCGCCGTCCAGCCGTTCAGACCGACCTCCTGCAGAACATCGATCTCCGAGGTTTCCTCATTTCCGACCACATGGACCTGTGCGATTGCAAGTCCCGTCCGCGCGGTAACGCTCTGCAGAACCTGCGGCAGATGCCCGCCGGCCAGCGTCCCGTATACCGCCGTCGCACCAAGCAGCACGGCGGTCGCGATCGTCGCGCCGTAGCGCGGCGCCTCGACTTCACCCGCGTTGACCCTGTGCATGAAACGCGCCGGACGACGCAGCCAGCGCGGCAACACGACATCGCCGCCGCGAAAGCGTCCACCGCTCCGGCCTGTCCCGGCTTGAGATGACGTCAGCGAGAACACGAGGCGTCCTCCACAATCCAACTCAACAATTCACCAAACCCAATTCCCGCCGCAGCGGCGATCTCGGGCACCAGAGAGGTTGGCGTCATGCCGGGCTGCGTGTTCACCTCCAACCAGACAAGCTCCCCATCATCGGATTTGCGATCGTCGAAACGGAAGTCGGACCGGGACACGCCCCGGCAGCCAATAGCCTTGTGTGCCTTAAGGGCCAGTGTTTCTATTTTTTGGTAAATATTTGGTGAAAGTTTTGCCGGGCATTCGTGTTTTGAGCCGCCCGGAACGTATTTTGAATCGTAATCGTAAAAGGCGTGCCCGACCGGAATGATCTCCGCGATGCCGAGCACCCGCTCGCCCATCACCGCGCAGGTGAATTCACGCCCGGCAATGTAGCGCTCCACCATGACGCGTTCGCCATATTGCCACTCGGTCGAACTGATGATCTGCGGCGGATTGCTCTGCCCCTCGGCAACGATCACCACCCCGAAGCTCGACCCCTCATTGACTGGCTTCACCACATAGGGTGGCGCCATAGGGTGCTCATTGCCGATCTCGAAGCGATTGACCACCAGCGCGTCAGCGACCGGAATGCCCTCCGCCTTCGCCACCGTTTTGGCAAGCTGCTTGTCCATGGCCAGCGCGGATGCCAGCACGCCGGAATGCGTGTAGGGAATGTCGAGATATTCGAGAATACCCTGGATAGCCCCGTCCTCGCCGAACGGGCCATGCAGCGCATTGAAGGCGACATCCGGGTTGAGTTCGGACAGAACACGCGCCACATCGCGCCCGACATCGACGCGCGTGACGGCATACCCCTCGACCTCGAGAGCATCGGCGCAGGCAGTGCCGGAAGAAAGACTGACCGGCCGCTCGGAAGAGAAACCTCCCATCAGGACGGCGACGTTCTTTCTCTTCATGGTCCGGCTACCCCCTTGTCCGGCCGCCCAGAATTTTGGGCGATAAGCTGCATTGGCCGAGTGAGACCTCCTCGATTAGGAAAGCCCCCGACCCGAACGCCGCGACTCAAATCAGTGATTACTTATGAGCCAAAGAATCAGAGGTTTGATTCCAAGGCAAGGGCTTGAGATTCCCGAAGATTCAATTTTCTGAAAATTTTACACTTTGTGAACGCGAACACCCGCGCCGTGCAACTTGACACGGGTCGGGATCACGGGTGCTACAACTGGGAAGGTTCTTTGCGTCATGCGAAAGGTTGCATGCAACTTCAGAGCATCTGCCCCAGCAGCGGATCGATCTCACGCCCTGGCTTGAACTCGCCGATACGCCTGATCTCCCATTCCAGGCGAATGCCCGAATGTTCGAGTACGCGCGCCCGGACCGTCTCGCCGAGATATTCGAGGTCGTACCCGCTCGCCGTACCCGTGTTGATCATGAAATTGCAGTGCATGGGCGACATCTGCGCTCCGCCGACGGTGAGCCCGCGGCATCCCGCCTTGTCGACCTCTTTCCAGGCCGACGTTCCGGGCGGATTCTTGAATGTCGAGCCGCCCGTCTTCTCCCGCACCGGCTGCACGGTCTCGCGATGGTGCTGCACCGCATCCATCTCATTCTGGATGGTCTTCCGGTCTTCGGGGTAGCCCTCCATCAGGGCCGAGGTGAAAATCAGATCCTTCGGCACGGAGGAATGCCGATAGGCATACCCCATATCGGCGTTCGAGAAGACGTGCAGTTCGCCCTTCCGGTCGAGCGCGCGCACTTCCACGACGCGCTCCTTCGTCTCGACGCCATTGGCGCCCGCATTCATGCGCAGCGCCCCACCCAGCCCGCCGGGTATGCCGTGGTAAAAGTGAAATCCACCGATGCCCGCCTCCAGCGCTGCTGCTGCGAGCCGCTTGTCGGGGATGGCCGCTCCGGCTCGGATTTGCGTATCGGAAACGATCTCCGCCTGGCCAAATCCCTTGGCCGACAGGCGCACCACAAAACCACGAATGCCGCCTTCGCGCACAAGCAGGTTCGAGCCGATCCCCACCATGGTAACCGGAATGTCTTCCGGTACCGCCTTCAGGAAGGCAGCCAGGTCCTCTTCGTCAGCCGGCTGAAACAGCGCATCCGCGGGACCGCCGGCACGAAACCATGTGATCTTGTCCATGCCGGCATCGGGCGTCAGGCGCCCCCGCAGACCCGACAGGCGGTCCCCAAGACGGTCAAGCAGCGCGGCACCGCTCATCCCCTTGCCCCCAGATCGTCCGGCAGGGCATATGCCCATTGCGTGATGTTGCCGGCACCCAGATAGACGATGAAGTCGCCCTCCTTCGCCCAGCCCCGCACAATGGGCTCCACCGCTTCCGGTCCCTCGATATGAGCGACGTCGCGGTGGCCCGCCGCACGAACGCGCGAAACCAGCGCCTCGGAAGATACGCCGTCAATCGGGTCTTCGCCCGCGGCATAAACCGGCGCGATCAGCACCTTGTCCGCTTCGTTGAAGCATGCGGCGAAATCGTCATAGAGATCGTGCAGGCGCGAATAGCGGTGCGGCTGGGCGATGGCGAGAATACGCCCCTTGCAGGCCTCACGCGCGGCTTTGAGAACGGCGCGGATTTCCACCGGGTGATGCCCGTAATCGTCAAAAACGCTCACGCCGTTCCAGGTTCCGGTCAGCGTGAAGCGGCGCTTCACGCCACCGAAACCCGCAAGCCCCGCGCGGATCGCTTCATGGTCGATGCCCAGTTCATGCGCGACGGCAATCGCCGCCGTCGCGTTCGAAACATTGTGTTTTCCGGGCATGGGCAGGCGCAGTCCTTCGAGCGTTTCCGTGTCACCCGTCTTGCGATCGCGAAAGGTCACGTCGAACACGGAAACCGGCCCATCCATGCGATGATTGGAAAAGCGCACATCCGACTGCGGGTTCTCGCCATAGGTGACGACGCGGCGGTCTTCGATCCGCCCCACCAGTGCCTGCACTTCGGCATGATCGATGCACATGGCTGCGAAGCCGTAGAACGGCACGTTTTCGACGAACTGACGAAACGCCGCCCGCAACTTGTCGAAATCGCCATAGTGATCGAGATGTTCGGGATCGATATTGGTGATGACCGCAATTTCGGCGGGGAGTTTCAGAAAGCTGCCGTCGCTCTCATCGGCTTCCACCACCATCCAGTCGCCCTCACCCATACGGGCATTGGTTCCATAGGCGTTGATGATGCCCCCATTGATGACCGTCGGATCGAACCCGCCTGCATCGAACAGCGCAGCCACCATAGAGGTGGTCGTTGTCTTGCCATGCGTGCCGCCAATGGCGACCGCCTGGCGAAACCGCATCAGCTCAGCCAGCATTTCCGCACGGCGCACGATCGGCAGATGCTTCTCACGTGCCGCAACAAGCTCGGGATTGTTCTTCCTGATGGCCGTGGAGACAACGATGACTTCAGCCTCGCCCAGATTCTCCGCGGCATGGCCGACGAAAACTTCGATGCCCTTCTCACGCAGGCGCACCACATTGGCATTCTCGGACTGATCCGAACCCTGCACCTTGTAACCAAGCGTATGCAACGCCTCGGCAATGCCGCTCATGCCAATGCCGCCGATGCCGACGAAGTGCACGGTTCCGATCGTCTCCGGCATTTTCATGCGTGGCTTCCTTCTTTCACTGTTTTGGCGGATTGGCCGGAGGCAATAGCCTCAACCACGTCTGCAAGCAACGTCGCCGCATTCGTTTTGCCAACGCCATGCGCGGCCCCGGCCATTTCAGTCAGGCGCCGGGAGTTCTCCATTGCCCCGCCGATCAGACCGGCAAGTCGCTCCGCGTTCAGCGTGGCCTGCGGATGAAGTTCCGCACCGCCGGCCCGCTCCAGTGCCGCGGCATTGGCTGCCTGATCGTGATCGAGCGCATGGGGATACGGCACCAGAAAGGCCGGTCGGCCAATGGCTGCGATTTCCGAAACGGTCGACGCGCCGGAACGCGAAATCACCAGATGGCTCCCGGCAATCCGGCGCGCCATGTCATTGAAAAAGGGAGAGACTTCCGCAGGCACACCGAGCTTTTCATAGGCAGCGCGAACATCCGCCTCGTCTTCGGGCCTCGCCTGCTGGGTCACGACAAGCCGCGCGCGCTGTTCCGGCTTCAGCTCTGCGACGGCTGCGGGGATCGCCTCCGAAAAAAACTGCGCACCCTGGCTGCCGCCGAAAACGAGAAGATGGAACGGCTCTCCCGCATCCGGCGCGCGATAGGGCACCGCTGCCGCCTCGATCACCGCCGGACGGACCGGATTTCCCGTGGCAATGATCTTGTCCGCGAAAGGTCCTTCATCAGCCAGAAATCCGCCGGCAATCGCCTGCACACGTGCCGCCAGCGCCTTGTTTGCGCGTCCCATCACCGCGTTCTGCTCATGGATCAGCGCCGGAACGCCCCGCCGCGTCGCCGCCCACAGAGGCGGCAGTGTGGGATACCCGCCAAACCCGACCACGGCAGCAGGTTTCAGCCGCTGCAGCAGTGCGGATGCCTGCTTGACACCGCGCCAGATGGTCCAGCCTGCCCTGAGAAGGGCGATGGGGTTCTTCGATCCGAATGTGGCGCTTTCGACGATATGCGTTTCCGCAGCCGGAAAATCGCCTGAAAATCGCGCCGCCCGCTTATCGGTCGCCAGATGCACCTGCCAGCCGCGCTCATGAAGCGCATGTGCGAGCGCTTCGGCCGGAAACAGATGCCCGCCGGTCCCCCCGGCGGCAAGAAGTATCGTGCCTTTTGCCATGTCAGCCAGCGACCGCCTCGCGTCCCGATGGCGGCGCATAGGTGACCGGGCGGCGTTTTTCAGGCTTGCGGCGCGTCAGCGCCAGCACAAAGCCCATGGAAATGGCCATGGCGAACAAAGAGGTGCCGCCATAGGAGACAAACGGCAGCGTCATGCCCTTGGCGGGCAGAAGACGGACATTCACTCCCATGTTGATGATCGACTGAAAACCGAACAGAATCACGAGACCGCTAACGGCATACCGCGTGAAATCATCATCCTCGCGCCGTGCCTTTGCCAGACCACGCAGGACGACAAACGCAAACAGCCCGAGCAGAATAAGGCAAAGGATGATGCCGAACTCCTCACCCGCCACCGCGAACACAAAGTCGGAGTGGCTGTCGGGAAGGATACGCTTCACCGTGCCCTCGCCCGGCCCGCGTCCGAACCAGCCACCACGGGTGATCGCTTCAATGCTCATATCCACCTGATATGTGTCGCCCTCGCCGGTCAGAAAGCGGTCGATACGGGAAGCCGCATGCGGAAATATCGTGTAGGCTAGGAAAGCGCCGCCTGCGCCCAGTGTTCCCAGCACAGCGATCCACAGCCAGGGCATACCGGCAATGAAGAACATCGCCCCCCATGTACCGAGCACCAGCATTGTCTGTCCGAGATCGGGCTGCGCAACCAGCAGTGCCATGACCAGACCGAGCAGGAGCATGGCAAACAGATTGCCGGGAATTTCAGGCTGTCGGGCATGTTCGTGGAAAAGCCAGGCGCAGATCACCACAAAAGCCGGCTTCAGATATTCCGAAGGCTGAACCGAAAAGCCGAAGATATGGAGCCAGCGCCGCGAGCCCTTTACCTCCATACCCGCAAAGAGCGTGACCACCATCAGTACAAGCGAGCCGACAAGCATGAGCAGCGCCAGGCGTCGCACGTGGCGCACGTTTAAGAACGACACCGCGATCATCACCACCACCGCGGGCACCATATAGATGGTCTGACGTACGACGAAGTGAAAGCTCGACAGACCAATGCGCTCCGCAACCGCGGGGCTGGCGGCGAAGGACAGAAGCACGCCCAGTCCCATAAGCATCAGGAAGGCTGCGAGGAACCACCGGTCGATGGTCCACCACCAGTTGGCAACCGGGCTTCGGTCGGTGCGGCTCACCATGTCACTTGCTCCCCATCATCTCGGCGCCGGCGAGCGAACGCACCGCTTCGCGGAAGGCATCGCCACGCACCTCAAAATTTCTGAACTGATCGAAACTCGCACAGGCTGGCGAAAACAGGACAACAGTCTCCGGCGCGGGATCGCCCGCCGCATCGCGCGCCGCATGGTCGACGGCCTTGTCTATGGTACCCGAAATCTCGAACGCCGTCGCCTCCCCGATGGTGGCGGCGAAAGCCGGCGCCGCCTCGCCGATCAGGTAGGTTTTGGCGATGCGTGGAAAAAAGCTCTTCAATGTTTCAATTCCGCCGTCCTTGGGCAGGCCGCCGGCGATCCAGTAAATACGCTCGAAACTTGCCAGTGCCCGTTCCGCCGCATCGGCATTGGTGGCCTTGGAATCGTTGACGAAGAGTACCCGCCCCCTGCGTGCGACCTGCTCCATACGGTGTGCAAGTCCCGGGAAGCTGTTGAAGCCGGCCTGGATTTCTGGCGCCGAAAGACCGCAATCGAGACAGGCAGCGAGGGCGGCAAGCGCGTTCTGCGCATTGTGCGTGCCGCGCAGGGAACCGATCCCCTCAAGCGTCGCCAGCTTCTCGGCGACCCCGCCGACCGCCCGCATGAGATCGAAGCCCTCAAGATAGAACCCGTCCGCCAGCGAGGATGTCGCCGAAATGCGCAGGAGCCTGCGCCCGTCCTTCTCCAGCCGGTCGGCGATGCGCCGGCAATCGGGGTCGTCGACGCCGACAATGGCAAGCCCGCTCTTCGCCACCAGCCGTTCCTTTATCCCGGCGTAATTCTCAAACGAGCCATGACGGTCCAGGTGATCGGGCGAAAGGTTGAGCAAAATCCCGACCGAGGGGTCCAGTGTCGGCGCGAGGTCGATCTGGTAGGAAGAACACTCCACCACATAATGCCGCCCCGCCTCTGGCGGATTGAGCGTCATCACGGCACGGCCGATATTGCCGCCCATCTGCGTGTCACGTCCAGCCTGCTCGAGAACATGCGCGATCAGCGCCGTCGTGGTCGATTTGCCGTTCGTGCCCGTGATCGCGACGAAGGGCGCCTCGGGCGCATGCGCCCGGCGCTCGCGTGCAAAAAGTTCCACGTCTCCGATGATCTCGACATCTGCCGCCCGTGCCAGTTCCACGCTCCAGTGCGGACGCGGATGCGTCAGCGGCACACCCGGCGAGAGGACGAACGCGTCCTGCGCGCTCCAGTCGATGGCACGCAGGTCGCCGGTCGGCACACCCTCGCCCGCCGCCCGCGCCACGCTGTCGGGGTTGTCGTCGAACGCCGTCACCCGCGCCCCGCCCGCTACAAGCGCCCGCGCTGTGGCGATGCCCGACCCGCCGAGCCCGAAAAGGGCAATGGTCCTGTCCTTGAAAACCGAAGCCGGGATCATTCGCTCTTCCTAGCGCAGCTTGAGCGTTGAAAGCCCGATCAGGGCGAGCAGCACGGCGATGATCCAGAACCGGATCACCACCTGGCTTTCGGTCCAGCCAAGCTTCTCGAAATGGTGATGGATCGGCGCCATCAGAAACACCCGCTTGCCCGTCATCTTGAACACCGCCACCTGGATGATCACCGACAGGATTTCCACCACGAACAGCCCGCCGATAATGGCGAGCACGATCTCGTGTTTGGTGGCCACGGCCACCGAGCCGATCAGGCCACCCAGCGCCAGCGATCCCGTATCTCCCATGAAGATCGCCGCCGGCGGCGCGTTGAACCACAGGAAGCCGAGCCCCGCACCGATCACCGCCCCCAGGATCACCGCCAGCTCACCCGTACCCGGCACGAAATGAATCTGCAGGTAATTGGCGAAAATGGCGTTACCCGAAAGATAGGCGATCACGCCGAACGACGCCGCCGCCACCATCACCGGCACGGTCGCCAGTCCGTCGAGCCCGTCCGTCAGGTTCACCGCATTGCCGGCCCCCACGATCACGAAGGCCGCGAACGGGATGAAGAAGATACCGAGATTGAGCAGAAAATCCTTGAAGAACGGAAAGGTCAGCGACGAGGAAAACGGCGCCTGCCCCGCCTGCATGATGGTCCATGCGGCAAGCCCCGCGATCAGGAATTCCGCCGAAAGCCGCGCCTTGCCCGAAAAGCCCAGATGCGACTGCTTCGTCACCTTGAGATAATCGTCATAGAAACCGATGGCGCCAAAGCCCACCGTCACCATCAGCACCACCCAGACATAGACGCTGGAAAGGTTCGCCCACAGCGCGCAGGAGCCGAGGATACCCGAGAGCATCATCAGCCCGCCCATGGTCGGCGTTCCCGCCTTCTTGAAATGGGTCTGCGGCCCGTCGGCACGGATCGGCTGGCCCTTGCCCTGCCGAACCCTGAGCGAAGCGATGATCATCGGCCCGAACAGGAACACGATCAGCGCCGAGGTTATCAGCGCGCCGCCGGTGCGGAAGGTGATGTAGCGGAATACGTTGAAGACCGAAACTTCATCGGCCAGTTCAACGAGCATCATGAGCATGGATCAGTCTCCCGTCGCCGCGCCCGGATAGGTGTTGATAAAGGCGTCGACCAGTCTGTTGAAGCCGATGCTCTTCGAAGATTTGATCATCACGGCGTCGCCGGGTTTCACCGCCTTCACCACGAGATCGCGCAAGTCGTCGGTCGCCTCGCGGTGTTCCACCGGCAGCCCCTGCGGCAGCGCCGCCGCCAGCGCCTTCATTTCCCGCCCGGCGAGATAAACGCAGTCCGTCCCCGCCCCGGTCACCAGATCGGCGAGCCCGGCATGCAGCTTCTCCGCATGGGAGCCAAGTTCGGCCATATCGCCCAGAATGGCGATGCGCCGTCCGCCTTCGCCGAGATCCGCCCGTTTCAGAAGGTCGAACGCCGCCTCCATCGAGGCCGGATTGGCGTTGAAGCTTTCATCGATCAGCGTGAACGTGCCAGCGCCGACCTTTAGCCGATGTCGCGCGCCGCGCCCCGCTTCGGCGCCGAACGAGCCCAGCGCCATGGCCGCCTTCCGCACATCGGCCTGCGCCAGATGCACCGCGCCCAGCGTCGCAAGCGCATTCTGAACCATGTGCCGTCCCGGCGCGCCCAGCCGCACTTCCGTCTCCTCGCCGTCGATCTTCACGGCAAAGGTGGAGGATTGCGCCCCGCATTCCGCATGCATCAGCCGGATATCGGCGCGGGTATTCTCGCCAAACCCGGCAATTGTCTTCACGCCGGCCTCTTCAGCAAGTGAGGAAAGAAGCTTCCAGCGCTTGTCGTCACGATTGATCAGGGCTGCCCCGCCCTTCACCACGCCCTCGAAAATTTCGCCCTTGGCGCGGGCAATCTCTTCGATGCTCTTGAAGAAACCCAGATGCGCCGCCGCCACCAGCGTCACCACGGCGATGTGCGGGCGCACCATCTTCACGAGCGGGCGGATTTCGTCCGGGTGGTTCATGCCGATCTCGAAGATCGCGAAGTCGCAGTCGGCCGGCATGCGGGCGAGCGTCAGCGGCACACCCCAGTGATTGTTGAAGGAACGGTCGGCCGCATGGACGCTGCCGCAGGCGGAAAATGCCTGGCGCATCATGTTCTTGGTCGAAGTCTTTCCGACCGATCCCGTCACCGCCACGATCTTGGCACGGCTGCGCAACCGTGCGGCACGACCGAGATCCTCCATGGCCTTCTGCACGTCCGGCACCACGACTTTCGGTACGGAGAGCCGCCCCAGCGCCGGCAGCTTTGCTTCCGAGACCACCAGTACGGATGCACCCGCCGCCATGGCAGCGGTGGCGAAATCGTGCCCGTCAAACCGCTCGCCCTGAATGGCAAAGAACGCGTCGCCCGGCTGGAGCGTCCGCGTGTCGATGGAAATCCCCGTGATCGCCGCTACAGGCTGCCCGAGCGGCCTGCCGCCCGTCGCCTGCACCAGCGCTTCATGTGTCCACAGCGCGCTCATCCGCCACGCTCCGCGAGTGCGGCCCGCACTTCCTCATGATCGGAAAAATGATGTTTTTTGCCGGCGATCTCCTGCCCGGTCTCATGCCCCTTGCCGGCAACGATCAGCGTGTCGCCTTCCTCGAGCATGGCAACGGCTGAACGGATCGCCTCGTGCCGGTCGCCGATCTCGCGCGCTCCCGGAGCCGCGGCCATGATCGCCGCCCGGATCGCCTCCGGATCCTCCGAGCGCGGGTTGTCATCCGTCACGATCGCCACATCGGCCAGCCGGGAGGCGATCTCGCCCATGATCGGGCGCTTGCCCGTATCCCGGTCGCCGCCGCAGCCGAACACCACGATCACCCGTCCCGTCGTGAAGGGCCGCACCGATTGCAGCACATTTTCCAGCCCGTCGGGCTTGTGCGCATAGTCCACATAGACCTGCGCGCCATTCTTGGCCGTTCCAACAAGTTCCAGCCGGCCCGACGCGCCCCTGAGCGTCTCGAGCGCTGCAAACGCGGTCTCCGCCGCCGTTCCCGTGCTGATCGCCAGACCTGCGGCGACCAGCGCATTGGCCACCTGAAAATCACCTGCAAGCGGCAGGTCCACCTCGTAGATAACACCGCCGACATCCACCTCGGCCCGCTGGCGATGGCGCTCGTGCTCGACCCGCTTCAGCGTCAGGAACGCGCCCTTGCGACCCACCGTGCGCACATCGAGACCCGCGGCCTTCGCCGCCGCCACTGTCGGGTCCGACCAGGGATCGTCGGCAAAGATCACCGCCGGCGCGCCCTTGGGCAAAAGCGTATCGAACAGGCGCAGCTTCGCCTGATGATATTCCTCCACCGTCGGATGATAATCCATGTGGTCGCGCCCGAGATTGGTAAAGCCCCCGGCGGCAAGCCGCACACCGTCGAGGCGGCGCTGGTCGAGCCCGTGGCTCGAAGCCTCCATCGAGGCGTGGCTCACGCCCTCTCCCGCCAGTTCATCGAGCAGGCGATGCAGCGCGATCGGATCGGGAGTCGTCAACTCGCCATACTCGTCCCGGCCCGGTGCCACCACACCCGTGGTGCCGATGCTCGCCGCCGGCAGTCCGGCATGTTCCCAGATCTGGCGCGTGAAAGAAGCGACCGAGGTCTTGCCGCTGGTGCCGGTGACCGCGACCATTGTCGCAGGCTGGCGCGGAAAAAGCCGCGCCGCACAGAGCGCAAGGGTCCGTCGGGGATCGTCCGTTTCAATGACAGGCACCCCGGGATCGGAAGAAAGGGCGCCCGGCGCCGTGATGATGGCGGCTGCTCCCTTGCGCGCAGCGTCGGCGGCAAAAGTGGCTCCATTGGCCTTGACGCCGGCCAGGGCAAAAAACAGGTCTCCTGCCTTCACCTTCCGCGAATCCGCCGAAATCCCCGAGACCTCCGCTTGCGCAGGCAACGATCCCTGTTGAGGAAGAATGTCCGCAAATTCACTGAACTTCATGAGGCCCCGGTACTTTCAGTTGCGTTTGTTCCCTCGGCACATGGCCGACTCACTGCGCCGACTCACTGCTGCGAAATCAGCAAAGCATCACTTTCTTGACCGAATTCAGGCTTGACGCCAAGCAGCGGCGCTGAACGGCGGATGATGTTGCGCACCATTGGCGCCGCGTTCAGGCCGGCAGTTGCGCCGATCCCTTCCCGCTCGGGCTTCGGTTCGTCGATGAACACCAGCACGACATATTCGGGATCGTCGACCGGGAATCCTGCGATGAACGCGTTGAACCGGACATTGTTGGAGTAGCGACCGTTGACAACCTTCTCTGCAGTACCGGTCTTGCCGCCGACATAATAACCCTCGACCTCGGCGCGCCGGCCTGATCCCTTTTCGGAATTGAGCCGGAAGAGATAGCGCATCTGTGCACTGGTCTTAGGCGAGATCACCTGTGTTGCGATCTCATTCGCCTCCGCTTCGGAGCGCGGCAGGAAGGTTGGCGGAATGAGCTTGCCGCCGTTCAGCATGGCCGCGGCCGCCACCGCCGTCTGGAGGGGTGTCGTGGCCATGCCATGACCATAGGAGATCGTCACGGAATTGATCTTCTTCCATTCCTTCGGCTCTGTCGGGAGAGCCACCTCGGGCAGTTCCGTCGACATCCGTCCAAGAAGGCCGATCTTTTTCAGAAATTCCCTGTGTCCCTCAATCCCCACCACGTCCGCCATCTTCGCCGTGCCGATATTGGAGGAATAGATGAAGATTTCGGGCACGCTCAGCACCCGGCGTTTGCCGTGGAAGTCGTTGATCGTGAAACCGCCAATGCGGATCGGCCGTGTCGCATCAAAACTGTCATTGATGCTTACCAGGCCGGAATCGAGCCCCATGGCCGTGGTGAATATCTTGAACGTCGAACCCATTTCGAACACACCGGCCGACATGCGGTTCAGACGATCCTTGTCCAGCGCGTTGACCGGATTGTTCGGGTCATAGTCGGGTACGGATGCCATGCCCACCACTTCACCCGTATCGGCCTTGAGCACCACGGCACCGGCGGCAATTGCCTTATAGCGGTCCAGCGCCTGCACGAGTTCGTCGCGGATGATGTGCTGCACACGCAGGTCGATCGAAAGCCTGACCGGCTCCAGGTGTCCCTCGACCGCGAGCCCCGTGGCCTGCAGGTCCGCCAGCCCCTGATCGTCAACGAATTTCTCGATGCCTGCGATGCCCTTGTTGTCGATGTTCACAAGGCCAAGGATATGCGAGGCGGTCGCCCCGCCGGGATAGAAGCGGCGTTTTTCCGTGCGGAAACCGAGACCCGGCACGCCCAGCGCGAGAATGTCAGCCTGCTGGCGCGGCGAGAGCTGGCGGCGCAGCCACACGAAGCCCGCATCGCTGTCGAGCCTTCGATAGGTCTGCTGGTAGTTGAGGTCGGGAAGAACCGTGGAGAGCTTCTCGATGGCCTCGTCGATGTCCACGATGCGTCGCGGCTCTGCAAAGAGCGACGCCGTCTTGATGTCGGTCGCAAGAACCTCACCGTTGCGGTCCACAAGGTCGGGACGCGAAGCGGTCACACGCGCTGCCGGCAGGCTCGCCTCCGGCTCGTCCTGCATGGCAAGGTGAACCAGGCGGCCACCAAGCACTGCATAAATTCCGAACATGACGGCCATGGCCATCACGACCCGGTTCTGCGCTCGTCCGCCACGGGCCTTGCCGGCCCCGTCCATCACAATGGTTGCAGCGCCCCGGCGCACCGCCGACGAAGCCATGTCGTCCCTGTATCCGCTTGTGCTCGTCATGGCCGCACCGCCCCGGTTGTCGTCTCGTCAGGCACGCCCCCGGCATCGGCCATGCCGCCGACAAGCCCCTCGATGGTCAGAGGCTTTTCCGGAAGATCGGAAAACTCGGCGATCCGCGGCGCCTCAACGGGTTCAAGCCCCAGTTCGTCCTTATACGTCTCGGCCAGCCGCTGCAGGCGCGCGGGTTGCGTCAGCAGGCTCCAGTCCGCCTTGAGGATATCGATTGAGTCTTCCTCAAGCTCAACCTGGCGCTCGATCCTGTGCAATTCGTCATATTTGGCTTCGGCATCGTGCTTGGTCTTGTAGGTGAAGGCCGCCGCTGCCAGCATGACCGTGATCAGCACAATATCGCTCGTGCGAAACATCTTTGCCTCTACCTCTCACCTGCACGCGTCGGCCGCGGAAACCGCGACAGACCGACAATCTCGAAATCAGCCTCCCCGGCCGGCGCATCGGTGCGCCTCGCCAGGCGCAGCCGCGCGGAACGCGCCCGCGGATTCCGCTCCGTCTCCCCGCGCGATGGCGCCACGGGCTTGACCGACTTCTCGAAAGTCGGAGCCGCGCCATGCACCTCGGGCAGATGGCGCGATCCGCCCTGTCCGCCGGCACGCTCCACCATGAAGCGTTTGACGATCCGGTCTTCAAGCGAGTGGAACGTCACCACCACCAGCCGGCCGCCTGGTTTCAGAACGCGTTCGGCTGCAAAGAGCGCACGCGCCAGTTCGCCGAGCTCGTCATTGACGAAAATGCGCAACCCCTGAAAAACGCGGGTTGCGGGGTGGATTTTCTCCTGCGGACGCCGGCCGACGATCTTCTCGACCGCGCTGGCAAGGTCCAGCGTCGTCTCGAAAGGCTTTTCGGCCCTCGCCCGTTCCAGTCCACGCGCAATGCGGCCCGCCTGACGCTCCTCGCCGAGAATGCCGAAGATGCGGGCGAGGTCGCCCGCTTTCATTGTGTTGACCACATCGGCAGCGCTCAGGCCCGAGCGCTCCATGCGCATGTCGAGCGGTCCATCCTTCTGGAAGGAGAAACCGCGCACGGCCTGATCGATCTGCATGGAGGAAACGCCAATATCGAGCACCACGCCATCGACCTGGCCGTCGACAACCTCGTCGAGCCTGGAAAAGCGGTTTTCCACCAGCCGCAGGCGCCCGTCCCACGTCTTCACCAGCGCCTGACCGGCCTCGATGGCGGTCGGGTCGCGGTCGATGGCCGTGACCGAGGCCCCCTCTTCAAGGAGGGCCGTCGTGTAGCCGCCGGCGCCGAACGTGCCGTCAATGAAATGCTGGCCGTCGAGAGGCTGTAGCGCCTCGAGAACTTCGCGCAAAAGAACCGGAATGTGGCGGGCCAGTCCGCCACCGGCCGGGCTTTCGCCGCCGGGGCCCGCCATCATTCCGACTGTCCGGCAGTTCGGCTCGAAGTGGCCGCTTGCCGAAGTTTCAGAAGCCGTTCGCGCACCGCCTGCCCGTGGGCCTTCAGCCGCTCCGGCTCCCAGATCTGAAAGAAATGCCCACGGCCAACGAAGGCCACATCCTTCGTGATGCCTGTGTGCTCGCGAATGAAATCCGTCACGGTGATGCGCCCGTCTTGATCGAGTTTCAGGAAGGCGCCGTCGCCATGCACGAAAAAGGACATGTCGTCCGCAGTCTGCAGAAATGGGTCTTCCTGCGCGATCCGCTCCTCGTAGCGGTCGAGTAGATCGAGACCGCCCACATCCATCGCCGGGATGTCGAGCGCGCGAAGCGCATAGAGTTCGGTAAAACCACGCTTTTGAACGACGGAGCGAAAGTGCGCCGGCACCGAGACCCGACCCTTGGAGTCGATCTTGTTTACTGCATTCGACAGAAACCGGTCCATGACGCGTTGCGGCCAAAAGGCCCATGCCCCTCTGCATCTCTTCAGCCGCTTTCAGATGCGGCTCTCCGAACACTTGCCCGCCCCCCTGCAAGGGTGAATCCCAACTGCCACGCCGCCCCGCCAAAGAGGCCGACATGAGAGGAACCCGTACTCCAACTGCAACGAAACGCTGATTTGTTATATGGGGTACCATGGGCCGTTATGGGCGTCAACGGGATTAAGCTTCACAAATGCCGCAATGACAGGCGTTTTGGACATGCATCGGGCCATGGTCATTTATCGTGCATTAAGGCTAACAAAAGGTTAGGAAGAGCTTCATGCCGTCCGGCCCGCATCCACCCGACATGACCGCGAGGAGCCCAATGTCCGACAGCCAGAACGCCCGTGCTGCAAGCCTCTCACACCTTCATTCGGGCAGCCTTGCCAAAGGCGATCCGCTCTCCACGCCCATCGTCATGAGCTCGGTGTTTCATCTGCCGGGCGACCCGGCAGGCGCACGTCAATACGGCCGTTTCGACAATCCCACCTGGGAAGCGGTGGAGGCAGCACTCGCCCATCTTGAAGATGCCGACGCCATCGCCTTCCCCTCCGGCATGGCCGCGATCTCGTCGGTTTTTCTGGCCCTGCTTTCAGGCGGCGACCGGGTGCTCCTGCCCTCGGATGGCTACTACACGCCCCGCGTCCTTTTGGAAAAGCACCTGACCCGGCTTGGCATAAGCTACGAAACCCGACCGACCGCGTCGTTTCTCGAAGGCGGGTTTGCCGGATACCGCATGGTGCTCGTCGAAACCCCTTCCAACCCGGGGCTTGATGTCTGCGACATCAGGGCGGTGGCAGAGGCCGCCCATGCTGCGGGCGCAATCGTCGTTGCCGACAACACGACTATGACACCCTATGGCCAGCGCCCGCTGGATCTGGGCGTCGACATCGTGCTTGCCGCCGACACCAAGGCGCCCAACGGGCATTCGGACGTGCTTTTCGGCCACGTCGCAAGCCGCAATGGGGAGATGATCGAAACCATCCGCGAATGGCGCAAACTGGCCGGTGTCATCCCCGGCCCGTTCGAAGCATGGCTGGTCCTGCGCGGCCTCGAAACACTCGAACTGCGCTTCGACCGCATGTGCTCATCCGCCGAAACGATTGCAACGCGCCTTGCAGATCATCCGGCGATCCGCTCGGTGCGCTATCCCGGCCTCAAAGGCGATCCATCGCATTCACTCGCCAAAACACAGATGCTGCGCTTCGGTTCGCTCATCGGATTGACGCTGGGTTCGAAAGAAAAGGCCGAAGCCTTCATCGACACCTGCCCGCTCATCGAGGCGACAACCTCTTTCGGCGGCGTCCACACATCCGCCGAACGGCGCGCGCGATGGGGTGACGATGTGGCGGAAGGGTTCGTTCGTCTCTCGGTCGGATGTGAGCCGACGGAGACACTCTGGCAGACGATCGACGCTGCATTGAAAACGGCGTAAAACTGTTCGGAATTTTCTGAAAAGGAGCCGGAATCCCTCGAATTCCGGAAAAATCGGCAAATTCGGGAAAAATGTGCCAGCCGGTCTGTAAGCCGGGTTCTGTATGGCCGCGCCGCCCGAAAGCGACGCAACGTGACGGCCATTCCTCTGGGACCGATGTTGCCATCGGCCTCAAGCAACCTACCCGAACGGCTGGACTGGAAAACGCCCTGAGGGTTGCCCCTCGCGCCATTCCTATTCGGTTTTGCTCCCGGTGGGGTTTACCATGCCGTCTTCGTTACCGTCGACGCGGTGGGCTCTTACCCCACCCTTTCACCCTGACCCCGCCAGTATTTCGGTTCCCGGCAAGAGCCTGAAAAAGAACCGAAAAACAGGCGGGGCGGTCTGCTTTCTGTGGCACTGTCCCTGGGGTTGCCCCCGCCGGATGTTATCCGGCACCGTTTTTCCGTGGAGCCCGGACTTTCCTCGCAAACAGCCTTTCGGCTCCCGTTCGCGCGGCCGTCCGACCGGCTGGCAGGACGTATAAAGGGTTTCGCACGGCAAAACGCAACTCAAAACAGACGCGTTTGCGCACGAAACCCCTCATTCCCGAACTTAACGCCCGAGAATCCGCTTCACTTTCGAGCAATAGCGCGAGGAAATCGGGTTCATGCGCTTCGCGCCGTGACCCGCATTGTATTTGAGAATCGTGCCGCAGGTCGTGCCGCCACCCAGCTTGTGCGCCTTGGCGAGGTACTTCATGCCGTACTTGATGTTGGTATCGGGATTGTAGAGGCCCTTGGCCGAGCCGCGATAGCCCATCATGCGCGCCGTGGCCGGCTTGATCTGCATAAGGCCGATTTCGCCCGCCGCGCCACGTGCATTCGCACGGTAGTTACTTTCAACCCGGACAACGGCGTTGGCCAGCGAAACCGGGACGCCATAGGCAGAAGCGTATTGGGCAATGATCGTCTGGTAGGAACCGCCCTTGGCACTCTTCCTGCCCTTGGAGCTCTTGCCGCTGGTGCGCACGGTGGTTTTGACCGTGGTCTTCTTCTTGCTGGACTTCGCTGTGACTTTCTTTTCCGCCTTGGCCGGTTTCGCCGGCTTTATCGAGGCGGTGGTGGTCATGTCCACTTTGCTCGCCTGGGAACCTTTTCCACCGCGGATGATTGTACGAAGCAGATTGGGCGCGGCTTCACCCTTTTCCGCTTTCTCGGCACTCTTCTTGGCAGAGTGGGCCGCGATCACCTGTCCATAATTCGTCTTTTCGCCGGCATGGGACAAAGACGTTGCAGCGCCGACAGCGATCGCTGCCGCGAGTAAGGTTTTGATTTTCATTTCGACCCGTAAATCTGTGCCGCAGCATCCGTGCGCGGCAGGTTTTGTCTTTAACGAAGCCGGGATCAATACCCCACGGCCTCAACACGGGTCGGTGTTTTGCAGGCGAAGGGGAAACAAAAAAGGCGCTTCAATTCAAATAATATGAATCGATGAAATTTTGCGCCAGTCTTGGGAGTGAGTGATCGTCAGGGAGAAGAATCAATCACAAATTAATTATACAACAATTTGCGCAGAATCTCGCATGTTGTCACATCAGCCAGGCCACTAACCTCTAAAGGCCTGAAATGCCTTTGAAATTCCCTGACAACCGTTTGCGTTTGCCTGTCGTATATACCGGTAATGGCAATCCCGTATCCGTACCGCTGAAGCAGTCTCTGGAGCGCCAGAACGGCCGGTCCGCCGTCGTCAGACCCGAGAACGCGCCCTCCCGGGATGGGCGCAATTGCGACAAAATGGCCAAGACCTGCCGCCGCCAACTGCTCCCAGGGAAACTTTTCTCCCGGGTCGACCTTGCGACCGGGCGCAATGTCGGAATGGGCAAGAACCCGCTTTGCCAGGATTCCGTGACGTCGGCAGATGTCCAGGCCAAGCTCGAGAACGGCCTTGATCTGCACCTCGGGAAAGTCCGGCAGGTTCTGCGGATGCCCCGCATTCGCGATCTCGATACCGATGGACCAGGAGTTAACATCGTCACGCCCCTGCCATGATCCCCGCCCCGCATGCCAGGCCCGGTCCGCCTCCCGCACCATCTGAACGATGCGCCCGTCTTCATGGACGAGATAGTGGCTCGAAACCTCGCTTTCGGGGGCGCAAAGCCAGTCCTGCGCACTCTCGCCAGTTTCCATGCCGGTATAGTGGAGAATGAGCGCATCAGGCTTTTGACCGTCCCGCCGCCCGCCGAAATTCGGAGAGGGACAAACCTCCGCCCCGCTAAAATCCGGCTCGAACATGGCGGCCGCGCAGACGGTCGCACTCACGCACGCACCTGCGCTTTCTCGATGCTCTCATAGGCCGCGTTGATTGCCGCAAGACGCGTATTTGCGATGGCCAGGAACTCTTCCGGAACCCCGCGCGCAATGAGCTTGTCGGGATGGTTCTCGGCAACAAGCCGGCGATACCGGCGCTTGATCTCGTCGAATGGCGCTCCGTGTTCGACACCGAGAACCAGATAAGGGTTACCATCTCCGGTGATCGCATGACGAGACAGCATCTGCTCGAAATGGTCGTCGCCAATATCGAATATCTCTGCAACGCGTTGCAGAAATTCCGTTTCACGCTCATGGATCACGCCATCTGCCTTGGCGATATGGAACAGCGCATCGAGAATATCTTCAAGCACCATGCAGTTCGGTCCGCCATAGCCGCACAGATTGGCCATCTGGTGCGCATAGGCCTCGAAACCCGCCACATCCTGCTGTGCGAGATTGTAGAGCCGCGAGACATTGGCCTGCTCGTTGCGCGGAACGGAAAAAATTTCGTGAAAGGCCCGGACCTCGTCCTGTGTCACGACACCATCGGCCTTCGCCATCTTGGCCGACAGGGCGATGATGGCGATGGAAAAGGCAACGCGCCGGCGCAGTTGCGGGTCGCCTTCGAATACGGTGCGAATGGCCTCGACCATCGCTGACAGCGCACTGCCGGGCGCGCGCGTGATAAAGTCTGTTATACGATCCCAAAACGTCATGCCGGTTTTGTAACCGCAAACGCCCGGGATTTCGAGGCGCAGTTTGGCGCAAGCAGAGCCGGATGGGATTTTCATCCCATCCGGTTGCTTTCCCTTCAGGCACTCAATACGCGACCTGAATGGATCGACGCCTTACTGGCTGGTCGTGCCCTGATCCTGCATCGGATCAGCTTCCGGGGCAGCAGCCGGCGGATCCATCGGGGTTGCATCCTGCTGTTCGGGCTCAATGCTCTGGGTGGTCGTGTTGTCGCCTTCACTGCAGGCTGCAAGTCCAAGAAGGGCGAGGCCCGAAACGGTGGCGGCTAGAAACTTTTTCATGTCGACTCTCCATACAAAGCGCATCTTGGATCGCCGTGCGTCCATCCGGACGCACAAAGGACGATCCAAACCATGGATAGAGCATCGGAATAACCCGAAAACCGGATTCCACTTTTCGGTCCGATGCTCCAAGAGCGCGACACCGCGCGCTCACACCAAAGAAATGCGCGGACGCGTCTGGGGTTTCGTAACGTTGAATGACCGTTCGTAACGATGCGGGATCAAAGGCTGGTCGCGCTGCGTGCCGCCTGATCATATTGCCCGGAAAGGGCGTGCATCACCGCAGCGATGCCGGAAAGCGCTTCCTCGTCGAGCTTGAGGCGCTTGGTGCTGGCAACGAGCAGCGCTTCACGAACCTCGTGATAGCGCTCGCAGGCGGCAGCCCCTTCGGGTGTGGCCTTCACCGTCTTTTCCTTGCCCCTGCGCCCGGTCTTGACCAGACCGAGCGCGGCCAGCTTCTTGATGGCGTAGGACGCGACGTGAACGTCTTCGATGTTGAACATCATGCACAGTTCCGAAAGCGTCTTTTCCCGGTTCCTGTGATTGACGGCATGCAGGATCTGCACAGCGGTGGGCTGCAGCCCCGGCACACCTGCCGCCGCCATGCAGCGCACCATCCAGCGCTCGAAGGAATGGCTCATCACGGTCATCGCAAACTCGATCTCCGACAGCGCCGGCATGGCGCCAGCGGCCAGATGGGCTGCGGAGACGACCGGTCCGACTTTCCTTTCGGCGTTCGACATCTTTACCTCGCGAGCATGGTTTGCGGCAGCCATAGCGCCAGTTGCGGGAACAGGACGATCAATGCCACGGCGACGATCATCATGAGGAAGAACGGCAGGGTCATGCCGGCAACCTTGAGAATGTTGTGACCGGTAAGCCCCTGAATGACGAACAGGTTGAAGCCGACCGGCGGCGTGATCTGACTCATCTCGACCACGAGCACGAGATAGATGCCGAACCAGATGATGTCGAGCCCCGCAGCCTCGACCATGGGCAGAATAACCGATGCGGTGAGCACAACGATGGAAATTCCGTCCAGAAAACAGCCCAGCACGACGAAGAACAGGGTCAGCACCGCAAGAAGCGCATAGGGCGAATAGCCCTGCTCGGCGATGAACTGCGCCAGCGCGCGAGGAATGCCCGTATAGCCCATGGCCACCGTCAGAACGGACGCACCGGCAAGGATGAGCACGATCATGCAGGAGGTGCGCGAGGCGTTGCGCAGCGCATCGAAGAAGGTCGAGCGGCTTAACGTGCCGGTGAACCATGAAAGCGCCAGCGAGAGGACCACACCGACAACGGCGGCCTCGGTGGGTGAAGCAAAGCCGCCATAGATCGAACCGATGACACCGATGATGAGCGCCAGGATCGGGAACAGGCGACGCGTCTGCCAGATGCGCTGAAGATAAGGGATGCGCGGATCGGCCTCGGGCATGCGCTTGTGATTGATCATCGACCACACGGCCGTGTAGCCCATGAAGAGCGCCGCCAGCATGATGCCGGGAACGACGCCGGCGATGAATAGACGGGCGATCGACTGCTCGGTGGCCGCACCATAGACGATCAGAATGATCGATGGCGGGATAAGCAGGCCGAGCGTGCCGGAACCGGCAAGCGAGCCGATGGCCATGCGCTCGTCATAGCCGCGCTTTCTGAGCTCGGGCAGAGACATGCGGCCGATGGTGGCCGTGGTGGCGGCGGACGAGCCGGACACGGCGGCAAAGATGGCGCAGCCCAGAATGTTGACGTGCAGGAGCCGGCCCGGCAGACGCCGCATCCAGGGTGCCAGACCGGCGAACATGTCTTCGGCCAGCCGCGTGCGGAACAGGATTTCCCCCATCCAGATAAACATGGGCAGCGCTGCAAGATCCCACGAATTGATGGAGCCCCACACGGTGGTGGCCATCACCGCGCCGGGCGGCACCGGAACCATGAGATAGATGGCCGCAAGACCGGCCACCATGAGCGCCAGAGCGACCCAGAGGCCGGCGGCAAGCAGGACGAGCATCAGCCCGCCGAGCGTGAGGGAAATGGTCAGGAGGTCCATCACACCTCCTCCGCCGCGCCGTCTTCGGTGGCGAGATAGGATGGAGACCGGCCCGTGAGCGCGGCGAACAGATCATCCAGCAGCGCAACAGCGAAGATGCCGATCCCGAGCGCCATGACCGCCTGCGGTATCCAGAGCGGGATGGCGATGATGCCGTAGGACAATTCGTTGAAGCGGTGACTGTCGAGGGCGAGCTTCGCCGCATAATAGAAGAAGAAGCTGGCCAGCGCCGCGCCGACCAGAAGCACAAACACCTCGGCCACCCGGCGCATGCCCTCGGGCATGGCGGCAAGACCCAGCGTTACGCGAATCTGCGCGCCGCCACGCAGAGAGCCGGCAAGCGCCATGAAAGAGGCTCCGACCAGCAGGAAGCCCGCAATCTCCGCCAACGACGGCACAAGAAAGCCAAAGGGTGGCAGGCCGAAAAGCCCAAGCAGGCTGTCCACCACGCGCCCCATGACCTGGGCGAACACCAGAATTGCGATCACGCAGAGGGCGGCCATGGCCAGCCATTCGGCTGCACCATAAAGCCCGTTCACTAGTTTTCTCATAGTCGTCGTCTCCACTCCGACGGTCTCATTGTGGTCGCATATGGCGACCGATCTGCAGGCGGCTGGAGAACCGGCCACCTGCAGCGCCTGTCAAAGCGGTCAGTTTTGGTAGGCTTCGAGGATAGCCTTGCCTTCGTCGCCGGCTTTTTCAGCCCATTCGGCGGACATTTCCGCACCGATGGCGGCAAGCCCTTCCTTCAGCTCGGCGCTGGGCGCAGTCACGGTGATGCCGTTGTCTTTCAGAACCTGAGTCTTTTCCATCGTCTCCTTGACGGAAGCCTCCCAGCCACGCGTCTCAGCCGTGGCCGCTGCCTCAAGCACGGCTGCCTGCTGATCTTCCGGCAGTGCATCGAATGCGGCCTTGTTGACAAACACCATGTTGCGCGGCAGCCAGGCCTGCGCGTCGGAGTAATGAGAGAGGAAGTCCCAGACCTTGGAATTCGCACCGGTGGAGGGCGAAGTGATCATGGCCTCGACACGACCGGTGGCGAAGGCGGTCGGCAGGTCCGGCACCTCAACCTGGGTCGGAAGCGAGCCCGCGAGCTGCGCCAGACGCTCGGTGGCGGCATTGTAGGCGCGCATCTTCAGACCCTTGAGGTCGTCGACCGAAGAGATTTCCTTCTGGGTGTAGATGCCCTGCGGCGGCCACGGCACGGAGAAGAGCAACTGAAGCCCCTGCTCCTGAAGCTTTGCGGCAAGCTGGTCCTTCGACGCGTCATAGAGTTTCTTCGCGTCGTCATAGCTGGTGGCCAGGAAGGGGATGGAATCCACTTCATAGATCGGGTCTTCGTTTGAAAGACGCGAGCCAAGGATTTCGCCGATCTGGGCAAGGCCCTGTCGCACGGCGTTCTTGATGTCGGGATGCTTGAAGAGCGATCCGTTGGAGTGAACGGTGATTTCAAGCCCGCCATCGGTGGCCGATTTCACATCCTCGGCGAACTGGACGATATTCTGCGTGTGGAAATTGGTGTCGCCATAGGGCACCGGCATGTCCCACTTGGTCTGGGCCGATGCCGACGTAGCAAAGCCGAGCGCAGCTGCGGCCAGAACGAATTTCACGGAATGATGCATGTTCATATCTCCCATTTTGTGAAGCAACGGAGGTGTTCCCTCACCCTTCTCATTGCAATAAGGACAGCGTGGCACATTCAGATAATATGTCAATAAATTATTGACGTTTTATCCGAGACATGGTTCTCCTTTTGCCAAGGATAATGCGAAGGAACCGATGATGACAGAAGGCAAATGGGATTTTTGGATCGACCGCGGCGGCACTTTTACCGACGTTATCGGCCGCGCCCCCGATGGCGGGCTCTTTGCCCGCAAGCTGCTTTCTGAAAATCCGGAAGCCTACGCCGATGCCGGCATTCAGGGCATTCGCGATCATCTCGGTGTCAAGAAGGGCGAAGCCATGCCTTCGCACCTGATCGGCGACGTGAAGATGGGCACGACCGTGGCGACCAATGCGCTTCTGGAGCGCAAGGGCGACCGCGTGGCGCTGCTCGTCACCAAGGGTTTCCGCGACGCGCTCAAGATCGCCTATCAGGCGCGGCCCGACATCTTCGCCAAGGAGATCATTCTTCCCGAACAGCTCTATGAACGCGTGATCGAGGTGCCGGAGCGCCGCCGTGTCGACGGCACGGTGGAAACGGAACTCGACCTCGACGCCGTGAAGGGCGAGATCGAGGCGGCGAAGGCCGATGGCATCGATGCGGTCGCCATCGTCTTCATGCATGCGTGGAAATATCCCGAGCATGAGAAAGCGGCGGCAAGTCTTTGCCGGGATTCCGGTTTTTCGCAGGTTTCGGTCAGCCACGAGACCTCGCCGCTGATCAAGCTGGTGGGTCGTGGCGACACCACGGTTGTGGACGCCTATCTGTCACCGATCCTGTCGCGCTATGTGAGCCGCGTGGCGGCGGAACTGGGCGTCGATGAGAACGGCCAAGGCCCGGGCCTCAAATTCATGATGTCGTCGGGCGGTCTGACGGCGGCCGACAAGTTCCAGGGCAAGGACGCGATCCTTTCCGGCCCGGCCGGCGGCGTGGTCGGCATGGTGGAGACGGCGCGGCTTGCCGGCTTCGACAAGGTGATCGGCTTCGACATGGGCGGCACCTCGACGGACGTGGCCCATTATGACGGCGAATATGAACGCGCCTTCGACACGGAAGTGGCGGGCGTGCGCATTCGCGCGCCGATGATGCGCATTCACACCGTGGCCGCCGGCGGCGGTTCGATCCTGCATTATGAGGACAACCGCCTGAAGGCGGGTCCGGATTCGGCTGGCGCGAACCCCGGCCCCGCCTGCTATCGCCGTGGCGGGCCGCTGGCCGTGACCGATGCGAATGTGATGCTGGGCAAGCTGCAGCCGGACTTCTTCCCGGCCATTTTCGGCCCCGAGCAGAACGAGCCGCTCGATGTGGACGCCGTGCGCGCACGCTTCACCGAGCTTGCCGAAAAGATTGGCGACGGACGCCCGGCGGAAGCCGTGGCGGAAGGCTTCATCACCATTGCGGTCGAAAACATGGCCAATGCGGTGAAGAAGATTTCCGTGCAGCGCGGCTATGACGTGACCGGCTATCTTCTGAACTGTTTTGGCGGCGCGGGCGGTCAGCATGCCTGTCTCGTGGCCGACGCGCTCGGCATGGAAGCGGTGCTGATCCATCCGATGTCGGGCCTGCTCTCGGCCTATGGCATCGGGCTTGCGACCGTGTTCGCCTCGCGCCAGCAGGCGCTTTTGAAGCCCTTTGCGGAAAGCTCTCTGGACGCCATCGACGCGCTTTCGACGTCGCTGCGCGAAGAGGTGCGCGCGGAGCTGGCCGATCAGGGCATCACCGGCGACAAGGTGGTCTGGGCGACCAAGCTTGAAATCCGCTACGAGGGCACCGACACCACGCTGCCCATCGCCTTCGACGGCACGCTTGAGACCGCCAGGGCCGCCTTCGAGGCGGCGCACAAGGCGCAGTTCGGTTTCGTCTATGACGACAAGCCGATGGTGGTGGAAGCCGTCAGCGTCGAGGGACTGGACGCGGGCGACGGCCGTCCGGTGGAGCAGGAGCAGGCGACCAGCGACGCCACGCCCGCTCCCGGCGAGACGCGCGCGATCTTCTGCGATGGCGCTTGGCACGATGCCGGCATCTACCGCCGCGAGACGCTGTCGCGCGGCGCGAAGGTCAACGGCCCTGCCCTCATCATCGAGGCCAACCAGACGGTTGTCGTGGAGCCCGGCTGGCAGGCCGAGATCACCGCGCTCGACCACATTCTGATGCGCCGCGTGGAAAAGAAGGCCCGCATGGCCGCACTCGGCACCAAGGCCGACCCGGTGATGCTCGAGGTCTTCAACAACCTGTTCATGTCGATCGCCGAACAGATGGGCGTGACGCTGCAGAACACCGCCTATTCGGTGAACATCAAGGAGCGGCTCGACTTCTCCTGCGCGGTGTTCGACCAGAATGGCGCGCTGGTGGCCAATGCCCCGCACATGCCGGTGCATCTGGGCTCCATGGACCGTTCGGTGGAAACCGTCATCCGGCTGAACAAGGGCAATATCCGCCCCGGCGACGTGTTCGCGCTGAACGCGCCCTATAATGGCGGCACGCATCTGCCCGACATCACGGTGGTCACGCCCGTGTTCGACGATCACGGCGAGAACATCCTGTTCTACACCGCCTCGCGCGGCCACCATGCCGATGTCGGCGGCACCGCACCCGGCTCCATGACGCCGCTGGCGACCACGGTGGATGAGGAAGGCGTTCTGTTCGACAATTTCCGCCTTGTCGAAGGCGGCAAATTCCGCGAAGCGGAGCTGCACACGCTTCTGACCGACCACCCCTATCCGGCGCGCAACCCGCACCAGAACATCGCCGATCTGAAGGCGCAGATTGCCGCCAACGAAAAGGGCGTGGCGGAACTGCGCAAGATGATCGAGCAGTTCGGTCTGGACGTGGTGCAGGCCTATATGGGCCATGTGCAGGACAATGCGGCAGAAGCCGTGCGCCGCGTGCTCGAACGCCTGCCGGATGCGTCGGAATATGAATATCCGACCGACACGGGCCAGGTGATCAAGGTGAAGATCACCGTCGACCGCGAGAAGCGCGAGGCGACCGTCGACTTCACCGGCACGTCGAACGTTCAGAAGAACAATTTCAACGCGCCTGAACCGGTGACCCGCGCGGCCGTGCTCTATGCCTTCCGCGTGATGGTGGAAGGGCAGATCCCGATGAATGCGGGCTGCCTCAGGCCAATCAACATCGTGATCCCGGAAGGCTGCATGCTGCGCCCCTCCTATCCGGCGGCGGTCGTGGCAGGCAATGTGGAGACGTCGCAGCACGTCACCAATGCGCTGTTCGGCGCGATGAAGGCCATCGCCAACAGCCAGGGCACGATGAACAATCTGACCTTCGGCAATGAAGAGTATCAGTATTACGAGACCATCTGCTCCGGCTCTCCCGCCGGCCGCATGAATGACGGTCGCGGCTTTGATGGCGCGTCGGGCGTTCATGTCCACATGACCAATTCACGCCTGACGGACCCGGAAATCCTTGAACTGCGCTTCCCGGTTCTGCTCGAGGACTTCCACATCCGCGAAGGCTCGGGCGGCAAGGGCAAGTGGAATGCGGGCGACGGCACGCGCCGCACCATCCGCTTCCTGAAGACCATGGAATGCGCCATTCTCTCCTCCCACCGCAGCGGGCCGCCACGCGGCGTTGAGGGCGGCGGCGATGGCGAGATGGGCAAGACCGAGGTGCGCCGCAAGGACGGTCATGTCGAGACGCTCAAGGGCTGCGACCAGACGGTGATCGAGGCCGGTGAAGCGGTGATCGTGACCACGCCCACCGCCGGTGGGTTCGGAAAGGCGTAGAGCGCTCGGCACTGCGGGCGGGGAATACTCCCCGCCTTTAACAGCCCCGTCACACTCGGTCATTCAGCGTTCACGCGCCTGTCATGGAAGCGCAGTAGCCCCTCAGGGAAAGATTGAGGGGAGAGACCCATGACAGATCTTTCAGCCGGCACCGGCCTTTCCACCCGCCGCCATCTCGGCAAGGCGGTCTATCAGAACAAGGCCACCACGCGCGCCGGCCTTTCCGAACGCCTCTTCGCCCTTCTTTTTTCGGGCCTCGTCTATCCGCAGATCTGGGAAGACCCGGACGTGGACATCGCGGCGATGGAGCTCGATGAGAGCCATCGCGTCGTCACCATCGCGTCGGGCGGCTGCAATGTGCTGGCCTATCTCACCCGCCAGCCGGCGAAGATCGACGCCGTGGACCTGAACGCCGCGCATGTGGCGCTCAACCGGCTGAAGCTCACCGCCTTCAAGACACTGCCCGCCCATGGCGACCTGCTGCGCTTCTTCGGCGCAACCAACCAGCGCAGCAACAGCGAAGCCTATCGCCGCTTCATCGCGCCAGCGCTCGACGCCCAGTCGCGCCGGCACTGGGAAAGCCGCGGGCCGCTTGGCCGCAGGCGCATCGACGCCTTCACACGCAATTTCTACCGCAAGGGCCTGCTGGGCTTCTTCATCGCCACGGGCCACACGGTCGCAAAATTCTATGGCGTGAACCCGGCCGACATCATGAAATCGCGCTCGCTGCGCGATCAGCGCATCTTCTTCGATGAGCAGTTACGCCCGCTGTTCGACCGCGGGCTTGTGCGCTGGGCCACCTCGCGCAAGGCATCGCTTTTTGGCCTCGGCATTCCACCGGCGCAGTACGACTCGCTGATCACGGCGGGTGACGGCACCATGGCGGATGTTCTGTCGAGCCGGCTTGAAAAACTTGCCTGCCATTTTCCGCTGAAAGAAAACTATTTCGCCTGGCAGGCCTTCGCCCGGCATTACCCCGCACAGGGCGAAGCCACCCTGCCCGCCTATCTGGAGCGCAGGAATTTCGACACGATCCGCGCTGCGGCGGACAATGTGACGGTGCACCACGCGAACCTGATGGATGTGCTGGGCAACAAGCCGGCGCAGAGCGTGGACCGCTATGTGCTGCTCGACGCGCAGGACTGGATGAACGATGATCAGCTCAACGCGCTGTGGAGCGAGATCACCCGCACGGCAGCGCCCGGCGCGCGCGTCATCTTCCGCACAGCCGCAGCACCGAGCCTGCTGCCGGGCCGCGTGAACAACCACATACTGCACCAGTGGCACTATGAGAAAATCCGCTCGCGCGAACTCTCGGCCAATGACCGCTCGGCAATCTATGGCGGGTTCCACCTCTATGTGAAAGCGGCCTGAGAATGGCCATGCCACAGGCCGCCGGCCACGCCAGCCTGATGGACGGCGTCTATCGCCGTCAGCGCCACATCTACGACCTGACGCGCAAATATTATCTGCTTGGGCGTGACGGTTTGATCGGCGGGCTGAATGTACCGGAAGGCGGCGCGGTGCTGGAGCTGGGCTGCGGAACGGGGCGCAATCTGGCGCTCGTTTCGGACCATTATCCGAAGGCGCGTCTCTTCGGCCTCGACATCTCGCAGGAGATGCTTGTCACCGCAAGGCGCCGCATGGAGCGCGAGGGGATCGATGCCCGACTGGCCAAAGCCGATGCATCGTCCTTCAATGCCGAAGCGCTGTTCGGGCAAACCCGGTTCGACCGGGTTTTCATTTCCTATTCGCTGTCGATGATCCCGCCATGGCGTGAGACCATTGCAGCCGGCCTCGACTGCGTCGCGCCGGGTGGCTCGCTGCACATCGTGGATTTCGGTCGGCAGGAGCGGCTGCCCGGCTGGTTCCGCGCAGGACTGCGGCGCTGGCTTTCAGCCTTTCACGTGACGCCGCGTGATTCACTGCGTGAGGCACTGGAATCGGAATGCGAGAAACGCGGCGCAAGCCTGCGTTTCGACTCGTCTTTTCGCGGTTACGCCGTGCAGGCGATTGTGGAACTGCCTGCGGTGGACGAGATGATGTTGCATTGACGTGGTGCGTGGTTCGACAAGCTCACCATGAGGGAAGTGGAGCTTCGCGGTGAAGACCGGTTCCACGCCCTTGCTCACCAGTTGTGCAGCCAATCCCATCCCTCATGGTGAGCTTGTCGAACCACGCACCACTCCACCCTACTCCACCTCCCCCGGGATCTTCGCCAGAGCCTCGATCAGCGCCTGCGGCTTGTAGCCGAGGCGTGAGGGTGTGAGGCCCATGCGCACAACCACCATGCGCAGCGAGGGGATGACCGTGATGGTCTGGCCATCATGGCCGAGCATCCAGAATGCATCAGAAGGCAGGTCGAAACCCCCGTCTTCCGGTACACCGCGCGGTGTGTTGGCGCGCGGGCCGTGCAGCCAGACATGACGGCCATATTCGCCGCCCGAAGCCTCGGTGGGGGTGCGCATCCACCGCACCCAGCCTTCGGGCAGAATGCGCTCGCCCTTCCACACGCCATCCTGAAGGAGAAGCTGGCCGAACTTCGCCCAGTCACGCGCAGATGCATAAAGGTTTGAGGACCCGACATAAGTGCCACGCGTATCGGTCTCGAAGACGGCGCTGTCCATGCCGAGCGGACCGAACAGGGCCTCATAGGGCCAGGCCAGCGCATCCTGGGGCGCGCTGAACGTGTCCTGCCACACACGCGACAGGAGAACACTCGTGCCGCTCGAATAGTTGAAAACCTCGCCGACCGGGCTTTCAAGCTTCTGGTCAGCCGCGAAGGCCGGCATGTCGGAGGCGAGATAGAGCATGCGGGTGACATCGCTCACGTCGCCGTAATCTTCGTTGAAGTAGAGACCGCTCTCCATGGCGAGAAGATCGGCAACGGTGATCTTCGATCGCTCGTCATCCTCCCATTCGGGGAACAGATTGCTGTCCTCGACGGACAGGCGACCGGCCTTGACGCGGGTGCCTATGAGGGCGGCGGTGACGGTCTTGGTCATGGACCAGCCGATCAGGGGCTGCGTGTAATGGGCGACATCCTCGCCAAAGCGCTCGCCGATGATGCGGCCATTCTGCACGACGACCACGGCGCGCATGCCGGGGCCGGTGAGCGCCGGATCATCAAGGAGTTCCGCCACCATCTCATGCCCCTTGACGTCGATGCGCGGGCCATCCGGCCACAGATCCGTCCCCTGAGGCGAAGGCTCCGGCCTGTCGAAACGAGCGCCCAGCGCCGCGGTCACATCGCCATCGGGCACGGCGGCGCAGCCGGTCGCACCGCGATAGATGGCAAGCCCGTCGCCAAAGACACCGAAGAGCCCGGTGTGAACCGTGGCGTCGGACGGCTCGACCCGCACACGCATGAGCTTCAAAAGCGGATGGCCCGGGGCCTGAACGTCGCGCTCGAGCACGGTCTGTGGGTCGCGCCCGGCTATGAACACATTGGAGCAAATAATCTTGGCGGCGTAATTGGAGCCGACACGGATGAGCGCGGGCGGCGAGACATAGAGCCAGAGCGCGGCACCGGCGATTGCTACAACGAGGAGACCGAGGAGCCATTTGAAGAGCCTGAGAGCAGTTCGCATTCCGTCGTCTTCTCCGTCTTCCCTGGCGGCCCGCCCTTTCATCCTGTGGTGACGGGGCCGGCAACTTCGCCTATTTCTGTCGGCGACGCCCCTATTTGCTGATTCGCACCCTGAGGAGCCCCGCTCATCATGCGTCGATTGATGATCGCCAGTCTATCCGCTTTGCTCGTCGGCTGCTCGACCGTCGACTATGATTTTTCCGACGTTGCGCCCAAGGCGCAACCCTCGACAATGCGCAGCAGCGGCGGCCTGCGCTTCGCCGACACCGACCCGCATGAATGGGAGGGCGGCGCGCCTTGGCACTATGCGGTGCACGGAACGGATGTCGCCAAATATCAGGCCGACATCGACTGGAAGAAGGTTGCGCGCAACGACATCTCCTTCGCCTTCATCAAGGCGACGGAGGGTGGCGACATTGTTGATGACTATTTTGCGCGCAACTGGCGCGCGGCGAAGGCGGCCGGCGTTCCGCGCGGGGCCTATCACTTCTACTACCATTGCCGCCCGGCCATTGAGCAGGCGCGGTGGTTCATCCGCAATGTGCCGCGCGACGCTTCGGCCCTGCCGCCCGTTCTGGACATGGAATGGACGCCCTTCTCTCCCACCTGCACCATACGCCCGCCGGCAGACAAGGTGCGTTCGGAGATGCGCATCTTCCTCAACGCGGTGGAACGTCATTATGGCAAGCGACCGATCATCTACACCTCGATCGACTTCTTCGACGATAACGATCTTAGCAGCTTCAATGGTTATCCCTTCTGGTTACGCTCGGTGGCCGGTCATCCGGATGACAAATATTCGAACCATCCATGGGTCTTCTGGCAATATACGGGCACCGGCGTGATCCCGGGCATTGAGGGGAAGGCGGACATCAACGTGTTCAACGGAAATGCCAGAGCCTGGAAGAACTGGCTCAAGGCCAATGCCAGCTGATCGCGCCCGACGCCTTCAGCCCGTGTTTTCAAGGAGACTACAGATGCGCAAGAAATCCATCGCGCTTGGAGCGCTGTTCGCCTTTGGCTTCGCCGGCAGCGCCGTGGCGCAGCAATGCGGGGGCGATTTCAACGCCTGGCGGGAAGGCGTGCGCCAGGAGGCTGCGGCCGATGGCATCGGCGAGCGCGGCCTTTCGGCGCTCAACGGCGCAGGCATCGACCAGAAGGTTCTGCAGCGCGACCGCGCACAGGGCGTGTTCAACCAGACCTTTGCCGAATTCGCCGGCCGCATGATCAATGATTACCGGTTGCGGAACGGCGCGGCCAATCTGAAGAAATACGCCAACACCTTCGCGCGCGCCGAAAACGAGTTCGGCGTGCCCGGTCCGGTGATCGCCTCCTTCTGGGCGCTGGAAACGGATTTCGGCGCGGTGCAGGGCGATTTCTCGACGCTCGACGCGCTCGCCACGCTGGCTCATGACTGCCGCCGTCCGGAAATCTTCCGCCCGCAGCTCATCGCGCTTCTGCATTTGATCGATAAGGGCTGGGTGCCGGCCAATGTGACCGGCGCGTGGGCCGGCGAGATCGGCCAGATGCAGATGCTGCCGTCCGACTATTACACCAAGGGTGTCGATGGCGACGGCGATGGCAAGGTGGATCTGAAGGGCAGTTCGCCCGACGCCATCCTGACGGCTGCAAAAAACCTCCAGTCGCTTGGCTGGAAACCCGGCCAGCCATGGATGGAAGAGGTGCGCGTGCCGGATCAGATGGCCTGGGAGAAGACCGGTCGCGTGACCAAGCTGCCGCGCTCGGAATGGGCGGCGATGGGCGTGACCTATCGCGATGGCAGCCCGCTGCCAGCCGATGGCATGGCGACGGCGGTCGTGCTGCCGATGGGCCACAAGGGACCGGCCTTCCTCGTCTACGACAATTACGACATCTATCTGGAATGGAACCAGTCGCTCATCTACACGCTGACGGCGGCGCATCTGGCGGCGCGCCTTGCCGGCGCGCCGCGCTTTGACGTGCGCTCGCCCGAGCAGGGTCTTGCGCCCGAGACGATGAAGCAGTTGCAGACCAAGCTTGCCGCGCGCGGCCATGACGTGGGCAAAATCGACGGCATTCTGGGCGCCGGCACCCGCGAAGCGGTGCGCCAGGAACAGCAGCGTCTTGGCCTGCCTGCCGATGGCTGGCCGACGCCGACGCTGTTCTCGAATCTCTAGGTTTTTTGTTTAGACGCCCCGGCAGCCGGTTCTTCATCGGGTTGCCGGGGTTTTTCTTCCGCCGCCTCAGATGCGTCCGTCGCCTCGGCGGCTTCCTTTTCCGCTTTCTCTTCTTTCTTCCGGGCCGCTTTCGCTGCCTTTTCGAGCGCGCGGCGGGCGCGCCATTTGCGCAGGGTCAGACGGCCGGCGCGATAGCGGGCGCGCACCCACCAGAGCCCCTCGCCCACATTCCCGATCTCGTCGGCATAGGCTTCCGACAGTGCTTCCCGATAGGAAGAAAAGCCCTTGGCCGCGACGTCCTCGATGCGGCGCATGACCGACATCCACGCCGGCGAGAAGAGAAGCGAGATGGCGGTGACGGCGATGGCAAGGCGATAGCTATCCTGCCCCAGCGCGCCCGCCGACAGGCCGGCAGCCGCCAGCACGAAGGAGAACTCGCCGATCTGCGCCATGGAGAGACCGCCGATCAGCGCGGTGTTGCGGTCGTGCCCGGTGGCGCGCAGCAGGAAGACGTTGAGCAGCGTTTTGGCGGCGATGACCAGAAGGGCAGCCCCCAGCACCATCCAGAGATTGTTCCAGATATAGGTCAGGTCGAACAGAAGGCCGATGGACAGGAAGAAGATCACCACGAGGATGCTCTGGATCGGCTCGATGACCGGGATGATGCGGGCGCGCAGGTTGGAATTGCCCACCAGAATGCCGGCCACGAACGCGCCATAGGCGGGCGAGAGACCGAGAAAACCGGAGAGCGCGGCCGCACCGAAACAGACGCCCAGCGCGCCAAGCGCCAGGATCTCGACATTGTCGGCAATGGCGGCAGCGAAGGGCACGCGCAGCTTGCCGCGCCGCCCGAGCCACCACAGGAGCCAGCCGAGAAACCCGACCGCCAGCGCCACCTTGGCCGCGATGGCGACGAGGCTTGTATCAGCTCCTCCGAGCGCCGACACGATGATGAGCATCGGCACCACTGCAATGTCCTGCGCGATCAGAACGGCGATGGCGATGCGGCCCGCGTCGCGGCGCAGTTCATCCATGTCGTCCAGCATCTTCATCGCAACAACGGTGCTGGAGATGCCGATGATAAAGCCGAAGATGATGCCTTCGGAAAGGCCTGTTCCGCCCATCCACGCAATGGAAAAGCCAATGGCCAGCGCCACCGAAAGCTGCCCGACAGCCACCAGAACGGCCGGTCTGAGGCTGATGATGAAGGCTCTCAACGACAATTCCATGCCGATGAAGAAGAGCAGCATTAATACGCCCATCTCGGCAAGCGCGGTGACGCTTTCGGAATTGCCAATGAGACCGAAGCCGGTTGGTCCCATGAGAACGCCAGCCAGAATGAAACCCACCAGAGGTGGCTGTTTCAGACGCATCAGGCTGAGCCCAAGCGCAATGGCCACCAGCAGGACAAAGGCGACCTCCGTCAATGGAAAGGCATGTGCTTCCGCTTCCAAGGTAAAGTTTCCTTCCCTTTCGCTGCCCGATCAGTCCGCCATGGTTTCGAGGCTGGCAAAACCTTCCGGCGCAGAACCCGCATCGAAAGGTGTTTTCACCTCGACGAACGTATCGGGGTAAAACCCGTTGAAGCGGGTTCTTAGCGACAGGGAATAGGCGCCAATATGGCCGATCTCGATCCAGTCGCCCGTATCCACTGTTTCCGGCAGCCAGAAAGGCCGCGAGAGGATGTCCACGGAATCGCAGGTCGCCCCGCAAACCTTGAACGGAACCAGCTTTTCAGGATTGCCATTGCGATTGCGGATCGCGGGATCGGGAATGAAACGGGCCGGCAGGGTGATCTTTCCGGTCCAGGAATCCGAAAGCGAGGCCCAGATGCCGTCATTGATGTAGAGTCGGCGCCCCTTGCGAAGGAGAACGCGCACGATCAGCGAGAACGCGCGCGCAACGATCACGCGGCCGGGCTCCGCCACGAGCGGCATATCGTCAAAACCCCACTCCACGATATCGGCCCGCAGCCGGGCCATGATCTCGTCAAGGCTTGGCATCTCGGGCTTTTTGCGGTTGGGGTCGTGGCCATACTCCGCCGGGAAGCCGCCGCCCACGTCGAGCGCGGCAAGCTCGACGCCTGCCCTGCCCCGCACCCAGTCTGCCGAGGCGAGCGCGCGCTCATAGGTGTCCGGGTCTTGGATCTGCGAGCCGACATGGAAACACAGGCCGAGCTTATAGCCGTGCCGGTCCAGACGGCGCAGAAGCTCGACCGCCTGCGCCGGCCCGGCTCCGAATTTCTTCGACAGTTCATAGGCGGCATGGCCCTTGGTCTGAATGCGCACGAAAACGGTGAGCGAACCGGGGTCGATGTCGAGCGCCCGAACCACGCGGATCAGTTTGGTCACCTCATCTTCGTGATCGACCACGATGACCCGGATGCCATATTCCTCCAGTGCCAGGCGGATATCCGACTGCGCCTTGACCGGATGCATGTAGAGCATCTCGGCATTGGGCGCGACGGAGCGAACCGCGGCGAACTCTGCCGGAGACGCCACATCGAAAGCTTCAACGCCAGCCTCCGCCAGCGTTTTCAGCACAAGCTTCTCGCCATTGGTTTTCACGGCATAGGCGGTCTTGCCGGGAAACTGGCCCATGAAATCGCGTGCATCGGCTTTCAGCACCTCGGGCCGGAAGCAGTAGACCGGATCATCGGGACGAAGCTTGAGGGCAGCGTCTCGGGCGGTCTCAAAAATCTGCATGGGCAGCTCCTGGTTCGGATGAACGCAAAGGACGGAAGGGAAGCGTAATGGATTTGTCGTTCATGTAAACGCTCCGCCCGGACGTTCGCCGTTGAAAATGCGGCCGGCAGGTTTCGGGTGGGCGCCTCCCTCCCCATGACCTAATGCACAGGATGCACGAACGATCCCGAATTGAGAGACCGCAATGACCGCACAGGCACCCGCCCAGACAACCGCGCCTCAGATGTCTGCCCGGAACTGGGCGCTTCTCCTGCTTCTTGGCGCGGTGTGGGGCGGCTCTTACTTCTTCGCCCGCATTGCGGTCAGCGAAATGCCGCCACTCATGCTGGTCATGTTTCGCGTGTCTATTGCCGCGCTTGTCCTGCAGGCATTCCTTGCCGTTCGCGGACCGTCGTTTCGCATTGCATTGCCGCTCGCCGGCAGCTTCTTCGTGCTCGCCCTCCTCAACAACGTCATCCCCTTTTCGCTGATCTTCATGGGGCAGACCGAGGTGGGTGCGGGGCTCGCTTCGGTGCTGAATGCGACGACGCCGTTCTGGACTGCGATCCTGGCCAACATGCTCACCGCAGATGAAAAGCTTACTCCGGTGAAGCTGACCGGCATCGCGTTCGGCATTGCAGGAACGGGCGTGATGATCGGCCCCGGCCTCCTCAACGGACTGGGCGGTCCTCTCTGGGCGAAGCTCGCCCTGATCGGCGGCGCCGTCTCCTATGGCCTCGCCTTCATCTACGGGCGTCGCTTTCGCGGCGTTCCCCCAACCCTCGTCGCCACGGGGCAGCTCACCGCCTCCACCGTCATCATGATTCCGCTGGTGCTCACGCTCTACGGCCCCGGAAACCTGTTCAGCTTTTCCGGCAACATCTGGGCTGCGGTCATCGGGCTTGCCGTTCTGTCAACGGCGTTTGCCTATCTGATCTATTTCCGGGTGCTGGCAAGTGCGGGCGCTACCAATGCATCGCTCGTCACCTTCCTCAATCCCGTCAGCGCCATCCTGCTGGGAAGTCTTGTTCTGGGTGAACGACTGGCGCCCTTTGAAATTGCGGGAATGGTGCTGATCGCCACCGGATTGATCATCATCGACGGGCGTCTTCTTGCGCGCATCCGTTAACACAAAGTGAATCGAACCGGCAGCCCAGTGATTTCACCAATGATTTCAAATGAACGCGGCGACGGGCGGTTGTTTTTTTCACAAACCTACCGCAGCGCAGCATAAAATCCGCTTGCCGGACGGCACCTCATCCATAGAATCCGGCGGGTAAATAAGCAGAGGAGGCTTTGCCATGGGACTGACACGGCCTGTGAATGCACTGATCATTTGCGCGGCATTCGTGTTCATCGGCGCCCTGGTGATGGGCGTTTTGCCGTAAACGCATGACCGGAGCAGCCACCTCAAAGGCAGCGTATCCGGAATTTGTTAATACGATACGAGAAAGGGCCGGTCGATCCGGCCCTTTATTTTATGCGGCGGCAGGTTGTTCCAGGCCCTTGCTGGGACGCGGGCGAATGCCGATCATGTGGCAGACCGCATAGACGAGATCGGCCCGGTTCATCGTGTAGAAGTGGAAATCGTCAATTCCGCGTTCCATGAGGTCGAGCACCTGTTCGGCAGCGACGGCCGAAGCCACAAGCGCATGAATCTGCGGCTCGTCTTCCAGCCCCTCGAAACGTTCGGCCAGCCAGCCGGGAACACTGGCGCCGCACCGCCCGGCGAAATTGGCGACCTGTGTGAAATTGTGCACCGGCAGGATGCCCGGCACGATGGGAATGTAGATGCCCGCGCGCCGCGCACGCTCGACATAGCGCTCATAGTGATCGTTGTCGAAGAAGAACTGGGTGATGGCGCGCGTCGCCCCGTTGTCGACCTTGCGTTTGAGCATGTCTATATCGGTGGCGAAGTCCGGACTTTCCGGATGCTTCTCGGGATAGGCCGATACCGAAATGTCGAAATCGCCCTGACGTTTCATCGCCCCCACCAGCTCCGCGCCATTGGCGTAGCCGTCGGGATGCGGGCGGTATGCTGCTCCCACGCCGGCGCTTGGATCGCCGCGCAGCGCCACGAAGCGCTTTACGCCCATATCGACAAACTCGCCCACCACCTGGTCGACATCCTCACGCGAGGCATCGACACAGGTCATGTGTGCGGCCGGCGTAAGGCCGGTCTCGTCGAGAATACGCCTGACCGTGCGGGCCGTGCGCTCACGCGTCGAGCCACCCGCGCCGTAGGTGACAGAGACAAAGGACGGAGCCAGGGGTTCCAGACGCTGTACCGTCTCCCAGAGCCGGGCCTCCATCGCATCCGTCTTCGGCGGGAAGAACTCGAACGACACACGGAGCTTGCCGGCCACATCGGGCTGGCGGGAAAAACGCTGTTGCGGCATCAAGCCGTCTCCTTTTGGGCAAACGACGGCACTATACCGTCGGCAATCTGCATGCGCCGGTCGTGGGCAAGCCAGAGCTTGACCGTCAGGCCCTCTCCAGCCTCGCCCCGTGGCGCAAATTCCAGTGTTTCGGTGAGGTCTAGCTCGGCCTCTTCAAGCCACTCGGCAATCTGGCTGTCAGCCAGACCGAGCCGCATATGGGCATGTTCCTCGCGCAGGAACTCGTGCTCATGGGGCGCGAAATCGACAATCACAAGACGCCCACCCGGTCGGAGTAGCCGGGCGGCCTCTCGAATGGCCACAGCCGGTCTGTCGATGTAATGCAGCACCTGGTGGATGGTCACCAGATCATGCGCATCGCGCTCTAGCTGCGGAGCGGAAATATCGCCAAGCCGCACCTGCGCGTGGGCGATGCCGGCACGATCGAGATTTGCCCGCGCCACCGCCAGCATCTCTCGGGAAAGATCGATACCGACAGCGCGCTGATAGAGCGGCGCAAAGAGTTCCAGCATACGGCCCGTGCCGGTGCCGAGATCGACCATGGACTGGAACGGCCGCGCGCCGATGAGTTTCAAAAGCTCTTCCTCCACGGCCTTGTCGGGCACGTGGAGCGAGCGAATCTGATCCCAGCTCGCTGCATTCTGCGAAAAATACTCCGCCGCCCTCTCCTCACGGCGGCGCTTGATCGCGCCAAGCCGCTCCAGATCACGCTCGATGACGGCATCGGCCTGGTCGAGCCGACCAACCACACCATCGACGAATTCACGCGCCGCATCGGCATCCGACAGGCGAAAATAAGCCCAAGACCCTTCCTGATAGCGAACGATGAGCTGCGCCTCGAGCAGGAGCTTCAGATGACGGGAAACGCGCGGCTGCGACTGGCCGAGAATCTCTGTCAGGTCGGTCACGGTCAGATCACCCTGCGAAAGGAGCGCAAGGATACGCAGGCGGCTGGTTTCGGCCGCCGCCTTCAACGTGTCGACCATCTGGTCGAGATGAATTGCCGGACGCATGAGCATGCGCTTCTCCCAATACATATAAAGATATGTTTATATCGTTTGGGCTTGCTTGGCAAGATGACAGGGTTCAATGTTCACACTAGATCGCCGTGCGTCCATCCGGACGCACAAAGGACGATCTAAACTTTTAATGGAGCATCGGAACAATCCGAAAACCGGTTTCCACTTTTCGGTCCGATGCCCTAGGCGGCAATGCGCAGAAGGCGTGCGGGAACAGGTTCCAGAATATGAAGCGGGCATCCACCGGGCGGCGCAAATCGGTCGACAAGGCGCTGACGCTGCTTATTCCATGGGCGCCCATGGCCGATGCCGAAGCGATCCGCGACAGGGCCAATGACCGCAAGCTGCGCACCCTGCCGCCGGCAATAGCGGTATGGCTGGCAACGATCACCCATATCCGCCATGAGCATACGGATTACGATTCCATGCTCGAAGACGGTTACGACCGGGACGCCGCCCGCCATTTTATCGTCGATGACATCAACACAGTGCTCACGCGCTGGCGCGCCACCCGCCTGCTGGTCCCGGAAGAAGAAGACGGGCTGGAAGCCCGGCAGGATTGAAAAGCAGCCGCGCCTACATCATGCGCAGAAGCGCACCGCCGATGGAGTATCCGGCACCGAAGGCGCAGAGCAACCCATGTTCGCCCGGCTGCATGTCTCGATGCGTCTCTTCCAGCGCGACGATCGCGCCGGCGGCAGCGGTGTTGCCCAGCCGGTCGAGCACGGTGGGTGCACGATCCTGCCCCACCTCGCCACCGAAGGCGAGCTTGAGGATCATGGCGTTCATGCGGGCATTCGCCTGATGCAGCCAGAAGCGGCGCATCGTCTCCGGCGTGTGGCCGTGCTCCGCCAGGAAGTCGACAATGAACTTGTGTCCGGCAATGGTCACATCCTTGAAGACCTTGTTGCCGTTTTGCTTGATGAGATTGCCTTCCATGGCGAGGTAGGACGGATCGTCCTGCGCCAGACGACTCATGAAGCCGAAATTGGTGCGGATGTTGTTGGAAAACTGGGTCCAGCTGCGCGTGTCGACAATCTCGAAACGGCCGGGCCGCTCTTCGCTCGCACCCAGTGCCTCGATGAGGACGGCCACCGAGGCGTCACCGAAGATGAAATGCGTCTGCCGATCGCGGAAATTCAGATGCGCGGTTATGAGCTCCGGCGTGACGACGAGCACACGGCGGTGTGCGCCGGAGCGCACGAGATTGGTCGCCACATGCAGACCGGCGAGCGCCGAGGAGCAGCCAAGCCCCATGTCGAAGCCTGCACCGCTGGTGCCGAGCGCTTTCTGGATTTCGATGGCGATGGCCGGATAGGGCCGCTGATGATGGGCGGAAGCACAGATGACGAGATCGACGTCGCGCGCCTCGACACCGGCATGGGCGAGCGCCTTTCTGGCTGCGGCAGCGCCGAACTCGGCCATGACGGAAAGTTCGTCATCGGCGCGGGCGGGAATGTTGGGCGCCATGCGGGCAGGATCGAGAATGCCGTCACGCTCATAGACATGACGCTGCCTGATGCCGGAAGCATGCTCGATGAACTCCGCATCGGACTTCGCCAACGGCGGCAGCCCCCTCGCCTCGCGCTTCGGGTTTTCCGCATCGACCCACGCGTTGAAGCTGTCGACCAGCTCTTCATTGGAAATGGACGCTTCGGGGATTTCGACGCCAATCCCGCCAACGCAGACGCGCGTCATCGCGTTGGAGTGGTGCGGTGCGAAATCTGAAGCCTCTTGCTCGCTGGTGCGCAGCATGATCCGTGCCTGTGTGTATCGGAGTTTAAATGCCTTAAATTCTCCAATCGTGGTTTATGTGAGATCATGCGTGTGTCAAGGTTGAACACAGAATGGAGACAGCATGTGCCGATTCGTGGCACATTGACTCCGCACAAAAGTTCTGTTTTTGTTCCCGCCCAGCAGGGGGATTTGATTTATGAACGCGGAACCGCAAAACGCCGCACTTGATCTACTTCGGAAAACGGAAGGACAGGCTTTTCAAACCGTCCTTGCTGATCCCCCTTGGCGTTTTATGAACCGCACCGGAAAAGTAGCTCCCGAGCACCGTCGACTTTCAAGATATGAAACGATGACGACGGAAGAGATCTGCGCACTTCCTGTCAAAACGCTAACGGTTGAGCCTGCCCATTTGTATCTTTGGGTACCCAATGCATTGCTTCCTGACGGCCTCGAAGTGATGAAATCTTGGGGGTTTGAATACAAAGCCAACATCGTGTGGCACAAAATACGGAAAGATGGAGGTTCTGACGGACGCGGGGTCGGATTTTATTTTCGGAACGTTACAGAATTAGTTCTTTTCGGTGTCCGTGGTAAAAACGCACGCACTCTGGCCCCTGCGCGTAGCCAAGTGAACATGATTCAATCAAGAAAGCGAGAGCATTCTCGCAAACCTGACGAGCAATATAAGCTTATCGAAAGTTGCTCGCCGGGTCCCTACCTAGAGCTATTTGCGCGCGGCGCCAGACCCGGGTGGACCATTTGGGGCAATCAGGCAGATGAAAATTACCGTCCCACCTGGAAGACTTATGCTTACAATTCTGTAGCAGCCGAATAATCGAAGTTTACGACTGTTTCAGGAATACCGATCAGCAGCAATGGGCAAGGATTTCCCACTCCACGCAGCACACGGTCCTGCAGTTTTCGCCAATGAGTGGTAGCTTCGCCGTATTTGTCTGAGACAAATACATCCACCCAAGCCTGACGGAAGTCTCCGATTCTCTCAGCACGATCCAGGATCAATTTTCTCTGACGCCGTGTTGGATTATAACCAAACGGGTCAAGTTGCTCGACCGAATCGATCTTCTGCTCATCAGCAAAGCGTCGCAAGAGCGTCCGTATCTCACGCTGCAAACTTTCGCCTCGAGTGATAACCCCAGCGACAGACACCGCCCCTTCAGCGTGAAGTCGTTTGAAATTCTCCAAGTCTCTATCAAAGAATGGATCCTTATTGTTCCACTCGATTTCAAAGGCGACGACCTTGCCATTGAAAGACTTCACATGATCGATTTCGTGTGAGAGAGAAGCAACGATCTGCTCATCAGCATCCTCCTCCCAACGCACTGACTTTTTCACACTGATATTGCGCTTCTTCCAATCGAGATCGTTCAGCGCACGGCGCATACGCTGTGTCCCCTGCGCCTCACCACCTCCGCCAGCTACAATCTCAGAGATCGGAATGGAAAGGTCCAAAAGGACACTTTCCAATTCACTTTCAGCCTCAGGCATATCATGCGTCAAAATCGCTTCGGCATGATGAAGGGCCAAAATATCGAAGCCCTTCTCCTTGAGCGCATCAAACATCGCCCCCTCCCCAAATCCTGTCTACCGCGTCAGCCGCTTATAGGTCACCCGCTTCGGATTGACGCTGTCGGGGCCGAGGCGGCGGATCTTGTCCTGCTCGTAATCCTCGAAATTGCCTTCGAACCATTCCACATGGCTGTCCCCCTCGAAGGCGAGGATGTGGGTGGCCAGGCGGTCGAGGAACATGCGGTCATGCGAGATGATAACGGCGCAGCCGGCGAAGTTTTCCAGCGCGTCCTCAAGAGCCGCCAGCGTCTCGGTGTCGAGATCGTTGGTCGGTTCGTCGAGCAGCAGCACATTGCCGCCTTCCTTGAGCAGCTTGGCCATGTGAACGCGGTTGCGCTGACCGCCGGAGAGCGACCCGACCTTCTGCTGCTGGTCGCCGCCCTTGAAGTTGAAGGACGAGCAATAAGCGCGGCTGTTCACCTCGTGGGTGCCGAGCTTGATGATGTCGTTGCCGCCGGAAATCTCTTCCCAGACCGTCTTGTCGGGGTTGAGCGAATCGCGGCTCTGGTCGACATAGCCGAGCTTGACGGTCTCACCGACACGGATCTCGCCGGCATCGGGCTTTTCCTGACCCGTGATCATGCGGAACAGCGTGGTCTTGCCCGCGCCGTTGGCGCCGATCACGCCGACAATGCCGCCGGGCGGCAGCTTGAAGTCGAGACCGTCGATCAGCAGGCGGTCGCCATAGCCCTTGGAGAGGCCTTCTGCCTCGATCACCACATTGCCGAGCCGCTCGCCGGCGGGAATGATGATTTGCGCATCGCCGGGCCGCCGGTCGGCGGCCGACTGCACCAGCTCGTCATAGGCGCGGATACGGGCCTTCGACTTGGCCTGACGGGCCTTGGGGCTGGCCGCCATCCACTCGCGCTCGCGGGCAAGTGCCTTCTGGCGTGAAGCCTCTTCGCGGCCTTCTTGCGCCATGCGCTTGGCCTTGGCTTCCAGATAGGCGGTGTAGTTGCCCTCATAAGGAATGCCGCGACCGCGGTCGAGCTCGAGAATCCAGCCGGTGACATTGTCGAGGAAGTAGCGGTCGTGGGTGATGATCAGCACGGCGCCGGGATATTCGCGCAGGTGCTTTTCAAGCCACGCCGTGGTTTCGGCATCGAGATGGTTGGTCGGTTCGTCGAGGAGAAGCAAGTCGGGCTGGCGCAGCAAGAGCTGACACAGCGCAACGCGGCGCTTTTCACCGCCGGAAAGATGATCGATGGAGGCATCGCCCGGCGGGCAACGCAGCGCCTCCATGGCCATTTCCACCTGGCTTTCCAGGTCCCAGAGGTTCTGGCTGTCGATCTGGTCCTGAAGCTGGGAAGCCTCCTCCGCCGTCTCGTCGGAGTAGTCCATCATCAGCTCGTTGTAACGGTCGAGGATCGCCTTCTTGGCCGCGACGCCCTCCATCACATTGCCCATCACGTCGAGGGCCGGGTCAAGCTGGGGCTCCTGGGGAAGATACCCGCAGGTCGCGCCGTCGGCGAGCCATGCCTCACCCGTAAATTCCTTGTCGAGGCCGGCCATGATCCTGAGCACGGTCGATTTACCCGCACCGTTGGGGCCGAGAATGCCGATCTTGGCATCCGGATAGAAGGACAGGTGAACGTTCTCCAGAACCTTCTTGGAGCCATAGGCCTTGCTGAGGCCGGACATGTGGTAGATGAATTGGCGTGCCATGTGGCTCGTCGCGCTCCGTCTCACTCGAATTGGGGGGAACCTGTTGCGCAGCGTATGTAGGCCAAACGAAGCGGCGGGGCAATCCGCAGCACGGAGGGAAGATGGGCTTCGATGCTGAAACCCGGCTCGCAACGCCAGCCGGCTCTGATCTGCGCCTTTTTACGCGCCGGGCGAGCAGAAAGGTGCGCGCTGCGGTTCAGATCAATCACGGTGTTGCAGAGCATGCGGCCCGCTATGCCGGTTTTGCGGATTTTCTGTCTGAAAACGGTTTCGATGTCTATGCGCATGACCATCGCGGCCATGGAGCGACCACGGCGCCGGGGGCTCCGCTCGGCCATATCGGCCCAAAGGCGACCGCCGGAACGCTTCTGAAGGACGTGGAAGCCGTCCACAGACACATTGCTCAGGAGCGTGCCGGCCTCCCGATCATCATTTTCGGCCACTCCATGGGCGCCATGATCGCGCTCAACTACGCGCTGCGCAACGGACACCGCCTTGCAGGCGCGGCGATCTGGAATGCGCCGCTGGCGACAAGGGCGGAGGCGCTGGCCGGCAAGGCCGTGCTCGTGTGGGAGCGTTTCCGCCTGGGTTCCGATGTGCCCTCGCGGCTCTTGCCGAAACTCACCTTCGCTGCCTGGGCGCGTGCCTTTCCCGACCGGCGCACCGATGCCGACTGGCTGTCGCGGGATGAAAGCGAAGTGGACAAATACATCGCAGACCCCCTCTCCGGCTGGGAGGCGTCCATCGGCCTCTGGACCGCGCTCTTCGATCTCAGCCTGAAGGCAGCCGACAGTGCGGCACTGGAGGCCGCCCGCAAGACATTGCCCTTCATGCTTGTCGGCGGCAGCGAGGACCCCTCCACCAAAGGCGGGAAGATCGTGCGCAAGCTCGAAAGCCGACTGCGAGAGAGTGGCTTTTCGAATCTGGAAACAACGATTTACGACGGTTTCCGGCACGAATCTCTCAACGAAATCGGCCGCGAGAGGGCGATGGAGGACTTTGTCCGCTGGGCCGGAAAATTCATCAATTAATGCCAAAATAATGCGTTCTGCGCATCTGGAAGCAGACCCAGCCGTTTGCTACCTCAAAACGGCATGAATTTTGGAGGGCTGCCGGCGATCATGAACAAACTACCCCTGAAGGGCGTTCGCGTCATCGAACTGGCGCGCATTCTGGCCGGCCCATGGGCAGGTCAGGTTCTGGCCGATCTGGGCGCTGACGTCATCAAGGTCGAAAACCCCAATGGCGGAGACGATACCCGCAAATGGGGACCGCCCTTCGTGGAAGGCGCGGATGGCGAGAACCTTTCGGCCGCCTATTACCATTCGTGCAACCGGGGAAAACGCTCCATCGCGCTCGACTTCTCCAAGCCGGAAGAGGCGAAGAAGCTGAAAAAGCTGATCGCCACCGCCGACGTTCTGATCGAGAATTTCAAGCTGGGTGGTCTCAAAAAATACGGGCTCGACTATGAGAGCCTGAAGGCCATCAACCCGCGCCTCGTCTATTGCTCCATCACCGGCTTCGGCCAGACCGGCCCTTATGCGCCACGCGCGGGCTACGACTTCATCATTCAGGGCATGTCGGGCCTGATGTCCATCACCGGCGCGCCGGGCGGCGAGCCGCAGAAGGTGGGCGTGGCGGTGAGCGACATCTTCACCGGGCTCTACTCGGTGATCGCCATTCAGGCCGCACTTCGCCATGCGGAGGCGACCGGCCAGGGCCAGCATATCGACATGGCGCTGCTCGACAGCCAGGTGGCGGTTCTCGCCAACCAGAATATGAACTACCTCATCTCCGGCAACAGCCCGGTGCAGATGGGCAATGCCCATATGAACATCGCGCCCTATGAGGTGCTGCCGGTAAAAGACGGGCACATCATCCTCGCCGTGGGCAATGACGGCCAGTTCCAGCGCTTCTGCAAGATCGTCGGCCTTGACGATCTGCCGGCAGACGAACGTTTTGCCACCAACCCGGCGCGCGTGGCCAACCGCGCAGCGCTGCGTGAGCGCATCGTCGCCACGCTGGCGGGCTGGGAAAAGGCTGAGCTTCTGGGCAAGTTCGACGCCAATGCGGTGCCGGCAAGCCCGATCAACACGATTGAGGAAATGTTTAATGATCCGCAGGTGAAGGCACGCGGCATGCAGCTTTCGCTTGATGACGGACACGGCGCGGCGCTGCCTTCGGTGCGCGCGCCCATAAACCTTTCACAGACACCGCTCGCCTATGAGCGGCCAAGCCCCCGGCTTGGCGAACACACGGCAGAGATCCTGTGCGAAATCGGAGAAGACAGCGAATGAAGACCGGCGGCCAGCTTATCGTCGACAGCCTTGAAGCCAATGGCGTCGACCGCATTTTCAGCGTGCCGGGCGAAAGCTACCTGGCGGTGCTCGACGCGCTTCACGATTCAAAGATCCGCAACATTGTCTGCCGTCAGGAAGGCGGCGCGGCGATGATGGCGGACTGCCACGGACGGCTGACCGGCCAGCCCGGCATCTGTTTCGTGACACGCGGCCCCGGCGCGACCAACGCATCACCCGGCGTCCACATCGCCATGCAGGACTCCACGCCGATGATCCTGTTCATCGGACAGGTGGCGAGCCATGCCCGCGAACGCGAGGCGTTTCAGGAAGTGGATTACCGCGCCTTCTTCGGCCCCATCGCCAAATGGGCAACCGAAATCGACGATGCGGCGCGGATTCCCGAAATCCTGACGCGCGCCTTTTCGGTCGCGACCTCCGGCCGCCCCGGCCCGGTGGTGATTTCGCTTCCCGAGGACATGCTGACCAGCCTTGTGGATGCGCCCGCAGCACGGGCCGCCACGCCGGTCGAAACGCGCCCGGGCGCGGCCGAGATGGAAGAGCTTGCCGCTCTCCTGAAGGACGCCAAACGGCCCTTCGTCATTCTTGGCGGTTCGCGCTGGAACGAGAAGGCCGTGGCTGATTTCCAGAAAGCGGCGGAAGCATGGTCCCTGCCCGTTGGCTGCTCGTTCCGCCGGCAGATGCTGTTCGACCATCTGCATCCCTCCTATGCCGGCGATGTGGGCATCGGCCCCAATCCAAAGCTCGCGGCCGCGATCAAGGAGGCCGATCTGGTGCTGCTGGTTGGTGGCCGGTTCAGCGAAATGCCCTCCTCCGACTACACACTTATCAAGAGCCCCTATCCCGACCAGAAGCTGGTGCATGTGCATGCCGACGCCAATGAGCTTGGCCGTGTCTACCGCCCAACGCTTGCCATCAATGCATCGCCAGCGGCCTTCGCCGAGGCGTTTGCCAGGCTCGCGCCGGGTGACTTGCCATGGGCGGAAGAGACCGAGTGTCTGCATCAGGCCTATCTCGACTGGTCGACCCCACCAAAAACCGGCCCCGGCGCGGTGCAGATGGGTCCCATCATGGAGTATCTCGAAAGCGTTCTGCCGGAGGATGCGATCTTCACCAATGGCGCCGGCAATTACGCCACCTGGGTGCATCGTTTCCACCGTTTCCGTCGTTTCGCCACGCAGGGCGCGCCGACCTCGGGCTCGATGGGCTATGGCACGCCGGCAGCCGTGGCCGCCAAGGCGCTTTTCCCCGAGCGGCCCGTGCTGGCGTTTGCCGGCGATGGCTGCTTCATGATGAACGGCCAGGAATTCGCCACCGCCGTGCAGGAGAACCTGCCGATCATCGTGGTGGTGGTGAACAACGGCATTTTCGGCACGATCCGCATGCATCAGGAGCGCGAATATCCCGGCCGCGTTTCCGGCACCTCGATCAACAATCCCGATTTCGCAGCGCTTGCCCGCGCCTATGGCGGCCATGGCGAAACGGTGGAGAAGACGGAAGCGTTTGCCGAAGCATTCGAGCGCGCACAGGCCAGCGGCAAACCGGCGCTGATCGAAATCCGGCTCGACCCGGAAGCCATCACGCCCGCAAAGACGCTGACGGATATCCGCGAAAAGCGCTGAGCATCGTTGGCCAACGGCCATGGCAGCGCGTGCCTTCTCCCTCGCCCTTCGACAAGCTCAGGATGAGGGAGAAGGCAGATTGACCGTTGTGGCTTCGAATAGGTGAGGCTGTAAGCGGGTTTCTGCATAGGGCGCGAAACGGGCTGGAAGATTGCTCAGCCTGTTTGAAAGCATTCGTAATCTTAGAGCCGCTCGCAACAAAGCTCATCCACCAACACAGCCCTCACCAACCCAGCCCTCATCCTGAGCCTGTCGAAGGGCGGGGGCGGCATGGAGGGTGCTGTGGCAAATCGATAAGAGCAGGCGCTCGCCCCTCATCCCCCTGCCGGGACCTTCTCCCCGCTTGCGGGGAGAAGGAGTGCGTCATTGACGGTTGCGCAGAAATGAAGCGCGCTGATCAGGCGGCGTCGAAATCGAGAACCAATTTCTTCGCCGTGGGGCGGGTCTGGCAGGCGAGCGTGAAACCGGCTTCCACTTCCCAGGGTTCCAGCGAAAAGTTCACCGCCATTTCCGACTGCCCCTCCACCACGCGGCAGCGGCAAGTGCAGCACATGCCGCCGGCGCAGGAATAAGGCAGTTCGATGCCGGCCTTGTGGGCGGCGTCAAGCACGGTGCCATCGGCATCCTGCATGGAAAAGCTGCGGCGCACGCCGTCAACCACGACCTCGATGGCAACGCCATTCTGAACTGCTTCGCGTGCGGCCTTCGACGCCTTGCGGGGCGCTGGCGCTTCGCCGGAGGGCGTAAAGCGCTCGAAACGGATGCGGTCGCGCTCGACACCCATGGTCTCAAGTGCGCCGGAAACCGCGTCGATCATCTCCCCGGGGCCGCACAGGAACACGCCATCCATGGCGGCGGGCTCGATGAGACCGCCGGAGACGAGCTCGCCAACGCGCCCGGCATCAATGCGGCCATTCAGGAGCTCCACATCCTGCGTTTCGCGCGACAGGAGATGGATCAGCGTGAAGCGGCCCATATAGCGGTCCTTGAGATCGTTCAGCTCCTCAAGGAACATGATCGTCTCGGTGGAGCGGTTGCCATAGACCAGCGTGATGGTGCTCTCGGGCTCGTGGGCGAGAACCGTGCGGGCGATGGAGAGCATCGGCGTGATGCCGGAGCCGGCGGCAAACAGAAGGTAGTCGTGGCGCTCGCCCTTCAGCGCGGTGAAGCGGCCCTGCGGCGGCATCACGCGGATCGTGTCACCAACCGACAGGACATCGTTGACGAAGGTGGAGAAGCGGCCATCGGCCACCTTCTTCACGCCGACGCGCAGATACGGATCGCCGGGCGCGGAGCAGATGGAATAGGACCGGCGCGCCTCCGTACCGTCGATATCGGTGGCGAGCGTCAGATACTGGCCGGGCGTGAAGGCAAAAGCCTCGGCCTGATCGGCCGGGATCTCAAAGGCGATCGCCACGGCTTCGGGGGTCTGGCGCTCGATGGAGGCCACTTTCAGATCGTGAAAACGCGGGGCCATGGTCACCTCGGTCTGGGGTCGGTCAGATACATTTGAAATAGTCGAAAGGCTCGTGGCAGCTCTGGCACCGGTAGAGCGCCTTGCAGGCCGTGGAGCCGAATTCGGAAATGCGCGCGGTCTCAAGCGAGCCGCAGCGTGGGCACGCCACCTCCGTCTCGCCAAACAGGGCGCGAATGGAATTGGAGGCTTTTACCGGTGGTGCGATGCCATAAGCGCGCAGCTTTTCCCGCCCCACTGCCGTGATCCAGTCCGTCGTCCAGGCGGGCGAGATCACGCGCTCGACACGCGGCTCGAATCCCGCCTCACGCAGCGCCGTCTCCACCGCCAGCTCGATGGCAAGCACCGCCGGGCAACCCGTATAGGTGGGCGTGACGCGGGCGACGGCGACATCCCCATCCATCTCGACGCCGCGCAGGATGCCGAGATCGGCAATGGTGACGGCGGGGATTTCCGGATCAACCACGGCGGCAGCGGCGCGATAGGCGCGCTCTTCCTTCTCCCCGCGCGCGGGGAGAAGGTGGCCCGAAGGGTCGGATGAGGGGCTTTGCACAGCATCCGAGAGGCAGGCTCGCCCCTCATCCCCTTGCCGGGACCCGCCGGGGCCGAGCCCCTGGTCTCGGCCCGTCCTTTGGACCCCCGCTCGCGGGGAGAAGGAGGCTGTCACGACCTTATCCGACCTCGCACTCACCACGTCATCCCCGGATAGGTGCGCTGCATGTATTGCAGCTCGGCGAGGAGGAAACCCAGCGCCTCGCCGTGACGACCCTGACGGCCACCGGTCTGGCCATAGGGCGTTTCCACCCATTCAAGGCCAGCCTCGGCAAAGACCGGGCCGACAATGGCGTCGAAGGCAGGCCGCAGGGTGGACGGGTCGGGCGCGATGCCGGCCTCGGCCACGGCGCGGGTGACATCGTCGCTCTCGAACAGCTCGTCCACATAGGGCGCTAGCGCCTCGACCGCCGCCTTCATGCGGCGGGTGCTTTCCTCGGTGCCATCGCCAAGGCGCACCACCCATTCGCCGGCATGGCGGATGTGATAGGCGACTTCCTTCTCGGCCTTGGCGGCAATGCCGGCCAGACGCTCGTCGGTCGACGTCATCATGGCCTGCCAGAGGGGCAGCATGAGGGCTGCGAAATAGAACTGGCGCAGCATGGTGTGTGCGAAATCGCCATTCTGGCGCTCGGCCATCAGGCAGTTCACATACTCACGCTCGCGGCGCACATAGGCGATCTGGTCCTCGTCGCGGCCCTTGCCCTCGACCTCGCCGGCATACTGGTAGAGCGAGCGCGCCTGGCCTATGAGATCGAGCGCCATGTTGGGCATGGCGAGATCTTCTTCCAGCATGGGCGCGTGGCCGCACCACTCCGAAAGCCGGTGGCCGAGAACCAAATGATCGTCGGCAAGCCGCAGCAGGAACGCTGTCAGCGTTTCGCCTGAGATGGAAGGAGCGATGGAAGGAGCGGCGGCCATCACATATGCCCCACTTCTTCCGGGATTTCGTAGAAGGTCGGGTGACGGTAGACCTTCGACATTGCCGGCTCGAAGTTCTCGTCCTTGTTTTCCGGGTCCGACGCAGTGATCGCAGACGACGGCACGACCCAGATGGAGGTGCCCTCGCCGCGGCGCGTGTAGACATCGCGCGCGGCCTGAAGCGCCATCACCTCATCGGCGGCGTGCACCGAACCGCAATGCTTGTGGGCCAGCCCGTTGCGCGGGCGGATGAAGACTTCCCAAAGGGGGATCTGATTCTTGCTCATAGCGTCTCTCCGCTCACTCCGCCGCCATCTTCGCCGCCTCGCGGCGGGCTTTCCGTTTTTCCGCATGCGCAAGGGCCGCCTCGCGCACCCATGCGCCATCCTCCCAGGCTTTCCGCCGGGCCTCGATGCGTTCGCGGTTCATGGGGCCATGCCCCTTCACCACGCGCCAGAATTCGTCCCAGTCGATGGCTCCGAAATCGTAACCGCCCTTCTCCTCGTTCCATTTCAGATCGGGATCGGGGAAGGTCAGGCCGATGAACTCGCCCTGCGGCACCGTCGCATCGACGAATTTCTGCCTGAGCTCGTCATTGGTGAAGCGCTTGATCTTCCATTTCATGGACTGGTCGCTGTGCTGGCTGTCGCCGTCCGAAGGACCGAACATCATGAGGGAGGGCCACCACCAGCGGTTCAGCGCATCCTGCGCCATTTCCTTCTGCTCGGGCGTGCCGCGCGCAAGCCGCATCATGATCTCGTACCCCTGACGCTGGTGAAAGCTCTCTTCCTTGCACACGCGGATCATGGCGCGCGCATAGGGGCCATAGGAACAGCGGCAGAGCGGGATCTGGTTCATGATGGCTGCGCCATCCACCAGCCAGCCAATCGCGCCGATGTCGGCCCAGGTCTGCGTCGGGTAGTTGAAGATGGAGGAATACTTCGCCTTGCCGCTGAGAAGCTCTTCGGTCATCTCCTCGCGCGAGACGCCCAGCGTCTCGGCAGCGGAATAGAGGTAAAGCCCGTGGCCGCCCTCATCCTGCACCTTGGCGAGCAGGGCCGCCTTGCGGCGCAGCGAAGGAGCGCGCGTGATCCAGTTGCCCTCCGGCAGCATGCCGACAATCTCGGAATGCGCGTGCTGGCCGATCTGGCGGACGAGCGTCTTGCGGTAGCCCTCCGGCATCGGGTCGTTGGGCTCGATTTTCTCTTCGGCGTCGATGCGCGCCTGGAACGCTGCGAGGAAGGCCTCGTCTTCGTTCGTATCGGTCTTAGCGCCGATAAGCCCTTGGCTATACATCGCTTGTCCTCCATGCTTGCGGCGGCTCAGGGCGGGGGAACATGCCCCACAGAAAACATGTAACAAAAAAGATTGAAAATTGCAATATTTTGTAACGCTTTTTGGCGACGGGAGGAACGATGAGCGAAACGGCGATCGAAAAGGACGCGCTGACGGCCGCGCGCGACACGCTTGCAACGGTTTTCGCACCGTGGATTGCAGCGCTTGAAATCGAGGCGCTCGCAGCGGACGAAACGGGCGTGAACTTCCGCCTGCCGGAAAACCGGGACCTTGCGCATGCGGGCGGCGTAATCTGCGGGCAGGCAACGGCTTCCGCCGCCGACACGTGCGCGGTGGCAGCGCTTTCCGCCGCCAATGGCCGCTTCCGCACCTGCACGACGGTGGACATGACCACGCATTTCATTCGCCCGCTGAAGCCCGACCCCGTGGCGATACGCGTCGAAGTTCTGTCGAATGGACGGCGCATGGCCTATGTGCGGGTGGAAATGCGCGCCGAAGGCGACACACGCCTCGCCTTCACGGCAACCGGCGCCTATGCTTATCTTGACGGCTAAACTTCCGCAAAGCCGCGTTTTATTTCGAGTGACAGATCAATCGTTATTAAAGTAGCCTGATCCGGCAATTCTTGCTGCAATTACGCTGTGGAGGAAAGTTATGATCAGATCACTTGAAGACTTCGATGAGTTTTGCGGGGACGACGAGAAGCTTGATTCATCGCACCTTTCGATCCTCAGCAATGAGGAAATCTCCTTTTTCCGCCATTGCCTGGATTTTGATAAAAACGGCTTTGTTTCAAAGATCTATTTCGGGGATCTTGCGAAAGCCGGGCTCAATGATTTTCAGATCGCCGAGGTGGCCGCACTTTTCGGCATCGACGAAAAGCGCTTCAAACGCACCTATCATGCTTTTGGCGACGCGCAGGGCAACTGCGTGCGCAGGCTCTACTGGTGGTGCCCTTACTGAAAGCCACGGGTGAACAGACGGAATGCGACAGCGGGCGGCTGAAGGCGCGCCCGCTATCTGCGTTCATAAACGCCTATTCCTTTTCCTTCCAGACCGCTTCCTGCCCGTAGAGCGGCACGGTGGAGATCGCCATCTTGGCCGAACCGTCCTGCACCTGGCGGGCGTGGGAAAGATAGATCAGTGTGTCATTCTTCTCGTCATAGATGCGCTTGACGACGACGGACTTCCAGATCAGCGACTGGCGCTGCTTGAACACCTCCTCGCCATCTTCGCCAAGGTCGATGTCACCAATGACGATGGGACCGGTCTGCCGGCAGGAGATGGAGGAGTTGGAAGGATCCTCGAACCAGTTGCCCTTTTGCAGCCGGTCGATCACGCCGCGGTCGAAATAGGTGACGTGACAGGTCACGCCCTCGACCTTGGGGTCGTGCACGGCCTCGATGACGATGTCGTTGCCGAGCCAGTCGACACCGATTTCGCCCACCTGCTCGGCGGATGCGGGAGCGGCGATGAAAACGAATGCGATGAGTGATGCGGCAAGTGCCGGGAGGGAAAAACGCATGGCCTGTCTCGAACGGTTCAAACTCGGATGCCCCCAATATGGGGACTGACCGGCGCGAATGGAATGCGTCCCGGGGCACGAAGCTTGCTAGGGCTGAGACTCAATCATAGCCAGAATGCTGTCGCTGTATTGCTGCTCTGACGGCGTGCGTGGTCGTGGCGCTGCCGTGACGAATTTGCCATAATGCTTCCTTCCATTCCAACGAAAGAAGAACAAGAGCAACCTGTGAATCACGGGCGTAGCGGGGTTCAACCCTTGCGCGCGCATGCCGTTGCGGCATCCAATGAAAACGGCGGTGGCTGATTCTCTCCCCAGAGCACCACCGCCGTTAACGCAACCAGCCGCAGGGGGCTTGGCTACGACGTACGCTCGTCACACTAAAATTCGAGGCGATTCCGTCAAGCTTCCTGTGACCTTATCCCACAGGAGACCCAGATGGGAACCTTTCGAGTAAACTGTCACAAACCAGACAATGACGATCCAGACCGCCGAATTCAGGGCCTTGGTGGCAAGGGCAGCACGCAATGGTATCGAACCATTGATCAACTGATCAGCCTGATAGAAGGCGGTGACAAATTCTGGACCGTGGATACGCAAGGTAATTCTGTTTGGATTGAAGTGCATGTCCGCAAAGGACGTAAGTACCTCAAGACTGAATCAGACGGCATTGAGCCTAACAATCTCTTGGCACTCCCGGTGTGTCCTTAGAGCCGTCAGGAGCGCGACGCTCCGTATCCCTCCCGGTCTTCGGATCGGGAGGGGTCTTCAATAGGCGGCGCAATACCTCGTCGCCCTTTTCCTGGTCTTTGTCTTTGGAGTCATCAGACATGACAGACGATCTTTCCGAGATTGACGACCGCATCAAATGGTGCCGCGACCGGACGTTAATTCTTGCCGCCGAAATCGACACCTTCACGACTTCGGGGGCCTACAAGATATCTCATGACGTGGACCCAGAAACAGGCAATGGCACATTCTACATCGCGCTTGAGAAGAAGCCACCGCGCAACTTCGCAATCGATGCCGGCGTCATCATCCACGAACTACGCGCGGCCCTTGACGGTCTCGCTTGCGTCCTTGCTGTGCGCAACGGCAAAGGGACCAAAAACGTCTACTTTCCCATATCCCGAAATCTCGCCATTTTCGAGTCGGACGGAATCAAAAAGAAACTCCGCAACCTTTCTCATGCCGACCGTGAGGTGGTCGCTAGCCTGAAACCCTACGCCGGGGGCAACGACATGCTTTTTGCGCTCCATAAAGCAGATCTGACCCGCAAGCATACACGTCTCATTCTCATGTCAGGCGGACTCAACTCCTTCGGCTTGGGGAACGCGACAATTGAACGCTTGGAGTTCCTTGGCGGCGGTCCTATCACCGAAAAGAAGAGAGCGTTTGCAGTCGCAAGCGCTAATACCCGCTTCCATGCTCAGATCGGCGTCGACCTGAATTTCTCCGAACCCGACACTGTTCGCGGACGACCAGTCGTTGCAACGCTGGAGGAGTTCGGGCGCCTTGTTCAGTCTATCGTTCAGCTGTTCCGCTGAAGCACCGGTCTGTCGCGAATCAGTATCCATCTCTTATCTTGGTACGTCACGTATATAATTAGGATAAAATTCCTATATTTTTCTTGATGCGATGCGGGGAACGATGCGCGTTCCGAAGACAATTCAGATGCTTGGTCAGATGCTTGGGAAAAGAAAAAAGATCAGGATTGCGGGTATGAGCGCGGGTTTATCCCCGGACGGGCCAGCCCTATCGCATCCTCATGACGAACCGTCTCGATAAGCGCCGTTCCTCAGGCCAGAAACAACCCCTCCAGAAACCGCGCGGCATCCTCGAAACGGCCCTCGCCACCGCGGTTTTCTCCCAACACCGCACGCACTTGCACATCGAAATCGGCATAATGCTGGGTGGTCGCCCAGATGGCGAAGATGAAGTGGTAGGGATCGCTCTTTTTCAGGCGTCCCGCGCGCATCCATTCGGCAATGACCGCGGCTTTCTCGTCCACCAGTTCCTTCAATTCGCCTTCAAGCAGCGGCAGGATACGCGGTGCGCCCTGCAGAATCTCATTGGCAAACAGCCGGCTCTCGCGTGGGAAATCACGCGCCATCTCGATCTTGCGGCGAATATAGGAGCGGATTTCGGTGTGCGGATCGCCTGTCGCATCCATCTCCCGCAGGGGGGCGAGCCATGTCTCCATGAGACGGTGAATCAAAGTCGCAAAAATCTCCTCCTTGTTCTTGAAATAATAGAGGAGATTGGGCTTCGACATGCCCGCCGCATCGGCAATCTGGTCAATGGTCGAGCCGCGAAACCCGTGCTGGGAAAAAACCTCCAGCGCGGCTTCGCCGATCAGTTCGCGCTTTTCGCGCTGGATGCGGGTGCGCTTTGGACGGGCGGCGGGCTTGTCCATCAGGCGGCCTCGCCCGCATGGCGGACATCACCAGCCCATGGCGAAAGGCCACGCTGGTCCAGCCGATTAGTCCACTGTGGAATGCGCCAGCGCAAGGACATTTCCCCTACTATCCCCTTGACCGCCAACATGGCGGTGTTAACGTTTGTCCAAACGGTCAAAAATTGCGTAGCATATCTTCGCGCAAAGCACCAAGCATTGACCGGGACAAGCCGAGCGAAACAACAATCAGGGGAAGCTTGGTCATGCTCGACAGGCTCAACAAGAGGCCGAACGATCTGTCTGCGTTCTGGATGCCGTTCACCGCGAACCGGCAATTCAAGGAAACGCCGCGTATGCTGGTCGCCGCCAAGGACATGCACTTCACGGCCGAGGACGGCCGCAAGATCATGGACGGCACGGCAGGCTTATGGTGTGTGAACGCCGGCCACTGCCGGCCGAAGATCACCAAGGCCATTCAGCAGCAGGCGGCGCAGCTCGACTATGCGCCCGCCTTTCAGATGGGCCATCCTATAGCGTTCGAATTCGCCAACCGGCTGGCGGCGATCGCGCCGGAGGGGATGGACCACGTCTTCTTCACCAATTCCGGCTCCGAGAGCGTCGATACGGCGCTGAAGATCGCGCTCGCCTATCACCGCGCCAAGGGCGACGGCTCCCGCTTCCGCCTGATCGGTCGCGAACGTGGCTATCATGGCGTCAATTTCGGCGGCATCTCGGTGGGCGGCATCGTTGCCAACCGCAAGATGTTCGGCACGCTTCTGACAGGCGTCGACCACATGCCGCACACGCATCTGCCCGGCAAGAACGCGTTCACGCGCGGCGAGCCCGAGCATGGCGGGGATCTCGCCGACGAGCTGGAGCGCATCGTCACACTGCACGACGCCTCGACGGTGGCAGCGGTGATCGTCGAGCCGGTGGCCGGCTCCACGGGTGTCCTGATCCCGCCGAAGGGCTATCTGAAGCGTCTGCGCGAGATCTGCGACAAGCACGGCATTCTCTTGATCTTCGATGAGGTCATCACCGGTTTCGGCCGTCTCGGCACGCCGTTTGCGGCGGATTATTTCGGCGTGGTGCCGGACATCATGACCACCGCCAAGGGCGTGACCAACGGCGTCATCCCCATGGGTGCGGTTTTCGTGAAGAAGGAAATCCACGACGCTTTCATGAACGGGCCCGAACACCTGATCGAGTTCTTCCACGGCTACACCTATTCGGGCAATCCGATTGCCTGTGCGGCGGGCCTGGCGACGCTCGACACCTATCAGGAAGAGGGGCTGCTCACGCGCGCCTCGGAGCTTGCCGACCACTGGGCCGATGCGCTGCATTCGCTCAAGGGGGAGCCGCATGTGATCGACATTCGCAATATCGGCCTTGTCGGCGCGGTGGAGCTGGAGAGCATTCCCGGCGAACCGACCAAGCGCGCCTTCTCAGCCTTCCTCAAGGCCTATGAGCGCGGGTTCCTGATCCGCACCACGGGCGACATCATCGCGCTTTCGCCGCCGCTGATCATCTCCCGCGGCCAGATCGACGAGCTGATCGACAATCTGCGCGACGTTTTGAGGATGATTGACTGACATGGCGACGGAACGCGAAAAGGCCACCCATGAGGTGCTGATCGAGGACGAGCGCGTGCGCGTGACCCGCTGGGATTTCGCGCCGGGCGCGGAAACCGGCTGGCACCGCCATGGCATGGACTATGTGATCACCACGCTCACGCCCTGCGCCTTCCATCTGGAAATGCCGGGTGGCGAAACCGTGCACAACAACCTTGAAGCGGGCGTTTCCTACCGCCGCGACGAGGGCGTGGAGCACAATGTCATCAATGGCGGCGACAAACCGATGTCGTTCGTCGAAGTCGAATTGAAGTAAGGGACAACGCAACATGGCCGCACCGGGCGAGAACTTAAAGATCAACGCCGACCGCCTCTGGGATTCACTCATGGAGATGGCGAAGATCGGGCCCGGTGTGGCCGGCGGCAACAACCGCCAGACACTGACCGACGAAGACAGCGAAGGCCGAAAGCTCTTTCAGAAATGGTGCGAGGAAGCCGGGCTCGAAATGAGCGTGGACGAAATGGGCAGCATGTTTGCGACACGCGCAGGCACCGACCCGGACGCCCTGCCCGTCTATGTGGGCTCCCACCTCGACACCCAACCCACGGGCGGCAAGTATGACGGTGTGCTCGGCGTTTTGGGCGGGCTCGAAATCATCCGCTCGATGAACGATCTCGGTATCAAGACCAAGCACCCCATCGTGGTGACCAACTGGACCAATGAGGAAGGCACGCGCTTTGCCCCGGCCATGCTGGCGTCGGGCGTGTTTGCGGGCGTCCATGAGCGCGACTGGGCCTATGACCGCACGGACGCGGAAGGCAAGCGCTTCGGCGACGAGCTGGAGCGCATCGGCTGGAAGGGCGACGAGCCCGTTGGCCAGCGCAAGATGAAGGCCTTTTTCGAACTGCACATCGAGCAGGGGCCGATCCTTGAGGACGAGCTCGTCGATATCGGCGTCGTCACCCATGGGCAGGGCCTGTGGTGGCTGCAGGTGACGCTGACCGGCAAGGAGAGCCACACCGGCTCGACGCCGATGCCCAAGCGCCGCAATGCCGGGCTCGGCATGGCGCGGGTGACGGAGCTGGTGCATGAAGTGGCGATGGACCACCAGCCAAACGCCGTGGGCGCCATCGGCCATGTGGAGGTCTACCCCAATTCCCGCAACGTCATTCCGGGCAAGACGGTGTTCACCGTCGACATCCGCTCGCCTGACGAGAAGACGCTGAACAAAATGCGCGCGAAGATCGAGGCGGGCATCGAGACGATCTGCGACGCGCTCGACATCAAATTCGAGATCGAGCCGGTCGGCCATTTCGCCCCAGTCACCTTCGACGAAGGCTGCGTGAAGGCGATCCGCGACGCCGCCGAACGGCTTGGCTATTCGCATCGCGACATCGTTTCGGGCGCCGGACACGACGCCTGCTGGATCAATCAGGTGGCGCCGACCGCCATGGTGATGTGCCCCTGCGTCGACGGGCTTTCGCACAATGAGGCGGAAGAGATCACGAAGGAGTGGGCGCAAGCGGGTGCGGACGTTCTTTTCCATGCCGTGGTGGAAACGGCGGAGATCGTCGAATGATCTGACGATCCCCCAAATCCGCCGAGGACAACACAATAAGAGGGGAAACTCATGTCCAAGGTCATCAGAAACGGAACCATCGTCACGGCTGACCGGACGTGGAAGGCCGACATTCTCGTACAGCACGACAAGATCGTGGCGATCGGCCACGATCTTCATGGCGATCACGAGATCGACGCCACCGGCTGCTATGTGATGCCGGGCGGGATCGACCCGCACACCCATCTGGAAATGCCCTTCATGGGCACCTATTCGAGCGACGATTTCGAAAGCGGCACCCGCGCTGCCGTCTCGGGCGGCACGACGATGGTGGTGGATTTCTGCCTGCCCTCGCCCGGCCAGTCCCTGCTGGAAGCCATCCAGATGTGGGACAACAAGTCGACCCGGGCGACCTGCGACTATTCCTTTCACATGGCCATCACCTGGTGGGGCGAGCAGGTGTTCAACGAGATGCCTGAGGTGGTGGAAAAGGGCATCACCTCCTTCAAGCACTTCATGGCCTACAAGGGCGCGCTGATGGTGGACGATGACGAGATGTATTCGTCGTTCCAGCGCTGTGCGGAACTGGGCGCCCTGCCCCTCGTCCATGCCGAAAACGGCGATGTGGTCGCACAGCTTCAGGCAAAGCTTCTGGAGGAAGGCAACAATGGGCCGGAGGCGCACGCCTATTCGCGCCCGCCCGAGGTGGAGGGCGAGGCCACCAACCGCGCCATCATGATCGCCGACATGGCGGGCACGCCGCTCTATGTGGTGCACACATCGTGCGAGCAGAGCCACGAGGCGATCCGCCGGGCGCGGCAGAAGGGCATGCGCGTTTACGGTGAACCGCTGATCCAGCACCTGGTGCTGGACGAAAGCGAATATGCCAGTGCCGACTGGGACCATGCCGCGCGCCGCGTGATGAGCCCGCCCTTCCGCAACAAGCAGCACCAGGATTCGCTCTGGGCGGGCTTGCAGGCCGGCTCGTTGCAGGTGGTGGCGACCGACCATTGCGCCTTCACGACGGAGCAGAAGCGCTACGGCGTGGGCGATTTTACCAAGATCCCCAATGGAACCGGCGGGCTCGAGGACCGCATGCCCGTTCTGTGGAGCTACGGGGTCAACACTGGCCGGCTGACCATGAATGAATTCGTCGCCGTGACTTCCACCAATATTGCAAAAATCCTGAACATGTATCCGCAAAAGGGTGCGATCGTTGAGGGCGCGGATGCGGACATTGTGATCTGGGACCCGGCAGCCACGAAGACGATCTCGGCCAAAAGCCAGCAATCGGCCATCGATTACAATGTGTTCGAGGGTATTGAGGTGAAGGGCCTGCCCAAGACCGTTCTGTCGCGCGGCGAGATCGTGGTCGAGGATGGCGTGGTGAAGCCCAAGCCCGGCCACGGGAAATTCGTGGCGCGCGAGCCGCACATGGCGGTGAACCGGGCGCTTTCGCAATGGAAGGAAGTGACCGCGCCGCGCAAGGTGGAGCGGACGGGCATTCCGGCGAGCGGCGTATAAGGAGACACATCCATTGAACGCCAACCCAGCCATTCGCCAGGAAGCGTCCTCCCCTCAAACCAGCCAGCCCGTGGTGCAAGCGAAGGGTCTGGGCCTCACCTTCGAGACCAATGACGGGCCGGTGCGCGCGCTCGCCGATGTGGACCTGACCATCAACAAGGGCGAGTTCGTCTCCTTCATCGGTCCATCAGGCTGCGGCAAGACCACGTTTCTGCGTGTGATCGCCGATCTGGAGCAGCCAACCGCCGGCGAAATCCTCGTCAACGGGATGACGCCGGAAGAGGCGCGCCGCAAGCGGGCCTATGGCTATGTGTTTCAGGCAGCCGGGCTCTTTCCCTGGCGCACCATCGAGCAGAATGTCGCCCTGCCGCTGGAGATCATGGGCTATTCGAAGGCCGAGCAGAAGGAGCGCGTGCACCGCACGCTCGATCTGGTGAACCTGGCGGGTTTTGAGAAGAAGTTTCCCTGGCAGCTTTCCGGCGGCATGCAGCAACGCGCCTCGATTGCCCGCGCGCTCGCCTTCGACGCCGATCTTCTCCTCATGGACGAGCCGTTCGGCGCGCTCGACGAAATCGTGCGCGACCATCTGAACGAACAGTTGCTCGACCTGTGGGCCCGCACCGGCAAGACCATCGGCTTCGTAACCCATTCGATACCGGAGGCGGTTTATCTTTCGACGCGCATCATCGTCATGTCGCCACGGCCCGGCCGCGTGACGGACGTGATCGATTCCCCGTTGCCAAAGGAACGACCGCTCGACATCCGCGAAACGCCGGAGTTTCTGGAGATCGCGCACCGGGTGCGCGAGGGCCTTAGAGCGGGGCATGGTGATGATTGAGCCAATGATTACCGTTTGCGCGGCCCCTCATCCGCCTGCCGGCACCTTCTCCCCGCGCACGGGGAGAAGGAAGAAGCGGCGACGTCTATGCCCCCTTCTCCCCGTACGCGGGGAGAAGGTAAGGATGAGGGGCAAGTGCCCCGCCCCAAAGGTGACACCATGACGGCGGCGACGGACACAGCCCCCATCAGCTCAACCACGCCGCTCCTCCGCCGCGCGGTGGAAGGTAAAGCCCTACCGATCCTGATCGTGCTTGGCGTCATTCTCCTGATCTGGTATGCCTTCACCGTCTATCTGAACGCGCCTTGGCAGATCGACGCCTATGAGCGGGCGGGAACGGAATGGACAGCCGCCGATCTTGTGCGAGATACGATGGCGCAGGAGCGGCCCGTGCTGCCATCGCCGCATCAGGTGATGGCGGAAATCTGGAAAACCACGGTCGGCACGCGGCTCACATCCAAGCGCAACCTGTTCTATCACGCATGGATCACCCTCTCCTCTACCCTGCTCGGCTTCGTGATCGGCACCGCGCTCGGCGTGCTGCTTGCCGTCGGCATCGTACACAATAGGGCGATGGACAAATCGGTCATGCCCTGGGTGATCGCCAGCCAGACAATCCCGATCCTGGCGGTCGCGCCGATGATCATCGTGGTGCTGAACGCCATCGGCCTCTCGGGCCTTCTGCCAAAAGCGCTGATCTCCACCTATCTGTCCTTCTTTCCCGTGGTGGTGGGCATGGTGAAGGGCTTCCGCAGCCCTGAAGCCTTCCAGCTCGACCTGATGCGGACCTACAATGCCAGCGGCACACAGACGTTCTGGAAACTGCGCTGGCCGGCCGCCCTTCCCTATCTCTTCACCTCCATGAAGGTGGCGGTGGCGATCAGCCTTGTCGGCGCGATTGTCGGCGAACTGCCGACAGGGGCGGTTTCGGGTCTCGGCGCGCGGCTTCTGGCCGGCTCCTATTACGGCCAGACGGTGCAGATCTGGTCGGCCCTCTTCATGGCAGCCGCACTCGCCGCAATTCTGGTGGGCGTGGTTGGCATCGGCCAGCGCATGGTGATGGCGCGGATGGGAGAAAAACCATGAACTGGGCGCTGACGGGAGCTCTCCTTTTCTGGGCGGCAGCCTGGGCGCTCAATGAGTGGCTCGCCCGGCTGAACCCGCGCTCGGCATCCGCCAAACGTGCGCTCGGTCTCCTGATCCCGGCCATTTTCGGCATCACGCTTCTCGTCGTCTGGGAAGGGCTGGTGCACGGTTTCAACATATCGCCCGTGCTTCTGACGCCGCCAAGCGCCATCTGGGCCCGTATCACATCGTCCCTGCCGACACTCTGGGCGGATTTCCAGCAGACCTTCCTGAAAGCAGTGCTGATCGGTTATGCCATCGGCTGCGGCGCGGGCTTCCTGACGGCCATCGCCATCGATCGCTCGCCCTTCCTGCAGCGCGGTCTCCTGCCGCTCGGCAATTTCGTCTCCGCCCTTCCGATCATCGGCGTCGCACCCATCATGGTCATGTGGTTCGGCTTCGACTGGCCATCCAAGGCCGCCGTCGTCATCATCATGACCTTCTTCCCCATGCTGGTGAACACGGTTCAGGGGCTTTCAGCCTCCTCCGCCATCGACCGCGACCTGATGCGCACCTATGCATCGTCCTACTGGCAGGCACTGTTCAAGCTGCGCCTGCCAGCGGCAGCCCCGTTCATTTTCAATGCGTTGAAGATCAACTCCACTCTGGCGCTGATCGGAGCCATTGTTGCCGAATTCTTCGGCACCCCCATTGTGGGCATGGGGTTCCGCATTTCCACCGAAGTGGGACGCATGAACATCGACATGGTGTGGGCCGAGATTGCGATGGCTGCGCTTGCAGGCTCACTCTTTTATGGTGCGGTGGCGCTTCTGGAGCGCGCCGTCACCTTCTGGCATCCATCCATGAGGAGTGGATAACCGGCCGCGTGGAGAACGGCGGCCCAATCAAAGAGGGAAGCGAAAATGAAACACGCAGTGACAGGCCTATTATCCGGCGCGCTGATGCTCACCGCCTCGCAGGCGATCGCCGCCGACGATGTGACCCTGCAGCTCAAATGGGTGACGCAGGCGCAGTTCGCCGGGTACTACGTCGCCAAAGACAAGGGCTTTTACGAAGAAGAAGACCTGAACGTCGAGATTAAACCAGGTGGACCTGATACGGCACCTGTTCAGGTTCTGGTCGGCGGTGGTGCCGATGTCATGGTGGACTGGCTCCCGTCGGCCCTTGCCGCACGGGAAAAGGGCGCGCCGGTGGTCAACATCGCCCAGCCCTTTGCCCGCTCGGGCCTCACCATGGTCTGCCGCAAAGAGACCGGTATAGAGAAGCCCGAGGACTTCAAGGGCAAGACACTGGGCACCTGGTTCTTCGGCAATGAATACCCGCTTTACAACTGGCTTTCTAAGCTTGGCCTGCCGCGCGACGGGTCCGAAAACGGAGTGACCATCCAGAAGATCGGTTTCAATGTCGACCCGCTCCTGCAAAAGCAGGCCGACTGCATCACCGCCATGACCTACAATGAATACTGGCAGGTCATCGACGCCGGTTTGAGTGAAGACGACATCGTGGTGTTCAACTACACCGACGAAGGCGTGGCGACGCTGGAAGACGGGCTCTACGTGCTGGAAGACAGGCTTCAGGACCCTGAGTTTGTAGACACGATGGCGCGCTTCGTGAAAGCCTCCATGAAGGGCTGGATGTGGGCCAAGGACAACCCGGAAGACGCGGCAATGATTGTGCTCGACAATGACGCGACCGGTGCGCAGACCGAAAAGCACCAGACGCGCATGATGGGCGAAATCGCCAAGCTTCTGGGTGAGAATGCCACGCTCGACGAGGCGGCCTACAAGCAAACCGTCGATACACTGCTGCAGGGCGGGTCCGATCCGGTGATCACGAAGGAGCCGGAAGGAGCCTTCACCCATGAGGTTTCCAAGAAAGCGATGTGACGATCGGCGTCAGGCTGCAAGCCGGCGCCGTTCCGTTTCACGATAGGCACCCGGCGTGGTGCCGGTCTGCCGGCGGAAGAAGCGGTTGAAATAGGCCGGATCCTGAAACCCCAGGGAGTAGGCTATGGCCTGAACCGGGGTTGGGGTGAAGATAAGATCACGGCGCGCCGCATCGATGAGGCGGCGTGCCAGCAACTGCGTGACGCTGGCGCCAGCCTCCTGTCGGGCAATGCGATTGAGCTGTGCCACGGACACACCCACTTTCTCGGCATAGAAGCCAACGGGACGATGCTCGCGAAAATGCGCTGCGACCAGCGTTTCCAGCATCTGCAGGCGTCGGCTGTCGCGCGTGGGGACACCTCCGTCATCCGGCAGGGTCGCGCGCGCGCCGGCACGCGCCAGCCAGACCAGCACTTCCGTGACATGCGCATCGAGCATCAGATCGCGGCCGACACTGCCCTCCATGCTCTCTGCCAGAATGCGCCGAAACAGGTGATCGATATGCTTTCCCTCTCCTGCGTCAACACCATCGACAGGCACGATACGGGTCTGCGAAAAGAAAGCTGAAAGCGCCCGGTCAGTCGCAACCGGAAGCGAAAGGCGATCGGCAAGAACCGTCGCGACAATCCCTTCGGAATTCGGCGCGAAGTGAAACCCATGCGCGGTGCCGGGCGGAATAAACACCGCGCAGGGAGCCGAAAGCGCCCGGGTCTCTGGCCCTTCATTCAAGAGCTCTCCTTCGCCCTCCGTCAGCCAGAAGGTCTGGAAAAGCGAAGAATGGCGGTGGACCTCGATTCTCCAATTGTGCAGGCCGCTACGAACGGAAAGCGTTTCGCAGTGAAACCAGAAGTCCGACGATTCCTCTGATTTTTCTTCATAAAGTCTATAATTCGGTATCGACCCACGCATTCCGTTTCCTCACCCCAATGACCGAAATGTGCAATCCTTTGCTGGAATTGTCCATTGCCGCATCGCCTGGGAGTTTACACTCTCGGTCCCCTCAGGGAGGAACCATTCAGCGTGCGGACACAGGTCGTCATCATCGGCTCCGGTCCGGCGGGCCTGCTGCTCGGGCAGCTTCTGGTCAATGCCGGCATCGACAACATCATCCTGGAACGAACGTCGAAAGCGCACGTTCTGTCTCGCATTCGCGCCGGGGTGCTGGAAGAAGGGACTGCCGCGATGCTGGACGAAGCAGGCGTCGGCGAACGCATGCATCGCGAAGGCCTGCCGCATGACGGGTTCGACCTCGCCTTCGACAATCGCCGCCACCGTGTCGACCTGCACGGCCTCACCGGCGGCAAGCGCGTGTTCGTCTACGGGCAGACCGAGGTGACACACGACCTGATGGACGGGCGCGAAGCCGCGAACGCTGTCTCCATCTACGAAGCCGGAAACGTCCAGCCTCACGACTTCGACGGCGACCATCCCTTCGTGACCTATGAGAAGGATGGAAAGACCCATCGCATCGATTGCGATTTCGTTGCCGGTTGCGATGGCTTCCATGGCGTTTCTCGCAAATCGGTACCGGAAGCCGCCATCGAAACGTTCGAGCGGGTCTATCCCTTTGGCTGGCTGGGCATCATTGCCGATGTGCCTCCGGTGGGCGAAGAACTGATCTACGCAAATCACCCACGCGGCTTTGCGCTCTGCTCCATGCGCTCCACAACGCGCAGCCGCTACTACGTTCAGGTGGGCGCGGAGGAGCGCGTGGAGGACTGGTCCGACGAGCGCTTTTGGGATGAGATCCGCAGCCGCCTGCCGGGTCGTACGGCGGAAGCGATGGTCACCGGTCCCTCGATCGAAAAATCCATCGCTCCGCTGCGCTCCTTCGTGGCCGAGCCGATGCGCTTCGGCCGGCTTTTTCTTGCCGGCGATGCCGCCCACATTGTGCCACCCACCGGCGCGAAGGGCTTGAATCTGGCTGCGAGCGACGTTCGCTATCTTTTTGATGCACTTCGGGAATTCTACATCGAGAAGTCTTCTGCCGGTCTCAACGACTACTCGAACAGGGCGCTTGCCCGGGTCTGGAAAGCGGAGCGCTTCTCCTGGTGGATGACGAGCACGCTGCATCGGTTCCCCGATCAGGGTACATTCGGCCAGAGAATCCAGCATGCGGAACTCGACTATCTCTTCCAGTCGCGTGCCGCACTCACCATGCTGGCTGAAAACTATGTGGGCCTGCCTTTCTGAGGCCCGAGGGAGACGATCATGTCCGACAAGGAGAAAAGCGAGCGCTACCGGCAGGGGATGGAAACCCGGCGCAGCGTTCTGGGCGATGCCTGGGTGGACGGGGCCGAAGCGCGCAAGACAGCCTTCGACGAACCGTTTCAGGACCTGATTACCGAAGCGGCCTGGGGCCATGTCTGGTCACGCAGCGAATGGACGGGGCGCGAGCGCTCCATGGTGACCATCGCGCTTTTGGCTGCCCTCGGTCAGGACGAGGAGCTTGCCTTGCACGTGCGCGCCACCGCCAACACGGGTGCCAGCGCCGAGGACCTGCGCGAGGCCATGCTGCACGTGGCCATCTACGCCGGTGTGCCGGCGGCCAATCACGCGATCAAGATCGTCAAGCAGACCCTGGCGGAGATGGAGGGGAGCAAGGCATGAAGAGCGAACAGCCTGGCGCCGGAGGCTATTTTCAGCGTGATCGCAGTTGGCATCCGCCTGCCCTGACCCCGCTTTACAAGACTTCCGTTGCACGCTCGCCGCAGCGCGCTCCAGTCTCGTTTCCGCACACGCTCTCAGAGGTGACGGGCCCCGTCTTCGGGCACAGCATTCTCGGCGCGCTGGACAATGATCTGACGGTAAACTTCGCCGCCCCCGGCAAAAGTGCCATCGGCCCGCGGATCATCGTCTACGGGCGGGTGCTTGACGAAAATGCCCGGCCCGTACCCGACGTGCTTGTCGAGTTCTGGCAGGCCAATGCCGGCGGCCGCTACCGGCACAAAAAGGACGGCTATCTGGCACCGCTCGATCCGAATTTCGGCGGCTGCGGCCGCACCATCACGGACGCGGAGGGAAACTACTCCTTCCGCACCATCATGCCCGGCGCCTATCCCTGGCCAAACGGCATCAACGACTGGCGGCCCGCACACATCCATTTTTCGGTCTTCGGTCACAGTTTCGTCCAGCGCCTGATCACACAGATGTATTTCGAGGGCGATCCCATGATCTGGCGCTGCCCGATCGTCTCCACCATACCAGACCGTCAAGCCGTGGAGGGTCTGATCGCCGCGCTTGACATGGAGGCCACGGTGCCGATGGACGCGCGCGCCTACAAATTCGATATCGTGCTGCGCGGCCGGCGTTCGACCCTGTTCGAAAACCGCATGGAGGGGAACTGATGGCTCAGGACCTCGGGCGCCTGAAGGAAAGCGCCTCACAGACCGCAGGCCCCTATGTGCATATCGGCCTGACGCCGAATTTCGGCGGCATCGAGGGTGTGTATCGTGACGATCTCGGCTCAAAGACCGTGAACGCGGAGACGAAGGGAGAGCGCATCACCGTGAAGATACGCATCTTCGACGGAACCGGATCGGTCCTGAGGGATGCACTGGTGGAAATCTGGCAGGCCGATGCCGATGGTCTCTACAATTCGCCTTCGGAAACACGGGGCAAAGCCGACCCGACTTTTCATGGATGGGGTCGCTTCCCCTCCGACATGGAAACCGGAGAGATCGCAATCGAGACGATCAAACCCGGCCGCGTCCCCTTCCCTGATGGGCGCCTGATGGCGCCGCATATCAGCCTCTGGATTGTCGCCCGTGGCATCAATCTGGGGCTGGCGACGCGCCTTTATTTCGGTGACGAGGAAGCGGCCAACGCCGAAGACCCGGTGCTGACGCGCCTCGAACATCAAAACAGGGTCGAGACCCTGATCGCCCGGAAGGACGGTGCGCATTATCTCTTCGACATCCATCTCCAAGGTGAACGGGAAACAGTGTTTTTCGACATATGATCGGTCTTAGTCGATCCTCCGAGCGTCAATCAGGCACAGGAAGCCCATGACCATTTCTGCCTTCGACCATCCCATCCTCTCCGGGCTTCTTGGCGACGAGGAACTGGCGCCGCTCTTTTCGGCGCGGGCGGAGATCAAGGCGATGTTGCGTTTTGAGGCAGAGCTCGCTCTTGCGGAAGCGGATGAGAATGTCATCCCGCGCGAGGCGGCAAGAGAAATCGCCACTTCACTCGATACCTTCAGCCCCGACATCACGGCTTTGAAAGCGGGCGTTACCCGAGACGGGGTCGTGATCCCCGCCCTCGTTTCGCAGATCCGGGTCACCCTATCGGAAGCAACGCGTCCGCACCTGCATTTCGGTGCGACAAGCCAGGATGTGATCGACACCGGCTTTGCCCTCCGTGCCCGTGAGGCGGTTGAAATTCTCGGTAAGAGACTGGGCGGGCTCATCCAGTCCCTCGAAGCTCTGGAAGAACGCGACGGTCAGATCGACGTCATGGCGCACACGCGCATGCAGGCTGCCATCCCCGTCCCGGCCGCCCGCAAGATCCGCTCGTGGCGCGGACCACTCATGCGCCATACGAAAAAGCTGGCTGCCGTTCGGGAGGAGGCTGCGGTGCTGCATTTCGGCGGCGCAGCGGGTACGCTCGACAGGCTTGGCGAGAAGGGTGAACCCGTTGCCGGGCGACTTGCGGCGAGACTTGGCCTAGCCCTGCCCGGTCACCCCCGCCACAGTGAGCGTGACGGGATCGTCGCCTTTGCCTCCGTCCTTTCGCTCATCACCGGCAGCCTCGGCAAGATGGGGCAGGACATCGCTCTGGCAGCACAGAGTGAAATCGGCGAGATCGAACTGGCGGCGGGCGGCGGATCTTCAGCCATGCCGCACAAGAAGAACCCGGTCGCCGCTGAAGCGCTGGTAACGCTCGCGCGCTTCAACGCGGCGCTTGTGGGAGGAATGCATCAGGCGCTGGTGCATGAAAACGAACGCTCGGGTGCGGCATGGGCGCTGGAATGGATGCTTCTGCCCCAGATGATCGTTGCTACGGGTGCCGCAACGCTCAGGGCAGCGGACCTGGTGGATGGGCTGGCGTTCAAGGCCAGGAACGCCTAGCGGAGCGCTCGCCCCTCACCCTCACCCTTACCCTTACCCTCTCCCCGCCAGCGGGGAGAGGGAGATCTTGACGTAGCGGGTCAATTTTCAGCGGGTGGTGCTCCCCAGAAACGCGGCGGCGCAACGCTGCCTTCTCCCCGCAGGCGGGGAGAAGGTCCCGGCAGGGGGATGAGGGGCGTTGCGCCATTCCTCCAGAATGCTGGAGGACATGGCAAAGGACGCCCCAAATCTGCCCACACTACATGGCGTTCATGGTCAGAAGTTCGTAGGCGGCAACCTGCTCGCCTTCCTGATTGTAGACGCCGACATCCCAGCGCACTTCGCCATATTCGTCCTTGCGGCGCGTCTTCTGCTTCACCGTAAGGCGCACTTTCAGCGTGTCGCCGGGCGAAACCGGCTTCATGAAGCGCAGGTTGTCGAGGCCGTAATTGGCAAGCACCGGGCCGGGTGCAGCCTCCACGAACATGCCTGCCGCAAAGGACAGGATGAGATAGCCATGGGCGACACGGCCGGGGAAGAACGGATTGGCGGCAGCCGCCTCCTCGTCCATATGCGCGTAGAATGTATCGCCGGTGAACTCGGCGAAATGCTCGATGTCCGCCAGCGTCACCTCGCGCGGGCCGGCCCAGAGCGTGCGGCCGGGCTCCAGTTCCCCAAAGGTCAGGCGGAAGGGATGCGGCTCTTTCTCCTCGGTCGAAGCGCCTGCCACATAGCGGTTGGTGATGCCGGCGATCAGATCGGGGCTTGCCTGGATCGCGGTGCGCTGCATGTAATGCATCACGCCACGGACACCGCCCAGCTCCTCGCCGCCGCCGGCGCGGCCGGGACCGCCATGCACCATGTGCGGTAGCGGCGAACCGTGGCCGGTCGCCTCCTTGCCGGTGTCGCGGTTGGCGAAATAGAGCCGGCCATGGAAAGCGCCCGCCTCCAGAACCGCCTGCCGGGCAACCGCCGGATCATGCGTGAAGACCGAGGCGACAAGCGAGCCCTCGCCGCGATTGGCAAGCTTCAGCGCATGGCCGAGATCGCGGTACGGCATGATGGTGGACACGGGGCCGAACGCCTCTACGGAATGCAGCTTTTGCGCACCATCGGGATCGTCGCAGGAGAACAGCATGGGCGGCACGAAAGCGCCCGCGCCGGCATCGGCATCGGTGACCGAAAAGGCATCCGGGTCGCCAAACACACGGCGTGCCTCGGTGGCGAGAATGCCGACCTTCTCAAAAACGTCGTCGCGCTGGGCGAGGCTTGCGAGCGCGCCCATCCGCACGCCCTCGCTGCGCGGATTGCCGACCACGGTCTTCTCAAGCCGGGCGATGAGCGCGTCGGTGACCGCGTCGCGGTGCGCGTCGGGCACGAAAATACGGCGCACGGCGGTGCATTTCTGGCCGGCCTTGGCCGTCATCTCGCGGTGCACTTCCTTGATGAAGGCATCGAATTCAGGCGTTCCGGGGGCTGCATCCGGCCCAAGCACCGAAGCGTTGAGCGAATCCTGCTCGGCCACGAAGCGCACGGAATTGCCGATGATCTTCGGGTTAGCGCGCAGCATGGATGCTGTGGAGGCAGAGCCCGTGAAGGACACCACGTCCTGACCGGTCAGGCGGTCAAGCAGGTCTCCGGTGGAGCCGGCGATGAACTGCACCGCGCCTTCCGGGAACAGGCCGGATTCCACGATCATGCGGAAACAGGCTTCGGCGAGCCACGCGGTGGCGGAGGCCGGCTTGACGATGGCCGGAACGCCAGCGATCAGCGTCGGCGCAAGCTTTTCAAGCATGCCCCAGACGGGGAAGTTGAAGGCGTTGATGTGGACGGCCACGCCCTGAAGCGGGGTCGCCACATGCTGGCCAACGAAGTTTCCGGAGCGGGAAAGCTGCTCCAGCGCGCCATCCACATAGACGTGATCGTCCGGCAGCTCGCGCCTTGCCTTGGACGAATAGACGAACAGCGTGCCGATGCCGCCATCGATGTCGATCATCGAGTCAGACTTGGTCGCGCCGGTCTCGTAGGAAAGCTCGTAGAGCGCTTCGCGGCGGTCGTTCAGATACTGCGCCAGCGCCTTGATGGCGAAGGCGCGGTCGTGGAACGTCATCGCGCGCAGCGCCGGCCCGCCCACCTGGCGGGCATGATCGGCCATGCCGGCGAAATCCAGCTTCTGCGAACCGAGTTCGGCAACGACATCGCCGGTGACCGCACTCCGCAGGGGTTTGAGGTCGCCCGAGGGCGCAACCCACGCCCCTGCCGCATAGCTTTCAAGCCGCATCACGCTCATGGAAAACTCCTTTATTGATCAGCGCACCCGCGCCGGCAGCCGGGAGAAGCCGCGAAAGCGCACACGTCCGGTGCGTTCCGGCTCGCCCGTCATCCGGTAGTCGGGGAAACGTTTGAGAAAATGCGAAATGCCGATGCGTCCTTCCATGCGGGCAAGCGAGAAGCCCGCGCACAGATGAGGACCACCGGCAAAGGCCAGATGTTTGTTGGGCCTGCGCCCCACATCGAGCCGGTCCGGATCGGCGAACTGGCGTGGATCGCGGTTGGCCGCGCCGATGCACAAATGTATCGGCGTGCCCGGCTCCACGGTTTCGCCATGGAACTCCACCGGCTCCACCGCCATGCGGTTGCCGAGCTGGTTGGGGCTCTGGAAACGTAAGAATTCATCGACGGCCGTTGCGATGAGGTCCGGGTCGGCTTCAAGCCGCGCCTTCTCTTCAGGCCAGTGCAACAGCTCATAAAGGGCGTTGCCGATCAGGTTCGTGGTGGTCTCGTGACCGGCATTGAGGATGAAGATGCAGTTCTGCAGAAGCTCCACCTCGGAGAGCTCTTCGCCCTCATTGCCATTGATGAGACGGGTCAGAACGTCGGTCGCCGGATCGCCGGGATTGCGCCGGCGATCATCGGCAATCTCTTTGAGGAACGCCTTGAAATCGGTGACGGAGGTGTTGCCCCATGTGAGCTGCTCGTCGGTGAGAACCGGTTCCAGCGCACCGAGAATGGCGAGTGACCAGTCGCGTAGCGGCTCACGCTCCTCATGGGGTATGTCGAACAGGTTGCCGATCACCTCGATGGGGATCGCGGCAGCGAAATCCTCGATGAGATCGACTTCGCCCTTCTCTTCCATACGGTCGAGCAGGCCGTCGACCAGCGTGATCAGGCCCGGCTCGAGCGCCGCCAGCGCGCGCGGTGTGAGCGCGCCCATCATGATCTTGCGCACCCGCGTGTGAAGCGGCGGATCGTTGAAAACGAGGCTCGTCGTGTGATGTTCGTAAAGCGGCGTGTCGCCGAACTTTGGCCGGAACTCGGCCTTCTTGTCGGAGGAAAAGGTTTTCGTGTCGCGATAGACGCGATCGAGATCCTCATAGCGCGACAGCATGACCGAGCCATCGGCGAAACGCTTCAGGGGCGCGTGCTCCAGAAGTGCGTGATAGACCGGAAACGGATTGTCCACGAAGCCCGCGGGCAGCGCTATCAATTCAAAGTCCTCCGCCAGTTTCTCGCCATTCGTTGCAGCGTTGTCTGCCGTTTTTGTCATGCTTTCCTCCCGGAAGCGGCCCCACCGCCTCCTCTCAACAGTATTATTGACCGACCGGTCGGTTTATGCAAGTCTGCCTTCACCGACGCCGTTGGGAGGAGCCTAGATGTCACAAATGCAACTGTCTCCACAGGAGATCGCAGAGCGCAGCGCGCAGGCAATGTGGGCGCGCGACGACGCTTCCAAATGGCTGGGATGCAGCCTCGATGCGGTCGCACCCGGCAGCGCCACCCTGTCGATGACGGTGGAGACGCACCACACGAACGGGCACGACATCTGCCACGGCGGCTACATCTTCACTCTGGCGGATTCCGCCTTCGCCTTTGCCTGCAACTCCTACAACCAGATCGTTGTCGCGCAGCACAATTCCATAACCTTCATTGCGCCCGGCGCGCTCGGCGACCGGCTTACGGCGGTTGCGCGCGAGGTGGCGCGGTTCGGGCGCTCGGGCATCTATGATGTTCGCGTGGAGAACCAGGACGGCAAAGTTATCGCGGAGTTTCGCGGCAGTTCCCGCGTCGTCAGCGGCAAGCATTTTGAGGAAGACGCCTGAGAGCATCCTCATCTTCGGGAGAGAACGATGAAAGACCTGACCCCCAAAAAAGAAGACCTGGACCCGATCGAAATCGCCTCGCGCGATGAAATCCAGGCCCTGCAGCTCGTGCGCCTCAAATGGTCGCTCAGGCACGCCTATGAAAACGTGCCGCATTACAAGAAGAGCTTCGACGCCGCCGGCGTTCATCCCGACGATCTGAAGCAGCTTTCCGACCTGTCGAAATTCCCCTTCACGGTGAAGACGGACCTGCGCGACAATTATCCGTTCGGCATGTTCGCCGTGCCGCGCGAGAAGGTGGCGCGCATTCACGCCTCGTCCGGCACGACCGGCAAGCCGACCGTTGTCGGCTACACCGCAAAGGACATCGACACCTGGGCCGAGGTGATGGCGCGCTCGATCCGCGCATCGGGCACACGGCCGGGTGATGTGGTGCATGTCGCCTATGGCTATGGGCTCTTCACCGGCGGGCTCGGCGCGCATTACGGGGCTGAACGGCTGGGCGCAACGGTTGTGCCGGCCTCCGGCGGCATGACGGCACGCCAGGTCACGCTGATCGAGGATTTTCAGGCACAGACCATCATGGTCACCCCCTCCTACATGCTGTCGATCCTCGATGAATACCGCGCGCAGGGGCTCGACCCGCGCAGGAGCCCGCTTCAAGTGGGTATTTTCGGCGCAGAGCCATGGACCAACGCCATGCGTGCCGAGATCGAAGACGCATTCGACATGCACGCGGTCGACATTTACGGCCTGTCGGAAGTGATGGGACCGGGCGTTGCCAACGAATGCGTGGAGACCAAGGACGGGCTGCACATCTGGGAGGATCATTTTTATCCGGAAATCATCGACCCGGAGACCGGCGAAGTGCTGCCGGATGGCGAAATGGGCGAACTGGTGTTCACCTCGCTCACCAAGGAAGCCTTCCCCATCGTGCGCTACCGCACCCGCGACCTGACACGGCTTCTGCCAGGCACGGCGCGTTCGATGCGCCGTATGGAAAAGATCACCGGCCGCTCGGACGACATGATGATCCTGCGCGGCGTCAACGTCTTCCCCACACAGATCGAGGAGCAGATCCTTACCGTTGACGGGCTCGCACCGCATTTCCAGATCGAGCTGACGCAGGAAGGCCGCATGGATGCGATGACAATCCATGTGGAGATGGAATCGCTCGAAGCCGGCGAGGAAGTGCGGCTTGCCGCCTGCCGTCAGCTCGGCGAACGCATCAAGGATGTGGTCGGCGTGACGGTGCGCGTCCACGCGGCCGACCCCGGCAGCGTGGCCCGCAGCCAGGGCAAGGCCGTGCGCATCGTCGACAAGCGGGTGAAACAGTGACATTGCCGCACATTCACAAGCATCCACTCTGTGAGAGCTGCTAATGGCCCGCACCCGCGCCAAGGACTATGACGACAAGCGCGACGCCATGCTGCATGGCGCAGCGCGCATCTTCGCGCGCGACGGCTATGACCGCGCCTCGATGAACCAGCTTGCAACGGAACTGGGCGTCTCGAAGGCCCTTCTCTATCACTATTACACCTCCAAGGAGGCCCTGCTTTTCGACATCATCGAAACGCATCTTCAGGAACTTGTGGAAGCGGTGGAGGAGGCCGACCGGCCAGGGGCCCCGCCGCAGGAACGCCTCGAAGGGCTGGTGACGGCCCTCCTCGAGGCCTACCGCGACGCCGACAACGAACACCGCGTCCAGCTTTCCGGTCTCCAGCTCCTGCCGGATACGCAGCAGGAAGAGCTGAAGGCGCTGGAACGCCGGCTGGTGGCGATCTTTGCCGAGGCCATACGGCAGATGAACCCCGACGCCTTCGATAGTCGGCCCCTTCTGAAACCGGCAACGATGAGCCTGTTCGGCATGCTCAACTGGTTCTACATGTGGTTTCGTGAGGATCGCGGTATTTCCCGGCAGGACTATGCGAAACTCGCCACCCACCTGCTTGTCAGCGGTGTAAAGGAGCTTCCCTGACAATCTTGCCCGTCCGGCGATCCCGTGGCATTTGGAAAAGATGGATGTGCCGACAGAACCTGCCGAAACCGCCCTTGCCGGCCTGATCGATCGCCTGCACCGGCGTGGACGCGTTCGGGTCTGGTCGCTGGTGATCACCCTTTTTGGCGACGCAATCGTGCCGCATGGCGGTGAAGCGCCGCTTGCCGGTCTTCAGGAAGTGATGGCGCGGCTCGGCATCGAGGCCGGCGCCCTTCGCACGGCCATGTCCCGGCTTGCCAGCGATGGATGGGTGGTGCGCGAACGGCGCGGCCGCAACTCGTTCTTCTCGCTCGACCGGCACGGCCAGCACGCCTTCGACCTTGCGACGCGCCGCATCTATGCAGCCGGTGCGCCCGATTGGGATGGCTCATGGACTGTCGCCATCGCAGCACCCGGCAGCAACGGCGTGCACGACGAGGCACTGAAGGAACACGGCTTTCTGAAGATCGCCGATGGTGTCTATCTCCTGCCGCGCACCCCCGGACCAGATGACGGCCCGACTTCCGGCGCCCCGCCACTGAGCGACATGCTGGTCATCCACGGTTCCAGCGCCGAGCATCCCGAAATGCTGCGGAGCCTGTGGCCCTCTGACGAGATTGCCGAAGCCTATCGCGAACTCATTGCCGAATATTCGGCCCTTGCCGGCAGCCTTGCTGTGTCCCCGCTTCCCGCCCCGGTGGACGCCATGGCCGCACGCACCCTGCTCATACACGACTGGCGGCGGATCGTCCTGCGCGATCCCGGCCTGCCAATGGCCCTCCTGCCGAAGGACTGGCCCGGCGAAGAAGCACGAACGCTGGTACGCGAAGTCTATCGACGCCTGATGGAGCCGAGCGAAAACTGGCTCGATCAAGCAGGCCTGCCACCACTTGTGAACGCGGACAGTTTCCGGCACCGTTTCGGCCGGTGAAGCATTTCCCTGAAACGAGGAGCGGCTCCAGGCCTCACCTCTCGGGCGAAAGCGCCAGGATGACCAGACCAAGAATGGTAAGGACCGCGCCTGCCATGACCGAAAGGCTCGCCCATCCATGGCCGAGCAGCCCTTCAAACATGATGATCAGTGTCGGCGTCAGATAGTTGTAGGCCAGCACTTTGGAGGCCGGCAATCGCAGGGCGGCAAACTGCAGCAGGAAAAATGTGCCGGCCGTGGTGAAGATTGCAAGATAGAAGATCGCGATCCAGGTGATGGAGGGCAAGGCAGTCCAGTCCGTCGCAGCGATTTCGCCGATGCCGTAAAGAGCGATCAGAACGCCGGTCGCCAGAAGCGTCCAGAAGGTGAAGGCGATCACCGGTTCGCCGCGATTGTAAAGCCGGACGAGCGACGCATAGGCTGCGTGCCCGACGACACCCGCGAAGAAGATGAGCTCGCCCTCGCCAATGTCGAAGCGGCGCATCGCCTCGAAATCCCCGTCGAAAATGACCCACACGGAGCCGAGCCCGGCCAGAACGAGGCTTGGAATAACCAGCCCGCGCGGCACCTGCCGCAGAAAAACAAAACCGAAAAACGCGCTGAGCAGCGGCATCAGCGTGAACACGGCCCCGGTGGAAACGGGGCTTGTCATGCCGAGCGCCATGAACATGGTGACGAAATAGAACGCCATCAGCCCACCCAGGACCAGAAAGCGCCACGGGGCTTTTGGAAAGGGGAGAGGCTGACGCAGCACGAAACGCACCACCAGCCCCATGAAAAGGATGCCGATCAGAAAGCGCGCCGCATTGAGCGCGACCGGGCCAATATGTGGCGCGGCAAGCGACCCCAGCGAGAAGGAACCAGCCACGAGCGTGGCAAAGCCAAGCATGGCCAGATGCCCCAGCCGCTTCTCCACGCCTGTTGCACTAGCGCGATGCGCCTCACGCCGCGCCGCTTTTAACTCTGCGGTGTCCGTCAAGCCGGCCTCCCCATTGTGCCTGGTTCTTTAAAGAAAAAGCCCGCAAACCGAAACCGGTTTCCGGGCTCTTCTCAAGAATGACGGACGCTGAATCAGCCACTGGCCATAATCAGCAGAAACCCGCCGGCAAGTGCCACATTGGAGACGACGCCATTGATCCGCGCCACACGGTCCGCCCCCTCATGATCCCAGAAATTGTGAAAGATCAGGGTTGCGGTGACGAGGAAGACAATCAATGCAGCCGCCGCATAGACGGGGAAAACGCCCGCCGCCAGCAACGCACCTGCGCCGCACTGAAGCGCAATCCCGGCGAAAAGCACCACCTTTGCCAGAGGCACCCCGCGGGCTGCGAGAGCGCCGGTTAAAAAGGGAACGTTGGCGAGATTGCGCAATCCTGCGAAGACGAATGCCCCACCAAGGAGCAGGCTACCCAGAAAAGGCAGAGGCATGAAATCGGAAAGGAACATGGCTTTCTCTTTCAAAAGCCCCACCCACGGCGGGTGGGGCTGTTGCGCCTGGCGTGATCAGGCGGCGGCGATTTCCTGATCGCTGACGACTGGATGAACGGAGCGGAACGGGATCGCAATCCGGTTCCACACATTGATCAGCCCAACGAGCACGGAGAGCTGCACCAGCTCCTCCTCGCTAAAATGCTCAAGCATCTCCGCGTAAAGCGCATCTTCGACCGGACCGTCGGAAATATTCGTCAGGCGCTCGGTCCAGGCCAAAGCGGCACGTTCGCGCTCGGTGTAAAGCGGCGATTCCCGCCATGCCGAGACGAGATGCACGCGTTGCTCGCTCTCGCCGTCCCGCCGCGCCTCGCGCGTGTGCATGTCGACGCAATAGCTGCAGCCGTTTATCTGCGAGGCGCGCAGGTTCACCAGATGGATCAGCCGATGGTCGAGACCCGATCTGTCCACCGCCTTCTTCAGGTTCAGCACAGCGCCGATCAGTTCCGGGGCGATCTTCATGTAATTCAGACGTTCCTGCATGATCATATCCTTTCTCTGCGGGAAATCGGTTTTCGGCCTAGGGTCAGGACCCTAGGGGCGCTGATGGCGCTCCACAAAGGCACAGCCGAATGCGAGCGCGCGGGGATCAGCGCCTGCCTGATAATCGGCGATCACATCTGAGAGCCGCGTCTTGCGGAGCTCGGCGCGATAGGCCTGCTCGGCCCGCAGCATCGCAGCGTTGATGCCGCATGGCCGCGTGTAAGCCCGGGGCTCCAGCGCCCCCGGCCCGCGCTGGCGGATTTCCGCACAGCGAAAAGCCGGCTTCGGCCCTTCGATGGCCAGCACCACGTCGAGCAGGGTGATCGCATCGGCTGACAGCGCCAGCCGATAGCCGCCATGCGGGCCGGACACGGATTCCAGAATCCCTGCCGCCGCCAGCGTCTTCAGATGTTTCAGGAGATAGCTCGGCGAAAGCCCGTGATATTCGGCAAGTGCGCTGGCGGGCATGGTTCGCCCCTCCTCCAGCTGCGCCAGAAGCGTGGCACAGTGGATTGCCGCTTCAACACCTTCGCTCAGTTTCATCTCGTTCTCCTTATTATGGATAATATATATCCAGGATATTTTAGATCCACAATAGGGATACGACAGTCTTCTGACTCTTCCTGACAATGGAGCGAAGGGAGACCTAACCGAGCTTGCGCAAAAGATCGGCGAGTAACCGCAACTCCCCGTCATCGAGCCGACCTCCGATGGTCTCCGCAAGCGCCTCCCCATAAACGCGCCACATGCGTGCGCGCATTGCCTTGCCTTCAGCGGTGATGGACAGAACCTGCCCCCGCCGGTCTTCCGGGCATGCACAGCGCTCCACAAGACCGGCCCTGGCCAGGCGCTCCACCAGCCGGGAGAGGTTGTACTGCTCAAAGAGCATTGCCTGCTCCAGCTCGAACGGACGGAGACCCGCCTCACCTGCCTTTTCTAGTTCCCAAAGCGCATCGTACCAGGCCATCGGCGGCAGGCTCTCCGCCTTCAGCCGTGCCTCGAAGGTCGCGAAAGCCAGTCGATAGGCGCGCGCCAGCGCAACCCAGGCGGAAACGGCGGCGTCATCAGGTGTGGAGGTCATGCTTCACCAAAACGTTATTAGATGCAATTGCATCAAGTTTGACAATTCCAAACCGGCAATATAAATGCAATTGCATCAACATCAACCATGAACGAGCGATCCCATGTCTCAAATGCCCACATTGATCTCCTTCGACCTCTGCCCCTATGTGCAGCGCGCGGCCATCGTCCTTGCCGAAAAGGACGTGGCATTCGAGCGCGTCGACATCGATCTTGAAAACAAGCCCGACTGGTTTCTGAAGATTTCGCCGCGCGGCAAGGTGCCCGTCCTGCGGGTCGGTGATGACGTGCTGTTCGAAAGCGCAGCGATCGTCGAGTATCTGGACGAGACCGAAACACCTCGCCTCCATCCCGAAAATCCCGTCACCCGTGCCCGGCATCGCGCCTGGATGGAGTTCGGTTCGGCTGCCCTCTCTGACATCTGGACGCTCGAGACGACCAAGGACGAGGCCGCCTTCGACGCCGCCATCATCGCGTTGAAAGAGAAATTCGCACGCATCGAAAACGAACTCGGCGAAGGGCCTTTCTTCGCCGGCAACCGCTTCACCATTGTCGACGCGGTGTTTGCGCCGGCCTTCCGCTATTTCGATGTCTTCGACGAGATTGCCGATCTTGGTGTCTTCGATGGTCTCACCAGGACACAAAAGTGGCGCAAAACGCTCGCCGAGCGCGCCTCGGTGCGCGAAGCCGTGGTGCATGACTATCCCGAACGGCTGAAGCGCTTTCTGGAGAAGAAAGATGGCGTGATCCTGCGTCGGCACGCAGTCACCGCCTGAGCACAAACGGGAGCGGCGGCATCCCGCCGCCGCTCACCACTGCTACTCGGCAGCCACCCTGGACGGATTGTTGGGATGTGTCGTCCAGTTGGCATAAGAGGGCTGAACTTTTTCACCCGTGCGCTTGTCGAGCGCGCCGGCGGCCAGCGGCACCATGTCGATGCAGCCTTCCACCGGACAGACATTGACGCACAGATTGCAGCCGACGCACTCCTCCTCGATCACCTCGAAATGGCGTTTTCCGTCCACCATGGCGGTGATCGCCTGATGCGACGTGTCCTCGCAGGCGATGTGACACCGTCCGCATTTGATGCACTGATCCTGATCGATCCGCGCCTTGGTGACGTAGTTTAGATTGAGATACTGCCAGTCGGTCACGTTTGGTGTTGCCCGGCCGATCACATCATCGAGCGTGGCGTGCCCCTTGGCGTCCATCCAGTTTTCCAGCCCCTCGATCATCTCCTCGACGATCTTGAAGCCATAGGTCATGGCGGCGGTGCAGACCTGAACCGTCCCTGCCCCAAGCGCCAGGAACTCGGCGGCATCGCGCCATGTGGTGACACCGCCGATGCCGGAAATCGGCAGACCGGCAGTTTCAGGATCACGGGCGATCTCGGCCACCATGTTGAGCGCAATGGGTTTAACCGCAGGGCCGCAATAACCGCCGTGAGAGCCCTTGCCGTCAATAGTGGGCTCGGGCGCAAAGCTGTCGAGGTCCACTCCCGTGATCGAGTTGATCGTGTTGATCAGCGAAACCGCATCCGAGCCCCCCGCATGAGCCGCGCGAGCCGGTTTGCGCACATCGGTAATGTTCGGCGTGAGCTTGGTGATGACCGGCATGCGCGTGGTCTGCTTGCACCAGCGCACCACCATCTCGACATATTCGGGCACCTGCCCCACGGCGGAGCCCATGCCGCGCTCGCTCATACCGTGCGGACAGCCAAAATTGAGCTCAATGCCGTCGGCCTCCGTCTCTTCCACCAAAGGAAGAATCGCCTTCCAGGCCTGTTCCTCACAAGGCACCATGAGCGAAACCACCAGTGCCCGGTCAGGCCAGTTCTTCTTCACCTGCTTGATCTCGCGCAGGTTCAGATAAAGATCGCGGTCGGTGATGAGCTCGATGTTGTTCAAGCCGAGAAGCCGGCGGTCAGCCCCCCAGATCGCGCCATAGCGCGGCCCATTGACATTGACGACCGGTGGGCCCTCCTCGCCAAGCGTCTTCCAGACGACACCGCCCCAGCCCGCCTTGAAGGCACGTTCGACATTGTAGGCCTTGTCCGTGGGCGGTGCGGAAGCAAGCCAGAACGGATTGGGAGACTTGATACCAACGAAATTGCTGCGAATGTCTGCCATGGGTTTCTCGCTCCTCAGCCGGCCAATGCGCGGTGGATGCTCTCGGCCGCGTCGCGCCCCTGCGCGACCGCCGAAACGGTGAGATCGTCGCCGCCGGCGATACAGTCGCCCCCGGCCCAGACCATCGACATGGAGGTTCGCCCTTCCTCGTCGACCTTGATGCGACGCCCCTCAAGCGAAATCGATGCGCCGGAGCCGTTCAGAACCCCGGCCTCGAAAGACTGGCCGATGGCCTTGAACACCTGGTCGGCGCGCAGGGTCAGTGTCTCACCGGTGCCTGAAAGCTTTCCGTCCTTCAGCGCCGTGTATTCAAGTTCGATCCCCGTGACCTTGCCATTCTCCGCGAGAATGCGCCGGGGCTGCAGCCAGTGCCGGATGACAACGCCTTTGGAGGCGGCCAGATCCTGTTCGAACTCCGATGCGTTCATGTGTTCCTGGCCCCGGCGATAGCAGATCGTCACCTCCTCGGCGCCAAGGAGCCTTGCCTGAACGGCAGCGTCGATGGCCGTCATCCCGCCGCCGATCACGACGACACGGCGACCGACCGGCAGGCTGGCGAGATCCTGCGCCTGACGCAGATGTGCGATGTAATCTACCGCGCTCTCCACGCCTTCAACATCTTCACCCTCAGCGCCGAGCGCGTTGACGCCGGCCAGCCCCATGCCGAGGAACACGGCGTCGAAATCCCGGCTAAGGTCACCGAGCGAAAAGTCCCGCCCCAGCGCCTTGCCTTCCTCAAGCGTGATGCCGCCAATCGCCATCACATAGTCCACCTCGGCCTGGGCGAACCCATCCGGTGTCTTGTAGGCGGCAATGCCGAACTCGTTGAGGCCGCCAGGCTTTGATCTAGCCTCGAAGATGGTGACGTCATGCCCGTGCTTGGCCAGTCGATGGGCGCAGGCAAGCCCCGCAGGCCCCGCTCCGACAATGGCAACCCGCTTGCCGGTTGGCGCGGCACGCTCATAAAACTGTGCGCCTGCGGCCATTGCCGTATCGGTGGCAAAGCGTTGCAGGCGGCCGATCTGCACCGGCTTGCCCTCCGCTTCTTCACGCACGCAGGCTTCTTCGCACAGCGTCTCCGTCGGGCAAACGCGGGCGCACATACCGCCAAGAATGTTCTGGTCGAAGATCGTCCTGGCAGACCCCAGCGGATTGTCCGTGGCGATCTGGCGGATGAACATGGGTATGTCGATCGATGTCGGACACGCCGTCATGCACGGCGCATCGAAGCAGAAGTAACAGCGATCCGCCTCCACAGCCGCCTCATGGCGGTCGAGCGGTGGATGCAGGTCGGAGAAGTTCCTGTCGTACTCCTCACCGGAAAGGCGGCCGGCGGCGATGCCGTCCGCATAGAGACCATCAGCCATTCCGTATTCCCCTTTTGTTATTGGGGAAAGGCTAACGCAGTTTCATTTTTTTATCAATCGGTCAAATTTTAACGCGCCGCACATCCCTTTGAAAAGAAAGATGAATTCTATAATCATATTTTAAGTTGTAGATATTCCTTGCCAAAACGCCGCCGTACAGGTCGGCGTTTTAAAGGATCCGCTGCCGATCCTCACTCAGTAGACCTCGATGGAGCGAATGTCGTCGGTGTAGTAATCGCGCAGGCGTCGCATGCTGCGCTCAATCGTTTCACACCAGCCCGTCAAATTGCGCCGCTCGCAGATGCGCGCCTCGGCCCCGCCCTCAAGACGGACGGACGCAATGCGACCGATCCATTCACGCGGCAACCGTGGGCTTCCGTCACCCGCATCGAAACAGAGGCTCGCCCCGCGAAAATCCGCCCCTTCATAGAAACAGGCCCGTCGCGTGGGTTCAAAGTCCTGCTCATCCCCTGCCCGGCGGCGAAGAACGCGAAAACTGGAAGCCTCGTCACCCCGGCGAAGCAAAGGCACATCGCGCGTGAGCAGGCTGCAGCGCCCGTCACGATCAGGCCACGAACAGATCTCGACCGATGTGCGCTCTCCAACCCGGATCGAAGCGATGCGCCCGCGCAAGCCGCGCACGTCATCTCCGATCCCCGCACAATACCGGCGGCCCTTGAAATTCGGGCGATCATAGAAACAGGCATTGCGCGGCGTGGGGCGTCGATCTCTGCCAGCCCCTCCGGCCTCTTCAAACGCCCTGTCGCGGTCGCGCTCATCCAATTCACGCATCACGAAGTCAAAGATCTCAAGACCAATCAGGGCACCGACACCCGAAATCGGTCGATCCCCATAATGCGGACGCGTGTCACGCAGATACTGCGCGGAAACCCAGCCGGTGCGCCCTGCATAGCCAACCTCGCACCAGGCGTAGCCGCGCGTGCACCGCAATGTCGCAACACGCGCGCCGCGCGGGATGGTGAGAACGGCTCTATGGCGCAGGCCCGGACCCTCGCGCAGCTTCAAATCAGCCGTCGCCTCGGCTTCCACGCCACGCCGTGCGTGGGCGTCATCCGAAAAAGAAACCGACAAACCGGCAAAGGTCAGCAACACAAGCAAAATCTGAACGATCCGGGCAGGCACGCGACTCTCCTTCGCACATCGACTGGCCGGCGCAAAGTGCTGCAAAGTCGTAACGATATCCAGAACAGATCGCTTAAAATGCCAGACGGGACCGCGCTCAGCGCGGCTTCTTGCCGAACACCCGCACATATTCCTCGACACCGCCTTTGGCCAGCGCCTTGGCCTGTTTCACCCAATCGTCGCGTTCGATCCGGCCCTTGAAGCTCAGATGATCGTCCACCCAGTCGCGCTCGGCCTTTTTCCAGGCCGCGATCTGCGCAAAGGTGTAGACGCCGAGATCGTTGAGCCGCGCCTCCAGCTTCGGCCCCACGCCGGAAATCAGCTTCAGATCATCCGGCTTTTTAGGCTTGCGGATGCGGGCGGGCTTCGCGTCTTTTGCCGCCTTTGCGGTAGCCGGCTTGACGCGGGCGGATGCGGCCTGACGCCCGCCTCCGGCCTCCGCCTGAACACGTTTCGGCGAGGAGGAGCCCGGCACGGCTGAGAGGCCTGCCGCAGAAGCCCTGACCGGCTTTCGACCTCCGGCAATCGGCCGGATTTCGCCCTTTGCCTTCGGTTTCTGACTGGCCGCCTTTGCCTTCCCCTGCCGGCGCGCCGATTTGCCGGTTTTCCGTGGCGCATCGAAACTGATCACCGGCTCCATGGATTTCAGAACGTCATCGTCCAGCCAGCAAAGGCTGAAATGTCCGTTGCCCAGATCCTTCAACGGCGGCACCTCCCGTTCGCATTTGCCGCCTGGCACCTGGTCCTTGTACCGGCATCGTGTCTGGAACGGACAGCCCGAGGGCGGATTCATGGCCGAGGGAATGTCGCCTTCAAGCACGATATGCTTCTTGCGGACAGACGTGTCGGCAATCGGGATCGCCGAGAGCAGCGCCTCCGTATAGGGATGATAGGGCGGCGCGAATATCTGGTCGGTCGTCCCCTGCTCCACGATATGGCCGAGATACATCACGACCACACGGTCGGCCAGATAGCGCACCACGGAAAGGTCATGGCTGATGAACAGCATGGTGGTCTTGTTCTTGCGCTGAATGTCCATCAGGAGTTCGGTCACGGCCGCCTGCACGGAAACGTCGAGCGCGGAGACGGGCTCGTCCGCCACCACCACCTTGGCATTGCCGGCAAACGCGCGGGCGACACCGATGCGCTGCTTCTGCCCGCCGGAAAGCTGGCGCGGCATGCGCTCGGCAAAGGCGCGTGGCAACTTTACCAGATCGAGCAGTTCCAGCATGCGCTGCCTGCGTTCGGCCAGCGTGTTGCCGATGTTGAACTTCTCCAGCGTGCGCACGATCTGCGAACCGACAGAGTGGCTTGGATTGAGTGTGTCGAACGGGTTCTGAAACACCATCTGGATGCCGGCCACCGTGCCGGTATCCCGGTCTTCGACCGCCGTGGACTGAATGGGCTCGTTTGCCAGCACCACTTCGCCATCCGTCGCGGTCTCCAGCCCGAGGAGCACCTTGGCAAGGGTCGATTTTCCGCAGCCGGATTCGCCCACAATCGCAACGGTTTCCGATTCCCGCGCCTCAAAGCTGATCTGCTCATTGGCCTTGACGGTCTTGGTATCGCCGCCGCCGAAGATGCTGTTGGCAGCCACGTGATAGTATTTTTTCAGATTTTCGATCCGCAGCATCGGCTTGCCGGGCTCGATCGGCTCTTTGTCTACGAGCGCGCCTTCCGGCAGCGCATCCCAGTCGATCTCACCAAAGCGCAGGCAGCGCGAATGGTGCCGCTCATGCCCTTCGACCGGCAGCATCGGCACTTCGTCCGCATCGCACAGGCCTTCCTTGAAATGCTGGCAGCGCGGGCCGAAATTGCAGCCCTTCGGGCGCTCATGCGGCAGCGGCAACTGGCCGGGAATGGCAATCAAGGGCCTCTCGTTCTTGTCGGCGCCCGGCAGCGGAATGGATCGGAAGAGCCCCTGCGTATAGGGGTGGCGCATCCGGTCGAACACGTCTTCGACGCGGCCCGTCTCCACCGCCTCGCCCGAGTACATCACTGTTACACGGTCACAGGTTTCAAGGATCAGGCCCAGATTGTGCGACACGAAGATCATCGACGTGCCGTATTTCTTGCCCAGCCCCTTCACCAGTTCGACAATCCCCGCCTCGACTGTCACGTCGAGCGCGGTGGTCGGCTCATCCAGCAGGAGCAGCGCCGGTTTTGACAGGAGAGCCATGGCGATGACGATGCGCTGCTGCTGGCCGCCGGAGAGCTGGTGCGGATAAGACCGCATCATGCGTTCGGGGTCGGGCAGTCGCACCGCTTCCACCATCTCCAGCGCTCGACGCCAAGCCTCGTCCTTGGAGACATTGTCGTGGATGAGCGGCACTTCCATGAGCTGCTGGCCGATCTTCATGGCCGGGTTGAGGCTCGCCATCGGCTCCTGATAGATCATGGCAATCTCATTGCCTCGAATCTGCCGCAGCTCCTCCTCGCTCATCTCGGCCATGTCCCGGCCCTTGAACTTGATACGCCCGCCGACGATCTGCCCGACATTGGAAAGATCGCGCATGATGCCGAGTGAAACGGTCGACTTGCCGCAACCGGATTCGCCCACAATGCCCATCGCCTCACCGGGCATGACCTCACAGGAAAAATCCATCACTGCCGGGATTTCGCCGGCCCGCGTGAAGAAGGAGATGGAGAGGTTTTCGATTTCGAGGATCGGCTTACCGCTCTTCTGGCCGCGTGTGATGCTGATGGCTTCGTTCATGGCGTCGCTCTCAGTGTTCATCCTCAATCCTTCAGCGATTGTTCACGCAGCGCATCTGCAAGCAGGTTCAGCCCGAGCACGAAAGACATGAGGGCAAAAACGGGCGGCAGCGCCGGGTGCACATAGGCCCTGAGCAGACGGCTCGATTCCTTGATGCCCGTACCCCAGTCCGGGCTTTCGGGCGCGAGACCGAGGCCGAAATAACCGAGCGTTCCAAGAAGGATGGTCGTGTAGCCAATGCGCAGGCACACATCGACAATGAGCGGACCGCGCGCATTGGGCAGCACCTCCCACAACATGATGTACCAGGGCGTTTCACCACGCGTCTGCGCAGCCGCCACATAGTCACGCGTCTTGATGTCCATCACCAGCCCGCGAACGATGCGGAAAACGCCCGGGGAAGAAGCAAACACCACGGCCACGAAGATGTTGAGCTGGTTGGAGCTGATCGAGATGATGCCGAGCGGATCTGCATCGAACACAAGCCCTACATAGGCCCAGCCGCCGATCAGGAGCGTAAGCGCAAGCTGGATGGCCAGAAGCTGCGGACGGCTGCGAAAACGCGTCCAGAACAGGGTCACGAAGAACACGATCGGGAAGATGAAGAAAACGCCCGCCATCCATTGCGGAATTGGCGTCTCGCGGATGCCCGGCGTCACCAGAAGGTAGAAGAGCAGGATTACGGGAAAGGCGAGGACCAGATTGGCCAGGAACGACAGAAAACTGTCGATCCGCCCGCCATAATAACCCGCCGGCAGGCCGAGCGTGGTGCCCACCATCAGCGCGAACAGCGTCGCCGCAGGCGCGATGATCAGAACGATCTGGCTGCCATAGACCATGCGCGAGAACACGTCGCGCGCCAGCCTGTCCCCGCCGAAGAGAAAGGCCTGCCCGGTTTCCGGTTCGATGGCGCCCGGCAGAACATTCTTCATGATCGGAAACTGCGCCAGCGGGTCGAAAGGCGCGACCGTACCCGCGAAGATCGCCGTAAACAGCCAGAAAAAGCAGATCATGACGCCGGCAACGCCGACACCCGTTTCAAACAACTGGCCGTAGAGGCCGAGCCGTTCACGGAAACTCGTGCTGAACAGCAGAATGACCGCCAGCGCGATCCACACCGGCCAGAAGCGCGCCAGCACGCCAAAGATGATGCCGAAGGTTCCAAGGCTTTCTATCTGCATCGCGTGTCCTCCCTACTGCACGCGAATGCGCGGGTTGAGATAGGCATAGCCCACATCCGAAATGAGCTGGGTGGACAGGACGACGAAGACCGACACCAGAGAACAGCCTAAAAGCAGGTCGATGTCGTTGTTGCTGGCCGCCTCCACCAGCGTGAAGCCAAACCCCTGATAGCGGAACATTACCTCGACGATGACAACGCCCGTCAAAAGCCAGGGAAACTGCAGCATGATGACAGTGAAGGGGGCGATCAGCGCATTGCGCAGCGCGTGCTTGATCACCACGGCGCGAAAGCCCAGCCCCTTGAGGCGGGCGGTGCGGATATATTGCTGCGTCATCACCTCCACCATGGAGGCCCGTGTCATGCGCGCGATATAGCCGATGCCGTAAATCGCCATCGTCATCACCGGCAGGGTGAAATTGTAGAAGGAGATACCCTGCCGCGTGGCTGTCGCGGCCGAGCCGTTCAGCCATCCGAGCCATGAAGCGAAGACCACGGCGAAGATCACGCCCGACACATATTCAGGCGTTGCCGTGGTCGCGATCGATGCGACGGACAGTGTTCGGTCCGTTCGTGTGCCCTCCCGCATCCCGGCAAGAACGCCGATCAGAAGTGCGACGGGAACCATCACCACCATGACCCAGAACATCAGGATGCCGGTAGCGCCAAGGGCCGGAAAGAGCTTTTCGGCAACAGGCACCTTGAACTTGGTTGAACAGCCAAAGTCGCCCTGCAGGATGCCGCCGTAATAGGGTTCCGCCGGTTCATCGCAATAGGAAAACCGCGGTGAAGCCACCCCGGTTTCCGGGTCGATATTCGGCTGTTTCTGCACAACGCCGAGCCACTGGCCGTACCGTACGAAGAAATTCTGGCGATAGCCGTTTTTCTGAAGCCAGCTTTCGAGCTGCTCAGCCGAGGAGCGCATGTCGAGCTGACTGATGGCGAGCTTCTTCAGATTCGGTTCTAGATTGACCAGAAAGAAAACGACAAGTGTCAGACACAGCATCGTCAATGCCATGACGCCCAAACGTCTTAGAATAAACCCAAGCACGGTTTCCCCTTCCCCCGTTTGCGGAGGTTGTTATTGATTGCCTGCGCAAAAGGGGGCCTTTCGGCCCCCTGATGTCCGGTCTCAGCCCTCGTCGAGCCAGACCTTTTCCAGATCGATCTCAAAGGTCTGGTGCATCCCGTGGTTCTTCACGGCCTCCACCGAGTGGTTATAGAGCTTGCGCCAGTAGGGCTGGAGGATGATGCCCGAGCCCTGGATGATCTCCTCGATCTTCTTCATCACCTCGCGGCGATTGTCGGGATCGGGAATGGCCAGCGCCTCCTCGATCAGCTTGTCGAGCTCCGGATTGGAATAGGCGGATTCGTTCCACGCCTCGCCCGTGCGATAAGCGAGCGCCACCACCTGGATGCCCAGCGGACGCATGTTCCAGTTGGTCATGGAGAAGGGATACTTCGTCCAGTCGTTCCAGAAGGTGGAGCCGGGCAGCACCGTGCGCTTCACCTTGAAGCCGGCCTCGCGCAACTGGGCGGCGATGGCGTCGCCCGTGTTCTTGTGCCAGTCCTCGTCCACGGTGATGAGCTCGTGCTCATGGTCCATCTGGCCGGCCTCTTCCATGAGCGCCTTGGCCTCGTCCAGATTGCGCTCAAGCTTCGGCAGCTCCGCATATTCAGGATGGATCGGGCAGACATGGTGGTTCTCGGCCACCTCGCCGGCATTGTTGTAGCCAAGCGCCAGAACGGTCGTGTTGTCGACCGCGCGCTGCAGCGCGCGGCGCACCTTCTCGTCATCATAAGGCTTGTTGTTGACATTGGTGCGCGCCACGATCGTTGTGGCGGTGGTGACCTCTGATTTCACCAGGCCGAGTGAATCGAGAATGTCCACGAAATCGGCGGTGGTCTCGTAGTTCGTGTGGATTTCCCCGGACTCAAAGGCGCTGACGGTCGCGGACGGATCCGTGCCGTAGTCGATGAACTCGATGCCATCGAGATAGGCTTCGCCACCCCACCATTTGCCGTCGGCCCGCTTCTTCAGCTCCACCCGGTTGCCCACTTCGTAGGACACCAGCTCGAAGGGGCCGGTGCCAATGGGATTGGCGACAAAATCGCGGCCCGTCTCGTCAAAGCTCGGATGAACGATGAGGGCCGGATAGTCCGACATGCCGGGGATGATCGAAATATCGGGCGCCGACAGGTTGAGCTTCACCGTCATGTCGTCGACCTTCTCGATCGCGCCCTCGCGCGCCTTCTTGGTCTCCGGATCGACGAGCGAGGCCATGCGGGCCGGCATGGAATTGCCTTCCACGGTCTGGTCGCACCAGCGGTTGAAGTTGTAGATCACGTCATCTGCCGTGAAGGCATCGCCATTGTTCCAGGTCACGCCCGGGCGCACGTGAAGGATGTATTCGGTCGCATCCTCGTTGACTTCCCAGCTTTCGATAAGCTTGCCCTCGAAGGTGAAATCGCGCGTGTACTTCACCAGCGGCTCAAGTGTCTGGCGCATGGCGTTTGCGATCTCCGACCAGTCGGCCGTGCGCGGGTCTTTCGGGTCCTTGATGAACATGGCGACACGCAGCGTCCCGCCCATTTTTGGCTCCTGCGCCATGGCCCGCTCCGGGGCGGCGAGGCCCAGCATTCCATAGGCTGCCGCCGTCGACGCGCCGAGCGCGCTTGCGAGCGCAAGAAACTCACGCCGGTCCATTCGGCCGGCTCGTGCCTCATCCGCCATTTCGGCAACGCGGGCCGGCACCTTCTCGCCATTGCTCTTGAAAAACGTCATCGACGCACTCCCATTATCTACCGTTTTCGGTTCGCGATTAGCATTTCCCATCCCGCCCCCGATGTCAAAATTCCCCGGGGTTCGGAAATCGAATTCTGCAACTTTTTCGACAATTCCAATGACGGGTTTGCGACAGTATTGCCGCAAAAACTACATGAAGAGCCGATTCCGCAATAATGAAGTATTTCACCCAACTGACAGACACTGACCCGGAACAGCGCACCGGACGGTAACGGCGCGCAACGGTCGATTGACGATGCCGGAGCCAGTTGCTAAGCGATTTCGGTTCGCTTGAGGTGCTCCGGCAGGTGTCCGCCCGCCGGAGGAAAAGGGAACACGGAACGGTCATTCTTCAATGGACCGCAGCCGTGGCTGCTCCCGCAACTGTGAGCGCTGAGGCTCCTCCAATGCCACTGGGTGCAAGACCCGGGAAGGCGAGGCAGCCGACGAAGCGCGAGCCAGGAAACCTGCCTTAGGCCGTCACCGACCGGATGCGGGACGCTTCCGGGGCTGTGTTTCTCGCAGTGGTGGCGATTGTCATCGCTGGCGGGGGGATTGAAGTCAGGCGTCTGTCGCTCTCCAGCAAACCGGAAAAACTTGGTTCTGGAGCATACGCATGCGTTCATATCGACACCGAAACTCTATCCTGTCCAGCACGACCGCGCTGATACTGGGCTTCGCCACGCTCACCACGCAGGCCGAGGACTTTGAGCTCGACACACTGGTCATCACCCCCAGCCGCACCCCAACGGAGGCAACGAAAGTGGGCTCCACGGTGGAAGTGATTGGGCGCGAAGAGATCGAAGAACAGTCTCTGCCGCTTGCGGTGGAATATCTTGACCTTTTGCCGGGTGTAAACCTGTCATCGCCAGGGGGCGTGGGCGCGGAAGGCAGTCTGTCGATCCGCGGCGCACCCCGCCGCTACGTGAAAACCCTCTACAACGGCATCGACATTTCCGACCCGACCAGCACCCAGGTGCAGACATCCTACCAATATCTACTGTCCGGTGGGCTACAGAGCATCGAAGTCCTGAAGGGCTCGCAGAGCACACTCTACGGCTCCGACGCCATTGCGGGAGTGATCAGCCTGTCAACACTGGACGACGTCGAGCCCGGCATCACCCACATCCTTCACGGTGAAGGTGGTTCGCATGGCTCGTTTGGGGGTTCCTACGGTTTCAGAGCTGGCAGCGAGCAGTCGAAACTCTCCATCAACGCCACGGGCTTCCGCACCGACGGCATCTCGGCCGCAGCCTCCGGCACCGAGCGCGACGGCTACGAGAACATCACGTTCGATGCAAATGCCGAACGTGCGTTCTCCGAAGTTTTCTCCGTCTTCGGATCGGCGCTTTATATCGACGCACAGGCCGAGTTCGACAATCAGGGTTTCGGCACTCTTCTGCCGAGTGACAATCCAACGGCCACCAACCACAGCAGACAACGCGCAGGCCGCGCCGGTTTCAATCTCGACCTCATGGACGGCCGCTTCCGCAACACGGTCTCCGTGCAGGCCTTTGACCTCGAACGGTCGATTACCGGCACGGGCTTCGATGGAAGCTATAATGGTCGCCGCTACAAGGCCGACTATCAGGGCGCTTTTGACGTCAATGAATGGCTGGTCGTTCAGGGCGGCGCAGATTACGAGCGCCAGAACGCGGTCTTTCCTGCCGGCTTGTTCAATCCGGAGATTGATTCCAGTTTCTGGATTGCCGGGGTCTGGGGTGAAGCCATCGCCACACCGTTGGAAAACCTGACGCTGACCGCCGGTATCAGACAGGACGAACACAGCGAATTTGGGGGGCACACCACATATCGCGCGACTGCGTCCTATCTCTTCGATCAGACCGGGACGCGCCTGCACGGCTCCGTGGGAACCGGCTTCCGCGCGCCGAGCCTCAACGAACTCTTCGGTCCTTTCGGCGCAAACCCCAACCTTCGGCCCGAAACCAGCTTCGGCTTCGACATCGGCGTTGAGCAGCGTTTCTGGAATGGAGCGGCGGTCGCCGATCTCACCTACTTCCAGCTCGAGATCGACGATCTGATCGGCTACACGACGCACTATCAGCAGATCGCGGGCACGTCGCGCCAGCGCGGCGTCGAGGCCTCGCTCCGCTATGCCGCGACCGACTGGCTGGTCCTCACCGGCGCCTACACCTATACACACTCGGTAGACCAGAACGACGTTCGCCTGACGCGCGTGCCACGCCACGAAATCGGCCTGACCGCCAGCGTGAAACCCGCAGAGAAGTGGACAATATCGGCCTCTGCCAGGACGGCCATGGATACGGTCGATACCGGCGGTTTCAAGCTTGACGATTATCTGCTTGTCAACGCCAAAATCGCCTACAAGCCGACCGAGGACACTGAACTCTATGTGCGGGCGGAAAACCTGCTTGATCAGGATTATCAGACGGTACGCGGCTACAACACACCCGGCTTCGGCGTCTTCGCCGGCTTCCGCGCAAAGTTCGCTCCCTGATGCTGGGGCGCCGGAGATGCCTCCCTCGCCTTTCCGGCCTTGCTCTTCTGGCCGGCGCGCTTCTTGTCGCGCCGGTTTCGGCCGCGCCAAAACGCGTCATGTCGCTCAATCTGTGCACTGACCAGCTTGCCATGACGCTGGCCGGGCCGGATCAGCTCGTCTCCGTCTCCTTCCTTTCGCGCGAGCCGAGCCTCTCAATGCTGCATGAAGAAGCGCAGGCCTACCCGGTCAATCGCGGACTTGCCGAAGAGGCGTTCCTTGAAAAGCCCGACCTCGTGGTCACCGGCACCTACGCGCTCCACAACACGACCGCCCTCTTGAAAAGGCTGGACTTTCATGTCGAGGAGTTTTCGTTCGCGCAGACCCTCGAGACCATTCCGGGCGAAATCCGCCGTATGGGCGTGCTCCTCGGTCAGGAAGAGAAGGCGGAAAGAATAGCAGGCGATTTCACAGACGAACTCGAAGCAATTGCCGCACGCCAATGCGACAGGCGCCCCACCATGATCGCCTACGATCAGAACGGCATCGCGCCAGGCGGCGGCACGCTGGGCGATTCCGTGATGCGTGCCGCGGGCTTCGCCAATCTGGCCGCCGATCTCGGTGTCGTCGGTATGGCGCCCTTTCCCCTGGAAGAGGTGATCGCCGCCCGGCCGGACGTCATCAGCATCAGCAGAAAACAGGACGCGCCGACACTCGGCGAACACGTGCCGCGCCATCCGGCGATTGCCGCCCTTCCCGAAACCCGCATCGGTGCATTCGTGCCCGAAGGCTCCCTGTCGTGCGGTGCCCCGGGAGTGATGGAAGCCGTGCGCGCGCTGGCCGCACTTCGCGCCGAGATCGCCCCCTGCCCGCAGGACGCGACGCAATGAAGCTCTCCACCTCGCTTGCACTCCTCACACTCGCGCTGTTCGTTGTGTCGCTGCTGGTCGGTCCCGCCGAACTGGGCCTCGGGAACAGCATATCCGGCCTTTTCGCCGGCGGCGGCGAGGCGGCGGCCATCATCATGCGCGAAATCCGCCTCCCACGCGCCCTGCTCGGCCTTGCCATCGGTATTTCTCTCGGGCTTTCCGGCGCGGTGCTTCAGGGGTTTCTGCGCAATCCGCTGGCGGAACCCGGCGTGATCGGCGTCTCCTCCATGGCAGCGCTCGGCGCGGTGGTGGTGTTTTACTCAGGCCTTGCCGGAAGTTCGCTCTACGCCCTTCCTGCCGGCGCGCTGATCGGGGCGCTTCTCGCCGTTCTGATCCTGCTCGCCATCGCCGCGCGCCAGGGCTCCACGCTCACGCTCATCCTCGCAGGTGTGGCGCTCTCCAGTCTCGCGGCAGCGCTCACCTCGCTGGTTCTCAACCTGTCGCCCAACCCCTTCGCCGCCTATGAGATCATCTTCTGGCTGCTGGGGTCTCTGAAGGACCGATCCATGGAGCATGTGGCACTCGCCTTGCCTCTCATGGCCTGTGGCTGGCTCCTGATCGCACTGTCGGCCCGCGCCATCGATGCGCTCTCGCTGGGCGAGGAAGCGGCCTCCAGCCTCGGCATTCACATGGGCCGCGCACGCTTCCTGATCGTCGCCGGTGTGGCACTCTCCGTTGGCGCGGCAACGGCGGTCGCCGGCACCATTGGCTTCATCGGCCTCGTGGTTCCGCATCTCATCCGCCCGCTGACCAGCCGAATGCCAAGCAGCCTCCTTCTGCCTGCCGGCCTCGGCGGCGCCGCGCTTCTCCTCGCCGCAGACATCGCCGCGCGGATCGTCCTGCCAGCCGGCGAACTCAATGTCGGCGTTCTGACGGCGCTGATCGGCGCGCCCTTCTTCCTGTGGCTCGTTGTCCGCGCCCGCCGGGAGATGCTTTGATGAACCTTCACGTCGACAATTTGAGCGTGAGGCTCGGAAAGAGACAGGTTCTCGATGCCGTCAGCTTCGACACTGAACCCGGACAGGTGATTGGCCTTCTGGGGCCGAATGGCGCCGGCAAATCCACGCTCATGCGCGCGCTGAACGGGCACATTGCCGCCGAGGGCGCCATGCAGCTCGGCGAACACGATCTCGCGGCGATCGGCCCAGCCCAACGCGCCCGCCTCATCGCCTATCTGCCGCAGCAGAGAACCATAGGCTGGCGTCTCTCCGTGCGCGATCTCGTGGCACTCGGCCGCCTGCCATGGCGTGCCTTCGGCCAGCGCCCAGATGTCCGGGACGAAGCCGCGATCGCCCGCGCCATGGCAATGGCCGACATTGCGCCGCTGGCCCGCCGGGTCGCCACCGAGCTGTCGGGCGGCGAGCAGGCCCGCGTCCTGATGGCGCGTGCAATCGCGCAGGAAACACCACTCCTCATCGCCGATGAACCGGCCTCCGGCCTGGATGCCGCGCATCAGATCATGCTGATGCAATCGTTGAAACGGCTCGCTGCCGAAGGAAGGACCGTGCTGGTCTCGCTCCACGATCTGACGCTCGCTGCCCGCTGGTGCGATGAGGTCATACTTCTGAACCAGGGGCAGCGTGCAGCGCTCGGTAAACCCGAAGCCGTGCTGTCGCCGGAGAATCTGGCAAGGATCTACGGTGTGACCGCCCACCGCGCCCATGACGAAAGCGGCCTGATCATCGCACCGGTCGGGCTCACGGACACGTCCTCGTCCGGCTAATCGGCGACCCGTTTCTCCATCGCTGCCCTGGCATTGAGGAGTCCGTCGCCAAAATCCTCGTCACGGCCCGGATCGCCGAGGTCCACCGCAGTGGTTCGCAACAGTTCCGAAAGCGCCTCCGGGGCAGCGTCTCCGCCAGCGTGGATAAGATTGGCAATCGCTCCAGAGACAACCGCTGCGGCAAACGAGGTGCCCGTCACCACATCCATGCCGCCGGGAATGGGGGCCACCACATTCACGCCCGGCGCCGAAAGATCGATATAGCGGCCGCGATTGGCCTTTCCCATCACCCGGTCATGCACATCCGTTGCCGTCACGGCGATCACACCATCATAGGCCGCAGGATAGCCGAAAGGCGCGCCGGGGCCGTTGTTGCCGGCAGCGGCAACAAGCACGACACCCCGCGCCATCGCATTGCGGCAGGCGGACGAGAAAAGCGGGTTCTCCGGCCCGACAAAGCTCATATTCACGATCTGCGCGCCCTCTTCCACCGCCCAGTCGAGCGCGGCCAGAAGCACATTCGTGCTGGAGATACCGCCCTCGAAAGCCCGTGCATGGAGGAGCCGTACGCCGGGCGCCATGCCGCGAAACGGCCCATCGCCAGCAATCAGCCCAGAGATGGACGTGCCATGCTCCCGGTCTTTCACCGCCATGTCGGGGAGCGCGTCAAACACGCGTGCCACACGGTCGACAAGGGCCGGATGCGCCTCATCCAGCGCCGTATCTATCACGGCCACGCTCACATTCTCGCCGCTCGCCGCACCGGCATCGAGTGCGATCCGTTCGAACGCATAATTGACGACGCCTGCCGCCTGCTGAAGCTGAAACACGTGGTTCGGCACACGATCTGCCAGCCGGCCGTCACCCTCGAGCTGCGCAAGCACAAAGGCCACCGGACGACCATCAGAAATGCCAAAGCGGGCTATGGTGCGCCCGAGCAACCCGGAGGCACGGGCCGAGCGCAACTCCAGACCGAACTGGGCGGCCACGGCGGCAGCCACATCCGCATCGCCGTCAAGAGTGACAAGCACCTCGTCCGGCACAAATGCCCCGGAGATGGCGCGTTGCGGCGCGACAGGTCTGGCAAGAGCCCCCGCTCCCGCCGTCGTGGGAGGAGATGCTGCTGGGCCAGTGCCGCCATCCGAAACATCGCCATTTGTTGAAGGCGCATCCCCGGATGTCGCGGGCTGCGCCGGCGCAGCCCCGCCCGTCCCCGGCCCAAAAAGCTCCGCCAGCATCTGCGGCAGATAAACCACGTGCCGTTCGCCGGAGGCTGCGCGAGCCTGCGTTTCACCGTCCGCAGCCTCGGCTGGTGCGGTGGTCTGGGCATGCGCTGCCATTGCCAGTTGGGCTGTGATGGCGATACCCGCCAGGATGCGTAAAACGAGCCTAGTCATCGCCCGGTCTGCGTCCGGTCACAACGGTTTCCACAAATTCAGCCTTTTCGAGCCCGGCAACAATTGCGTCGTATTGCTCCGCCGTTTCGGCGGGCACAAGAACACGGTAGAGCCCACCCGGCAGCGGTCCGGCGGCGATCTCGGCACCGCTTGCCTCCAATAGTGCCGAGACATCGGCCATGGAGGCATCCGCCGCAAACGTCACGAAGGCGAAGGGTGCATCCTCGCGATCCGCACCGGCGACGGAATATTGCTCCGTTTGCGAAAGATTGAGCCAGACCGTCTGGCCCACGAGAATGGCGAGCGCCAGCCCGGCGGCCACCCAGGCAGCCTGCACCGGCAGTGAAGGCAGAAAGCCGGCCAGCCTCTCACGCAGCGAGGGTCTGGCAGCCCTTTCCGGCCCCGCCTCTTCGGCCAGCGCCTCTGAAAAACGCGCCAGCGCATCGGCCGGCGGGTGGACCGCCTCATTGTCGGCAACGGTCGCCGAATACTCGCCCTCGGCTTCAGCAAGCGAGGCCATCGCCTGCGGGTCGGATGCGAGCCACTCCTCGACCTCGCGCAGTTCCGCGCCCGAAAGCGTTCCGTTCAGGAAGAAGGGCAACAGCGCCTCAAGCCGGTCGCGTCGGTTTGATTGTGCGTTCTCGCTCATGGCCAGCCTCGATCATATCCTGCCGCCTGCAGGGCTTCTCCGAGCTTCTTGCGGGCGTAAAACATTCTGGTTTTCACCGTGGCGACGGGGACGGAAAGGATTTCGCCGATCTCGGTCACCGACTTGCCGTGATAATAGGCGAGATCCACCACGGTGCGATGCTCCTCGGACAGCGCGTTGACGAATGAGCGCAGGGCCGCCGCCTTGTCATCCTTCATGGTTGCGACCTCGGGCGTGTCGGCGCTGTCGGCAATCGCCTCCGCCTGCCCTTCATCCAGTGCGCTTTCCCGTCGCTTGCGAAGGGCCGAAAGCGCCTTGAACCGCGCGATGCCAAGCAGCCAGGTGGAGACCTGAGAGCGCGCCTCGAAGCGCGGCGCCTGGCGCCACACCTCCAGAAACACTTCATTCGCAATCTCGTCTGCCATGGTTTCCGATCCCGTCTGGCGCATCACGAAACGGAACACCCGCGTGTGATGCCGCATGAACAAGAGCCGGAGCGCCGCCCTGTCGCCGCGCGCCGTTCTGGCCACGAGCACGGCATCGGATGTTTGCTCCGCCGCACCGCTCATGGCCGACCCTTCGAGAGTGTGTCGCGCGACGGGACGTTTCGGTTCATCGCTTCCCCCAGTTTCTGAAAAGCTAGTCCATTTGCGGTTCGGTGGAAACAGAATTGCCTTCACCTACCGGCTTTGCGGCGCTCATCAGTGTGAACCTTTTCACAGCCTCGTCAGACAAACCCTGCAGGGTACGCATGGTGCGCACCCGGAAAGGAGTGTTCTGATGACACGGCATATCGACTGCAAACGGTCGTTGAAGCCGCCGCGGCGCATGGCTGGGGCGGTTTTGTTGACCTTGCGTAAGCCGAGGCGTAGGCTCTCCCATGACGGGGTTGAAATGAACCTCGCTTCGGGGGGATACACCGGAACAAAGGGGACCGGGCGCGCAAAAGACGCCCATCCGGCAGCCTTCCGAAACGGTTTCGGGAGGCAAGTTATGGGGCAGAACCACGGGTTCCCGGCACGGCGTGACGGGAGCGGAGACCTCCATCCCGGCTCAAGCGCCAGGCGCTTTCTCAAAAGCACCGCCGTCATTGCGCTCGCCGTCATGGCGGGCTTTTCAGCACATGCACCCGCGAGCGCGCAGGAAAACGCGATCATCCAGCCAGGGTTCATGGCCGTGACCGGTTTTCCCGGCACGCTCATCCCCGGTTTCGAGGAAGGTCTTCTGCCCGGCGTCGACCCGGTGGACGAAACCTTCATCGACACCGAGCGCGCCTCGCTGCGCATCTTCGACATGACCTGGCTCGGCGCCCCACCTGAGGGGCAGGTGGTCTTTACGCCACCGCCCTTCGAAGTGCCGGCCTCCGAAATCGGCCAGGTGTTCGGCCTTGCCTATGATGACGGTAAGCGCGAAGAGACCACGGCCATCGTGCCGAACCTCTATGCGGCGGCCACCTCCCTGCACGGCCTCCAGATCGTCACGGAAGACGAAGACGAGGACGGGCGGCCCGAACGGCAGCGCCGCGGCCAAGCCGGTGCACGCTTCATGGATGGGCAGTTCGGCGAGAAGAATGGCGGCGGACCCGGTTCGATCTGGAAAATCGACGGCATCACGGGCGCCGTGACCCTGTTTGCCAATATCGACACCAACAGCGGACCCGGCATCGGCAACATCGCCTTCGACCGGTCACACCGCCAGTTCTTCGCTTCCGATCTCGACAGCGGTTTCATTCACCGCATCGATATCGACGGCAATCTCATCGACACGTTCGATCATGGCGTGGACGGCAGGCCGGCACGCGGGCTCGACCCCGTGGCCGACGATGGCGCCGTGATGGACATACAGGGTGCTGCTTTCGACGCGGAAGAGCCCAAAAGCTGGGGCTACACGCAGGAAGAGCGTCGCGTCTATGGCCTCGCCATGCATGGCGGACGCCTCTACTACGCGGTCGGTGAGGAAGCGGAAATCTGGTCCGTGGGGATCGCCCGCGACGGCACCTTCGCCGGCGACCCACGCTGGGAGCTGACGGTGGAAGCCGAGGAAGACCTTCCGGTCACCGACATCGCCTTCGACACGCGCGGCTTCATGTACCTTGCCCAGCGGGGCGAGATCGAAAACCGCTATGACTACTCAAGCTTCGCCGACAGCGGCGAGGCGTCGGTGCTGCGCTACTGGCGCGAAAGCCCCGACGATCCCGAAACCGAAAGCATCTGGGTGCCGGCACCGCAGGAATATGCAGTCGGTTTTCCCGAACCATACCGACAGGGAGCCGGCGGCATAGACCTGCAATATGGTTATGACGCCGAAGGCTTCTTCAACCGCAATGCCTGCGCAGCCACGCTGGTGAAAACCGGCGACAGGCTGCGCGACAACCCCGCCCTTGAAGAGCAGCTCATCGAAGGCGGGCCGCTTGCCGTTCATGGCGTACAGCTTACGAGAAGCACGCTCGTGCGGCCAAAGAACGAACCGCCCTTCGGCTCGTGGTTTGCCGATTTCGACGGTTTCTTCGAAGACCCCGAGGTCAAGGGGCATGTCGGCGACGTGGAGGTCTGGCGTCCCTGCGAGGGCCGCGCCGGCTACTATGAGCCTATCCCCTATCCGGGCGACATTCCCGTCCCCGGCTGGCCGCCCGGCTTCCCGCCGCCCAACGATCTCCCGCCCTGTATCGAGCTGGAGACGGCTGCGTATTTCTGTACGCCCGCGGGGCTTGAAGCCGATCTCTACATCCATGACCGCGCCGGCATCGGTGGCGATTCGCTTTCCGCGAAATCGCTGACGCCCGGCGTCGGCGTTTCCCCGTCCAAGCAGACGGTCCCCAGCCTGGCCACGCCGTTCACTCTCGGCATCAACGGCCACATCCCTGGCGAAACCGTCGATCTCGGCCTGTGCTTCTATAAGCAGTCCGACGCCGAGGCGGGTGGCTACTTCCCCTGTTGCAAGGTGACGTTGCCACTTGAAACGCCGCTTGAATCCTGTGCGCCGTGAGGAGGAAGAGATGATCATGTTCACTTTTCCCGCCGACCGGACCACGGTCAACAACGTCATGGAGACGATCATGAAACCCCTTGCAGAGAAAGCGCGCTCGCCGCGCTGGCTGCTGGTGGCGGGCATGGCGCTCTCCACCGCGCTCATACCGCTTTCCGGCATCAATCAGGCCAGAGCACAGGACCGGACGATCGAAGAGCTTGAGGTTCTCGAAACGCCGGGCGACGCCGAAGGCCCACGCATTGAACTTGAGCCATTGGAACCCGCAGTCGAGCCCGCTCTGACGCCTTTCCTTGAAAAGCGTGGAACACAGCTCAATTGCGATTATGTGGAATACCGCCTGCGCCTCGGCGTGCGCGGCACACCTGATATGATCGCCCATCCGGGCCTCGACGCGTTTCTAACCAATGTAACCTTCGAGTTTACCGATCAACTTCCCGCCAATCTGTCGATTGTCGACGCCACTTTCAGCGGCGACATCATCGGTGCTGGCGGCGGAGCCGTTCCACCCCATGTGGTCAGCACGACCGCAACCCTGGATGACACGCTCACCCAGTCGGACTTCCACCTTTCCGCCGCCGATCTCGACGGCGACGGCAGTCTGACCGAGCGCGCCATCGACATCACCATCAAGGCAAAGATCGACCAGGCGGCGTTCCCTGCCGCAACCAATGTCGACAATCAGGCCAATGTGGCCGTGATCCGCACGGCAACCGGCGGGCTTGTCGCCACCATTCCGTCGCACGATCCCGCCCTGCCGGACGACGGTGACTGGAAGACGGGCGACCCGACCACCATCGCGATCGATGTAACGGATTGCGAGCCGCCACCGCCTCCCCCGCCACCCGGCGACGGGCCGGAAGAAGCGTGTTTCTCGGTCGAGACCGGTGAGGTGGACTGCCTTCCCGGCGGCGGTGCCTATATCTATCGCATGGATGTCGGTCCGGAGATGGCAGGCAATGTCGTCACCGTGACCTCCACCACACCCGGCATCACCATCGATCCGCCGAGCCAGCCCGTTCCGGCCGGCGGCGGGACGCTGGAATGGGAAATCACCGGTGCACTGCCCGGCGATACGGTGCATCTGATCGTCACCGGCATCGAGACCTATGCGGGTCCGGCCGAGGGCGTTGGGCTGTGCTGTTCACAGGTGGTCGACATTGAAATCCCCGAAGACCTTGAATGCCCGCCCGACGATGAAGGCGAGCCCGACATCAAGGTCGAGAAGCGGGCCGATGAGGCCGAATGCGAGATCGACGGTTCGTGCGATTTCACCATTCGCGTTTCCAATGCGGGTGACGCCCCTTACACCGGCAAGATCGTGCTGGATGAGGTAACGACGCCCGGCAATGCAACGGTGGTCTCGGGACCCAACGCCCCTTGGACCTGCGTTCCGATGGCAAGCCCCATGTCCTGCGAACACCCCGAAACGACCCTCAATCCCGGCGAATTCGTGGAGCTGAAACTCGGCTTCCAGCCCGGACCGGCATGGAGCTGGAGCGCGATCCGCAACTGCGCCGAATATGACTACACGGCCAGCGGCAAGGATCCGTTCGGCGATCCGACCAACGACAAGGCCTGCGCCACAATCGCGATCTGCCTGCCGGGCGATCCGGCCTGCACGCCGCCGGAGAACGACATTCCGGATATCGCCGTGCGCAAGCGGGCGGAACCCACGGTCTGCACGCCGGACGGTCTCTGCACCTACGTCGTGACCATCCTCAATGCCGGTGCCACGCCGATCAACGGTCCCGTCAGCTTCGTGGACACGTTCCCGGCCGGTGATGTGGCTTCGGCGTCCTTCAGCCCCTCACCGCCCTGGTCGTGCGCGCCGCTCGCCGGCAACACGTTCCAGTGCGACCATCCGGGCCTGAACCTCGTGCCGGGCGCATCGACGGACATTCTCGTGACCACAATCGTTGGCGACTATCCGACAAACGAAGTCGAGAACTGTGCGAAGGTGACCGCGCTTGAAGGCGAAACCAATCTCGCCAACAACGAGGCCTGCGCAACGGCGACCATACCGGGCATCCCGGGCGGCCAGCCGCAAATGCGCATCCAGAAGACCTGTGAGCCCACCGTCTCGCTCGCCGAAGGTGTGTCCTGCCGCATCACGGTCAGCAATGCCGGAACGGCAGCACCCGTCGGCCCGGTTCGCGTCAACGACGCCGCCGAGATCATCGGCAGCGGTGCGCCGGTCAATATCCAGACTGTCACGCCGGACGGTCCGGAATGGTCCTGCGGCGCGGTGCCTGCGGCCAATCTCACCTGCGAGATTCCCGGCGCCGTCATGACGCCCGGAACCGCGCGGCACTTCGATGTGACGGTCAATGTCTCACCCAATGAGCGGTTCGAGAACTGCGCACGCGGTTCCTTCGGCCCGGCTCCGGGAGACGACATCGTCTATCCCATCGGCGAGGCCTGTGCTGAAGGCGGCACCCAGATCTCGGTCGAGAAAACCGGCGATGCAGAGTGCCTGCTTGGCGAGCCCTGCACGTTCCAGATCACCATCCGCAACGAAGGTCCGTCATCGATCTCCGGTCCGGTTCGCATCGGCGATGCGCTTCGGGTCGAAGGGTTTGGCGGCGTACCGGCCCGGATTGTTTCGGTGAACCCGCCCTTCGGCTGTTCGCCCGAACCGACCGAGCTTCCCTTCGCCTGCGAAGCCGACCTCACCCTTGCCAGTGGCGAAAGCCGCACGCATGAGGTGGTTGTCGAGCTGCCGGAAGATGGCGGTCTCGCCAACGCCGTGGGCAATGGTGCATCGGGACGCAACTGCGCTGCGGTGATCGACCGTGGAGCGGATGTGCGCACCGCGCCGTCCCTCTCAGGTGCGCCGGATGGTGCTGGAGATGGCCGTGCCTATGACTGCCACGACTTCACGGTTCTGGCGGATGAGGATGAGGATCAGCAATGTTCGCCGGGTCTCGTTCTCAATAATGACGGGCGCTGTGTCTGTCCGGAAGGCACCACCTTCCGCAACGGCCAGTGCGTCGGCACGCAGACCGCTCCGGTCCCACTGCCCACGCCGCGGCCAACACCGCCGCGCGAGCCGGATCCCAAGCCGCAGGCAGATCCCCGGCCGCAATGCCGGCTCCTGCCGGGCCAGATCCGCACGCGCGATGGCCGTTGTGTCTGTCCACGCGGAACGCGCCTGGCCAACGGCCGCTGCGTCAAGCCGCAGGTCGAGCGCGAATGCCCGCGGGGCACGACGGGCACGCCGCCCAATTGCCGGCCGATCCGCCAGCAGTGCCGCCTGCTTCCGGGCATGATCCGCACCCAGGATGGACGCTGCGTCTGTCCGCGCGGAACACGTCTGGTGGCCGGTGCCTGCCGCAAGCCGGAGGTGCAGCGTCAGTGCCCGCCGGGAACCACGGGGCGCTATCCCAACTGCGCACCCATCGTGCGGCCCCGCTGCCCCCGTGGGACGACTGGCACGTTCCCCAACTGCCGCCCGGTTGTGCAGCGCCGCTGCCCGCAGGGCACAACGGGAACCTTCCCGAACTGTCGTCCGGTCGTGCAGCGCCGCTGCCCGCCCGGCACCACGGGCAAATACCCGAATTGCCGGCAGATCCGCGTGACGCCGCCTGTCAACCGGTTGCCCCGGCAGCAGCTTGATCGTCCCCTGCGCATCAATCCGCAACTCCTGCGGCCGCGCGACAAGGGCAACCAGCTCCAGTAACCGGAGCACCTCTGGAAAATGGCCCCGCCGGCAAAACCGGCGGGGCTTCTACAATGCTCTTGAGGCAGGTATCTTCTTTTCACCCGCTCCCGATAGAGACGTCACCGCTCCGCGGCTGCGTCCAGTTCAAAGCCTGAATATCCCGGCGGGCGCACTTTGCCGGTGAGCACACGCGTTTCAATGTCGAGGCGATACCGCCCTCCCCACCTTCGCCAGTGTTTCCTGATACGCTTTTCCACCCAGGCAAGGCGGGTTCTCGCAAGCGTTCGGCTACCTTCATTGTCAAGATAGCTCAGCCGAAGGACGGAGGGCTCCCTGTCGAGAATCTGGATAAGCTGGTCGATACCGGACAGCCAGCCCTGACTGAGAGCGCTTGTCCCGCGAACGAAAGCATCGCTCCGCAGATCCAGCCGCACAACGCGCTGGATCGATGCACCGAAATTGACCTTAGTCATCTTTCCTGCCGTCAGACGCACCACACGCACATGTTCCGTCGTGAGCCGGTATCCGGAGGGCAGCGTACGAGCATCGAGCTTGATGACAAAGTTGGTCCCCAGGCGCTGATCTGGCAGCGCAGCGCATGGTATGTGGAAGCGACCGGCCGGGTCGGTTGTTATCAGCTTCCCCTCCACCACGGCCAGCCGTACGCCCGGCAGGCCGAACTCCTCGTCATCTGGATATCCGTTGCGATTTCTGTCGTCGAAGACCTTCCCGATCACGTCACCGCAGTCGAAGACGGGTTCCGCTTCGATCTGAACGCTGGCTTTGGCTTCCGCGGAGATCCGGCGGCCGAGAGGATCGGCCAGAACCGCTGTATTGACATAGACGCCGGGACCTATGGAGGCAGGCGCGTTCATGCTCAGGCGGATTTCGACGGAGCTTCGCGCCTCCACGGAAATGTCGTCGAACAGCAGCGAGCGGCCGTTAACGACCGGGGCAGCCGGCGCTCCGTCAATCAGCGCAGAACCCTCAATGAAGCGGAATCCGGCGGGAAGCTGATCCTCGACTTTCAATCCGCGAACGGGCACATCGCTGTTGTTGGCAACGACGATCGTAAACGGTGCCTGTTCGCCCCGACGGATCGTCGGTCTTTCGGCCATCTTGCTGATTGTCAGGTTTTTGCCTCCTGCAGGCAAGGTAAACGAGAACACGCTTTCGTTTGAGGCGAGCTGAAATTCTTCGCCGCCGCCGTCCACAACCGAGCCACGCGCGACAGCTGAATTCCTGACAGCCTCGAGAAGTCCTGCACCATTGTCGATGTCGGCCTGCGTGAGAAGATATGTGGCTGAGAAATGCCCTGTTTCACCAACATCCAGAGAGTGCGTTTGCGGCCGTATGTCAGACAATCGACCGTTCGCGGCATGCCCGTTAAATTCCGGACCTTCGTCCTCGATCCGAATATCTGTTACCGCTATTTTGCCGGTATTGACGACTTCGTACTCGTAGTGGAGAACGTCACCAGTAGAAGCCAGGCCGTCACCATCGATATCGGTGAACCCGCCCGTCTTTTTCAGGCTCAGCCCGGGAAACTGGAGCGGGAGAACAACGCATTGCTCGGAGGGGCATTCCGGGTCCGCCGCATCAGGAATTTTGGCAAGATTGACGACCGTATCAGCCGTTTCCGAAAGCCGCTCGGCGACCGAGGCCTCAACTGTCAGAACGAGCTGCCCGTCAACACTGCCCTCACGCTGCGGAACCGTTAAACCTGTCCAGTCGATGATCCCGCCAGCATGAACGCCGCCATCGCTTGCATCGACAAACATGAGATGCGTGTCCAGTACATCACGAACGGAAAAACCGTCGGCGGCGCTGCCCGTATTGGTCAGGACGATTTCGAAAATCAGGGTTTCCCCAAGCTCTGCGAGCCCGGGAACGGCACCATCCTCCGACACGAGGGATTTGGAAATACGCACATTCGGCGGGATATGGTTTTCGGTGCTGCAGGAGATACAGTCTCCATTGCTTGCGACCACGCTGTTGGACAGCGTCACCGGCGCATTTTCGGCCACGACGGCTGTATAGCTGATACTGTGGCTTCCAGCCGGCGTGCCTGCAGGCAGTGTAAAGGACAATTCCGGCGCCGCGCCCGTCTCCGCCGTAAATGGGCCGGAATTCGTGATATTGCCGAATTCGAGCCCGGTCCCGAGCGTATCGGTGAGAATGAGATCCTGCGTGGTCGCTCCTTCGGCAACCACGGTTGTCAGCGTGTAGGTGAGTGTGTCCCCGATCTGGACATTCGCGCCGTCTCCGACATCTGAACTCTTTGTCGTGTTAAGCCTGACCAGCGGGTTTTCTGTCGCACACGAACCGCATTCGCCCACATCCGCAACCACCGCATTGGACAACGGTCCCGACGCGTTGTCAGAGACCGTCGCCGTATAGGACACACTGTAGGTGCCGGCAGCCGTTCCGGAAGGAAGCGTGAAGGTGAGTTCCGGTGCACCACCGGTATCGGCGGCAAACGATCCGATATCTGTTACACTGCCGAAGTCGAGTCCCGGCCCCAGCGTGTCTGTCAGAACCAGGTCCTGTGTCGTCGTTCCTCCGGTGACCACG
>NZ_JAHSSF010000005.1:0-296398 GCF_019891355.1 Nitratireductor rhodophyticola | reverse complement strand
CCGGCTCTTTCCCCCCGCGGCACAGAAAACGCTTCGCACATTTTCGAGCGGAGAGGCAGCAAAGCTGATCGGTGTTTCCGATGGCTATCTGCGTCAGCTCTCAATCGCCGGCGAAGGGCCGCAGCCCGAAACCGGCGCGGGCGGCAGGCGCTATTATTCGCTGGCCGACATCAATGCACTGCGCCATCACCTGGCGGCTCAGGCCCGCTCCAAGGGCAATCTCGCCAAGGCGCGCTCCTATGTGAAATGGCGCGATCCGGAACGCGAGCACCTTCAGGTCATTTCCGTGACCAACTTCAAGGGCGGTTCGGGCAAGACGACGACAAGCGCCCATATGGCGCAGCACCTGGCCCTCTCTGGCTATCGCGTGCTGGCGGTCGATCTCGATCCGCAGGCGTCGCTCTCCGCCCTCTTCGGCTATCAGCCGGAAATCGATCTTTCGGGCAATGACACGCTCTATGGCGCGATCCGCTATGACGAGGAACGCCGTCCGCTTTCCCAGATCATCCGCAAGACGTATTTCGACGGGCTCGACCTGGTGCCCGGCAATCTCGAGCTTCATGAATTCGAGCACACGACCCCGCGCATGCTGGCGGAGCGGCAGGCCGGCGGCGGTGCGGATGATTTCTTCTTCGCGCGCATTCAGGCCGCCCTCGCCTCGGTTGCCGATGACTACGATGTGGTGGTTATCGACTGTCCGCCGCAGCTCGGCTTCCTGACCCTGTCGGCGCTTTGCGCATCCACATCAGTGATCGTCACCGTGCATCCGCAGATGCTTGATGTCGCCTCCATGAGCCAGTTCCTCTACATGACGGCGGACCTGCTCTCGGTGGTGCGCGAGGCGGGCGGATCGCTCAATTTCGATTTCCTCCGCTATCTGGTCACGCGCTATGAGCCCAATGACGGCCCGCAGACGCAGATCGTCGGTTTCCTGCGGTCGCAGTTCGGCGAGCGCGTGCTGACTGCGCCCATGGTCAAGTCAACGGCCATTTCAGATGCAGGTCTCACCAAGCAGACGCTCTATGAGGTCGGCCGGGACAATTTCACACGCTCCACCTATGACCGCGCGATGGAGGCGTTGACATCTGTCAACGCCGAGGTCGAGGCGCTGGTCGAGGCGGCCTGGGGCCGCAATGCGGCGGGAGAGGCCGCATGAGCAAGCGCAAGGATCATTTGAAGGCGCTGTTTGGCGGTTCGGGCGAGGGCAACGTCCCCTCGCCTGCACCCGAACCGAAATCCATGCCGCGCGCACCGGAAACGAAATCGGCTCCCACACCGGTCAAGGCAGACCCGGTGCCGCGCAGTTCGTCCGGCGCGGTGAAGGCGATGGGGCTTACGCTCTCATCCATGACCCGCGAAGTGGAGGATGCCCGTGCCATCCGCGAGAGCCTGGCGAAGGGTGAGCGCATCGTTGAGGTCGATCCGGAACTGATCGACCCCTCGCTCGTGCGCGACCGCTTGAGCCGTGAGGACGATGGCGACGAGGATTTCAATGCTCTTGTCGAAAGCGTGCGGGAAAACGGCCAGCAGGTGCCGGTTCTGCTGCGCCCTCACCCGACTGAAACCGGACGCTTTCAGGTCGCCTATGGCCATCGCCGTGTGCGTGCAGCCGCACGCCTCAAGCGTCCCGTTCAGGCCATCGTGCGTACGCTCAATGACGATGAGCTGGTGCTGGCGCAAGGCAAGGAAAACACGGAGCGGCGCAATCTCTCCTTCATCGAGCGCGCCTTCTTCGCCGATGCGCTGATGCGCCATGGGTTTGATCGCGGCGTGGTTCAGCGCGCGCTGTCGCTCCACAAGGCAGAGATGACGCGGCTCCTGCAGGTGGCTGAGGCCGTCCCCGCGCATATCGCTGCAGCCATCGGTCCTGCTCCCAAAGCCGGCCGGCCACGCTGGATGGCGCTTGCGGAGTTTTTGAAGCGCGAAGCGGCGGTGGTCATCGCCCAGGACGAGATTACCTCCGTGGCGTTCCGGGCTGCCGATTCCGATGAACGCTTTCGCAGGCTCTATGAGCGGCTGGCCAAGCGTGCAGCAGCGCGCGGCAAGAAGGCGGACAGGACCCGTGCCATCGAGGACGGGAAGGGGCGGACGCTTGCGCGTGTGACGCTCGGGGCAAAGCCCCGGTTCGACTTCGATGAAAAGGCCCTTCCGGGCTTTGCAGACTATTTGGCCGAGCACCTGCCGGAGCTGGCCGAGCGGTTCGACAAGGAGCGGGCAAAAGAGACATAACCGATCAGCCGCCCCAGGGCGGCGAGACCATCCCGGCCCAAAAAAGCCGGATCACGAGGAGCGAAGAGGACTGAGCTAGAGGAAAAACCGCAAGAAAAAAGGCCCCCAGAACGTTGCCATTCCGGAAGCCCCTTTCGATGTAGCAATCTGAAAGAATCACTTCCGTCGTGCAAAGTCAAGCATCGGAACGTTCCGGTGAGCGTCTTTTTCTTGCCTGAAGCAAGGTGAGACAATGACGGACAGATTTGCAATCTCGCCATTCGGCGGGAAAGGGATGGCGCGTGCCCAATTCCTGGTCAACGAACAGGTGCGGCGGGCGCGAAAGGCGCTGGATGCAGGAGCAGGGGACGCACATGCGTCTTCGGAAAGTGCTGTAGACAAGTGGCAATTGCTGCGCGCCGTGACCGAGGCCCGGCTGGTGCTCGGGCTTTCGGACAGAACCATCGTTGTGCTGGAGGCGCTCGCAAGCTTCAACACGGAGCGCCAGCTCGATCCAGCCGGTGATCTGGTGGTGTTTCCCTCGAATGCCGAGCTTTCCCTCCGGGCGCGCGGCATGGCGCCGGCGACGCTGCGGCGGCATCTGGCGGTGCTCGTGAAGGTCGGGCTCATCCTGCGGCGCGACAGTGCCAATGGAAAGCGCTATGCGCGGCGCAGCGAAGAGGGGCAGATCGAGGAGGCCTTCGGCTTCGATCTCGCGCCGCTCGTCATGCGCGCTGCCGAGATCGAAACCCATGCGGCCGAAGCACGGCGCCTGGCGCGTGCGATCAGGGCTCTCAGGAGCGAAGTAACGATCCATCTGCGTGACATTGCGGCGATTATCGAGGCGGCTGATGACGAGGGCAGGGGACGTTCCTTCGCGCCCTATGCGGAGCGCCTGGCCGCACTCTCCGGCCGGCTTGGCCGCAACACCGACTGGGAGACGCTGAAAGCCCGCCGTGATGCCCTCCTGGCTTTGCGCAACGACGTGGAAAAAGCCTATCTGGAAGGTCTGAGCGAAGCCGATCTGGAGGCCCGTGAAGCAGGCCACATGGTTAATGAAAACATAAATATGAGCGCCAATGACACTCAAAATGAGCGCCATATTCATAATTCAAACCCAGAATCCCAATTTGAAACCTACCAGGAAAAAGTTGAAGCGGGGCCGATGCCGCCTGACCTTGAAACCAAATCGGCGGTTGAAAGCGATCACGGCACCGCATCCGGCCAAAGGGGAGGGCGCCGACAGCCGGAAGCGGAGGGAAGCGGTCAGAAACCACCTGTCGGGTTCGATATGGTGGCCTCTGCCTGCCCGCAAATGCGCGATTATGCGCCGGACGGGCTGTCAGACTGGCGCGATCTGATGAAAGCGGCCGAAACCGTTCGCTCCATGCTCGGGGTTTCGCCGGATGCCTGGGCCGAAGCGCGGGCCGAGATGGGCGATATCAACGCTGCGATCACAATTGCGGCCATGCTGGAGCGCGCGGAGGTCATTCGCTCGCCCGGCGGCTATCTCCGACGGCTGACGGAGCGGGCGAACTCGGGCGCGTTTTCGGTAAAACCGATGCTGAATGCGCTGATTTCAGCCCGTCAAAAGGCGGTTTTGGCGGAAAAATAGCGTTTTGCCGCGTTTCTTGAAAACACATTTTGCGCACATATTTCTTGCCCTGAGCTCAATTTGTGTTCATTATGGTGTCAAGATATGGAGGCTGAGGCGATGACAGCGACGGATTTTGATTTCGCGGCGGGGCATTTTGCCGACGAAAAAACACCCTTTCTTTCCGCCCGCCGGGTATCGGAATTGCTCGGCGTGACCATGGTTGAGCTCTCGCGCCTGATTGGTGTGGCGCGCAACACGCTGACGGCGAAATCCGGCCAGCGCAAGGTGGATCAGGCTCTGAGCCCGGTCGTGCGCATTCTCGCCATGGCCACGGAAATGGCCGGCAATGAGCACCGGGCGGTGATCTGGTTCAAACACCAGCCAATCCCGGGTTGGGCGGGCAAGACCGCCTATGATCTGGTGGGGGAGGGCAAGGCCGACAAGGTTCTCGCCTATCTCGAAGCGGTGCGCGCCGGCGTTTATGCCTGAGGCGTTGCGGACCGAAACCCTTTGGCGCGCCTATGTTCCGCGCTGGGCCCATGCGCCGCTTTCAGGCGAGGGCGCCGCACGGTTTGGTGGACGATGGAACCCGGTGGGCGCACAGGCGATCTATGCTGCGCGTGAACTTTCAACAGCCTGGGCGGAGTATAATCAAGGCTTTGTGCAGCATCCCGCGCTCATTGCGCAGCTCACGCTCTCCGACGCACGGCTGGCCGATTTGACGAATGCGGCAGTCATGAAGGTGCTTGGTGTTTCGCCGGATATCCATCAATGCGAGTGGCGGGCCGAGATGGATGAAGGCAGCGTACCCGAGACGCATCGCCTGCGCGAAACCCTTATGGAGAAAGGCTTTCACGGAGTGATCTACCCGTCCTACATGTCACCCGGCGGAAGCTGTGTGGCGCTGTGGAAATGGAACGGAGAGGGGGCGCCTGTTCTTTCTGTCACGGATCCCGAGCACCGCCTGCCGAGGGATGCGGCGTCCTGGCTCTAGTCAGCGATATCCGCGGCGTTCCTTGATTTTCCTGAGCCGCAAAAGCGCGGCTTCGGCCGACTTGGTGTTGTCGAACAGGTTGATCTTGAACTGCCCGCGCGTGCCGATCCGCCCCCATTGGCGGACAAGTGCGGCGTCGCCGAAAAGGGTCGGCTCGACGGAAAGCGTGTAATAACGCGCCATGTTGCGGGCGGGGTCGACGCGTCTCAGGGAGCATTGATGCTGGTTGATAGCCATGCCGTGAGGGTTGCCCGGAACGGGCGCGTGCGTCCAACGCATTTCGTGAATCGATTGCCGGCAACCGATTCACGCCACTGATCGATCAGAGACCGCTTGCCCTGGTGAGATTGACGCGAAACCGGTCGCGCCGACGCTGATAGCGGCGCGTCATTTCGGCGCTTGTGTGACCGAGTTGCTTCTGCACGAAACGCTCGTCGACCTCGGCCGAAGAAGCGAGGCCGGCCCGCAGCGAATGGCCCGAAAACAGCCTTTCGCGCTCCTTTTCCGGCAGGTCCGGGCGCAGCCCCGCATCGAACGCCGTGCGCTTGACGAGACGGGCAATGTGTCTGTCGTTGAGACGGCTGTCTTCAACGGTCTTCTGGCCGCGAATTCTGCGGAACAGGGGACCGTGGGCAATACGGGCAAGGCGCATCCACGTCCTGAGCGCCTCGACGGGACAGGAGCGGTCAGCCGAGCCACGGCCTATTTCCACTTCGCGCCAGCCGGTTTTGCCGCGCAGGGTGATCAGAACGCCGTTGTCGAAAAGCTCCGCCCAGCCATTGCCGTCCTCGGTCTGGTCCACCCCGGCATCAAGCCCGACGATCTCGGAACGGCGCAGACCGCCGGCAAAACCGACGAGCAGGATCGCCCGGTCCCTGAGGCCTCGAAGATCGTGCGGAAGGGTCTCCAGCATGGCGAGAATATCCTCGGCCAGAAGCGCCTCCTTTTGCGCAGGCGGGCGGCCATGCTTTCGCCGAATGCCGGCAAACACCTCCGCGATGTGGGGATCCCTTCGATCGAGCCGGTCGCCACGCTGGGAATAGCCCTGCGAGAGACCGGAGAGCCGGCGTTCAAGCGTGGAGACGGTAGGGCGCGGGCTCGTGGAGGCACAGGCGGACAGATAGAGACCGACCACCTGCGGGTCGGCGGGAAGCGGCTGAAATCCGGAGCGCCGGCACCAGGAGGCGAAGTGGCGCCAGTCAGCGGCATAGGCGCGCTGCGTTGCCTCGGAGCGGGCCGCGCGCGCATAGCTGCGTGCAGTCTCGACAAGCGGGTCGACATTAGAGGGTGACGCGGGGGAGCGCCGCGTGGGGGAGGGGGGCTCCTCGTCCATGGCAAGCACCACGTCGATAATGTCGGGCAGATCTGAATGATCCCCGGCGGGTTTGCCGGATTTTAACGCTGAGGCGCCATCATTCCCGGAAGCGGCCACAGGGTTGGATGGTCTCTCTGGCGCAGCAGGCTGGATCATGCCCGGCATTCTGCGGTTTTGCTCGCTGTCAGAGTTCATTTCAGCCCGCTCTTTGTAATGTCCGATAATACAATCTTATCGGACATTGAATGGTAAAGACAAGCTGTGCGGTTTATCGCGGAAATGCTGGAAAGAACCGCACATACCATCTAGGCTGCGGGCATGGATTCGCCCGTTTCTTTTCCATCTTCAGACGCAGCCCTGCCGAAGTGGGCAGTGTCGCGCGGGGCTGCCTCGAGTGAGCGCGATGCCAGTTTTGCCGCCGGTGTTGCGCTTGGGGCGCTCGATGATCTTGTGCGGAGTGAACCCGCCTGGTCGGGCTGCTGGCGCGCGCGCCAGGCGCTGAAATGCGCCGTTGCCGCGTCAAGGCTCATGGGTCGGGGGGAGGACGAGAAGGCGCTGCGCGATGCCGTTCTGCTGACCGCGGCCGGTGACGATCCGGGCCCTGCGGGCAAGATATTTCTCGCCTATAGACGAATGGCAGCGCGCCGCTTCATGCCATCCATGTCTTCCATAGCCGAACTCGCCGGCCTTCTCGGCATGGCGGTGGATGACAGGCTGGCGGCAGCCGTCGACCATGCCGAGGATGCGCTCCAGTCTGGAAGCGCGCCGCCCTTCGCGGCGGCAGAGCTCGTCGGGCGGATACTGGCAGAACACGCGGACGCCGAGCCGCTGGCATGGGCCCTGGCAGACGGGTTGATCGCAACGATGCTGAACTGGCCTCGCCCGGTACCGCTTCTCATGGCGGAACGCTATGGAACCGCCTTCCGCGTGGGCGGGGAGAGCGGGCGGATCGGCCCGGCTGATCCTGCCTTTGCCCGGGCGGTGTGCCTCGCGCTGGTTCAGGGGACTGGGCGCGCGCTCCGCTCGGCTGGTGAAATATCTCGCCGCGCCGACACACTTGCCTCCGTTTTGCCGAAACTGCGCACAAAAGGGGCGGGCACGGTCGTTCAGAAACTGCTGGATGACGATGCCGTGCCGGCCTCGGCGCCCGGATGCAATCTGTCCCGCTGGGCCTCGAAACGGCTCTTTGAACGGCTTGAACATTTAGGGGCCGTGCGTGAACTCTCCGGGCGTTCATCATTCCGCATCTTCGGATTGTGACGCCTGTGGATAGCCGGATAATTTTTCATCCGGGCACCGTTTCCTGAACAAACCGCTTGCTTTGCGCCACGGGATTTGGTTCGTACCGGGCATCCACAGGGGTGCCGCGTATCGCCGCGGCTGAGATGAGGGCGCAAGCCCTCGGGCCCTAGAAGCTGATCTGGGTAATGCCAGCGGAGCAAGGAGGACAATCATGTTCGCAGGTGCGCAGCTTTCCCTTTATCCGATGACCGACAATTTCGTCGACGTCATCATGTCGTCGCTCTCCGCGTTCGATCCCTGGCGGGACCGTTTAAGGATCGAGACCGACGATATCTCCACGCTCGTCGTCGGCCCACCCGAAGTGCTGTTCCCGGCGCTGCGCGATTTCTATGTCGCCGCCGCGTCCACCCGCCACCATGTGGTGCTGCGCGCCACGCTCTCGCGCGGCTGCCCCGGCGAGCCGGACGATCCGATCTGCAGCACCTCTGCACTCGCCAACCCGTCGGAGCCGCTCGCCGAACGGCAGAAGGCAGCACTTGCGGCGGTGGCCAATGCAAAGACCACGTCGGAAACCGCACGCGCCCAGTTCTCGCTATACGTGATGGGCGCCGGCGACCACATGGCGGAGATCATGGGCTGCATCGACTTCCTGAAGTCGAGCGGCGTCTTCGATCGCTCCAAGAATTTCTGCAGCCGTCTCACCGGCGATGCAGGCCCGGTTTTCGCAACGCTCGAACAGGCCTTCTGCCGGTTCGGTCCGCCCGAAGGCCATGTGACGGTCGATTTGACCGTTTCCGCCAACAGCCCCTCCACGGCCTGACCCCATGTCTCAGCGTCGGCCCCGTCCTGCGGGCGGACGGCTGGTGCGCGGCTTGCCTGCTCTGGCAAGCGTTGCCGGTGCGATCCTCCTTTGGGAAATCTATGTGCGGCTGTCGGGCATTTCGCCGTTGGTTCTGCCCGCGCCCTCGCGCGTCACCGAACAGATGGGTGTCAACCGCGCCCTCCTGTGGGAGAACACGCTGCCGACGCTGAGCGCGACGCTGACCGGCTTTGCCTTCTCCGTCAGCATCGCCTTTGCCCTCTCGGTGGCGCTCGATTTCCTGCCGAAGCTGCGGCGGGCGCTGTTCCCGATCTTTGTCGTCAGCCAGACCCTGCCTCTGGTGGCCATCGCACCGCTTGCCGTTCTGTGGTTCGGTTTCGGTCTCACGCCGAAAATCCTGCTCGTGGCGCTCGTCACCTTCTTTCCCATGCTGGTAGCTCTGGTCGATGGCTACGAATCCACCGATCCCGAGATCGAAACGCTGATGCGCTCCATGGGCGCGTCGCGGTGGAAGGTGTTCCGGGCGGCGCGCTTTCCCTCGGCCATGCCCTATTTCTTCGCCGGCCTGCGGATTTCGATCACCTATGCCGTGGTCGCCGCGATCTTCTCCGAATATGTCGGCGCGCGCGCCGGGCTCGGCATTGTCATCCTCAACGCCAAGAACAGCTTTCGCCCGGACCTGATGCTCGCCGCGGTGGTGGTCAGTTCCACGCTGACACTGGTGCTCTTCGGCGTCTCGGCGCTTCTGCAACGGGCGCTGCTGCGCTGGCGGGAAGCGGGGCAGACACGATGAGCGCTCTGGAAATGCGCAATGTGGGCGTGACGCTCGGCGAAACCGCCGTGCTCGACGATGTATCGCTGCATGTGGGGCAGGGGGAGTTCGTCTCCATTCTCGGCCCTTCGGGAGCGGGAAAATCCACGCTGTTTCGACTTCTCACCGGCGCGCTTGCGCCGGATCGCGGCGAGATCCTGCGCGATTGCGCGCCCTTGAAGCGCGACGGCCAGACCTTCGCCTTCATGCCACAGCGCGACGCGCTGATGCCCTGGCGACGCATCGTCGACAACGTCATTCTGGGGCTGGAAGTGCAGGGCGTGCCGCGCGCCTCGGCGCGCGCCCGCGCGCTGCCGCTGTTCGCCGAGTTCGGGCTGGAAGGCTTTGAGCAGCGCTATCCGGCGGAGCTTTCCGGCGGCATGCGTCAGCGCGCAGCCCTTCTGCGCACGGTCATTCAGGCCCGCCCGATCCAGCTTCTCGATGAACCCTTCGGCGCGCTCGACGCGCTCACCCGCGCGCAGATGCAGCGCTGGCTGGAAGACCGCTGGCGCGCCGCGCGCTGGACCACGCTGCTCGTCACCCATGATGTGCGCGAGGCGGTGGCCCTTTCGGATCGCATCTATGTGCTGTCGCGCCGTCCCGCCCGCGTGATTTCCGAGGTCGTCGTCCGCGCCCCGCGCCCGCGCCTTGGCGCGCCCCTGCCGGACGATGCCCGCGCGCTGGAAGAAGACCTTTTGAACACCTTGCTCAGTCAGACAGGAGAAAGACCATGAAAAGCCTGATAGCCGCAGCCCTTATGCTCGGCGCGATGGCGCTGCCGGCAACGGCGCAGGAGCGCCTGAGCGTCGCGCTGGACTGGACGCCCAACACCAACCATGTGGGGCTTTACGTCGCCCAGGCGAAGGGCTGGTTCAAGGATGCCGGCCTTGACGTCGAAATCCTGCCCTACACCGACACCTCCTCTGGCACGCTGGTCGCCACGGGCGTCGCCGAATTCGGTATTTTGAGCTCCATCGGTTTCTACAGCCAGCGCGCCACCGGCGCCGACCTCACAGTGGTCATGGCGGTTATGCAGCATGAGACGGGCCGTCTCGTCTTCAACGGCGAGCGTGAGGACATCCAGCGCCCGGCCGATCTCGATGGCATGACCTATGCCGGTTTCGGCAGCGCCTGGGAACAGGCCCTCATCTCGACCATTATCCAGAACGATGGCGGCAAGGGCGAGTTCGAGACCGTCACGCTCGGCACCTCCGCCTATGAGGCGCTTGCCAATGGCACGGTCGATTTCACGCTCGAGGTGAGCACCTGGGAGGGCGTGAACTCCGTGCTTCTCGACCGCCCGCAGCGCGCATTTCGCTATGCCGACTATGGCGTGCCGGATCAGCACACCACCTATCTCGGCGGCAACGGAACCTGGCTGAAAGCCAATCCCGAAACCGCCCGCGCGTTCGTTGAAGCGGCCCAGCGCGGCTATGCCTTCGCTGCGGAAAACCCGGAAGAGGCAGCCGAAATGCTGATTGCCGAGACCGGCGGCATGCTCTCCAATCCGGAGCTGGTCCGCGCTTCCATGCAGGCCATCGTGGGCGGCGGCTACCTGCAGGACGAGGGCGAGCCGGTCGGTCTCATCGATGCGGACATGTTCGGCAACATCACGAAGTTCATGTTCGAGGCGGGCGTCATGCGCGATGCCGACGGCAAGCGCCTCGAGGAGATGCCGGACGTCTCCACCTGGTTCACCAATGCGTATCTGAAGCGGTAGATTTCGCGGTCCAGGCTATTCATGCGGCATCGGGCCGAAAAGCGGATTTCACTTTTCGGTCTGATGCTCCCGGGTCAGGATCGCTTTTGCAGGAACACGAAGAGATTGGTGCGCATCGGCGGTGGCATCAGCCACTGGAAGAGCGAAACCAGGGCAAAACCGGCTGAAACGCCGCCGTGATATCTCGGCGTGCTGTTGGCGATATAGCTGTGATGACCCCAGTGCTCCCGCTCAAATGCGCGCCGCAGACGTCCCAGCGTGTTCAGCCGGTAGAATGTGGGAAACACATCCTGGTGCGGGCGTTCGGGCCAGACCTGCCGCATCAGCCAGTCCTTGAAGCGCTCCGGCACGATGCGGTTGCTGATCCCGACATAACCCCAGCTGTTGGGTGTGAGGGCGCAGAACCAGCCGCCGGGTTTCAGGACGCGGCGAACCTCCCTTGCGAACTCCGCAGGGTGCTCGACATGCTCGATCACCCATTCACAGATGATCATGTCGACACTGCCATCTTCCAGCGGCAGGCGTCCGCCGGGTTCGAATGTCAGCGCTTCATCGAGATGTGGGTGCTGGAGAACAGCGGGATCGACATCGAGGCCTATGACACGCTTCACACGGCCCTGAAAATTGAAGAAGGTCTTGCGGAAGGCCGCGCTGCCATCGTCATAGCGTGCACCACGGCCCGCACCCAGATCGACGATAGCCATGTCGGGGTTTATGAGCGCATTGATGCGTGTATAGAAAGCGATGTCCTCGTCGTCCCGCGCGAAACCGCCGGCCGCCGTCTCTGGCCTCCATTTGTCGACCACACTCATCTACACGCCCCCGATCGTTCGTCCTTTGGTGGCAGATAGTCGCTGACCCTTGAGATTCGGTTAAGTCAGGGGTTGCAGCGCGGCCGGGCTACACGCGTCTGCGCTTCTGAATTCTCGCTGAAAAACCCTGACACATGCAGACCGGTTCTTCGTTTCGCCGAAACGCTGAGCCGGCCTCGTTCCATTTCCGGTCGTCAGCCAATCGCAGGATGCCTGGATCGCCTGGCATCCAGCCGGACGCACAATGGGTGATCCAGGTTATTGATGGAGCATCGGACCGAAGCCCCGCCTTTCGGAACCCGGATCACGCCGTTTCAGGTTTCCAGATTTCCTCGACCGTGTATCTGCCATTGTGCACGCAGATCAGCGATACCGGCAGCAGTGGCACCATGGTTTCGCGTGTGTCGCTGATCTCGCCGCCGAATGGGCAGACCTCATCGCGAGAGGTCCCGTGGCCACCGAACCGAAGTTGGGTGGCCAGGTCGGCTTTTCACGCGAGAGGATAAGGCTGCCGCTCAGGCGGGGTGTTTGCGGATGACGCCGTAGACGATGTTGCGATTGCTGCCGTAGAACACCTCGGTGTCGGCATGGTTCCTGTCAATCGCGCGGTCGATTATGTCCTGCATGTCCTTGTCCGCGCGCAGGATCAGCGGCCAGTCCATGAAGGTTTCCATGTAGCCATCGGTGGTGATCTCGTCGCTGAAATTGGCGAACAGGAATTCTCCGCCCGGCTTGACCAGTTCCATGGCGCGTTGCGTGAGGCGGATTGCGACTGCGCGCGGCAGATAGTCGTAAAGCCCGGACGCATAGACGAGGTCGAACGTGCCGAGACTGTAGGAGCGGCGCAGGATGCCTTTCACGGAACCGTCAATGGCCTCCACACCAGTGCCGGCCAGGTCCCGGTTGACCGTTCCCACACTGATCGGGTCCTGGTCCAGCCCGATCCAGCGCTTCAGTTTCTTCCCGGCCAGGGCCGTCGAGAGTTCCGCTTCGCGCAGGTGGCCGCATGCAATCGCGAGGACCTCCGCATTCTCCACGCGCTCTGCGGTGGCATCCACGGTGCGCGCAAGTATGTCGCGCCGCTCGCGCCCGGCGACCGAACTCGCCGCTTCGCTTGTGTAAGCGTAGATTTCACGGCCGAGTTCCGTGGAGGAAGCCACGATCTCGTCAGCGCTTGGATGTTTGTAATAGATGTCGAGCAGGCTGGCATCGCCGGAATAGCCGCGCGGCTTGTCGAAGGACCAGCGTGTGAAGGGGTCCTGCTTCAGAAACTCTGAAACCGGATGCTCCTGGGCCAGAGGAATGAGCTGTTGCCATACGACAGGCGAAGCCTGGTTGCGGAGATCGTGCAGACGGGCCGCCAGACGGTCGACGATGTCGGCTGCCGGTGTGCCCGATTCGAAGCCCTGGCGCGCCAGATCGAGAACCAGCGCAAGCTGGGCAACCTTCTCCTTCAACTCCGTGGAATCGGCGACATCCGACGTCGTCGTGTGCTTCTTGACGAGCTGAGATGTGATCAAACTCTGCTCGTCAAGCTTCAGGTGAGAGGCTTGTGCCACTGGTCCGTCCCCGCTGATTTGAACGCTTTCACTATACCCGTATGGACCGGGATGCGAAAGAATTTAATCAAACTCGACTAAAAGTTATCCGGGTTCAGCACCTCGATAAGTCGGGTAAAAAGCTGCCTTCATTTACGCACCGTTAATATAAAACGCCGTTTCCGGCCGGGGTCGAAAGCGGGAATGGAGAAGTTAAGACATCCTAACCGATTCCCATGTACTGAGGGTCTGTTGCAATGGAAGGTCACGATGCAACTATCCGCGGATATCGCACGAAAGGTTGTTGAAGCGCTTTCGAGCCCTCGTACGGGTCTGGCAGACCCGAAACTGCTCCGGCTGCTTTTTCAGCATGACGCTGCCCAGCAACGCCTGGTCGTTCGCTGGGGCATGTGGGCTGCCGTGCTCAGTTATATGGCCTATGGGGTCTTCGACTGGTTCCTGTTTCCCGACATCGCGGATCAACTGGTGTTTACCCGATGCGCGATCGGCATTTCCTTTCTTGCAGTGATCGAGTTTGGTGTGCGCCGCGGCGCATCCCTTGCCGCGATGCATCTGGTGGCAGCCGCAGCCATTGTCGTCGGTGCCGTCGGGTGGCTGCTTCTGGCGCTTGAAACCGCATATCAGCAGGCGCTTTCGCACTTTGTCGTGTTCGGAATCGTTTTTGTGCTTGGCGCAAATCTGTTCTTCAATTTCCGCTTCATGCTGTCTGCGATCTCGTCGACGATCATCGCCGTCGTCTTCGTGGCCGCGACACTGCATGCGCTGCAGATCGGTCTGACTGCGCGAATTGTGATTGCCGCGCTCTTCGTCAACTGCCTTGTGTTTTCACTCTACCTCTCGTGGCGGCTCGGTGTGGAGCGCTACTGGACGTTTCTTGAAGCGCTGCAGGCAAAATCTCAGGCTCACGCGGCCGTCAAGAAGGGTGACGAGCTTCACAGGATCGCTCACACCGATCCCCTGACGGGATTGCGCAATCGCCGGGCGATCACAAGCGCCTTCGCCGAGCTGCATGAAGAATGTGTTCAGAACGGCGATGAGCTCGGTGTCGTGCTGATCGACGTGGATCACTTCAAGCGTTTCAACGACCGGCTGGGCCATCAGGCCGGTGACGATTGCCTGATACGGGTTGCCCAGACGCTGGAGGGGGCAGCGGAGGCGAACGAATCCATCGTCGGCCGTTATGGCGGCGAGGAGTTTCTGGTCTTGCGTCGCGTCTCCGGGTCGGACGAACTGCGTGACCTGGCGCAGGAGTTCTGTCGTGTGGTCGAGGAGCTGGAGATTCACCATCCCGACAGGGGTGACGGCATCGACATCGTGACGATCAGCGCCGGTGCATCGCAGACACTGGACGGCGGCGCTACCGAGCTGCAGGAGGTTCTGCAGGAAGCGGACCGGGCACTCTATATATCGAAGTTTACCGGCCGTTCTAGGGTGACGGTCTACGATCCGCAGATCATCGATGCCGACCATTCGAATGAAAGCCTTGCCGGCCTGTTGGCGCACGCCATTGAAAAGCAGTGCATTTCAGTGGTCTACCAGCCGATCGTGCAACTGGGAACCGGCGAGGTCCTCGGCTATGAGGCGCTGATGCGGCTCAAGGGGAGCAATGGGCGGTTGGTGAAACCCGATGTGTTCATACCGGTGGCAGAGCAGAACGGGGCGATCGTCGAGCTGGGCGCATGGGTTTTCGAGCAGGCCTGTGCAGACGTGGCGCGCTACAAGCTTACCGGGATTGTCGCCGTCAACATATCTGCCGTTCAGCTCAAGGCTCCCGGGTTTGCGCTGCGCGTTGCCGAGACGCTGGCCCGCCACGGGCTGGCGCCAAGACAGTTTGCTCTCGAACTTTCCGAACGGGGCGACATCCTGGGACAGTCGCAGGCCGCCCAGACGGTGGAGCAGCTTCGGAACCTCGGCGTGCAGATCTGGCTCGACGACTTCGGAACCGGCTACGCCGGGATCGACTGCCTGCGCCGCTTCGAGCTCGATATTGTCAAGATCGACCGGAGCTTCCTGCCTGAGCGCCAGCGTGCGCAGGATGTCCGCATGCTCGAGGGCATGATCCAGCTTTTGCGCAGCCTTGGCCGTACCGTTCTCGTTGAAGGCGTCGAGACGGAAGAGCAGAAGGCACTTCTTGAAAAGCTCGGTGTCGATCTCATCCAGGGCTTTCTTATCGGGCGTCCTCAACCGGTCGGTGAAATCGTGGGCACCGAAAACTCCGAAGTCGCCTGAGCGGTGGCGCGCAGAACGACAATCCTCATTGACATGGCTTCTCGAAGGGGGCACCGCACGGCATCGAAGCTGTGATGAACCGCACCTGCGGATGGGGACAGGGAATGTCGAGACGCGATTGGCCGGCTGCGGAAGCCGCAGCGCATGAAAAGCTCAAAAGCTGGACGGGCAACGGGCCAGGAGGTGTGGTTCTCGGCATGGAACGGGGCGTGCCGCGCCTGATCGCGGCGGCGGGTCGTTGTGGGGCAGGGCTCGGACCGCTGGGGCCCGACAGCGTCTTTCGCTGGGCGTCCGTAACCAAGCATGTGTTCGCAACCTGTCTTCTGGAGTCCGAAGCGTTTGGCCTCGACATGCCTCTGGGCGAGGCGCTGTGCGAGCTTGCAGCCGCGCCCGCGGCGGTGACGGTCGGACAGGCCCTGGCCATGCAGGGCGGGTTGCCGGACCCGCGCGAGTGCCTGACTCTCCTGGGCTTCGGCGCGCATGAGCGCACCGAGGCGGATGCGCTCTATCCGTGGATGGCCAGTTTCGACTGGCTTAACGCCGCGCCGGGGGCCGAGGTCGCTTATTCCAATGGCGGCTATCGCCTGCTGGAAATGGCGATGGCGCGACGGGGCTTTGTTTTCTCCGAGATGGTTGCGGCCCATGCGAAGCGGCTCGGGACCGGCATGCGGGCTTCTGAACACTGGACCGATCCGGTGCCGGGTCTGGTGCCCGGGCACGTGCCTGAGGCCGATGGATGGTCCGAAGGATTTCAGGGCATGCATTTATCGGCTGCCGGCTCACTTTCCGGGTCAGCCATGGATCTCGCATGCTGGCTCGCCGATCTGATGCCGCGCGCGATTTTCGACCGGATTGCACGACCGCTGCCGCTCGGCTCGGGAGAGGCAACCGGCTACGGGCTTGGAATAAGCCTGACGCGCATCGGCAATATGGCGGTGCCGGGTCATGGCGGCGCACAGGCCGGTTACCGTGCTGGATTCCTGTGCGATCCGGATCAGGGTATCTCGCTTGTGGTTCTCACCAACCGCGACGACGGCGACGCGACCGGGCTCGCAGCACATGTCTGGGCAGCGCTTTGCGGTGTACCGGACGGGGCGCTTTTGAAACCTGCGCAAGGATGGGCACCGGCGGGGCTGTTCGCCGCTGCCGAAGGGGACCTCTGGGCGGAGGTGCGGCCAGGATCGATCGTGGTTCGCGACGCGGAGGAGACGCTGTTTGAAGGCGAAGATGGCTGGTTCGTCTCCAATGCGGCTCAATCGCGCATGCGCCTGCGGTATGAGGATGGTGCACTGACCGGAGAGCTCTTTCACCGTCCAGTCAGGCTGTTGCCCGCGAAGGACGACGCGGCGATGCCCGGTCTCGACGGCGACTGGACTTGCGATGGTGCGTTTCTTCAGATCGAGGGGCGGACGCTCAACTGGGGTGCGGGGCCGCGCAGAAGCGCAGCAACAATGACGCCGCTTGGGAATGGACGATGGCTTTTCACGGCCAATGGCCGGCGTATCTGCCTCCAGCGTCTTTCCGACGAGCGGCTGAAGCTGTCGCTCGCACGGGCACGGGGCCTGGAATATCGGCGGGTTTAGCCGACTGTTTCCTTGGAGAACTTCTCGAACTCATCGGCGGAAGCGTAGGATTTCTGCGTGCCGCGCCGGCCGACAGAATAAGCGGCGTAGCGGGCTGCCCGATTGAGGGCGCTTTCCGTGTCTCCCGTCGCTGCGAGGAAATGTGCGAAGGAGCCGATGAAGGCATCGCCCGCACCGGTCGTGTCCACGGGTGTGACGCGAACGGGCTCGATGGAAGCGAAACGGTCGGCGGTAACGAGACGCGCGCCACGCGCACCGAGCGTGACGATGATCGTGCCGATGCCTTTTTCGATGAGGCTGCGGGCAGCGGCAAGGATTTCATCTTCGGTGCCGGTCGGCATGCCTGAAAGAAGAGAAAGCTCGCTCTCATTGGGCACGAGGAATCCGAGGCTTTTGAGATCGGCGACGCTCAGCTCTTTCGTGGCCGGGGCCGGATTGAGGATGGTCGGCACTCCCCATTCGGCGGCACGGCGCACGGTGTGGTAGATGGTCTCGAGCGGAATCTCGAGCTGCATGAGGATCAGGTCCGCTTCACGCAGAGTGTCCTCGGCGGCGTCGACATCGGCGGGCAGAAGGTTCGCATTCGCACCCTTGACGATCAGGATCGAGTTTTCTCCGGACTCTTCCACGAAGATGGGCGCAACGCCGGATGATTTGCCAGCCACTTTGGCGACATGGCGCGTATCGATGCCGTGGTCGGAGAAGTTGCGGATCGTGTTGTCGCCGAAAAGGTCATCGCCGACTTTCGTGATCATGCTGACGGCGGAGCCGAGTTTTGCGGCTGCAACCGCCTGGTTGGCGCCCTTGCCGCCGCAGCCGCTCTCGAAGCTGGGCGCTTCCAGCGTTTCGCCCGGCTCGGGCATCCGGTCGATATAGGTGATCAGATCAACCATGTTGGAGCCGACAACGGCGATGCGTCCGGCCTTTTCGGGTGAAGCCATGGGTCAGTCCTTGCTCATGTCGTTGACATCCGAGATCGCGGCAGGTGCTTCCTGCGCGCTCAGATAGCCGAGGGTAACGGGGAAGCGCGCGGTCTCGCCGGGCGAAAGCATGCGAACATGCCCCTTGGCCTTCTCCGCGGTGTAGCCCTCGGGCTCGCAAGTGGAAGGCAGGGCGAAGGCCGCGACCTGGGCATCGCCATCGTTCAGGATCCAGCGGACGCAGTGAGGAAAATCTGCCGGGTCGTAGCTGACGGAAAAGCCGTCGCCCTCGGGCAGTTCCATGACGAGCCGGGTGCGGCCTGTCTGATCGCAGCCGAGATCACGTAGATAGAAAACCTGCTCCGGGCTGTAGAGCTCGGGCTCATCCAGCCTGCGCATGCGCGCCGGGTTGATGGCGAGATCTTCCAAGAGAGCCTTGAAGGCCGGCGATGGCGTCACGTGCCCGGGGATTGCCTTGCGGACAACGGTGGATTCCGGAGAAAAACCGGTTGGCTGGTGGATTTCTGCGCCGGCGATGAAGTCGAAATTGGCATGCAGCATGTACATGAGCTCCATCGGGTGCGCCGACAGGTTCTTGACCGCCATCTCCACATGGATCAGGCCGCTTTCCGCATGCAGGCGCACACAGGGCCGGGCGACGTAATGCGGCCCGAACCCCATGACATGTTCCACATGACCACCGACTTCGGCAAACGCACCTCGATCGTCTTCTCCGAAACGAATATGAGCGCTGTCCATGGCTGCAACCGGCATTTCACCGTGCAGCGGATGGTCATCCGCGGGGCCGGGGGTTCCGTTGCGGAGAACGCCGGCGTGGTAGGCGAAAGCACCATAGGTTTCGAGGATGGAAGAACCGCGCCGCGGGTAGGGAAAGACATTGCCCATGGTGAGACGCCGCCCATCGAACACGGCATCCCAGATCATCTGGCCGAGATAGGGCAGAACGGTCACCTGTCCGCGCGCGTTTTCAATGCGCAAGCCCTCAACGGATGAGGGGAAGCGGAAGGCCGTGATGGTGAAGGCGCCATGGGTTGCCAGAACGCGTTCGCCGCGGTCTGGAAACAGATCCGGTGAAAGATGGACAATGGTGTCGTTTTCGGAAGCGCTCATTTGCCGGACCTCAGATAGTTGATGGCGATCACCAGCACCAGGAAAGCGCCCCAGACCGCATCGATCATGAAGTTGGATGCCCGCATCATCTGCATGCCGGAAGACAGGAACATGAGTGCGACGAGTGCCAGAAGGACGCCAAGGACGCGCCCCTTGCCGCCGGCCGGATTGGTGCCGCCGAGAACGGCGATCAGAACTGCCTGCAACAGATAGGACGCGCCGAAATCGGCCTTGGCCGAATTGGTGCGCCCGGACAGGAGGATGCCGGCAATGGCGGCCATGACGCCCGTCAGGGCATAGCTGTAGAGGATCATGCGTGAACTGCGGATGCCGGCGAAGACAGCGGCGCGGGCATTGGTGCCGATCAGCATCAGGTTCACGCCGAGGTGCGTGCGTCGAAGCAGAATGGCGACCACCAGGGCGACGAGGATCAACACCCAGAACGGGGCCGCAACGCCGAGCAGTTTCCCCGTGCCGATCCAGTTCCAGGTTTCGGGGTAGCCGACAATGGCCGGACCGCCGGTCAAGACGAGCGCCAGACCCGCGAACACCTGACCTGTGCCAAGCGTTGCCAGAATGGGAATGATGCGCAGGCGCGATATCAAGAGCCCGTTGACGAGCCCTGCCGCCAGGCCGACAAGAAGTGCGATCGTCACCCCCATGGCGGTGTGCAGGACAAGGCCGAGACCACCCGCATCGAGCGCCTCGGCAACGACGGGATGGCGGAAATAGACACCCGCCGTGATGGCCGCCAGATTGGCAATCGCCACAATGGAGAGGTCGATGCCGCCTGTGAGCATGGCGACCATCATTGCGATGCACAGGATGCCGAGCTCCGGCATGATGTAGGTGATGGACTCGAAATTGTAGTAACGCAGGAACTTGTCGGGGTTCATCGCCGCCATCAGGACAAAGATCACCACCGTGATCACGGCGAGCTGCGCGATGGAGGCATCGCTGCCAAGCAGGCGGCGGACGAGGGATTTTTCTTCGGCTTTAGCGCTCATCTTGTGCTCCCCCTCAGGCCAGTTTCTTGCGGTCGCGCCACGCGGTGATCGCCGTCGCTGCAATGATGATCAGGCCGACGACAACGCGCTGCCAGGTGGTGTCCACCTTCATCAGGATCAGCGAATTCTTGACCATGACCAGCGTGAACACGCCGATCATGGTGCCCAGTACCGATCCGCGCCCGCCGAAGATCGAAGCGCCGCCGAGCACCACGGCTGCGATGACATCGAGCTCCAGGCCGATGAAATCGCGCGGGTTCGCCTGCCAGATCATGGAACTGTGCAGGAGGCCGGCAAAGCCCGCCAGGAGCCCTGCGGTGCAGTAGACGAAGAAGATCGTACGGCGGGTGTTGACGCCGGCGCGGCGGGCCGATTCCGGATCGCCGCCATAGGCGTAGACGGAGCGGCCGGTCATCGTGTGGCGGAGGATGATGTGGATCACGAGGGCGATGGCCAGATAGACGAGGATCATCGCAGTCAGACCGACCGTCGCGCCGTTCTGGGCCGTTACGGTTGCCAGATCCTGTTTGCCGAATGCGATCAGCGCGTCGGGCATCTTGTTGATATTGACGATGGATGTTCCCAGGAGGCCGAGCACGAGGCCGCGTATGATCGAGGCGGTGCCGAGGGTGACGATCAGCGGGATCATCTTGAAGCGGTAGATGATGAAGGCGTTGAATGCGCCGAGCAGAACGCCGATCACGGAGGCGGCAATGAAGGGCAGAAGTACGCCGTCATAGTCGAGCGCGACCATGGTGCGCACCGTGATGTAGAGCGCGGCCGCGGAAATGGCGGGGAACGACACATCGATGCCGCCCGAAATCATGATCAGCAGCACGCCGAGCGCCATGATGCCGATCACTACGTTGGCCTTGGCCAGGCTGAAGAGATTGGCGACCCCCCAGAAGGCCGGATTGACGAGGCCGATCAGAACCATCACCGCCAGCAGGACGAGGGCAATCACGGTCTCCGTGGATTGGAACCTTTTCATCTCACCGCCTTACTTCAATGCCTTGAGGCTGTCGTTGATCGCATCTTCGGTCATGTCGGCACCGGCGAATTCGGCCACGAAACGGCCGTCATGCATGACATGGATGCGGTTGCAGTTTCCGGTCAGTTCCGGCACGTCATCCGAGATCATCAGCACGGCGACGCCCTCCTCGCGGGCAAGGTCGCGGATGATGTGGTGGATCTTGGCTTTGGAACCGACATCGACGCCCACGGTCGGGCCGTTGAGAATGAGCACTTTTGCTCCCGTCAGGAGCCAGCGCCCGAGCATGACGCGTTGTGCATTGCCGCCGGAAAGATTGCCAACAGCCGTTTCCGGCGACGGAGCGGCGATCTGCATGGAGGAAAACATATCCTCGGTCTTTTGGCGCATGGCGTCGCGGTCCAGAAAGAGGCCGCGCCGCAGGCGGTCGAGAATGCTCACCACCATGTTGCGTTCGATAGACTGGGTGAGAAAGAGACCTTCGCTCAACCGGTCCTCCGGCACATAGGCAATGCCAAGCGCGATGGCCTCCTGCACCGAATGGGGGAAGGCATCCTGTCCGGCGATGCGGAAGGATCTGGCTGTGGCATTCTCCATGCCGAAGAGCGCCTGGGCGAGCTCGGTTCGGCCGGAGCCGATCAGCCCCGAAACACCGACGATCTCGCCCGGACGCAGCGAAAGGCTGACATTGTCGACGCTTCCCGGCACGCTCAGGCTCTCGACCTCCAGGGCCGGTGGCGTGTCTGGCGCAATGTCGGGTGCGTAGGGTTCGTCGTCGAGCTCGAGCCCGGTCATGGCATGGGTGATTGCGGGTTCGTCGAAGTCGCTCATAGCGCCTTCGGCGACCTTCTTTCCGTTTCGGAACACGGTCAGGCGTTCGGAAATTTCCAGCATCTCGCGCATTTTGTGGCTGACGAACAGAACGGCGATGCCCTGCGCCTGCAGATCGCGAACAATGGCGAAGAGCGCATCGACCTCGTGCCCGGTAAGCGCGGTGGTCGGCTCGTCCATGACGATGAGCCGGGCCCTGGCGAGAATGGCGCGGGCAATGGCGACGATCTGCTTGCCGGAGGTGGGAAGGGTTTCCACCTCGGCGTCGACATCGATCTCGACGTCGAGACGGGTAAGAACCTCGCGCGCCATCCTGCGGGCGCGTGGCCAGTCCATGCGCCCGCGCCCTTCAAGCAGATAGGTGTTGAGGGCGAGGTTCTCGGCCACGGTCAGATTCCCGAAGAGGGAAAAATCCTGATAGATCACCTGCACACCCTTGTGTACGGCGGTGATCGGGTCCAGTCGGCTGACGGGTTTGCCGTCAAACAGGATTTCACCCTCGTCGGGCGTGTAGATGCCCGACATGACCTTGATGATGGTGGATTTTCCAGAACCGTTCTCGCCGGCGAGGCAGTGAATCTCACCGGGCCGAATGCCCATGGAGACGCCGTCAAGTGCGTGAACGCCACCGAAGCGCTTGCTGATGTTCTTCAGCTCGATCAGATACTCGGACATGATTTTTCCGGCAGGCTGAATGGGAAGGCCTGTTCAGGCAGGGATGAATGGCCAGTGATCCAGCGCCGGCGCACGCGAAAGTGCGCCGGCGCTTTTCAGGATCAGAAGTCGTATTTGTCCATGTTGTCGGCGGTGACGCCGACCCAGCCGGCTCCGTAGAGCAGGTTCGGACGATCTTCATTCGGCGTAATCAGCGACTCGTAGCCGTTGAGGCCGAGATTGAGCTCTGCCTTGATCTGGTCGCCCTTGCCCTCAAGCGCGGCGATGGCAAGCATGTTCATGGCGTAGCCGGCAACGGCCGGATCCCAGAACTGGATGTACTGGATGTCGCCATTGGCGAGATATTCGCCCGCGACGGAGGGGAGGCCCGTGCCGGCGAAGAAGACCTTGTCCTTCAGGCCGCCTTCGGCGATCAGGCGACCGGCGCCGGCCGAGGTCGGCATCGGAGCGCCGAGAATGCCGGTGATGTCCGGATAGGTGGTCATCGCCTCTTTGAGCTTGGTGTAGTCGGTGGCTGCGTCGTCATAGGTTTCGAGACGGTCGCCGACCATTTCCATGTCCGGGAAGTGCTCTTTCTGATAGGCGACGGCGCCGTCCACCCACTCCATCTGGCTCTTGGAGGTCAGCGAGCCGACGGTGGCGACATATTTGCCCTTGCCGCCCGTGTACTTGCCGAGCTCCTTCATAAGGTTGGCGCCGTAGGCGAGGTTGTCGAAGGCCTCGAGATCGTAATCGGTGTTTTCGAGGTTCGAGGCCTCGTGCGAAATGACGACGATACCGCGGTCGCGCGCCTTCTTGAGCACCGGCTCGACGGCTTCCACCGAAAACGGAACGACGGCGATGGCATCGACGCCCTGGGCGATGAGGTTTTCGATGATCTGCACCTGAGCGGCGGCATCAGCCTGGCTCGGGCCGACCATCCAGACATCGTGTCCGGTATCGGCCTTGAACTGCTCGACACCGTCGCGCATGCGGTCGAACCAGGCGATGCCGTCGACCTTCACGACGGTTGCGATCGTGTATTTCTTGTCGTCTTTCGTGGCGATCAGCTCATTGTTGAGCTTGGATGTATCCACGATCTGTTCCGCGAGCGCGGACGTGCCCAAAAGGGACAGGGCTAAAGAAGCTGCGGTGAGCAGAGCTTTCATTGACGGATCCTCCTCCTTGGTTCCGGTAATGCGCAGGAAATTTGCGCATCGGGAACACATATTGAACGAATTAACTCAATATCTTGCGGCAATATTGATCAATTCGGTTCAATATGATCATATCCGATCATAACCTGCAACCCTCTGCAAGCGAATGATCACACTTGCAGATACCCGCCCAGGCGATGGAGTATCGCTCAAACTCAATGGCCAGGAGAATCATGTGGCGAGACCATCCGGACGAGCGGCGCGGATTGAGGCGCTCAAGAAGCTCTGCGCGTCAGGGACCATACTGCACATCGCCGAGGCGGCGCAGGCGCTGAACACATCCGAGATAACGATCCGGCGCGATCTGGGGGATGGCGAGAATGGCATTTTGTGCCTCGGCGGTTACATTATGTCTGCCAATGAGAATGGCGAACGCTATTCGCTGTCTCATGCTCAGGGGACGAACACGCAGGCCAAGACGCAGGTGGCGCGCCGCGCGGCAGCTCTGGTTGAACCGGAGGATACGATCTTCGTGGACTGCGGATCGACGCTGCAGTATCTGGCTGCCAATCTTCCGCAGAACGCGAATGTCACGGTGGTGACGCAGGCGATGAACATCGCCGAAATCATATCGCGGCTGGAAGGGGTGAATCTCATACTGCTTGCCGGCATCTATCATCCCGAAAGCGGAAGTTTTAGCTCAGACACCGCCCTCAGGATGCTGCAGGAGATCAACATCACCAAGGGCTTTTTCTCCGCCGCCGGTATCCATGAAAGCGAAGGCGTGACCTGCTTTCACTTTCACGAGGTTGCCGTCAAACGCGCGGCGATGGCGCGGTCGCAGCGTAGGTTTCTGGTCTCCGACGCATCCAAATGGGGAAGGCTGCGCCCTGCGACCTTCGCCCAGCTCGATGAATTCGAGACCTGGATCGGCCAGCCCGAGGCCGGGTGAAGGGCGTCGTGTCATCACGACGCCCCACGCCCGCACTCAGTCGCGCAGCACCGTGAGCCGCTCCGGCTCCCAGCTAATCCAGAGCTGATCATTGGCGATTTCGGCAGCATTGCCGGCGTCCATATAGGCGCGGATGATACTGTCTTCGCGCTCGCCGACGCGGATGTCCAGCGAGGTGCGACTGCCTTTGAAGAGCTTGCTGATCACCTTGCCCTCGACGGCATTCTGATTTGCCGGTTTTTTGTTGTGGCAGGTCACGTTTTCCAGCCTTAGCGAGGCGGTGACGTTATCGCCCGCGGCGGGCCGGTGCCCATGGCCCGAACCGCGGATGGAAAGGCCGTTCCAGTCGAGAACGACCGCGTTCTCCTCCACGCCACGCACGGTGCCGTTGATCAGGTTCGTCTCGCCGATGAACTCGGCGACGAAACGGCTTTCGGGTCGGAAGTAGAGATCTTCGGGCGTACCGTCCTGTTCCACGCGGCCCGCGTTCATGACGACGATGCGGTCGGACATGGTCAGCGCTTCTTCCTGGTCGTGGGTGACGAAGAAGAAGGTTTTGCCCGTGCGCTTCTGAATGTCTTTCAGCTCGATCTGCACCTGGCCACGCAGCTTGGCATCGAGCGCGCCGAGTGGCTCGTCCAAGAGCAGGAGTTTCGGATCCGGGGCAAGCGCGCGGGCAAGCGCGACGCGCTGGCGCTGGCCGCCGGAAAGCTGGTCGGGCGTGCGGTCGCGGAAGCCGGAAAGCTGCAGGAAGTCGAGCAGTTCCGTCATGCGGCGTTCGATCTCGGGCCGTGACTTGCCCTTGAGTTCGAGCCCGAAGGACACGTTCTGGCCCACGGTCATGTGCGGGAAGAGCGCATAGTCCTGAAACACCATGTTGACGTCGCGCCGGTTGGGCGGCTGGCTTGTCACATCGACGCCATCGAGCACGATCCGGCCCTCGGTGGGGTTTTCGAACCCGCCGAGCATACGCAGGGTCGTCGACTTGCCGCAGCCGGAGGGGCCGAGGAAGGTGACGAATTCGCCGGCCATGATTTTCATGTCCAGTTGATCCACCGCGACGACATTGCCGAAGCGTTTGGTGACGTTGTCGATATGGACGATGGTGTCCTTTTCGCCGGTCATGGTCAGGAACCTTTGTTCAGGCGCCGCATGGAACGCTCGGCCCACAGGCCGAGGATCGCGGTCATGATGAGAACGATGGTGGAAATGGCGTTGATCTCGGGCGACATGCCCGAACGCAGTTTGGCGAAGATCAGCACCGGAAGCGTCGGCTGGTAGCCGCCGAGGAAGAAGGCGCGCACGAAATCGTCAAAGGACAGGAGCATGCAGAAGATGCCGGCTCCGATCAGCGCGGGCTTCAGATAGGGCAGCGTGACGCGGAAGAAGGCGACGATGCTGTCGGCTCCCAGATCGCGCGCGGCCTCGATATGGCTCTTCGGCTGGGTCGAAAGGCGCGCCATCACCACCAGAGCGACAAAGGGCACATTGTGCACCGTGTGGCCGAGAATGATGGCGAACATGCCCGGCTCGATGTCGATCAGGCGGGCGAAGATGCGCAGCGCGATGGCCGAGATGATGCCGGGGATGACCGCCGGCAGGCAGGCGAGCGCAAAGATGATCGCCTTGCCCCGGAACTGGTTGGGGCCAAGGAACACGGCCACCCAGGTGCCGATGATCAAGGACAGGATCGTGGTCGCAATGGCGATGGTCATCGAATAGCCGAAGACCGACAGGACCTGCGTGTCCTGTATGACGGCGGCGTACCAGTCGAGTGTCCAGGAGCGGATCGGGAAACCGATGAACTTCGAATCCTTGAAGCCCATGGTGACCATGAGCGCCAGCGGCACGAAGAGATAGACGATGAAGGCCCAGTAGATGACCGACATCAGAATGCGTGTGTTACGGGTCATCGCATCATCCCCTTTCCGTCACGGCCCATCAGCTTGAGGAAAAGGCCGGTTACGCCGAGCGTCGCGATCAGCATGATCGAGGAGAACGCCGCGCCCATGGGCCACTGATCGCCGGCGACGTGGAAGAAGCCGGCAATGGTTTCCGCAAAGACGGTCGAGCGTGGCCCGCCGAGCAGCACCGGTGTCGCGTAATAGCCGGTCGAAATCAGGAAGACGAGCGTACAGCCCGACGCGATGCCTTCCTTGGAAAGCGGCAGCGTGATACGGCGGAAGCGTGTCCACGCACCGGCACCGAGATCGGCTGCGGCTTCGAGATAATTGTCTGGCAGCTTTTCCAGTGCCGAGTAGAGCGGCAGAAGCATGTAAAGCGCGGTCAGATAGATGATGCCGACACCGAGCGAGAAGCCCGTATACATGAACGGTATGGGTCGATCGATGAGCCCGAGCGACTTGAGCGCCAGATTGACCGCGCCGTTGTTGCCGAGCAGGATCATGATCGCGTAGGTGCGCACGATCTCGCCCACCCAGAACGGGATGAGCAGGAGCAGCAGGAACAGAAGCTGGTTCTTGCGGCTTACATGCTTGGCCAGAAAATAGGCCACCGGATAGGTGATGAGCAGCGTGATCGCGGTGAAGATGAACGAGAAGGCCAGCGTGCGGAAGAACGGGATGATGAACACCCGGTCCTGAAAGAACGCTGCCCAGTTCGCGAGCGTGAACTGCGGCTCATGACCCACTTTTGGCGGATAGGAGTCCAGAAATCCGATCCAGAACATCTCGACGATGGGGCCGAGATTGGCAAAGAATATCCAGAAGAGCGGCAGGCTCGCCAGAATCCAGAACTGGCGGCGCTGCGACTTGAACAGCGTGTTGGCGACGGCCTGATAAGCGCCGTTCTGCAGCAGTGCTCCCCAAAAGGTCATCCTGCCATCCGGCGCGGTCGACTTTCGAAGGTCTGCCCTGTCGGTATCTGCGTGGGCCATTGAGACGGTTGCTCGTGTTTTTCATTGCGCGCTGTCCGGGGGTTGATGAACCCGGCCGCACGACGAAGGTTTAAGACCTGCCGGGCGGGGGCTGCCCGCCCGGCGTTTTGGCCATCAGGCGGCCTTGATCTGCTCCACGGCCGGGTCGACGAGCTTGTATTTCATGTCGTTGGCCTCGGCGCGGAAGAATTGCAGACCGGCCAGTTCTTCTTCCGTGAAGGACGATGCCTTTTTCTCGATGTCCGAGAGATACTGGTCGGCGCCCTTGTAGGTGGAGATGAAGCCCGACGACTGGGTCATCTGCGCGCCCACTTCCGGATTGGCCAGCAGCGCATCGAGAAGCGTATAGGCATTGTCGGAATTGGGAGCATTGTTGGCGACGTTCAGCGTGTAGACGAAGCCATAGGTGCCTTCCTTCGGAATGGTCATGTCGACCGGGAAGCCATCGGTGATGAGCTTGGCGATCGGGCCGTTCCAGGCGTGAGCCAGGACGATGTCCTGATTGATGAACATCTGCTGCACTTCCGCGCCTGCGTCGTAATATTTGCGCACGAGCGGCTTCTTCTCGATCAGGAAGTCGCGTGCTTCCGCAACGATCTCCGCAGCCTTCTCCGGATCGTCCATATAGGCGACCATGTTGCCGTCATAGCCCTTGTAGAGCATGACGACGGACATCATGTCCTGGATGGTGTAGGCCGTCTGTCCGCTGTACTTGTCCGAGAAAAGAACGTCCCAGCTCTTCACTTCGTCTTCGCTGACAACCTCGGTGTTGTAGGCGAGGATTTCGGCACCCGACAGGATCGGCGCGCCCCATTTGTTGCCGTCGATTGTGGCCCAGTCGCTCTCCGAATAGATCGGGTTGATGTTGCCCCAGTTCTTGAGGCGATCCGTATCGAGCGGAGCCAGAAGATCGGAAGAGATGAACTGAAGGAAACGGTGCCCGGCGACCGTGACGATGTCGGCGGTCGGGTTCGGTGCTTCGGCGGCGAGCAGGTTGAACTGCTTGCCCTGATCGTCGACGAGGCGGATCTGGATTTCGATGCCCGTGTCCTTTTCGAACTCGGCCTTGAAATCATCGGGAATGAAGTTGGCATAGGTCCACACATTGACGACGCCCGAGGCGCGCGCTGCTGTGGAGCGGAGATAGGCAGGGGCAGCGACAAGGGCGGCGCCGGCGGCGCTGCTCTTGATGAATTGCCTGCGGTTGGTGATGAATTTGGTCATCGTTCTAACCCTCTTTCGGTTGGTGTCTGTTCGTCGCGTTCTCAATCGTGTTGTCGGAGCTCTTGGCGGCCCCTGTTGTCGCCCTGTGTTTATGCGGGTTGCGTCTGCGAAGCATAGCCCTCACGGCACAGGGTCTTCAGGTCATCGAGTGCCATCGTGTCTATCGCCAGGGCGTTGAGAAGCTCGTTCTCAGCGAAGAAATCACGCCCATACATGGCGGAGAATATTTCCACGCCGGCGCGATGCAGTCTGGCGTCACACCCGGTCAGTTCACCGAGTTTCACGGTCATGAGCAGGCCATAAGGCACGTCTTCGGTGACGTAGCGGCTGTCTGCCGTGGCAGGACCGGTGCCGCCGCGGCCTTCCTCATGCATTTTCTGGTTCATGGCCGAGACGGTGTCCTGCGGCACGTGGAACGACAGATGAAAATGCTCGAATATGGTGCGGACCGAAAGGCCAAGCGCTTCTGCGATGGCCAGCCGCTCACGGTCGAGCGCTTCGAGAAGCCGCCCCACATTGGGTGTAACGTTGAAACCCTGGCTCCAGGTTTCGCCATGCTCCATGCGGGTCATGTTGCACAGGGCGATGCCCATATGGTTTTGCGGGTTCAGATTGCTGAGGCCAATGGCGAGCAGTCCGTCGCGCTCCACAAAGCGATCGCCGAAAAGACGCTGGCAAAGCTCCAGTCCTTCGCTGGCCCGGCTTTCAGGAACCGTGCAGAGATCGACCTTGCTGCGCACGGTGTTGACGCTGGCCTCCACCAGGCTCGGCTGGCGGCCTGTCGTGGCGGTGGTGCCCCATGCGACGATGGGGGCTGTGATGCCGCGCGCGGCCAGAAGCTTTGACAGGTAGAGCGCGCCAAACGAGGCGTGCGAGGAAATAATCACCGCCTGATCGGAGCGGATATGCGGTGCGATCGCATCGAAGACGTGCTTGTGGCCGTAGCCGGGCAGGGCAATCAGGATCACGTCTGCATCGGCGACGAGCGCCTCGGCCGACGGCGCAACGCCCGGACGGAACGTGCCTTCGACAGCACCGGTGGCAATCAGGGGTTCGCCCGCTGCCAGTCTCTTTGTGCGTTCGCCGGAGGGCGACCAGAGAACCGGGCTGTGGCCCGACTGCTCAAGAAAGGCCGCGGCGCCGAAGGCGATGGCTCCGGCCCCGGCGATGCCCACACGCAGATTGTTTTCCACTTTACTCAAAACATCAGCCCCAAAAGTTTCTACTCGACCACCGGATCGCCCAGCGTGTGCATCAGCCGGTTTGCCCAGCCGAACAGCGATGCGGACAGAATGAGATCGAGAATCTCGTCGTCCTTGAGCCCGGCATCGCGCAGCGCCTGCATGTCTTCTTCGGTCGCCTCGCTCGGCGCCTTGGACAGCTTTGCCGCAAACAGGAAGATCGCCTTCTGGCGTTCATCAAGTTCCGCTTCCTCGCCATCGGCGAAGATGGCCTGCATTGCCAGCTCATCCTTGGTGAGCTGGTTGTACCGGCTCGCATGGACGGCGGCGCAATAGACACAGCGATTGACCACCGAGGCGCCAACGGCGCTCAGCTCACGCTCTGCCCGGCCCATGCCGCCGCGATTATACATGATCGCGTTGAAAAGCGGGGTGCGGACTTTCAGCGTCTCGACATCATTGGCGAGCACGAGCACATAGTCGGAGACCTTCGTGTTGGAAGGCGTGACCTTCAAAGCGTCGAGCTGTTCGGGCGTGGCCTCGTCCAGCCTGATGGGCTGAACGCGCGGGCGCCAGCCGGGGATCTTCGTGGTGAACTCGTGGATGATCGTGCTCATGCCGTCGCCCTCATCAGCTTGAGGCCGGCGATCACGCGGATCTGATAGGCCAGGAATGCGTTCAGTTCGGAAAGCCGGACGATGTCGGCGTCGGAAATGCCGGCGCTCTTCAGTGCTTCGATGTCTTCCGGTGTCGTGTCGCGCGGATGCGTGGAAACGAGGTCGGTGTAGGCGAGAAGCGCGGCCCGTCGGGCATCCCCTTCGCCGTCATGGGCCGGGTCGGCCATGGCTGAGACGGCTTCGTCAGCACCAGCTTCTTCGAGCAGTGTCATGTAGTGCGCGGCAAGGGCCTCGTCTTCGTTGAGCCGGGCAACCCGCGTGGCGAGTGCGGCGCGTTCTCCATGGGAGAGGCCGCCCGGGTCGCTGGGCTTCAGGGCAGCATCATGCGTTGCCTGCGTCATGGCCATGATGTCGGCGCGGCCTTCGAGTGCTTCGCGGACGGAGCCGCTTGCGCCGATCCCGGCCTGTGCGATGACGATGTCGTTGGGCGAAAGGTCGCTCATGCGGTGTTCAGCCTCCAGTCTGATAGGTCGGTTCGCGCTCGCCCCTGGCTGCGCAGTCTTCAAGCTCGGTTTCGGTCCATTCGTCGCCGAGCAGTTCGGGCTTTTCGTAGTCGAGCATCGCCCGCCAGTGGGTCTCGACGTCTTCGCCGTAAAGCGTTGCGGCGATGGAATAGGCGAGCCAGCGGGCACCGTCGCTGATGCCGGGAATGTCGCCGGAAACCTTACCGAGGCTCGCGGAAGCACCGTAATTGAAGCAGTAGATGCTGGAGAGCCACGGGGCGGCACCGGGCGTGCGCTCGCGGAAAGAGAAGTCGGCGTTCAGGTAGGGGAAGTTGGCCAGTTCGCGGCTTTCCTCGCCGGCCGGCGGCGTGTAGCGGTCGCGCCAAAGCAGGATCTCGCCAGCGGCATCGCCGAGCTCGGCGCGGGCCAGGGGATCGACGGTGAAACCGGTGCCGAGGATGAGATAGTCGGTGCGTACGGTCTTGCCGGCGGTGGTCTCGATGACCACCTCGTCGCCGTCGTTCCAGACGCGGGCTATGCCCTGCCCGAAATGGAAGAAGGCATTCTCATGCCGGCTGACGCGCATGGTCGAACCGCGCGGCGAAGGCGTCTGCGTGCTGAAGGAGTACTGCATGAAACGCCAGCGCCATTCGTCCGGCAGTGCCGCATAGCCCGATGTGAAGCCGAAGGAGCCGATGCCCATCATCTTGTTGATGGTGGGCATTTCGCGGCGGCGGATGAGGTGGCGCACTTCCTTGGCGCCGGCTTCCAGCGCTTCGGCCGAATTGTCGACCGCCGAGGCGCCGACACCGATCACGACGACGCGCTTGCCCTTGAGCGAAGGGAAATCGATGTCTTCGGAGGAGTGGGCCCAGAGATGTTTCGGCAGGCCGGAAACGAAATCGGGAATGTTGGGGTGGCCGGTGCCGTCGCGGCCTGTTGCCATGACGAATTTGCGGGTGAGGACGGAGCTTTCCTTTGCGCCCGCGCCGCGCAGCTCCAGCCGCAGGAATTCACCCTCCGGCGTGACACTGGTGACCTCCACCTCGTTCTCGACGGGGAGATCGAGCACGTTCCGGTACCAGATGAGATACTCCATCCACATGGGACGGGGGATCTTGTCGAGCCGTTCCCAGGCCGCGGCGCCATGCTGCGCCTCGTACCACGCGCGGAAGGTCAGCGCCCCCATGCCATAGGCCGGGCCGGGCAGTGTCTTGGGCGAGCGAAGGGTTTCCATGCGGGCATAGGTCAGCCACGGACCTTCGAGCCCTTCAGGGTTTCGGTCGAAGATGCGCATGTTGCGGATGCCGCTGGTGCGAAGCGCGAAGCTTGCGACGAGGCCGCACATGCCGCCGCCGATGACCACCACATCGTGAATCTTTTCGCCCCTGCCGCTCTGCTTCTCGGGCACCCAGTTGGGCGATGGAAGGTTGAGGCAATCGAGATCGAAGCGGATGCGCTTTGCCAGGGCATCCAGACTGTTCGCGGCTCCGGGCGTGGTGTGGGGCTGACTGGTCATTCTGATCCTCGGTGGGGGACCGGACTGTCTGAAGCATGCCGGTCTATGGTCTGCGCACTGCGTGCGGGGTCGAGTATCTGCAGGTCGGGAATGAGACGGAGCGCTTCGGCTTCGACGGCTTCGATCATTTGGGTGACGAGAGGGCGAAGGGGGCGTGATGACGCGGTGACGGCGCCCCAGTAAAACGGGACGGCAACATCGATCGGCCGTATCACCACACCGGGCAGTTGCACACCGTATGCGCTGACCGGGTCGATGATGGAAACGACGCCGGTTTTCTGCACAAGACGGAGTGCGGAATAGGACACATTGGTGCGGATCAGCGGGCCGGGTGTGACGCCGCGCGCTTCCATCGTCTGCGAAACCTGTCGCTGGAAGCGGCCCGGATCGAGCATGGTCACGAACCTGCGACCGGCAAAGGCCGAAAGCGGCACCACGTCATGGTCGGCTAGCGGGTCGCCTTCGGGCAGGGCGGCAACGTCGTTGGCACAATAAAGGCGCACGACCTCCAGACCGGGCACATCCAGCGGCATGCTGGAAAAGCCGAGTTCGGCACCGCCGGAGCCCACTTCCTGGGCAACCCGGTTGGGCAGATATTGTGCGATCTGGATTTCAGGTGGCAGTTTTTCGACGGCGAATTGGGAAAGCGCGGCGGGGATGACGCCGGTTGCGATGGCGGATGTCGCCGCCACCTGAAGCGTGCGGCCCCGGCCGGTGGCAATGGCACGCGCGCGGGCTGCCAGTCCCGTCAGCGAGTTCAGGACACGGCGGGCTTCTTCTTCGAAGGCGATGCCCTCATCGGACAGCATGACCCGCCTGCCGGCGCGCTGGAGAAGCGAAAAGCCGAGTTTTGCCTCAAGTTCCTGGATGGTGCGGGTGACGGAGGGCTGAGAACGTTCCAGCAGCACCGCCGCTTTGGTGATGCTTCCTGTTTCGGCAACAGCCAGAAAAGTCTGAAGGTCCCGCGTCTCCATCCTTTATATGCTATATGAATGATTTCAAATAATCTATCCAAAATTGACATATATCAATGCACGCCCGAAAAATGCCGGCGCGCAGAGTGGCGGAGCCCTTCGTCCCCCGGCTTCAGATGAAGCCGAGGCCATTGATGAGGATCAGCAGGATCGCCACGGGCGCGACATAACGGATAATGAACCGCCATGCCCCGACCAGAGCCGGAGCAAGAGTGGAGCCGTCGACAAATTCTTCTTCGCCCCTGTGCTTCAGAACCCACCCCAGGAACAGGGCGACCAGAAGCCCGCCGAGCGGCAGCGTGATGTTGTTGGTGAGATAGTCCAGCGCATCGAAGAGCACTTTTCCACCGATGGTGAAACCGGACATCACGCCGAGGCTGAGAGACGCGGGCACGGCAAGGGCAAAGGTGGCAATGCCGGCTGTGACGGCCACTTTCTTCCGGTTCGCGCTGCCTTCGTCCATGAAATAGGCGATGACCACCTCCAAAAGGGCGACCGCGCTTGTCAGCGCGGCGATGGCCAGCAGAAAGAAGAAAAGGGCGGCGAAAAGAAAGCCGAACGGCATCTGCGCGAAGATCGAGGGCAGGGTGATGAAGGTGAGGCCCGGCCCGGCGGTCGGGGCGGCACCGAAGGCAAAGACCGCCGGCAGGATTACCAGCCCGGACAGCACGGCGACGAGTGCGTCCAGAACCGTAACGGCGAGGGCCGAACCGGCAATGTCGTCATGGCGCTGCATGTACGAGCCATAGGTGATCATCGCCCCCATGCCGAGCGACAGGGAGAAGAAGGCCTGCCCAAGGGCAGCCAGCAGGGTCTCCCACGTCACTTTCGAGAAATCGGGCTCCAGAAAGAACGCAATGCCTTCGACGGCACCGTCCAGGGTGACCGAGCGCGCGACCAGGACCAGGAGAATGACGAACAGCGCCGGCATGAGGATGCGCGCCGCACGCTCGATGCCGCTGGCGACACCGCCAAGCGCGACAAAGACGGTGAGCCCGATGAAAAGTGCGGTGTATAAGACCGGCTCGAGCGGATCGGTGATGAAGGCATCGAACACGCCGCCGATGTCTTCCGGATTTGCCGTCAGCACCGAGCCGGTGATCGACTTGATCATGTAGGCGACGGTCCATCCGGCGATCACGCAGTAGAACGACAGGATCACGAACGCGGTGAGAATGCTCATATACCCGACAATCGGCCAGGCGCCGCCAGCGAGTTTTCTGAACGCGCCTGCGGGATCGAGCTGCGTTGAGCGGCCGATGATCAGCTCCGCGACAAGAACCGAGACGCCAATCGAAAAGACGATGCCGAGATAGATCAGGAGAAACGCCCCGCCGCCGTTCTCCCCCGTGACATAGGGAAAGCGCCAGACATTGCCCAGGCCGACAGCCGAGCCGGCGGCAGCCAGAATGAACCCCATTCTCGAGGTCCAGTGTTCGCGAGTTCGATTCATGATTTCAAAAATCTGCTATCTGGAGGAAACGTGTTTGCCTGAACGGAAATGACTCCGGTTTTCGTTCAGCCCGGCCAGTTCGGGAGCCTCAAGGTTCCCTCTGGGGGTGCATTCTGTATCGCCGACCGGAGCCGGCGCGATGCGGTCCGGTGGCGTGTAGGATCATTCACGGCGAACTGCAAAATCAATTTGGTCATCGCGCGGCAACATTTGATGATCCGAAAATGAACGGTTCTGCTTCATGCGCTTTCTGCCATAGCTGCCGCATTTGCGCTGCACACCGAAAACCTGTCGATGGGGGAGTGTTGCGGAAGCTCTTTCGTTGAAAGAGCGGGCGGGGTTCATCAAGGTAGAGACATGATTCGATCTGCGCCACAACGAGCCAGAGGGCGCTACGGTCCACCATGTGGCGGCGCGATATGTGCAGGATGTTTCCTTTGTCTGGCATCGGACGCCCGACAAGAAACAGTCGCCGCCGATACGGAATCTGAGAGATGAGCCCGCAAGCCAGCCGGCACAAGAGTGATGTGGACGCAGACAATCCCCTGTTCGATCGGGAACTGGAGCATCTGCCGCCAGCCCTGCGCTGGCGCGAATGGATGGCGCGTGTGGAAGCGGTGATCTTCGCGGCGCCGGACCCGGTCAGCCGCGAGACGCTGCTTCGGGTTGTGGGTCGCGACTGCAATCTCGATCTGATCATCGAGGACATCCGCGCAGAACTTGCAGACCGGCCTTATGAACTGGTGCGTGTGGCGGGTGGCTGGCAGCACCGGACCCGTCCGTCACTTGCCGAGGCGATACGAACGGCATTCGGCATTGTCGAGACCGGGGAAAGCCTGAGCGATGTCGAGGCGCTGGTGCTGATGACCATTGGCTATTTTCAGCCGATCACGCGCGCCGAGCTGTCGAGGTTTTTTGCCCGCGAGATCTCGCGCGATGTGATCGCTAAGCTGCGCCGTTCCGGGTTCATCGCCTCCGGTCCGCGCAGCCCGCAGCCGGGCGCGCCCTATACCTATGTGACGACGTCGGCCTTTCTTGCCCATTTCGGGTTTGAAACGCTTCGAGATCTTCCTGATTTCGAGAAGCTGGAGGATGCCGGCCTCCTCAACAAGGAGCGGCTCCTTGAAGACATTCCAGGCGCCATCGAGCGCTGGTAGCGTCGCACTAATTTATTGAAATATAATAATTTTTGCGAATGCACTCCGAGTGCGCCCGCTGTTGGCCGGGTGACGTAACTCCACACGCCGAGCACCAATCCGACGTGAGAGCGATTGACTGAGATGCGAAACGGTGTAATAAGTTCGGTAACAGAACGAACTAAAAGAAATGGCTGTGAACGAAGCTCCGCGCATCTCCCGTCAATTCTCTCTCTGCATGGTCATGGAGGCGATCGTTCATTGCGGTCCGATCTCCCGCGCAAGCATTGCCAAGCAGACAGGTCTTTCCAAGCAGACGATCTCCGAGATCGCCCGTCAGCTCGAGGAGGACGGTTGGATCCGGGAGACCGGGCGCACCCAGGGGCATGTGGGGCGAAGCGCCGTCACCTACGAAATCGTCCCGGACGCAGCCTGCATCGCCACCGTCGATCTTGGTGGTACCAAGGTGCGCGCGGCGATTGCCGATCTTTCCTGTCAGGTTCTGGCGGAAGTGACCGAGCCGACGGATGCACGGGGCGGTGTTCATGTGATCAGCCAGATTGCCCGTCTTTGCCGCGAGGCTGCGGCGCACAACAATATCCCCTATGAAAGACTCCGCATGGCCGTTGTCGGTGTGCCTGGCGTGCCGGATCAGGAGCGCGGGCGCATTGTGATGTCACCCAATGTGACGGGTTTCGAGACGCTCGATGTGCGTGCGGCGCTCGCCGCTGAACTCGGGGTCGAGATCGTTCTGGAGAATGACGTCAACCTTGCCGCCATCGGTGAGCACTGGATTGGCAGTGTCGCCGGTGTGGACGATCTGGCCTACATCGCCATCGGAACGGGTATTGGCGCGGGGCTGATGGTCGGTGGCGTCCTGGTACGCGGCTTCGGCAACGCGGCGGGTGAGCTTGGCTTTCTGCCGTTTGGCACCGATCCGTTTGAAGCGGAATCGCTGAAGGTGGGTGCGCTGGAGCGCGTGACCGGAACCGCGGGCATCCGCCGGCGATATCGGGAGCTGTCCGGCCGTGAACTCGACGTTCCGGGAATTTTCGATGCGCTTGGGGCGGGTGACGTCCACGCGCGTCAGGTTCTCGACGAAACGGCGCGCTATGTGGCGCGCGCCGTCGCCGCGATCTGCGCGATCACCAATCCCGGCAAGGTCGTGCTCGGAGGGTCCATAGGCAGCCGCAGAGAACTGGTCGAGCGTGTGCGCGACCTGCTGCCGCTCTGTTTTCCGTCTCCGGTGGAGCTCGATGTTTCCGAGCTGGGGTCGCGCGTTGCGATTGTCGGTGGCGCGGCCGTGGGGCTCACACATCTTCATTCAACGCTCTTCGCAGGCGGTGTGCCGGGAGCCGAGATCAGCCTGCCTCCGGCGAAGGTGGTCAAGCTGGTGGAGGCGGCGCAATGACGGGCGACAGGAGCGTGCAGGACAGGCTGAAAAGCGCTTTCGATGCCGATTCCGCGCTGGACCTTCTCAAGGGCGCGATAGCGCGGGAGAGCGTGACCGGCAACGAGGCCAACTTCGTTTCCTTCCTTGAAACGCAGATGTGGAAACTCGGGCTCTCGCCGCAGAGTGCCGAATTCCTGCCAGGCCGTCCCAATGTCTGGGGCGAGCGCAAAGGGGCGGGCGGTGGTCCGCGGCTCCTTTTCATCGGCCACACCGACACGGTGCATGTGCGCGGCTGGGCCGAGCACTGGGAGGGCACCGAGCGCGAAAACCCGTTCTCCGGCGTCGTCATCGACGGTGAAATCTGGGGGCGGGGCTCAGGCGATCTCAAGGCCGGCATCTCAGCCTCGCTTTGCGCGCTCGATCTGCTGGATCGAGCGGGACTGGCACTCAAGGGTGACGTCTCCTTTGCGTTCGTCGGTGACGAGGAGAGCGGGGAACCCGGAACGGGTGTAAGTGCCGGCATCAAGGACCTGACGCAGCGCTTCGAACGCGGCGAAATCGCAAAGCCGGATTTCGCGGTTTATGTCGAGCCGACGAAGCTCTCCGTTTTTCCGGCCCAGATGGGTTTTTTCATTGCGGATGTCACGGTGACCGGAAAGTCGGCCTATTTCGGTGTTCCCGAAGAGGGCGTCGACGCGCTCAGGGCCATGCACGGTGTTCTCGATGCGATCTGGCGCCACTCGGACGCGATTGCCGGAAGGGCCAGCCACCCGCTTGTCGGACGGGCCTTTGCCCTTGTGACCGGCATCGATGGCGGCGGCTATATAGCCGTGCCTGGCGAATGCCGGATTTCGCTCATTCGCAAACTTTTGCCCGGCGAGGCGCTGGACGATGCGGTCGCTGAGCTCGAGGGCGTGGTCAATGAAGCCGTCGCCGGCACCGGCACATCCGTCTCGCTGGACTATCCTGCCGGCCGGGACCATCGCCATGGCGGATCGCCTGCCGAAGTCGATCCCGAACGCCCGGACATTCAGGCCCTGGCGGCAGCGATGAATGAAGCGCTGCCGGGCCGGGGCGCGGTGACCGGGGCTCCCTACTGGTCGGAAGCGCCTTTCCTGATCGACCGGGTCGGTTGCCCGACCGTCTATTGTGCGCCGGGCGATATCTCCAACTGCCACACATTCGAAGAGCGCGTGAGCGTTGAGGAATATTTCGCGGGCATTGTCGGCTTCGCGAGCTTTATCGCCGGCTATTGCGGCATCGAAAACGCATAAGCGCCCGCAAGGGGCAAAGAGAAGGGGAAGAGGAGAAAATCATGTCGATAGTCAATCTGTTGCGCGCGGCATCGCTTTCCGCGCTTTTCATCACGGGTGGCGCTTATGCGCAGACCGTTGGTCCGCAGGGCGAGACCGCTACGCCCACAGCCGAGGTTTCGGTTCCCGACGATAAGGTCGAAGGCCTGAAGGCAGGCGGCCACCGCGCAGCCCTTTTGTGGCACGACCAGTCGGATTTCGTGAATGCGGTGACGGCCGGCGCAAGCGACGAGTTCGCGCGACTTGGCATTGAAGTGGTGGCAACCACCAGCGCCGGTTTCGACGCCGCCAAGCAGCGCAGCGACATCGAAACGGCCATGGCCAAGAAGCCGGACATCATTCTTTCGCTGCCGCTCGACCCGGTGACATCGGCTGCGGCCTTCGAGGAAGCGAAGGCGCAGGGTGTGAAGCTTGTTTTCCTCTCCAACCTGCCGAAAGACTACAAGCACGGTGCCGACTATGCGGCGATTGTCACCGACGATCTGTTCCAGATGGGCAAGCAGGCCGCCGATGCGCTGGCAAAGGCCATGGGCGGCAAGGGCACGGTGGGCTGGGTCTATCACGATGCCGATTATTACGTGACCAACCAGCGTGACAACGCCTTCAAGACCACCATCGAAAACGACTATCCGGAAATGAAGATCGTTGCCGAACAGGGCATCAGCGATCCCGCGCGGGCAGAAGAGATCGCGAATGCGATGCTTCTGAAAAACCCGGATATCGGCGGCATCTTCGTGACCTGGGCGGGGCCTGCCGAAGGTGTTCTGGCCGCCCTGCGCGCCAATGGCAACAAGACCACGAAGGTGGTCACGCTCGATCTAAGCGAACCGGTCGCGCTCGACATGGTGCGTGGTGGCAATGTGGCCGCCATCGTCGCCGATGAAGCCTACGAGCTTGGTCGCGCCATGGCGGCGACCGGCGCACTGGCTCTGATCGGTGAAGAGACGCCGCCTTTCATCGTTGCGCCGGCTGTGACCGCCACTGCCGACAATGTGGGCGAAGCCTGGCAACAGTCGCTGCATGTGGATGCGCCGAAAAGCGTGATGCAGGCCGGGAAATAATGCCTGCGCGGCGGCCGCCGGGCGCGGCCGCCAAACGGGGAAACGGGAGGAAACGATATGAAACTCAAAGCTCTTATTGCAGCGGTTCCGCTTCTGGCAGTGACAACCGCGATGGCCTTTGCCGAACAGCCCGCGACGGTCGGGCCGAACGGTGAGGCGCCAACGCCGGCGGCTTCGCTCACCCTCAGCGATGCGGATATCGAGACCATAAAGTCCGGCGGCCACACCGCCGCGCTCGTCTGGCACGAACTCTATGACTGGTCGAACGCCGTCGCGCAGGGTGCGAAGGATGAATTCGCCCGACTTGGCATCGAGGTGGTCGCGGAGACCGATGCGGGTTTCGACACCGCGCGCCAGAAGGCCGATGTGGAAACGGTGATGGCACGCAATCCCTCCATCATCGTATCGCTGCCCATCGATCCGCCGACGGCCAAGTCCGTCTATGGCGTTGCCAGGGATGCGGGCGTCGAGCTCGTCTTCATCGACAATGCGGTGCAGGGCTTCACCCATGGTGAGGATTACACGACCGTGGTTTCGGCCGATCTCTTTCAGATCGGCAACAAGGCGGCTGTGGCGCTGGCCGAAGCCATCGGCGGCAAGGGCAAGGTGGGCTACATGTTCCACGATGCCGATTTTCCGGTCACCAATCAGCGCGACGGTGCGTTCAAATGGACCATCGAAAACGCGTATCCCGAAATCGAGATCGTGATCGAATCCGGCATGACCGACCCGGCCAATGCCGAGGACATTGCAAGCGCCATGCTCTCGCGCAATCCCGATCTCGACGGCATCTATACTCCATGGGCCGAGCCGGCTCTGGGCGTGCTCTCCGTTCTCCGTCAGCAGTCCAACGACCGGACCAAGGTGGTAACGATCGATTTGAACGAGCCTGCCGCGCTCGACATGCTGAAGGGTGGCAACATCGCCGCGATCATCGCCGACGAGGCCTATCAGATCGGCGTTACGGCGGCGCGGGCGGCGGCAGCGGGCCTGCTCGACAAGACGGTGGAGCCTTTCCTCGTCGTCGATGCGCTGAGTGTCGGCTCCGACAATGTTGTCGATGGCTGGATGCAGTCGATGAACCGGCAGCCGCCGGAAAGCGTCAGGGCCGCGGCCCAGTAACAACTCCGGCGGGCCGTAGCCGGATCCTGAACCTACGGCCTGCCAACCCGTTCAGTTTTTTCAGAGATGTCACATGTTCAAGCGCACATCCGCGATAGCCAGAAAGTTCGATCTGCAGGGCAGCGTCATCTATCTGGGCTTCATCGCGATCTTTCTCTTCTTCGCCATCACGCTCGCGGATGACGGCTTCCTGACCACCAGGAACCTCTCGAACATCGTGCTCCAGACCGCGCCGGCGACGATCATGGCCATCGGCCTCGTCTTCGTTCTCTCGGCGGGCGAGATCGATCTTTCCTTCGGCTCCATCGTTGCCGTTGCAGCCCTCGCGGCCGCCGTGGTGATGCAAGAGCATTCCATGCTGTTCGGCATTCTTGCCGGGCTCGGCGCGGGGCTGGCCATTGGCTGGATCAACGGGATGATGGTCGCTTATCTGCGCCTGCCATCCTTTCTTGTGACACTGGCCACGATGGGGCTTTTTGCCGGTGTGGCGCGCTCCATGACGGATTTGCGCTCAATTCCGGTTCTGAGCGACACGTTCACCGGCTTCTTCGGTTCGGGCTCGGTTTTCGGCATCCCCTCGCTTGTGCTGTGGACGCTTGCCGCCGTGATCGTCGGCCATCTGGTCTACCGCGAGAGCCGGTTCGGCGCGCATGTGATCGCGACCGGTGACAATGCGCGCGCCGCGCAGGTTTCCGGCATCAAGGTTCCGCGCATCCGTCTTGCGGTGCTGATGATAAGCGGCGGCTGTGCCGGGCTTGCCGGGCTGCTCTATGCCGGGCGGCTGCAGGCGGCAAAATACACGCTCGGCGAAAGCGACCTGATGACGGTGATCGCGGCCGTGATCGTCGGCGGCACGGCGCTGAACGGCGGCAAGGGCTCCGTGATCGGCGCGCTCGTCGGCTCGCTTCTCATGGGCATGCTGAACAACGGGCTGATCCTGATGGGGCTCTCGGTCTCCGATCAGATGATCGTGCGCGGGCTCATCATCCTTCTGGCCGTTGCCATTTCCCTGCGCGACACCACACGCGCCTGATCCGAATTCTGGAGAAGTCCGATGTTTCTCGATGTTCTTAGACGCCGCAATCCCGCATTCATCGAAGCGGCAATCCGCCTGCATCAGGAGGGCAGGGTGCCAGCCAATGCCTATCTGCTCGACCTGGATGCGGTGGAGGAAAATGCCCGGCATTTCCGCGCCGCTGCCGACAGGCATGGCCTGAAAGTGTTCGCCATGACCAAGCAGGTGGGGCGGAACAGCGGATTCTGCCGGGCGGTCATGCGCGGCGGCATCGACCGTTCCGTGGCCGTGGACATGGCATGCGCGGTGGCCTGCGATCGTGCAGGCCTCAAGACCGGGCACCTCGGCCATCTGGTGCAGGTGCCGCGCCATGAAGCGCCGATGGCCGCATCGCGTCTGGCGCCCGATTTCTGGACCGTTTTCAGCAGGGAGAAGGCGCAGGAGGCCGCCCACGCGGCAAAGCTTGCCGGGCGCACGCAGTCTCTCCTCGCGCGGATCCACACGGAGAACGACACGTTCTATCGCGGGCATGAGGGCGGCTTCCCTGCGGAGGACATCGCCGATGTGGCGGCGATGATCGACGGACTGGATGGTGCGCGGTTCGCTGGTCTCACCACATTCCCGGCGCTGCTTTACGATCAGGAAAAGAAGAAGGTTCTGCCCACGCACAACCTCTCGACGCTCGCCCGTGCCGCCGAAGCGCTGGCGAAGATCGGTCGCACCGATGTGGAGGTGAACGCGCCGGGCACCACTTCGTCAATCGTGCTCGACACGCTGGCCGAGGCGGGCGCAACGCAGTGTGAGCCGGGCAACGGCCTGCACGGCACGACGCCCCTTCACGCCATTGAGGACCTGCCGGAGCGCCCTGCCGTGCTCTACCTCTCGGAGGTTTCGCATCTTCACCAGCAGCGCGCCTACTGTTTCGGCGGCGGGCTTTATATCGATCCGGTTTTCCCGGATTACGATGTTCAGGCAATCGTGTCCGACACGCCGACGGCTTCGGCGCGTGCGATGGCCAGCGTGGAAATTCCGCCACCCTCGGCAATCGACTATTACGGCATGATCGACACGACGGGCGCAGTTAAGCCCAAGGCGGGCGACAGTGTCGTCTTCGGTTTCCGGGGGCAGGCCTTCGTCACCCGCGCCTACACGGTGGGGATTTCCGGTGTTTCCAGCGGTGATCCCAAAGTGGTGACCATCGAGAACCCGTTCGGGGTGGCGCAAGACTGGCCGGAGTTGAGGTAAGCTATGTCAGCGAAATCGGAAGCCGGGAATGGACCCGTTCTCGAACTGAAGAACATTCACAAGGCGTTTGGCGGGGTTGTCGCCATTCAGGATTTCTCGCTCGACCTGAAAGCCGGCGAGATCGTTGCGCTGGTTGGCGACAATGGCGCAGGCAAGTCGACGCTGATCAAGATCATCTCCGGCGTGCATGCTCCGACCTCGGGCACCATCCGGCTCGATGGCGAGGCGGTCAGCTTCTCCGATGCCAGCATGGCGCGTTCCAGCGGCATCGAGGTGGTCTATCAGGATCTTGCGCTCGCCGACCTTCAGCCCGTCTACATGAACCTCTTTCTCGGCCGCGAGAAAGTGCGTAAGCCTTTCGGCATGCTCGACCGCCGCGCGATGATGCAGGAAACGCAGGCGCTTGTCGACGAACTGGATGTCCGGATTCCATCGGCCAGTGCGATGATCCGCGATCTTTCGGGCGGTCAGCGGCAGGGTGTCGCCATTGCGCGGGCGACGCACTGGGCCACCAAGCTGATCCTTCTCGACGAGCCGACCGCCGCGCTCGGTGTCGCCGAAACGGCCAAGGTGGAGGAAATCGTCCAGTCGCTCAAGGCCCGCAATCTGGCGATCCTCATCATCAGCCACAGCCTCGACCAGGTTTTCCGCCTCTCGGACAGGATCTGCGTTTTGCGGCGCGGCAACCAGATCGGCGTGCGCGACACTGCGAAAACGGACAAGAACGAGATCGTATCCATGATCACCGGTCTCGCCTGAAGCAATTCGCCGCCGGGTACCCGCACCCGGCGCGGCAGGCATTTTCGTTTCCATTCATGACCTGATGCCGTTGAGACGGCGCGATGCGTGAAGCACCGCGCCGTCATCCGCTTGTTCCGTCGTTTCACGATGCATACGTTATCGAAGTGGTGCCGAATCTGAGAAACTTCCTGATGTTCCTTGTTTTGCAGGTTGCGCTCCATTCGGATTGCAGCCACTATGCAATAATGAATACATTAAGGAGGGAGGAGCCTTAATGGCCACAGTGAAGTTTCGCGATGTCCGCAAGGCGTTTGGCCAGGTGGAAGTTCTGCATGGCGTTTCGGTGGACATCGAGGAAGGACAGTTCGTCGTCCTGGTCGGACCGTCCGGCTGTGGGAAGTCGACCCTGCTGCGCATGCTGGCAGGTCTCGAGCACATCACATCGGGAGAGATCGTGATCGGCGACCGGGTGGTGAATGCGCTTCCGCCCAAGGAACGGGACATCGCGATGGTGTTCCAGAACTATGCGCTTTATCCGCACATTACCGTGGCCGAGAACATGGGGTTCTCGCTCATGCTCAAGGGGGCGCCCAAATCGGACATCGAGGCGAAGGTTCGGCCGGCGGCCGAAATCCTTGGCCTCACACATTTGCTCGACCGCTACCCGCGCCAGCTTTCCGGCGGTCAGCGCCAGCGTGTCGCCATGGGGCGGGCGATTGTGCGCAATCCGCAGGTGTTTCTCTTCGACGAGCCGCTCTCGAATCTGGATGCGAAACTGCGCGTTTCCATGCGCTCTGAAATCAAGAACCTGCACCAGCGGCTCAAGACCACGACAGTCTATGTGACCCATGACCAGATCGAGGCCATGACCATGGCCGACAAGATTGTCGTCATGCATGACGGCATTGTCGAGCAGGTCGGCGAACCGCTCGAACTGTATGACCGTCCGGCCAATCTCTTCGTCGCGGGCTTTATTGGATCGCCGGCGATGAACATGACGCCGGGAAAGCTGGAAGACGGCAAGCCCGGCGTCTTCGTAACCGGGCAGGGGCAACGTATTGCCGTGGCCAATGCAGGGGCGGCGAAGCCCGGCCAGAAGCTGATCTGCGGTATCCGTCCCGAAGCGATCCACCTGCGCGGCGACGTTGCCCTGCGTGTGAAGGTGGTGGAGCCGACGGGGTCTGAAACCCATGTCGTCGCCGAGCTCGATGGCAATGAGATGACCTGCGTTTTCCGCGAGCGCATCAAGGCCGGACCGGGAGATGAGTTGAAGGTCTCCATCGATCCGGAAGCAATCCATCTTTTCGACGCGGAGGGAGGGCAGAGACTCTCGGCATGATCGGATTGGCGCTGCCGGGGAGGGCGGCGCCAGGACAGGGCACCCCGGTGCCCGGCGTTAATGCGGCAGTCAATCGCTTTGCGGCATCGGGAGGATGCCCGCAGATTTGAGGAGGAGACGTGCAATGACGATCAATCGCAGGAAATTTCTTTCAGGAACGGCGGGTCTTGCCGCCGGTGGCCTTCTGGCGGGAACGCTGGGAACGCGGCATGCGCTGGCGCAGGCAACGGCATCGATGTTTACACCGGAAGATGGGGCCACACTGCGCCTTCTGCGCTGGGTGCCTTTCGTGACGGGCGAAGAGGAGGCCTGGAACGCCAACACCGCCGCTTTCACCGAGGCCACGGGCGTTGAGGTTCGCATCGACCAGGAAAGCTGGGAGGACGTGCGCCCGAAAGCGGCGGTGGCGGCCAATGTCGGATCTGGCCCGGACATGGTGATGAGCTGGTTCGACGATCCCTTCCAGTATCCCGACAAGCTGGTGGACGTGACGGACCTGGCCAACGCACTCGGCGAGGAGCATGGCGGCTGGTATGAGGGCCTTGAGGGCTACGCCCGGCAGGGCGACAAGTTTATCGCCATTCCGCTCTGCGCCATCGGCAATGCCGTGTGCTATCGCGACAGCCACATGAAGGCGGCCGGGTTCAGCGAGTTCCCGCAGGACACGGCCGGCTTCCTTGAACTGTGCAAGGCGATGAAGGCCAATGGCACGCCGGCGGGCTTCCCGCACGGCAAGGCGGTTGGTGACGGCAACAACTATGCGCACTGGCTTCTGTGGAGCCATGGCGGCATGACGGTGGACGAGAACGGTGCGGTGGCGATCAACAGCCCCGAGACGAAAGCGGCCATCGACTATGCGAAGGCGCTCTATGAAACGTTCATTCCGGGCACGGAAAGCTGGCTCGACATCAACAACAACCGCGCCTTTCTTGCCGGCGAGGTGTCGCTCACGGCGAACGGTGTTTCGCTTTACTATGCGGCGACCAAGGACGAGGCCTTAAAGGAAATCGCCGAGGACATCCGCACCACCAATCTGCCGATTGGCCCGGTGGGCAAGTCGGTGGAGCTGCACCAGACCTCGACCCTTTCGATCTTCAATCACTGCAAATATCCGCAGGCGGCCAAGGCCTACCTCGCCTTCATGTATCAGGCAGACCGGATGAATGCGTGGCTGGAAGGTGCCAGCGCCTATTGCTGTCAGGCTCTCAAAGGCTTCGAGAACAACCCTGTCTGGACCTCGAACCCGGTTCACGCGCCCTATGCCAAGGCTTCGGCTTCGCTGCGGCCCAACGGCTATGCAGGCCCGCTCGGACCGGCATCGGCCGGCGTCATGGCCGACTATGTGCTGGTCGACATGTTTGCCGAGGCAGTGACCGGACAACGCACGCCCGAAGAGGCCATTGCCAACGCGGAGCGGCGCATCGCGCGCTACTACCGCTGATGGACAGGCGGCGCCGGCCGATCGCCGGCGCCGCTTCTTCATGCAGGTCAGTATCAAGAAAGGCAGGATGACCCATGCAGGCCAGGCCCGCGCGTTCCTTTTCGATCCTGGGATGGCTTCTGGAAAGCCGCAACGGGCTCGGCTTTCTGTTCATGCTTCCGGCGGCGGTGTTTCTTCTGTGCTTTCTCACCTATCCGCTGGGGCTGGGCGTGTGGCTCGGGTTTACGGATGCGCGGATCGGGCGCGAGGGCATTTTCGTCGGGCTCGAAAACTATATCTGGCTGTTTGACGATCCGGTCTTCTGGCTCTCGGTGTTCAACACCATGCTTTACACCGTGGTGGCCTCTGTTCTGAAATTCGTTCTGGGGCTGTGGCTTGCGCTGATCCTGAACCAGCATTTGCCGTTCAAGACATTTTTCCGCGCCATTATTCTCCTGCCCTGGGTGGTGCCGACCGTGCTTTCAGCGCTGGCATTCTGGTGGATATACGATTCCCAGTTTTCGATCATTTCCCATGTGCTGATGAATCTCGGTATCATCAGCGAACCGATCAATTTTCTTGGCGACCCAGGCAACGCGCGGGCGTCGGTGATCGCGGCCAATGTCTGGCGCGGCATTCCTTTTGTGGCGATTTCGCTGCTGGCGGGCCTGCAGACCATTCCGCAGTCGCTCAACGAGGCAGCGGCCCTGGACGGGGCGACCTCGTGGCAGCGCTTTACCAAGATTACGCTGCCGCTGCTGACGCCGATCATCGCCGTGGTGATGACGTTTTCAGTGCTGTTCACCTTCACTGATTTTCAGCTCATCTACGTTTTGACGCGCGGCGGGCCGGTCAACGCAACGCATCTGATGGCAACCCTTTCTTTTCAGCGCGCCATTCCCGGCGGGCAACTGGGCGAGGGCGCGGCAATTGCCGTGGCGATGATCCCATTCCTGCTGGCGGCGATCCTGTTCTCCTTCTTTGGATTGCAGCGTCGCAAATGGCAGCAGGGCGGCGGCGACTGAGGAGGACGGCCATGAGCGAGATCACCCAAAACACAAAACAGGCCGGCCTTCACGACGATTCGGAAGGCATGGAGCAGTTCAACACGCTGCCCCGGCGCATCGTGACGGTCTATCTGCCGCTCGCTGTGTTCGTTTTCGTGCTGCTGTTCCCGTTCTACTGGATGGCGATTACCGCTATAAAGCCGGATCACCAGCTCACGGACTACAGGAACTACAGCCCCTTCTGGGTGATCGAGCCGACGCTCGAACATGTGAAATTCCTGCTGTTCGAAACCTCCTATCCGGGGTGGCTGTGGAACACGATGCTGGTGTCCTTTGCCTCGACCTTCATCTCGCTCGCCGCGTCGGTCTTTGCTGCCTATGCAATCGAGCGGGTGCGGTTCACGGGCGCGCGGGTGACGGGACTTATGATCTTCCTCGCCTATCTCGTGCCACCATCCATTCTGTTCATTCCGCTGGCGTTCATCGTGTTCAAGGTGGGGATCTTCGATTCACGTCTTGCGCTGATCCTGACATATCCGACTTTTCTGATCCCGTTCTGCACCTGGCTGCTGATGGGATACTTCCGCAGCATCCCCTTCGAGCTGGAGGAAAGCGCGCTGGTGGACGGGGCGACGCGCTGGCAGATCCTGACCAAGGTGATCCTGCCGCTGGCCGTGCCCGGTCTCATCTCGGCCGGCATCTTCGCGTTCACGCTGTCGTGGAACGAATTCATCTACGCGCTTACCTTCATCTCCTCGTCGGAGAACAAGACGGTGCCTGTCGGCGTTCTGACGGAGCTGGTGCGCGGCGACATTTATGAATGGGGGGCGCTGATGTCGGGCGCGTTGCTTGGCTCCCTGCCCGTGGTTATCCTCTATTCCTTCTTCGTCGATTACTACGTCTCGTCCATGACGGGTGCAGTGAAGGAATGATAATTCCGGTCTTTTGGGAGTGAGCGATGCGGGTGATGGTGGTCGGTCTCGGGTCGATGGGAATGGGGGCGGCGCTCTCGCTCGTGCGTGCCGGGCACGAGGTTTTCGGAGTGGACCCGCGTTGTGAGGCCCGTGCGGAACTTCGCTATGCGGGGGCCAGGGAGACCGGGCCGCGGGGGCTCGATTTTGCCTGTCGTGTCGAGGCCGTGCTGATCCTCACCGTCAATGCCGAGCAGGTGGAAAGCGTTCTCTTCGGAGAGGCGGGAATAGCCGGAAAGCTGCCGGCGGGAACGCCTGTCATGATCTCTTCGACGGTCTCGGCGGACGATGCGCGCCGTTTTGGCACGGACCTGGAGCAGGCGGGGCACATGATGCTCGACGCGCCGGTTTCGGGTGGGCCGGCCAAGGCGCGTGAGGGCGCGATGACCGTGATGGCGGCAGGGTCGGAGAAGGCGTTCGAGCGGCTTGCGCCGGTGCTGGATGCCGTGGCGGAGCGGGTTTTCCGCATTTCCGACCGGATAGGCGATGGCGCGGCCGTCAAGGTCATCCACCAGCTTCTTGCAGGCGTGCATATCGCTGCCGGCGCGGAGGCAATGGCGCTGGCCACACGGGCCGGCATCCCGCTCGAGACCATGTATGAGGTGGTCACCAATGCTGCCGGCAATTCCTGGATGTTCGAAAACCGTATGCGTCATGTGGTGGACGGGGACTATACGCCACGATCCACGGTCGATATTTTTGTAAAGGATCTGGGGCTTGTCACCGATACGGGGCGCGCGCTCGGGTTTCCGCTGCCACTTGCCTCCACTGCCTATACGATGTTTGCCTCGGCAAGCATGGCCGGCTACGGACGATGGGATGACAGCGCCGTCATCAAGATGTTTCCCGGCATCACGCTACCGGGCAAGAATCCCGAAGAGTAGACGTCTGATAGTGTCAAAAAATCACTCTTGCATGATCCCCGCGTGCGCCTATATTCCGCTCGAAAGCGAGGACGACCTCCCCCATCCAGGGAATCATGTCGGGACGGCCCGAGAACCAGATGGGGAGCAGTATGCGCACCGCTGCAGATCGTATTCGCCATGCCATCAGCTTCGAGCTGATTGCCCTTCTAATCGTTACACCGGCCGCTTCATGGTTGTTCGGCAAGCCCATGTTCGACATGGGCGTCGTTGTCATCGTGAGCGCCACGATCGCCACACTGTGGAACTATATTTACAATCTCGGCTTCGATCACGCCCTGCGAAGGCTCACCGGCAGTGTACGCAAATCCGTGCCTGTTCGCGTCGTCCACGCGCTTTTGTTTGAAGGCGGGCTTCTGGTGGTCCTCATGCCCACCACGGCGCTGTTCCTCGGTGTTCCGGTGCTGGACGCATTGTTCGTCAACGCATCTTTCGCGGTGTTCTACCTGGTCTACGCCTTCGTGTTCAACTGGGCATATGACGTGATCTTCCCGGTGTCGGAGAAGCCAGCTTCCGCAGCGCACAGCGCCTGATCGTCATGCCTTGAGCGGCGGGGCGCTGGTTTCGCCCGTGCCCAGCCGCTTGCCGGAATTGATGGCTTCGAGCCAGAGAAGATAGGCAGCGTGATCGTGACGGCCCATCTTCATCTCATGGGCCAGCGTGTGGAATGCGTCGCGGGTTTTTTCCGTCAAGGGAAGCGCGAGCCCGGCACTGCGGGCCACTTCAAGCGCATTCTCCAGATCCTTGAGTTGCAGTTCGAGCGGGCCGCCCGGCACGAAATTGCGCTCGACCATCCGTTCGCCGTGCAGATCCAGTATGCGGGAGGTGGCAAAACCGCCCATCAGCGCATCGCGCAGTGCGGCCGGGTCGCAGCCGCCTTCCTGCGCCAGAAGCATCGCCTCCGACACCGCACCGATGGTCACGGCGACGATCACCTGATTGGCGAGCTTGGCGACCTGACCAGCGCCATGAACGCCGACATGCGTCGCGCGGCCCATGGCGGACAGAAGCGTCTCGGCCTCTGCGAAATCGGAAGCTTCGCCGCCGGCCATGATGGCGAGCGTCGCCTCGATCGCGCCTTTCTCACCGCCCGACACCGGCGCGTCGAGATGCCGGTGCCCCGTCTTTGAAAGCGCATCGGCGTGGTCGCGCGCGACCGCAGGCTGGATTGACGACATGTCGATGAAAAGCGCGCCCTTCGGTGCGGCTTCCACGATGCCATTCTCGCCGAAATAGATCTGGGTGACGATGGGTGAATTGTCGACCATCGTCACGACGGCATCGGCGCTGGCGACGGCTGAGCGGGGATCATCAACGACGGTTGCAACGTCTGAAAGGGCCTCCGCCTTGGCGCGCGTGCGGTTCCAGACGGTGAGATTGAAGCCCGCCCTGGCAATGTTTCGTGCCATGGGGGCACCCATGATGCCGGTGCCGATGACGGTGACGTTCTTGATGCTCATGACGGGCTCCAGATATTGCGATCAGGCGTTGACGACGGTCTGGCGCTGCTCGCCAAGTCCGGCAATGGACAGGGTCATGACGTCACCGGCCTTGAGATATTGGGGCGGCTTCATGCCCATGCCGACGCCGGGAGGGGTGCCTGTGGAGATCACGTCACCGGGCATCAGCGTCATGAACTGCGAGAGGTAGGAGACGACGTGCGGCACGTTGAAGATCAGCGTGTTTGAGTTGCCGGTCTGGCGGCGCTCGCCGTTGACGTCGAGCCACATGTCCAGATTGTGCGGGTCGGCCACTTCATCGCGGGTGACGAGCCAGGGCCCCAGCGGGCCAAACGTGTCGTGGCTTTTGCCCTTGGTCCACTGTCCAGAGCGCTTTGTCTGGAAGTCGCGTTCGGAGACGTCGTTCATGATGGCGAAACCGGCGACGTGATCCATCGCGTCGGCCTCGCTGACATATTTGGTCTTCGAACCGATGATGACGGCGAGTTCAACCTCCCAGTCGAGCGCCTTTGAACCGCGCGGGAGTTCGACATCGTCATTGGGGCCGCACAGCGCGTTGAGCGCCTTGGCAAAAACGATGGGCTCCTCCGGAGGCTCGGCGCCGGTTTCGGCGGCATGGTCGGAATAGTTGAGGCCAATGCAGATGATCTTCTGAAGGCCCGCGACACAGGGGCCGAGGCGGGGATTTCCATCGACGGCCGGAAGGGTCTGCGGATCGATGGCGCGCAGCCTGTCGAGGCCCGCCGGCGAAATGACGTCGCCGGCAATATCGTCAACGACGCCGGAAAGATCGCGCAGGGTGCCATCGGCAGCGAGCATGCCCGGTTTTTCCCGACCCGCCGGACCGTAACGCAACAGTTTCATATCGGTATTCCTCTGTACTTGCCTTGATCAGTAGACGGCGCGGCCGCCTGAAATGTCGAACACACCGCCTGTCGTGAAGGAGCATTCCTGCGAAGAAAGCCACGCGATCATGGCAGCCGCCTCGGCCGGTTCGAGAAAGCGCTCGAGCGGAATTTTCGACAGCATGTAGTCGATATGCTCCTGGCTCATCTGGTCGAAGATCGGCGTGCGGGCCGCCGCCGGAGTGAGGCAGTTGACGATCACGCCGGTTTTGGCGAGCTCCTTGCCGAGCGACTTGGTCAGCCCGATCAGACCGGCCTTGGAGGCGGAGTAGTGCGAGGCGTTGGGATTGCCTTCTTTGCCGGCTATGGAAGCAATGTTGACGATGCGCCCGTAGCCGCGTTCGATCATCCCTGGCACGAGTGCGCGGCAGGTGAGATAGGGGGCGACGAGATTGACCTCGACCGTGCGGCGCCAGACATCCGGCGCCAGTTCCCAGGTCTTGCCATTGCCGCCGGTGATGCCTGCATTGTTGACGAGAATGTCGATTGCGCCGGCTTCCCGTGCGGCGTCGTTTACGGCACTTTCGTCGGTGAGTTCCACCACGCGGCCCGATGCGCTGCCTCCCAGGGCGTCTGTTGCCCTGTCGAGGTTCGCGGCATTGATGTCCCAAAGAACGACCTCTGCGCCGCTTGCAATGAAACGCTCTGCGGTTGCGAGCCCGATGCCCTGCGCCCCGCCTGTGATGACCGCCCTCCGTCCGGCAAGATCGATCTGGTTCATGTACGGCCCCTCCTCATTCTGTTCCGTTCGCTGTCATCGCACAGACACGGCAAAAGAACAATGTATACATTGTTAATCGGCACGGATGCGACTGTCATGTGATTCCACCCGACTGCAAAATGCTCTATTGGCCTGGCGGGAATGTCGCCTGCCGGCGCAGGAGGGAGACGAGCTGCTCGTCGGCACGATCGCGATGCTGCTGATGGAGGCGGGTTGCCTCCTCTTCGTTTCCGGCCGCGATGGCTGCAAGGATCGCGCGGTGTTCCCGGTCTGAAACAATCGGCAGGGGACGCAGTTTTATGATCGCGCGACGGGCGTGGTATTGCAGGTCCCAGAGCTGCCGCAGCATGGCCTGCAGGCGCGGGTTACCGCAAAGGCCGACCAGTTCGGAATGAAATTCGTCGTCCAGCTCGGACCAGGCTTCGATGTCGCCTCGCTTTGAGGCGCGTTCCATCTGCGTGAGGATGCCGTCGAGGCGCTCATGGTCGGCCGCCGTGATGCCGCGTCGCGCCGTGAGCTGCGCCGCCTTGACCTCGAGGGTTGAAAAGACCTGGTAGATCTGCTCGATCTCGCCGACCGACAGCGCCTTGACGGTGATGCCGTGGCGCGGCCGCACGTCCACAAGCCCTTCTTCCTCGAGCCGTATCAGCGCTTCGCGCACGGGTGTCCGGCTGAGCGAAAGAAGGCTCGCAACCTCGGTTTCCAGAAGTGTGGTGCCGGGCGGCAGCCGCCCTTCCAGAATGCGGAACTTGAGCTCGTGATACGCCCGGTCGCGTGCCGGCATCTTGGCGATGCCCTGCAGGCTCGGGCGCGGGCGTGACGCCGCCTGCGCATCGGCGCTCCTGCTTGCCGGTTTTCGCCCTGCGGCTCCGACCTTTCTGCGCTCGCTCGTGCTCAGCATCCCCTCCATTTTTGCCCGGTGCGGTTCAGCCCTTCAGACGATGGTTGGCAGATATCCATTGCCATGTCCAAGCGCTTGGGCGTCGTCATACCGGTTCTTCACAGGCAAGGATGTCGCCGGTCAATCGTCTCCGGCCGCTTCAACCCGTGTTTTTGCGTGCCTCTTCGTCAGCGATGTGCGCGCGGATGATGGAATCGAAATCCCGGTCGGCCGTGAAACCGGCTTCCTGCGCGCGCCGGGCGCTGAAATCACGCGGCCAGCCATCCACAATCGCGGCGATCTGCGGATCGTGCCTGCGCTTTATGTGCGCCACGACGTCATGGCCGGCAACGCGCGCGAGGGCCTCTATCATCTCCGCAATGGTGACCGAGAGACCGGGCATGGTGAGGCAACGCCGGTCTCCGAGCCGCGCCAGGTCCATGGTGCCGGCATGAAGCAGGAAACCCACTGCAGCATCAGGGCTCGCCACCCAGTGGCGCACATCGTCCGGGACCGGCAGGATGGCATCCTGCCCGGCGAGCGGCTCGCGGATGATGCCGGAGAAGAAGCCGGACGCAGCCTTGTTGGGCTTGCCGGGCCGAACGACAATCGTAGGCAGGCGAATGCCGATCCCGTCTATGAAACCCTTTCGCGTATAGTCGGCCAAAAGAAGCTCGCCAATCGCTTTCTGTGTTCCATAGCTGGTGAGCGGGGCCCGGAAGAATTCGTCGTCGATCTTGTCGGGGAAGGGTGCGCCGAAGACCGCGATGGAAGAGGTGAAGACGAGGCGGGGCCGGTAGGAGCCTCCTCCATTTTCGCCAAGAAGGCGGATGGCTTCAAGCAGATGGCGCGTGCCATCCATGTTGATGCTGTAGCCCTTCTCGAATGCGACCTCGGCTTCGCCGGAAACGATGGCGGCCAGATGGAAGATGACATCGGGCTTTTGCGCGATCAGTGCCTCGACGGTTTCTGCATCGGCGATATCGCCGGCCTGCGCCTCGGTCTGAATACCATTGGCCGGGGCGAGCGGAGCTTCGACCACATCGAATGCGTGAATGGTTTCTATACGCTCGCTGCCGAGCTTGCCATCGGAGAGCAGCTTCTCGGCCAGCCGGCGACCGACCATGCCGGCGGCTCCGATAATCAGGATGCGCATGCGGGTTCCTCCTCCCTGTGGCGTGTTTTCGATGTCTGCTTCAGTGGTTGTCGCGCGGGACTGGCGGCATCTTGCCGTCCTTTCCGCCCTGTGCGAGCCGCTGGTAATTGACGGCGGGTTCCAGCACCATGCCGGCTTCGAGCTGGGCGACCATGCCGCGCTGGATTTCCTGCCAGGGCGTCTGATGCGCGGGATAGGCATATCCCCCGGCCTTCTCCAGCCCTTCGCGGCGCCGGTTCAGTTCTTCATCGGAGGTGAGAATGTTTGCCGTGCACTTGTTGAGGTCGATGCGCACGCGGTCACCGGTTTTGAGAATCGCAAGTCCGCCATTGGCGGCCGCTTCCGGCGAGGCGTTGAGGATGGACGGCGAGCCCGATGTGCCGGACTGGCGACCATCGCCGATGCAGGGCAGAGAGGTGATGCCGCGCTTGATCAGGTAGTCCGGGGCGCGCATGTTCACCACTTCCGCCGCGCCCGGATAGCCGATGGGTCCCGCACCGCGCATGAAAAGGATGCTCTTCTCATCGATGGCGAGTGCAGGATCGTCGATGCGCGCGTGATAATCCTCCGGCCCGTCGAACACGATGGCGCGGCCCTCGAAAGCCATGGGATCGTCGGGGTTGGAAAGATAGCGGTTCCGGAACTCGTCGGAGACGACCGAGAGTTTCATGATGGCGGAATCGAACAGATTGCCTTTCAGAACCCGGAAGCCTGCATTCTCCTTGAGAGGGTCGGCGAAGGGACGGATCACCTTCTCGTCAGCGATGGCGGCATCGCGGCAGTTCTCGCCAATGCTTTTGCCGTTGACCGTCAGCACATCCTCGTTGATGAGCCCGGCCGACATGAGCTGATTGATAACCGCCGGCACACCGCCGGCATGGTAATAATCCTCGCCCAGATACTCGCCCGCAGGCTGGAGGTTCACCAGGAGAGGCACACTCTCGCCATAGGTCTGCCAGTCGTCGATGGACAGTTCAACGCCCAGGTGGCGGGCGACAGCCGTCAGGTGGATGGGGGCGTTGGTGGAGCCGCCTATCGCGGAGTTGACGCGGATTGCATTGATGAAGGCTTCGCGGGTCATCACGTCGCTCGGCTTTATGTCTTCATGCACCATGTCGACGATGCGAAGGCCGGTGCGATACGCCATTTCCTGCCGGTCGCGATAGGGCGCGGGGATGGCTGCGGAACCGGGCAACTGCATGCCGAGCGCTTCGGCCAGCGAGTTCATCGTGGTGGCCGTTCCCATCGTGTTGCAATAGCCGGTGGACGGCGCGGAGGAGGCGACGAGCCGCACGAAGCCCTCATAGTCGATCTCGCCGGCAGCCATCATCTCGCGTGCCTTCCAGACGATGGTACCCGAACCCGTGCGCTCACCCCGGAACCAGCCATTGAGCATCGGGCCCACCGAAAGCGCGATGGCCGGGATGTTGACCGTGGCTGCCGCCATGAGCAGGGCCGGCGTGGTCTTGTCGCAGCCGACGGTGAGCACGACGCCATCGAGCGGATAGCCGTAGAGCACTTCCACGAGGCTGAGATAGGCGAGATTGCGGTCGAGAGACGCTGTCGGGCGCTTGCCGGTTTCCTGGATCGGGTGAACGGGAAACTCGATGGCGATGCCGCCGGCCTCGCGAATGCCTTCGCGCACGCGCTTCGCCAGTTCGAGGTGGTGCCGGTTGCAGGGCGAAAGATCGGATCCGGTCTGGGCAATTCCGATGATGGGCTTGCCGGATTGCAGTTCTTCCTGCGACAATCCGAAATTCAGGTAGCGCTCCAGATAAAGCGCTGTCATATCCGGGTTGCCCGCATTGTCGAACCACGCGCGTGAGCGCAGGGAAGGGGCTTTGGGGTTGTTGCTCATGTCGTCTCCGGATACTTGATTGCGCGCCTATTCTAGCTTCTTGCCAATCAATGTATACACAAAAATCAAGACTGCACCGAATTTCGAGAGTTGCCGAGGTCGGATTCCGTCGCGCTGATTTCGTCAGGAAAAACAAATAGAAAAAGCACGGTTTCGTGAGATTTTCCCGGACCTTCTTTGTCCAGAATTCGCGCAGAACCTCTCCCATTCATCTGCATTGACTTTTATGGATACGTTGTCGCATTAAGCCGTGATGCATGCGCGAAGGAGGAGGTGCGAATGTTGCTCGGCTGTATTGGGGATGATTTTACAGGCTCTTCCGATCTCGCCAACATGCTGGCCAGAAGCGGTATGAAGACCATCCAGTATTGTGGTGTGCCGAACGGCCCTGCCGATCCCTCCGTGGAAGCGGGGGTGGTGGCGCTCAAGTCGCGCACGATTCCGGTGGCGGACGCGGTCCGCCAGTCGCTCGAGGCGCTTGACTGGCTTCTGGAGCAGGGCGCGCGGCAGATCTACTTCAAATACTGCTCGACCTTCGATTCGACGCCGGAGGGCAATATCGGCCCGGTCATCGATGCGCTGATGGAGCGTCTCGGTGCGGAGCAGACGGTGGTTTGTCCGGCTTTTCCGGCGACGGGGAGGACGGTTTACCAGGGGCATCTCTTCGTGAATGACCGCCTTCTCAACGAGAGCGGGATGGAACATCATCCGCTCACACCGATGCGCGATGCAGACATCCGCCGCTGGCTTGCGCCGCAGACGGACGGAGCGGTGGGCCATGTTTCCGCGCAGGTGGTGCGCGAGGGGGCGGCGGCCATCTCCGATGCGCTCGACCGGGCGGCGGCGGAGGGGAAGACGCGCATTGTCGTCGACACGGTCTCCGACGAGGATCTCTATCGCATCGGCACCGCCGTGCGCGGCATGAAGCTCGTCACGGGCGGATCCGGGCTGGGGCTGGGACTGGCGGCAAATTTCCGTGAAGCGGGGCTGCTCGGAAAGAACAGAGAGGGCTGGCAGGGATCGTCAGGCCGTGCTGCCATCCTTTCAGGGTCGTGCTCGGGCCAGACGCGGCGGCAGATCGCCGAATATTCAAAGCTTCATCCCACGCTCAGGGTGGAGCCTGAGGCCGTTCTTTCGGGCACGATGACGCCGCAGGCAGCGGTGGAGTGGATCGGGGCGCAGGACGCAGGTGCCGCGCCGCTCGTCTATTCCTCGGCCGATCCCGAAGTGGTGCGCGCGGCGCAGGCTGCGTTCGGGCGGGAAGAGGTCGCTTCAGCCCTTGAGGGGTTTTTTGCTGCGACCGCCGTGCAGCTTGTCGCCGTTGGATATGAGCGGCTTGTGGTGGCGGGCGGCGAGACGTCTGGTGCGGTTGTCGAGGCGCTCGACTGCTCCGCGCTTGAGGTTGGCCCGCAGATTGCGCCGGGTGTGCCCGGGCTGAAGGTTGCGGGCCGCCCCGTCTGGGTGGCGCTCAAATCCGGCAATTTTGGTGACGATGCGTTTTTCATGAAGGCGCTTGATGTGTTGAAGGGAGAGGCGGCATGAGCGAGGAAAGCAGGCTTCGTGAGGAGATGTGCAGCCTTGCCGCCTCGCTTCATTCGCGCGGGCTGACGCATGGGGCCACCGGCAATGTTTCCGCCCGCACGAGCGACGGCGGATTGCTGGTGACGCCGACGGGCTCGACGCTCGGCACGCTCGATCCGGCCCGGTTGAGCCGCTTCGATGCGGCGGGCCGGCATGTGGATGGCGATAAGCCGACAAAGGAAATGCCCCTGCACGAGGCGTTTTATGAGACGCGTTCCAAGGCCGGTGCGATCGTGCATCTGCATTCGACGCATTCGGTCGCCTGGTCGCTTCTTCCCGATGTCGACCCGGACAATCTGTTTCCGCCGCTTACGGCCTATTCCATCATGCAGCTCGGCAAGGTGAAGCTGCTTCCCTATTTCATCCCCGGGGACGTGGCCATTGGAGAGGCGATCCGCGGACTGGCGGGCAAGCGCTCGGCGGTGATGCTGGCCAATCACGGCCCGGTGGTGGCGGGCAAGGACCTGCGGGCAGCCGGTCAGGCGATCGAGGAACTGGAAGAGACGGCGCGTCTCGCGCTTCTCACGCGCGGGCTTTCGCCGCGTCTTCTGACACCGGAGCAGATCGATCAGGTGGTGACGAAATTCGATGTGGAGTGGTCGTGATGCTGCGTTTTTCCGCCAATCTTGGGTTTTTGTGGACAGAGCTCGCCCTTCCGGATGCGGTCCGGCGGGCGCATGCGGCCGGTTTCGAGGCCGTCGAGTGCCACTGGCCTTATGCCGTTCCGGCTGAAGAGCTGCGCAAGGCACTTGAGGAAACGGGCCTGCCGTTGCTGGGATTAAACACCCGCAAGGGAGAGCGTGAGGGAGACTTCGGCCTTGCGGCGCTGCCGGGGCGTGAAGACGAAGCGCGGGCAGCGATCGACGAGGCGGTGGCTTACGCCGCAGCCGTGGGCGCGGGTGCGGTGCATGTGATGGCGGGCAGGGTGGCGGAAAGCACGTCGGCGGAAACCGCATTCGCCGAAAACCTCGCATATGCCTGTTCGGCGGCGGCAGCGCGGGGCATTGGCATTCTGATCGAGCCAATCAATCACCGTGACGTTCCCGGCTATTTCCTTTCCCGTGTCGAGCAGGCGGCAGATGTCATTGCCCGCGTGGGCGCGACCAATCTCAAGATCATGTTCGACTGCTATCACACGCAGATCATGCAGGGCGATCTGCTTAACCGGTTTATCGCGCATCGCCCGTTGATCGGACACGTGCAGATCGCGGCCGTGCCGTCACGCGCTGAACCCGACGAGGGCGAAGTCTGCTACGAGCGCCTTTTGCCGGCCATGCGTGATGAAGGGTATGACGGTTACATCGGTGCCGAGTACAGGCCGCGCGCCGGGACCGATGCGGGGCTCGGTTGGCGCGAGGCTTACACCCAAAGCTGACGCCGCTTCGTCACAGATTGTCCTTCACGCGATCCCAGGTGTTCATCAGGTGCTGCGCCATCACGCGGCCGAGGGCGTCGCCGTCGCGCTTTCTGAGGGCGGCGGCCATCTGCTCGTGCTCGGCAACGGCCGAGGCCCAGTAATCCGGCTTGCTGTTTCCCAGAAACCGGATGCGTTTGAGGCGTGCCTGAATGTTGGCCTGAACCTCGCGCAGCGATTCATTGCCTGCCAGCTCGGAAACGCGGGAGTGAAACTCCTGATTGAGCTTGTAATAGGGCAGGCGGTCGCCTTCGCGGTAGCGCTTCAGCATGTCTTCGTGGAGCTCGAGCAGCCCCTCGATGTCTGCGTCGCTGGCGCGTTCGCAGACGAGTTGCCCCGCCAGTTTCTCGAGATGCGAGAGCAGCTCCAGCATGGAGAAAACGTCCTGGGCGGTGAGCTTGCGCACCACGCTGCCCTTTGACGGGCGAATGATGACCAGCCCTTCAGCCGCCAGGGTGCGCAATGCTTCCCGGAAGGGAGTGCGGGAAACTCCAAGCTGCTCGACAAGCGTTGTTTCATCAATGCGCGTACCGGGCGCCAGATGACCTTCGATGATGAGATCGCGAATCCGGTTCGCGACCTGGTCGTGCAGCGTCTGCTTTTCGATCGCGACGGTTTCCAGGGGGAAAGGGCTGCTGAGTTCCAAACGAGGTCTCCTGAATCATCCGGATTTGTCGATCATACAAAAAAGATGCGTTGACGTGTGAATTTTCAATAGTATATTTTGTATACAAAATAAGGAATACACAATGCAGCAGTCACGCATCGCCTTTGCGATTGGAGATCCGGCAGGCATCAGCCCGGAGCTTTCGGCCCGCATTCTTGCCGATCAGGACGCCAATCGCGGCGACCTGATCGTTATCGGAGATGAGCGTGTTCTTGCGCTGGGCGCGCGCCAGGCGGGCGTGACGCTGGATGTGCCGGTTGTCTCGCGCGATGCGCTGGAAGGCGATCTCCCGGACGGTACGGTCCTCGTGGACATGGCCAATTGTGATCCGGACGATGTGCCGCTTGGCGAGGCCAGCATGGAGGGTGGCCGCGCCGCGCTGGAGAATTTTGCAACAGCGCTGCGAGTCGGCAGTGCGGGCCTTGCGAAAGCGGTTTTCTTCACGCCGTTCAACAAGCATGCAATGCGGCTCGCGAAAGCCGACTATGTGGACGAGATCGGCTTTATCGATGCCACTATCGAGGCGGAACGCAGCGGGCGTGAGTTCAACGTTCTCGATGAAGTGTGGAACGCGCGCGTCACGTCGCATATTCCCCTGCGCGACGTGGCCGGCAAACTTTCGGTAGAGCGAATCTATGAGAGTCTGAAACTGACCACCGAGGTGATGGAGGGGGCAGGCATCAAGCGCCCGCGCATTGGCGTGGCCGCGCTCAACCCGCATGCGGGAGACGGGCGCAATTTCGGCTGGGAGGATGAGGACATCCTGCTTCCGGCGGTGCAGCGCGCGCAGGAGGAACAGATGGCCGTCACGGGGCCGATCCCGTCTGACACGGTTTTCGTGCGGGCGATCAGGGGGGAGTTCGACGCGGTGATGACCATGTACCACGATCAGGGGCAGATCGCGATGAAGCTGCTCGGCTTCGACCGCGGCGTCACGTTGATTGCCGGCTACCCGTTTCCAATCGTCACGCCGGCCCATGGAACGGCCTATGACATTGCCGGCAAGGGTATTGCCGACACCGGCGCGTCGTTCAACGCGCTGGCGCTTGGCCGGAGGCTTGGTGACCGGATTGCTTCGCGTGCCGTCGAGGAGGACGCCGGCACACGCAGATACCAGGAGGCTCAGGGTTAGGCGGACCGGCAACAGTGAGCGCGCAGCCGGGGAGGGCTGCGCGAAACGAAACAGAGGGAGGAAAACATGAAACTGAAGCACATAGCATTCTGCGTGGCGGCACTGATGCCCGCCATGGGAGCCGGCGCTGCCCAGGCGCAGGAAGAGATCATTTTCGGGATCAGCGCGGCCACGGGGTCGCTGCAGGAGCAGACGGCAAGCGAGTTTGCCCGCCGCGTCAACGAGAAGCTCGACGGCAAGGCGGTGGTCAAGGTCTTTGACAGCTCGCAGCTCGGCAAAGACAAGGACATGCTGCAGAAGATCAAGCTCGGGACCATGCACCTGACGCTTCCGTCTTCCACCATGCCCGACATCGCCGCCGAATACGCCATTTTCGATCTGCCGTTCCTGGTGGCCGACCGCGAACATCTGAAGAAGATCGACGAAACCCTGTTCAAGGATGTGCTGGTGCCGGCTGCCGAGGCGCAGGGTTATCGGCCGCTCGCGATCTGGGAAAACGGTTTCCGGCAGATCACCAACAATGAGCGCCCGATCAACACGCCGGAAGATCTGAGCGGGCTGAAAATCCGTACGCCGAATTCATCCTGGCGGGTGGCCATGTTCAAGGAATATGGCGCGAACCCCACCCCGATGGGCTTTTCGGAAGTGTTCGTGGCGCTGCAGACGGGCGTGATCGACGGGCAGGAAAACCCCCTGACCAACATTGCCGCCGGCAAGCTGAACGAAGTGCAGGAATATCTGTCGCTTTCCGGGCATGTCTATTCGCCCGCCTATCCGACGGTGGGGCTGGCGGCGTTTGAAAAACTGGACCCGGAGATCCAGACGGTTCTGGCCGAAACGGCTCAGGAAGTGGCCGGCTGGGCACGGGAAACAGGCGCCTCCAAGGATGACGACCTTCTGAAGCAGCTTGAGGAAAGTGGCATGAAGGTCAACAAGGCGGATCGCGCCGCGTTCGTGGAAGCCTCCAAGCCGCTTTATGAGAAATTCGCCACCGAGGTCGAAAACGGGCAGGCGATGATCGATCAGGTACTGTCGCTGGCCGACGGTTCCTGACGCCGATCCTGACGCCACGGGGGTGGTGCTTTCCTTGAAGTGCCACCCCGCTATCCACCAAATCGTTTTTCGCCCGGCTTGGGATTTCCTGACATGGCACGGCTTGCCCATTGGCTCGATCTTTTACTGCAGGTGGTGACGCTGACACTGCTTCTGGCGCTTTCATGCGTCGTGGTGCTTGGCGTCGCCTTTCGATATTCGGGCAATTCGCTGATCTGGTATGACGAGGTCGCAGCGGTGCTGCTTGCCTGGATCACCTTTTCCGGCGCTGCGCTGGCAACGCTGCGCAATGCGCATCTGGGCTTCAACGGTCTCCTGCTTGGCTCGCCACCCGCCATGAGGATGGTGCTTTTCTGGCTTGGCGAGGCGATCTTCGCCGCAGTCTTCGCCGCGATGCTCTGGGCGGGCTGGGCCATTCTGGACATTTTCGGCAATGAGAGCATGACCACGCTGCGTTTCGTGCCGCGCAGCTTCGTTCAGTCGATCCTGCCGATCAGTGCGGGCCTGATGCTTGCCGGGAGGCTTTTGACCCTGCCGCAACGGCTGGGTGCGGCGCAGGCCGGCATCGACCACGAAGCGGTCGAGATTGAACATGAAATCGCCCGCGCACAGGAAGAGCTGTCGCGCGTCCGCGCGGAGACGTCACGATGACCGAAGCCCTTATTCTCTTCTCCATGTTTGCGATGATCGCGATCGGCCTTCCGATTGCCGTTTCGATCCTGGCGAGCGCGCTTGCCGGCCTGTGGCTTCTCAACGGGCATCTCGGGTTCCTGAATGCCGCGCTGTCCATCTTCGACGGCGCGACCAGCTTTCCGCTGATTGCCATCCCGCTGTTCATTCTCGCCGGTGCGTTGATGAACACGGGCGGCATCTCCACACGTCTTATCGCCTTCGTTTCCGCGCTCATCGGCTTCATTCGCGGCGGGCTTGCCATGGTCAATGTCGGCGTCTCCATGTTCTTTGCCGAAATATCGGGCTCTGCCGTCGCCGATGTCGCTGCTACCGGGTCTGTCCTGATTCCGGCCATGAAGAAGCGCGGCTACAGCCCGCGTTTTGCCGCTGCGATCACCTCGTCTTCCGCATCGCTGGCAATCATCATCCCGCCATCCATCCCGATGATCCTTTATGGCGCGCTGTCGGACACGTCCATCGTGCAGCTTTTCGTTGCGGGCATCGTGCCGGGCGTGATCGGCGGCTTTCTGTTGATGGCGCTCTCCTATTATTTCGCCGTTCGCTACGATCTGCCGCGCGAAGCGGGTTTCAGCCTGCCACGCCTGTGGGAGACCACGAAGGATGCTGCCTGGGCACTGGTGCTTCCGGTGATCATTCTCGGTGGCATTTTCGGTGGTGTGGTTACGGCGACGGAAGGTGCGGGCCTGGCCGTCGTCACCGCGCTCTTCATCGGCGTTTTCATATACCGCGAGATCGATCTTGGTCGGCTCTATCACGCGCTGGTGGAAGGTGTGGTGCAGACGGCGGTGGTCATGCTGCTTGTCGCCACTTCCGCCGTGCTCGGGCTCTATCTGACCGAAACCGAGCTGCCGCAGCGGCTGGCGCAGGGCATTTCGGCCGTCACCACCAACAAGCTGGTCGTGTTGATGATCATCAATGTGTTCCTGCTGTTTCTCGGCATGATCCTGCACGGCGCGGCCGCGATCATTCTGACGGTGCCGATCTTCATGCCGCTGGTGCATCAGCTGGGCATCGACCCCGTGCAGTTTGGCATTCTCCTGACGCTCAACATCGCGCTCGGTCAGCAGACGCCGCCGGTTGCGAGCGTTCTGGTGACGTCGTGCTCCATCGCCAAAACCGATGTGTGGAGCACGACCAAGACCAATCTGCCATTCATCGCCGTTCTGATGCTTGTGCTTCTGCTGGTGACCTATGTGCCGTCCGTTTCGCTCGGGCTTGTGGACGCCTTCTACGATCGCTAGAAAATTTCGCAGTCGCCAGGGTCTTCGGGATTGCAGAGAGATCGACGTGGCGGCGTAGCCGGTTTGGGTCTTTCCCGAACTCGCCTCAGCGCTGCGAACGGTTTGGCGACGAGCGGGCGGGGGCTTGGGTGCGCGCCTGCTCCGGCTGCCGCGCTGCCGGAAGCGCTTCGTCATCCAGCGTGAATTCTTCCAGCGCGAAGGGTTTGCTGAAGTAATAGCCCTGCGCGATCCTGATCGCCGTGTGCTGCTTCAGGTAGTCGACCTCTTCCCGGGTCTCGACCCCCTCGATCACCAGTGTCATGCCGAGGGCGCGGCCAAGCGACTCGATGGCCTTCAGCACGCTTTGACTGCGTGGCCTCTGATGGACGTTCTGCACGAAGGAGCGGTCGATTTTCAGCTCGTCTGCCGTTACGGCAGCGAGCGCGGAGAGGGAGGAGTACCCAACGCCGAAATCATCGATGGAGACTTTCACCCCGGCCTCGCGCACCATGGGCATGATGTTCCTGCTCAGGAGATCGCCGTTCAGAAAAGCCTCTTCGGTGATTTCGAGAACAAAGCGCTCCGGACGGCGATAGGAGGTCAGCCGATCGAGCAGCTTGCGCATGAAATCGGGATCGGTCGACTGGTGCGCCGTGATGTTGAGGCTGATTGAGGTGCCGTGCGAGAAAACGGCGTCAATCTGCGGAAGCGAGGTCATCACCTCGTCGACGACGTGCTCGGAAACCGCATCAATGATGCCTGCGTCGGTGGCGAGATTGACGAAGTCGCCCAGAACCCGGAGTTGGCCGTCGTCATCTCTCCAGCGCAGCAGTGTCTCGATCCCGACCACACCATTGGTATGGATGTCGACCTTCGGCTGATAGGCGCAACAGAGCCTGTGGTCGCGCAGGGCGGTGCGCAGGCGCTGTTCGACGGACATGTCGCCGTTGCCGGGCCGGGCCGATGTGTCCGGCTTGTAGCCGACCCTTCCCTTCGATTCCGACTTTGCGCCACGAAGCGCCTGATCTGCCGAGACCAGCAATTCCTCGAAACTGGCACCATCCTTCGCAAACATGCTGATGCCAATGGAGGCGGAGGAGAAGGTTTCGATACCCTTGACCTGGAAAGGCTCCTTGGAGCGGTCGAGGATTGCGCCTGCATAGTCCGGGAGGTCGAGGTCCGAAAGATCCGTCACGAAAACGCAGAACATGCCGTTTGAGAGGTAGCCGAGAATGTCGGAGCGTCGAACACAGCCCGACAGCCGCTCGGCGAATGCTGCAATGAGCCCGTCGGTAAAGGCTGCGCCGTAATAGTCGTTGGTCCGGCCGAGCCCGTCGAGATCGACCAGAAGCAGGGCGGCTTCAGCGTCGGGCTGGGCCTCGAGTTCGGCGCCTATGGTGCGCGCCAGAAGCGTTTTGTTCGGCAGGCCGGTCAGTTCATCAAAGAAGGCGAGTCTGAAGATCTCTTCGTCGAATACGGGCTTCGCTTCGATATCCAGCCACAGGCTGCAGTTGAACGCGCGATCACCGGTCTTCGAGGCAAAGCGCAGCTCACGCATCGCGTGCGGTTCGAGCGCGGATGAGCACAGGCTGGCCTGCTGATTGACGTAAACACGCTGCCCCTCGGAATCGGCAATGGCCAGGCCGAACGGAGCGTGCTCGAGAATGGCCTCCAGATCGGCGCCTGCCGGGCGAACCGGGTTCATTGGCTACCTGCCCAGATATTCGCGCCGCGCCATCTGCAGGGCTCTGGAGATCTTGTCCTCAGCGGCTCCCGCGGATGTGCGGACATGCCCGTCCGACCCTGTATCGGCAGCAGCGGGTTCCTGGGGTGGGGCGGTCTGGTCATGGCTCATGATTGAGCCGCGCCAGCGTTCCACGACGGCATTGACAAACTCCCGGCGCGAGCCGGGATTGAGGTCTTTGGGAAGCGCTGCTGCGGCTTCACTTCTGGGAAGCAGCTCTTCAGACAGGCGGTTGAAGACGAACTGGACCGGGAGCGGCATGCCTTCGCCGAAGCCGATCACCTCGCCGGTGCCGAGCGACGGAACGAAGTCCACCAGATTGGCCGTTGCGTCGGAGACGGCCGATTTGAGCAGTGCCTGATCGCGCTCATTGGCCATGCGCATCGCAAAGAGCGTGTTGCACTGTGAGATGATGGTTGCATCGAGCTCGGCCGGCCGCTGGGTTACAAGGCCGAGATAGACGCCGTATTTGCGCCCTTCCTTGGCAATGCGGGAAAGCGCGCTTTTGCTCGGCAGGAAGCCGACGCTCGGATCGGCTGCCGCAAACCGGTGTGCCTCCTCGCAAACGAGAAGCAGTGGCATCGCGCCGTCGCTCCACATGCCGAAATCGAAGGCGAGCCGCGAGATGACACAGACCACCGCATCCACCACCTCGATCGGTAGACTGGCAAGCTGGATCACCGTTACCGGACGGCCGTTCGCCTCGAGGCGGAACAGCTCGGTCAGTATCGTTGCCATCGTATCGCCGCCGACTGTCGCATTGGCGAACATGAAGGCGTAGCGCGGATCGTTCTTGAGGGTCTCGATACGGCCGATCAGCCGGTGATGGGTCATGCGCGAGGAGCGGTTTTCCAGCTTGCCCATGCGCTCGTCGATCAGCGCCAGAAGGTCCTGCATCAGATAGGGAGCCGGCGTGTCGGCGGTAAAACCCGACTGACGTGGCTCGACCTTTCGCAACGCGCTCGGGCGTTCTGCGCTCTGGCGGCGGTTGAGATATTGGGTCTTCGCGAGAGGAATGAGTTCCGAAAGGATATCCTGCTCAGCCGGAACGGGCGGTTTGCCCGCGTAAAGAACGTCCGAGAACTCTTCGAAGTTGAAGAGCCAGAAAGGCAGGCGCAGGTTTTTTGCTCCGACGAGATTGGCCTGGTCGCCGAAGACGCTGCCATACTCATTGTGATGGTCGAGGATGAGAACACGCAGCTCGCGCCAGGTTCTGATCACCTGTCGTAGGATGACTGCTAGCCCGCTGGATTTGCCCACGCCGGTGGAGCCCAGGACGGCGAAATGCTTGGTGACGAGATTTTCGACATCCACATAAGCGGGAACACTGGTGTCGTTGTGCAGTCGCCCGATTTCCGCAAAGGTGGACTTGTTGCCACGGAAGATGAGGCGTAGCTGCTCACTGTTGATGATGCGCGCCCTGTCGTGGATTGCCGGATAGGCTCCGACACCTCTTCGAAAGCGCTGCCGGCCTGTCTCGTCCCTTGAAATCTCGCCAACCAGGTCGACCCTGGCGATGGCCTTCAGCTCGGGACCCGAGACCGTGTGCGGCGTTTTCAGGGAGACTTCCGTTACCACGCCAAGAAGTTCGCGTGTGCCGGCCATGATCGCCATGAATTTTCCGACAGTTGTGCGAAGCTCTTCCGTCGTTCTGACGATCGGCAGCTCGATATAGGCTTCCGAGCCCTTGACCGAGCATACGTGGCAGTCTGGTTCGCTTTGGCCGGATGTCGCGTGCGCGATGCCGTTTTGATGCTCAACCATGAATATCCGCTTCCTGCAACCTACCGGAGACATTTTTTGTGTTCAGGCGCGTAGGGCGGGAATTTGCCATACATTTCATGATTTTTCGTTAAGACACCTACATTTCCGCCGGAACCGGCGCGGAATGGTGGAATAATTTCCCCGCTTCGCACGTCTCTGTGTCGACACATGCCAAAAAGTGTGTCCGCCAGCCAATTTTGCCAGCGCAGAGGGAGGAACCAGATGACGCGCATCGCCGAGACAACGAGGCCCCGGGACGGGGCAGCACCTGTGGATGAAGGTCATCCTGCGAAGCCTTCGGAAGGCATTGTGAATTCGGGGCGTCGTGGTTTCCTGAAAAACACCGGGCTTGCCACCATGGCCGCCATGGTCGGGGCTTCGATACCGTTTCACCGCAACATGCCAGTGGGGTTGGTGCCGGCAGCGTTCGCGCAGGACGGCGACGTGCTGGCCGGAAAGGACGGGCTGACGCTTCTCAACGACCGCCCGGTCAACGCCGAGACCCCGGCTGAACTGCTTGACGATGCGGTTACGCCGACGAGCCGGCACTTCATTCGCAACAACGGCATTCCGCCGGAAAATGTGGACCCGGAAAGCTGGACGCTGACGATTGACGGTTTCGTCGACAACAAGCTGGAGCTTTCCATCGCCGATCTGCGCGAGCAGTTTGAAGTGGTCACGCTGCAACTGACGCTGGAATGCGGCGGCAATGGGCGCAGCGCCTTCGATCCGCCGGCTTCCGGCAATCAGTGGACCTATGGCGCCGTGGCCTGCTCGGAATGGACGGGCGTTCGGCTGAAAGACGTGCTTGAAAAGGCTGGCGTCCAGTCGAATGTCGTCTACACCGCCCATTACGGCGCAGACGGCCACCTTTCGGGCAATCCCGACAAGCTGCCGATTTCGCGCGGGCTGCCCATCGACAAGGCGATGACCGACAACATTCTCATTGCTTTCGAGATGAATGGCGAGGCGCTGCACCCGATGAATGGCGCGCCGCTGCGTCTCGTGGTTCCTGGCTGGCCGGCCTCGACCGCCCAGAAGTGGCTGACCCGCATCGAGCTGCGCGATCAGGTGCATGACGGCCCCAAGATGACGGGCACCTCCTACCGCGTGCCGGCCTATCCAGTGGCGCCCGGCCAGGACGTTCCGGAAGAGGACTTCGTCATCATCGAGCGCATGCCGGTGAAATCTCTCGTTACCTTCCCGGCCAACGGTTCTGACATCGGCCTGGAAACGGATGTGCGCGGCCATGCATGGTCGGGCGACCGTTCCATCAGCAGGCTGGACATCTCCATCGATTTCGGCACGACCTGGCAGGAAGTGGAACTGGACGATCCGGTCAATGACGGTGCCTGGCAGAACTGGCGCGGCAAGGTGACATTCCCGCAGGCCGGCTACTATGAGGTCTGGGCGCGGGCGACGGACAGCGATGGCGACATGCAGCCTTTCGCAATCGCCTGGAATCCCAAGGGCTATCTCAACAACACGATGCACCGGGTTGGTGTGCGCGCGAGCTGATCGCACAGCGCAACGTGCTCAATCGTCATGATACCGTGAAGCGGCGGGATGCCGCTTCATGGGCCCCAATTCCACGGAGAAATGAAGAATGAAGCTTGCTCGCGTTCGGCTGGGTGTTGTCGGATTTGCTCTCTTTGCCGTCACGCCCGCTCTGGCGGATATTCAGGCCAGCCTGGCCGATGCCGACACCGCAAAAGGTGAAAAGATCTTCAAGCGGTGCGTCGCATGCCACACGATCGAGAAGGACGGCAAGAACAAGGTTGGCCCAAATCTTTATGGAGTGGTCGGCAAGCCGGTCGCACAGGTTGAAGGCTACTCCTACTCGCCTGCCATGAAGGCCTATGGCGGGGAGTGGACGGTTGAACGGCTGGACGCCTATCTGCTTCAGCCCCGCGCCGAGGTGAAGGGCACCAAGATGGCCTTTGCCGGCCTCAAGAAGGAAGAGGATCGCGTCAACCTGATCGCTTATCTAGGCACCTTCTCCGACACACCCGATCAGGCAGGCGCTGCGGTGGAAGAGGCCGCCCCGGCCGAGCAGACGGCGAGCGCGGAACCTGCGAAGGGGGCCGGTCAGGAGATCGAAGGCGATTTCGGGCGTTTGAAGGTCGCACCGGGGGTCGATACGACCTTCTACGCCTGTACCGCCTGCCATTCGGAAATGATTGTCGCGCAGCAGGGTCTCACCCGTGAGGGCTGGGACGAGATGCTTGAATGGATGGTCGACGAGCAGGGCATGGACGACATTCCGGAGCCGGATCGCACCGAGATACTCGACTATCTGGCGACGCATTATAATGAGGACCGCCCCAACTTCCCCAATCCGAACTAGAACATTGGACCGAAGCCTGGACCGCTTCACCGGGCCCGGGTGAAGCGGTGCAAAGGTTTGCTCTAGCCGCAGGATGTGGCCTGTGCGGTCGCGTCCCTTAGAGCGATCACGGTGTCGGGCTGCGCCATCCTGCGCGTCGCCTGCTCCAGATAGGCCGTGATCGCCGCAAACTTGCCCGCATCCATGCCGGTGGCGACGATCCGATAGAGACGGTCGGACACTTCCCATGCCGCGCTCTGCAGGTCCGGGGCAGAGCCTTCGGCATTCAGGGGCTTTTCGCTCGAAAAGACCGTCAGGCGGCAGCCCTCCCGGCCGGCGAAATGAGCTGCCATGCCATGCGGCACCTTCCTGACCGCCACAAGCGTGAGATTGGCCGCCGAGAGATCGGGGAACAGAGCGATCTCTTCGCCCGAAACAGTCTGGAAAACACCGTCTTGCGAAACAAAGGCCTGAGCGGAAAACGTCTCGTGAATGGCGAGCGGATCTTCCGGTGCAGGCGTATCCGGGTGGGTGAACGGATAAGCAAGGACAATGGCGAGTGCGACGGAAGCCGCAAGGGCTGAGCCGGGCCACCAGCGTCCCCACCCGCGCCCTGCACTACGGTTGTCGTTTCGCGCAGACGGTTGTGTGGCTGGCTGCGGCTTCAGGGCCTTCAGGCTGGCGGACATTTCACGGATTTCGGCAAGTGCCGCCTTCAATTCCGGCTCTTCCTCGAGCCGGCGTGCAAAAGCGGCGCGATCCTCGATCATTTCGTCGTCGTGAAATGCGTTGACCCTGATGAAATCCTCTTCCGTTACCTTGTTCATGGAGTCTGCTTTGCCTGCTCTTCATCCTGGCCGTCGCCATTGACACGGCGCAAAAGTTCTTTCCGGGCCCTGCTAACGCGGCTCATGACGGTGCCGATGGGCACGTTCATGACTTCTGCCGCCTCCGCATATTTGAAACCCATTATGTCGATGAGAAACAGCACCTCCCGTGTTTCGGGTGGCAGTCTCTCGAAGGCGAGGCGGATCAGAACATCGCGGCCTTCGCTGCCCGTTCCGTCGCTTTCATCCATAAGACGTTTTTGCACTGCTATATATTCACGGCGCACACGTCTTTTTCTGAGTTCGTCATAGTGCAGGTTGCGGATGACGCGAAACATCCAGGGGCGCAGTTCGTCCATGGGCCCGGGGCGGGTTTGGTGACGCAGGGCGCGTTCGATCGCGTCCTGAACCAGATCCTCCGGGCTTTCCGCAGGCCCGCAGATCGAGCGCGCATAGGCACGCAGCTCGGGAAGAAGCAGTTCGATCTGCGAAAGATGCTCCATTTGCTGCCGGCCGCGTTCCCCTGTGCTCCGGTTGCGCCGGCATCGTCGAATGAGCCTTGCCGCCCGGAGTTGTCCTGTCGGCAAAGTAACCCCCTGGCTCGGCTTGTGGCAAGGCGGGGCGGCTTGACAGGGAGGTGGAAATTATGAAACGATCCAAACATAATGTTTCTATCGTAACATATCGATTGGCTGCCCGCCTCGCCGGGCGATTCCGAAACCACGGACGCTGCAATGACCGACGCTCTCGCCCGAAACACCGGCACGCAACTGAAACCTGAATGGTTCGAGGACGTGACCGTCAACCGCACTGCGGCCGAGCGCCGGGCGGGCACGTTGACCGCGCGCCGCTCGGTCAAGAAAGCCTATCAGGCTGCATGGCTGGTGAAGGCCATCACCTGCATCGACCTCACCACGCTTGCCGGCGACGACACGCCGGGCCGCGTGCGCCGGCTTTGCGCCAAGGCGCGGCGTCCGGTGCGTGAAGACATTCTGGAGGCGCTGGGGCTTGCCGATGCGGGCATCACCACCGGCGCTGTCTGCGTGTATCCGACCATGGTTGGCCATGCGGTCAAGGCGCTGGAAGGCAGCAACATTCCCGTTGCATCGGTGGCAACCGGGTTTCCGGCCGGTCTTATGCCGCTACCGCTTCGGCTCGCCGAAATCCGCTATGCGGTGGAGGAGGGCGCGCATGAGATCGACATCGTGATCACGCGGGAGCATGTGCTGACCCAGAACTGGAGCGCGCTTTATGACGAGATTGCCGCGATGCGCGAGGCCTGTGGGGCGGCGCATATGAAGGCCATTCTGGCGACCGGCGATCTGAGCACGCTCACCAATGTCTATCGCGCTTCGATGGTCGCCATGCAGGCAGGGTCCGATTTCATCAAGACGTCGACAGGCAAGGAAGGCGTGAACGCCACACTGCCGGTAAGCCTGACCATGGTGCGGGCGCTGCGCGACTATCGCGACTATTCGGGCCAGATCGTCGGGTTCAAGCCGGCGGGCGGCCTCAAGACCGCCAAGGATGCGCTTGCCTGGCTGGCGCTCATGAAAGAGGAGGCCGGCAATCGCTGGCTGGAGCCGGACCTGTTCCGCATCGGCGCAAGCTCGCTTCTCGGCGACATCGAACGGCAATTGGAGCACTACGTGACCGGCCGCTATTCCAGCGCCAACCGTCACGCGGTTGCATGAGGATCAAAGACATGTCTTCCATCAAGGATATTCTGAGCACCATGGAATACGGCCCCTCTCCGGAAGCCAATGGCGATGTTGTTGCGTGGCTCGACGCCCATGGCCGTTCCTTCGGTCATTTCATCGACGGGCGCTTTGTCAAACCGAAGGGCGCGCGCCAGATTGTCGTGTCCAATCCGTCGGACGGATCGCAGCTGGCCGAAATCGCCTGCGGCACGGCAGAGGATGTGGACGCCGCGGTAAAGGCCGCGCGGGCGGCATTCGGCAAGTGGTCGAAGCTTTCCGGCCATGAACGCGCGAAATATCTCTACGCCATCGCCCGCCATGTGCAGAAGCGTTCCCGCTTTCTGGCAGTGCTGGAGACCATGGACAATGGCAAGCCGGTGCGCGAGACGCGCGACATCGACATTCCGCTGGTCGCCCGCCACTTCTATCATCACGCCGGCTGGGCCGAGATGGTGGAAGACGAGTTCCGCGGCTTCTCGCCCGTGGGTGTGTGCGGGCAGGTGATCCCGTGGAACTTCCCTCTGCTGATGCTGGCCTGGAAGATCGCGCCGGCGCTGGCCGCCGGCAACACGGTGGTGCTGAAACCCGCCGACCTGACGCCGCTGACGGCGGTCGCCTTTGCCGAGATCTGCCATGAGGTCGGCCTGCCTGCCGGCGTGGTCAACATCGTTCAGGGCGATGGCGCAACGGGCGCCGCCATCTGCGGCCATGAGGGCGTCGACAAGGTGGCCTTCACCGGCTCCACGCAGGTGGGCCGCGTCATCCGCGAGCAGATCGCCGGTTCCGGCAAGAAGCTGTCGCTGGAGCTGGGCGGCAAGTCGCCGTTCATCGTGTTCGAGGATGCCGATATCGACGCGGCTGTCGAGGGCGTGGTGGACGCGATCTGGTTCAACCAGGGCGAGGTGTGCTGCGCTGGCTCGCGCCTGATCGTGCAGGAAGGGATTGCCGAGCGCTTTCATGCCAAGCTGAAGGCGCGTCTTGAGACGCTGCGCGTCGGCGACCCGCTCGACAAGTCCACCGATGTTGGCGCCATCGTTTCGCCGGTGCAGGTGGAGCGGATTTCCGCGCTGGTGGCAAAGGGTGTCGAGGAAGGCGGGCAGCTCTGGCAGGCTTCCGCCCCGCTGCCCGAGAAGGGCAATTACATTGCGCCCGGCTTCTTCACCGATGTCGAGCCTGCCGCGACCGTCTGCCAGGTGGAAATCTTCGGCCCCATCGCCGCTTCCATGACCTTCCGCACGCCGGATGAGGCCGCCGCACTCGCCAACAACAGCCGCTACGGGCTCGCCGCTTCCGTCTGGTCGGAAAACATCAATGTGGCGCTCGATCTTGCCGCGCGGGTGAAGGCCGGCGTGGTCTGGATCAACTGCACCAACATGCTCGATGCGGGCGCAGGCTTCGGCGGTTATCGCGAGAGCGGCTTCGGTCGCGAGGGCGCGCGCGAGGGGCTTTACGAATATCTCGCTGCAGACTGGGAAAAGAAGCTTTCCGCGCCCAAGGCACCGGAAGCCTTCGTTCCCTCCGCTTCTCCGGCGGGTGAAGGCAAGGTAATGGTCGAGGGCATCGACCGCACCATGAAGAACTATATCGGTGGCAAGCAGGCACGGCCCGATGGCGGCTATGTCTATTCGGTTGCCGGCAAGGGTGGCGTACTGATCGGGCAGGCCGGCATCGGCAACCGCAAGGACATTCGCAACGCGGTCGAGGCGGCGGCGAAGGCCGGCGGCTGGGGCGGCGCGACCGGCCACAATCGCGCGCAGGTGCTCTACTATCTGGGTGAAAACCTGGAGGCGCGGCGCGAGGGCATGGAAGCGCTTCTGTGCGAGAGCGCTGGCATCAGCGCGAAAAAGGCGACCGAAGAGTTCGACATCGCGCTGCGCCGCATCTTCTATTACGCGGCGCAGGCCGACAAGTTCGACGGCGCGGTGCATTCCACCCAGTCGCGCCATGTGACCCTTGCCATGAACGAGCCCTTTGGCGTGATGGGCATTGCCTGCCCGGACGAGGCCCCACTTCTTTCTCTGGTTTCGCTGGTGCTGCCGGCCATCGCCATGGGCAACCGGGTTGTGGTGGTGCCGTCCGCGCGACACCCCTTGATCGCCGGCGATTTCTATCAGGTGCTCGACACGTCCGATGTGCCGGGAGGCGTGGTGAACATCGTCACCGGCGAGCGCGATCTTCTTGTGAAGACGCTTGCCGAGCACGACGAGGTGGCCGCGCTCTGGTATTTCGGCTCGGCGGAAGGCAGCGCCATGGTGGAGAAGGCGTCGGCCGGGAACCTGAAGTCGACCTGGGTCAACAATGGCCGCATGCCGGACTGGCTCGATGACGGGCAGGGCCGCGGGCGCGACTATCTGCGCCGCGCCGTTCAGGTGAAGAACATCTGGGTTCCCTACGGCGCGTGACGCGCGTCTTACGTTCTACGAATTAGCGTTCTGAAGGAATAAATTTCGCACCGGCCCGGCAGATATGTCGGTCCGGTGCGAACATCTTGCTCTTTGCGGGATTCAAATGTCTCGCAGTCATCGTGTTTGCCGGTTAGATTAGCCACGAAACTGCGGGTTCGTGGCCACGGGCCAGGCGACTGCGCGGTTTGGAATTCGCAAAGGACAAGCAAGATGACAGCATCGCTGAAAGAGACGGGTCTGGGCCTTCGCAGCCTGACGATAAGTGTGGCGTTCGCCATTGTTGGCGCGACCGGCGCCATGGCGCAGGACAACGCAGACCCTTCCGCCGTCATTCGCATCGGCTCGCTCTATGAGCCGCAGAACCTCGACAACACGGCGGGTGCCGGGCAGGGCATCAACGAGGCCTTCAACGGCAATGTCTATGAGGGGCTGTTTCAGCTCACCGACGATGGCGACGTGGTGGAGAAGCTGGTCTCCGGGTTCGAGATGAGCGAGGACGGGCTCACCTACACCTTCACGCTGCAGCCGGATGTCACCTTTCACTCGGGCGATCCGCTGACGGCGGCCGATGTGAAACACAGCATCGAGCGTGTCACCGCCGAGACCTCGCAAAGCTCGCGCAAGCGCAGTCTGGCGAACATCGAAAGCGTGGAGGCAAAGGATGACAACACGGTTGTTGTCACCCTCAAGGAGCGCTCTATCTCGCTGCCTTACAATCTGACCTATGTGTGGATCGTCAACGATGCCGCTGAGGACCTGACCTCCAGCGAGGACGGCACCGGCCCCTACAAGCTCGACAACTGGCGGCGCGGTTCCAGCATCACGCTTTCGCCCTATGAAAACTACTGGGGCGAGAAGCCGAAGAATGGCGGCGTGACCTTCTCCTATTTCAAGGAGGCAACTGCCCTCAACAACGCGCTTCTGACCGGCGCGGTGGACATCATCACCAGCGTGCAGAGCCCGGATTCGCTGATGCAGTTCCAGGACAATCCGTCGTTTGTCGTCACGGATGGCCAGTCCACCACCAAGGAAGTGCTTGCCTATAACGACCGCGTCGCCCCCTTCGACAATGTGAAGGTGCGCAAGGCCGTTGCCCGCGCCATCGACCGCGAGCGACTGTTGAACTCCATCTGGGGCGATTACGGCACGCTGATCGGCTCTTTCGTGCCGCCGACGGACCCATGGTATGTCGATCTCACCGACGTCGACGCCTACGACCCGGAAAGCGCCAGGGCGCTGCTGGCCGAAGCCGGCTATGCGGACGGTTTCACCTTCACGCTCGACACGCCGAACTACGACCCGCATCCGATCGTCGCCCAGTTCCTGCAGAACGAGCTGGCCAAGGTCGGCATTACGGTAGAGATCAACATCATCACCGCCAATGAGTGGTACACGAAGATCTATCAGGCGCATGATTTCCAGGCGACGCTGCAGGAGCATGTGAACCACCGCGACATTGTGTTCTACGGAAACCCCAATTTCTACTGGGGCTACAACAACCCGCAGGTGGTGGAACTGATCGCATCGGCAGAAGCGAGCGGTTCCGAAGCCGAGCGTGATGAAAAGCTCACGCAGGCAAACCGTATCATCGCTGAGGATGCCGCCAGCGGGTGGCTTTATCTCTATCCGCAGATTGTGGTATCGACCGCGTCGGTCAGCGGGTATCCGGTCAACGGCCTGAACTCGCAGTTCTTCGCATACGATATCGTCAAGCAGGCTCAGTAACCGATCCGGCGAGCCGCCATACGGTTCCACCTCGCGTGGAATTGTCCTGAGGGAGGTTCCGATCCTCGTTTATATTGCCCGGCGGCTTGCCATTCTGTTCTTCTCGCTTCTGGCGGCCTGTGTGGTTCTGTTCATACTGCTCAGGCTTCTGCCCGGTGATCCGGCGAATTCGCTGATCTCCGTGGGCGCCGACGAGGCGCAGATCGCAGCCGCGCGGCGGCAGGTCGGTTCCGATCTGCCGCTCGCCCAGCAATTTCTCCAGTTCATCACCAGTCTGGCGCGTTTCGATCTCGGCACGTCCTTTGTCAGCCGCACGCCCGTGCTGCCGGAAATCATGGACCGTCTCGCCGTTACGCTGCCGCTGACCGTGCTGTCGTTCCTGCTGGCGCTGGTGATCGCCGTGCCGCTCGGCATTCTGTCGGCGGTGAAGGCCGACCGCTGGTATGGCGCGGCCATCTCGGTCGTCTCGCAGCTCGGCATCGCCATCCCCGTTTTCTGGGTGGGCATTCTTCTGGTCACGCTGTTTGCCGTCAATCTGCGGCTCTTTCCCTCCGGCGGCTTTCCGCCGCGCGGGTGGGACGCGCCGGTCGAGGCGCTGCGCACGCTGTTTTTGCCGATCCTCACCATCGCCATCGTGATGTCCGCCTCGCTTCTGCGCTATGTGCGCTCGGCCACGCAGGATGTGCTGGGCAGCGACTATCTGCGCACGGCGCGCGCGCTTGGCGCAGGCTTTTCCGAAGCGCTGGTGCGCCATGGCATCCGCAATGGCGCGGTGCCGGTCATGTCGATCCTCGGCATCGAGCTTGCAACGGCGCTCCTTGGTGCGGTGGTGGTCGAGCGGGTGTTCAACCTGCCGGGTCTCGGCTCCATGTTGCTGCTTGCCATCGAGCAGCGCGATTATCCGAACATTCAGGGCGTTCTCTTCATCTCCACGCTGCTGGTTCTCCTGATCGGTTTCCTTGCCGATCTCGGCCAGCGGCTGGTCGATCCGAGGCTGCGTGAGAGCCGGGGAGCGCGGTCATGAGTGGGCAGGTGGAAACGGCGACGGTGCCGAACAGGCGCGGTTCCCTCACGCTTACTGTCGGGCTGGTTCTCGTCGGACTTCATGTGGCGGTCGCGCTGCTGACGCTGGTGTGGACGCCCTACGACCCCACGGGCATGGCCGGCGGGCGGCTTGAAGCGCCGTCGCTTGCCCACTGGGCCGGCACGGATCGTCTCGGGCGCGATCTCTTCACGCAGATCATGATCGGCTCGCGCATCGCGCTGATCGTCGGATTCGGTGCGGTGGCCATCGCGGCCACGATCGGCGTCACGCTTGGCGTTCTGTCGGCCTTCGCCACGCGTTATCTCGATGACATTCTGGCTGCCGCCTTCGACATTCTGATCGCCTTCCCGACGCTGCTTCTGGCCATGCTTGTGGTGGCGGCAACCGAGAGCGCGAGCCTGTTTTCCGCCACGCTGGCGCTGGGCATCGCCATTTCAGCCATTGTCGCGCGGCTGACCCGCATTCTCGCCAAGCGCATTCTGTCGATGGATTACATCACCGCAGCGCGCACGGCGGGAGCCTCCTGGCCAAGCATCGTCTTCCGCCATCTCCTGCCCAACATCTGGCCCATGCTGGCGGTAAACTTTGCACTGCAGTTCGGCCTCGCCGTCATTGCGGAGGCTTCGCTCTCCTATCTCGGTCTTGGCGCGCCGCCGCCCAACGCCTCGTGGGGACGCCTGCTGCAGGAGGCGCAGGGCACCGTCTACACCGCGCCCTTCGGCGCCATTGCGCCAGGCATCGCGCTCGTCACGCTGGTGATTGGCATGAACCTTCTGGCCGATGGGTTGCGCGAAGCGGGCGACCCGACCCGGAGGGGCCGGCAATGAGCCTTCTCGACATTCGCGGCCTGACGCTGAGCACCGGCGGTCAGACACTGGTTTCCGACGTCTCCCTCTCCATCTCGCCCGGTGAACGGCTTGGCCTGATCGGTGAATCCGGTTCCGGCAAGTCGCTCACCGCGCTTGCCACCATTGGTCTTCTGCCGCGTGGGTTCCGGGTCGAGGGCTCCATCACGCTCGATGGCCATAAGGTCGTAGGAGCATCCGAAAGCGCGATGATCGCCCTGCGTGGCGCGGCGGCGGCCACCGTGTTTCAGGAGCCGCTTACCGCGCTCAACCCCTTGATGAAGGTGGGGAAGCAGGTTGCCGAGCCGGTCATCCGCCGGCACCGCCGCGCCGGCGAAACGGTCGACCGCGCAGCCGTTGCGCGCGAGGTGCGCTCGCTGCTTGAGCGCGTGTCGCTTCCCGACATCGACCGGATCGTAAAATCCTATCCTTACGAGATTTCGGGTGGACAGCGTCAACGCGTGGCCATTGCCATGGCGCTCGCCTGTCGCCCGAAACTGCTGATCGCGGACGAACCAACCACGGCGCTCGACGTCACCACGCAGGTGGAAATCCTCGATCTCCTCTCGGGTCTCGTTCGCGAAGACGACATGGCGCTTCTCTTCATCAGCCACGATCTTCCGGTGGTGGCGCGCGTGACTGAAAACGTTGTCGTTCTGCGCCGTGGCGAGGTCATCGAGCGGGGTGAGGTTCACGCCGTGTTCGATGAACCGAAACACGAATACACGAAGGCGCTGGTCGGCGCGGCGACCGCGTTCGACAAGGCGCTGGGGCCTGCACGATGAGCCTGATTTCACTCGACAATGTGGCCTTTGGCTATTCGCGCAAACAGCAGGTGCTGCACGATGTCTCGTTCAGCCTTCGCCCCGGCGTGAATGTGGGGCTGGTGGGGGAGTCCGGCTCCGGCAAGTCCACAATCCTGAAGCTTTTGCTCGGGCTGGCGCGTCCGACCGGCGGGCGAATTCAATTCGGCGACGCCGAACTCAACCCGCGTGACCGCGCCTTCATGCGCGATTACCGCAAGGCGGTTCAGGCGGTGTTTCAGGATCCCTATTCCTCGCTCGACCCACGCCAGAAGGTGCAGTCGATCATCGCCGAACCATTGCGGGCGCTGCGCATTCCCGGCTCTCATCAGGAGGCGGTTGAAAAGGCGATCCACGATGTCGGCCTGCCGGCGGATGCCATTGACCGTTATCCGCATGAATTTTCCGGTGGTCAGCGTCAGCGCATCGCCATTGCGCGCGCCATCGTCGCGCGTCCGCAGCTCATTCTTGCGGATGAAGCGGTCAGTGCGCTGGATCTCTCGACGCGGGCCCGTATTGTCGATCTTCTCAAGGCGCTGTCGGAAGAGATGACGATCCTGCTCGTCTCGCACGATCTGGCGGTTGTCGCGGCGCTTTGCGAGGAGATCGTCATTCTGGAAAAGGGGAAGGTCGTCGAAAGCGGCAGGACCGCCGACATTCTTGCAAACCCCGCGCACCCCTATACGCAGAAGCTGCTTGCGAGCGTGCCGCGGATGCCGGCCTGAGGCCGGCACCCGCTAAATACGCTTTATTGGTCGATCTCAACCCAGAGGGGCTGGTGGTCGGAGCCCTGCGCATCCATGTCGATCCAGGCGCGCTTGACGCTCGCGGCCATGTTCGAGCTCACCACGCAATGGTCGATTCGCACGCCCGTGCCGATGAAGCTAACGCCTTCAGCCTCGTCATTACCGGCGGCCACCCATGCATCGGTAAACCCGCCATCCTGCACGAGGCGGCCATGCCTCTCCGAGCGGTCGCCGATCAAAAGCGCATATTCCTCGCTGTCGGGCGTGAAGTTGAAATCGCCCATCACGATGGTGCGCTCGGGCACGGGCGGCGGCGGGATCTCATACCAGTCGCCGGCGATGCTTCCGCCCCATGCGGAACCGCGATGGGAGGCGTTGAGGAGCAGGTCCATCGCATGATGCACCTGCGGCAACCGCGTTTGCGGGCCGATATGATCGAAATGGACCGAGCAGAAGCGCAGCGGGCCGGCGTCCGTCCTGATCACCGTTTCAATCATTGCGCGCTGCTGGTGATACTGGTTCGTCAGCGCCATCTTGGGCAGAAGATGGTTCATTGAGGACAGGATCGGCCAGCGCGACAGCACCATGTTGCCGACCTGCCGGCGGCGATGCGTGACCGTGCCGTCATCGGCGACGATCGAGGCGTCGATGTCGATGCCGGGGCCATAGACCCAGTGATAATCCGGCAGGCGCGCGCCGATCTCCTGCGCCTGATGCACGAGCCCGGTGCGCGGGAAATGGGTTTCCACTTCCTGCAGGGCGATCAGGTCCGCGCCTTCGATTTCCGAGACGATGCGGTCGAGGTTGAACTGCTCGTCCTTCCCCTTGGAATACTGGATGTTGTAGCTGACGAGCTTCATTGAATGGCTCCGGAAACGGTGAGGTCGCTGGTCTTCTGGAAGGTTGCGGGCAGGGCACCTGTCTGACCGGCTTTCGTGCCTGCGCCCGCGATGCGTTTTTCGGTGGTCGGGTCGAAGAGATGCACGCTTTCCGCCGCTATCGAGAGCGAGCAGGGCGTGCCCGGTGCCGGGTGCTTGCGCCCAGCGGAGTGCAGCACGAAGTCACGTCCGGCGAGACGGCCATGCATCAATCGGCCACTGCCCTGTTCTTCGGAGAAGTCGAAAGCGACGGTCAGAAGGTTTGGGTCGTTTGCGTCGGGTGCGATCTTCAGGTCTTCAGGCCGCAGGCCCACGATGACCGACTGGCCGGCGATGGTCTTGCCGATGCCGGGGTCTATGGGCAGGCGGAATTGTGTGTTGTCGATCACCGCAAAGGTGCCGTCCTCGGAGACACCACAGGGCAGGAAGTTCATCGCCGGTGAGCCGATGAAACCGCCAACATAGACGCTGGCAGGTGCGTGGTAGACCTCTTCCGGCGTGCCGACCTGCTCGATCCGGCCCCCGTTCATCACCACCAGACGGTCGGCAAGCGACATGGCTTCCACCTGATCATGTGTGACAAAGACAGAGGTGGCTTTCAGCGCGCGGTGAAGGCGGCGGATTTCAAGACGCATCTGCACGCGCAGCTTGGCGTCGAGGTTGGAAAGCGGCTCGTCGAACAGGAACACTTTCGGCTCGCGCACGATGGCGCGACCCATAGCGACGCGCTGGCGCTGGCCGCCCGAAAGCTGCGCCGGCTTGCGGTCGAGAAGCTGGTCGAGGCCGAGGCTCTTTGCGGTGGCTTCCACCTTCTGCATCCGTTCGACCCTACGCATGCCGCCGACTTTCAGCGCGTAGCCGATGTTCTGCGCGACGGTCATGTGCGGGTAGAGCGCATAGTTCTGGAAGACCATGGCGCAGCCGCGCTCGCGCGGTTCGAGTTTGTTCACCACCGTGTTCTCGATGGCGATCTCGCCGGCGCTGATTTCTTCAAGCCCGGCGATCATGCGCAGCAGCGTGGACTTGCCGCAGCCCGAAGGGCCGAGAATGACGATGAACTCGCCATTGTGGATATCGAGGTCGACACCGTGGACGACCTGGTTTTTCCCGTAGAATTTTTCGACCTTGCGAATATCGATATCGGCCATGATGACAGCCTTTCCTGAAGTTATTTTTCGGTGCTGATGAGGCCGCGCACGAACCAGCGTTGCATCAGGACAACGACGAGCAGCGGCGGCAGCATGACGATGAGTGTGCCGGCCATGGCGACATTCCAGTCGGCAATGGCGTCAGGGCCGGGGATGAGACGGCGCAACTCCATCACCACGGTGGAGTAGTTGGCCCGGTCGGTGATGATCAGAAGCGGCCACAGATACTGGTTCCACGCATAGACGAACATGATGGTGGCAAGAGCCGCGATGTTGGTGCGTGACAGCGGCAGAAGCACTTCGATGAAGAAGCGGAAGGGGCCGGAGCCGTCCATCTTGGCCGCTTCCACCAGTTCGTCGGGAATGGTGAGGAAGAACTGGCGATAGAGGAATGTGCCGGTCGCCGTCGCCACCAGCGGCAGGATCAGGCCGGTATAGGAATTCAACATGTTCCATTCGAGCGAGAGCTCGACGCCCGAGATCTGCGCGATGAGCCAGCTTATGCCCGTTGCATCGAGAATGGTCTGGAACGGGTAGAGCGCGTTGGCGGCCACCGAGTAGGTCGGCACGATGCGGACTTCCAGCGGCAACATCAGGGTGATGAAGATCACCCAGAAAAACACCATGCGCAGGCGGTAGTTGAAGAACACGATGGAGAAGGCGCTGATGGCCGAGATGATCACCTTGCCGATCACGACAGCGATGGCGACGATCATGGAATTCATGAACTTCACGCCGAATTCGGCGCGGGTCCATGCGGCGGTGAGGTTGTTCCACAATTCACCGCCCGGCAGGTAGTGCACGTTGGGCGAGTTGACCTCGGCCACCGTCAGCGTGGCGGCAACGAATGCGAGCCAGATCGGCACGATCAGAAGCAGGGCGCCGGCGACGAGGATTACATGGGTGAGAATGTTGAGGAGTGGGGTGCGTTCGATCATGGCTGGCTCCTCACGTGTAGTGCACGCGGCGTTCGATGAAGCGGAACTGGAAGAAGGTCATGAGGATGACGAGCCCCATGAGAACCAGTGATTGCGCAGCGGCACCGGAATAATCGAGCCCCTGAAAGCCATCCACATAGATCTTGTAGACCATGAGCTCGGTGGCGCGGGCCGGACCGCCCTCGGTGAGAATGTCGACGATGCCGAAGGAGTCCGTGAAGGAATCCGTCATGTTGATGACCAGCAGGAAGAAGATGGTCGGCGCGAGCAGCGGAAGCTGCAGGTCGAGCATGCGGCGCATGACGCGCGCGCCGTCCATGGAGCCTGCCTCGATCAGCGAGCGCGGAATGGATTGGAGACCGGCCAGAAAGAAGATGAAGGAATACGAGACCTGTTTCCACGCCTGGGTGATGATGATCGCCGTCATGGCGTCGACACCGGAGAGCGCCGGGTTCCACAAGCCGGGCGACAGCGTGTTCAGATAGGCGAAGACACCGGATTGTGGATTGAAAAGAAAGCGGAACGCAAGCGCGGCGGCGGGAGCCGCGATGGCATAGGGCCAGATCATGCCGACGCGGAAGAAGCGATAGCCGCGCAATTGTCTGTCGGCGAAGAGCGCCAGCACCAGCGCGATGGACATGGCAAGCCCGGTCGAAAGTACGGCAAAGACGATGCTGCGCCAGATCGAGGCCCAGTAGGTCTCGTCGGAGAAAACCGCCTTGAAATTGTCGAGCCCGACCCATTGATTGCCGCCGCCGAAGGGCTGCTCAAGGGTGAAGGCCCAATACATGGCCTGCGATGCCGGCCAGTAGAAGAACACGAAGATGATCAGCAACTGGGGGGCAATGAAGAGATAGGCCAGCCAGTTGGCCTTGAAATAAGCGCGCTTTTGCATGGACGTTCCGGGGGTTGCGGAGACAGGCTGAGATGGTTGCGCCACGGCTCATCGAGCCGTGGCGCAGCGTGTTTGGCCTGCTTCAGGGAAGCGTCTTGCCTTTGTAGGTGCGCTCGAATTTGCGCAGGATCGTGTTGGAGCGGCTGACGGCATCGTCCAGTGCCTCCTGCGGGGTTTTCTGGCCGCTCAGGACAGCCTGCATCTGCGAGGTCCATTCGGCGCGGATCTGCACGAAGTTTCCAAGACGGATGCCGCGGGTCAGTGGCGTGACCGGCGTGTAGGTGAGGGATTCAATGGCCTTCTCGCGACCCTTGTAAGGGCGCTCGTCGTAAAAGCCTTTCTTGACGAGATAGTCGAAGCCTTCGTCAGTCACCGGAATATAGCCTGTCACCGTGCTCCAGAATTCGGCGGATTCGGGCTTGGCGAGGAATTTGAAATATTCGGCAGCGCCGCGATACTGCTCATCGGTCTTGCCCGACAGCGTCCAGAGCGATGCACCGCCCACGACCGAGTTCTTTCGCTCCGTGCCCTCATAGACCGGCAGCATGGCCACATCCCAAAGGAAACCCTCGCCGACCTGCTCGGTGACGGCCTGGTGGCTTGCGATGGAACCGAAGTAGTGCGCGCACTCGCCCGCTGCAAAGGCATCGCGCTCGGAGAGGCCGGTTTCACGGGTCTTGATGACCAGAAGGCCCTCGTCGATCCAGCGCTTGATGTTCTTCATGTGCTTTGCATGGAGCGTGGTGTTGAACACCACTTCGGCGTCGAGGCCGTCATAGCCATTGTTCTTCGTGGCGATCGGCTCGCCATGAACCATGGAGAACTGCTCCAGGTCGACCCATGAGGATGGCGCATAGCCAGCGGGGCATGCGCTGCCGGCTTCCTTGAGTTCGCGCAGGACCTGCTCATACTCTTCCCAGGTCTTCGGCGCCTCGTCGCGGCCGATTGATTTGTAGGCGTCGACGTTCCAGTACATCATCGCCGTCGAGGAATTGAACGGCATGGACCACAGACGGCCCTGCGAATCCGCATAATAGTTGGCGATGCCCGGGAAATAGGAATCCCAGTTGATGTCGATGCCATGGTCTTCCATCAGCTTGTAAGCCGGGTAAACCTGGCCGGAGAGCATCAGGTCAGGTGCCGAGACCTCAACACCCTGCACGATGGTGGGGTGCTTCTTGGCGCGGAAGGCGGCGATGGTGTTCTGCAGAGCCGTGGCATAATCGCCCTGGCTGACGCAGGAAATTTCGTATGTGTCCTGGGAGGCGTTGAAACGGTCACAGGTGGCCTGAACCTGGTCGCCTAACTGGCCTGTCAGGCCATACCAGTATTCGAATTTCACCTTCTCGGCCATGGCCGATGTGGACAGTGCCAACAGCGCGAACGCGCTTGCGATGAATGTCTTTTGCATCTTGGTTTCCTTGGGTGGAAGAAGCGGTCGCCGGCACCAATACCGGTCGCGCCTTGGCTATCGGTGCGCCTTGACAGTCGGGTGACCGCGAAGTGAAACTTATTTGACAGTGCCCGGCTATATTATTAGCCGACTACTTTCTCGCGTTCGGCACTGCCTTCCGCATGGTTGCGCCGTTTGCCGAACAGGCCGTCGGCCATTTCCGCGTGGCGGTGAATGTAGTCATGGAAATGCACAAGCGTGCTGTGCTCGTCAGCCAGAACCACGGCGTACTGAGCGGGGCCATCGAGCCGCAGCGGCTGGCCGGGCATGCCTGGCAGGTGCGCGTTGACATCGTAGTGGTTGCCCGAAATCGTGGTCAGCGGGATGCCGTGCCACAGGCCCGTCGTCTGCCGGTGCACATGACCGGCAATGACCTGGCGGATGTCGGGGTGCGTCTTCAGAACATCGCGGAACCTGTCGGATTCCTGCAGCTTGATCTGGTCCACGGGCATGTGGAGATCGTTTGCATGGTGGTGCATGACGATGATGACTGGCCGATCCTTCGCCTCTTCGAGACGTGCGGCCAACCATGAAAGGCGCGTTTCGCAAAGCACGCCGCTGACGATCTCCGGCTCGGAGGAATCGATGACGATGACGCGGTAGCCCTTGACGTCGATGGCCTTCTGAATGTGGCCATTTTCATCGTCGTGCAGGGTGCCGAAGACCTGCTTGAACCGGTCGCGGTGATCGTGATTGCCGAGCGTGAGCACGACCGGCATTTTAAGCTGGTCGATCATGCGGTCGAGAATCTCATAGGCGGGCACTTCACCGCGATCGGCAAGATCGCCGGCGAAGATGCAGAAATCCGCGTCGCCATGATTGGTGTTGGCGCTGTCGATTGCCGCCTGAAGGCGCCTGGTCGTGTCCAGGCCGTTTGTGGCGACACCCTCGGGTGAAAGGTGAATGTCGCTCATGACGATGAATTTCAGCATGACTGTCCCGCTTTTGTGTTGGGTCTTGTTTCATGGGCCGGATGGCCGATGAGCAGCGGGTATCATTTCTCCATGTCGGGCAACTGACAGATTTGTTGCGGCTGCACGACAGTGCGGTGACTGGAGGCGTGGAAGCGGATGAGAAGCTTCAGACTTCGGCGGAGATCGCGTATTTCTCGATCATGGTTTCGAGATAGCTCGCCGCTTCATCGCCCTTGAGCGCATCGCCCCAGAGGCCCTCGGCGATGTCTTCATGCAGTTTCATCGCTTCGGGAGCGGAGGTGATGAGCGCCACGCCGACACGAATGTTCGGCTGTTCGCCGAGCCGGAAGGGGCTGATTGCCAGCACCGATCTATCCTGCTGGCGGAATATCTGGAAACTTGTCGCCGGGACGGGCTCGCGCACAATGCCGATCTGGATGCCAATGGGCTGCTCGCGCAGCATGGTCAGAATGTATTCGGCCTCGCGGCGCGCCTGCAGGCGGCGCTTGTTCACCACGTCAGGCGGCAGGTCGTGCCGTCCGATCAGGCCGTGAAGCAGAAACCCTTCCAGATCGGACGAGGCGATGAGGCTCACGATCAGCGGGCGGCGCAGGCGAAACGCCTTCTTTCGTGCCCGCAGAATGTCGATCAGCGCGTCCACCACTTCGCCCGAAAGCCCCTCGGGATCGATCTCGGGCGGCACGGATTCCCGCAGCACTTCCTGCAGCGCGTCGTCATAGGCATCCGAGGTCAGTAGATAGGAGACGGGACTGAACAGGCCGATCACCTGCTGGCAGTCATCTTCAAGCTGGCGCATACGCTCAAAGAAGGCAATGGCGCTCGACACATATTCCACGCCGACGCCCATCAGGCTGGGCAGCGAAACGCCCAGCTCGTCGGCGATGCTCGTGAGCATCTCGATCTTGCGGATTTCGCCTTTCTCGGCGCGGTAGAGAGCGGCGCGCGAGATACCGAGCTTCTCTGCCAGTTCGTCGGGAGCAAGGCCCTTGCCGAGACGATACGCGCGCAGCCGGGCACCGATGTCGCTGAATCTGATCAAGTCGCCCTGTGACACGCTTTTTTCTCGCAAGTTCCCGTTCCTTCCGTTATCGGGTGCCCTGTATCGGGTTGTCAACGAAGATGCTCAAATAAGCGTTGAAAGCTCATAAATTGGACAAAAGTGCAATCCGTCTCAATTTTGAGAATTTCGTTGACAGGCTATTTCGGGGCTCGTAGTCTGCGTTTTCAAAAAAGCAATGGAGGCGGAACAATGAAACATCTCATTCGCAAACTGGCTGCAACGACCGTGATGGGTGTCGCTGGCGCGGCATTCGCGACAGGCGTCTGGGCAGCGGATTTCGTGGCCAAGATCGGTCATCTGGAATCGGCGCAGCAGTCGCGCCATGTTCATCTTGAGAAGGTAGCCAAGCTGGTCAATGAGCGGACCGACGGTGCGGTGGAGTTCCAGCTCTTCCCGCAGGGCCAGCTCGGCCAGCAGCGCGAAATGACCGAGGGTGTCCAGCTTGGCACGCTCGAGGCAACGGTTGCTCCGGCTGCCTTCCTTGGCGGCTTCAACCCTGCCGTCTCTATTATGGATATCCCCTTCCTGCTTCCCGACAATGACGAGACCGCACAGAAGATCCGCGGCGGTGCGTTCGGCGAGGCACTTTGCGAAAGCTTCAATTCGCGCGGTGTGACCTGCATCGGCCTGTGGCCCAATGGCAAGAAGAACTTCACCTCTTCCAAGCCGCTTGCAAGCCTTGAGGACTTTGCCGGCCAGAAGTTCCGCGTGATGGATTCCAATATCCTGATCGAGCAGTTCAACTCGCTTGGCGCTTCGGCCATCGCGCTGCCGTTCGGCGAGCTCTACACCGCGCTGCAGACCGGCGTTGTCGATGGCGAGGAAAACCCGCTCGACACGATCCAGCGCATGAAATTCTACGAAGTGCAGAAGCATCTCGTGCTGTCCGATCATGGCGCGATGGAAGATGTGATCCTCTTCAATCCGGCCTGGTGGGCTAGCCTTCCCGAGGAGCATCAGAAAACCATTGTCGATGCCTTCAACGAGGTTATTCCCGAGCTCATCAATCACAAGGCCGAGGCGGTTGCCGCAGCGCTTGAGGAGATCAAGGCTTCCGGCATCGACATCCGCGAGATGAGCGACGACGAAAAGGCCGCGTTCCGCGACAAGATGTATCCGGCAGCTCGTGCTGCCTATATCGAGCGTGCGGGCGACGAGGGCGAGAAGCTGATCGCCATCTATGAAAAGGAATATGAGGCGGCAGCCGCACAGTAAGCGCCGCCTCTTACCTGAACCGAAGCATTGACTTTCATATGCCGGGCTCCCTCGCGGGCCCGGCAGCGGTTCCCTTTTTCCAAGGATTGAGACGTTGAAAGCACTTGCCATCATCAGAACAGCCGAGCGCATAGCAGCGGTCTCCATCTTCCTGGTCATGGTCGCGCTCTATTTCGCCAATGTTCTGGCGCGTCAGGTCGGTGGCACCTTCGCCTCCGAGTTTGCCTGGGTCGAGGAAGCCGTGCGGCTGATGAGCCTCTTCCTCGTTTTCCTCACGGTCGGTCTTGCCCTTGAGAAAGGACGTCATGCCGGTGTGCACACCTGGCGCGACCGCATTGCGCGGGCGACAGGGCTGCCGCTGAGAAAGATCATCGACGCGGTCGGCTTTGTGTTCTGCATTTATCTTGTCTGGCTCGGCTACCAGATGACCGCCTTCGTATACGGCATGGGTCAGAAGAGCCCGACGCTGAACATCCCGGTCTTCTGGATCTATCTCGCGCCCACCATCGGTTTTGCGCTCATGGCGCTGCGCTTCGCGCTCAGCTTCTTCGGCCGCATCGATCGCTTCGCCGGACAGGCGTCGGAGGAATAATGATCCTTTTCGCACTCGTCATCATTGTCGCGGTTCTGCTGCTGGTCCTCGGTTTCGAGATGTTTCTCGTGCTGGGCGTGCCGGCGCTCATGATCAAGGAATTCTTCTACGGCAACCTGCCTGATCCGGTGGTCATTCAGAAGGTTCTCGGCGGCATCAACCACACGACGCTTCTGGCCATTCCCTTCTTCATCCTTGCGGCCGAGCTGATGGGCGAGGGGCAGATCGCGCGCCGCCTCACCGGCCTTGTCAAGGTGTTGGTCGGCCATCTGCGCGGGGGCATGGGCTACACCACCATTGGCGGCTCCATGGCGTTCGGTTCGGTCTCCGGCTCCGCACCGGCCACCGTCGCAGCCATGGCGCGCATGGTCTATCCAGAAATGCGCAAGGCCGGTTTCAGCGACAAATTCTCGCTCGGCCTCATCGTTTCCAGCGCCGAGACGGCGCTGCTCATTCCGCCGTCCATCACCTTCATCATCTATGGCTGGATGACAGGCACCTCGGTTGCCAAGCTCTTCGTCGGCGGTCTGGCCGTCGGACTGGTGCTCGGCCTTGCCTTCGCCATCATGGCGGCGCTCGAAGCGCGCCGCTCCGACGTCGAGCGCGGGCCGCGTACAAGCTGGCGCGAGCGCGTGATCGCGATCCGGGACGCCGGCTGGGCGCTCGGCATGCCGATCATCATTCTGGGCGGCATTTACAGCGGCTATTTCACACCCACCGAGGCCGCGGCGGCCAGCGTCGTCTACGCCATTTTCGTGGAAGGCGTGATCTTCCGCGAGCTGACCTTCCGCAAGCTTTTTGCCATCACGGAGCGTGCGGCGATCTCCACCGCCATCATCTTCGTTCTTCTGGCGATGGGCGGCCTGCTCTCCTATTTCATCACGCTGGCGCAGGTGCCATCGGCGATCACGGCGTTTCTCGACGCAATCCATGCCGGGCCGATCATGTTCCTCCTGATTGTGAACATCAGCTTCCTGATCGCCGGCATGTTCATCGATCCGAATTCGGCGCTCTTGATCCTCGTTCCGCCGCTTTATCCCGTGGCAACGGCGCTCGGCATCGATCCGGTCCATTTCGGCATGATCGTCACGCTGAACATCTCCATAGGCATGATCACGCCGCCCTTCGGGCTCGACATTTTCGTGGCGTCCTCGACGCTCTCCAAGCCGGTTCTGACGATCATTTCGGGCCTGTGGCCCTTCATCATCGCGAACCTCATCGTGCTGGCGATCATCACCTATGTGCCCGACATTTCCACCTTCCTGCCCAACCTCGTGTTCGGCTGACGGAAATGCCAGAAAGGATTGAAACGATGGACGACGTGCCGTCAATCAAGGCTTTCGAGCTGCCGCTCTCGGTCAAGAGCAACGAGCCGGTCAATGGCGAATACCGCCTGCTGGTTCTCGCGGCGCCGCGCGATATATTGAAGCGCTGCCGGGCAGGGCAGTTCTTTCATCTCCTGTGCCCGCAGGCGGGTGGCGAAACGCCCTATCTGCGCCGACCCATGAGCATTTACGGCTTCTATCCCGAAAAGGGGGAGCTGCACTTCCTCTACAAGGTAACGGGTGCCGGCACCCGTGCGCTGGCCTCGCTGGCGCTCGGCGACAGGCTGAATGTTCTCGGCCCTCTCGGCGAACCCTTCACCATTGCCGATGACTGGCAGGATCTTGTGCTGGTGGCGCGCGGCGTTGGGCTTGCCACGCTTGCCCCGCTGGCGCTCGAGGCCAACCGTCTTGGTCGCAGGCTCACCGCGATCTGCAGCGCGCGCCATCCCGATTATCTGATGTCGACGGATTATTTTGCGTCGCTCGGCGCGGATGTGATCACGCTGACCGACGCGGAAGGCACGTCCGATCTCGACAATCTCGAACGGGTTATCGAGGGGCTGGTCGCGACCGGCCGCGCCGATGCGTTTTACACTTGCGGTTCCAACCGCATGCTCAGGCTGTTGCAGACCATCGGCGAACGCCACGGCATTCCCGGCCAGATCGCGCTGGAACAGCAGATGGCCTGCGGCATCGGCATGTGCCATTGCTGCGTGCGCCCGTTCAATCGTGGCGACCGGCAGGTGCATCTGCGCGTGTGCCGCGAAGGCCCCGTCTTCGACATGATGGAGGCGATCGCATGGTAGATCTTTCGGTCGATATTTCCGGGCTCAAGCTCAAGAACCCGATCATGCCGGCATCCGGCACCTTCTCCGAGGATCTCGCGGAGGTGTTCGATCTCGACCGGCTTGGCGCGCATGTGACCAAGACCATCACCCGTGGCTGGCGCGACGGCAATCCGACGCCGCGCGTCTGCGAGGTGAACGGATCGATGCTCAACTCGATCGGCATTCCGAGCAAGGGCGTCGGGGCTTTCATCGAGAAGGTCGTGCCTTTCTATGCCCATTACGAGACACCGCTGGTCGTCTCCATTTCGGGCAACACGGCGGACGAGTTCGCAACGCTGTGTTCCGAGGTCAGCGTGCCCGGCGTCGCGGCCATCGAGGTCAACATATCGTGCCCAAACATCGAGGAAGACGGCAAGGCGTTCGCCATCCGCCCGTCTTCCACCCATGATGTGATGCGCAAGCTGCGCGCGGCGACCGATCTGCCGCTCTGGGCGAAGCTCACACCCAATACGGGCGAGACCTCTGAAGTGGCGCGCGCTGCGGAAGAGGCTGGCGCCGATGCGCTGGTGGTGGCCAACACCATCCTTTCCATGGCCATCGACATCAACACGCGCCGGCCCAAGCTTGGCAATCTGATGGGGGGACTGTCGGGCCCCAGCCTCAAACCCATCGCTCTGCGCATGGCCTATCAGTGTGCGCGGGCGACCAGCATTCCCGTCATCGGCTGCGGCGGCATTTCCACGGTGGAAGACGTGATCGAATATCTGATCGCCGGGGCATCCGCCGTTCAGGTCGGCACCGCCACCTTCATTCACCCGACGATCATGCTGTCGCTGATCGACGGTCTGGAAGACTGGCTTTCCAATCAGGGGCTTTCGTCGGTGAAAGACCTGATCGGCACGGTGATCGATGGCGAACAGGACGAGGCTGTCGTCTTCATGGAAGCGGCGCCATGAACGCGCAGCCCGCTCCTTTTGCCGATGTCCGGGCTCAGGATCACGCACTGGCCGCGCGGCTTTTCGACGATGTTGCGCGTCTGTCACCGGATGTGGAGGGCGTCAGCCGCCCGGCCTTTTCCGAGATCGAGACCAGGACGCTGAAATATCTAGAAGACGTAGCGAAGGCCGAGGGGCTGGCGGTCTGGTATGATGCAGGCTGCAACGCGCTTTTCTCGCTTCCGGAAGACCGCGATGCCGAGCGTGTCGTCGTCGTCGGCTCCCATGTGGACAGCGTGCCTTTCGGCGGAAACTTCGACGGGCTCGCCGGCGTTGTCGCGGGGCTCATCTGCCTGATCCGCGCTCGGCGCGAGGGGCGCCGTTTTGCAAAACCGGTGCATGTGCTCGCCATGCGTGGCGAGGAAAGCGCCTGGTTCGGCCCGTGCTATATCGGCTCGAAAGTGCTGACCGGCACGCTTTCAAAGCGCGAGCTTGAAGAAACCCACAAGGGCGATGGTCGTACGCTGGAAGCGCATATGGCCGATATCGGCCTGCCGGTCGAAGATATCCGGGCGCAAAAGCCGCTCATGGATGTCAGCCGGATGGAGGCCTATCTCGAACTTCACATCGAGCAGGGGCCGCTCCTGATCGGCAAGAATATTCCGGCAGCCGCTGTCTCGGGTATTCGCGGCAATATCCGCTACCGCTCGATCACCTGCCACGGCGAGGCCGGCCATTCCGGCGCGGTGCCGAAGGCCTACCGGCGCGATCCGGTTCTCGCCATGGCCGATCTTCTGGTGCGGCTCGATGAAAGCTGGACGACGATCCTCAACAAGGGCGACGATCTGGTGCTCACAAGCGGCATCGTGGCGACAGATCCAGAAAAACACGCCATGTCGCGCATTCCCGACCGTGTGTCCTTCAGCCTCGACATGCGCAGCCAGAAGCCGGAAACGCTGGACGACATGCGCGCGCTTCTGAAGAGCGAGATCAAGGAGATCGAACGCGACCGGCGGGTGCGGTTCGAGCTTGGCGAAGAGCTCCGTGTCGAGCCGGCGCTGTGCGACAGGGGGCTGGTCGCCGGCCTTGAAGAGGCCATGCGCCAGGTCGGACAGGAGCCCTTCGTCATGCCGAGCGGCGGCGGGCACGACGCAGCCGTGTTCGCCGCTGCCGGCGTTCCCTCCGCGATGGTGTTCGTGCGCAACCGGAATGGCTCGCACAATCCGCAGGAAGCGATGGAGATCGACGATTTCCTTGCCGGCGTGGATATCCTTTCCGCTTTTCTTGAGAGGGCGGAGTGATGGTGCGTTTTCTACCGGAAACGAATCTCCTCATTCCCGGGCTGGTTCAGGCGGGAGATAGCTGTTAGCGAAAAGGCCCGAACAACGAACAGGACCACGACATGTTCTCCAACACCTTTCCCGACCGGACTGCCATTTCTCAAATGGTCGCCCGCATGCTTCTGGAGATCGAAGCGGTGCATTTTCGCGCCGAGCAGCCGTTCACGTTCACGTCTGGTCTTGCAAGTCCGGTCTATATCGATTGCCGCAAGCTGATCTCCTATCCGCGCGTTCGCGCTGCGATCATGGATTTTGCCGCTTCCGTCATCTTCCGCAATGTTGGTTTCGAGCAATTCGATGCGGTGGCGGGCGGCGAGACGGCTGGCATTCCCTTTGCAGCCTGGCTTGCCGAGCGCATGGGCCTGCCGATGCAATATGTGCGCAAGAAACCGAAAGGCTTTGGCCGCGATGCGCAGATCGAGGGTGCATTGAGCGAAGGCGCGCGCGTGCTGCTGGTCGAGGACCTGACCACCGACGGCGGCAGCAAGATCAAGTTTGCCGAGGCCGTGGCGCGCACCGGCGCGCAGGTCACCGACACCTTTGCCGTGTTCTATTACGACATCTTCCCCGACACGCCGAAGCGGCTTGAAGCTGCCGGCATGCGGTTGCATCATCTGGCCACCTGGTGGGATGTGCTCGCCGTCTGCAAGGAAGAAAATCGCTTTTCGCCGGAAACGATCGCTGAGGTCGAAAAATTCCTGAATGCGCCGACAGAATGGTCGGCGAACCATGGCGGCATTTCAGAACTGCCGCAGTAAATCCCAAAGGACCTGGATCATGTTTGAGACGTTTTTGAAGGATCTGAACGAGCAGGGCGGAAGCGTTCGCGCCTATGAAGGCTGCGCGGTCAAGGCCCACGCCCGCATCACCAGCGAGCCGGAAAACGCCGCTGCTCTTCTGCTCATCGCCTATGCGGCGCAGCGTTTCGTGGAAGCCTATGACGACCAGCCGCTCACCATGACGGCGGCGGACGAAGAGCTGGAGCTCTTCACCGAGATCGTCAACAGGCTCGATGCGGCTTTCAAGGACGGGTCCGAGGCTGAAAAGCTGTCCGCCCTCAACAAGGCTTCGGCGCGTCTCGCTGCGACGATCAAAGCCGGATAACAGGCTCCAAACCACTGGCATGTCGTGCGCTCGCCGGGTTTCTCCGGCGAGCGATTTCGTTGTGCGCCGGTCACGGGCAAATACCCGTTTCCTTTCCTCCACGCATGCGATAGCGTCGCGCCCGAATTCGCATGGGAGCCCGGTTTGCATCTGTATTTGAGGTTTTGCGCCGTGCTGGATCGGCTGGCGACGGCGTTTTGTGTCATTGCCTGCCTGGCCCTGACGGCCAGCGTGCTTGCCATCGTGGTGATGCGCTATGGTTTCGGCATCGGCTTCATCGAGCTGCAGGATTTCGCTTCCTACACATTTGCCGTGCTTCTGATCTTCTCCGTGCCGGTCTGTCTTCGCAGGGGCGGGCATGTGCGCGTCGAGGTTCTTTCTGAGAATCTTTCACACACCTACGCGCGTATCGCGGATGCGGTTGCAGTGCTCCTGTTTCTCATACCGGTGTTCGGGCTGATCATCTGGGCCGACTGGGCGGATCTCGCCTATTCCTGGTCCATCCGCGAGGCTTCGGTCGAGACGGGTGGGCTTCCAGGCCTGTTCATCGTCAAGACGGCCCTGCCGCTCGGGGCCGCGATGATGATCCTGCAGGGGATCGCCATGGTGCTCGCGCCGGACGCACAACGCACCGCCGAAGACGAGCCGGCCCTATGACCCTTTCGGAACTGTTTCTGTGCCTGATGCTGGTCGGGCTCTTCGCCGGCATTCTGAGTGGCATTCCGGCCATGCTCGCCATTGCCGGTGTGCCCTTTGTCGTCGCGGTCATTGCCAGCCTCTTCGGCGCGTTCGATCTGTCTTTTCTCGATTTCTTTCCAAGCCGCGTCTGGGGCGTGATGAGCAACACGCTTTTGATGTCGGTGCCGCTGTTCATTCTGATGGGGGTGGTGCTGGAGCGGTCGCAGCTTGCCGAGCGCATGCTCGAGGTCCTGCGCGAGATGCTTGGCGCATCGCCGCGCGGCCTTGCCCTTTCCGTGTTGCTCTTTAGCGCGCTCATAGCGGCATCCACCGGCATTGTCGGCGCGACGGTCGTCATGCTGGGCCTCGTCAGCCTCCCCGCCATGCTGCAGGCGGGGGTTTCGCCGCGCGTGTCGAGCGGCATTATCTGTGCCAGTGGCACGCTGGGCCAGATCATTCCACCTTCCATCCTGCTCGTGCTTCTGGGCGATCAGATCGGCAACACCTATCTGGAAGCGCAGCAGAAGGCCGGAAATTTCGCGCCCGACGCCGTTTCCGTGGGCGATCTCTTCGCCGGCGCGCTTTTGCCGGGGCTGCTGCTCGTTGGCCTCTATGGTGTCTATATTCTATTCACGCTGCGTGGTGCCCACGGAGCCGTTGAGAATACCAGCCGCAAGCGGGTTCCGCTGAGCCGTATTCTGGGCGTCTTCCTGCCGCCGCTCCTGCTAATTCTGGCAGTGCTGGGGTCCATTCTCGGCGGGGTTGCCACCACGACGGAAGCGGCGGGACTGGGTGCCGTGGGCACGATCCTGCTCGCCGGTTACACACGCGGCGGTGTTGGCCGCGCCGGGCGGGGCGTCATCCTCTCTGCTGTTGTCGCGGGCGGCATTCTGGTGTTCCTGCGCGCTTTCGGGTTTGTACCGCCATCCGGGCTAGGCACTCCGGCTGGCTTCGTTGCGCTCCTTGCTGCCGCGCTGATCGCCGCAGGCGTCGTTTTCGCTGGCTGGCGGCTGATGCGTACGGATATTCTCGTTCCCGCCGTCATCGATACGCTGCGCATCTCCGGCATGGTGTTCGGCATCGTCATCGCCGCCTCCATGCTGTCTCTGGTGTTTCGCGGTTTTGGCGGCGATGAGCTGGTGGCCGGTTTTCTGGAGCAGGTGCCGGGCGGCAAGTGGGGGGCGCTCGCGCTGGTCATGGTGGTCGTCTTCTTCCTCGGTTTCATCCTCGAGGCCGTGGAGATCATCTACATCGTTGTGCCGCTGCTCGGCGCGCCCATTCTGGCCACGGATTTCTCGCCCGTCTGGTTCGCCGTCCTGCTCGCCATGAACCTGCAGACCTCGTTTCTGACGCCGCCCTTCGGCTTCGCGCTTTTCTATTACCGCTCGGTTGCGCCGCGCAGCATCACCACCCTGGAGATCTATCGCTCGGTGATCCCGTTCGTGGCCATACAGCTTGTCGCTCTGACGCTTCTCATCACATTCCCGGCTGTGGTTACATGGCTGCCGGACATGCTCTTCAGATAGTCGTTGTTCAGGAGGAAACCCGACATGAAACGCAGAACATTCCTTACGGCTGGTGCCGGCGCCACGGCTGCGGCGCTCGCCACCCCGGCCATTGCGCAGGGCAAGATCGAGTGGAACCTGCCCACCAGCTTCCCCAAGAATGCGCCGGGCGTGGGCACGAATGTCACCGGCTTTGCCGAGAAGGTTGCCGCCATGTCCGATGGCCGCCTCACCTTCAAGGTTTTCGGTGGTGGCGAGCTGGTGCCGCCCTTCGGCGTGGAGGATGCCGTGCAGCAGGGCAAGGCCCCTGTCGGCCACAACCCGCCGTATTATGCAGCCGGCAAGAACCCGTCGCTGCACTGGTTCACCGCCGTGCCCTTCGGCATGACGGCAGCCGAGCATTATGCATGGCTGCGCTATGGCGGCGGTCAGGAGCTGTGGGACGACATCTACGCCCAGCGCAACCTGAAGCCGCTTTATTCCGGCAATTCCAACACGCAAAGTGCAGGCTGGTTCAAGTCCGAGATCAAGTCGCTGGACGACCTCAAGGGTCTCAACATGCGCATCGCCGGCCTTGGCGGCGAGATGTATCGCAAGCTCGGCGTCAACGCCGTTCTGATGCCCCCGCCGGAAATCTTCCAGGCGTTGCAATCGGGTGCGCTTGACGCGGCTGAATGGGTCGGGCCGTTCCTCGATCAGGCGTTCGGCCTGCAGAAGATCACCAAGAACTGCTACCTGCCGGCCTATAACGAGCCGAGCGCAGCACTTGCCATCGTCTTCAACAAGGACGCATGGGCCGAGCTTTCGCCCGACCTGCAGGCGATCTGCGAGGCGGCGGCTCTTGCCGCAAGCCAGGAAGCGCTTGCCCAGTTCGATTATCACAATGCCCGCGCCATGGCCGCGCTCGAAGCCGAGGGCGTCATCTTCCGCGATGTGCCGGACGATGTGGCCGAAGGGCTCAAGAAGGCATGGGAAGAGGTTCGTGACGAACTGACCGCCCAGAGCGAAGATGTTGCCCGCGTGCGCGAGAGCTATGACACCTTCCTGGCGGAAAGCGTGAAATACGCCAACGCCATGAACCTGCCGCTGCTCAAGCGGCGCTAGGAGTATCCGATACCACAGTGGGCGGTGCCGCCCACTGTGGTCCGGCTGCCGCATTCGTCGCAGTGACACGGTTGCGGAAATGTGGCACCACACGCCCATGAAGCCGATGCGTGACATGCTGAAGGATCGCCTTGCGACTGGCCTGATTGCCGGTCTTCTGGCCTATTTCCTCATCATGCAGGGTTTTGCCGCCGCCTTCGCCCAGGGTGCGATGGCAGGCACTGGCGGCATCCCCGGTTTCATTATCTGCACGCCGAGCGGCATTGGCCTTGCCGAAAGCGATGGGTCTGCGCCGGCGCGCAGCGCGCATGACTGTTGCACCACGCTTTGTCAGGCAGGCTGTGCCGTATCGCCGGCCCTGCCGGGTGAACATGCGGGGCTCGACTGCGCCGCCCGTGATGCTTTCTCCATTGCGCGCCTGCCCGGTGCGCTAATTCTTCATCCTGTTGCGCTTGGCTTTCTTGCAGAGGCGCGCGCGCCACCGGCTTTCTCCATCTGACGCATTGAATGATGAAAACGTCCACGGGTGACCGTGGCCGGTATCTGCGCTTATGGAGACAAGACATGCGCTTTTTAATCCGTACCCTTGCGGCTGCAATGCTGTTCATTACCGTCCCCGCAATCGCTGGCGATTACACGCTCGGCAAACTGGAGCTCGACCAGCCCTGGACCCGTGCGACACCGCCCGGTGCCAAAGCTGCAGGCGGCTTCGTTACCATCGTCAATGGCGGTGAAGAAGACGACCGTCTGATCAGCGCCGAGGCCGCTTTTGCGGGCCGGGTGGAACTGCACACGATGGACATGGCCGATGGTGTCATGAAGATGCGCCATCTGCCCGATGGCATCCCGGTGCCGGCGGGCGAGGCGGTCAATCTCGCCCCGGGCGGCCTGCATGTGATGTTCATGGAGCTGAAGAAGCCGATTGCCGAAGGAGCGCCGGTTCCCGTCACGCTCACCTTCGAGAAGGCGGGCTCAATCGAGGTGGAGATGTCGGTGGCGAAACCGGGCGCACCTGCCCCTGAAGGCCACAGCCCCATGCATGGCGAGAGCAAGAACTGATGTCTCGCCGCTCGCTTTCAATCCTGGCCGGCGCGGTTCTCGCGCTGGTCCTTGCCATCGTGGCTGTGGCGACGATGAACATCACCCCCGGCGGCAGGGCTGGCGGGGGAACCGGCACCGCCGATATTGGCGGTGCGTTCACGCTCACTGGAGAGGGCGGAGAGGCCGTCACCGAGGCTGATTTCCTTGGCAAGCCCACGGCGATCTTCTTTGGCTTCACCTTCTGTCCGGATGTCTGTCCGACCACGCTATTCGAGCTGTCAGGCCTGATCGAGGCGCTTGGACCGGAGGCGGACAGGCTGAACTACGCCTTCGTTTCCGTGGACTGGGAGCGCGACGGTCCGGAAGAGCTCGCCCGGTACACGTCGAGTTTTGATGATCGGATCCGGGGGCTTTCCGGAACAAAGGAGCAGATCGAAGCCGTAACCCGGGCTTACCGCGTCTATTACAAGAAAGTCCCGACGGAAGGCGGCGACTACACGATCGACCATACGGCATCGGTCTATCTGATGAACGCCGAAGGCGGCTTCGTCGGCACGCTGTCCTACGGCGAGGTGCACGATTCCATGCTGGAAAAGCTCAAGCGTCTGGCAACGCAGGGCTGAGGGGGGATTATGAGCAATACCGATACACAGGCGCTCCCCGACCTGCCGCCGCACGAGGCGACCGGCAAGACGCTGAGGCGCAAACTCTATCTGGCGGCATGGCGCTGGCATTTCTATGCCGGTCTCTACGTGGCGCCTTTCCTGGCGATGCTCGCCATTACCGGGCTGATCATGCTCTGGGTGAGTGCCATAGACGGTCGTGATGGCGAAAAGATTGGCGTGACGCCGCAGGGTGCGCAGACCAGCATTCTTGCACAAGCCTCCGCCGCGCAGACAGCGCTGCACGAAGGCCATGTGGTCGAATATATCGCGCCCACCGCAGCCGACCGCGCCGCCGTTTTCCGCGTCGATAGCGGAGGTGAGGCGATGATGGTTGCCGTCGATCCCTACACGACCGAGGTTCTGGACATCTGGAACAGGCAGGCCGGCTGGTACGACTTCGCGTCCGACATTCACGGAACGCTGCTGATCGGCGATCTGGGTGACCGGTTGATCGAAATAGCCGCCGGTTTCGGCATCGTGTTGATCGCCACGGGGCTTTATCTGTGGTGGCCGCGTGACGGGCAAGGGCCTGGCAAGGCACTTCGCCCCGATCTCGGTGCGCGGGGCCGCTCGTTCTGGAAGTCCCTGCACAAGACCACGGGGCTCTATGTCGCTCTCATCCTTCTCGTCTTTCTCATCAGCGGCCTGTCCTGGGCCGGCGTCTGGGGAGAAAAATTCGTTCAGGCATGGAGCACCTTCCCGGCGGAGAAATGGGACAATGTGCCTCTTTCCGACAAGACGCATGCCTCGCTCAATCATGGAGCGACCAAGGATGTGCCCTGGGCGCTGGAGCAGACGCCGCTTCCTGCGTCGGGATCTGATGCAGGCCGTGCCGGACTGCCGGCTTCCGGCCCGTTCAATCTCGATGAGATCGTCGCGTTCGGGCGCAGCCTTGGCTATGAGGGGCGGTTCCGTGTCGCCACGCCGCGCGGTGATACAGGCGTGTGGACGCTTGCTCAGGATTCCATGAGCAACGATTCCACCGACCCCGCGTCCGACAGGACGGTGCATATCGATCAGTACACCGGCAACATTCTCGCTGATGTGGGCTTTGCCGACTATTCGCCGGCGGGCAAGGCGATGGCAGTCGGTATCGCTTTCCACGAAGGCGACATGGGGCTGTGGAACCTCGTGCTGAACACGGTGTTCTGCCTGTCGGTCATCTTCCTGTCGGTCAGCGGCCTCGTCATGTGGTGGATGCGCCGGCCCTCGCGCGCGCTGCGGCTCGCCGCTCCGCCGCTACCGGCCAACCTTCCTCTGTGGAAAGGGGCGGTGGTCGTGATGCTTCTGGTGTCACTGCTGTTTCCATTGGTGGGCATCACGCTGCTGGCCCTTCTTGCGTTTGATGTGCTGGTGATCCAGCGTGTTAAACCCCTTGCACGCCTTCTTGCCTAACGCGTTGTTTGAAAGTGGTATCGCCGGGCGGCGCTTTCCGATTGAGCGCCGCCCGCTCTCGTCCTATGATCGCCGCGAATGGAGAGTGCGATGCAAAGCGAAAAGCCCCCGAGAGTTTCGTCTCTGATCAACAAGGTTCTGGCCAACGCGCCGCAGCCGAACGATATCCGCCTTCTGGCGCAGCGCCTGCATGACCACGCGCTTGAGCCGCGCTCGACGCCGGAGGAGACGCAGGCCCTCGTGACGGACCTGGGCTACAAGAACATCGCGGCCTTTTGCGAGGCTGCCGGCCTACCGAGCCATCTGGCGGATCGCTGGGAGCGCTTTGGTATTTCCGGAGAGATGCGCCAGGTGCTTTTGCTGCTGGCGGCCCAGCGCCGCGCCATGGTCGAGGCGGTGCGCGAGTTCGAAACCATCACCCATGTCGGTCTCGATGATTTCATGCGTGAGCGCGGCCTGATCTGACTGACTGTCGGCTTTCAGAGCCGGTCTTCATCTGCCTTTTCAAGCAGCATCCTTGCAGTCGCGGCATCCGTGATGAGTGCCGCTGCAGACACCGTGCGCAGGGCCGCCAGGATTGCGGAAACCTTCTGTTCGCCGCCGGCAGCGAGAATGACATGCGGAATGCGCGCCACGACATCGAGATCGATCGCCATGATCCGCTGGTTCACCTCATGATCGACCATCTGTCCCGCCGCATCCACGAAATAGCAGAGGATGTTGGCCACCGCGCCCCTGTCGCGCAGCGGTTCGATCAGTGCCTTCGGCACGATGCCGTGACGGAAAATCGTGGCGTCGGGTGAGATCGCGCCCACGGTCAGGAGCGCCATATCCGCCCTCGCGGCGCGTTCGCGCACGTCACGCAGGGATGGCTGTTCCCACAGACGTTCGCGCAGGTCTGGATCATCCACCACCACCGGCGCGCTGATCTGGTAGCTGTCCACTTTGAAGCGCTCCGCCACCTTGGTGGCGACAATGGAGGGATTGACCCATTTGGAATGCGGCAGGCTGCCCACAAGTCCGATCACGGTCGAGCCGGTCAATTCGCGCTGTGCCATGAAGCTCAGGCTCGAATGCAATGTCGCGCCGCCGCCGATGGCCAGCGTCATGCCGGGCTTCATCTGCTCTTCGAGATAGCGTGCCACGGCATGCCCGATCGCCCGCTCGAGATTGTCTTCTTCCTCCGGGGCGGGCACCACGATGGCGCTTTTCAGGCCCCAGCGCTTTTCCAGTTGCCGCTCCAGTGCCACTTGCTCGGCCGTATCGGCGTTGATCGTGGTCACCACCATATGGCTCTCTGCACTGGCCGCGAGCGCCCGCATCACCTTCATCCGGCTCACATTGAGCAGGCTGGCGATCTTTTCCTGCGTCAGGCCTTCCACATGATAAAGCCAGGCCATCTTCACATTGATGTCGGCGGAAGACAGCGTCGGCTCGTCTGCCGGCTTCTTTTTGCTTTTTCGCGGCACGGCGGTGATTCCCTCTCTCATCGCGCAATGGTTTTAGCACAATGCGACTCTGCCCGCGGTTCATTTGGTCGGCAAATATGCGAAATTTTATTGCGTTCTTTTGTTATTGACGAAAAACATATGTTCATATTCAATACCAGGGCGCTTTTGTTACAAGCCTGTCATATTGCGCATGCAGGGGAGGAGCTCCGGAGCGAGATGCCCGGAGATGCAAACAGAGGAGTTATCCCATGGGACGCCAGTCCACGATTCGTTCGGTTGCTTTTGCAGCCGCACTGCTTACATCCACCGCCGCTTTCGCCGAGAACCTCGTTCTCTACACGTCGCAGCCCGACGCTGACGCTGCCGAAACGGTTGACGCCTTCAAGGCCGCCAATCCGGGCGTCGAAGTCGAGATCTTCCGTTCCGGCACCAGCGATCTCATGACCAAACTCGCCGCAGAGTTTGCCGCTGGCAGCCCGCAGCCGGATGTGCTTCTGATCGCCGATGCAGTCAGCATGGAAACGCTCAAGAAGGACGGTCACCTGATGGCCTATCCCGAAGCCAATGTGGAAGGCTTCGAGGAAGCCGCCTATGACGCCGAGAAGACCTATTTCGGCTCAAAGCTCATCACCACCGGCATCGCCTACAACACGGCAGCCGCCGAAAAGCCCGAGCATTGGTCCGATCTGACGGGCGAGGCCTACAAGGACCTCACCATCATGCCGAGCCCGCTCTATTCGGGTGCTGCAGCCTATCTCCTGTCCGCCTTCGTCAACCGCGACGATCTCGGCTGGGACTATTTTGAGAAGCTGAAGGAAAACGGTCACGTTGCCGTGCGCGGCAATGGCGCTGTTCTGAAGTCCGTTGCAAGCGGTGAGAAGGCCTATGGCATGCTCGTCGACTTCATGGCCATGAACGCCAAGAAGGACGGCTCGCCCATCGAGTTCGTGTTCCCCGAGGAAGGCGTGACTGCCGTCACCGAGCCGGTCGCCATCATGTCGACCGCGAAGAACCCGGATGCGGCGAAGAAGTTCGTCGATTTCATTCTCTCCGACGATGGTCAGAAGCTGGCGCTCAAGCAGGGCTATCTGCCGGCGAAGCCTTCTGTCGGTTCGCCCGACTGGCTGCCCGAGGGCACCGAGATCAACGTCATGAGCGTTGATGTGAAGAAGGTTGTCGATGAGATCGCCGGCAACAAGGAGAAATTCTCCTCCATGTTCGGCGGCTAAGGAAAAACCTTAATGACCGCAATTCGTAAGGAACGTCAGGGCCAGGATATGGCCCTGACAGCGGGGATCGTCGCGCTTATCGTCATCTTTTCGCTGCTGCCCATGGCGCGGCTTTTGCAGGAAGTCATCCTGCCCGGCGGTCAGTTCTCGCTTGATGTCATTCGCAATGGTCTGATCGACGACACGACCTGGCGCGCCACCTGGAACACGCTGGTGGTTGGCCTGGGCGGAACGATTTTCGCCCTGGTGCTCGGTGTGGCTGTTGCCATTCTCGTTTCACTGTCGGATGTGCGCCAGCGTCAGGCTTTCGTCCTCTGCTTTGTCACACCGCTCATGATTGCGCCGCAGGTGACCGCGCTCGCCTGGCTGCAGCTTTTCGGCCCCTCCAGCCCGCTTTTGAACATGCTGGGCATGGCGCCGCCGCTCGGCACGCGCAATCCGCTCTATTCGCCGGAAGGCATCGTCTTCCTGCTCGGCATCCAGTATGCGCCGCTCGTCTTCCTGATCGTGCGCGCCGGCATGCGCAAGCTGCCGCGTGAGCTGGTCGAGGCCGCGCAGTCCAGCGGTGCCGGCTGGGTACGTGTGCTCGGAACCATCATCCTGCCGCTGATGACTCCTTCCATTGTCGGCGCCGCAGCACTCACTTTCGTTTCCTGTGTCGGCAATTTCGGCATTCCCGCCTTCCTGGGTATCCCGGCAAACTATCTTGTCCTGCCGACGCTCATTTATCAGCGTCTGGCCGGTGGCGGACCGGATGTTCTCTCCGAGGTCGCATTCCTTTCGGTGCTCATCGGCGTCATCGCCATGGTCGGCATCGTCATGCAGGACCGTATCGCCAGCCGGCGCGATTTCCGCATCACCTCCACCTCGCTGCCCGCAGCGCCCTACCAGCTCGGCGTCTGGCGTGTGCCGGTGGAGTTCGGCATGTGGGTTCTGATCGCGTTCATCCTCGTTCTGCCCTTGGTGGGGCTCATCCTCACATCGCTGGTGCGGGGCTATGGCGTCACGCTTTCGGCTGAGACCGCAACTCTGGAGAACTATTACTTCGTCGTCTTCCAGCATGCGGCGGCGAGCCGTGCCTTCCTGAACAGTCTGTATCTCTCGGCGGGCGCATCGATCTTCGCCGTCTTCGTGGCGATCCCGCTTGGCTATGTGATCGCCTGGGGCAACAAGCGCTGGATCAAGGCACTCAACCTTGCCATCGAGCTGCCCTACGCGCTGCCGGGCGTGGTGCTTGCTATCGCCTCGCTGCTCCTGTTCCTGAAGCCCATGCCGATCACAGGCATCCAGATTTACAACACGGTCTGGATCATCCTCTACGCCTATCTCGCGCGCTTCCTGATCCTGGCCGTCAGGCCGACGATCACGGGCTATTTCCAGCTCGACCGGGCGCTTGAGGAGGCGGCACAGGTGGCCGGTGCGGGCCTGTTCACGCGCATGCGCACTATCATTTTCCCGCTCATCGCTCCGGCGGCCATCGCCGGCGGCCTGCTGATCTTCATGACAGCGCTGTGCGAACTGACGGTGTCGGCGCTTCTGTGGTCCTCCGGCTCGGAGACCATCGGCGTTGTCATCTTCTCCTTCGAACAGGGCGGGGATTCCAAATATGCGGCGGCGGTCTCCGCCATCATGGTCGCAACCACCTTCCTTCTGATGCTGCTCGCCAGCCTCTTTGCAAACAAACTACCGGACGGAGTTCTTCCATGGCGGGACTGAGCATTAAGAACGTCACCAAGACTTTTGGCGAGGCGAAGGCCCTCGACAATGTCTCCATCGATGTCGCGGATGGCGAGTTCCTCGCCGTTCTCGGCCCCTCGGGCTGCGGCAAGACCACGCTTCTGCGCATGATCGCCGGTTTCGAGACTGTGACTGGCGGCAACATCCACATCGGTGACCGGCAGGTCTCTTCGCCTGAGGCAAACACGCCGCCGGAAAAGCGCCGCGTCGGCATCGTCTTCCAGAACTATGCGCTCTGGCCCCACATGACGGTGTCGGAAAACATCGGCTATGCGCTCAAGGTTGCGCGGGTTCCGAAGGCCGAGCGCGAGGAGCGGGTCAAAAACGCGCTGGCGCTCGTCAATATGGAGCAGTATGGCGACCGCCGTCCGGCAAATCTGTCGGGCGGTCAGCGGCAGCGCGTGGCGCTGGCGCGCTGTCTCGTGGCAGAGCCGCGGCTGGTGCTGTTCGACGAGCCGCTGGCCAATCTCGACGTACACCTGCGCGCCTCGATGGAGGACGAGTTTGCCGACTTCCACAAGCGCACCGGCACGACAATCCTCTACATCACCCACGACCAGGCCGAAGCCATGGCGCTGGCAGACCGTATCGCGGTCATGGATCATGGCCGCCTCATGCAGCTTGCCACGCCGCGCGAGCTTTATCATGAGCCGGCCAACGAGATGGTCGCCTCCTTTATCTCGCAGGGCATGGTGCTGCCGGCCAATGTCGAAACGGCGGAAGCCGACGGACAGTGCCGCGTCACCGTGCTGGGGCAGGAGCTGGTCGTGCGCTGCCGCAAGGGCGAGAAGCCGCGCAAGGATGCGCGCATCTGTTGCCGCGCATCGCAGATCCAGTCGGTCGGCACCAGCCAGCCCGGTTTCGAAGGCACCATCACACGGGCGGTGTATCGCGGCGGTTCGGCGCGCATCGAGTTCGAGCCCGAGGCTGCGCCCCATCTCGGCCTGCATTTCGACCAGCCCGATCCGGTGTCTTTCGCGGCGGGAGAGCGCGCCAGGCTTGCCATCACATCGGGCTGGCTGATCCCGGCCGATGGTGCTGCCTGATGCTGAATGTCGATCTTCAGGGTGGGTTCGGCGAGAAGGGGCGTACCAGTGTCGCCATTGGCGATGGCAGGACGCGCATCATGCTCGATGCCGGCATCAAGGTGGGCGCGAGCGGGGCGGAATACTACCCCGTTCTTGCCCGTCCGGTTGGCGAGATCGATGGTCTCTTCATCTCCCATGCGCATGAAGATCACATCGGCGCGCTGTGTCATCTGATGAGGCAGGGATATGCCGGCCCCATCTACATGACCGAGGAAACCCGCTCGGAAATGCCGGCAACGCTCGCACAATATGCGGATGCCGCCGACCTGGCGGATTTCAAGCCCCCCATGGAGCAGATACGCTTTTTTCGGCCTGGCGAAACGCTGAGGGTCGGCGAACTGAACGTGGAGACTGGCGCGTCCGGCCACGTGGTGGGTGGCGTCTGGTTTTCCGTCGAGGGAGCCGGGCAACGCGTTGTCTATACCGCCGACATCGTGCCTGAAAGCGCCGTCTTCCCGATGCAGCCCCTGCCTTCCTGCGATCTGCTCATTCTCGATGCTTCCTATGGCGCCGACCCCATTCCGGGGGCGGAGCGGGCGCGACAGATCGGAGAATGGGTTGCGGACCATGCCGATGGCTGTCTCCTTCCAACGCCGCTTTCCGGCCGTTCGCTGGAGTTGATCGCGGCCATCGGCGTGCCTTTTGCAATCGAGGCCGGCATGCGCGAGGCGCTGTCGACCCAGATCCACGCGCCTGGCGCGGTGCATCAGGATCGCGTGGCGATCCTTTCCGAGCGGCTGCAGGCCGCGCGCGATTGGAATGTAGGCGATCCGCTGCCGGACTGCCCCCTGCTCGTGCATGACGGCATGGGTGTCGCAGGGCCGTCGCGCCCGGCGCTTGCCGCTGCAGAGGCTGCTACCTTTCCCATTCTCTTAAGCGGACATCTGCCGGCAGGTTCGCCCGGCGCGCGCCTTGTCGATGAGGGCAAGGCCGCATGGATACGCATGCCAACACACCCAACACTTCCGGAGAACATTGCCCTGTGGGAGGCGGCTGGCCGCCCGCGCCTCATTGGCCATTCCTGCGATGCTGCCGCGCTTGATGCGCTCTGTCAGCACATTCCCGCTCTTATGACCGGTGCGCGCACCGGCGACACCTACCAGATTGATGAAGAGACGATACATGCGCATTCTGATTTCCAATGACGACGGCATCGAGGCTCCCGGCATTGCGCTGGCGGCTGAAGCGGCATCACGCCTGACGGACGATGTCTGGGTGGTCGCGCCGGACGGCAAACGCACCGCCGCCGGCCCGTCGCTCACGGTCGCACGGCCGCTCACCATGCGCCGTCTCGGCGAGCGCCGCTTTTCCTGCTCGGGCACGCCGGCAGACTGTATCGTGACCTCCATGGGCTGGCTTTTCGACGACGGCAAGAAGCCCGATCTCGTTGTCGGCGGCGTCAATGACGGGCGCAATGTCGGCGAGGATCTCGCCTATTCCGGCACGCTGGGCATCGCCCGTGAAGCGACCTTCTGGGGCATTCCCGCAATCGGGTTCTCCCGCGTGAAGGAGGCGAATGTGCGCGAAGGAGATGCGGCATGGCTGGCTCGCTTCATCGAGCGCCTCTGGCAGACGCGCAATGAGTGGGCGATGGAAGGCCACTGGCTGAGTGTGAATCTTCCCGCAGACCTGCCGGCATCCGTCTCCCAGCCTTCTATCGGGCGGGACAAGATCGCCCGCAAGGTGGAGGTTCTGCGTGAGGATGGCGACGAGATCGAGCTGGTCGTGCCGCGCGGGCGCGAGCATGCGAGCCGCAAGGGCGATGAGAACAGCCTCATCGCCGAAGGCTTCGCCACGGTGAACCGGCTCAACTGGTTCGGCGAAACCCAGCTCGCAGGGGCCTTCATGGAAGGGCTCAGATCGGCGACGAAGTAAGACCCTCCACAGGCTTTATCGGCTGTTCTGCTGATACGCCTCCACCCACTCACGGGTGCGCTGCTGCTTGGGTTGCGATGTTCCTGTTATCGATGTTTCGTCGAAACGCGTTCGGATCCTGCTCTCGCTTGCCTCGCTCATTGTTTTTGCAAGTTCTGGCTCGGGGATTTCCGGCAACTCCGGGTTTTCCGCCGTCTCCGGTACGATTGCATCGACCCAGTCGCGGGTGTGTTGTCGGGCAGATCCCAGGAAACCGGGCGGAGCCGGAAGCGGAGCAGGGGTGTCAGTATCATCGACGTCTGCGCCCCTGCCTGGTTTCCCCGGCACCTCATGTTGCATTGAGCGCGAAGGCCCGGGCAAGGGCTCTTCAGCGGCTGTGCCACCTGGCGGGATTGCGTCTACCCAGGCCTGGGTACGTCGCTGCCCGTGTCTGGATGTATCAAGTGATTTGAGGCTGTCGCTGGTTTCGCTTGATGCGCTGGAACCTTCCGGAAGTTCCGGTGGCGGGCTCGTGTCGAGCGCGATGCGTCCCATCCTGTAATCTTCATAGACCTGGAGTGGTATGCCATAGGTTGTGTTCACCGAGCGGGCGCTGGCAATCTCTGCGATGATTTTTCGGATATCTGCATCGGAAGAGTCCAGCAGATAGACATTCTTCGCCGGAGGTGGCGGAAAGTGCACTTCGTCAAGAAACTCGTAGTCATATCCTCCGCCGTCCACGAAGGAGCCTACTCTTTTTCCCTCGGTGACAATGGCATACTGGTACATTATCCCGTCCTCGGGATCGTACTGCCAGATATCCAGAACATTGTTGCTCGCAGCAAGCGAGGCGCTGCCGATGGTCGCGGGCTTTTCGATCAGGTTGACCACCGCTTCGAACTGCCGTGATGGCCGGTAATGGCCGGCCGCGAGCAACTCGTCGGGTCTCAGATTGTCGACGCGGTAGACGAGGTGGTAGTCGCCGATTCGACCGTTCTTTTCGGCCTCGCGGCCCAGATCCTCAAGTTTGAACCTCAGAGCGTCCACCCGTTCTTTCAGCACCTCTATCGAATCGAAGGCGGCGCTTTCGTCGGGGTCCGCGATGACATAGTACCCACGCCTGTTCAATGACTGCCTGATTTCAGCTGCGCGCTGGCCCACATAGGGCGGGCGTTCTCCCCCGGCGCCATCGGCGGATATGCGCTTCCAGCCGCCCGCTCCGTCATTGTGAAGAATGGCGACGGATTTTCGTGTTTTCGGGTTGATGACGTTGACATAGCCATCACGCAGCTTGAAGTCGCTTCTGATTTCGTAGACGCGGGAAACGCCTGTTGTGTCGCTGTGTCGAATAAAATACCGCTCGCCTGACTGATAGATGTTCGCACTGTTTGGAGTGCGCCCGTCGATAAGCGACGGATCAACCTCATGGTCGGATATATTTCCGATACGAAGCGGCTGTTCCCCGGTAGCCGGACGGACGGCCGAAACCGGAATTGTGTCGCCACCGCCAGCAGAAACCGGCTCAGCTCGTGAAAGGGCTTTGACGGCGGCGCCGAGGGCCGCTCCTGCGAGCATGGTGCTTCCTGTTGAGATGGCGCCGACAGCACCTGCTTTCCGCTCTTCGTAGGTATCTCCAGCGACCGCCTGCTCAGTCTCGAGAACAAGTTCGCTCCCCATCGTGGTTGCCATTGTTGCAAACTCGAGCTCGGGGGCGAGCATCAGGATCGGCCAGAACACCTTGTTGAATGTGCGCAGGTTCCCGATCCAGATGTCACGCGTGACTTCGCTGTCGGACTTGATCAGTATGTCGGCGTCGGAAAGGCTCCGCTGCCGCATGTTTTCTGCAAGCTCGGAGAACAGGTTGTCAGAATAGGGGTGGTTCTCGGAATCAACACCGGTGCTCCAGGCGCCTGACCCGAGCTTCTCCAGACCATTGGCGACGCCCGTGTACCAAAAGCCATCCTGTAGATTATAGAGTGAAAAATGGTGCGCGAGCCGCGTGCGCTCCTCCGGAGACGCTGCCATCTCCTTGACCCAGCGGTCGAGCGCCTCTTCACTGCCGAACTCATGAAACGATGGCGTTTCGCCCGGAATGTAGAGCACCGTGTGCTGGTTTGAGCGGGTGAAACGGACAATGTCGCTGGAAGGGTAGCCGTTGATATCGAAGGCCGTCACCGCTACGTTGTCCGCGTTTTCCGGTTCAGCGACGATCCCGTTGGAGAGCGCTGCCAGAAGCTGATCGACATCTGCTCTCGCACCTCGCATGACCATTATGACACCGGAAAGCGAAAGGTCCGACTCCTCAAGGGCACGCATCGCGGATACCGCGAACTGGACCTTGGCCAGAGGCACGATGTCGCCCTGATGGCCGGCCCAGAAGTCGTTCAGACTGGAGAGAACCTCCGACTGGAAGTCGGCCTTCCAGATAGCCTCTCGAAGACTGGAAGCCAAAACCCTGAATTCGTTCGGCGTTCCGTAGAAGCCCTCACCCGGCCCATGCGTGTAGACCCCTTCATAGGCATCCAGCGCCGTGGACTGGAGGGTCTGCCGATCCGCACCGAAGTTTTCGAGAAGCAGATCTGTCAACGATGTTGACGAGTTCGGCTCGCCCGTGTGCTCGACGCCGGTAAAACTCGTCTGGGATGAGACCGCCGAACTGAACGTGTTCAAATAGAGCGCGTCGGGATTGGCATCCTGTCCGGTCAGTTCTTTTATGATGGCGCTCATCCTCGCCCGCGCCATTGCGTGAATGTTGGGAAGATCCTGACGGACGGTGCGGGAAACCCTGCTGATTTCCGACTGTTGTTCTTCCGTCAGTGTGCATCTGAGAAATTGCACATGGGGCGGTATGCGAAGGGTCGTTTCACGCGCATCGACGCGCGCTGGCTGTGACCTGGTTCCCTGCGACGGCCCTTCAGGGCGTGCTGCCGGCTTTTGCGCCGGAAGCGTCGTGATTCTTCCGTTTGGATTATCGGTTATTCTGAAGTCTGATTGTATCATTATATATCAATCCAAAGAAAAACAAATATTATTAATATTTATATTTATTTTTAAGATTTAATACTAATGATGAGGTTTGTCTATTTATTCAAAATTGCAATGAAGAAAGAAATGGCCGACCTTGCTTCCTGATAGGATCGGCTTTGGTGTTTCGGGGAGCTGACCCCAAAGGGGGAGTGGCTTTCAGGTCGCCTTCAGGCGCGAGCCGCTCAACAGTCCGCGTTCTTCGAGCACCGGATATGCAAATGTCGCCAGAAGTGAATTGATCTGCTTCAGGTCGCGGATCGTATCGAGGTGGATCGAGCTTGTTTCCACGCTTTGCTCGGTGCCTTGCCGCAGTCTTTCAAAATGGCGCTGGCTGGTTTCCTTCTCGACATCGCGCAGGCGGTCTTTTTCCATGACCAGCTCGCGCGCGGTCTCGGTGTCCTGGGTGACCAGCAGGTTGAAAGCCAGGCGCGCATTGGCGAGAACGGAGGCATGGAAATCGGCAAGTTCCCGCCAGCCTTCGCTGGTGAACTCGACGCCGCGCTCCATCTTCTTCTGCACATGGGCGAGCATGTTGCGGACGATGATGTCGCCCACCTGTTCGAGCTTGACGCACACGCCGAGCAGTTCCTGGCAGCGTCGTGCATCGTCTTCCGTCATTTCATGGCGTGTGATGCGGGCGAGATAGAGTTTGATGGCCGCGTGGCGCCGGTCCACCGTATCGTCGACGGCGGCCAGCGCAGCGATCGATTTCTTATCCGCCTTTTCGTAGAGTTCAAGAATTCGGCACAGCATGAACTCCACCGTTTCGCACATGCGGACGGTTTCCCGCGTCACATTGGCGAGCGCCTGATGCGGTGTGTCCAGTGCCGTGACGTCCAGCGCGCTGGTTTCCGTCACTTGTGCTTCGCTTTCCTCACTGGCCCCTTCGGCTTCGCTTCCTGACTGCAGGGAGACCAGCGCCTGCGTCGCCTTGAGGATCAGGCCTGAAAGCGGAATGCCGACAATCAGTATCAGCACGTTGAAGGCGATGTGTGCGTGGATGATGCGGTCCGCAGGGTCGCTGCCCAGCCGCTCCAGACTGGGATCGAAGACAATGAAGGCCACCAGAAGCACAACGGACCCGAGGCCGCGCATGAGCAGGTTGCCGAGGGGAACGATGCGGTAGCTTGGCGGTGAGCTCCGCGTCAGCATCGGCGCGATGAAGGAACTGCCGAGATTGACGCCCAGAACCATAACGATGCCGAGCTCGGGGGAGACGATGCCGCGCGCGGCGAACGTGGTCAGCAGGAGTACGGCGGCGATGCTTGAATGAAAGAGATAGGTTGTCACTGCGGCCAGCAGGAACGCGGTGATCGGATCGTCGGAGAGATATCCCACGATCAGCGGCACGATGGTGCTCTGCCTGAGTGGCTCAGAGGCCTCGCCCATCATTTCAAGCGACAGGATGAGCAGGCCCACTCCGACAAGAATACGGCCGAACTGGCGCCACTGCCGGCGTTCTGTCGCAAGAAAAATCACGGTCCCGGTGAGGATGCAGAGCGGAACCAGAAGTGTCAGGTCGAAGCTCAGTATCTTGACGACCAGCGCCGAGCCGACTTCCGCGCCGCGCACGGCCAGAATGCCCGACAGGCCCGTGACAATCCCGAGCCCGGCGAAGGAACCGATCAGAAGTGTAACGGCAGTTGAGCTCTGCAGGGCGATGGACAGGGCCAGCCCCGTCAGGGCTGCCAGCACCGGGTTGCCCAGTGTCTGACGCAGCCGCTGGCGCAGCACATTCCCGTAGGCGCGTTCAACGCCTGTTCGCACCATGCGCGTCGCCCAGAGCAGCAATGCCACTGCCCCGGCCATATGCAGAAAAAAGACGGAACCGCTCATATCGCCTCGACCAAGTCTAACACAAATCTGGTTCTGCAGAGAGCCTGAAGCGAATCCTGCCGATAAACCGCAGGGTTTCCCTTCAGGGCAGTCGAGCGAGCCAGGGCGTTATGTTACATTTGTTATTTCTATTTAGCAAATGTTCAATTTCGCTTACCCCGCTGGCCCGCCCTCCGGATTCCCGAACAACGCAAAAAATCAGGTTGACCTATTGAATAAAATAAACTCAAGTGAAGATGCATTTTCTGAATGGATAATGCAAGTAGTAGTTAAAAATATTATTATATTAATAAAGGAGTTTGTTATGAATATTTCCGTAGAACGTCATGATAATCTTCATTCGCCGTACAGTTATGGCGGCGGCGGCTCATCTTTCGGAGCCATGGCGACGGGTGGTGGCCTTGGTCTGGCCGTGGGCGGGCCCATTGGAGCGGCTTTTGGTACTGCGGGTGGAGCACTGGCTGGTGGCATCGCCGGCGGTGTTCTGGGGTCTGTCTTCCCCGTTGTTGGAACCTTCGCTGGCGCTGCGACGGGCGCGGGGCTCGGTGCGACGATCGGAACGGCCGTTGGCACCGCTGCCGGCGCCGCGCTCGGTGCCCTCACGGGCGGTACGGCGGGTGCGATCACCGCGCGATTATAGAACCGTATGAGCGACGCGCGCGGCGGATAGCGGCCGCACGTGTCATCAAATGTCGAAGCAATAAGAGCCCGGCATCTCGCCGGGCTCCCTATCATTCCCGGGGTTGTGCGTTGTCCCGCCGCGCCCCGACAGGTTTTGTGCCTGGCAGCGAAAGGCGCTCTTCTGTCGCTCTGTGGCCGGGCGTCAGATGATCCGTTTACGCAGCCAGGCCGAAACAATTTCACCAAGCACCACGAGCGCGAGGATTGCCAGGAGGACAGTGGCCGCTTCCTGCCAGTTGAACGTGTCGATGGCACTTTGCAGGATGATGCCGATGCCGCCCGCGCCCACGAGGCCGAGCACGGTCGATTCCCGCAGATTGATATCCCAGCGCAGGATGGCCACGGCCCAGAAGGTGGGCATCACCTGCGGCACGATGGCGTAGAGGATCACCTTGAAGCGCGATGCGCCGGTCGCTTCCAGCGCTTCCACCGGGCGACGGTCGATCTCTTCGATGGCCTCGCCCAGAAGCTTGCCGATGAAACCGATGGAGCGGAACATGATGGCGATGATGCCGGCCACGATGCCGGGGCCGAATATGGCCACGAAAAGAAGCGCCCAGATGATCGTGTTGACCGAGCGGCTGGACACGAGGATGAAGCGCCCGAGCCACAGCGTCGCGGCGTTTGGCGTCGTGTTCTGCGCGGCGATATAGGCGACGGGCAGCGACACAAACACGGCGATTGCCGTTGCGATGGTGGCGATGTTCACAGTCTCAACCAGCACCCACAAAATGCTCGGCAGGTTCGTCACATCCGGCGGCACCATGCGGCTGAACAGGTCGCCCATCTGCTGCGGCGCATCGAACACCCAGGGCCAGATCACGTCGATGCTGGTCAGGGCCCAGACGATCGTGATCACGGCAAACAGAAAAATCGCATAGCGTTGCATGCGCTCGCGTGGCGTGTAGCGCGCCCAGTCTTCGAGGGACGTTTCCATGCTCACCATACCCGTTTCCTGATCTGACCGCTGATCGCCTCGCTGACCAGAATGACGGCGACGATCACCATGGTGATGGCCAGTGCAAAGTCGTAGTCATAGCGGCCGAAGGCGTTGGCCAGCGTCGAGCCGATGCCACCAGCTCCGACGATGCCGACCACGGCGGAGGCGCGCAGATTGCTGTCGAGCTGATAGATGCTCAGACCGATTTGGCGCGGCATGATCTGCGGAAAAACCGCGTAGATCAGCGTCGGGAAATAGCCCGCACCCACCGCGCGCATGGCTTCCACCTGGCCCCAGTCGATCTCTTCGATGCGCTCGGCCAGCATCTTGGCGACGAAGCCGATGGAATAGATAATGAGGGTCAGGACGCCGGCGAAGGGGCCGAAGCCCACGGCCTTCACGAAGATGATCGCGACAATGACCGGGTGAAAGCTGCGGGCAACGATGATGAGGCCGCGGCCAAGCAGATAGACGGGGCGGGGAGCCAGGTTCTTGGCGGCCATGAATGCGATGGGGATCGACAGGAGCACGCCGCCCACTGTCGCCAGAATGGCGATCTTCAGGCTTTCCAGAAACCCGTCGATCAGAAGCCCGCTGCGTTCGAAGCTCGGCGGAAACGCGCCGCTGAAGATGCGTGCCGCGCGCGTCATGCCCTGCGAAATGCGTTCCCAGTCTATCGGCAGCATGAAGAAGGCCCAGCCGATATAGATCACCACCGCCGCCAGCAATCCGTAGCGCAGCACGGGGTTGGCGATCATTGGCGGCTTGCGCCAGGTGTCGGGGAGAGAAGTGTTGGGCAGGGAAGGGGTCTCGGCGCTCATGCCTTCTGGGCCCTCAGCGGCGTGACGTTGTCCATTTCGCCGCGCTCTTCGGCCGGCACGCCGGCATAGATCTCGTCCATCGCGTCCTTGTCGAGTGCATCCGGACCGGCATCGAAGATGATGCGGCCATAGCGCATGCCGACAATGCGGTCGGTGTATTGCTTGGCCTCCGCCACATTGTGGATGTTGATGAGCACCGGCAGGGAAAACTCGCGTGAGAGCGCGCGCAGCAGTTCCATGATCTGTTCCGAGGTTTTCGGGTCGAGCGAGGCGGTGGGCTCGTCTGCGAGAAGGATTTCCGGTTCCTGCATCAGCGCGCGCACCACGCCCACGCGCTGGCGCTCGCCTCCGGAGAGCTCGTCCGCACGCTTGTTGGCGTAATGGGCGATGCCCACGCGCTCCATCAGTTCATAGGCGCGGCGGATGTCTTCTTTCGGATAGCGCCGCATCGCCGCGCGCCACAGCGGCAGATAGCCGAGCCGGCCCGACTGCACGTTCTCCATGACCGTCAGCCGGTCCACCAGATTGAATCCCTGAAAGATCATGCCGATGCGCCGGCGGGCGGCGCGCAGCTTCGCGCCTTTCAGGTCCGTGAGCATCAGGCCGTTCAGTTCGATTGTGCCCGAACTCGGCTCCACCAGCCGGTTGATGCAGCGCAACAGGGTGCTTTTGCCCGCGCCCGACGCGCCGATGATGGACACCACGCTGTCGCCAGGCACTTCCAGATCCAGGCCTTTCAGCACCGGCGCGCCATTGCCATAGCGCTTCACCAGCTGCGAGATCTTCAGCATGCATCAACTCCAAAATTCGGTGAGCGATCGAAAAAAATCGGGCGCGAGACCAAGCCCCGGCATCTCGCGCCCGCAGGAGGATCACTCTTTCGCCAGACCCTGGGGCGTGTATTCCACGCCATTTGCCTTCTGGATCTCGCGGATCACGGCCCAGTCCTTCTGATAGGTGACGGGCACGAATTTGCTGACACCTGAGAACTCCTCGCCGAGTGCCGTTCCGGCAAAATCGAACGAGAAGAAGGCTTCCTTGATCTTTTCCACCAGCGCCGGATCGAGATCATGCGCATAGGTGTAGGAGGTGGTCGGGAACGGATCGGATTCCCAGACGATCTTCACCTCTTCGGGATCGTAGAGATCACGCTCGGCCATGCGGTCCACGACTTCGGAAGCGACCGGTGCAGCGTCATAGTCGCCTGCCACCACGCCCAGCATGGACTGGTCGTGCGAGCCGGAATAGACCACTTCGTAGTCCTGTTCCGGAACGACACCGAGCCCGGGGAAAAGCGCTCGCGGCGCGAGATTGCCCGAGTTCGAGGTGGGCGAGGTATGCGCGATGCGCTTGCCCTTCAGGTCGGCCATCTCGTTGATGCCGGAATCCTTGCGCGTATAGACCTGCAGCTTGTAGCCGAAGCGGCCGTCTTCCGATCCCATGATGGCAAAAGGCACCGCGCCGGCAAGATTGACCGCAAAGGGCGTCGGACCCGTCGAGAAACCGGCGATGTGCAGCCGCCCGCTGCGCATGGCTTCCACCTCGGCGGAGTTCGACTGCACGGCGAAGAACTGCACGTCCTTGCCCGTCACCTCCTCCAGATGCGCGATGAAGGGCTCCCAGATGTCCTCATAGATCGCCGGGTCTTCCACCGGCGTGTAGGCAAAAACCAGCGTGTCCGGGTTGGAAAGCTTTGACGGATCGCTCGGCGTGTCCGCCACCAGGTCTTCATTGGCGTCGCAATACATGGCGTCGAGCTGGCCGCGATTGGCGCAGTCCTGTGCCTGCGCGGCGGTGCCGGCAAGCAGCGCGGAAAGGCCGAAGAGAGCAGCGGCAGCGCCTCCGGCAAGACGGGTATCTGTCACGATAGACATGAGTTTCCTCCTCCAGTGCGGACTCCCGCCCGCTTCTCCCAAAAAGAGTGCGTTCAATGGCACCCATTTACCGAAAGCGTATCGAATTTTTGTGGTAGTTTGCAATATTCAAATAAAGAAAATTTGGAATACCCTCGAAAAACCCAAAAAAGAGGACTAAAAGCTTGGCATATCGCTCGGCGAAGGGGAGAGGCGTGTGGTGGCAGAGATGACGGCGAAGCTTGTTCCGGAGGAGACGATGTTGCCCCGGCCGTTCGGTGAGATGAGCACGCAGCGACTGGCGGAGGTCGATTTCGTGCTTACCGACATCGACGACACGCTGACGACGGCGGGCCGTCTGCCCAGTCTTGCCTATCACGCGCTGGAACGCCTGCATCACGCCGGCATTGTCGTCATTCCCGTCACGGGCCGCCCCGCGGGATGGTGCGACCTGATCGCCAGACTGTGGCCCGTTGATGCGGTCGTCGGGGAAAATGGCGCGTTCTATTTCGTGTGTTCTCCGCAGGGCGGCATGGTCCGGGAGTTCGCCCAATCCGCCGAAGAGCGCCGCGAGGGACGCCAGCGCCTAGACCGGCTGGCCGCTTCCATCCTGACGGCGGTCCCCGGTGCGCGCCTCTCGGCGGACCAGACGTTCCGCGAGGCGGACCTTGCGATCGATTTCGCCGAAGACGGCCCCAGGTTGAAAGACGCGGACATCGCCCGCATTGTAAGCTGCTTCGAGGAAGCCGGCGCTGTCGCAAAAGTGTCATCCATCCATGTCAATGGATGGTTCGGCCGCTATGACAAGCTGGCGATGACACGTCGCCTGTTTTCCAGACACTATGGCCTCGAGCTCGACAAGGCGGACCGGAACGTGATCTTCGTCGGCGATTCACCCAATGACGCGCCCATGTTCGGCTTCTTCCAGAACAGCGTTGGCGTGGCCAATTTTGCCGACTTCCTCGACGGTACGGCGACACCGCCCAAGTGGATCACACAACAGGCCGGTGGTGCCGGCTTTGCCGAGGTCGCCGATGCCATTCTGCGTGCCAAAGGGGGCGCCAGAGGGGCCGCAGAGGGAACCAATGACGCGTCTTAGAAAATCCGCGCGCCGCGAGCAGATCATCCTTGAACTGCAGCATCATCCCCATGTGCGCACGTCCGAGCTGGCCGCCCGGTTCGGCGTCTCCACGGAGACCGTTCGCCGCGACGTCGAGGCGCTCAGCCAGGAGGGTCTGATCCGCCGCGCCTATGGCGGTGCCTCTGCGGCGCCGATGGGTGCGCAGCCGCCCTTTGGCGAGCGCGACCGGGCGCGCATCGAGGAGCGCGTGCAGATCGCTGCGCGTGCGGCCGCACTCGTGCGCCCCGGCGAAGTGCTGATGATCGATGCCGGCTCGACCACACATCAGTTCGCGCTCAATCTGGCTGCCATGGCGCGCGACCTGACCGTCCTCACCAACAGCGTTGCGGTGGCTTCGGCCCTTGCCCAGAACGAAACCATTCAGGTGGTCATCTGTCCCGGAGACTTCATGGCGCGAGAGGTCGGGATCTACGGTGCGGAGACCATTGATTTCATCGCCCGGCACAATGCCAACCGCGCCTTCATCGGCGCGAGCGGCCTGACCGCCAGCGGCATCACCGAGGCAAACCGCCTCGCCGTCGGCGTCAAGCGCGCCATGATCCGCCAATCCCACGAGAGCTACCTTCTGGTCGATCACTCCAAGTTCGACGTCAGTCTCGTTGCGACGGTTGAGCCGCTCTCCGCCCTCACGGCGATCATCACAAACGAGCAGCCCACGGGCCGCCTGGCAAAGGCGCTGGCCGATGCCCATGTGGATGTGCATCTGGCGGGCTAATGCATGTCGCTTTCAAATGAATTCATTTGAAAGACAACGAACATGCATCATTTGAAAGTGTTACAGCGTCCTTTGCGCGTCTTATAAGACGCGCGGCGCTGTAAGAAACCAGCTCTTTCCACCTGGCGATGATGCATCGGCCGACGGTCTGGTGCATAGTGCCGCCTCGTTTTACGAACCGGAGACTTGAAGCATGTCGAAAGCGGATATCGGCCTGATCGGCCTTGGCGTGATGGGAGCAAACCTGGCTCTGAACATTGCGGAAAAAGGCCATACGATCGCCGTCAACAACCGCTCCACCGCCAAAATCGATGCGTTCGTCGAGGCGGCGCAAGCTGAGGGTCTTGCCGAACGCGTCCTGCCTGAGGCCGATCTCGTAGCCTTCGTGCAATCGGTGAAGAAGCCGCGCTCCATCATCATCATGGTCAAGGCCGGCAAGCCGGTGGACGACATGATCGAGCAGCTTCTGCCGCTGCTCGATGAGGGCGACGCGATCCTTGAATGTGGCAACTCGCTCTTCAGCGACACGCAGCGCCGCTTCGATTATCTGAAGCCCAAGGGTATCGGCTATCTCGGCGTCGGCGTTTCCGGCGGCGCGGAAGGCGCGCGCCATGGCCCTTCGATCATGGTCGGCGGCTCAAAGGCGCAATGGCACGATGCGGAACCCGTGCTCACCTCCATCGCCGCGAAATTCAAGGGCGAGCCCTGCGTTGCCTGGCTTGGCGAGGGTGGGGCCGGCCATTTCGTCAAGACGATCCACAACGGCATTGAGTATGGCGACATGCAGATGATCGCCGAGGTCTATGGCGTGATGCGCGACGGGCTCGGCATGGACGCTGCAGCCTGCGCCGAGGTTTTCAAGCGCTGGAATGAAGGCCCGCTCAATTCCTATCTGATCGAGATCACCGGCCATGTGCTCGAAGCCATCGATGGCGAGAGCGGCACGCCGCTTGTGGACATGATCCTCGACAGGGCAGGGCAGAAGGGCACCGGCGTCTGGTCGGCAATTGCCGCGCAGCAGCTCGGTGTGCCGGCGACGGCCATCGAGGGTGCAGTCGCAGCCCGTTCCATCTCCTCGCGCAAGCAGGAGCGCATCGCGGCGGAAGCGCTTTACGGCAAGCGCCAGGGCAAGGTAGACATCACGATCGATGATCTGGAGCAGGCGCTGCTTGCCGGCAAGATCGTTTCCTACACGCAGGGATTTTCGGTCATCGCCAGCGCGTCCGAAGAGCAGGGCTGGGGGCTTAAGCTCGCCACCATCGCCAGGATCTGGCGTGCCGGCTGCATCATCCGCTCCCGCTTCCTCGACCAGATGGCGAGCGCCTTTGCCGGCGATGCGGCCACCAATCTCCTGATGGTTCCGGCTTTCGCAACCCTGATGAAAGAGGCGAGCCCCGCGCTGCGCCGCGTGGTTTCGTCCGGCGCGCTTGGCGAGCTGCCGCTGATCTGCCTGTCGTCATCGCTCGCCTATTTCGACAGCTATCGGCAGGCGCGCGGCACGGCCAATCTCATTCAGGGCCAGCGCGATTTCTTCGGCTCGCACGGTTTCGAGATCGAGGGACGCGGCGCCGACCTGCATGGCGACTGGCCGTCCTTGGTCGAACAGGCTGCCGAATAAAGAAAAGGCCCGGACGGCGTCGCCATCCGGGCCTTTCAAATCAGATATTCACGAAGATCAGGCGGCCTGCGCCTCGCCCTTCTTCAGAGCGTCCAGGACGTTCTGCGGCGAGGAAACGCCATAGGGATCGCTGTCGCAATTGTCGGAGAAGCCTTCTTCCTCGAACCACTTCTCGATCACGCCGTTGTTGACCACGGCGGCGTAGCGCCAGGAGCGCATGCCAAAGCCGAGATTGTCCTTGGCAACGAGCATGCCCATCTTGCGGGTGAACTCGCCCGAGCCATCCGGAATGAGCTTGACGTTCTTCAGGCCCTGAGCCTTGCCCCAGGCATTCATCACGAAAGCGTCGTTGACGGAGATGCAGTAGATCTCGTCGATGCCCTCGGCCTGGAATTCCGGGTAGAGCTTCTCGAAGTCGGGAAGCTGGTAGGTCGAGCAGGTGGGGGTGAAGGCGCCTGGCAGGGAGAACAGGACAACGCGCTTGCCGCCAAAGAAGTCGGCAGTGGTCTTGTCTTCCCAGCGGAACGGGTTCGGGCCTTCGATCGACTCGTCGCGAACGCGCGTGCGGAACGTGACGTCGGGAACTTTTCTCACGGTCATTGCTAATCCTCTGGCACAAACAAGGCTCATCCCGGCCGGAGCCGGGCAGCTTGGGTTATGAAACTTTGAACTCCGGCTGCCGGGAGGGTGCGCCGGATGAGACGGCCGGAATAGAACATTTTGTCGCGCCGAAGTGAAGGCCCGACACTGCGGCAATCCGCAGCATTTTTCCCTTGATTCCGCGCTAATTCCGCGAAACCGCCATGGTTCCGCCCGAAACGATCAGAACCGCACCAACCAGGCGGTTCAGATGGACGAATACGCGCTCGGATTTCAGCATTTTGCCAAGCACGACGCCGCTGACCACGTAAAGCGCGACAGCAACCACTTCGAGCGCGAGAAACACCCCGCCCATGGCGGCGAGCTGGCTCCAGGCCGGTTGTGACGCGTCGATGAACTGCGGGAAGAAGGCGGTGAAAACGGCGATCGCCTTCGGGTTGCTGATGGCGATCACGAAATCGCGGCGCATCAGTTTGCCGATGGCGCGATCCAGCGAAGTGGCGCTCGCCAGTGCACGCGCCTTGCGCCAGAACTGGATGCCCACATAAATGAGATAGGCCGCACCCACCAGTTTGATGATGGTGAAGGCCGTGGCAGACGCCGCGAGCACCGCGCCGAGCCCGACAATGGTGACCGCGATCAGGAAAACGAAAGCCGGCATGCGGCCAAGTCCGCCCAGAAGGGCAGGCACGAGGCCCAGCCGCGCGGCATTGGAAAAGGCGAGCATGTTGTTGGGGCCGGGCGCGCAGTTCAGCGCAAAACAGGCCGGTATGAAGATCGACCAGGCGATCATGGTGTTCTCCTTGGCGGGATGCTTGCCGCGATCCTATGTTCACCGCGCATCGCCGCCAAGGCATCAGATCGGCAAAACCGTTAAGCCATCTGGCGAGAACGCACCCCGTCCGCCAGCCCCTTCACAAGGGTTGCGACGGCCTCTGCGGGGTCTTCGATCCGCTTGCCGTCGGCGTCGTAGCACTGGGCGATGGCCGCAACGATGGCGCTGCCGACCACAACACCGTCCGCCGCCTCGCCAATCGCCTTGGCCTGACGCGCCGTCTTCACGCCGAAGCCGACGCAGATCGGCAGGTCCGTGTGTTCCTCGATGCGCGAAACCGCAGCCGAAACATTGTTCGTGTCCGGCAGCGCCGAGCCCGTCACACCCGTCATCGACACGTAATAGACGAAGCCCGACGTGTTCTCCAGCACCTTTGGGAGGCGCTCTTCATCCGTCGTTGGCGTGGCCAGACGAATGAAGTTCAGCCCCGCCTTGATCGCCGGAACACAAAGCTCCTGATCCATCTCCGGCGGCAGGTCGACGATGATCAGCCCGTCAATGCCCGCTTCCTTCGCATCGGAGAGGAAGCGGTCCACGCCATAGATGTAGATCGGGTTGTAATAGCCCATCATCACGATGGGCGTGTCATCGTCGTCTTCACGGAAGTCGCGCGCCATCTGGAGTGTTTTCGCCAGCGTCTGCCCGCTTTTGAGCGCGCGCAGGCCGGCGGCCTGGATGGCCGGGCCATCGGCCATGGGGTCGGAGAAGGGCATGCCCAGTTCGATCACGTCGCTGCCGGCCGCGGGCAGCGCCTTCATGATCGAGAGCGATGTCTCATAGTCCGGGTCGCCGCCCATGAAATAGGTCACGAGCGCGGGACGGTTCTCTTCCTTCAGCCGCGCGAAGCGGCGGTCAATGCGGGTGGTCATGGGAGGATGCTTTCTCTTCGGACAGATTGTGGGTTCGGATCCTGCGGCTTACATCTCCATGCCGAGCATCTTCCCGACGGTGTGGACGTCCTTGTCCCCGCGCCCGGAGAAATTGACGATCATGATCTGGTCCTTGCCCATGGTCGGTGCCAGCTTGATCGCATGGGCAATCGCATGGGCCGATTCCAGCGCCGGGATGATGCCCTCAAGACGCGTCGTCATCTGGAACGCCTCGATCGCCTCATCGTCCAGAATGGGCGAATAGATCACACGGCCCGAATCCTTCAGCCAGCTGTGCTCCGGCCCGACGCCGGGATAGTCCAGCCCCGCAGACACCGAATGCCCGTCGAGGATCTGCCCGTCATCATTCTGCAACAGATAGGTGCGGTTGCCATGCAGCACGCCCGGACGGCCAGCCGTCATGGAAGCGCAGTGCTCGTCACCCGCAAGCCCGTGCCCGCCGGCCTCCACGCCGTGGATTGCCACCTGGCGATCATCGAGGAAGGGATGGAACAGGCCGATGGCGTTCGAGCCGCCGCCCACGGCCGCCACGATGGCGTCGGGCAGCCGGCCTTCCAGCTCCTGGATCTGCTCGCGTGCTTCCGTGCCGATCACCGACTGGAGATCGCGCACCAGTTCGGGATAGGGGTGCGGGCCTGCCGCCGTGCCGATCAGGTAATAGGTGTCCTCCACATTGGTCACCCAGTCGCGCAGCGCCTCGTTCATGGCGTCTTTCAGCGTGCCATGGCCGGAAGAAACCGGCTTCACCTCGGCGCCCAGAAGATGCATGCGGAAGACATTCGGCTTCTGCCGCTCCACGTCTGTCGCGCCCATATAGACCACGCAGGGCAGGCCGAAGCGAGCCGCCACGGTGGCCGAGGCCACGCCATGCTGGCCGGCGCCGGTCTCGGCAATGATGCGGGTCTTGCCCATGCGCTTTGCAAGCAGGATCTGGCCGAGGCAATTGTTGATCTTGTGCGAACCGGTGTGGTTCAGATCCTCGCGCTTGAAGTAGATCTTCGCGCCGCCCAGATGTTCGGTCAGGCGTTCTGCGAAATAGAGCGGCGAGGGACGGCCCGTGTAGTGACGACCGAGATATTCGAGCTCGGCCCGAAACGCCGGATCGTCCTTCGCCTCGTTCCAGTGCTTTTCCAGATCGAGGATCAGCGGCATCAGCGTCTCGGCCACAAACCGGCCGCCGAAGATCCCATACATGCCCTCATCGTCAGGGCCGATCCGGAAGGAATTGGGTTCCATGGGTGCAGTCATACGTGCAACGTCCCTTTTTCGCTTTTCCCGATTGAGGCATGGCCGGGCGGGACAAGTCAAACACCTGTCTCGAAAGTGATAATGAGTTAGAGTATTGAAAATAAAATAGAAAACCGACGAATCCCGCGCGGCATGAAAGGCGACTTGTTCCTTTCGCGGCCCAGCTTTTTCTAGACAGGTTCCATCGTCCTGTTATCCTCGCAGCCATGGTGGTGAATGATCTCATCGACGCGTCGCAAAGGCTTGGCCGGGTGCCCGGCCTGCATTCGCTTGACGTCGCGGAGGCTGAGGCCGCCATCGGCGCGCGCTACAGGCCGCATCGCCTGTTGATGCCGTCCGGTGAAGCATCGCTCGACTTCCGGCACCATGCCGTCGCGGGCGAGGGGGCGTCCCTCAACCTCCTGCGCTATGGCCCCGACATCGAGATCGAGGCCGGCATCTTCGACACGTTCTACATGCTGGAGTTCCCGCTTTCGGGCGGGGTGGACATTCTCTACGGGCGTGACCGTGTTTCATCGCGCCCCGGACGTGGGTTGATCCTGTCGCCCGGCCCGTTCGTGCGCTCCAACTGGCGGCCCGGCACCACGCAGGTGATGCTGCGGCTGGAGCGCGATTTCGTGGAGCGCGCCTGGCAGCGCCATACGGGCGACCCGGTGCGCCGCACGCCTTTCTTCAAGCCGGAGATCGACCTCGACACGCCGGTCGGGCGGCGGCTGGCGCGCCTTTTCGGGCTCATGGTCGCGGAAGAGATCGAGGCCGCCGACTGCACGGCGCTATCGCCCATGCCGCTCGTCAATGCGGTTCTGGAAACGCTCTTTGCCCATGTGCCCTGCCGCGAGGCAGAGCCCTCGGCGCTTGCCGCCGCCGGTCCGCTGCCGCACTATGTGCTGAGCTTCAAGGCGCTGCTCGATGACCCTGCCGCGCTGCCGCTCACCGTAGCGGCACTATGCGAGCGGCTTGAGGTGTCCCAGCGCACGCTCACGACGGGCATGCGGCGGTTTACCGGGCTTTCCCCGCATGATTATCTCACCATGCGCCGCATGGAGCATGCCCGGCTTCTGCTCGAGCATGGCGATCTGCCGGTCGCTACCATCGCCGCCCGCGTCGGTTACGCCCATGCTGGCCGCTTTGCCGCTGCCTTTCGCCGCCATTGCGGCCACAGCCCCGCCGGCACCCGCGCAACCTGACGCATTTTCGGAAGTCGTTGTCCCTTTCGGGAAATGAAATGGCGGCGCACCCTCCCTTCTTGTTGACATGGCACGTTTTCCGGCCCGCACTCGTGGATCAATGCGCGAAACCGGGGAACGGACCTTGCAAAAAGGCCAGCGCGCGGCGACACGGTGGACGTTGAATTCGTCCATCCCATGAGAGGGAGGTTGGTTTGAGCCGGACCGTTCTGGCCATTGATATCGGGTCTTCGGCCCTGAAAGCCGTTCTGTTTTCGCAGCATGGCGCGATGCTGGCTGTCCGGTCGGCTTCCATCGCCACAGCGTCCGGGGCAGACCGGTCGCAGACGCAGGACCCCGCCGGCTGGTGGGCGGCACTTGTCTCCGCGCTGGCAGACATGCCGGACAGAGAAGATATTGAAGCGCTCGTCTTCACGGGCTCCATGCAAAACCTGATCGTTCTGTCACCGGAGGGCGAAGCGCTGGCGCCTGCCGCGCTCTATTCCGACCGCCGCCTCGATGAAGACGAGATTGCCGAACTCCAAGCCCGCCTGCCGGGCGATTATGCACGGCGTGTCGGCAATCACCCGGACCCGGCCCACACGATTTTCAAACTCATGCGGCTCGACCGCTTTGCGCCGGGTCTTCCGGGCGAACATCGCTTCTTCTTCGGCGCGAAGGATGCCGTCACCTTCCGGCTGACCGGCCGCGCAGCCATCGATCCAACCGTCGCCTCCACCACCGGCCTGATGAACATCGCAGCACGGCGCTGGGATGCCGATCTGCTCGCCGCTGCCGGTGTCGAAGCGTCGCGCCTGCCCGAAATCCTCCCGGCCGATGAAATCGTCGGCCCGCTGCGCGCGGAAGCTGCGGCAGAGCTCGGCCTGAGCGAAGGCATCCCCGTGTTCAACGGCGCGGGCGATGCCGCAGCCGCCACCTGGGGCGCCGCCGCTGACGAGCCGGGACGCGCCTACGCCTATCTCGGCACCACCGGCTGGGTTGCGGCCACGCTCACCATGCAGGATGCCGCGCCCCCGCGTGACATCTACACGCTTGCCGATCCGGTCCACCCCGACCGCGCCATCATCATCTCGCCGTTTCTGACGGCGGGCGCTGCCATGGACTGGCTGGCCGAAATCACGGGCGAGAATGTCGAAGCCCTGCTGGAAGCGGCTGCGACGGCAGACGATGCGCGCGCCGCGCCGCTCTTCCTGCCCTATCTCTCGGGCGAACGTGCGCCTTTCGAGGATCAGCGCGTGCGCGGCGCATTCCTTGGCCTCGACCGCACCCATGGCAAGGGCGCGATGGCGCGCGCCGTGCTTGAGGGCGTGGCGTTCGCCATCCGGCACAATCTGGAAACCGCCGGCCTGCCGCCGTCGCCGCTCACCGTCATTGGCGGTGCGGCCCGCGATGCGCTGCAGCGGCGCACGCTCGCCGCTGTTCTGAAGCGCGAGATCGCCTTTCCCGATGCAAGTCAGGAGATGACGGCGCTTGGCGCACTGCGCATGATCGCCGCAAAGGCCGGTCTCTCGCTTGCCGCCATGGATGCGCCGCCCGTTCTTGTACCGGATACAACCAATACCGAACGCTGCGACAGCCGCTATGAGGCTTATCTCGCAGCCTCCCGCTTTGCGCGGGAACAGGCCCGCCTGCTGACGTAAACGAAAGAAACGAAAACCGTTCAACGGATCGGAGGAAATGATGAAACGCCTGCTTCTCACCACAGCCGCACTGGCCGGTCTTGCTCACGCAACCGCGGCCAATGCCGAAGACATCGCGGTGCTGACACCCTATTTGAGCTCCGTCGCCACCAACGAAATGGTCGAGACCTTCACGAAGGAATCGCAGGCGAAGGGCTGGACGGTCAATGTGGTCGACACGCGCGGCGACTTTCAGCAGCTCGCAAGCCGTGTCGAGGACGTCACCAATGCGGGCGCGGACGCCATCGTTCTGGTCAGCGTCGATCCCAACCAGATCGGCGATCAGGTTACAGCCGCAGCCGGCAAGAACATTCCCGTTTTCGTGCTGGACGGCGCGCTCGCCGATGGCGTGACCGCCAACATCACCACCGACAATTTCGCGCTTGGCACCATCCTCTCGGACTATCTGTTCGAGGCGCTGGGCGGCGAAGGCAAGATCGTCAAATTCTTCCACTCGGCGCATCCCGGCGTTCGCCAGCGCGAGCTTGCGCTGGATGAAGCGCTGAAGAAGGATCCGGATTTCGAGGTCATCGCCGAGCATTACGTGCAGGTGCCGGGGCCCATCGACAATGCGCGGCAGGCCATGGAAACTTTCATTCGCCAGTATGGCGAGGAGATCGACGGCGTCTGGGCCGCGTGGGATGAGCCCGCCGTCGGCGCGCTGCTCGCCATACAGAGCGACATGCCCGATGCAGACATCGTCATCGCCGGCATTGACGGCAACCCGCAGGCGATTGACCTGATCGAACAGTGCACCAATCTCGCTGCCACGGTGCGGCAGGATTTTCCGGGCATCGCGAGCGCCGCAGTCGGTGAGATCGAAACCGTTCTGGGCGGCGGCGAACCTTCCTCCCGCGAAATCTTCGTGGAGGCCAAGGTGATCGACCGCGAAACGCTCGGCGCAAACTGCGAGTAAAACCCGCACCGATGCTTGAGATCGAAGGGCTCACCAAACGGTTCGGCGGCGTCACGGCGCTCGATGGCGTGCGCCTCGATGTTGCCGCCGGGCGGGTCCATGCCCTTATGGGGGAGAACGGGGCGGGCAAATCCACCCTGCTCAAATGCCTTTCGGGCGTGCACCGTGCCGATGCAGGAACGATGAGGCTTTCAGGCAAGGCTTATGAACCTGCCAGCCCCCGAACTGCCGAAACCGCCGGGCTGCGCACCGTGCATCAGGAGCTCAATCTCGTCCCGGGCTTCACGGCCTATGAAAACGCCTATGTGGGCCGCGCCTATCCGCGCCGTTTTGGCCGCGTCGACTGGAAGGCGATGCGCACACGCTTTGCAGCGCTGCGCGACCGTTACCGGCTCGATCTTGATATCGACGTCCCGGTGGGGCGCCTCTCGGTCGCCAAGTGCCAGATTGTCGAAATTCTGCGCGCGCTGATGGACGATGCGCGGGTGTTGATCCTCGACGAACCCACCGCATCGCTCAGCGAGGAGGAGGCGACCGTCCTGCGCCGCATCGTGCGCGATCTGGCCGATCAGGGCTGCGCCATCATCTTCGTGTCGCACCGGCTCGATGAGGTGTTCGCGCTGGCCGATGATTACACCGTGCTGCGCAATGGCCAATCCGTCGGCAGCGGGCAGATCGCTGACACCTCGCGCGACGAGATCGTCGCGCTCATGGCGGGCGAGGCGTTTCGCCACGAGCGCCATGGCGATGCGCGCGCGCCGGGCGACCCCGTACTGGAGCTTTCCGGATTCCGCGTGAGCCCGGTCCGCGCCCCCATCGATCTTACGGTGCGCGCCGGCGAAATCGTCGGGCTCTATGGCGTGGTCGGCAGTGGTCGCTCCAGCCTCCTGAAAGCCGTCTGGGGTGCAAGCGGTGTGGCAGCGGGCGGTATCGCGCTTGAAGGTGCGCCGCTCCCGGCCTCGGGCATTGAGAGCCGCAAACGCGCCGGCGTTGCCTATGTCTGCGAAGACCGGCGCAACACCGGTCTCGTCATGCATCACTCCATTCTCGACAATGCCGTCCTGCCGCATCTCGATCACCATCGCGCCGTCGGTTCCTTGCCCGTTGTCTCGTGGCGGCGGGCGCGGGCGGGCATTCGCTCCGCGCTTGAAGGGCTCAGCGTCAAATATGGCGGCCTTGGCGACCGCATCTCCACCCTGTCGGGCGGCAACCAGCAGAAGATCATGATCGGCCGCTGGTTCGATCCGTCGCTGAAACTGTTCTTGCTCGATGAGCCGACGCGCGGCGTGGATGTGCGCTCCAAGGCGGAGATCCACACCCTGTGCAACCGCCTTGCAGGTGAGGGCGCGGCCGTTCTCTTCGCCACCAGCGATCTTGAAGAACTCCTGATGCTCGCAAGCCGCGTCGTGGTCATGGCGCAGGGGGCCGTCACGCTCGATGCGCCCAACAGCGCCGTCACGCGCCAGTCCGTCATCGACGCCACGTTCCACGCGCCGCCTCAGCCATCAAAGCCGGAGACACGAGTTTGAGCTTTTCCGCCCGCTACGGAACCCTGATCGGCCTTCTGGCCATCATCGCCCTCTTTGCCGCGCTCTCGCCGGAGGCATTCGCCAAGGGCTCGAACCTCATCAACATCACGCAGCAGATGTCGCTGCTCGCCATCGTTGCGCTGGGCGCCACCTTCGTCATGTCGCTGTCGGAGTTCGATCTTTCGGTCGGCGCGGTGGTTTCCATGGCAGGCATCGTTTCCGTCACGCTGTTCGGCGCCGGCTGGGGCATTGTGCCGGTCATGCTGGTCACGCTCATTGCAGGCTTTGCCGTTGGCGCGGTCAGCGGGCTCGCCATCGCCACCTATCGCATGCCGAGCTTCATCGTCACGCTTGCCATGGGGACGATTGTGGGCGGCATCACCTATTGGATCAGCGATGGCGCAACGCTGTTCGGAAACATTCCGGTGGGCTTCCGCGATCTGGGGCGCGGCTATCTCGCCGGTATTCCCGTTCTCACGCTCTGGGCGCTCGCGGCCACCCTGTTTGCGGCCTTCATCCTCGACCACACGGAGCTTGGCCGCCGTATCCTCGCCATTGGCGGCAACCGGGAGGCGGCACGGCTCACCGGCGTGCGCATCGTGCCAAACAGTGTGTGGGCCTTCGGCCTCTGCACGCTTTTTGCCGCCCTTGCCGGCCTGCTTCTTACCGCGCGCCTTGGCAGCGCCCATCCGACCGGCGGCAACGGTTTCCTGCTTCAGGCCTATGCGGCTGTGTTCCTCGGCATGACCGCCTTCCGTGACGGGCAGGCCAATGCGCTCGGCACGCTTCTGGGGGCGGCGATCATCGCCGTGGTCGCCAACGGTCTCACCATTCTCGGCGTGCCGAACTACCTGCAGGACATCTTCACCGGCCTCATCATCATCGGCGCGGTGCTGGTGCGAAACATCGGCGGCAGGACGGCCTGAGTGCATGGGAGCGGACCGCGCCTATCAGCGTCTCGCCAGCCGGCTCATCCGCGAGCTGACCGGCGGTCTGTGGCGCAATGGCGATCCGCTTCCCTCCGAACATGCACTGGCGTCTGCCTATGCCGTCTCGCGGCGCACGGTGCGGCAGGCGCTGGAGCTGCTCCAGCGCGAGGGTTTTGTCTCCAAGGGGCAGGGGCGCAGCACCGTCTACCGTGAACGCGCCATCGGGCGCAGCGGTGAAAAGCTGATGGATTTTCCCACAGCCGCGCGCGAGGCCGGCTTTCGCCCGTCAACGCGCCTCATCTCGACGGGGCATGTCGAGGCGGGGCTCTCCATCGCCCACGCTCTTTCTGTCCCGCTCGGAAGCGAGGTGTTCGAAATTCGCCGGGTGCGTCTTCTGGAAGGTCGTCCAGTCGTTCATCAGACCTCGCTCCTGCCGGCCCGTCTGGCCGGGAAGCTGGATATCGCCACGCTGGCAGATACCTCGCTCTACACCATGTTGCGTGCGGCGCTTGGGGGCGAGATCTTCCTTGCACGCGAACACGTTTCGCTTCTGTCGGCGTCGGAAGAAGAGGCCGCGGCACTGTCGATCCCAGAGGCCTCTCCGCTGCTCAGGGTCCAGCGCGTGGTGGTGGATGGCGAAGGCCGGGCCGTCGAATACTCCAACTCGGCCCTGCAGGATTCTTTCTTCCGGTTCTAGCGACTGACCCTAAAGCCGCTCTACGAGTTTTACCTGAAACGTGTGCATCTGCCCCTGCCGGGAGATCGAGATATATTCGCCCTGCCGAAATCGTTCTTCGCCGAGGCGAAAGCCGATCTCGTCGTCGCGTTCTCCCTCCTCATAGTCGAAATACCATTGCCCGCCCGGCTTGCGGCGCAGGCGGCCGATCTTGTCTTCCGCGTGCGGCTCAAAGCGACGCACGCGACACTGCGCCTGATGTTTTTTCCATTCAGCCGCGTCGAGATGCCCCTCGACATCGAGCGGGACCAGGAGATCGTAGCCCTCATCATGGTCGCCCATGGGGTGTCCCTTCTCCCGGGCGAGCTCAAGCCGCACATGACGGAACTTGGGAGAGAGATCAGAAGCTGTGGTCATGCTGGATCCTTTCGTTCTCCATCACCCTATGATGTGATTCTGGTCCTGCTTTTGCAAAGATCAAGCAGAGAAGCCTTCGTTTCCTTGATCGCGGTCAAATCCTTTCACCGGATCGGTGCGGCATGGCGAGGTCGCGCGCCTACCCCTGCACCGTCACACGCCGCCCCTCGCGCGCTGAAGCGGCGATGGCGTGGATTACCTTTTCGAATTCCAGCGCATCCGCGAAGTCGGGACCGACCTTCTCGCCGCCGGCGATTTCACGCAGGAACGCGCCCGCCTCCAGCACCTTGAGCTCGTTGAAGCCCAGTTGATGACCGGGTGCAGGGCAGAATGCCGCGTAGGCCCCGTGCGCTGGCCCGGTGAGGATCGTCCGAAAGCCCTGTTCAGCGACCGGACCCTCGTTTTGGTAAAGCTGCAGTTCGTTCATGCGTTCCTGCTCGAAAGCGATCATGCCTTTGGTGCCGTGCACCTCGAAGCCGAGCCTGTTTTTCCGGCCCCAGGCGGAGCGTGAGGTGGAAAGCACACCCTGCGCACCGTTCGCAAAGCGCACCAGTGCCGAAGCGACGTCTTCATTTTCCACCGTTCCACGCCCGCTTCCATCGGGTATGGGGCGTGTTTCGTGGATCGTCTGCATGTCGGCGATCAGGCTTTCCACCGGCCCCATCAGCCCGTAAGCCATGGACACAAGGTGGCAGCCAAGGTCGCCCAGGGCACCGAGTCCCGCCTCATCGATGCGCGCCCGCCATGTCCATGCGAGTTCCGGATCGGCCTGATAATCCTCGTCCACAAACCCGCGAAAATGCACCGGCGTTCCGATGGCATCCCTGGCAATCAGTTCGCGGGCGTGCTCGAAAGCCGGATTCTTGATGTAATTGTAGCCGACCATGGTTTTCACGCCGGCCCTGCCGGCCGCTTCAGCCATCGAGCGGGCCTCGTCCAGGGTCAGGCCCATTGGCTTCTCGCAGTAAACATGTTTGCCGGCTTCAATGGCTGCCAGCGCCATCTCGCAATGCATGCGATTGGGCGTGGTGATGGAAACGATCTCCACGGCCGGGTCGCTCACCAGCGCGCGCCAGTCATCCGTGGCGCGTGCGAAACCGAATTGCGCCGCCATCTGTTCGGCGCGCTCTGCGGGCGTGTCACACAGAATTTCCAGTCGTGCGGTCGGCACGTCTCCCAGCACCGCCCTTGCGGCTCGAAAGGCGAGTGCGTGAGCCTTGCCCATGAAACCCGTCCCGATGAGGCCGACGCCGATATCGCGCATGGAAATTATCCTCTACCACTGGAATTTTTATTCCAATTGCGTAAGATTGTTGAAGTCACGCTGTCAAGCGAAAGAAAGAGAGAATTGGCATGTCAGAGCTTTCCGCACCGCAGACCATCGAGGAATTGCTCGACCGAATGCTGGAGGTTTCAGACGGCCTGCCCAAGCGCTTGAAGCAGTGCGCCGACTATGTGGCGGCAAATCCCGACCGCATCGCGGTGTCGACCGTGGCGGAAATGGCGGAGGGCGCCGGGGTCAAGCCATCGGCTTTCATGCGGTTCTGCCAGGTGCTCGGTTTCTCCGGCTTCTCGCAGATGCAGCGTCTTTTCCGCGATTCCTATGCACAGAACTGGCCTGATTATCCAACGCGGCTCGAAAAGCTGAGAGAGAGCGGGGCCGGCAGTGCCTCGGCGCTCCTTGCCGAGTTCATCGAAGCGGGGCGCCTTTCGCTCGAAAGCCTGGCCAAAACCATCGATCCGGATACGCTCGATGCGTCCATCCGGGCGCTTTCGCAGGCAAACATGGTGCACATCGTCGGCTTACGCCGCGCCTTTTCCGTCGCGGCCTATTTCGCCTATGCCTTCGAGAAGATGAACGTGCCGACGATGATCCACGACCATGTCGGCCGGCTCGACAATCGTCATGCCATCCGCAAGGGCGACGCAGTCATCGCCATCACGTTTGCACCCTACACGCCCGAGACCGTCGAACTGGCCGAGGCTGCACGGGCTGCCGGTGCCGAAGTAATCGCCATAACAGACGCTATTGCCAGCCCGCTTCGGCCCATAACGCCTCTCATGCTGACGGTTACCGAGGCCGATTTCGGTGACTTCCGGTCGCTTTCCGCAACGCTCTCCCTTGCGGTGGCCCTCGTGGTCGCCGTTGGAGCCACCGCGCAGTAAAATGGAATTCTGATGTTGATTTTGCGATAAAAATAGAACATATCTTCCATTATCGAGATCGATGGAATGCCGTTCCCGGCAAACCATCGCCCCTGTTGCCGGGCGGGAGCGCAGCGCAGCAGGAACGCATGGAGGAGACAGCGATGAAGTCCCTCGACCTCATCACCATCGGCCGGTCCTCGGTCGATCTTTATGGCGCGCAAGTCGGTGGCCGGCTGGAGGACATGGGCTCCTTCAACAAATATATAGGTGGTTCGCCGACCAATATTGCTGCCGGTACGGCGCGGCTCGGCCTCAAATCGGCACTGATCACGCGCGTCGGCGACGAGCATATGGGACGCTTCATCCGCGAGGAACTCCAGCGCGAGGGCGTGGACACGCGCGGCGTCGTCACCGACCCCGAGCGCCTGACCGCACTTGTGCTTCTCGGCATCCGCGATCAGGAGCAGTTTCCGCTGATCTTCTATCGGGAAAATTGCGCCGACATGGCGCTTGGCGAAGAAGACATTGATCCGGCTTTCATTGGCGAGGCACGCTGTGTCTGTGCGACCGGCACACATCTCTCTCATCCGCGCACCGAGGCTGCCGTTCTGAAGGCGCTGCGGCTCGCCCGCGAACATGGCGCGCTGACAGCGCTCGACATTGACTATCGCCCCAACCTCTGGGGACTTGCCGGACACGGGGCAGGCGAAAGCCGCTTCATCGAATCCGGACGCGTCACCGCCAAGCTGCAATCCACTCTACCCTTGTTCGATCTGATCGTCGGCACGGAAGAGGAATTCCACATTGCCGGCGGTTCGACCGACACGATGGAGGCACTGAGGACCGTGCGCGCGCTGACCGACGCCGTTCTTGTCTGCAAAAGGGGGCCGATGGGCGCGTCCGCCTTTACAGGCGCAATTCCCGGCACGCTTGACGAGGGTGAAGCGGGCGAAGGGTTCCCGATCGAGGTGTTCAACGTGCTTGGCGCGGGCGACGGTTTCATGTCCGGCCTTCTCAAGGGCTGGCTCTCGGGTGAGAACTGGCAGACCGCGCTGAAATACGCCAACGCCTGCGGCGCCTTCGCGGTCTCCCGTCACGGCTGCACGCCGGCGTATCCCTCCTTCGAGGAGCTGAAGCATTTCTTCCGCACTGGCATCCGCGAGACGGCGCTGCGCAAAGACACATCGCTCGAGCAGGTGCACTGGGCGACGACGCGGCATGGCGACTGGTCGGAGATGCGCGTTTTCGCCTTCGATCACCGCATGCAACTGGAGGCGATGGCCGACGAGGCGGGCGTCCCTCACGAGCGCATTGGAGACTTCAAGAAACTGTGCCTTGCGGCGGCGAAGGCGGTGGCCGACGGTCGTCATGGATACGGAATACTGTGCGATGGCCGGCTTGGCCGGGATGCGCTCTACGCCGCCTCGGGGTCAGGGCTGTGGATCGGCCGTCCGGTCGAATGGCCGGGCTCGCGCCCGCTCACGCTGGAGCCTGCCATAGGGCCGGATTACGGCGGCCTTGGCGAGTGGCCTCTGGAAAACGTCGTCAAGGTTCTGTGCTTCTACCACCCGGATGATGAGCCGAAGATGCGGGAAGAGCAGGAAGCCACCGTCAGGCGCCTTTTCGCCGCAAGCCGCCGCAACCGGCTGGAGATGCTGCTCGAGATCATACCGTCCAAGGTCGCGGCCTGCGACGATGACACGGCGGCCAGGGTCATTGAACGCTTTTACGAGATCGGCGTTTTCCCCGACTGGTGGAAGCTGGAACCGATGACATCGCGCGCGGCTTGGCAGAACGCCTGCGATGCAATCAGACGCAACGACCCATACACACGCGGTATTGTCGTGCTTGGACTTGATGCGCCGGCAAAGGAACTTGAAGACAGTTTTGCGGTTGCCGCTTCCTTCGATCTGGTCAAGGGTTTTGCCGTCGGGCGCACGATCTTTGCGGATGCGGCGCGGCGCTGGCTCTCCGGCGCGATCGATGACCGGACGGCCATCGCGGAAATGACGGAGAATTATGCAAACCTCTGCGCTGTCTGGGACCGGGCGCGCGCACGGGCACGAAAGGGAGAGGCGGCATGAAGACAGTCAGGCTGACGGCCGCACAGGCGGCGATCCGCTATATCGCCGCCCAGAAGAACGAGGATGGCGAGACCTTCATAGCCGGCATGTGGGCGATCTTCGGCCACGGCAATGTGGCCGGCATAGGCGAGGCGCTCCATGCGGCGCGCGACACGCTCACCACCTATCGCGGGCACAATGAGCAGTCCATGGCCCATGCGGCGATCGCTTATGCGAAGCAGCTTGGCCGGCGGCGTGCCATGGCCGTCACCTCGTCCATCGGTCCTGGTGCGACGAACATGGTGACGGCGGCAGCGCTCGCCCATGTGAACCGCCTGCCCGTGCTTCTGATGCCGGGCGATGTCTTTGCCAATCGGGGTCCCGATCCGGTGTTGCAGCAGGTGGAAGATTTTGGCGATGGCACGGTGAGCGCCAATGACTGTTTCAGGCCTGTTTCGCGCTATTTCGACCGTATCACCCGGCCTGAGCAGCTTCTGACCGCGTTGCCGCGCGCCTTCCGCGTCATGACCGATCCGGCCGATTGTGGCCCGGTCACGCTGGCCTTCTGCCAGGATGTGCAGGCCGAGGCCTACGATTGGCCGGAGAGTTTTTTCGACGAACGCATCTGGCGACGGCGCAGACCCCGGCCAGACGAGAACGAACTGGCCGATGCCATCGAAGCCATTCGTGCGGCAAGCCGACCGGTTATCGTTGCGGGCGGTGGCGTTCACTATGCCGATGCGTGTGCTACGCTGAAAGCCTTCGCGGAAAAACACGCCATCCCGGTCGTGGAAACGCAGGCGGGAAAGTCCGCACTCCCCTGGGATCATCCGCTCAATCTTGGCCCGGTCGGGGTCACGGGTTCGGCCAGCGCCAATGCAATCTGCGAAGAGGCGGATCTTGTTTTCGGTGTCGGCACGCGGTTTCAGGATTTCACCACCGGCTCCTGGGCGCTGTTCAGGAAAAAACGCCGCATCCTCGCACTCAACGTCCAGCCCCATGACGGAACCAAGCACGATGCGCAGGCGCTGATCGCCGATGCCGATGTGGGCCTGAAACTTCTTTCCGAAGGGCTCGGTAGCTGGAAGGCGGAGGCACCGGCGCCGGCGCTGAAGGAAGACTGGTTCAGGGCCGCCGATGCGGTGACGGAAGCACCTGCGGTGGACGAAAACGCACATCCCACCGACATGCAGGTCATCGGCGCGGTGCAGCGTGCGGCGCGCGAGAATACGGTGGTCATGTGCGCGGCCGGCACCATGCCCGGTGAGCTGCACAAGCTGTGGAAGGCCGGGCGCCCCGGCTCCTATCACATGGAATATGGCTATTCCTGCATGGGCTATGAGATCGCCGGCGGGCTGGGCATCAAGATGGCCGAGCCTGACCGCGATGTGGTGGTGATGGTTGGCGATGGCTCCTACATGATGATGAATTCGGAGCTCGCCACTGCCGTTTCGATGGGCGTCAAGATCACCGTTGTCATCACCGACAATCGCGGCTTCGGCTGCATCAACCGACTGCAGATGGGCACCGGCGGAGCCGAGTTCAACAATCTGCTCGACCATACGCACCATGTGAATCCGTCGCATATCGACTTCGTCGCTCATGCCGCTTCCATGGGGGCGGATGCGCGCAAGGCCGGGTCCATAGCGGAGCTCGAGACGGCCCTTGCCGAGGCGCGTGCCGCGAAAGGTCCCTTTGTCGTCGTGATCGATACGGACCCCTATCCCACCACTGAAGCCGGCGGCTACTGGTGGGATGTCGCCGTGCCCGAGGTCTCGGACCGGCAAGAGGTCAATGCTGCCCGCAAAGCCTATGAAAATGCGTTGAAAGAAAGAACCTGAATGATCCGCTTCGGCACCAATCCCATCGCCTGGTCAAACGATGACGACCAGACCCTCGGCGCGCATATTTCCCTCGAACAGTGTCTGGCCGAGGCGGGGTCCATCGGCTTCGACGGCATCGAAAAGGGGCACAAAATGCCCTCGGATGGCGAGACGCTGAAAGCGATTCTGGCCGGGCACGGCCTCGTCTTCGTTTCCGGCTGGCATTCGCTCAATCTGCTGGTCAACGACATCGAGACCGAGAAGAAGGCGATCCAGCCGCATCTCGACATGCTGAAAGCGAATGGCTGCAAAGTGTGCATCGTCTGCGAGACGTCGAACGCCGTTCATGGCGACGACGCCGTGGCGCTCGCAGACCGTCCCCGTCTTGAGGATCATCGCTGGCCGGCCTTCTGTGCCGGTGTGGAGGCGATTGCCGAATACTGTGCGGGGCAGGGCATTGCACTGGTCTATCATCACCATATGGGAACCGTGGTCGAAAACCGCGAGGAGATCGGCCGCCTGATGGATGGCACCGGTCCGGCAACGCGTCTCCTGCTCGATACCGGCCATGCCTGGTTTGGCGGGTCCGACCCGGTGGAACTCGCCGAGACCTATGGCGACCGGGTGTCCCATTTCCATGCCAAGAATGTCCGCCCGGCAGTTCGCAGGGAAGTGGAGAAGGAGAAACTCTCCTTCCTTGCCGGTGTGCGGCGCGGTGTCTTCACCGTTCCAGGCGATCCGGAGGGCGGCATAGCGTTCGAGCCGGTCCTGAGCGTGCTTGCCCGGAAGGGTTATGATGGCTGGCTTGTCATCGAAGCCGAACAGGACCCGCTCAAGGCCGATCCGGTGACATATCAGTCCATGGGGCTGAAGGCGCTCAGGCAGGCAGCGCATGCAGCCGGTCTTGTCCGGGATGATGCCGCATGAATTTTCTCGACCCCCGCCACCCCTTCTTCCGGCCTCTCTGGCGGCGGGTGGTCGTGGTGGCGGTCTGTCTTGGCTGGGGGCTTTTCGAGTTTGTCTCCGGCGCGCCGTTCTGGGGCATTCTGTTCACCGCCGCGGGTGTCTATGCGGCCTGGTCGCTGCTCTACACCTTTACACCCGGCGACACCGAAAACGAATGAGGTAAGCACCGTGTCCGATCTTCTGGTCAAACCCGCAGGCACCACCGGCAAGGTGCACGACATCACGCCGAAATCGGCGGGCTGGGGTTATGTCGGCTTCGGTCTCTACCGTCTGAAAGCCGGTGAAACGGCCTCCGAGGCGACCGGGGACCGCGAGGTCATTCTCGTTCTGGTCGAGGGCAAGGCGGAGATTTCCGGCGCAGGCAGGGCGTTTGGCGAGCTTGGCGAGCGCATGAATGTCTTCGAGCGTCTGCCGCCCCACGCGGTCTACATCCCCAATGGCGCCGAATGGCAGGCCAGGGCGACCACCGACTGCACGCTCGCCGTCTGCACCGCGCCCGGCAGGGGCGGCCATGAGGCGCAGGTCATCGGTCCCGCCGGCATCAATCTTGAAGAGCGTGGCAGGGGCGCCAACACGCGCTTCATTCACAACATCGCCATGGAAGGCCGCGACGTGGCCGACAGCCTGCTCGTCACCGAGGTCTACACCCCGCAGGGCAACTGGTCGTCCTATCCGCCGCACCGTCATGACGAGGACGATTTCCCGAACATGACCTATCTGGAAGAGACCTATTATCACCGGCTCAACCCGGCTCAGGGCTTCGGCTTCCAGCGGGTGTTCACCGAGGATGGCGGACTGGACGAGACCATGGCCGTCAGCGACCACGATGTGGTTCTGGTGCCGAAGGGGCACCATCCCTGCGGCGCGCCCTATGGCTATGAGATGTATTATCTCAACGTGATGGCCGGTCCCTTGCGCAAATGGCGCTTCGCGAACCACCCGGATCATGACTGGATATTCCAGCGGGATGCAAAAGCCGGCTGATTACAAATCAGGTGCTCCGGGCGTCGCTCCCGCGAAAGGTTGATGCCATACTGCCCCGCAGTGTGCTGAGTCGCGCCCGCCATTCGCGGCAATGGCGTGCGAACGAGGTCTGGGGAGGGGCATGGACTATACGGAACTGACCAAGGCGTTCGGCGCTTTTTTCGCCATCATGAACCCATTCGTGAACCTGCCGGTCTTTCTGGCCCTGACGGCGGGCTTCACGGTGCAGCAGCAGAGGGTTCTGGCGTTCAGGATCGCTGTATTCTCGGCCATCATGTGCGCGGTTATCCTGTTCGCGGGGCAGGCAATCATCAGCTTTTTCGGCATAACGGTGGACGAGTTTCGTGTTGCCGGCGGCGTCGTTCTCGCCCACATCGCCTGGTCGATGCTGAACGGGAGCGGCTTCTCTTCCCACCATGGCACCGACCGGGAAAAGGATCACATGGGCGATCTGTCGGGGCTCGCATTCTATCCGATCACCTTTCCGATGATCGTCGGCCCCGGCACCATCGCAACGCTGATCATCTACACGGGACACGCCGGCGGGTTTGAGGCGACCCTGGCCATTGGCGCCGTGGTTGCCGTCATTCTTGCGATCCTGTTCGTCGTCCTCTTCTTCGCATCCGGGATCGGACGCGTGTTGAGCGAGACCATGCGCGTCATCACCACGCGGCTCATGGGCATGATCCTGCTCGCCATCGCGGTCGAGATGATCGTCGCTGGCGTGAAAGCCGTGTTGCCGGGACTGGCCTCATGAACGCCCAGCTCTAGCCCCTGAGCGCCTTCACCAGCCGTACCGACCGCCGCAGGGCGGTCAATGCGGCGCCAAGGGCAACGATCCAGAGCGCCACTGTCAGCACCACGCCGTGCCCGCTCCACAACGGTTCGAACAGCGAAAGTGCCGCAGCGGCCGTGATTGCAGTCATGCGATGCGGCTTGGCCATGGGACCGGAAAAGTCTGCCTCTCGGCCACAGGCGCGTCCAAGCTCACGCACATAGGCGGTGAGAACGGCGAAGCCGGCGGCGGCCCAGCCGAGCGCCGGTAGACCCACGCCATAACCCACGCCGACGAGGATCGCGATATCGGCCACACGGTCGGGGAATTCGTTCCAGAAGGCGCCATCCGGCGAACCCTTGCCCGCCTCCACGGCCACCATTCCATCGAAGAGGTTGCACAGGAGGCGGCATTGCACAAAAAGGCCGCCCAGAAAAAGGAACGCCAGCCTGGCCGCGCCATCGGTCTCGCCCGTCTGCCAGAAGGCGAGGCCGGCGAGCGCTGCAAACCCCATGCTCGCCATGGAGATCTGGTTGGGTGTGATGGAGGTCGCGGCCAGCCAGCGTGTCACGGTGTGGGCCCAGCCGGTGTCGCGGCTGGCCAATGGGCGGCGGTTTTCGGTCTCGCTCACGGTCGGGCACTCCATAGGGTGTAGGTATAGAGGGCCGCATAAGATGTTGCGACCGTCAACGGTACGGTGATCGTTGCCAGAATTTCGGGCGTCCCGGCAAGGCTGTGAATGGCGTAGAGAAGGGTCAGCGAGGTGAGGCCTGCGTAGAGCGGAGGCAGAACGAGGCCGGAAAGCCCCTCATGGCGCGCCACCAGCGTTTCGATGAACCGCTTGAGGAAAAGGGTTATGCAGGCGGAGAGGCTTCCCTGAACGACGCCCGCCAGCAATGGGCCGGGCATTGCATACCCCCGGTTGGCAAACACCGCCCACGCGCCCATGGCGAGAAAGGCAAAACCCATGTGCACGGCGCTGCTTTTCGCCAGCCGGGCCAGCGCCGTTTTCATGTAAGAGACCACCAGTAGCGCACGAGGTGAAAGAAGATGGGGGCCGAGAAGATCACCGAATCCAGCCGATCGATGAAGCCGCCATGGCCGGCGATCAGGTGTCCCCAGTCCTTCACGCCACGGTCGCGCTTGATGGCCGACATGACGAGCCCGCCGAAAAAGCCCATGAGCACGATGACAAAGGACAGCAGTCCCGCCTGAACCGGGGTGAACGGTGTCATCCAGAAGAGGGCCGCACCGACGAGTGTGGCGCTCAGCGCACCGCCGACAAACCCCTCCACCGTCTTCGATGGAGAGAGCTTCGGCGCGATTTTGGTGCGTCCGATGAGCTTGCCCCAAACATATTGCAGCACGTCGCTCGACTGCACGACGACCACCAGGAAGGCGATCAGGAGCAGGTTGCGCCCTTCATAGCCGGGGATCTGCAGCGTGAGCAGTGCCGGCACATGGGAAACGCAGAAGACGCAGATCATCAGCGCCCATTGCACTTCCGCCACCCGCACAAGGAAATGATCCGTATCGCCCCGCAGTGCCGAGACGATGGGCATCAGGAGAAATGCGTAGACCGGCACGAGGATCGAATAGAGCCCATACCAGTCGATATAGACGAGATAGTATTGAAGCGGCAGCACGAGGAAGAAGGCGGAAGCGAGCGCCCAGTGATCGCCGCGCCGCGTGTCGGTCAGCGTCACGAATTCGCGTAAGGCAGCGAAAGAGGCGAAGCCGAAGAGAAGGATCGCACCCATCCGGCCGAAGAGCAGCGCACCGCCCATCAGGATGATCATCACCCACCAGGCGTTTACCCGGTCGTTGAGGTTTTCGATGACGGCATTGGACCCGTCGGGTGAAAGCCTGCGCTGGAGGAGATGTCCCACAAGCGAGGCGGCAACGAGAACGGCGGCAAGTCCGCCGAGCAGTTTCAGAAGATCGATCTGGTGCTCGGTCATCACGCGTTCCCTTGTTTGACGCCGGACAGGGATAAGAGCGCGTTGCGCGCGCGGGTGAGGAAAGCGTCCTTGGTTTCGTCTTTGCCGACACGCAACGGCGCACCGAAGGTAACCGTGCAGATAAGCGGCACGGGAACGAACTCTCCCTTGGGCATGACGCGGTTCAGATTGTCGATCCAGACCGGCACGAAATCCACGTCGGGCCGCGCTTTTGCGAGATGAAAGATTCCGCTCTTGAAAGGAAGAAGAGCGGCATCGGTTTCATTGCGCGTGCCTTCGGGAAAGATGATGAGGGAAGCGCCTCCATCGAGCGCGTCGGCCATCTGCCCTATGGGATCGCTTGCGCGCGTGTCGCGGTTCCTGTCGATCAGCACTGCATTGAATACGTCTCGGCCGATGAAACGGCGCGTGGGGGATTTCAGCCAGTAGTCTGCGCCGGCCACCGGTCGGGTTTGCCGGCGCATGCGGGCAGGCAGAACTGTCCACAGCAGGATAAAGTCGCCGTGGCTGACATGGTTGGCAAAATAGACCCGTTGCCGCGGGACTGGCTCAATGCCCTCCCAGTCGGCCCGCACGGCGGTGATGAAGCGTGCGAACAGCGTAATCGCACCCGCTGCCAGACGCGCTATGATTGCCATTGTCCCTCAAGCCCTGAACCGATTCGATCCCTGCCCTTGTATAGGACCGCTGTAGACAAGGCCAACCGCGTCAAAACATGATCCCAGCATGAAATTTCCATAACGGAAAAGGTATGGACAATGCATTCTGCAGATGCTGTCATCCAACCGTAACAATAGCCGACCAATAGAGACCGGTCCTAAACCGGCGTTCGACGCTACAGGGAGATGAAACATGAAACTTCGCGCAATGCTTTCCGCAGCCACAGCGTTGACTGTGGCGCTTCCGGCAATGATCGGCGTCGCACAGGCGCAGACCCAGGTCCAGTTCTGGCATGCCTTTACCGGTCGTCTTGGTGAACTTCTGGAAAAGCAGGTCTCGGATTTCAACGCCAGTCAGGATGACTATGAAGTCGTTGCCACGCTCAAAGGCAACTACTCGGAAGCCCTGAATGCCGGCATCGCCGCCTTCCGCGCCGGCGAGCAGCCGCACATTCTGCAGGTGTTCGAGGTCGGCACGGCCACGATGATGGCTGCCAAGGGCGCGATCAAGCCGGTCTATGAAGTGATGGCCGAGGCTGAGGCCGCGTTCGATCCGAGCGCCTACCTTGCTCCGGTTGCCGGCTACTACACCAACACCGACGGCGAAATGCTGTCGCTGCCCTACAACTCCTCGACGCCTGTTCTCTACATCAACAAGAATGCACTGGAGGAAGCCGGTCTCGATCCCGAGACGAAGCCTGCCACCTGGCCGGAGGTTGAGGAAATCCTCGTCAAGCTCAAGGAAGCCGGCTCTGAATGCCCGCTGACGACGGCCTGGCAGTCATGGGTTCATCTCGAGAATCTGAGCGCCTACCACAATGTGCCCTTCGCCACCGAAGCCAACGGGTTTGCCGGCACCAACACCGAGCTTGCCTTCAATGGCGACCTGCAGGTGAAGCACATCGACAAGATGGGCGAATGGGCCAAGGAAGGCCTCTTCAGCTATTCGGGCCGCCGCAATGAGGGCGGTGCGCGTTTCCGCTCGGGCGAGTGCGCCATGTTCACCGAATCGTCGGCCGGTTACGCCGGCGTGAAGGCCGAGGCCGACTTCCCCTTCACCGTGACCAACCTGCCTTACTGGCCGGATGCGGAAGGCGCGCCCTACAACACCATCATCGGTGGCGCTTCGCTGTGGGTCATGTCGGGCCATGAGGCCGAGGAATATGCCGGCGTTGCCGCGTTCCTGAATTACCTGTCCAGCGCTGAAGTGCAGGCTCAGTGGCACCAGGACACCGGCTATCTGCCGATCACCACGGCTGCCTATGAGCTGACCAAGGAGCAGGGCTTCTACAACGAGAACCCTGGCACCGACGTCGCTATCCTGCAGATGACCGGCAAGGCTCCGACGGAAAACTCCAAGGGCATTCGCCTGGGCAATTTCGACCAGATACGCGCCATCATCGACGAGGAACTGGAAGCCGTCTGGCAGGGCCAGAAGGACGCCAAAGCGGCGCTCGACGAGGCCGTGAGCCGCGGCAATGAGCTCCTGCGCCGCTTCGAGCAGTCGACGCGCTAAGTCTTTGAAATCTCAGGGCCGGCAGCAATCTTGCCGGCCCTTTCTTATCCGGTCGGCCCATGGAAAAGCGCGTTACCTTCGACAACCGGTTGTTGCCATACTTGCTGCTGACACCGCAGCTGGTGGTGACGATTGTTTTCTTCTTCTGGCCCGCCGCGCAGGCCCTCTACCAGTCCCTGCTTCTGCCCGATCCGTTCGGGCTTGGAGCGCGCTTTGTCTGGTTTTCGAATTTCGAGTATCTCTTCAACGACCGGTACTATCTTCAGTCCTTCGTCACCACGGCCGTGTTCACCTTCTTCGTGACGCTGGTCTCCATGTCGGTCGCGCTGCTCTTTGCCGTGATGGCCGATCAGGTCATCAAGGGGGCGGGGGCTTACAAGACGCTGCTTATATGGCCTTATGCCGTGGCCCCTGCCGTTGCTGGCGTGATGTGGCTCTTCATGTTCCAGCCCTCAATCGGCGTAATCGCTTTCTACATGAAGGCCATTGGGATCGACTGGAACCCGGTGCTTGATGGCGGTCAGGCGATGACGCTGGTCATTCTCGCCGCCGCGTGGAAGCAGATCAGCTACAATTTCCTGTTTTTCCTCGCCGGCCTTCAGGCGATCCCCAAAAGCCTGATCGAGGCGGCGGCGATCGATGGCGCGGGCAAATGGCACCGCTTCCGCACCATCATCTTCCCGCTTCTGTCGCCCACCACATTCTTCCTGCTGGTGGTCAACATCGTCTACGCCTTCTTCGAGACCTTCGGCATCATCCACACCATGACGTCCGGCGGGCCGGGCCAGTCCACCACCATCCTCGTCTACAAGGTCTATTCCGACGGGTTCGTCGGGCAGGATCTCGGCTCCTCCGCCGCCCAGTCGGTCATCCTCATGGTTGTCGTGGGCATTCTCACCGTCATCCAGTTCCGCTTCATCGAGCGGCGCGTGCACTATTGAGGAGGGCGGAACATGGTTGAAAAACAGGGCTTTGGCACGATCCTGATGCATGCGGTGCTGATCATCGGCATCGCCATCGTCTGCTTCCCGATCTATCTCACCTTTGTCGGCTCGACGCTGACGCATTTCGAGATCATCCGCCCGCCCATGCCGCTGGTGCCGGGACCGCATTTCATTGACAATTATAGCGAAGCGCTCACTTCCGGCATCACCGCGCCGGTGGGGCGCATGCTGTTCAATTCTTTCGTCATGGCCATGGGCATCGCCATCGGCAAGATCGCCATTTCGATCCTGTCGGCCTATGCGATCGTCTATTTCCGCTTTCCGTTTCGCATGCTTGCTTTCTGGGCGATCTTCATGACGCTGATGCTGCCGGTGGAGGTGCGCATCGTGCCGACCTATGAGGTTGTCGCTTCGCTCGGCATGCTCAATTCCTACACCGGCCTGATCCTGCCGCTGATCGCCTCGGCCACCGCCACCTTCCTGTTCCGCCAGTTCTTCATGACCGTGCCGGATGAGCTGGTGGAGGCTGCGCGTGTCGACGGTGCGGGGCCGCTGCGCTTTTTCAAGGACATTCTCCTGCCGCTCTCGGTGACCAACATCGCGGCGCTATTCGTGATCCTCTTCATCTACGGTTGGAACCAGTTCCTCTGGCCGCTTCTGATCACGACCAAGCCGGAAATGAACACCATCGTGATGGGTCTGAAACAGATGATGCCGACCGCCGATGACTACGGCAACTGGCCCGTGACCATGGCGGCGGCGACGCTGGCCGTTCTGCCGCCGGTGGCGGTCGTGATCTTCATGCAGCGCCTTTTCGTCAAAGGCCTTGTCGAGACAGAGAAATAGAAGGACCGAAATCGGCATGGCGACGATTTCCATACGCGACGTTCGCAAATCCTACGGCAAGACCGAGGTCATCCATGGCGTCAGTCTGGATGTGGCCGATGGCGAATTCATCGTCATTGTCGGCCCGTCCGGCTGCGGCAAGTCCACGCTTCTGCGCATGGTGGCCGGGCTTGAGCGCATCACCGCCGGCACGATGGAAATCGGCGGGCGGGTGGTCAACGATCTGGAGCCGCGCGAACGCGACATCGCGATGGTGTTCCAGAACTATGCGCTCTATCCGCATATGTCCGTCTTCGACAACATGGCCTACGGGCTGAAAATCGCCGGCAAGACGAAGGACGAAATCCGCCAGCGGGTCGATCAGGCCGCCGCCATGCTGCAGCTCGAACCTTATCTCGACCGCAAGCCGCGCGCGCTTTCCGGCGGCCAGCGCCAGCGTGTCGCCATGGGCCGGGCGCTCGTGCGCAACCCGGCCGTCTTCCTGTTCGACGAGCCGCTGTCAAACCTCGATGCCAAGCTGCGTGTGCAGATGCGGCTTGAGATCAAGCAGATGCAGCGCTCGGTCGGCACCACCGCGCTTTACGTGACGCATGATCAGGTCGAGGCGATGACGCTCGCCGACCGTCTGGTGGTGATGAATGCCGGCATCGCCGAGCAGATCGACACGCCGATGGCCGTCTATGAACGCCCGGCAACACGTTTCGTAGCCGGCTTCATCGGCTCTCCGGCGATGAACATTTTGAAGGGAAGCGTTTCGGGCGCCGACTTCGTGCTGGAAGGAGGCGGAAAACTCGCGCTCGACACGAAGCCGGAAGAGACGGGCCGCCCGCTTCTTTTCGGCGTGCGTCCCGAGCACCTGCAGATTGCCACGGCGAAAGAGGCGACGCTCAATCTCTCCGTCACGGCGGTGGAGACGCTTGGAGCCGACACGCTCGCCCACGGCACGCTTTCAGGCGCCAACGGTGCCGGCGGTGAGCTGATCGCCCGGCTCCCCGGCAGCGCAAAGGTCGCGCCCGGCGACACACTGCCGCTCACCGTTCAGGAGAACATGACCCATCTCTTCGATGCGGAGACGGGCAAACGCGTTTGAGTGATCAGCCACCCAGCGGATGGGGCATGTAGCCGACGAAGCCGGTGATCTTCCAGCGCCCGTCGATCCTGGCGCAGAAATAGAGCGTCTGCCAGTTCAGCCGGTCGACGCTGCCATCGGCCTTGGCAACATTGCCATTGAACTTCTTGTGCAGAACGGCGCGGTCGCCATCGATGTCGATGTCGCGCATGTTCGTCACGCGGAAGAGCGCGTCGCGCAGCGGCTCGGCAAACTTGGTTGCCGCTGTTTCCCTGCCCTGCCGCAGCCATTCGTCGCGATAGGTTTTCACATCGGGAAATTGCAGCCGCCAGGAATCGGCATCGCTCAGAAAATGCGCATGCATGCCGAAGAACCGGTCCTCGGCAAAATCCCCTTCCACCATGGACCAGTCCTGCGCCAGAAACGCGTCGATGTCGCGCCGCACCAGCATTTCCCAGAGATAGTGACGGTCGGCATCGCCTTCAGGGAAGGGGTTCTTGTCATAGGTCATATGCTTGTTCCTCGGAATGACTGGTTCTCAGGTCAGGCGGCCGCGTGCGGCAACGACAAGTGTTTCGGTGACCCTGTCGCCCTCGACGAGGTTCACCGCGTCGTAAAGGTTCGACACCGGGCAAACATGATTGGGAATGATGCGCACCTTGTCGCCGATCTCAGGTTTCGTCGCACAGTTCGAAAGGTCGACAATGCCATGCTCCTCGCTGAGCGAGGCGATTACCGCATCGGGATACCCCACGATGTGCCCATGGCCGGGCACGGGTGCGGTGTCGGCAGCGAGTGCCTTGGAGCCGGCATCGATGATTGCGCGGTTTTCGGTCGGCCGGCTCACCACCGTGGCCAGCACGGTGAACGCGCAGTCTTCCAGCGTGCCATGACCGAAAGCCACCTGCATGCGGTCGGAATAGATATAAGTGCCGGGCCGATGCTCCGTTGCGCTTGTCACCCGCTCGGCCCGATAGAAATCGGGCGATCCGCCATTGGAAACCGTGCTCACCGCCAGCCCGCTCTCCCTGAGCGCGGCAATGGCGTCCGCCAGCCAGCGCTCCACCGTTTCAGGCTCGCCGCGCGGCGGATAGGTCATCAGCCCTTCGAAGCGCAGCCCAGGTGCGGCATCGATCTGTTTCGCCAGCGAAACGGCTTCTTCCACCGTCTGCACGCCGCAACGCCCCATGCCCGTATCGCATTCCACGAGCACGGGGAGGGGATGGTCGGGGTCGGTGAAATGCCCGGCATAGCCGGCAATCGTTACGGCACTGTCCGCCGTCACCGAAAGCGTCACGCGTTTGTGCAGGGCCAGAAGCCGGTTGAGCTTGGCGGCGCCCAGAATGTTGTAGGGAATGAAGATGTCGGTCAGCCCCGCATCGGCCATTACTTCGGCTTCGCCCACCTTCTGGCAGGTGATGCCGGTCGCCCCCATCTCGCACTGCAATTTCGCGAACAGGGGCAGTTTGTGGGTCTTGATGTGCGGGCGCAGTTTCAGCCCATGGGCGTCTGCATGGGCCTGCGCGCGGGCGAGGTTGGCCCGGACCTTCGCAAGGTCGATCGCCACGGCGGGCGTTTCAAGGTCGAGAATGCGCAAGGCATCAGTCTCCGATAGGCAGGTTGGGGTTCTTGATGTTCTGGCTGGCCAGGCTGTGGCGCACCCGCCTGAGCGGCTCCAGCACCTTCTTGCCGAGCGTGAGCGCGGTCGCCATGGCGATCATGTCCACCGCCGAAAGCAGCGCATAGCGCATGGAGGAGGGTTTGTAGAGATTGCCGTCTTCCTTGAAGGTGAGCGGCAGAATGTCGTCGCCCGCCGCCGCCAGCGGCGAGTTGGGCGTGGTTACGACAAAGGCGCGCGCGCCATATTGCCGGGCAATCGTCACCGCATCCATCACCGAGGCGGCCTGTCCGGAAACCGAAAAGCCGATCACCACGGCCTTGGGCTCCAGCACGGAGGCGCTCATGCGCTGGAGCTGCGGGTCGGTGTGAGCGGTCACGTGAAGCCCGAGGCGAAAGAGCCGGTTCTGCAGTTCCACCGCCGCAAAGGAAGAGCTGCCGCCCGTGCCATAGACGAGGATCTGGCTTGCGCGGCTGATCTCTTTCGCCATGGGTTCAAGATCGATATCGGCGAGCGCCATCGTCATGAGATCAAGGGCCGCATGGGCGCCAGAGGCAACCTTCGCCACCACCTGACCGGAGAGTGGCAATTCTTCCACCGGTGCGCTCGGCTCGCGCAGATAGGCGCCACCAATGGCCAGCGCCTGCGCCAGATGAAACCGCATCTCCCGCGTGCCGGGAAACCCCAGCGCCCGCGCCAGCCGCGTGATGGTCGGCTCGCTCACGCCTGCGCGCTCGGCGATCTGCGCGATCGGCGCATGGGCGGCAAACTGCGGATCGGCCAGGATGCTCTCCACCAGGCGGATTTCCGCGCCGCGCCCGCGTTCCAGCCGATCCTGCAACCGGGCGATGATATCGACCGTGCGTTCGCTGTCATCGGGCACGCGCTTGTCCATGATCAGTGCGCCTCCAGCCTTTGTCCGCCATCGCTGTCAAACAGATGCACATGCTCGACCGGAACGGAAAGCGCAAGTGTCTCGCCCGGTTTGGGCAATTCCCTGTCACGCAGCACGACGCGCACGTCCTCTCCGGCAATGGTGCCGAACACATGGATCTCCGGGCCGGTCGGCTCTACCACCTCCACATGGAGTTTCAGCGGCCCTTCTGGGTCCCTTTGATAGGATTCGGGGCGAATGCCAACCGTCACGGTTTCATGGCCGAAGCCCTGCGCTATGGGGAGGCTCGTCCCATCCTGCAGCACCGCCACGGGTGTCGCGCCCACCACACCTGTTTCGGCTTGCAGAAAGCTCATCGCCGGCGAGCCGATGAAGCCGGCAACGAAAGTGTTGGCGGGCCGGTCGTAGAGTTCCAGCGGTGTGCCCACCTGCTCGATATTGCCGCCATTCATGACCACGATCCTGTCGGCCATGGTCATGGCCTCGATCTGGTCATGCGTCACATAGACGATGGTCGTGCCAAGCTTCTGGTGCAGCGCCTTGATCTCGGTGCGCATCTGGATGCGCAGCTTCGCGTCGAGGTTCGACAGCGGCTCATCGAAGAGAAACACTTTCGGATCGCGCACGATGGCCCGGCCCATGGCGACACGCTGGCGCTGGCCGCCGGAAAGCTGGCCCGGCTTGCGGTCGAGATAGGCACCGAGATTGAGGATTTCGGCTGCCTTCTCGATGCGCCGTTCCGTCTCGTCTTTCGGCTCGCCGCGCACGCGCGGCCCAAAGCTGATGTTTTCCCGAACGCTCATATGCGGAAAGAGCGCGTAGGACTGGAACACCATGGATGTGTCGCGCTTCTGGGGCGGAATGTCGTTGGCCCGGGCGCCGCCAATGACGAGGTCGCCGCCGGTGATGGGCTCCAGCCCCGCGATCATGCGCAAAAGGGTCGACTTGCCGCAGCCGGATGGCCCGACCAAAACCACGAACTCGCCATCGTCAATCGCCAGCGAGAGTTTCTCGATCACGGTCAGCGAACCGTAGCGCTTGGAAATGTCCTTCAGTTTCAGCTCTGCCATGAAGGGTCTCCTCAGCCGGCTATCTGTTCAAGAAAGGGCAGGTTCCCGGCGGAAATGCCTGCATCCACTGGAAGCACCGTGCCGGTGATGCCGCTTGCAAGCGGGGAGGCGAGAAAGGCCGCTGCACGCGCCACTTCCACAGGCTCAACCATGCGCCCCAGCGGATAAAGCTGCCGCACCTTGGCCAAGATGCCCGGGTCGCGTTCGATGCGGTGATCCCAGGCCATGGTGCGCACCGAGCCCGGCGTAATCGCATTGGCGCGGATGCCGTGCCGGCCTTCCTCCGTGGCGATCGCGCGCATCCAGGCGATCAGCCCGGCCTTGGCCGCCGCATAAGCGGGGTTGCCGTAGTGCGACAGCGCGTTGATGGATGAAATGAACACGAAAGCCGCGTCCTTTTCGCTTGCGCGCATCGCTGGAAGGAAGGCCTGCGAAAGCCTTGCAGCGCTGCGCAGGTTGAGATCCAGCTCGTGAGAGAGCGCCTTGGGCGTCACATCGTCCAGCGTCTCGGCGCGCGTCCAGCCGGCGTTGGAGATCACGGCATCCGGAACGCCCCCGTCGCAGATGCGCTTCACCGCCGCTTCGACCGCACCATCGTCCAGCAGATCGAAGCGCTGGGCCTCTCCAACACCGTCAAAAGACAGGTCGGCTTCCTCCAGATCGCATGCGACCACAAAGGCGCCAAACCCCGAAAGGACGTCCACCATGGCCCGACCGATGCCACCGGCCGCACCCGTCACGACAATTCTGTGACCATTGAGATCGATCATTGCGCTCCCGTTCTTCCCCTGGCTTTGCCCGCTTTCGTGGGGTCTCTTCGTTCTTTCCGGGCAATCTGACGCTGCCTGAAACACAGGCCGGCAGCCAAAGATTTGCCGATAAATCGTAATTTAGCAACATGAATGTGTGATTTCACTTGCTTATTTCCAATTTCTGTAAAAAAATTACACAAAAGATCGCTGCTCGCGCCGTGTGGCAATCCGCAAGAACAGTTAAGGCGCAGGTGCCCTTCACCGGGCACGCATCAGGAACCCGAGAGAGGAACAGGGAGACAGGAATGAACAGGACCGCATTGAAAGCCACCGTCGCCAGTGTCGCGCTTCTATCCATGGCTGGGTGGGCGCAGGCCGAGACCGTGCGCGTCACCGTGGCTGAATACAGCTCCAAGACCGGCCCCTATTTCGAGGAAGCCGCCAAGGCATTCGAGGAGGCCAATCCCGGCTCCGATATCCAGATCGAGGTGGTGCCTTGGGATGTGCTTCTGCAGAAACTGACCACCGACATTTCCGGCGGCGCCAATGCCGATCTGTCGATCATCGGCACACGCTGGCTGATCGACTTTGTCGATCAGGGCATCGCCGCGCCACTGGACGATTACATGACGCAGGACTTCAAGGACCGTTTCTTCCCGGTCTTCCTCGAGCCGTCCGTGATGCAGGGAAAGACCTACGGCCTGCCCATCGCCGCGTCGGCCCGCGCCATGTACTACAACAAGGCACTGTTCGAGCAGGCCGGCATCGCCGAGGTTCCCGACACATGGGACGAGCTTGCCGAAGCGGCCAAGAAAATCGGTGCGCTGGGTGACGACATTGCCGGCTTCGGCCTACAGGGCAAAGAAATCGAGACTGACTTCTATTTCTGCTATGCCTTCTGGGCCTATGGCGGTCAGATCATCGAAGAAGATGGCACATCGGGCCTCGATACCGATGCCGGCTACAAGGCAGCGGAGATGTACAAATCGCTGATCGATTCCGGCGCGACGCAGCCCGGTGTCACCTCCTATAACCGCGAGGATGTGCAGAACCTGTTCAAGCAGGGCAAGGTCGGCATGATGATCACCGCGCCATTCCTCTCCAACCAGATCAGGGATGAAGCGCCCGATCTCGACTACGGTGTGGCCGCCATCCCGGCCGGTCCGGATGGAGACCGCGGCACCTATGGCGTGACCGATTCCATCATCATGTTCGAGAATTCCCAGAACAAGGACCTGGCCTGGAAATTCCTCGATCAGCTCTTCACCACCGAGTGGCGTGCAAAATTCACCTCCGGTGAAGGTTTCCTGCCGGTCAATCCGGAGGTCGCGGCCCAGCCGGCCTTTGCCGACAGCGCTGACCTGAAGGCGTTTACGGCGCTTCTGCCGGACGCCCGCTTTGCCCCGGTCGTTGCCGGCTGGGAGGAGATCGCCACCATCACTTCGGATGCGGTGCAGACCATCTATCTCGGCAATGGCGAACCCAAGGCCACGCTCGATGCGGCCGCTGAAGAGATCAACGGCATTCTCGGGCAATAACACATTCATCGAACAAGGCATGCGCGGTTGTGGCTGCGCATGCCGCTTCTGTCCGCTTGAAATCCTGCGAAAACTGACGGGACCATGATCCGCTCGCCCCTGACAAATCCCTATCTGCTGATCCTGCCGGGGTTTCTTCTCGCCGCGTTCATCATCCTGTGGCCGCTTTACCAGCTCGGCACAATTTCGCTCAACGACGTCAACCGCTTCGGCCAGCTGCGTGGTTTCAACGGCGTCGAAAACTATGTCGCCGTCTTCACCGATCCGGATTTTCTTGGCGCGCTCTGGCGCACCTTCATCTGGACCGGCGGCATCGTGTTCGGCACACTCATCGTTTCCGTGCCCGTCGCCATGATCCTCAACGAGGATTTTTATGGCCGCTCGCTTGCACGCGTCATCGTCATGCTGCCCTGGGCCGTGTCGCTCACCATGACCGCCATCGTCTGGCGCTGGGCGCTGAATGGCGAGAGCGGCATGCTCAATTCGGGCCTGCAGAACATCGGCCTGATCGATCAGAACATCCAGTGGCTCGCCCGCGCTTCGACCGCCTTCCCGGTGCAGATCATGATCGGCATTCTGGTCACGATCCCGTTCACGACCACGATCTTTCTCGGTGGCCTCTCGTCCATTCCCGACGATCTTTATGAGGCGGCGAAGCTTGAAGGCGCATCGCGCTGGCAGACTTTCCGCGAGATCACCCTGCCACTGATGAAGCCGTTTTTGAACATCTCGATCGTGCTCAACATGATCTATGTGTTCAATTCGTTCCCGATCATCTGGGCGACCACACAGGGCGGGCCGGCCAACTCCACCGACATCCTCGTCACCTATCTCTACAAGCTCGGTTTCCGCTTCGGCAAACTGGGCGAGGCGTCCGCCCTGTCGGTGATGATGTTCGCGCTGCTTCTGGCCTTCACCATCCTCTATGTCGCGCTGGCCATGCGCAGGGAGCGGACATGAACCCCAAGCTGAAGAAATCGCTTCTCTACTGGGCGCTGCTGTCACCGCTCATCGTGCTGATTCTGTTTCCGTTTGCCGTGATGTTCATCACCGCCATCAAGCCGGCCAACGAGGTGCTGTCGCCAACCTGGTGGCCGCGTGAGGCGGCGTGGCGCAATTTCATCGACATGTGGGCCGTCACCAATTTCGGCACCGCGCTCTGGAATTCGATCTATGTCTCGGTGCTGTCGACCGTTCTGGCGCTCGCGGTCTCCATTCCAGCGGCTTACGCCATGAGCCGTTTCCGCTTCAGGGGACAGGGCTTTTTCCGCCAGTTCCTGCTCGTCACGCAGATGCTCTCGCCCATCGTGCTTGTTATCGGCCTGTTCCGGCTGGTGGTGTGGCTCGGCCTGCTCGACAATGTGAACTCCATCGTCTTCGTCTATGGCGCGTTCAATGTCGCGTTCACCGTGTGGATGCTGCAAAGCTATTTCTCCACCATTCCGAAGGATCTGGAAGAGGCCGCGTGGATCGAAGGCGCCAGTCCCGCAAAGGCGCTGGTCATGGTGTTCCTGCCGCTCGCCCTTCCTGCGATGACGGTGACCGCCATCTTCTCCTTCATCAATGCGTGGAACGAGTTTGTCATCGCGCTCACCATGCTGCGGCGTCAGGAAAGCTACACGCTGCCGATCCAGATTTTCTCTCTTGTCGCTGGCCGCTATACGGTCGAGTGGCACCATGTCATGGCGGCAACCTTCGTCGCCACGATCCCCGTCGCCGTCATCTTTGCCTGGCTACAGCGCTATCTGGTGCGCGGCCTGGCCATCGGTGCGGTGAAATAAAGCAATTCCAGGAACGGAGTATATTCATGACCAAGCAGTGCTTCGGCACCTCCCATGTGCCGCTTTCCCCCGCCGTGCGCGCCGGCGATTTCGTCTACATTTCCGGTCAGGTTCCGGTGGGCGCGGATGGCGTCGTCGTCAAGGGTGGCATCACCGAGCAGACCGGGCAGGTGATGGAAAACGTCAAGGCGGCTCTGGCGCTCGCCGGCTGCACGCTCGACGATGTGGTGAAAACGACCGTCTGGCTGGAAGACGCGCGCGACTTCGGCCCGTTCAATGCGGTTTACGGCAAGTATTTTCCCAAGAACCCACCGGCGCGCACCACGGTTGAATCGCGGCTGATGATCGACATCAAGATCGAAGTCGAGGCCGTCGCCTACAAGCCGCTCTGATCCATAAAGCCGGAACCTCATCGCATGCGTGTCTTTACCGCCTCGCTCGCCACCGAAACCAACACTTTCTCGCCGATCCCGACCGATCGCGGGGATTTCGAGATGGCGTTTTATGCCGGGCCGGGGGAACACCCCGAGACTCCAACGCTCTGTTCGGCGCCCATCCCGGTTTTGCGGCGGCGGGCGCGGGAAGAGGGTTTCACCCTGATCGAGGGGACCGCCACCTGGGCGGAACCGGGCGGCTATGTCCGGCTCGATGTCTATGAGACGCTGCGCGATGAGATTCTCGATCAGCTGCGGGCCGCCATGCCGGTGGACTGCGTCGTGCTTGGCCTGCACGGCGCAATGGTCGCGCGCGGGCTCGACGATTGCGAGGGCGATCTTCTCGCCCGTGTGCGCGAGATCGTCGGCCCGGACGTGATCGTCGCGGCCGAGCTCGACCCGCACAGCCATCTGACGGCGAAGCGCGTGGCGGCGGCGAACATCCTCGCCGCCTTTCTCGAATTCCCCCATACCGATTTTCTCGAACGTGCCGAGCATGTGGTGGATCTGGCGCTGCGTGCCACGCGCGGCGAAATCCGCCCGGTGATCTCCACCTTCGACTGCCGCATGATCGACGTCTTCCCGACAAGCCGCGAGCCCATGCGCTCCTTCGTGGACCGTATGAAGGCACTGCAGGGCAGGGAGGGCATCCTCTCCGTCTCGCTCATCCACGGCTTCATGGCGGGTGATGTGCCCGAGCTCGGCACGCAGGTCATGGTCGTCACCGACAATGTGCCGGAGAAAGGTGCAGCGCTCGCCGAAAAGCTCGGTCAGGATGTGCGCGGCATGCGCGGCATGACCGCCATGAAGAGCCTCTCCGCCGCAGATGCCATCGCCAGGGCGAACGTCGGCGGCGCAGGCGGCAAGCCGGTCGTCATCGCCGACATGTGGGATAATCCCGGCGGCGGCACGGCGGGCGACAACACCGTTCTCCTGCATGCGCTCGTTCAAAGCGGCATCACTCGCGCAGGCGTTGCCACCATCTGGGATCCGCAGGCGGTCGGTTTTGCGCATGGCGCGGGCGAGGGCACCATTCTCGACATGCGCATTGGCGGAAAGGCAAACGCCGCCAGCGGCACACCGTTCGACGGGTCGTTCGAGATCAGAAAGCTGGCCGAGGAAGGCTGGCAGACATTCGGCACCAGCCGCGTCACGCTCGGCCCCGCCGCGGTGGTGCGGCTTGTCGGCACCGAGATCGACATCGTGCTCAACACCAATCGTACCCAGACCTTCGAGCCCGACATCTTCTCCAATCTCGGCGTCGATCCGCTCGAAAAGCAGGTGCTTCTCGTCAAGTCGACCAATCATTTCCATGCGGGCTTCGCCCCCATCGCAGAAGAGATCGTCTATGCGGCGGTGGAAGGCTGCTACCCGAACAACCCGAAGACGGCCGGCTACAGGAAGCTCGCGCGCCCGATCTGGCCCATCGCCGAAGACACCTTCGACCGGGAAAACGCAACGCCTCTTTGACCCATCGCAAAGCGTGTCTCCATAACGGCGGCTAGAAGGAGCCGTCGAACCAAAAAGCAATTCCAGGAAGCGTGGAAACTGTCTCCCGCCTGGAATTGTCAGAAACGGAGACCGTTCATGACTGCGATCAAAACCGCCGCCTTTCTGGCGGCAGGCCTTGCTCTTGGCATCACTGTAGCGCCTGGCCTTGCAGCCGAGTTTGAGATCAGGATGCTCAACAAGGGCGAGAAGGGGGTGATGGTCTTCGAGCCGGATTTTGTCCGCGCCCAGCCCGGCGACACCATCAAATTCGTGTCTGTCGATCCCGGCCACAATGCCGAGACCATCAAGGGTATGCTCCCCGAGGGGGCAGCCGCGTTTCGCAGCAAGGTAAGCAAGGATTTTTCCGTGACACTCACGGAAGAAGGCGTCTATGGCGTCAAATGCACCCCGCACTATGGCATGGGCATGATCGCGCTGATCGCCGTGGGCGAACCCGTGAACGGAGAGGCCGCCGCAAGGGTGAAGCACCCCGGCAAGGCCAAAAAACATTTCGCCACGCTCTTCGAGGCGCTGCCGGAAAAACTTGCCGCGAAATAATTCCAGAAACCGTGGAGGCCCGCCTGGAACTATGGGCCCAGGGGCGGGCAGGGGGCGGCTTCATTCAGGTGTGATCGCCATCGGGGCTTCTGCCCCGAACCCGAGAAGACCGGCGAGGGTCTGCTGATTGGCCACAAGATCGGCCAGGGAGTAGCGGTCGAACACGGCAAGATAGGCGTCGAGAGCTTCCTTCACGACGCCTTTCAGCCGGCAGGCCGGCGTCAGGACGCAGGCGCTTTCTCCAGTCCCCATGCATTCGACCAGGGCGAGGCTCTCTTCCATCCCCCGAATGATCGTACCCAGCCCGATTTCCTCGGGCGTGCGCGCCAGCGCGATCCCACCTGCGCGGCCACGCAGCGTTGTCACAGCGCCCAGTTGCCCCAGCCGGCGCGCCACTTTCAAAAGGTGATTGCGCGAGAGGCCATAGGTCTCGGCGACATCGCTCACGGTGCATGGAGCACCCTGCTTTGTCGCCAGATAAATCAGCATCCGAAGTGCATAGTCCGTGTGGAGCGTCATGCGCATCGCACTACCTTTCGGGTCGCGCGAGCGTGGCAAGCGCAAAAAGGCCTGCTCCGGCAAGCAGAAGTGCCTTCACCGCCTCACCTCCCGCATAGAGGAAATGATGCATCGAGGCCGGCAGTGGATCGCCGGCAATCACGGCAGCGACCCGCGCATCCAGCACAGGCAGAAGCCAGAATGTCTGCGCCAGGACGATTGCCACCGCAATGCCCGTCACAGCCACAAGAATGCGCCGCCCGTAAGCGAAGACCGTCACCATCATCAGCAGGACCGCAAATCCCCACTCGACCCTGGAGAACGCCGCGAAGGTGACATTGCCCACTTCCAGCGCCACGGGCAGCGACAGGGCCTGCGCCTGAAACTTCACCGGGGTCGCAAGAAAAGAGACCCCGCAGACCATGCCCAGCCAGAGAAGCGCTACCAGTCCATAACCTGCAAGCGCATAGGGGTTGGCCTTCTCCCCTTCGGTGTTACGCATCGTCTCTGGTCCGGGCTCGTGCGGCATCGGGGCCAAGCGCGGCGGGCAGGCGGAAGAACATTGCGAGTTTCAGGCTCTTTGCAATACGCTCCGCCCGGTCGGTGAACACGGCAGCAACCGCCGGCGTGCAAAGATCTCCGACGGTCTGCCGAAAAAGACCGAGCCAGATATCGAAATCCGCTTCCACCACCGTCTTGAGCCTCAGATGCGCGGGCACCGGCCGACCATGATAGCTGCCGTCTTTGAGGATCACGGCGCACCAGAAATCGGTCATCTTCTCAAGATGCGGTTCCCAGTTGTCTTTTATCTCGCCGGCAAAGATCGGCCCAAGCCGCGCATCGCTGCGCACCCGTCGATAGAACTCCCGCACCAGCCGGCCGATGAAGTCCCTGTTCACGGCGGGGTCTTTCAAAGCCTCCTCCGGTCGAGGCTTTGGCCGGGCGATATAGGTGTCGCTCATGGAACTCTCCTAAACTGGCATTTTATATACCTCTTTTATCATTCCAATGACCCGCCTCAACTGACGTGATGTCGCACATTCATAAATGGGAATGAAATTCTCATTCTTCTTTCCATGGAGCGGTAAATTGGAAATCCATCCTGCAAATTGTCTTGTGGCGAAACTCATCCCGGCCTAACCCTCGCGTACAAGGAGAACGCGATGGACATCAAGGAAACGCCCGACATGTGGGTTTTGAGCCTGCAGCAGCGGCTAAAGATTCCAGATATCAGGAATGCAGCCGCCCATTGTGCCGCCGAGATCGAGACCTCGATCGAGAAGGAAGGGCTCACGGCTTCGGGCCCCTGGACATTCATATCCTGGAACCTTCCGCGAGACAGCAAGACCCTGTTCGACTGGCGCATATGCAGACCGGTGGTGAAGCCCGACCTTTACCGGGGCAAAATCCCACTGCTTCACCTGGAGCCGATCATGGTTGCGGCACGCACCCACCTGGGCTCGTTGCGAACTCTGTTCACCCAGGGCTATGCACCGCTGGTGCACGAGATACAGATGTCACGGCATGAGTTTTCTGGCGAAAGCCGCGAGGTCTATCATGACTGGCGCGGTCCCGGCGCGGGCTATCAGCGCATCGAAATTCAATTCGGTCTGTCGCGTTGAATACAGTGCAACAACGGTCTATCGGGCAGGCAGGAATGGCGTCTGTTCTTTCGCGCGCGGTGCCGCAGACTAGATCGCCGCGCGTCCATCCGGACACACAAAGGACGATCTAAATTATTAATGGAGCATCGGAGTAAACCGAAAACCGGATCCCACTTTTCGGTCCGATCTCTAGTCCGTATGCGGTTTCCACATGGGCATTCCAAGCGCGATCGCCGAGCACGCAAAACCGATATGCGCCGGAGCGCCTTCCTGGCGGTATTTGGCGATTGTCGTTCTGGATATCTGCAATATTCTGGCCGCATGCCGTTCGCTGAAGTCGACATGCTTCAGCCACGCGCTGAATTCTTCCGCCGACATGGCAGGAAGCCGGGGTCTTCTGACGGTCTTTTCGGTATGCCGACGTTCCGGATCGTCAAAAGCGAGAATATTCACCAGTTCCCCACCACGAAGAAGCTTGCAATATCTATGCCGCGTTAAAGTTGAAATGCACTACGCTGGATTGCATAATACAACCTGAGGCAATTGGCTACCCGCATCCTCAACATTTTTGTGGAATGCGATGAATGGGCAGCGTTCTGGTAGGCGCGGGTCCAAGTCTCGGACCACCACTATCCGTATGGCAGTTCTCTACATAACCTCTTTTGCGCAAACATTCCACACACATGGGCAAATCAAATCGTGGGGCGCAGAAACCAGGCGCCGGTTCTGTGAGGCCCGGTGCGAGCGGATCCCGTTCAACGTTGCTTCCTGGAGCATTTTTTCCAGTCAGGAGGAATCACCTGACGTCCGCATAAATGCGGAAAAACAGAGAGCCATCGCGGATGCGGGCGGTTCTTGTCTGTGAAGCCTGCAGCGGGGCTCGCGGCGCTGGAAGCCGTCAAAAGCCCTCTGGTATCACGGTCGCATATACTCAAGTGTCCGCATCACACCGCGCAGTTCGGCCAGCCCTTTCAGCCTGCCGATACCCGAATAGCCCGGGTTCACCCGTTTGCCGAGATCGTCCAGTATCGCGTGCCCATGGTCGGGGCGCATGGGTATCTGCCCGCCACGTCGCATCTCTTCATCCATCAGGGTAGCCACCACGGCAATCATGTCCGTGTCGCCTTCCAGATGCTCTGCTTCATGGAAAGAGCCGCACGGCTCCCGTTTCACGTTGCGCAGATGCGCGAAGTGAATATGCGGCCCGAGCGCCTTCGCCATGGCCGGAAGGTCGTTTGCCGGGTTCGCCCCGAGCGAGCCAGTGCAGAATGTCAGGCCGTTTGCCCTGGACGGAACAGCCTCGAGCAATGCCTTCAGGTCGTCATGCGTGGAAACGATGCGCGGCAGGCCGAACAGCGGGAACGGAGGGTCGTCGGGATGGATCGCCATCACCACACCTTCCTCCTCCGCGACCGGCATGATCTCCCGGTGGAACTCTGCCAGATTTTCGCGCAGGCCATCGGTTGAGATGTCGCGATAGGTATCCAGCATGCGACGGAAGCTCTCGCGGTCATAGACGAATTCACGGGCCGGAACCCATTCGATGAGATTGCGCTCCAGCCGCGCCAGATCGCTTTCGCTCATCGTCTTCAGGCGCTCGCGCGCGGCCTCCACCCGTTCGGCGGGGTGGTCCACCTCGGCGCCCGGACGTGCAAGGATGAAGACATCATAGACACAGAACTCGACTGCATCGAAGCGCAGCGCCGTCCCGCCATGCGGCATCGGATAGTCGAGATCCGTCCGCGTCCAGTCGGTGATGGCCATGAAATTGTAGCAGATGGTGCGCACCCCGGCGCGGGCGACATTGCGGATCGAGGTCTTGTAATTTTCGATCAGTGCGCGGAAATCGCCGCTGCGCGTTTTCACATGCTCATGCACGATCACGCTTTCGACAACCGACCATTCAAGGCCGGCCTGTTCGATTTCGTGCCTGCGCTTCTCGATCTCGTCCTGCGGCCAGACGCGTCCGTCATTGAGGTGGTGCAGGGCGGTGACAATGCCCGTCGCACCCGCCTGCCGCACATGGGCGAGCGTCACCGGATCGTCCGGACCGAACCACCGCCAGGTCTCTTTCATTGGGGGATGTCTCCTCGAGCGTAATGGGTAAGGGTCGCCGAAACGCCATGATCCGCGATGCGCTGACAGGCTTCGAGGACGGCAGGCAGGTATCGGTCGACCCTGTCGAAACGGGCAGCCTGAAGAATGGCGGCGACAGTGTCGGCAGGACTGGTCGTGTTTGCGATGGCCGCTTTCAGCGCCTCATCCAGCGGATCGGTAAAGGCCGGCGGCTCGCTCCTGTCCGCGAGTGCTGCAATCCAGAGTGCAACACCGGCTGCAAGATGCGGTGCATCTTCGCCCGCATCGAGCCGCTCCAGCAGCGGATTGATGAAGCGCTGCGGCAGTTTCTGCGAACCGTCATTGGCAATCTGCGCGGTGCGATGGCGCAGCGCTGGATTGGCGAAGCGGTCTGCAAGCCGCGCCATGTATTCGTCCGGCTTCAGGCCGGCATCGCCGGAAAGCGTCCGGGCAGATCCCCGCCAGAGCCCCTTCACGAACCCATGGATAACCGGATCGGCAAAGGCATCCGCCACCGTCTCGTGCCCGAGCAGCACCCCCGCATAGGCGATGGCCGAATGCGCGCCGTTCAAAAGCCGAAGCTTCATCTCCTCGAAAGGGGCGACATCGGCCACCATCTCGACGCCATGGCGTTCCCAGGCGGGCCTGCCCATCGGGAAATTGTCTTCCACCACCCATTGCATGAAAGGCTCTGTCACCACGGGCCAGGCATCTTCAACGCCGAGCGCCTGCGCAACCCGTTCGCGGTCGTCATCGGTGGTTGCCGGAACGATGCGGTCCACCATGCTCGAAGGGAAGGCAACATTCTGCTCGATGTAACGGCCCAGTTCGCGATCGCGCAGGGTCGCAAATTCGGTCACCAGCCCGTGTAGCGTTTTGCCGTTGGCGGGCAGGTTATCGCATGAAAGGACAGTAAAGGGAGGGATGTCGTCAGCCCTTCTTCGGGCGAGGGCTTCTGTCAGAAAACCCAGTATGCCGGCCGGCCGGTCGGGGTTGGCAAGGTCCGCCGTCACTGTGCGATCCTGCACATCCAGTGTACCGTCCGAATTCCGCGGATAGGCCTTCTCCGTCACGGTCAGCGTCACGATCCGCGTCTGCGGACTGCTCATCGCGGCAAGAACGGACTGCGGGTCCTCCGGCGCCACCAGCACCTTCATCACGGACCCGATGACCTTCAGCGTTTCACCGGAACCGTCACGCTGTGCAAGTGTGTAGAGAAAGTCCTGCGGGGCGAGGGCGTCGCGCATGGCGGAACTGCGGAGGGAGACACCGACAATGCCCCAACTGGCATCTCCCTCCGCGAGACAGGCATCCACATAAACAGCTTGATGAGCGCGGTGAAACGCCCCGATGCCGATATGCACGATGCCCGCGACCAATCCGGTTGGATCGTAGGCCGGACCCTGAACGGTGCCCGCCAGATGCGAAAGACAAGAACGGTTAAGACGCTGCGCCATCACGGATCAGCCAAGCCTCTGGCTGGTCTCCGCGTCGAAGAGATGTGCCTTGGCCGCCTGAACGCCAAGGCGCACCGTGTCGCCCGCGCGAATGTGGACGCGATCACGAAGCTGCGCCGAGACGATCTGCTCCCCCACGCGAACCTGAACGAGGGTTTCAGACCCTGTCGGCTCGACATTGGTCGCAACGGCCTCGAACCCTTCGCCATCAGCGGCCAGATGCAGATGTTCGGGGCGGATGCCGTATATCACCTTGCCGGCGGCAGGTGATGTGCCTTCAAGCGGCAGTTCCGCGCCGCTTTCAACACGGACGCCCTTGCCACCATTGGTGAGGAGGCCTGGCAGAAGGTTCATCGAAGGCGAGCCGATGAAGCTTGCCACAAAGGTATTGTTCGGCCGGTCGTAAAGGTCCAGCGGCGCGCCCACCTGCTCCACGATGCCATCGCGCATCACGACGATGCGGTCGGCCATGGTCATGGCCTCGATCTGGTCATGCGTGACATAGACGGTGGTTGTCTTCAGGCGGGCATGAATGTCCTTGAGCTCGGCTCGCATCTGAACGCGCAGCTTCGCGTCGAGATTGGAAAGCGGCTCGTCGAACAGGAAGACCTGCGGATTGCGCACGATGGCGCGCCCCATGGCGACGCGCTGGCGTTGACCGCCTGACAGCTGGCGCGGATAGCGCTCCAGATAGTCGGCAAGCCCCAGAATATCCGCCGCTTCACGCACGCGCCGGTCGATCTCATCCTTTGGGCGCTTGGCGAGCCTGAGCGAGAAGCCCATATTCTCGGCAATCGTCATGTGCGGATAAAGCGCATAGTTCTGGAACACCATCGCGATGTCGCGGTGCTTGGGTTCCACATCGTTGATGACGCGTCCGCCAATGCTGATCGTGCCACCGGAAATGTCCTCAAGCCCGGCAATCATGCGCAGCAGGGTGGACTTGCCGCAGCCGGAAGGGCCGACCAGAACCACGAACGCGCCATCCGGCACGTCGACGGTTACGCCCTTGATGGTTTCGAGCTGTCCGTAGAATTTGCGGACATCCTGGATGTCGACTGAAGCCATGGTTACCTCGAGGCGTAAGCGGTGTGTGACGTTGAAAGAGCCTCCGCAACGCGGATCGCGGCAAGAAGGCTCAGACCGGTGTGATATCCGGGGTCCAGATCGGGTGTGGCCGGCACATAGTCCGTCGGGCCATCTGCCGTTCGGGTCTGGTAGGCGATGGCCGGCGCACCGCGCCAGTAATGGTCGAAGAATGCGCTGTCCGCCTCTTGCCAGATGGCGAGGCTGTCCGCGCTGCCGGTCAGCTGGTGGCAGAGCGCGGCGGTGCGGATCGTTTCCGGCAGCGACCACCAGGGCCGGTAGGGGCTGAGCTTTTCGCCGGACGAAACCGAGACGGTGAGATGCAGCCCGCATTCGGCAAAGCTTGCCCTGAAGGAAGCGAACAGGATGCGCTCCAGCGTGGCCACCAGCGCCGGGTTCCGGCGAACGGGCGCATGGTCCAGCGCAAAGCCCGCAAACTCGATGCCGTGGCCGACATTGCACTCATCGCCGCCCGGCACATTGCGCAGCAACCCGGTTTTCGCGTCCAGATGGTTCTCGATGACATGATCGATGAAACGCTGCGCATAGGCGGCGTGATCTGAAAGGCCACAGCGTTCCAGCATGCCGGCAGCGCCGAGCAGGATCATGCGCGGCCCGAAATCGTCCGGTTCGCCGGCGAGCGCTTCGCCCCCCAGAGGCTTTTCCTCGCCCATCTGAAAGCGGCCATCCTCGATTGCCGCAGTCACATCGGCGAGGTAGCGCAAATATCCGGGCAGTTCTTCAGGCGCATAGCGGGCTGCCGCAGCCACCAGTCCCTTGGCGGCGAAAGCATCGGAATAGGTGAACACGTCTCCCGCCGGTTCCTGAGCGGTCACCGTGCCATCGGCGTCCGCGCGAACAGGCCGAAGCCCGGCATCGTAGCGGAAATAGACATGACCATCGCGCGCCTGAAGCGCCTTGATGCGCGCGAAGAGCGAGCGCCCGGCCTCATCGAGCCGCCGAGACAGCGCCGCATCGCGCGTCTCGAAGAAAGCCGCATGCGTGACCAGCGCTTCCAGCCCACGCCCCTGAATCCAGCCATAGGTGTAGTCGGGCCCGCGCAGCCCGTCGGCCTCGCCATAATCGGCAAGCGTCAGGCTGTTGACCTTGGTGTTCAGGAAGCCCGCCCCAAGCAGGGGGCGATCGAGCATCCACCGGAGCGTCCCGGCATTGGCCGATGCATAGCGGTCGGCGGCCTCTGGAAAGAAGGCGTTCCCGGCGGTCATTCCTTCATCCCCGTGCTGGCAACACCCTGCACGAAATTGCGACGCAGGATCACGAACAGCGTGATGGAGGGCACGAGCACGGCCGCAGACGCTGCGCTCAACCGGCCAAGATCGACGGTGAATCCGGTCTGGAACAGGGCGAGGCCAACCTCGATCGTGTAGCTGTCGCGCGTCGTCGTCACGATCATCGGCCAGGCGAAGGAGGTCCATGCCTGGAAGAAGGCGAGAACGGCAAGCGCGCCGAGCGCACCGCGCAAGAGCGGCAAGACGATCTTCCAGAAGATCCAGAACTCTCCCGCCCCGTCGATGCGCGCGGCCTCGAGCAGTTCGTCGGGTATGGAATGCATCACATTCTGGCGGATCAGAAAGATGCCGAAGCTCATCACCAGATAGCCAAGCAGCAGACCCCAGAGGGAATTGAGCACACCCAGCGCCTGCGCCTGGAAATAAAGCGGGATCATATAGACCTCGAACGGCACGATGGCCGTGGCGAGGATCAGGATGAAGATGATGTTGAGCGAGCGAAACGGAAACTTGGCCAGCACATAGCCGGCGATTGCCGAGGTCATGACAATCGCCACCATGGAAAGGGTGGAGAAGGCGACGCTGTTGAAGATCCACATCGGCAACGGCGTGTCCGCCAGCACCGAGCGGAAGTTCTCCAGCGTCGGATCGGTGGGAATGATGCGTGGCGGCCAGGCGACGATCTCTTCAGGCGTCTTGAAGGCGTTCGACACCAGAAACACCAGCGGCAGGATCATCAGGATCGAGAAGCAGAACAGGAACACATCGATGGCGAAATCGATGAGTTTGCCCCGCGTTTTCATGCGCCCGCCGGCTTTCGGGCGTGGTGTGGAAGCGGCTATCGTCTGTGTCATTTCCGCCCCTTTTCCCGAAGAAGACCGAACTGGATGAGAGTCAGCACGAGAACAATGGCCAGAAGCACCACGGCTTCGGAGGCCGCATAGCCGACACGGTAGTTGCGGAAGCTGTTTTCGAGCATGTCGAGCACCAGAACCCGGACCTGCCTGCCCGGCGCGCCTTGCGAATCCGAGGCAAGGACGAAGGCCTGCGCATAGACATTGAACCCGGAGATCAGCGTGACGACGGAAACATAGAGCGTGATGGGTTTCAGCATGGGCACCGAAACATGCCAGAAGCGCTGCACGCCGGACGCGCCATCAAGCTTGGCAGCCTCGAAGAGAGAGACCGGAAGGTTCTTGAAACCGACGAGATAGATCAGCACGGCATAGCCGAGCGCCTGCCAGGAACACAGAACGATGATACAGATCACCGAAAGAACGGGATCGAAAAGCCATGCCTGCGCCGGGATTCCGAAGAATTCGAGCAAAGCGTTGAGCGGGCCGAGCTTGGCGTCGAAAATCCATTTCCAGGCCATCGCCGCCGGCACCAGCGACACGACATGCGGGATGAAGACTGATGTCTCGTAGAACCCGGAGAAGCGCGAATGCGTGCGGTGGTGAATGAGCCCGGCGATCACCATGGCGGTGGGCACCGTAAGAATGACCACGCCGAAAGCGATGATCGACGTGTTTGTCAGGGCGTTCAGGAAGAGCTGGTCCTGAAACAGCTCGCGGAAATTCGCCAGGCCGATGAACGGTTTGTTCTTCGACAGGATGTTCCACTGATGCAGGCTCAGCCGCAGTGTCTCGACGATCGGGTACATGCGCACCCAGGCAAAGATCGCCAGCGTCGGTAGGATCGCCAGAATGGCAAAGCGCCATCGCTTTTGTTGCAGCATTTTGTTCCCGTCCGCCTGAAGTCACTGATCGGAAACGGCGCGGACGCCGTTTCCGGGATGAGGGTATCGTTGAAGCGCCTATTCGGCGAGAAGGCCTTCGCGCTTCAGGATGTTGTTGGTCTCTTCGGCAGCCTTTGCAAGCACCGCGTCGATGGCGGCGTCATCCTCGGCAAGCGAGGCATCGCCATAGGCGTTGGTAAGCTGGGCGGCGAGACGGGTCAGCACCTCCTCGATCGGACCGATGGCCGGCAGGGTGAAGAACTTGTAGTCCTCCGGATAGTCGACGAATGCGCCATAGGCGGGCACCTTGTCCGTGACGACGCTGTAGTCGACGCCCGAACGGTTGGGCAGCCAGCCGACATTGTCGAGAAGCCAGACGAGGTTTTCCGGGTCGTTGGCGGCCTGCACATAGGCCCATGCAGCCTCTGCGTCCTCACCCTCGACGGAGTTCACATAGAGGTTGGCCGGCAGGGCGATGGAGCCGACCGGCAGCGGCGCGGTCGCATAGTTCAGGTCGGGTGCCTTGGCCGCGATGTCGGCGATAACCCAGGACTCGCGGATGAACATGGCCGTCTGACCGCGCTCGAAGGCCTCGGCATCTGCCGGCATTTCGGGCGTCACGGTCTTGAGCACATGCACGTTCTCGAGATACTGCTTGAGTGCCTTGCGGCCGGCCTCATTGGCGTAGTTCGCCTTCCACTTGCCGTCGCTCACTTCCTCGATAACCGAGCCGCCATACTGGAACAGGTTGATCCAGAATTTCTCGGCAATGCCCTGGCCGCCGCCCGAAAGGCGCAGGCTCCAGCCCGAAACGGTCGCCTTGCCGTCAGCGTCGCGCTGGGTCAGCTTCTCGGCGTAATCCGTATAGGCCTCCATGGTCTGCGGCGGCTCTTTGAGCCCCGCCGCCTCGAACATGTCGACATTGTAGAAAAGCGCGCCCTGTCCGCGGAAAAGAGGAACGCCATAAACGGTGCCGTTCTTGGAGGCGGCACCGACGAAGAACTCACCGAAATTATTGCTGTTGGTGACGAAGTTCGCCACGGCTTCCGGTGCCGCCGGCAACAGATCGTTTTCGATGTAGCGGCTGGCCGTGGAGCCCGCGAGCTCGATCACGGTCACGCCGGCGGAGCCGGAGGTGAGGCCGAGCGCAATGCGCTTCTCGTGCTCGCGCAGGGCAATCGCTTCAACGTTGACTGTGAGGTCAGGATATTTTTCCTTCAGCCCTTCCGCCACATGCTCATAAAACGGCGCCATTTCGGGGTAGCCGCTCCAGACATTGATGGTCTGGGCAAATGCGGAACCGGAGATCGCGGCAATCGCCGCCCCCAGTGACAATGCTGCCACCCGAGTGGTGAAACTCGAGCTGCCGGATTTTGTGTTGCTGGACCTGTACGCTCTCATCTTTTGTTCTCCCTTTCGACGTGAGCAGACTGCAATTTCGTTCCCAATGAAAAACTGCCATGCAACCGGTTGCGCGTCAAGCCGACTTCCTTTTGCATCAGCATGGCCGCCCCGCATTTCGCGAAGGCGCCGCCTCGTCTCCCTCTAATCCCTGCCAGAGTGCGTTTTCTTCAAAAGCGTCGCACTGGCCGCAGCGAGTGCTTCTGCGCAACCGGGTGCGAAACTTGCCGGCTGACCATAATAGCGATGCGCCTCGTCCACCTCATATCCGCCGAAAGCAAATTCCTCTGACGGCGGGATATAGCCGGGATTGTCTTCCGCGAACCCTGCGATGAAGGCCGGGCGCTCACCGCATGCAGCCCGCAGGCTAAGCGCGGTCGCCGCAAAGATCTCTCCGGGCAGGCCAAAGACTGGCAATCCGCCCCAATCGAGCAGGGACACCCGGCCCGACAGGGCGTCGGCTGGCTCAAGCGCAATGGTCTCCGCCCAGTGCGTCCAGGCATCGAGCAGCGCTGCCTGCGCGGGTTCAGCCCGTGCGCGCTCAGCGCGCCACCGCGCTGCCAGTTCTGCCGGCGTCTCTGTCTCACGCCGCTCGAACGGCAGGGAAACCTGCGCTTCCAGTGCCGTCACATCCCCGCCAAGTGGCAGCTCCGGTGCATCCATTGCCGCCTTTGCGATTTTCTCGCCAATCCGCTCGGCGGCGGCAAAGCTGCGGTCCGGGTTTGCGGCAAGGCTGATCGAGGCATGGGCGCTGTGGCCCGTATTCGCGTCGCCCACACATCCGGTCACGAACAGGGCGGTGGCACCGGGATAAGCGGTTTCCAGCGCGCGGCGCACATAGTGCGGATAGTCGGCGGTCCACAGCCTGTTGTCTGCGCCGAGCACCACGGGGTGGCAGGCGTAGCCCGTCATCAAGGCGATCATGTCGCCGCTCTCATCGCGCACACGCAGCAGCGGCAGAGCGCGATCCACCGGGCCGCCCGGATGGCGGCGATTGCGGGCAATGTCGGGGTCGGATCCGAGCCCGACCGACAGCGTTGCAGGCCTTTGCGCGGCAAAAGCCTGATCGATGGCCTCGACACAGGCGTCTTCCAGCCTTTGCAGATAGGCCTCGTCGGTCTCAATCGTCAGACGTCCGGCCATGGAAACCGGGCCGCCATGATTGTGCAGGGCGCTGATGATGACATTGGTCTCGGGGAGGGTGCAGCGGCGGCGGATGCGCGCGCTCATGTCTCCATGCAGGCCGATCACATCGGCAACCACCATCGCCGTATCGTTGACAGCCAGCGCACGCACCGTCAGTGGATCATGCGCACCCGTTGCAGGCAAGGTGCGGGCGGCAAAGCCGGAAAGCGGCAAGCCCGCGGGCGGGGTGATGTCTACCGTGGCGACGCCTGCGCGGATCATGCGGAGAACACCCCCTCGCCGTGAACGAGCGTGGTCTTCAGCTCAAAGGAGCCGGTTTTCCCGTCGATCGTAAAACGGATGAGATCGGCCGGTGCATCCAGCTTCATCACGCCCCGCCCCTCGACAAACGCGCCGGGATTGGCCGTGGCGAGCCTGAGCGCCTGCGCCAGCGAAAGCCCGGCCATGCGCATCGCGATGCGAATGTTTTCAATCAAAGGCAGGCCGGCTCCGGCCAGATATGGTGTTCCGGCAATGCCCACGCGTCCGTCGGCGCGCACCTCGACATCGCCGCCAATCGGCTGCCGGTAGACGCCGGGCTCCATGCCGGCCAGCGCCACGCTATCGGAAACCAAAAGGGCGCGTTCCAGCCCCTTGGCGCGCAGCATGGTCTTGAACGTGTCGTCCGGCAGGTGATGGCCATCGGCGATGAGCGTGGCCGTCAGCCGGTCATCGGCAAGCTGCGCCCAGATCAGGTTCGGATGGCGCGGCATGAGCGCGGCAGCGCCATTGCCCAGATGCGTCGAGAGCCGCGCACCGGCCTCGGCAGCGGCATGCACTTGCTCAGGCGTGGCAGAGGAATGCCCAATGGCGACATGAACACCCTGCGCCGTCACTGCGCGAATATAGGCCGGGGCCTCTTCATATTCGGGCGCAAGGGTCACGAGACGGACAAGACCGCCGCTCGCCTTTTGCCATGCATTGAATTCATCGAGGGAAGGGGGTCTCACATGCTCCGCTGGATGCGCGCCGCGCGGCCCGTCTTCGGGCGCGATGCTCGGGCCTTCCATGTGAACGCCGGGGATCATGCGCGCGCAGAGAGGATCTTCGTGCCGCGCCGTAGCGATGGCGTCGAGCGCATCAAGCAGCCGCTCGCGCGATCCGGTCACAAGGGTTGGAAGATAGGTGGTCACGCCGAGCCCGGCCATGATGCGGGTGAGCTCGGAAACGCGCTTCGGCGTCAGCGCGCCGTCATTCAGGTCGAGGCCAGCATAGCCGTTGACCTGAAGGTCGACCAGGCCGGGCGTGAGATAGGTTTCATCCTGCGAATCCGTCTCGGCAATGGCGGCGATCCGCCCGTCGCGCATCGTGATGGCGATGCCGCCTCCGGTAACGGGATCGCGCCCGGCTATGGTCTTCTCCGTGCTCACAGCGCGCGAACCCGGTCGCGGAAGCGGGCCAGAAAGCGGGCGTTTGCCTCATCGCCACCCGGTGCATTTCCGCTGCGCCAGACCGGCGGTTCGACGCCACGGTCGAGCAGTTTGGCAACGGTGCGGATCACAAGACAGTTGAGCGCGAACGCATTGGCAAATGTGGAAATGGCCGAGATGTTCTCGGTCATGCCGGGCAGGCTGACCACCGCATCGCCAATCGGGACTTTGGTGTCGATGGCGATGTCGACCACATCATGCAGGTTCTTCTTTTCCGGGTGGCGCGCCGGGTGGTCCGGGCTCGTGCTTTCGGCATGCTCGCGCGAGCTGACGCCGATGAGAAAGGCCCCGCGAGACTTCGCCTCCAGTGCAGCATCGATCAGGGCTGCGTTGATGCCGTAAGCGTTTGCGAGGATCAGTACGTCGCCTTCGCCAAGGCGGGCATCGGCAATGACAACGCGACCATAGCCCGGCGTGCGCTCGATTGCCATGGAGCGCAATGCGCCATTGGAAAGCAGCGTGCCTTCATCGAGAATGGCGCTCATATGCATCAGGCCGCCGGCCCGGAAAAACACCTCCTGGCTGGCGAGATTGGAGTGTCCGCCGGGGCCGAAAATGTGGATAAGCCGGTCTGCCTCGATCTGGGAGGCGAGGCGCTCGGCAGCCTTGTCCAGAGTGTCGCGCTCTTCGACAAGGATGCGCTGCATGAGCGCGTGGCTCGTTGCGAGATAGTCTGCGCAGATCGCGTCGGCGTTGATCTCAGGCATCCGGGTCAGCCTCCTTGTCCAGATAAAGCGTGCAATTGCCGTGCACGCGCAGGATGCTTGCCGGGCAATCTGTTGTCAGCGGTCCGTGTAGCGCCCCGTGCACGGCATGGCGCTTATGTGCGCCCGGCACGATGCAGAAGAGGCGGTCGGCGCGCAACAGCCTTGGAATGGTGAGCGTCAGCGCGGTGCGCGGCACCGCATCGAGGCTCTCAAAACCGCCATCGTCATATTGCTGCTGGCGGCAGACCGCGTCGAGCTCCACGAGTTTGACGTCCAGCGGATCGTTAAAATCGGCGATGGGCGGATCGTTGAACGCGATATGGCCGTTGACGCCGATGCCGAGGCACACAAAGTCTATGGGCGCTTCGTTGAGCAGCGCGCTGTAGCGTTGCGCTTCTCTCTCCGGGTCTGCCCCGGGGTCGATCCGGTGTGCGGCAGCCAGCGGAAGCGCATCGAAAATATGCCGGTTCAGCCAGTGCGCGAAGCGCTGGGGCGCATCCGGCGCAAGCCCGATGAACTCATCCATGTGAAAGGCGGTCACGCGCGACCAGTCGATGCCCGGCATGGCGCGAAGCTGCTCGACCATCGAGGCCTGGCTCGGCGCGGAGGCGAAAATGACGCGCACATTCTCCTGGCTGGCCAGCCGTTCGCGCAGCGCTCCTGCAATATCGGCTGCAGCGGCGGCTCCCATCGCTTCGCGGTCTGCAAACGTTTTTACGGCGAGCCTGTCGATCTTTCGGTCAACGAGCGGAGTTGGCTGGAGCGCGGCTTGGCTATGCTGCAAATCATGTCTCCCAAGAGTGCGCCCGCTGATCGCAGGGCCTTGCGGCAGAGTAGAACGAGAATGCGCGCACTATGCTGTGCAACCGGTTGCATGTCAACCGGTTGCCTGACGCCTCGCGGCGGTGCATCTTGTGGCAAGCAAGCACAGGGTTCGAGGGCAGGCAGTGGCAGCGGAACGCAAGGGCGGCGTCACGATCAGTCAGGTGGCAAAGGAGGCCGGGGTGGCGCGTTCGAGCGTGTCCCGCGCCTACACGCGACCCGATATGCTGAGCCCGGAGACCGTTGAACGGATCAAGGCGGCCGCCGGAAAACTGGGTTATGTACCCAATCACACGGCGCGGGCGCTCAGCACCGGGCGCTATGGCAATGTGGCGCTGATTGTGCCGGATGTCGCAAACCCGTTTTTCCCGCCCATGATCCGCGCCGCCCAGGTCGAGGCGGATCGCTCCGATTTCTGCGTCTTTCTCGGAAATTCCGATGAAGACCCGGAAAAGGAGGACCAGCTTCTCGGTCGTTTTGCCGGGCAGGTCGAGGGCATCATCCTGGCCTCGCCCCGGCTTTCAGACGAGCGCATCGCGGCCCATGCGCTTCTGCGCCCTCTTGTTCTGATCAACCGCGATGTGAAGGGCATCCCGAAAGTGCTGATCGACAGTGGCACCGGCATTGCCGAGGCAACGCAGCATCTGGCGGATTTCGGGCACCGCAACATTGTCTATGTCAGCGGCCCATCCACATCCTGGTCCAACAAGCAGCGCCGTGCTGCCGTGCGCCAGGCCTCAAAGAAGCTCGGCCTTGATCTGAGCTTCGTCTCGGCCAGCGTTCCAAGTTTCGAGGCCGGTTTGCAGGCGGTCGATGCCATCCTTGCCAAGGGCGCGACGGCTGCGATTGCCTTCGACGACGTGACGGCGCAGGGCATTCTGGCCGGCCTTGGCGAGCGGGGCGTCAGCGTGCCTGGCGAATTCTCGGTGGTCGGCTGTGACGATGCGCTGGGACCGTTGACCGTGCCAAGCCTCACAACCGTTTCCAGCCGCTCCATAGAAGCTGGAAAGCTGGCCGTGTCTCTGCTGCTGGAGGTGCTGGGCTCGCAGGCGGTGCGCGATGCTTCCTATGTTCTGGAGACCCACCTGATCGTTCGCTCGACCACCGGTCCTGCGCCCGAGCGCGGGCAGGGCTGAGAAAGGATACCGCACGGGCTTGTGCCCACCGGAATGGACCTATGGGGGAGGCTCGGAAAAGTTCCCGTGTTCTTCCCGGCAGGTGGCCTTGCCCATCTTGTCTCATGGCCACTTGGGCTATGAATGCTACGGCAACGTTTGCTGCCCCCGCCTCAACAGTAGCTCGCATAATATACATTATGGAACTGTCGACCTTCACGAAAGAACACCCTCTTCTCGCAGTTCGCCGATTTCGGCTCTGATCGTTTCGATGAAGGCATTCTCGATGCGGCTCAGCGGTCGGTCTTCATGGTGGAAAATAGCCATTTCCCAGGGAATGGAAGGCTCCAGTGGCCGTTCAATCACATCATCGCCCGATGGCAGGAGAATGCTGAACGGATCGACGATTGCGATGCCCACGCCGCGCCGCACGAGACCGTGCACCGCGCGCAGCGTGCGCGCTTCGGCTGCGATCCGGCGCTGGGCGCCCGCCGTCTGCATCATGTAGTCGACGCGCGTGCGCAGCGGGCTGCCGATGGCCAGCTCGACGAACACCTCGCGCCGCAGGTCTTCAAGGCGCACAACGTCGCGGCTCGCCAACCGGTGTCCGCGCGGGATCAGGCAACGCGCTTCACAGGCGCCGAGAGGTATCAGGCGTGCGCCATAGGGGCTCGCATCGAGCGTGATGCCGACGCCCAGATCGCAGCTCCCCTCGTTGAACATGCGCAGCAGCTCTTCCAGTCCCGTGTCGACAATCTTCACCGCTACGTCGGGATGGGTCTCCTTGAAGCGCGCCACCACGTCGAGCAGAAACGTATCCACATAGATCGGCTGCGCGGCCACCACAATGCGGCCCACCTGACGGTTGGCGATGGCGCGCGCCTCGCGTTCGAGCTCCTGAAATGTGGTCAGCGAGCGTGAGACATTGGCGTGAAAAAGGATCGCCTCATGTGTCGGCATCAGCTGGTTGCGTTTGCGGACGAACAGCGGAAAGCCGATCGTTTCTTCCAGTTGCCCGAGCAGCCGGCTCACCATCGGCTGGCTGATCTTGAGCGCGGCCGCTGCCCGTGTCGCCGAGCCATGGCTCATGAACGCATCGAAAGCTTCGAGCTGCTTCAGGTTCATCTGCGCATCCTCAATAGTCAGTATTCATAAATGTAATACTAACAGGCATAATTTGCAGAAGAAAGCATACTGTGCAAAAACCTCACGGCGCTCGAACCCTTCGGGCGAATGGATTCACTCTCCCTGGGAGGATTTGCATGAAATCTCTGATGAAAACCGTTCTGGCGGCAGCGGTTGTCGCCCTTGCTGCCGGCACTGCCCACGCCGATTATCCGGAAAAGGCCGTGACCATCGTCGCCCCTTATGGTGCTGGCGGCGCTTCCGATCTGGCAGCCCGGGCGCTGGCTGAAACAGCCCGCGACTACCTCGGCGAGCAGCCGGTCGTCGTCGTCAACAAGCCGGGCAATGGCGGCATGAACGGCGCGCGCTTCGTTTCCGAAGGCACACCCGATGGCTACACGCTGCTGCTCGCCCGCGTCGGCATGGCGTTATATCCCGCCGTGCAGGAAAGCTCGCCGGTCGGCTGGGACGATTACACCTTCCTCGGTTCGTTGGAAGCCACGCCGATGATCCTCGCCGTGGCGGAAAACTCTCCCTATAAGACCGCCGAAGAGCTGGTCGAAGGCCTGAAGGCCAATCCCGGCGCTCTCACCTATGGCGCATCGGGCGCGACCGCCATTGACGGTTTCACCGTTCAGGCGCTTCTGGCCGACAACGAGCTCGACCCGCTGACGGCAGCAACCCTCGTCCCCTACAAGGGCGGCGGCGCGCTGGCGACTGCACTTCTCGGTGGCCATGTGGACTTCCTCGCCATCGCGGCCGGTTCGCTGATGCCGCACATCGAGTCCGGCAAGATGCGCGCCCTCATGGTCTATGCACCGTCGCGCATGGACACGCTGCCCGACGTGCCAACCGCCGCCGAGCTTGGCTTTGAAAAGGCTGGCCAGATCACCGGCTGGAGCGCGCTCTACGGCCCGAAGGACCTGCCGGAAGAAATCGTGACCCGCTGGCAGGAAACGCTTGCAAAGGTTGCCGAGGACGAGAAGTGGCTGGAGCTCGCCAAGCGCCGCGGTTCCATCTCCACCGTTGGCAAGGAAGACATGGCGGCCTACGCCAAGTCACAGTACGAGCTTTTCAACGGGCTCGCCCGCGAGTTCGGCTACATTAAGTAAGCCGGCACAACAAAGGAGGACGCGGCATGTTGAACAAGGCCATGCTCCGGGGGCTGTTGATAGCCCTGTTCTTCGGCACGGTGCTTTTCGCATTGATTCCGGTTCATGTGCCGCGTCCTTCCTTCATTCCGGGCTTCGCGCCGCCGCCGGACATGTGGCCGCGCACCGTCTCGATCCTCGGGCTCGCCCTTGGCCTGCTGGCGATGGCGTTCGCGGCGCTTGGCGGCGGGAACGAAACGAGCGATGAGCCGGAGCGGGGACCGGCGTCGGCGGTTGAATGGCGCAATCGGCTCATCCGGCTCGCACTGGCGCTCGCCGCATTCGCAGGTTTTGTCGTTCTTGTGCCGTTGCTGGGTTTTCTCGCTTCTTCCATGCTTCTGGCGCTTGCCTGTTTCCTGCTTGCCGGCGCATCCGGGCGGTGGGTTGCCGTTCTGGCTCTTGCCGTTCTTCTGCCGCTCGGCCTGCAGCTCTTCTTCGGCAATGTGACGCACACGCCCTTTCCGTCGGGAAGCTGGGGTGTCTTCCCCGCCCTCAACTGACCGACCGCCACCGGGACCGCTCAACACATGTGGAACGATCTTCTTTTCGCATTCGAATCCGTCGCCACACTCGCCAATGTGCTGGCCATGGGCGCGGGCATTCTGGCCGGCGTGATCATCGGCGCCATTCCGGGCATGACCGGCACGATGGCGGTCACGCTCGCCCTGCCCTTCACCTTTTATCTGCCGCCCGTCACCAGCATTCTGCTGCTTGTCGCGCTCTACAAGGGCAGCACCTATGGCGCGTCGATCTCGGCAATCCTTATCAAGACACCGGGCACGGCATCGGCCGCCTGCACGGTGCTCGATGGCTGGCCGCTCGCCCAGAAGGGCAAGGCCGGCAAGGCGCTCAACATGGCGCTCATCTCGTCCTGTATCGGCGACTTCCTGTCCAACATTTCGCTGATCTTCCTCGCGGCCCCGCTGGCGCTTCTGGCGCTGCGCGTCGGTCCGCCGGAATATTTCATGTTGATGGCCTTCGCGCTCACCATGGTCGCCTCCATTTCCGGCGGTTCGCTCCTGCTCGGCGTTGTGTCGGCCTGTTTCGGCCTGCTGCTCGCCACGGTCGGTGAGGATATGTACGGCTCGTTCCGCTTCGCCATGACCGAGGACATGAAGAGCGGCCTTTCGGTTGCGCCGGTTCTGATCGGCCTGTTCGCCCTGCCAGAGCTTCTGCGCCTCATCATGTTTCGCGACGAAAACCACGGCCAGGCCATGAAGCTCGGCGACAACCGACTGACGCTGGCGGAGTTCCGCGGCTCGCTGAAATCCATCATTCGCGGCAGCTTCATCGGCGTGGTCCTGGGCGCCATTCCCGGCATTGGCCCGTCAGCCGCCGCCTTCTTCTCCTATGGCGAGGCGCGCCGCTCCTCCCCAAACAGCGAGAATTTCGGCAAGGGCGAGCTGGAAGGCATCGCGGCTTCCGAATCCGCCAACAATGGCTGCTGCGGCGCGACCATGATCCCGCTTCTGGCGCTCGGCGTTCCCGGTGACGTTATCACCGGCGTCATGCTCGGCGCGTTCATGATCCAGGGCCTCACGCCCGGCCCGCTTCTCTTCCAGAACAATCTGAACGAGGTCTACATGCTGTTCATCGGCATGATGTTCTCTTCCGTATTGTTGTTCGGCGCGGGCAAGCTGACCGTGCGCTTCTTCTCGCACATCTCCTCCATTCCGCAGGTGCTTTTGACGCCCGTGGTCCTGATGCTGTGCGTCTATGGCATCTATTCGATTTCCAGCAGCATGTTCGATGTCACCGTCCTGCTCATCATGGGCGTGGTAGGCTTCATCATGCTGCTCCTGAACATCCCCCCGGCGCCGTTCCTCATCGCCTTCATTCTGGGGCCGATGTTCGAGGACAATCTGCGCCGCGCGCTGGCCATTTCGCGCGGTGATCCGTCCGTCTTTTTCCAGTCCGCCATTTCCTGGATTTTCGCAGGCCTCATCGTGTTCTTCGTCGGCCTGACGATCCGCCGGGAGTGGCAAAAATTCAGAGAGAATCGTGCAGCAAAGAATGCCTGAGGCCGAAAAGTCCACCATGTCACTGCTTGAGAATGCCAAGAGCCACCTGAAGGATCTGGTCGCCTTCGATACGACGAGCCGCTACACGAACCGGCCGCTCATCGACCACATGGCGGCGTTCCTGCGGGAATACGGCATCGAGCCGGTCATTCTGCTGGACGAGACGGGCGAGAAGGCAAACCTGATCGCCCGCATCGGCCCAGCCGACGTGCCGGGTGTCGTTCTCTCCGGCCATACAGACGTTGTGCCGGCGCTGGAAAAGGGCTGGACCTCCCCGCCTTTCGATCTGACCGAGCGCGACGGAAAGCTCTATGGCCGCGGAAGCTGCGACATGAAGGGCTTTGCCGCTTGTGTCATGGCGATGGTGCCGCAGCTTGTCGCCGCGAAGCTGGAGCGCCCTGTCTGGCTCTGCTTCTCGCATGACGAGGAAGTGGGGTGTCTTGGCGCGCCGGCCATCGCCGAATGGCTGGCGAAACGCGAGGTGCCGCCCATGCTTGCGATCATCGGCGAGCCGACCGACATGAAGCTGGTGACCGGCCAGAAAGGCAAGATCGCCATGCGCTGCCATGTGCATGGCACGTCAGGTCATTCCTCCTTCGCGCCCGATCACGTCAACGCCATCGACAATGCCGCGCGCATCATTGCGATGATCGCCGAGCGCGCCGGGGAGATTGCTGAAAACGGCCCCTTCGACCACGATTTCACGGTGCCGCATTCCACCATGCTGGCAACCATGATTTCCGGCGGTGTCGCCACCAATGTGACGCCGGATCTTTGCAGTTTCACCTTTGAAATCCGTAGCTTACCCACTCATGACGCACGGGCCGAACTGGAATTTCTGAAAACGCGTGTAAATTCGGAAATTCTGCCCAAAATGCAGGAAAAATGCGCCGAAACCGGTATCGAATGGGAAGAAATCTTCGCCTATCCCGCGATGGGCGACAACACGGCGAGCGAGGGCTTCGCCTTCTTCCGCGACATCATGCCGGAATGGTCCGGAAAGGTCTCTTACGGTTCGGAGGGAGGCGTGTTCGAGACCATTGGCGGCATCCCTTCGGTGATCGTCGGCCCGGGCTCCATCCGGCAGGCGCACAAGCCGGATGAATTCGTCGAGGTCGAACAGCTTTCTCTCTGTCTTGCGTTTCTGGGGAAGCTGGCAGCGAAGATTTCCGAACCGGCGTGAACTTCGGCGCTATGGCGCGGGAGCAAAGCATCAACTAGCATGCGGCCTGTTGCCCGGAAGGGTGGCGGGCCGTTGTTCTTTTGAGGTGCCTTCCGTGCAGTTGCGATTTCTGGAAACCTTCATTCACCTCGCGAAGGTGCGGAATTTTCGCAAGGTGGCCGATCTTTTGCACACCACCCAGCCCGTCATTTCCTCACGCATAAACGCACTCGAAAATGAGCTGGGCACCAAGCTTTTCGAGCGGTCTAAACGCGGGGTGCAGTTGACCAGCGAAGGCCGGGTCCTTCTTCCGCATGCGGAGATGGTGGTCGAACTCACCAATGAAATGAAATGGCTGGTCAACAAGAACAGAAAGATGACCGGCTCGCTGCGCGTTGGTGTGACCGACACGATCCTGCGCTCCTGGTTCGTTCAGCTCATGGAATGCTTCCGGGCAAAATATCCAGGCGTGAACATCGAGATGCTGTCGTCGACCTCTGCCGATGTCATCCAGTCGCTGCGGGATCATGCGGTGGATGTGGGACTGGCGATGCGGGATGGAAACGACCCCAAGCTCGACTTCGTGCCACTCGGCTCGTTTCCGGTCGCCTGGGTCGCAAGCCCGACCGCCTTCCCCATCCGCAGGGCCGCAGTGGGTACGCTGCTCGACCTGCCGATCCTCAGCTTTCCCAAGAACTCGATCCCCTACAAGACACTGGAGCGCTACCTAAAGATGCACTCCAAGGTGCGGGTCAACGTGCACTCATCCAATTCCATCGCCACCATCGTCCAGATGGCCGAGGAGGGGCTAGGCATTGCGCCGATGCCGCGCGCGGTGGTGATGAAGGAACTGGCAAGCGGCACGCTGCACGAAATTGCGGTGGATGTGGAATTTCCACCGCTTGAGTTTTTCGCGATCACCGAAGCCTCGCCCCGCAAGACCCTCAGGGACGAATTCGTGGAAATGGCCCGCCAACAGGCGATTGCCTATTCGAGCCGCTTTCCTGATGACTATCTGATCAACCTTGATTGAAAAAATTTATCACCGGAAGCCATATTTTTCATTTGGACTTTTTAAGACGGCTCTCCGATCCTGTTCCCATAACCAGACAAAAACGATGGGGAAGGATAATGAACCGTATTCTACGCAATCTTCTGGCTGCAGGCGTGATGACAGCGATCGGCGCTGCCTCAACGGTCTCCGCGCAGGCTGAGACCTGGCGCATGGCGCACAAGATGCCGCCGGACAGCATCGAGGGCGAACTGTTCCAATTCTTTGCCGACAAAGTGGTCGAGAAGACCGGCGGTGAGGTCGAGATCAAGGTGTTTCCGAACGAGCAGCTCGGCTCGGACGACACGGTCCTCGAACAGCTTCAGATCGGCACCGTGAATGTCTATCCGGAAGGCACCAGCTATCTCCAGAAATGGGTGCCGGATATCAAGTTCACCTCGGCCCCCTTCCTTTTTGACGACCGCGAGCACTGGGTCCGCTTCATGCAGACCGATCTGGTCAAGGGCTGGTTCAAGCAGATCGAAGACGAAGCCGGCATCGCGCTGATCGGCTCTCCGACCGCCTTCCTGCGCGGCCCCTATCGCGTGATGGTGACCGACAAGCCTTGGACGAACCTGGAAGAAATGCAGGGCACGCGGCTGCGCATGCATCCCGATGAGCTGGCCGCGGCCGCCTGGCGCCATCTGGGCGCGGAGGTTCGCACGCTTGCCTGGACGGAAGTCTACGAATCCATCAGCCGCGGCATCGTCGATGCGGTGAACAGCCCGATCGCGCTCGTCGAACCGATGAAGTTCTACGAGGTTGCGTCGCATATCATCCGTCATGACGAATATCCGCAGGGCATGGCCTTCATGACCAACGCGAAGCGCTGGAACGCGCTTTCCGATGAGCTGCGTGCACAGGTTCTCGACGCCTTTGCCGAAATGGCCGAAGAGTCGGAAAAGCGCATGATTGCTGCGGCGAACAGCGATCTTGAAGCCATGAAGGCCAAGGACGTTGCCTATACGGAACCGGACACTTCGGATTTCGTCGAGCGCATGCAGAGCTTCTATCAGGAGATGGAGGAAAAAGGCGAACTCCCCGAAGGGTTCCTTGACGCGGTTCGTTCGTCGCGCGCCGAATAGGCATCCTTTGAACTCACATTGATGGGGGAGGTTTCATGCCCGTCCTGGATCGAATCCTGGCCGTTATCGACCGGCTGTTTCTTGTGGGAGCGAATGCGGCCCTGTTCGCCATGCTCCTCGTGACCGCACTCAATGTCGCGTCACGTGCATTTCTCGGTCAGGGGGTGGTCTGGGCCTTCCCCATCAGCATCGTCTGCTTCGTGTGGATGAGCTTTCTGGGCTTCTTCGTCGTCTACCGGCAGAACAAGGACATCACCGTCGATTTTCTGCTGAACGCCACCCCGCCCCCGGTGCGTCGCGCCGGGCGGATGCTTGTGGACATCGCCGTCATCGCGCTCTTGCTCATCATCCTGCGCGAAGCACCGGAGCTGATCCAGCGGCAGGTGGGCAATATCGAGATGGTCGGCATTCAGCGCTACTGGCTGAGTGTCCCCTTCTTCGTGTCCTGCGGGCTCATTGCCCTGCACTTCTTCAGCGACTTCGTGCATGCCCTCAGAGGGCATGCGGAGCCTGAGCATCACCCTGCGGGCGACATCTAGGATCCGGGTAGAACCATGACCTTGCTACTTTTCGCGGGCTTCGTCGCCCTCATCCTCCTGCGTGTGCCGATCACCATGGCGATCGGCCTGGCGGTGCTCTCCGCCCTCATCTATGCGGGCTTCTCCGACACGCTCTACATCATTCCGCTTCAGGTTCTCGACGGCGTCGACAACCCGTCCCTGCTTGCCATCCCCTTCTTCATCATGGCCGGCAATCTGATGAACGGCGTCGGCATGACCGATCGCATCTTCAATTTCGCCTCCGCGCTTGTCGGCCATATGCGGGCCGGCCTCGCACAGGTGAATGTCGTCTCCTCGCTGCTCTTTGCCGGTGTCTCCGGCGCGGCCGTGGCCGATTGTGCCGGCCTCGGCACGATCGAGATCAAGGCGATGCGCGAGCGCGGCTATCCAGCACCCTTCGCGGCGGCCCTCACGGCTGCAAGCGCTGTGGTCGGGCCAATCATTCCACCATCCATCAGCCTTGTGGTGTATGCGTTCCTGTCCAACACGTCGGTCGCGCGGCTCTTCCTCGCGGGCATCATTCCCGGTCTCATCGTCGGCATGTCGCTGATGGCGTTCAACTACCTCGTCGCGCTGAAGCAGGACTTTCCGCGCGAGGAACGCAAGAGCCTGCCGCAGATCGGCCGCTCTGCGATTGACGGCATCGCCGCGCTGGTTGCACCGGGCATCATCCTCGTTGCCATCCTCACCGGTTTCACCACGGCCACGGAAGCCGGCGTTCTGGCCTGCGTCTACACCATCGCGCTCGGCTTCGTTTACCGCACCTTCTCCTTCCGCATGCTCTGGCAGGCGCTGACGGAGACGATGACCATCACCAGCGTCATTATGATCATCATCGGCTTCTCGCATGTGATGGGCTGGCTTCTGGCCATCGAGCAGATCCCGCAGCAGCTGGCGGACCAGATTCTTCTGTTCACCGAATCGCGCACGGTCTTCCTGTTCCTCCTGCTCGGCTTCCTGCTTCTGGTCGGCTGTTTCGTGGAAGGTGTGCCGGCAAAGCTGATCCTCGTGCCGATGTTGCTGCCGATCATCGATCAGTTCGGCATCGACCGCATTCATTTCGGCCTGATCATCACGCTGGCGCTTCTGATCGGCATTGCCACCCCGCCCATGGGCATCGCGCTCTACATCGTCGCTGAGGTGGGCAAGGTGCCGTTCGAAAAGGTGGCGGTGGCGATCCTGCCCTTTCTCATACCACTGATCGTTGCCCTGCTCATGATCACCTTCGTGCCCGAGCTGGTGCTCTTCCTCCCCAATCTCGTTCTGGGGCCGGCCTGACGGCCGCCCCGCTCAAACTCCAAAGCAAGGGAAATTCATGAAAATCTCCGTCATTCAAATGAACTCGCAGGACGACAAGGCAAAGAACATTGCCGATGCGGAAGCGTTCGTCCGAAAGGCCGTTGCCGAAGACAAGTCCGATCTCGTCGTGCTTCCCGAAACCTTCACCTATATGGGCGGGACCGTGGAAAGCCGTCGCGCCAATGCGGAAACCTTTCCGGACGGCGAAGCCTATCGCGCCATGTCGGCTTTGGCCGCCGAACTGAAAGTGAACATTCACGCCGGCTCCATGGCCGAGGCTGCGGGCGAGAAGTGCTACAACACGACTATCGTGTTCGACCGGCAGGGCAAGGAAATTGCCCGCTACCGCAAGATCCATCTCTTCGACGTGAAGGTTCCGGGCGGCCAGAGCTATCTGGAATCCGACACGATGAAGCGCGGCGAGGACGTGGTCGTCTACGAGCTGGAAGGCGTGAAGATCGGTTGCGCCATCTGCTACGATCTGCGCTTCCCGGAACTGTTCCGCAAGCTGCGTGACAAGGGGGCCGAGGTGATCGTCCTGCCCGCCGCCTTCACGCTGCAGACCGGCAAGGACCACTGGGAGCAACTCCTTTGCGCCCGCGCCATCGAGACACAGTCCTATGTGGCTGCATCGGCCCAGATCTTCGGGCATGACGAAGGCAAAAAGCTGTGCTTCGGCCACTCGCTGATCATCGATCCATGGGGCGTGACCATCGCCAACTGCTCGGACCGCGTCGGCCATGCAAGCGCGACCATCGACACCGGCTATGCCGAGCAGATCCGCCGCTCCATGCCTGTCGCAGACCATCACGTCGTCGCATAAGGAATACGCATATGTACCAGGTCAACTCGATGCCGGAGCAGCTGGCACAGGCCAAGATCGACAAGCTGATGCAGGTGGAGACCGCCACGGTCGGCCATTTTCTGCACGCCAACTTCCTCGACACGGGCATCCGCTCCATGCTGCCCAGGGTGCGGGCGGCCGGAACGGCGGTGACCCTGCGCCTGCCCCATGCCGACAGCACGCTCCTGCATTACGCGATGGACCATATCCGGCCCGGCGATTTCGTGATCATCGATCGTGCCGGCGACACACGCCACGCCTGTTGGGGTGGCGTCATCACCCACACGGCGGCCCGCAAGAAGGCCGCCGGTGCGGTGGTGGACGGGCCGGCGACGGATGTCGCCGATTTCGAGCGTCACGGTTTCCCCATGTGGTGCCGGGGCCCCTCGCCCATCACCACCAAGCTGCTGGGCGTTTCGGGCGAGATGAACATTCCCGTCAGCGTTGGCGGTGTGGTGGTCAATCCGGGCGACGCGGTGCTGGCCGATGAAAACGGCGTTCTGATCCTGTCTCCCGACGAGGTGGACATGGTGGCAGACCGCGCCATCCAGATGCAGGCGCGCGAAGTCGAACTTCTGAAGCGCATCGACGCCGGCGAGAGCCTGCCGACCATCTCCGGTGCGAAGGAGCGCGTTGAGGCAAGCGCCTAGGATCTGGCAGCGGCTCATCCACAAATCATACCCGTCATCCCGGATAGCCCAGCGGTCGGCCGGGATGACGGGTATGGCCTCTCGATAGAGGAAGAGGGCTTCGAGACATGGCTCGAAGCCCCCTTCCCAAACTTGTTGCCCGGTATCTGACATGGGTGCTTGACAAGAGCGCCCCTCTTCACTCACCTTGCAGCCTCACCTGGGGGGTCCCGCCAAGGGGCTGAGATTCTGCTGGGCATGGTTTTCCATGCAGCGCAGTGACCCGATGAACCTGATCCAGTTCATACTGGCGTAGGGATGGTGCATGCCTGGCGGGTCGCTGGCTCCTTCGAGCCGAAATCCATTTCCATAGCGGATCGCCGGAGCTCTTCCTCCTCTCGGCACGAACTGGGTCTCCATTGCTGACTGAGCAGAGGAGGCTCTGACCCATGGATGCTATCGCTCCGAAAGTGACCACCGGCCCATTGCCGGCATCGCGCAAGATCCACAAACCCGGCAAGCTTCACCCCGAGATTCGCGTGCCCCTGCGCGAAATCGCCGTGCATCCGAGCGCCGGCGAGCCGCCGGTGACGGTCTATGATTCTTCCGGCCCCTATTCCGACCCGGACGCGCTGATCGAGATCGAAAAGGGCCTGCCGCGCATCCGCGAGGCCTGGGTGAAGGCGCGCGGCGATGTGGAGGCCTATGAGGGCCGCCATGTGAAGCCGGAGGACAATGGCTTTGTCTCCGGCGACCGGCTGACGCCGGAGTTCCCCACCCGCCACCAGCCGCTGCGGGCCAGGGACGGCAAGGCCGTGACGCAGCTCGCCTATGCGCGGGCCGGCATCGTCACGCCGGAGATGGAATATATCGCCATCCGCGAAAACCTTGGCCGCGAACAGGCGAAGGCCGCGCTCGTGCGCGATGGCGAGAGCTTTGGCGCCGCCATTCCCGATTTCGTGACGCCGGAATTCGTGCGCGACGAGGTGGCGAAGGGCCGGGCGATCATTCCCGCCAACATCAACCACCCGGAAGCCGAGCCGATGATCATCGGCCGCAATTTTCTCGTGAAGATCAACGCCAATATCGGCAATTCCGCCGTCACCTCCTCCATGGCCGAGGAGGTGGACAAGATGGTGTGGGCAACGCGCTGGGGCGGCGACACGGTGATGGACCTTTCCACCGGCCGCAACATCCACAACATCCGCGAATGGATCATCCGCAATTCGCCCGTGCCCATCGGCACCGTGCCGATCTATCAGGCACTGGAGAAGGTGAACGGCATTGCCGAGGACCTCAACTGGGAGGTCTTTCGCGATACGCTGATCGAGCAGGCCGAACAGGGCGTCGATTACTTCACCATCCATGCCGGCGTGCGGCTGCACTATATCCCGCTGACGGTCGACCGCGTGACGGGCATCGTCTCGCGCGGTGGCTCGATCATGGCCAAGTGGTGCCTGCATCACCACAGGGAGAGTTTCCTCTACGAGCATTTTGAGGAAATCTGCGACATCTGCCGCGCCTATGACGTGTCGTTTTCGCTGGGCGACGGGTTGCGCCCCGGCTCCATTGCCGATGCCAACGACGCCGCGCAGTTTGCCGAACTGGAGACGCTGGGCGAGCTGACGCAGATCGCCTGGAAGAAGGACTGCCAGGTGATGATCGAGGGCCCCGGCCATGTGCCGATGCACAAGATCAAGGAGAACATGGACAAGCAGCTCGATGTCTGCGGCGAGGCGCCCTTCTACACGCTTGGGCCGCTCACGACCGACATTGCGCCGGGCTATGACCACATCACGAGCGGCATTGGCGCGGCGATGATCGGCTGGTTCGGCACGGCCATGCTCTGTTACGTCACGCCGAAGGAGCATCTGGGCCTGCCCGACCGCGACGATGTGAAGACCGGCGTCATCACCTACAAGATCGCGGCCCATGCGGCAGACCTCGCCAAGGGGCATCCGGCAGCGAAGATCCGCGACGATGCGCTTTCGCGGGCGCGTTTCGAGTTCCGCTGGGAGGACCAGTTCAACCTCTCGCTCGATCCCGAAACGGCGCGGAACTTCCATGACGAGACGCTTCCGAAGGAAGCGCACAAGGTGGCGCATTTCTGCTCCATGTGCGGGCCGAAATTCTGCTCCATGCGCATCTCCCACGACATCCGCGCCGAGGCCCAGAAGGAGGGCATGGCGAAGATGGCGGAGAAGTTCCGCGAGGGCGGCGAGCTCTACATGCCGCTGGAGAAGGCGGTGGAGCCCGGGGAGTAGGGTTGTGATCGGCGAGGTAGGGACAGCTTTGTCCCGGCGAGGGAAGCCCGGCGCTCCTCGCCATCCCGGAAGCCCGGAGGGCTATCCGGGACCCATTGAGAGAATGCCATGGGGCGCGGTCCGGTTCGGGTCTCGGCGCATATTGGCACGGTCGGTTCCTTCTGCGGAAATCGGCCGCGCCTCTCAATGGGTCCCGGCTCTCCCTTCGGTCGGCCGGGATGACGGGGAGTGCTGTGGGCGCCTGTTTTTTTCGAGATTGGTGCATCGATGCATATCCTGATCAAGGGGGCCGGCGTGGCCGGCCTCACACTGGCGCATGAGCTGGTGCGGGCCGGTGTGCGGGTGACGGTGTGCGATACCCGCTCCGGCCCGGCGGGCAGCGCGTCGTGGCTGGCGGGTGGGATGCTGGCACCGTGGTGTGAGCGCGAGAGCGCGGAAGAGCCTGTGCTCACGCTCGGAAAGAGCGCAGCAGACTGGTGGGAGGCCGCCCTTCCCGGCCATGTGCTGCGCAATGGAACACTGGTGGTTGCGCCGGCGCGGGACCGGGCGGAGCTCGACCGCTTTGCCGCGCGCACGTCCGGCCATGAATGGCTGGAGGGCGAGGCCGTGGCCGCACTCGAACCTGATCTTGCGGGCCGGTTTCGCCGCGGGCTTTTCTTCCGGGGCGAGGCCCATCTCGACCCACGGCGGGCGCTGTCGGCGCTTGTCGAGGGGCTGAGGAAGGCCGGTGTTCGCTTCGTCTGCGAAACGCATCTGGAAGCAGACCGGATTGCCGACTGCACCGGCATGGCGGCAGCGGATCCGGAGCTGCGCGGGGTGCGGGGCGAGATGCTTCTGCTGCGCACGAAAGAGGTCGGGCTTTCGCGCCCGGTAAGGCTGCTTCATCCGCGCATACCGGTCTATATCGTGCCGCGTGCGGATCACCATTTCATGGTGGGCGCGACGATGATCGAAAGCGATGATGCCGGGCCGATCAGCGCCCGCTCGATGATGGAATTGCTCAATGCGGCCTACAGCCTGCACCCGGCCTTTGCCGAGGCGAAGATCGTGGAGACGGGTGCTGGTGTGCGGCCCGCCTATCCCGACAATCTGCCGCGCGTGAAGCGCACGCCGAAGGGCATCAGCGTGAACGGATTCTACCGCCATGGCTTTCTGCTCTCGCCGGCCATGGCGCGCGAGGCGGCGGCAGCTCTACTTGAGGAGAATCGGCAATGGGCGTGAATGTTGGAGTGTGCCATGCGCAACCCGTTGAGGTTCAGCCATGAAGCTGATCATCAATGGCGAAAAGCGGCAGGTGACAGCAGCAACGCTGGCCGCCTTGCTCGATGAGCTGGACTATGCGCCCGACTTTCTCGCCACGGCGCGCAATGGAGAGCTTGTTCCGGCAGCGGAACGAAGCCGGTGCACACTCAAAGACGGCGACCGGGTCGAAATCCTCTCGCCCATGCAGGGAGGCTGACATGCTGGCGCTTTATGGTGAACAGCTTTCATCGAGGCTGCTGCTCGGCACCGCGCAATACCCCTCCCCCGCCATCATGGCGGATGCGGTGCGGGCAAGCGGCTGCGACGTCGTGACCGTATCGCTGCGCCGCGAGATGGCAGGCAACCGCACGGGCGGCCGGTTCTGGGAGCTGATCCGGAAGCTCGGTGTGCGTGTTCTGCCCAACACGGCGGGCTGCCATTCGGTGAAAGAGGCGGTGACGACAGCGCGGATGGCGCGCGAGCTTTTCGGCACGGAATGGATCAAGCTCGAGGTGATTGGAAATCACGACACGCTGCAGCCGGATGTGTTTGGTCTTGTCGAGGCCGCGCGCATCCTGAGCGATGATGGTTTCAGGGTGTTTCCCTACACGACCGACGATCTGGTGGTTGGGGAAAGGCTGCTAGAGGCGGGATGCGGGGTGCTTATGCCCTGGTGCGCGCCCATCGGCTCGGCGCGGGGGCCGATCAATGTGGATGGGCTTCGGGCCATGCGTGGAGCCTTTCACGATATCCCGTTGATCGTGGATGCGGGGCTCGGACGCCCATCGCATGCGGCCATGGTGATGGAGCTCGGGTTTGACGCCGTTCTATTAAACACGGCCGTGGCGAAGGCGGGTGATCCGGTGGCGATGGCAGAGGCCTTTGGCGGAGCTGTGGAAGCAGGGAGAAAGGCCTTTTTGGCCGGGCCGCTGGAGCCGCGCGACATGGCCGTTCCTTCAACGCCGGTGATCGGCAAGGCGGTGTTTGAATGAAACTCGATCCCTTTTACCTGATCGTCGACAGTGCGGCGTGGATCGCCCGGCTCGTTCCACTCGGTGTGAAGCTCGTGCAGTTGCGCATCAAGGAGATGGATAAGGCAGCACTTTGCGAAGAAGTCATCGAGGCAAGGCGCATCTGCGCCGAACACGATTGCCAGCTCATCGTGAATGATCACTGGCGGCTGGCCATCGAGACGGATTGCGATTTCATCCATCTGGGGCAGGAAGATTTGGCCGGGGCCGATCTCGATGCGATCCGCGCGGCGGGGCTGAAGCTCGGCATCAGCACCCATGACGGGGCGGAACTGCGCACAGCCCTTGCGGAAAAGCCTGACTATGTGGCGCTCGGGCCGGTCTATCCGACGATCCTCAAAAAGATGAAATGGAACCCGCAGGGGCTCGACCGGCTGGCTGACTGGCGCAAGCGTGTTGGCCATGTGCCGCTGGTGGCGATTGGCGGGCTGAATCCCGAACGGCTTCCCGGCGTGTTCGCGGCTGGGGCGGATAGTGCCGCCGTGGTGACCGACATCACTCTGAACCCAGATCCGGAAGCACGCACGCGCGAATGGCTGGCGGCCACCGCGCAATGGCGGTGAGCATGGCGCATGTGCTGGTGATTGCCGGTTCGGACTCGTCTGGCGGCGCGGGCATCGCGCGCGATGTGGAGACACTTGCTGCCTTTGGCGTGAAAACCTGCCTCGCGCTCACAGCGGTAACGGTGCAGACCCACACGGCGGTGGAGCGCGTCCAGCTCTGCGACCCCGATCTGGTGGAAGCACAGATGCGCGCCGCCCTTTCGGCAAACGTGGTCGCCGCCATCAAGATCGGCATGCTCGGTAGCCGCGAGACCGTGGCGCGCGTTGCCGCGGTTCTGCGCGATCATGCGGCGATACCGGTGGTTCTCGATCCCGTTCTTGCATCATCGTCCGGGCGGGCGCTGCTTTCCGACGATGCCATTGCCGTGATGCGGAAAAGCCTGATGCCGCTTTGCACCCTCGTGACGCCCAACCTGCCTGAGCTCGCACTCCTTTCAGGTGGGAGCGAGGAAGACGAGCACCAGCAGGCGGGCGATCTGCTTGAGGGCGGTGTGAAGACGCTGCTCGTGAAAGGCGGGCATGCAGAGGGGCGGCGCGCCACCGACACGCTGTATCGGGCGGGGGAACCGCCGCTGCGGTTCGAGGGCCCACGCCTCCCCGGCACGATGCGCGGCACCGGCTGCATGCTGGCCAGCGCCATCGCTGCGGGTCTTGCCCGGGGCGATGGGCTGGAGGCCAGCATTCGCGCGGCGAAAACCCACTTGTCCGAACGCTGGCTTGCCGGTTGAAATCAGATCAGAGGACTTCCGAGAGCTTTATCGCACGGCCTTCCTTCACCGAGAGCAGCGCCGCATCGGCCAGTGCCAGCGCGCGCAGACCGTCTTCGCCCGAGGGAGAAGCCGGCTTGCCCTCGACAATGGCGGCGATGAAGCTTGCAATCTCGGCGGCATAGGCCTCCGTGTAGCGGGTCATGAAGAAATCGTGCAGCGGCGGTCGGGTAAAACCCTGCGCATTGGCGATCTCGATGGAAACGGGCCGCTGGTTTTCCGCCGCGACGGCTCCCTCGGCACCCAGCACTTCGATGCGCTGGTCATAGCCATAGGTGGCCCGGCGCGAATTGGAGATACTGCATTGCCGCCCCGATGCGGTGGTGAGGATGACGGAAACGCTGTCGAAATCCCCGGCCTCGCCAATGGCCGGATCGACGAGAACCGAAGCGGTGGCGAAGATCGTGTCGGGCTCCTCGCCCAGCAGGAAGCGCGCCATGTCGAAATCGTGGATCGTCATGTCACGCAGGATGCCTCCGGATGACTTGATATAGCTGACAGGCGGCGGACCTGGATCGCGCGAGGTGATCTGCACCATCTCGGCAGGGCCGATGCGGCCTTCGTCGATGGCTGCACGCACGGCAGCGAAGTGCGGATCGAAGCGGCGGTTGAAACCCACCATCAGCACGGCGCCGGTTTCCTTCACCACACCAAGGCACTGCTTCACGCGGGCAAGGTTCAGGTCGACGGGTTTTTCGCAGAAAACGGCTTTGCCGGCGCGGGCAAAGCGCTCGATCAAATCCGCATGTGTGTCGGTCGGCGTGCAGATGACAACGGCATCGATGCTCTTGTCGGCTTCGACATCCTCAATGCCGCGCACCGCGCAGCCATAGGTGTCGGCGACAGTCTGTGCGGCTTCGGCAAAGGCGTCGGAAACGGCGACAAGCCGGGCGTCCGCATTGCCGGCAATCGCTTTTGCATGCACCTTGCCGATGCGCCCGGCACCAAGAAGCGCGAAGTTCACGGTCATAGAGGGTCTTTCTGTCTGGGTTCTTGAAGGCTTTGTCTCAGATGTAACTGGCGTTCTCGTGGACGCCGGACTGCACGCCGGTGATCAGCGAGACCACTTCGTTTCCGTCCGTCTTGTCGGCTTCCAGCATGCCGGCGATGCGGCCGCGCCGGAACACCCAGATCTTGTCGACGAGGTTGAAGACCTGCCTGAGATTGTGGCTGACGAGGATCAGCGGAATGCCGCGTTTCTTCAGACCGCGGATGATGTTTTCCACCTGGGTCGTTTCCTGCACGCCCAGGGCTGCCGTGGGCTCGTCCATGAGGATCAGCTTCGAGGCGAAGCTCGCCGCCCGGCTGATGGCGACACACTGGCGCTGACCGCCGGACATGTTGGCGATCGAATTGTGCAGATTGGGAATTTTCACCCCTGTTTTTTCCAGCGCTTCCTGGCTGCGCTGGAACATCTTCTTCTCGTTCAGAAAGCTGAATGGACCGAGATTGAAGTAGGTTTCCTCCCGGCCAAGAAAGATGTTGGAAGGCACGTCCAGATCGTCGGCCAGCGCCAGATTCTGGAACACCGCTTCAATGCCTGCCTCGCGGGCGTCGACGGGGTTCTGAAAATCCATCTCCCGCCCGTCGAACAGTATCCTGCCGGCGGTGGGGCGCTCGACGCCGGTGATCTGCCGCACGAAGGTCGACTTGCCGGCACCGTTGTCGCCGACAATCGCCACGTGCTCGCCGTCGAGCAGTTCGAAGTCCGCGTCCTGGAGCGCGTGCACACCGCCATAATGCTTGGTCAAGCCCTCGGTTCTGAGGATGACTTTGCGTTCTTTGCCTGCCGGTTCTGCGTCTGCCATGGGTTCCTCCCGGGGTTCAGCGCGACCGTGGCCGCATGCGCTGACGGTAAACATCGGCCACCACGGCGGCGACGATGATCACGCCCTTGATCATTTCCTGATAGTAGGCATCGAGCCGCAGGAAGGTGAAGCCGGAGATGATGACGCCGAAGATGACGGCACCGATCAGCGTTCCGACGATGGAGCCGCGTCCGCCGGAAAGCGAGACGCCGCCGATGACGGCCATGGCGATGGCGTCGAGCTCATACATGACGCCCATGCCGGCCTGCGCGGTCAGTCCACGGGCGGCGATCACCATGCCGGCAAGACCGGCGAGAAGACCCGCTATCGTATAGACCAGCACCAGATGCCGCTCGACATTGATGCCCGACATGCGCGCTGCCTGCTCGTTGGAGCCGATGGCATAGGTGTGCTTGCCATAGACGGTGTATTTGAGCGCGACGTGGAAAAGAGCCGCGATCGCCAGGAAGATGAAGACCGGGGTCATGCCCTGGCCGAGGGCCGCAAAACTGTCGGTCGGGAAGGAGACCGGCTGGCCCTTCGTGTACCATTTGGCGATGCCGCGCGCCGTCACCATCATGCCGAGCGTGGCAATGAAGGGCGGTATTTTCGTGAAGGCGATCAACAGGCCGTTGATCATGCCGGCCACGATGCCGCAGGCAAGGCCGATGAGTATGGGAATGATGACGGGAAGGTCGGTCAGTTCCGGATAGACTGCGCGCGGATAGGTGCTCACCTGCGCGAAACTCATCGCAATCATCGCCGTGGCGCCAACCACGGAGCCTGATGAAAGATCGATGCCGCCGGTGATGATGACCTGCGTCACGCCGATGGCGATGATGCCAACCACCGAAACCTGCAGGATCATGATGGAGAGGCGCTGGGTGTTGAACAGGAAGCTCTGCCCCTGAAAGATCCAGCCGAGTATTTCGAAAATGAGCGCGATGCCGACAAGGCCGAGCAACGCGTTCAATTCGTGAGAGCGCGGCCGCTTCTGGGGCATGTCCGCGGCGCTGCCGGAAACTGCTTGTGCCTGGTTTGCCATCGTTTTTTCCGCCATGGAGAGCCGGCATGCGCCGGCGGGATGGCGGCGGCTCTGCGGCCGCCGCCGTCAGGTCCGCAAAATCAGTTCTTGGTCGTGAACTGATCCATATTGTCCGGCGTCACGAGCTGGAAGGGAATATACACCTTCTGATCGACGTCTTCACCCTTGGCGAGTCTGAGGGCCGCATCGAGCGCGCCCTTGCCCTGGCCGGCCGCATCCTGGAACACGGTTACGTCCAGATCGCCCGCGGCCATGGCGGCCAGTGCGTCCTGGGTTGCGTCGACACCGCCCACCAGCATGTCTTCCATCGAGATGTTGGCGGCTTTCATGGCCTGGATAGCGCCGATGGCCATTTCGTCATTGTTGGAGACCAGCGCGTCGAACTCCAGGCCGGCGGAGAGCCAGTTGGTCATCAGGTCGGTTGCCTCGGTGCGCTGCCAGTTGGCCGTCTGCTCCTCGACGATCTCCATGAAGGAGCAATCGTCGGTAGCGATCACGTCGTGAACGTCCTGTGTGCGCATGCGCGCTGCCTGGTTGGACAGCTCACCCATCATGACGACGATCTTGGCGCCGTCACCCTTGCCCTTTTCCTTGAGCAGACGGCAGATTTCCTGTGTCTCCAGCGTGCCGGACTCTTTCTCGTCGGAGGCGACGAAAGCCTGATTGTCCGGCAGATCGTCGACATTGACCGGCTCGCGGTTGACGAAGACGAGCGGCACGCCCGCATCGGCTGCCGCCTTGGTCATTGCGACGGTGGCGTCGGTGTCGACCGGGTTGACAATGACCGCGTCGACGCCCGAGGCGATGAAGTTCTGAATCTGGTTGAGCTGTTTGCCGACGTCGTTCTGCGCGTCCTCGACCTGCAGTTCCACACCGTCCAGCGTGTCGGCATAGTCGACCATGCCATTGCGCAGAACGGTCAGGAAATTGTCGTCGAACAGAGCCATGGAGACACCGACCGTCTCAGCCATGGCCGAGGTGGACATCAGTGCCGAAACGGCAACGCCCATCATAAGCTTTTTCATCTGAATGCTCCTCCACACGATGGGTGTCCGGCAGCACCCGCTTTGGCCGGAATCCTGCAATGCGAATTTATGAACTCCATCGGGGTGGACGGCTGAAGTCCTCAATTTTCAACCGCCCGGCACTCCATAAAATAGAATTCCGGAACCGTTAGGAGATCAATATGTAATATTTATTCTATTTTGTTCGGTCGCGTCAAGGCGAAATTCCATTTTGCGTTTCGCCTCAGGCGCGCGGCTGGAAAGCATTCTTGCGGATATGCGTCATGCTTTCCTCAAGGTCTCTCTTCAGGTCGGCAGTCCGGTGCACACTTTCGGCAAATGGCTCAAACGACAATGGCCCCTGGAAGCCGCCGGAAAGCAGGGCTGATATCTGCACGAGATTGTCCAGCCGGTCGTTCTCATCGACCAGAACGCGGTGCCCGTCCCGCATGTCCCGAACCGCAAGCGCCTCATCGACGACGCCGGAAATGTGAACGAGTCCTGTCTCAGCGACAAACAGCTCATCCTCGCCGGCAAGCGTGTGGTGGAACGTGTCGTGCACGAGCCGGAAGGTGCCGGCGGCATCGAGCGATGCGATGGCTTCGACGGCCTCGGATTTCAGCCGCAATGAGCAGATCTCGAAGCCCAGCGGTTCCACCAGGCCGACAATTCCGGCGTCTTCCAGAAGCGGGCGCAATGCCTTTAGCGCAATCCGCAGATTGGCCTGCCGTTCGCCATCGGCCCGCCCCGTTCCGTCATTGACCGGCACGAGCACCAGCGCCTCGGCGCCACAATCGCGCGCATAGGCAATCAGCGATCGCGCTTCCTCCTCGCGCGTGTCGTTCCATTCGTTGAAGCGCTGTAGCGCGTTGATGGAGAGGATGCGCAGGCCGCGCGCCTCCGCTTCCCGGCGCACGGCTGCGGCAGGCGTGCCATCCAGAATGGCATTGTCCTGCAGGTCGTTGCGGATTTCCACGCCCTTCATGCCGAGCGAAGCCGCGAGATCGAAGAAGTCGGAAATCGTGTGATTGGGCGCGCTCATGTGATTGAGCGCGAAAAGCGAAGCTGTCGCAGTCATTGATGTCTCCTCGGGAATGGCGGCTCCGGGGCCGGCGGCGGAAACATGTCGGGGCCGCAATGGCCGGTCAATTCAATCCAGCTGGAAAAAACATCATTTGTGATAGAAACAGGTGTGCCGTCTGCAACAATTGCAGCCTAAAGGCTCTCCGGCACATGAAAGCCGAACGGGAGAAACAATTGTCCCGGATTGTCTGCCGGGCCGGATTGCACCGTGTTGACCATCATGTCCACCACGCTGTCGGCCAGCTCCCGCAGGGGCGTTGCGACAATCGCAGAGATAAGGTGATCCTGAAGCGCTGCGGTGGTGTCCGGGGTGACTTCGTTGACGATCACGGATGGCCCCTCGCCGCGTGCGAAACGACCGTCATCCATGGTCTCCCGCAGCGCAGCGATCGCCCCTTCCATTCCCCCGCCGGCCACATAGAGGCCTACGATGTCCGGGTGGCGGGAGAAGAGGCTGAGCGTTGCCTCATGGGTCACCTGGCGGGTGTCGAGATTGACCAGCGTTTCCAGGATGTGGAACTCCGGTGCGTGTTCCCGGAAGTAGCTGCGGAAGCCGGTTTCGCGCAGCTCGTGTCCGAGCCACCGATGGCTGCCGACGAAGAGCGCCACCTTTCCGGCGCGCCGCGCCGTGCGGGAGATCATCCAGGCCGCGGTGCGCCCGACTTTCAGGTTGTTGGTGCCGACATAGCTCTCGCGTACATCCTGCGCGAAATCGGACAGCATGGAGAAAACCGGCTTTCCATCGGCGCGGAGCGCTTCCACCGCCCGCGTCACGAGGTGGTGGTCGAGGCAGACGGCGGCCACCGCCTGTGTGCGTCCGCCCAATGCGCGGAGCGAATCGGCCATGTCGCCGGGGGCTGAACTCTGGAGAAACTCGACATGCGCATGGCCGCGAATATCGCGTCTTCTCGCAACCGCCTCTTCTAAAGCCGCTGCAAAAGCCTGGTAAAAGGGCTGACGGGATTTCTGCAGGAGAAACCCCAGCTCCATGCGCGGCAGTTCCGCCGTGATGCGCTGATGGATCAGCGCCGCTGCATGATAGCCGATGGCATTGGCGGCTTCGTAGACGCGCCGCGCGGTTTCCTCACGCACGCGATGCCGTCCGTTCAGGACCCGGTCCACCGTTGCGACGCTCACGCCGGCTTTTTCGGCCAGATCGGCAATGGTAGGGCGTCTCGCCATGCAGTCCTCGCAAGTTTCGCATCATATATCCAATCATAGAATGATGTAAAATGATAGAAAAACTTTCATTTGTCTTGAGGGTTTCAGTTTCCCTGGCATAGGCTCCCAATCGGAGGAGCGAGAAGCCATGACCACAGGACCTGCAACTGCACTGGACGTTTCGACGGATGCGCGCGCCGCGCGGCAACGCGACTACGATTTGACGGGAGTGGATGCCAGACGCGCCGTCGAGCGTGGGCTGGCGTCTGCCGAGTGGTATCATACGGACGTGTCGCGCAGGGAGATGAAGGCGCTGATGAAGCGCAGCGACGCTCCGGCGATCCGCGACACGATCGTCTGGCTGGGTGCGATGGCGGTGTTCGCCGTCATGGCTGTCATGCTCTGGCCGTCCTGGTGGTCGGTGCCGCTCTTTCTGGCCTATGGCGTACTCTATGGCTCGGCGGCAGATTCGCGCTGGCACGAGTGCGGCCACGGCACTGCCTTCAAGACACGCTGGATGAACGATGCGGTTTATCAGATCGCCTCCTTCATGATCATGCGCAACCCTGTCACCTGGCGCTGGAGCCATGCGCGCCACCACACGGATACGATCATCGTCGGCCGTGATCCGGAAATCGCGGTGATGCGCCCGCCGGATCTTGCGCGTCTGATCCTCAACCTGTTCGGCATTGTCGACGTCTGGCATGCACTCATCGACATGACGCGCAATGCGGCCGGCGGGCTGAGCGCGGCGGAGAAGGATTTCATTCCCGGGACGGAGCAGCCGAAAGTGGTTCGCATCGCCCGCCTGTGGGTCGCGATTTATGTGGCAACGATCGGGCTCGCCATTGTCATGGGCTCGGTCCTGCCCCTCCTGCTGATCGGCGGACCGCGCCTCTATGGCGCCTGGCATCACGTGATGACGGGTCTGCTGCAGCATGGGGGGCTTGCCGAGGACGTGACCGACCACCGGCTGAACAGCCGCACCGTGCTGATGAATCCGGTGAGCCGCTTCATCTACTGGAACATGAATTACCATGTGGAGCATCACATGTTTCCCATGGTGCCCTATCACGCACTCCCGAAGCTGCATGAACTGATCAGGCACGATCTGCCGGCACCGAACCCGTCGATCCTCGACGGCTATCGGGAGATGCTGCCGGCTTTCCTGCGGCAGCTGCGCCACGAGGACTATTTCATCAGGCGGGAATTGCCGCACACGGCGAGACCCTATCGAGAAGAGTTTCATGTCCCGGCCGAGCCGCTTTCGGAAGAAAAATAAGGTCACGTCGAGCCCCTGAGAGGAGGAAAACATGTCGCAATGGATCGAGGCCTGCGGGGTCGATGATGTGGAAGAGGAAGATCTCATCCGCTTCGACCATGAAGGGCGCACCTTCGCCATCTATCGCAGTCCGGAAGAGCAGTTCTATGCAACCGACGGTCTTTGCACCCATGAACAGGTGCATCTGGCAGACGGGCTTGTGATGGGCCATATCATCGAATGCCCCAAGCACAATGGGCGTTTCGATTACCGCACCGGGGAGGCAAGGGGAGCACCGGTCTGTGTGAACCTGAGGACGTACCCGGTCAGGGTCGAGGGTGACCGCGTCCTGATCGATATCGCCTGAGCGGGACAATGGCCGGGATCGTCATCATAGGTGCTGGAGAGTGCGGTGTACGCGCGGCCTTCACCCTGCGCGAGGCGGGATATAAGGGCGAGGTTACGCTGATCGGCGAGGAGACACATCTGCCCTATGAGCGCCCGCCTCTTTCCAAGGCCGCCGTGCCGGTCCCAAAGCCGATAGCGGAAGAAGAGCGCTATGCGGAAGCAGGCATCGAACTGCGGCGCGGTGTGCGTATCGTCCGTATCGATCCTGAAAAACGCCACGTCGTGGCGCATGGTGGCGGGGCGCTGTCTTACGACAGGCTGCTGATCGCCACCGGTGCGCGGGCGCGTGTCTTTCCCGGTATGGAAGCAGCATGGACGCTGCGCTCAATCGAGGATGCACAGGCGATCCTTGCAATGCTGGGGCCGGGCCGGCGACTTGCGGTCATAGGCGCCGGATTCATCGGCCTCGAACTCGCCGCCACGGCCCGCGGCCTCGGGGCCCGGGTGACCGTTCTCGAAGCCGCCGGCCGGCCGATGGCGCGCATCGTGCCGGCAGAGATCGCCGCCGTTTTCGAGGCGCGTCACAGGGCAGAAGGCGTCAGCTTCCTCTTCGGTGCGCAGGTCGCGGAGGCGGGGCCGGACCGCCTTCTTCTGAGCGACGGGCGACAAATCGACGCCGATGTCGTCGTGGCGGGAGTGGGCGCTGTTCCCGAGACTCGACTGGCCGAAGACGCCGGCCTTGCGGTCGACAACGGCATTGTCGTCAACAACCGGTTTTTGACCACAGACCCGCATATCTTCGCTGCGGGCGACTGCTGCAGTTTTCCTTTCCGCGGAACTCGCGTGCGGCTGGAAAGCTGGCGGGCATCGCAGGATCAGGGGGCCCATGCCGCCCGCGCCATGCTCGGCGCGCAGGATGCCTATTTGCGCACGCCCTGGTTCTGGTCCGACCAGTACGACCTCGGCCTGCAGGTCGCCGGCCTGCCGAACCCGGCCGGGTCCTTCACCCGCCGCAATCTCGCCGGTGGTGCTTTCGTTTTGTTCCAGACAGATGAAGACGAACGTCTTTCTTCTGCAAGCGGCGTCGGGCTGGGCAATGCTGTCGCCCGGCACATATCCATCGCCGAGAAACTCATCGAACGGGAGACGCCGGTGCCGTCGGGAGCTCTCAGCGACCCGGAGGTAAACCTGAAAAGGTTCCTGAGAGGATAGGCTTCGCCACGCGTGACATTAACGCAGTTTCAATCCCGGCCCGATGGCGTATAAACCCCGGCACCCTTCGGGGTGTTCACTCTGTAATCCATCAGTTCAGGCCGCGCCATGACCGAGAAGACGTTTCATATCAATCTCACCTGCGAAGACCGCCCCGGCATCGTTGCCGCGGTGACGACGGAGCTTGCCGGTCTTGGTGCCAATATTGCTGAATCCAATCAGTTCTGGGACCGGCAGACCAACCGCTTCTTCATGCGCATCGCCGTTACCGCGCCACAGGGCGTGGAGCGCGACGGGCTCTTGCGCGCGCTGGAGCCGGCCATTGCGCGTTTCGACATGAAGACGGCCATCGCCGACACGGCACGGCGGCCGAAGATCATCATCATGGTGTCGAAGTTCGACCATGCGCTTTTGCACCTGCTCTACCAGATTCGCGTCGGCTGGCTCGATGCCGAGGTGGTGGCCGTCGTTTCCAACCACGGGGATTCGCGCTCCACGGCTGAGATGGAGGGCATCCCCTATCACTGCTGGAAGGTGACGAAGGACAACAAGCAGGAGCAGGAGGCAAAGCTTCTCGACCTGTTCAAGGAGACGGGTGCGGATCTCGTGATCCTCGCGCGCTACATGCAGGTGCTTTCCAACGATCTTTCGAACCGGCTCTACGGCAAGGTGATCAACATCCACCATTCGTTCCTGCCGAGCTTCAAGGGTGCAAAGCCCTATCATCAGGCGCATGAGCGCGGAGTGAAGCTTATCGGCGCGACGGCGCATTATGTGACGCCTGATCTGGATGAAGGGCCGATCATCGAACAGGAAACCGAGCGTGTGACGCATGCCATGACGGCTGAGGATTTCGTCGCCACGGGCCGCGACATCGAAAGCCGGGTTCTCGCCCGCGCCGTCAAGCTGCACCTGGAAAACCGGGTGATGATGAACGGGCACAAGACGGTCGTCTTCGGGTGACACCTGTCAACGCATGAGGTCTCACCCCGCCGCTGCGCGGGCCCTTCTGCGCGCGCGGAAGGCGAGCAGGAAGGCGAGGCCGAGCATGGTCGCGGTGATGGCGTAGAGCGTCAGCGCGATGGGGCTGGAAAACAGGATCTGGAAATCGCCGTTCGAGATGGAAAGCGCGCGGCGCAAATTGTTTTCCATGTCCGCACCCAGAAGCAGGCCCAGAATGACTGGCACCAGAGAAATGCCCAGCATGCGCAGAATGTAGCCCATTACGCCGAACCCGACCATGACGAACAGGTCGAAGGTGGAGTGGCTGATCGAGTAGACACCGAGAAAGCTGACCATCACGACGAAGGGCATCAGCACCCATTGCGGCATGGAGAGCATGCGCGTGAACAGGCCGATCATCGGAATGTTCATGATGAGCAGCGCGATGTTGGCGATGTAGAGCGCGGCGATCAGGCCCCAGACGAGGTCCGGCTGCCGGTCGAAGAGCAATGGGCCGGGCTGGATGTTGAGCGAGATGAGCAGCGCCAGCATGACCGCCGTGGTGCCGCTGCCCGGTACGCCGAGTGTCAACATGGGGATGAGCGCGCCGCCGGACGCGGCATTGTTGCCGGCCTCGGGTGCCGCGATGCCGCGCGGGTCGCCCTCGCCGAACTTGCCGTCCTTCGCGCTCCAGCGCTGTTCGGCGATGTAGGACATGAACGCGCCGAGCGAGGCGCCTGCCCCCGGCAGGATGCCGCAGACAAAGCCGATGACCGAGCCGCGGAAATTGGCCCAGCCGCCGGCCATCATGTCCCTGAAGCGCGGCAGGGCGCGGCCGAGCGGAACCATTTTCTCCTGCCCCTGATGCACCCGCTCCAGATAGACCAGCACTTCGGAAATGGCGAACAGGCCGACAATGGCAACGATGGGATCGAAACCGTCATAAAGGTGGAACGAACCGGCCGTGTAGCGCGCCGTGCCCGTCGCGGGATCGAGGCCGACCGTGGCGATCATCAGGCCGATGAAGGCGGCAAGCAGCGTCTTGAACGGATTGACCGAGGTGATGCCGCCGATGGTGGCGAAGGCCATGACATAGAGCGCGAAATAATCGGCGGGGCCGAAATAGATGGCAGCCTTGGCCAGAAGCGGCGCGAAAAGCGTGAGGCCGATGGTGGCAAAGGTCGCACCGATAAAGGAGGCGACGGCGGAGATGGCCAACGCCTCCGAAGCCTTGCCGGCGCGCGCCATCGGATAGCCGTCGAGCGTGGTCATGATGGCCGGCTCGTCGCCGGGAATGTTGAGCATGATCGAGGAGATGCGCCCGCCATACATGCAGCCATAATAGATGCAGGACAGCATGATGAGCGCCGAGGTGGGCTCCAGCCCGAGCGAGAAGGCGAGCGGGATGAGAATGGCGACGCCGTTCACGGGGCCGAGCCCCGGCAACGCGCCGATCAGCGTCCCCGCAAAGCAGCCGAACAGCGCCAGAGCCAGATTGGTCGGCGTGATCGCCACCGCAAAACCCTGGGCCAGGGCGGAGAGCATGTCCATGAAATCAGCTCACGAATTCTGGGAGAAGCGGCAGCGGCAGGCCGAGCAGCTTGTCGAAGGCAAGAAACAGGAACGCGCTCATGATCGCCGCAGAAGCGATGGATTTCGACCATGAGCTGCGCAGGATGCGCCCCAAAAGCGCGACGGCGATGAAGGTGGCGAGCGGAAAGCCGAGCACCTCCAGAAAGCCCGCATAGGCAAGCAGAAGCGAGACCGCTCCAACCTGCAACAGAAGCGGCTTGCCCGTGACCCAGGCCGGCTCCTCATCCGGGCGGATGATCATCGTCAGGCTGAGGATGGCCGCGGGCACGGACAGCATGATGGGAAAGGCCGCGGGGCCAAGAGGGTCGCCGAAGCTCGCCTCATAGTCTCCCGCGGTCACGCCGTACCAGATCGAAATGGCCAGAAGAAAAAGGCCGACGATCCTGTCTGTCACTTGATGACTCCGATCTCCTGGGAAATCTTGCGCATCTGTTCGGACTGGTCCTTCACATAGGCCTCGAACTCCGCGCCGCCGCGCCACACCGGCACGAGGCCGTTGCCCTTGGCGGTCTCTTTCCAGTCGTCCGTGTCATAGAGTTTCTGCAGGCGCTCGATCCAGGCATTGTAGCCTTCGTCGGAGACCTCGCCGCCCGTGTAGAAACCGCGCCAGTTGTAGCCGGTCACATCGAGGCCCTGTTCCTTTGCGGTGGGTGAATCCGGGAAGGCGGGAATGCGCTCGTCGGAGAGGGCTGCCAGAATGCGGATGTCGCCCGATTCCACGAAGCCGGCGATTTCGCCCAGATCGGTGGAGACCGCCTGAACCTGCCCGCCGATCATCTGCGTGACGGCGGGGCCGCCGCCATCGAACTGCACCCAGCGGATCTGCTTGTATTCATCGCCCGAGAGGCCGGCGGCCTGCGCCAGCATGAGGAGGCGGATATGGTCCCAGCCGCCCGCGCCGGAAGAGCCGGCAACCGCAAGCGCGCTCGGGTCTTCCTTGAGCGCGGCCACCAGATCGTCGAGCGTCTTGAAGTCCGAATCCTTCGGCACGACGATCACGCCGACATCGGTGCCCAGCATGGCCACCCAGCGCATCACCGACGTGTCGGCCGGATATTTACCCTGCGCGATCTGCGTGACGCCCACGGTGGAGGTGGCCACCATCAGCTCCGCATCGTCGGCGCGCGACGACATGACCTTGGCATAGGCGACCGCGCCCACGCCGCCCGGCATGTTGGTGACCTGAACCGGTGCATCCACCAGCTTCTGGTCGAACAGCATCTTGCCGATGGTACGGCAGGTAAAATCCCAGCCGCCGCCGGGATCGGCAGGTGCGATGCACTCGGCAGCCGTGGCACCAGCCACGGAAAGCGACGTCCACAGGACAGCCGCTCCAAAAAGCTTTGAAAGTTTGCTCATCAAGTCCTCCCTCATTGAAGTCGAAATTCCAGTGTCCGAGACCGGATTGGCGTCCGCCCTCAGCCTCCTTCCACAAACCCGCGCGCGCCGAAAAGGCGGCGCGAATCCTCCAGCGCCTGCAGGATCTGCCCGCGCACGTCGCGCGCATGCCGGCGAATGGCGGCGGCGGCCGCCTCGGTCTTCCGCTGCCGGACAAGCGCTATGATTTCATTGTGCTCGCGGTGGGCGATGGCGCGCGCCTCCGGCGAGCTCGCCACCAGCCAGCGGGCGCGGATCGTGCGGTTGACCGCATCCTGCACCGCATCGCGCAGGAAACGATTGCCCGAAAGGGCGGCAAGCTGCACATGCACGTCGAGCCCCGCCTCGAACCAGTCGTCGGGCGTGAAGTCGCTCAGGCCTTCGTCCACCGTGCGCAAGATGGCGTCCAGCTCCTCAGGCCTTGCCCTTTCGCAGGCAAGACGGATCGCCGCGTCCTCGACGATCTCGCGGTATTCGAAGATTTCCTCAAGCTGCTGCAGGTCGAACGGCGCGATGGCATAGCCCCGCTCGGCCTTCACGACAAGCCCCTCACGGATCAGCTCCGCAAGAGCCTGCCGGATGGGGGTGCGCGAGGCGCCATAGGCGGTTTCCAGCGATCGTTCGGACACGACTTCGCCCGGCGCAAGCTTGAGCGAGAGCACATCGCCGCGAATGCGCGAAAGCACGCGCTCGCCGAGCGGCTGTTCAGCCATGTCTTTTGCAGCCTCACCCATGATGGACGGGCACTCCTCCCTGCATGTGCGGCGGTCCGGAAAGCCTCCCTGCCCTCCGGTCTGCCATTTTTGGAACGGGCATTGACCGTTCTTCGCAAGACGGTATACCAATCCGGTCTACCGATGCAATCAGGTGGGAGGAAAAATCGTGACAGCACCAGCCGGCCACCTTGTGAAAGGGTTTCCCGAGCGCGTCAGCGTTGTCGAAGTGGGACCGCGCGACGGATTGCAGTCGGAGCCGCAATTCGTGCCGACGGACAGGAAAATCGCGCTCGTCAACGGGCTGATCGATGCCGGTATCCGCCATCTGGAGGTCACGTCCTTCGTTTCGCCACGTGCCGTGCCGCAGATGCGGGATGCAGCAGACGTTCTGGCCGGCATCGACCGCTCGAAAGGCGCGGTGCTGACCGCGCTGGTGCCCAATGCGCGCGGCGCCGATTGCGCGGCCGAGGCCGGTGTCGATGCCATGGTCGTTTTCATGTCGGCCTCGGAGAGCCACAATCTGAAGAATGTGAACCGCACCCGCGCGCAATCGCTTGAAGGCTTCGCCAATATCGTGCGCATTGCAGGCGATGCAGACATTCCGGTCTATGGGGCGATTGCCACATCCTTCGGCTGTCCTTTCGAGGGCGATGTGCCGGTCTCCTCGGTCGTGGAGATCGCCCGCGCCTATCGCGACATGGGCATCACCACGCTTTCGCTGGGCGACACGACGGGCATGGCGACGCCGCCCGTGGTGCAGGAGCGCTGCCGCGCGCTGAGAGAGGCGGTTCCGGAGGCCGACATCGCGCTGCATTTCCACAACACGCGCGGCGTGGGGCTTGCCTGTGTCTATGCCGGGCTGCTGGAGGGTGTGACCCGCTATGAGGCGAGCATTGGCGGCCTTGGCGGCTGCCCCTTCGTGCCGCGTGCGACGGGCAATATCTGCACCGAGGATCTCGTCTACATGCTGAGCGAATGCGGGGTGGAAACCGGTGTCGATCTCGAAAAACTGATCGGTGTCGCGCAGGAAGCCGAAGCGATCATCGGGCGCACGCTTCCCGGCCAGGTGATGAAGGCGGGGCCGCGGCTCCAGACCGCCAGCATGGACAGCGTTGCGACCGCCAATGGCTGAGAACATGACCGAGAAAAAAGCGCCGCTCGAAGGCATTCGGGTCGTCGATCTGACGCGGGTTCTCTCCGGCCCGTTCTGCACCATGATGCTGGGCGACATGGGAGCGGAGGTGATCAAGGTCGAACCCGCCAAGGGCGACCCGATCCGCGAACAGGGCACGCTGCGCAACGGGTTCTCCGCCTATTATGCAAGCTTCAACCGCAACAAGAAATCGGTCGTCATCGATCTCTATAGCGCGCGCGGCCGCGCGGTGCTGGAGCGGCTGATCGCGGATGCCGACGTCCTCATCGACAATTTCCGCCCCGGCGTGATGGCGAAGATGGGTTTCGGCGAGGAACGCCTGAACGCGCTTAACCCGAGGCTCGTGACCGCCAATGTGAACGGCTATGGCTCGACCGGCCCCTATGTGGACCGCCCCGCCTTCGATTTCATCGCCCAGGCCATGAGCGGGCTGATGAGCGTGAACGGCGCGGAAGGCACGGAGCCGATGCGCGTCGCGCAGCCGATCACCGATCTCGTGGCTGGCCTCTATTGTGCATTCGGCATTGTGAGCGCGCTGCGCGCGCGCGATCTCAATGGAACGGGACAGCATGTGGAAAGCGCCATGATGAATGGCGCGATCAGCATGATGGCCTATCTGGCGTCGGAATATTTCACCACCGGAGAGCTGCCTGCCCGCACCGGCAATGACCACCCGCTGGTGGCCCCTTATGGCCTCTTCAGGGCGCGGGACGGCGAGATTGCCGTCGCGCCCTCCAATGACGTGATCCTGAAGCGGTTTCTCGATGTGCTGGAGCTCGGTCACCTGATGAAGGATCCGCGCTACGACACGAATGACAAGCGCTTTGCCCGCCGTCCCGAACTCAACGAGATGATCAATCAGGCAGTCGGTCGGGACACGCAGGAGGCTTGGATTGCGCGGCTCAATGCCGCCGGCGTGCCCTGCGGCAAGGTGCAGAACCTGGCCGAGGCCTTGAACGACCCGCAGACGCGGGCGCAGGAGATGGTGATCGAGGTCGACCAGCCGAACCACGGTCCGATCCGCATGCTGGGCTTTCCGGTGAAGCTGAGCGACACGCCCTGCCGCCTGCGCCATCCCGCGCCCGAGCTGGGCGCCGACACGAGGGCGGTTCTGGAAGCGAGCGGCTTCGACGCTGACGAGATTGAAGCGCTGGCAAAGGAAGGTGCTATCGGGGGGAATTGGATCGCGGTGCGTGGTTCGACAAGCTCACCATGAGGGGCGGGGTTGGCGAATGGATGCGTCGCACTGTCTCCGCCCGAGGCTCGTTGCCGGGTAAAGCTTTCCTCATGGTGAGCTTGTCGAACCACGCACGGCGATAATGCAAAGGGGCATCGAAACAATCTGAAGACTGGATGCCAGCGTTCTGCCCATGACGTCAGGGGCCATTGAAAACGCCACCCTTGGATCAGCGGAAATTGCCCCCATTTGCCGGGGAGTGATTTTCCTCCCCATGAGGGGCGGGGTTGGCGAATGGATGCGTTGCACCGTCTTCGCCCAAGGCTCATTGCCGGGTAAAGCTTTCCTCATGGTGAGCTTGTCGAACCACGCACGGCGATAATGCAATGGGGCATCGTAACAATCTGAAGACTGGATGCCAGCGTTCTGCCCATGACGTCAGGGATCGTTGAAAGCGACACCCTTGGATCGGCGCAAATTGCCCCCATATGCCGGGGAGTGATTTTCCTCCCCGGAGTTCTCCCATGATCCCCTTTTCCGTTCTCGACCTGGCGCCCGTCCCCGACGGTTCGAGCGTTGCCGATGCACTCCACAACACGCTCGATCTTGCCCGCCATGCCGAGAGCTGGGGCTATCGCCGTTTCTGGCTTGCCGAACATCACAACATGGCGGGCATCGCCAGCGCGGCAACCTCGGTCCTGATCGGGCAGGTGGCCGCCGCCACGAAGACGATCCGCGTGGGCGCGGGCGGTGTGATGCTGCCCAACCACGCGCCGCTGATCATCGCCGAGCAGTTCGGCACGCTGGCCACGCTTTATCCCGACCGCATCGATCTGGGGCTTGGCCGCGCGCCGGGCACCGACATGGCCACGGCCCGCGCCCTGCGGCGGGGGCTCGACGATGGTGAGGGCTTCCCACGCGATGTCATGGAGTTGATCGCCTATCTGGGTGACGATGAACCCGGTCAGAAGGTACGCGCCATCCCCGGACGGGGCACGCATGTGCCGGTCTGGATACTTGGCTCCAGCCTTTATGGCGCGCAGCTCGCCGCGCATCTTGGCCTGCCCTATGCCTTCGCCTCGCACTTCGCGCCTGCCGCGCTGGAACAGGCGATTGAGGTCTACCGCCAGACATTCCGGCCCTCTGAACATTTGGAAAAGCCGCATTTCATGATGGCGCTCAACGTTTTTGCCGCCGATACGGACGCGGAGGGGCTGTTTCTGAAGTCTTCCATGCAGCAGGCCTTTGCCAATCTGCGCACCGGGCGACCGGGACCCCTGCCCCGTCCCGTGGAGAATGTTGAAGAAATCCTCGAGCCTGCCATTGCCGCCGGTGTGGCGCAGGCACTTGCCTGCACGGCCGCCGGCAGCCCGCAAACCGTGCGGGAGGCGTTAAGCGCGTTTCTGGCGCGCCACAGGCCGGACGAAATCATCATTACGGGGCAGATTCATGACCATGATGCACGGCTGAAATCCTTCCGCATTGCCGCAGACATTCTCGCCGAGACATAAATTTACCGATGATAAAATCTCTTCCGAAAATCTGTTTTAGCCATGACCTGATCTATCAGAAATGGAATATTTGGTCGATTAGACCTTAATAGCGGCAAATTAAGACCAAACGGGTTTTCACTCCTGTTATCGTCAAATGAACAAGAGCGCGGTCAACGCGCCCTCGACGAACACTAATGGGAGAGAGACATGTCATCCCCGCAAAAGGCTCTGCCGAGCTTACCGCTCGCGCTGACGCCGGTGCTGCTCACGCTCATCGTGCTTGGCGTCCAGCTTTTCTATTTTGATGATTTCACGCCCCATGTGCCCCTTGCCATAGGTCTCGCCCTTACCGGGCTGGTCGGCATCAAGCTCGGTTTCGACTGGGAGGATATCGAAAAGGGCGTGTTTCACGTCATCCACGTATCGCTGCCGTCCGTATCGGTGCTTATCACCGTCGGAATGATCATCGGCGTCTGGATTGCAAGCGGCACCGTGCCAACACTGATCTATTACGGACTGACCATTCTCTCGCCGGAGATTTTCCTTGCGGCGGCCATGCTTCTGTGCGCCGTCGTGTCGCTCTCGCTCGGCACGTCGTGGGGCACGGTCGGAACGGTTGGCCTGGCGCTGATGGGCATCGGTGCCGGCTTTGGCATTCCGGTCTACTGGACCGCGGGCGCGGTCGTTTCGGGTGCGTTCTTCGGCGACAAGGTCTCGCCGCTCTCCGACACCACCAATCTGGCACCGGCCGTGACGGGCGTCGACGTGTTCTCGCACATCAAGAACATGATGCCGACGACCATTCCTTCGATGCTGATTGCGCTCGGCATTTATCTTTTTGCCGGCTATGGTCTGATCGAGTCCGGCGGTGCCTCATTCGAGAAGATCACGACGATCACCGCGTCGCTGCGGGAAAACTTCGTGATTTCGCCCTGGCTGCTTCTGCCGGCCATTCTGGTGATCGCGCTGGCCGTGAAGCGCATGCCGCCGATCCCGTCTCTCTTTGCCGGCGTTCTGGCCGGCGGGCTGACGGCGATGATCGCACAGGGCGTGGGGCTGCATGATGTCTTCACCTATGCCAATAGCGGCTACAGGATCGACACCGGCGTGAGCGAGATCGACTCGCTGCTCAATCGCGGCGGCATCCAGTCGATGATGTGGACGATCTCGCTGGTGCTGATCGCGCTCGGCTTCGGCGGTGCGCTGGAGAAGACCGGCTGTCTTGAGACCATCATCAAGGCGATCATGATGAAGGTGAAGAGTTTTGCCGGCATCCAGACGGCAGCCGTGGGCACGTCCATGGCGACCAATCTGGTCGCGGGCGATCCCTATCTTTCCATCGCGCTGCCCGGGCGCATGTATGCGCCGGTCTATCGCGGCATGGGCTATTCCACGCTCAATCTGTCGCGCGCGGTGGAAGAAGGCGGCACGCTGATTTCGCCGCTGGTTCCGTGGAACGCAGGCGGTGCCTTCGTGATCAGCGCGCTGGCGCTCGGTGTCTCCGATGGGCATCTGGAGAACCTGCTCTATATCCCGCTCGCCTTCGCCTGCTGGCTGTCGCCGGTGATCGGCCTCGCCTATGCCTATACGGGTCTTTTCTCGCCCCGGGCGAGCGAGGCGGAGATGAAGGGCTGGCATGACAGCGGCGAAACCATTGCCGATCTGAGCGACCATGGCTGGGAGACGCCGGCCATACCAAGCACGACGCCAGCAGAATAAGACGCTGCGACAGGGACAGGCCCCTTAGATGGACGCACGGCGATCCAGGGGGCCTGTTTCGCATTCAGCGGGCGGGGTAGTGAAACGGCTCGCCCGCAAAGGCTTCCGCACCTCGGCCGATCTCATGGATCGCGCGGATCATCCGGCCTTCGCGCTCAAGCAGCCGGTCGCCCAGCGCGACGATGCGCCGGTTTGGCGTGGCGCTCGGCGCGCGCTCGCGCAGCATCCGCGCCAGGGCGAATTCGTCCATCTCGCGCGCGAAGGCATTGGCGATGACATAGGCGGCGGCGGTGGAGCGGCTGATGCCCGCATGGCAATGCACGACCATCGGCGAGCGCCAGTCCCAGTCGCGGGCGAAATCGAGCAACTGCTCGACCTGATCCAGGGCTGGCGCGATCAGCCCCGGGCGCTGATCCGTGATGTCGTGCATGGCCAGATGGAGACGTTTCGGCACCGTATCGATCTGGTCAAGAGCGGGTGGTTCACCGCTCGATGTCAAAGAGATCATGTGCCGCGCGCCGGTCGCTTTCAGCATACGTTCCAGATGCGAAGCGGGACAGACATAGAGCATTACGCGCCGCTCCTTTGCCAGCTTCCCAGAGCGATGCGCACGCGCTCGAAAGCCTGATCGTCTCCCGGCAGGCCGATGCGCAGGCAATCGGGACGCTCCGCGAAACGCCGCACGAGAATGCCGCTGCGGCCCAGATGATCGAAGAGCTCTGCCGCGCGGGGATGGCGCAGGAAGCGGAAGAGATCGGTGCCGGCCTCGATCTTCAGTCCTGCGTTGTCGAAAAGGGCATCGAGCCTTATGCGCGCCTTGATGAGATCACGCCGCATGGCGCTCTGCCAGTCGCGGTCCGCGAATGCCTCAAGCCCGGCATGAAGCGCCGGCCCTGCAACCGCCCATGGGCCCAGCCATGCGGAAAGTTTCTGCGCAAGCTCTTCCGAAGCAAGTGCGAACCCCAGACGCATGCCAGCGAGACCGAAGAACTTTCCGAACGAGCGCAGCACCACGATGTTGCCGGCTTCCACATCGCCGGCGAGGCTCTCGGCCTGCGGGCCGACATCCATGAAGGCCTCATCGACCACCAGAATACCGCCATTGCGGCGCAGATTTTCCGCAAGATGGAGCAATTCGCTGCGACCCATCAGCCGCCCGTCGGGATTGTTTGGATTGACCACCACGGCAAGCCGCGCGCCATGAAGCGCATCGAAACGCTCCACCTCTTCGACCGTATGCCCGGCGAGTGCGGCGGCGCGCGCGTGTTCGGCATAGGTGGGACCGAGAATGCGGGCCGGGCCGGGCGCCAGAAGCGATGCGACCAGCGGCAGGAGAAGCTGGGTTCCCGGCGCGGCGATGACATGGGCGGCGCAGGGGGCACCGTAGTAGTCGGCGGCTTGCTCCGTTAGGGCGGCGATGTCAGCCTCTTCGGGCAGGCGCTCCACGGCGCTGGCAGGCAGCGGCGAAAAAGGATAGGGGTGTGGGTTGATGCCGGTGGACAGATCGAGAAAGGGCGTCGGCGCGTCTGGAAAGAGCGCCGAAGCCTGTACGAGACTGCCGCCGTGATCGGTCACCCTGTCCGTCGCCCGGTCAGCCAGTCGAGGCCTGATGTCCATTCTGATCGCCCTTTCATCCATGCTGGTCGAGCTCGCCATCGGTTATCCGCAGCTTCTCTTTCGCCTGATCGGTCATCCCGTCACCTGGATTGGCCGTCTTATCGCGCTGGCGGACGCGCGATGCAATGTCGAAACCCTTTCGCCCGGTGCGCGCCGCCTGAATGGCGCGCTTGCGCTGGCCGCCATTCTGATGCTCGCAGGTCTGGCCGGCTGGTTGATCCAGACGGCTCTTTCCGGCTGGGCCGGGCTGCTGGTCGCCGCGCTTGTAGGCAGCACGCTCGTCGCCCAGCGGAGCCTCGCCACCCATGTGAAAGCGGTGGCGGACGGGCTGGACGCGGGGGGGCTGTTGGAAGGACGCAAAGCGGTTTCGCAGATCGTTGGCCGCGATCCCGAAAGCCTCGATGAGGCCGGCGTTTCGCGCGCGGCCATCGAGAGCCTTGCCGAAAATTGCTCCGACGGCGTGGTCGCGCCCGTGTTCTGGCTGGCGGTTGGCGGGCTGGCGGGCGGCGCGCTCTACAAGGCCGCGAACACGGGTGATTCCATGATCGGCCACAAGACCGCGCAGCACCTTCATTTCGGTTGGGCGGCGGCGCGTTTCGACGATCTGATCAACCTGCCCGCGTCGCGCCTGACGGCGTTTCTCTTCATTGCTGCAGCGTTCTTCATGCGCGACGCCTCGGCTGGAGCGGCATGGCGCGCGGTGCGCCGCGATGCGCGCCATCATCGCTCGCCCAATGCCGGCTGGCCGGAAGCGGCCATGGCAGGTGCACTCGGCCTCGCCCTTGCCGGCCCGCGCCGCTATGGCGGCGAGGTGGTGGACGACGCGGTGATGGGAGATGGTGGCCGCCGCGGTGCCAATGCCGGTGATATTCGCCGGGCGCTTACGCTCTATCGGATTGCTGACGGGCTGTTGATCGGGCTTGTGGCGCTTGCCGTCGGGCTCTGGCATCTGGCTTTCTGAGATTGGCGGATTGGAGCGAGAGAATGGGGCGCGTTTGTCGCGCTCTCTGATCTTCTGGCAGCTGCGTCGTGCGTGGTTCGACAGGCTCACCATGAGGGAGGTGGCGGCTGGCAAGCCTGTTCATCAACATGGAGGACGCAGTTGCTGTGTCTCTCCCTCCCTCATGGTGAGCCTGTCGAACCACGCACAACTTCAAAGCAGGGCGACCTAAAATTCGATGCCCTTCTGCGCTTTCACGCCAGCGGCGAAATGATGCTTCACCTGCCCCATTTCGGTGACGAGATCGGCAGCCTCGGTCAATAGCGGCTTGGCGTTGCGGCCGGTCACGACCACATGCAGATCCCTGCGCCGCCCGGTCAGTGCGGTCACCACGCTTTCAAGATCGAGATAGTCGTAGCGCAGGGCGATGTTCAGCTCGTCGAGCACCACCAGACCGATGGTCGGATCGGCCATCAACTCCTCGGCCTTTCCCCACGCGCGCTCGGCGGCGGCGATGTCACGCGCCAGATCCTGCGTTTCCCAGGTGAAGCCCTCACCCATCGTGTGCCAGGAAACCTGATCGCCGAAGGCTGCGAAGGCGTCCTTCTCGCCGCAGTGCCAGGCGCCCTTGATGAACTGCACGACACCCACGCGGCGGCCATGGCCGAGCATGCGCAGCGCAAGACCGAAAGCGGCGGTGGATTTGCCCTTGCCCGGCCCGGTGTTGACAATCAGAAGCCCCTTCTCGACCGTCTTGTCGCGCACTTCGGCATCCTGAACCGCCTTGCGCTTTTCCATCTTTGCCTTGTGGCGCTCGGCTTCGTTTGCGTCGATCTCTCGCATGTCACTTCACTTTCATGGGCAGGCCGGCAACCACCAGCGTGACGCTGTCGGCAACGGCGGCAATCTTCTGGTTCAGGAACCCCGCCTCGTCGCGGAAGCGGCGTGCCAGCGCGTTTTCGGGCACGATGCCGAAGCCGACCTCGTTGGAAACGAGAACCGTTGTTCCTTCTCTCGCGGCGAGTGCCGATAGAAGCCCCTCGGCGGCAGGCTTTGGATCATGGTCGTTCAGCATGAGATTGCTGAGCCACAGGGTCAGGCAATCGACCAGAACCGTTTCGCGGGCCGGCAATTTTTCAAGCACGCCCGGCAGGTCGAGCGGGGCGTCGCGCGTCTGCCACGCCCCCGCCCCCGCCCCCTCGCGCCGCGCGCGGTGCATGGCGATGCGTTCGCGCATCTCGTCATCGAAGGCCTGCGCCGTGGCGATGTAGTGCCAGGGCGCTGGTGCGGCCTCGATCAGCCTCTCGGCATGGCGGCTCTTGCCGGAGCGCGCGCCGCCCAGAACGAAATGAAGGGATCGCATCGCTATTTTGCCGGCTCAGCCGACAAGATGCCCGGCAAGAAAGGTCACGCCAACGCCAAGGATGGCGGCACCGGCAAGCCGGGGCTGCATGGCCTCAATGGCCCAGCCACGCGACTGGACCAGAAAATATGCGCCGAGCGCGATGGCGCTCTGGATTGCGGCGAGGCCGGCGAGATAGGCGATGAGCGGCGTCTCTTCGCTACCGACAATGGCCTCGCCGAAGGCATAGCCATGGAACAAGCCGACCACCAGGAACAGGGCGAAGACGAGGATTTGGTTCTCCACCGCCCGGCCGCGCGCCAGAAGCCAGCCGCCGGCAAGAACGCTTGCCGCGATGATGATTTCAGCCGCCGGCAGATCGAGCAGCATCAGGTGCAGACCGACGCCGATCAGCGAGCCGGCGACGAACAGAAGCGGCGCAAAAAGGCTCATGCCGGCAACGGCAGCCAACAGGCCGGCGGCGACGATGAAGGCCAGATGATCGAGCCCGATCACGGGATGCGCCAGACCCGAGACCAGTCCCTCATAGAGGGTCGTGGGCGTTTCTCCGCCCATGGCGTGATGGGCCTCGGCGCTGGTTGCGAAGAGCGATGAAAAAACGAATGCGGAAAAAATGCGTGCGATACGCGTGGTCATGTCCGGTCCTTTCCCCTCCACCCGAGGGATACGGTGTTTCTTTCATACTGTCGGCAGGTTTCCTGGCTCACGGGTCGAAGCGTTTTCCAGCCTTCCCAAGACAAAAAGCCTCAGTGGCGATCAGGAAAACGCTCACCGCTTACAGTTGCGGGGGCAGCCATGGCCTTGGCGCATTTTGCGCCGCACCATGTTCCCTCTGGTCCGCTTGCGCGGAACCGACAGCGGCCCGACCATACAGGAGTCGTCTCTCCCGGCAAACGCTTTCTTCACGCATTGACAGACATGCCAGGCGAGCCATAAATGCGAGGCAGACGGTCCTCTTCCCTCAAGGGAGGAGGCTAAGAGGGAATGCGGTGCGGGCCTTGCCCAATGCCGCAGCTGTCCCCGCAACTGTAAGCGGAGAGCGCACCTGACACGCCACTGGGGCAACGCCCTGGGAAGGCTGGAGAGCGCAGCGACCCGTGAGCCAGGAAACCTGCCGTCTGAAAATGAAATCCTGACCGCCTGGCGGGTGTCCCGGGCAAGGAGTGTGCATTGTGACTGCCGATTGCGCCGCTCAGCGCCTTCTCTCTGCCATTCATGGCGACCTTGCCCGAACGCGGCGTGAAAGGGCTGGCGTCTCCTTCACCCGCATCCCCGCATTCACCACACTCCGTCTGAAGGATATCCCATGACCACGAGCTTCAATCGTGTGCCCTGCACCGTCGTGACCGGCTTTCTCGGTGCCGGAAAGACAACGCTCATTCGCAATGTGCTGGAAAACACCAAGGGCAAGCGGCTTGCCATCATCGTCAACGAATTCGGCGATGCCGGCGTCGATGGCGAGGTGCTGAAGGGTTGCGGGCTCGACAATTGCCCGGAGGAAAACGTGCTCGAACTGGCCAATGGCTGCATCTGCTGCACCGTGGCCGACGATTTCGTGCCGGCACTCGACCAGATTCTCGCCCGTGAGCCGAAGGTGGATCACATCCTGATCGAGACTTCCGGTCTGGCATTGCCCAAGCCGCTGGTGCAGGCCTTCCAGTGGCCGGCGATCAAGAATCGCGTCACCGTCGATGGCGTCATTGCGGTGGTGGACGGGCCGGCGCTGGCCGACGGTCAGGTGGCCGCCGACATGGATGCGCTCGCGGCGCAGCGCGCCGCTGATGATTCGCTCGACCATGACGATCCCGTGGAAGAGGTGTTCGACGATCAGGTGGCCTGCGCCGATCTCATCGTATTGTCCAAGAGCGACCTTCTGGACGCGGAAGGCAATGAGCGCGCCCGCGCCCGCATCGAGGGCCATCTGTCGCGCAATGTGCAGATCGTGCCGAGCGCCCATGGCAAGGTGGACCCGGCGCTGCTGCTCGGTCTCGGCCTCGCGGTGGAAGACGACATCGAAAACCGCAAGACCCATCACGACGACCCGCACGATCATGAGCATGACGATTTCGATACGTTTGTCGTCGATCTGCCATCGGTCCTGCGGCCTGAAGATCTGGAAGCGCGCGTCAACGCGGCGGTGGAGACCGGCGAGGTTCTGCGTCTCAAGGGATTTGCGCATGTGAAGGGCAAGCCCATGCGCCTGCAGGTGCAGGCCGTGGGCCCGCGCGTTTCGCATCATTACGACCGTCCGTGGAAGGCCGGTGAAGCTGCCGAAACGCGGCTTGTCGTGATCGGCCTCAAGGGTATTGATCGCGCGCGCATCGAAAGCCTTCTCTCGGCCTGATCCGATGCACATCCTCGCCACCACCACCGCCTCTCTGGACGACCTGATCGAACCTGTCGATCTGCAGCAGTCGCCGGCGGATATGGTGGCGCTGTCGTTCACCGACAGCGATCTGGCAGGGATCGCCTCTGCATGGCAGGCGAACCGCGAGGCCCTGCCCTCGCTGTGCCTTGCCGCGTTGCGCGATCTGCGACACCCCATGTCGGTCGATCTGTGGATCGACAACACGGCAGCGCACACCCGCACCATTCTGGTGCGGGTGCTGGGCGGCTATGAGTGGTGGCGCTATGGCTGTGACCGGCTGGCGGAGCTTGCGCGAGACAAGGGTATCGCGCTGGCGCTATTGCCCGGCGAATGCCATCAGGACGACCCGCGCCTTGCCGAGCGCTCCACCGTTTCGCCGGAAGCGCGCGCGGCGCTGCTTGCCTGCTTTCGCGAGGGCGGGCCGGACAATATGCGCGCGCTGACCATGCAGATGGCGCGCCTTGCGGGGCGGGAGATCGACACGCCGGAGGCCGAACCGGTCGCCAAGGCAGGCTTCTATGCGCCGGGTCATGGCATCGTGGAGGCGGGCTTCTTTGCCGCGCAGCCCGGCAGGGCAATCGTTCCGATCCTCTTTTATCGCTCCATGCTGCTTGCCAGCGATGTCGCGCCCATCGACGCGCTGGTGGAGGCGCTTGAGGAACAGGGGCTGTGTGCGGTTCCTGTTTTCGTCTCCAGCCTGCGCGACCCGGTTGCCGCCGATTTCGTTCGGGACGCCGTGGAGACGTTGAAACCTGAGGCGCTCATCACCGCGACGGCGTTTTCCAGCGGCGCGGAGCCTGGCGAAAAAACACTGTTCGACCGTTTTGGCGTGCCGGTTTTTCAGGTGGTCACCGCCACCACGCGGCGCGAAGCGTGGCAGGAAGGGCAGCGCGGCCTCGCGCCTGCGGACCTTGCCATGCATGTGGTGCTGCCGGAACTCGATGGCCGGCTGATGGCTGGCGCGATTTCCTTCAAGGATGAGGCGGCGATGGATGAAGGGCTTTCCTTCGGCGTTCAGCGCAACCGGCCCGAACCCGCGCGCATAAGGCAGGTGGCGGCAAGGATTGCCGCACATCTGAAGCTTGGCCGCACACCGGCGGCGGAGCGCCGCATTGTCGTTCTCATACCGGATTATCCTAGCGCGCCCGGCCGCACCGGCTATGCGGTGGGTCTCGACGTGCCGTCGAGCGTGCTTGCCATGCTGCATGACCTCGGTGCGGCGGGGTATGCGGTTGATGGTGTTCCGGAGACGCCAAGGGCGCTGATGCAGCGCCTCGAACAGCCTTCGGAAGCGCTTTCGCTGGATGAATACCGGGTGGCCTTCGATGCGCTGCCCGAAGAGGCGCGTGAAACGCTGCTCGCCACCTGGGGACCGGCCGAAGACGATGCGGAGGATGGCGTCTTTCCGTTCCGCGCGGCGCGGTTCGGGAATGTCACCGTGGCGCTTGCGCCGGACCGGGGACGTTCGGCAGACCGGCGCGTGGACTATCACGACCCGACGCTTGCGCCGCGCCATGCGCTCGTCGCCTTCGGCCACTGGATGCGGGAAGGGCTCGATGCCCATGCGCTGATCCATGTGGGTGCGCATGGCACGCTGGAATGGCTTCCGGGAAAAACCGTGGCGCTGACGGAAACCTGTTTTCCGGAGATCGTGGCGGGCGCGCTGCCGGTGGTCTATCCCTTCATCGTCAGCAATCCGGGCGAAGCCGCGCAGGCCAAGCGCCGCATCGGCGCGGTCACGCTCGGCCATCTGACGCCGCCGCTTGCGGGTGCCGGGCTTTCTGAAGACCAGCAGGAGCTGGAACGGCTGGTGGACGAATATGCGCAGGCCGACGGTCTGGACCGCCGCCGCCGCGACCGGCTGGCGCAGCTGATCGTGGAAACCGCCGAGCGGACGGGCCTGACCCGTGATGCCGGCGTTGAGGACACTGGCGACACGGATGCGGCGCTGATGCAGATCGACGCCTGGCTGTGTGATCTGAAAGATTTCGCCATCAAGGACGGGCTGCACATTTATGGCCGGGGCAGCGGCGCGGATGAAGCGCCCGAACGCCGCGCCTGCGCGGAGAGCGAGAAGCGCGCGCTTCTGGCATCGCTCGATGGCCGACACATCGCACCCGGCCCCTCCGGCGCGCCGGCGCGGGGGCGCACCGATGTTTTGCCGACGGGCCGCAACATTTTCACCGCCGACCCGCGCACCCTGCCCACGCCAACCGCAAGCGCGCTTGGCAAAATGGCGGCGGATGAAGCTGTGCGCGGCTATCTGCAGGAGCATGGCGACTGGCCACGCTCGCTGGTGATCGACCTCTGGGGCAGCGCGAGCCTGCGCACCGGCGGCGAGGAGATCGCACAGGGTCTGGCGCTGATGGGCTGCCGCCCACAATGGGATCAGGCGACGGGCCGTGTGACGGGCATCGAAGTGCTGCCGCCGGCCAGCCTTGGCCGCCCGCGCATCGACGTGACCTGGCGCATTTCCGGTCTGTTTCGCGATATGTTTCCCACCCAGATCGCGCTTCTCGATACGGCGGTTGCCGCCGTGGCCGCGCGTGACGAAGACGACAGCGAAAACCCGCTTGCGAGCGCCGCCCGAAAAGCCGGCAAGGCTCCGGCGCGTATTTTCGGCTCCGCGCCCGGCACCTATGGCGCGGGACCGGAAGAAAAGCTTGCGCGCGGAGACTGGCAGGAACGCGCCGAACTCGGGCAGGCCTATCTGGACGCGGGCGCGTTTGCCTTCGGCGGCGCGGAGGGCGAAGGCCGGCGGGAAGACGGCGCGTTTGCAAGGCAGGTGGCGGACGCCGACATGCTTCTCCACACGGGCGACGATGCCGGGCGCGATATTCTCGAAGGCTCGGCGGATGTGGCCTTCATCGGCGGGTTCGCGGCGGCGGTGGAAGCGCTGGGCGGCAAGGCTGATCTGGTGGTGCTCGACACAACCGATCCGGAACGTCCGCGCGCCCGCTCTCTGGCGCAGGCCATTGCCCGCACCGTGCGGGCCCGTGCGGTCAATCCGCGCTTCATCGAAGGCCAGTTGCGCCACGGCCCGCGCGGTGCGGCGGAACTCACGGAAACCGTGGACCGGCTGATCGGCTTCGCTGAAACCACGGATGCGGTTTCAGGCAGCCTGATCGATGCCGTGTTCGACGCTTATCTCGGCGATGATCGTGTGCGCGATTTTCTTCTGGCGGAAAACCCTGCCGCCGCTCACGCCATGGCGGAACGGTTTCACGCTGCGCGAAGGCGCGGCCTGTGGCACCCCCGCCGCAATTCCGTCGATGCCGATCTGGCCGCACTTCTTGCGGAGGCGACAGCATGACGATGCGGCGCGGCGCTTGCCCCACACTCTCCGCCCCCATGAAGACCGGCGACGGGCTGCTCGCGCGGATTGCGCCGGCCCATGGCGCGCTGACGCCTGAGAAGCTGGCGGGCATCGCAAAAGCGGCGGGCCGGCATGGCAACGGCATTCTGGAAGTGACCGCGCGCGGCAAATTGCAGATACGCGGACTGACTACCGAGAGCGCCCCCCTGTTTGCCACGGAAATCAACGCGCTGGAGCTTGGTCCTGTGGATGGCTTTGCGGTGGAGACCGCACCGCTCGCCCCTCCTCCTCCGCTTGCGGAGCGCATCAATGCGCATGTCGCTGCGCATGGCCTTGGCCCATGCCTTGCGCCAAAAGTGTCCGTCACGGTCGATTGCGGCGGCACACTGCATCTCGATGCGATCAGCGCCGACATAAAGCTCATCATGGCTGATGACAGGCAGTGGCTGATCGGCATTGGCGGCAATGGCGCGACGGCGCACTGGCTGGGCGCGGGGGATGAACGCGTGGCAGGCGACAGGGCGCTCGCCATTCTCGACCTTCTGGCGCAGACTGGCGGGCGCGCGCGCGATTTCACGCAGGCAGAAACGAACGCGCTGAGCGCCGGGCTTGCACCGGTAAAGACACACGCGTCGCGCGCCGATGCGGCACCGGTCGGCCCGTTTGCCATGGCAGGCGGGGAAAACGCGCTGGGCATCGCCCTGCCCTTCGGCCAGATTTCAGCGGAAGTGCTAGTGGCGCTCTGCGAGGCTGTATCCGATGCAAGCGAAATCCGCCTTACGCCGCGCCACGGCCTGCTTCTCCTCGGCCTCGACGAAGCCCGTCACGAAGAGGCGTTGCAGGCAGCGCACGCGCTGGGTTTCGTCACGAAAGGCGACGATCCGCGCCTTTCCATCGCCGCCTGCGCCGGGGCGCCCGCTTGCGCTTCGGCGCGATTCGATGCCAAGGCGCTTGCCGCCGAGGCGGCTGCGGCGGGTTTGCCGGACGGTCCGTTCCGCCTTCACCTTTCGGCCTGCGAAAAAGGATGCGCCCAGCCCGCCGGGCCGGTTGTGAACCTGATCGCGGTTGAAGGTGGCTGCACCCTTTCCTCCGTTGGCGCAAAACCTTCCGAGCGCCTTCGCACCTTTCTCATCGAGCGCGGCGAGACGCTGCGCGCCGCCCTTCTTCGAAAGTCAGGCTGAATGCAAGAAACCGAGTATATACGCGACGGCAACGCCATTTATGAAAAGTCGTTCGCGATCATCCGCGCCGAGGCCGATCTCGCGCGCTTCAGCATGGAAGAGGCCGATGTGGCCATCCGCATGATCCATGCCTGCGGGCTTGTGGAGGCGGCGCAACATTTCGTCTTTTCCGAAGGGTTCGTGGCCGCTGGCCGCGCGGCGCTGAAAGAAGGCGCGCCGATCCTGTGCGATGCGGAGATGGTGGCGCGTGGCGTGACCCGCACGCGGCTGCCCGCCGGAAACGACGTGATCTGCACCTTGCGCGATGCGCGCACGCCGGAGCTTGCGCAAAAGCTTGGCAACACGCGCTCCGCTGCTGCGCTGGAACTCTGGCGCGAGCACATGGAGGGCGCGGTGGTGGCCATCGGCAACGCGCCGACCGCGCTCTTCTACCTGCTCGACATGCTGCGCGCCGGTGCGCCGAAGCCTGCCGCCATCATCGGCATGCCGGTCGGTTTCGTCGGCGCGATGGAATCCAAGGAAGCGCTGGCCGAGAGCGGGCTTGGCATTCCCTTCGCCATCGTGCGCGGCCGCATGGGCGGCAGCGCCATGACGGCGGCGGCCATCAACGCACTTGCGAGGGCGGGCCTGTGAGCGGAACCCTGATTGGCGTCGGCACCGGACCCGGCGATCCCGAACTCATCACCGTCAAGGCGCTGAAGGCGCTGGAGCGGGCGGATGTGGTGGCGTATTTCGCCAAACGTGGTCGCCGGGGCAATGCCCGCCGCACGGTCGAGGGGCTTTTACCGGAAGGCATCGAGGAACTGCCGCTCGAATATCCCGTCACCACCGAGATCGACAAGGCCGACCCTCGCTATATCGCGGCCATCACCGGCTTTTACGAGGCCTCGGCGCGTGCGGTGGAAGCGCATCTGAAAGCGGGGCGCACGGTTGCCGTTTTGAGCGAGGGCGATCCGCTGTTCTACGGCTCCTACATGCACCTGCATGTGCGGCTTGCCGCGCAGCATCCGACGGAGGTGATCCCCGGCATCACCGCCATGTCGGGTTGCTGGTCGCAGGCGGGCATCGCCATCGTTCAGGGCGACGACATCATGACAGTTCTGCCCGGCACGCTCGATGAAGATGAGCTTGTGCGCCGCGTGAGCGACACGGAAGCCTTCGTCATCATGAAGGTGGGGCGCAATCTGCCGAAAATCCGCCGGGCGCTGGCCCGCGCCGGCAGGCTCGTCGGTGCGGTCTATGTGGAACGCGGCACGATGGACAATACGAGCATGACGCCGCTCGCCGGCAAGGCCGACGACACGGCGCCCTATTTCTCGCTCGTGCTCGGGCCGGGCTGGCAGGCAAAGCCCGGCGAGGCGGTGGCATGAGCGGGCGTCTCGTCGTCATCGGCACCGGCCCCGGAAAACCGGCACAGACAACGCCGGAGGCGCGCGCAGCCATTGCGGCGGCAAGCGATTTCTTCGGCTACGGTCCCTATCTCGACCGGCTCGAACTGAACGATGGCCAGACCCGTCACGCCTCCGACAACCGGGAAGAGCTTGCCCGCGCGAAGGCGGCGCTTACCATGGCCGCTGAAGGCAGGCATGTGGCGGTGGTGTCGGGAGGAGATGCAGGTGTTTTCGCCATGGCGGCGGCGGTGTGCGAGGCCATCGAACACGGGCCGGAGGACTGGCGCGCGCTCGATCTGGAGATCGTGCCGGGGCTGACGGCCATGCTGGCCGTGGCCGCCCGCGTCGGCGCGCCGCTCGGTCATGATTTCTGCGCCATATCGCTTTCGGACAATCTGAAGCCGTGGGACCTGATCGAAACCCGGCTGGCTGCGGCTGCCGGCGCGGGCTTCGTGATCGCGCTCTACAATCCGATCAGCCGCGCCCGGCCCTGGCAGCTTGGCCGCGCCTTCGAGTTGTTAAGCGGCATTCTGCCGGCCTCCACGCCGGTCGTGTTCGGCCGCGCCGCGGGCCGGTCCGACGAGCGCATGGCGATCGTTCCGTTGAACGAGGCGCGTGGGGAGATGGCCGACATGGCCACCTGTGTCATCATCGGTTCGCCCGAAACACGGATGATCGAGCGTCCGGGCAAATCGCCGTTGGTCTATGCGCCGCGCTCGGCCAGCGGAGCCGCCAGATGAGCCTTGATTGCAGCCATGGCTTCGTCGACCCCGGCCACGACGGCTGCGCCAGTCGGCTTTGGCCGGTCTATCATGATCACCGGCAGGCCGAGCCTGCGGGCGGCTGCGATCTTGCCATAGGTTGCGGTGCCGCCGCTGTTCTTGGCGACCACGATGTCGATGCGGTGTTGGGTGAGAAGGATAATCTCATCGTCTTCGCAGAACGGCCCGCGCGCCAGAATGCATTGGGCATTCGCCGGCAGGTGGGACGGTTCGACCGGCTCCACACTGCGCACCAGATAATGATGCTGCGCCGCCGCGCGAAACATCTGAACCTCCTGCCGGCCAATGGCGAGGAAGACGCGCCGGGGCTCAGAACCGAGCAGCGTTGCCGCCTCGGCCATGCCGGACGCGGTCTGCCACTTGTCGCCGGCGACCGGCTGCCAGGCGGGGCGCATGAGCGTGATGAGCGGCACGCCGGTCAGGCTGGCCGCTTCCGCCGCATTGCGCGCCATGCGCGCGGCGAAGGGATGCGTGGCGTCCACCATCAGGTCGATGCCTTCGTCCTCGAGATAACGCGCAAGCCCCTCAGCGCCGCCGAAACCGCCCACACACACCTCGCCCTGCAAGGCTTCCGGTGTGCTTGTGCGGCCGGCAAGCGAGGTGACGACACGCAGCCCACCCCGCGCGTAGAGCCGCTCGGCCAGAAGCCGCGCTTCGCCTGTTCCACCGAGAATGAGAAGGGTCTGCTTTGCCATGACGTCTTCTAGAGCATTTTGCAGTCAGGCGGAAACCTCAAGGCGCTGGCTTGCCATCGTGGGGATCGGCGAGGACGGTATGGCCGGGCTCAGTGAGGAAGCACGCCGCGCGATTGCCGATGCGGAGGTCGTGTTCGGCGGTGCGCGGCACCTCGAACTGGCGGCAGGCCAGATTTCCGGCGAGACGCGGCAGTGGCCCTCCCCCTTTGCCAAGGCGGTCGATGAAATCGAAGCCCTGAGAAGCAAGAATGTCTGCGTGCTCGCCTCCGGTGATCCGTTTCATTTCGGCGTTGGCGCCACGCTGGCGCGGCGCATTCCGGCGGACGAGATGCGCGTCTTTTCCGCCCCGTCTTCCTTCGCGCTTGCTGCTGCCCGGCTTGGCTGGCCGCTGCAATCGGTCGAGACGGTTTCGCTGCATGGCAGGCCCATTGCGCTGATACGCCCGCTGCTCCATCCCGGCGCGCGCATTCTCGCGCTCACATCCGATGGCGCGGCTCCGGCTGCGATTGCGGAGCTGATCACGGCAGAGGGTTTTGGTCCCTCCCCCTTTCACGTGCTGGAAGCGCTGGGCGGACCGCGCGAAAGGCATGTCAGCTTCATGGCTTCCGCGCTTTCCGCAGAAAGTTTCGACGATCTGAACGTGGTCGCCATCGAGGTGGTGGCGGATGAGGATGCGCACATCCTGCCGCTTGGAACCGGGCTTGAAGACGGGCTTTTCGAGCATGACGGGCAGATCACCAAATCGGAGGTGCGGGCTGTCACGCTTTCCGCGCTCGCCCCGAAACGCGGTGAACGGCTCTGGGACATCGGAGCGGGTTCAGGCTCCATTTCCATCGAGTGGCTGCGGCAGCATTCGTCGCTCAGCGCCATCGCCATCGAGGCGGACGAGGAGCGGGCGGCGCGCATTGCCCGCAATGCGGAGCGCATGGGCGTGCCGCAGCTCACCGTGGTTGAGGGAAAGGCTCCCGCCGCGCTCGCGGGCCTTGCCGTGCCCGATGTGGTTTTCGTCGGTGGCGGGGCGACTGCACCGGGGCTGATGGATGCGGCGATTGCTGCTCTTGGAACCGGGGGCCGGCTTGTCGCCAACGGGGTGACGCTCCAAACGCAAGCGCTTCTGATCGACTGCCATGGGCGGCACGGCGGAGAGCTGATCGAGATCGCCATTGCGCGCGCTGCCCCCGTTGGCGGCATGACGGCGCTGCGCCCGGCCATGCCGGTGCTTCAATGGCGCTGGAGGAAACCATGATCTGCGCCGGGTTTGGAGCCAGAAAAGGCGTCACGCACGACGCGGTTCTTGCCGCGCTCGACGCCGCTCTGGCAACGCATGACATCGCGCGGGATAGGCTCGACGCGCTGGCGACCGTGCCGCAGAAGCGTAACGAGCCCGGCCTGACGGACGCGGCAAAGGCGCTCGGCCTGCCGCTTGTCATTGCCGATGATGCGGCACTTCAGGCGGCGGCGGCGCACTGCCTGACCCGCTCGGAACAGGCGCTTTCCGCCACGGGCCTGCCATCGGCCTCGGAGGCGGCGGCGCTGGCCGTCTGCGGCCCAGCCGCCCGGCTTCTCGGGCAGAGGATCACACTTGACGGCGTTACCTGCGCCATCGCGACCACCGGAAGACAATCATGACCGTTCATTTCATTGGCGCTGGACCGGGCGCTGCCGACCTCATCACCGTTCGCGGCCGCGACCTGATCGCGCGCTGCCCGGTCTGCCTTTATGCCGGTTCGCTGGTGCCGGAGGAATTGCTCGCGCACTGCCCGCCGGGAGCGCGCATCGTCAACACCGCGCCCATGTCGCTTGCAGAGATCGAGGCGGAATATATCCGCGCCCATGAAGCGGGCGAGGATATCGCCCGGCTGCATTCGGGCGATCTTTCCGTATGGAGCGCGGTTGCCGAGCAGATTCGCCGTCTTGCAGCACTCGGCATCGATTACACGCTGACGCCGGGCGTGCCTTCCTTCTCGGCGGCTGCGGCGGCGCTGGGACGCGAGCTGACCATTCCGGAAGTGGCGCAGAGCCTCGTCCTGACCCGCATTTCCGGCCGCGCCTCGAAAATGCCGGAGGGCGAGACGCTGGCCAATTTCGCGGCCACGGGTACGACGCTCGCGATCCATCTCGCCATTCACGCGCTGGACCGTGTGGTGGCGGAGCTGACCCCGCATTACGGCCCGGACTGCCCGGTCGCCATCGTTGCCCGCGCAAGCTGGTCGGACGAGCGCATTCTGCGCGGCACGCTTTCCACCATCGAAGCGGAGATGGCGAAAGACCCGATCGAGCGCACGGCGCTCATTCTCGTCGGGCCGGGGCTGGGTGCCGAGGATTTTCGCGAAAGCGCGCTCTACAGCGTCGATTATCAGCGCCGGTTTCGCGGGCGGGAGGGGTTATGAGTTTGCTTGAGGCGCTCGACCGCCTGCCTTTTGAGCCAGTGCCGTTCGAGCCCGGCCATGTGTGGCTTGCGGGTGCGGGTCCCGGTGGCTTTGGCTGTCTGACACTCGGTGTTCTGGCCGCGCTCGATGCGGCGGGTGTGGTGATCTATGACGCGCTGGTGGACCCGGAGATCCTGAAGGCGGCACCGCGGGCCCGGCACATTTTCGTCGGCAAACGCGCCGGCCAGCCCTCCACGGCGCAGGATGAAATCAACCGGCTGATGGTGGCCGAGGCCGAGGCGGGGCACAGGGTTCTGCGGCTGAAAGGCGGCGACCCGAACATGTTTGGCCGTGGCGGCGAAGAAGCGCTGGTGCTGGCGCTCGCCGGCATTCCCTTCCGCTTTCTGCCGGGCATCACATCGGCGGTGGGCGCACTTGCCGATGCGGGCATTCCCGCCACCATGCGCGGGGTGAACAAGGCGGTGATCTTCGCCACCGGCCACGCCGCCGGCACGCCGGACGATCTGGACTGGGCAGCGCTGGCGAAAACCGGGCAGCCCATCGTCATCTATATGGGGATGCACAAGCTTGCCCTGATCGTGGACGCACTCTCCTCCGGCGGCATGGCGGGCGATACGGCCGCAGCCCTCATCATGAATGCGACCAAGCCGGACGAGCGCATCCTCACCACCACGCTCTCGTCCCTTGTTTCGCAGGCCGAGGAACAGGGCTTCGGCTCCCCTTCCATCATCGTGATTGGCGGCATCGTCGCGTTGCGCGAGGCGCTTTCATGACGGCGCGGGCGATCATCATCGGCGCGGCCCGTTCTGGCTCGGGCAAGACCAGCGTCACCATCGGCCTGATGCGCGCGCTCAGGAGGCGCGGTGTTGCGGTGCGGGGCGCGAAATCCGGCCCCGACTATATCGATCCCGGTTTTCATCAGGCGGCGACGGGGCATCCGGGCGTCAATCTGGACAGCTGGGCCATGCACCCGGATCTGCTCGCCCATCTGGGAAGCCGGCAAAGCGAGCATGCCGACATGCTTTTGATTGAGAGCGCCATGGGCCTCTTCGACGGCATCGTTTCGGAGCCGGGACGATCCGGTGCGGCAGCCGACATCGCGCGGCTTTACGATGTGCCCTGCCTTGTCATTCTCGATGTGTCCGGCCAGTCGCAGACGGCTGCTGCGCTGGCAAAGGGGTTCGCCGCTTACGATCCAAACGTGCGGATTGCCGGCGTGGTGCTCAATCAGGTGGCGAGCCCGCGCCATGAAGCGATGGCGCGCGATGCCATCGAGGCCATCGGCATCAAGGTTCTGGGCGCGGTCTACCGCAACCCGGACATGGCGTTGCCGGAGCGGCATCTGGGCCTTGTGCAGGCGAGCGAACATGCCGCGCTGGAAGCCTTCATCGAGCGGCTTGCCGATGTGATGGAAGAGGCCATCGATCTCGACGCGGTGATGAAGGCCGCCGTGCCGCTTTCCATGCAGGCGGGGGATGCGGTGCGGCTTCTGCCGCCGCCGGGGCAACGCATCGCCATCGCGCAGGATGCAGCCTTCAGCTTCGTCTATCCGCATCTCGCCCGGCACTGGCGCGAGGCGGGAGCAGAACTCCTGCCTTTCTCGCCGCTTGCCGATGAAGGACCGGCGGAAAGCGCCGACGCCTGCTGGCTGCCGGGTGGGTATCCCGAACTTCACGCGGGGCGGATTGCTGCTGCGAAGAATTTTCATGTTTCGATGCAGGCTTTCGCGGAGAACAGGCCCATTCACGGCGAGTGCGGCGGGTTCATGGTTCTGGGCAAGGCGCTGGAAGATGCGGACGGCACGACCCACGCCATGCTGGGTCTGCTTTCTCATGTGACGAGCTATGCGAAGCGCAAGATGAACCTCGGCTATCGGCAGGCCACGCTCATGAGCGACTGCGCCATCGGCGGCAAGGGCGAGACGATCCGTGGTCATGAGTTCCATTATTCGCGGCTGGTGGAGCCCGGCAGCGATGCGCCGCTCGCCATGCTCGCGGATGGGCAGGGCCGCGACCTCGGTCCCTCCGGCGCGCGGCGCGGGCATGTGTCGGGCACCTATTTCCACGCCATAGCGCGGAGTTGAGGGATGGTGGGACCCCGCGACGCCCTCTGCGACATCGCAGCCTGTCTCGGCTTCTACACGCGGCTTCCGCTGCCCGCGTTCGAGATGCCGGCGCACGGGTTTGCCGCCGCTCAATGGGCAGCACCGCTCGCCGGTCTCGTGGTCGGTGCGCTCTGCGGCGCGGTGCTTGCGGGCGCGATGGCGCTCGGCCTGCCGGCTACCATCGCCGCCGTTCTCGCGCTCGCGGCGGGTACGCTCGTGACCGGCGGTCTGCATGAGGATGGGCTGGCCGATGTGGCCGATGGTTTCGGTGGCGGTTCGACGCGCGAGAAGAAGCTCGCCATCATGAAGGACAGCCGCATCGGCTCTTATGGTGTCGCCGCGCTGATCCTGTCGTTTCTACTGCGCTGGACGGCGCTTTCTTCGCTGGGTCTTGCCGCCATCCCGACGCTGCTTGTCGCGCATGGTACGTCCCGTGCGCTGATGCCGGCGCTGATGCGCCTTTCGCCACCGGCACGCGAAAACGGGCTCTCGGCAGGCGCAGGGCGACCGGGAACGGCTACCGTTCTCGTCGCGTTCGCGATTGGCGGCGTTCTCCTCCTTGTTCCCGGTCCCGGCTTTGCGCTCATTGCCGCGCCGCTTCTGGTGGCGGCGCTGATCTTCATCAAATGGCTCGCCGAAAAGCAGATCGGTGGGCAGACGGGCGATGTGCTCGGCACGCTGCAACAGCTTGCCGAGACCGTTCTGCTCATCGCCGCCGTTGCTCATTTCACCTGAAGGATTCCCATGACCCGCTTTCCCTCGATCACCGACCTGCGCACCGCCTGCAACAACCGCCCCAATGGCGACGAGGACGCCGCCCAGGCTGCAACCGCCCGTCAGGCCGTGCTGACCAAACCGCCCGGCAGCCTTGGCCGGCTGGAAGAAGCGGCCATCCGGCTTGCCCGCTGGCAGGGGCGCGAAAAGCCTGCGCTTGAGCGGGTTCATGTGCTGATTTTTGCCGGCTCCCATGGCGTGACCGCGCGGGGCGTCTCGGCCTTCCCGGCCGAGGTGACGGCGCAGATGGTGGCGAATTTCTCCGCCGGCGGTGCGGCGATCAATCAGCTGGCAAAGCAGTCTGGCGCCATCCTCATCGTCACGCCGCTGGAGATCGAGCGCCCCACGGCGGACTTCACGCAAGCGCCGGCCATGGATGAAGCCGACTTCCTGACCGCCGTCCAGACCGGTTTCGATGCGGTGCCGGAAGGAGCCGACCTCATCTCACTCGGTGAGATGGGCATTGGCAACACCACCGCCGCCGCCGCGCTGGCCGCCGCTCTGTTCGGTGGCCGGGGCGCGGACTGGGTCGGGCGCGGCACAGGCGTCGACGATGCCGGCCTTTCGCGCAAGGCCGAGGCCGTGGATGCCGCCCTTGCCTGCCATGGCGAGGCGCTTTCCGATCCGCTGGAAGCGCTGCGCCGTGTCGGCGGTCGCGAGCTTGCCGCCATGTTTGGCGCAGCCCTTTCCGCGCGGCAAAAGCGCATTCCCCTCCTGCTCGACGGTTTCGTGTGCGGCGCGGCGGTCGCGCCGCTCGCGCGTCTTGGCGAGGACGGTCTGGCGCACGCCATTGCCGGCCACGTTTCCGCCGAACCCGGCCACCGCAAACTGCTTGCCGAACTCGGCCTCAAGCCGCTGCTCGATCTCGACATGCGGCTTGGCGAAGGGTCTGGCGCGTGCCTTGCCATCAACATCCTCCGCGGCGCTCTTGCCTGCCACAACGGCATGGCGACCTTCGCCGAAGCCGGCGTTTCGGACGGTTGACCATGCGCACGCTCTCGCTCATCGGCATCGGCACGGGCAATCCCGAACACATGACGGTTCAGGGCATCAATGCGCTTAACCGGGCTGACGTGATCCTCATCCCCCGCAAGGGCGAGGCAAAGGAGGATCTGGCAGATCTGCGCCGCGTCATCTGCGAGCGGTTTCTGGAAAACCGGCAGACGCGGATCGTGGAGTTCGACCTGCCGGTGCGCGACGCCGCCAATCCGAGCTATCGCCAGGGCGTGGACGACTGGCACATGGCCATCGCCCGCGCCTATGGCGATCTGCTTGCGGCGCATACGGGCGAGACGGGCCGTGCGGCCTTTCTCGTCTGGGGTGACCCTTCGCTTTATGACAGCACGCTGCGCATCATCGAGCACATGCGCCGCGAGACGGCGCTTGCCGTCGCGCTGGAGGTGGTGCCGGGCATCACCAGCATTCAGGCGCTTGCGGCCAGTCACCATATGCCGATCAACAGGATTGGCGGTTCGGTGCTGATCACCACCGGACGGCGGCTGAAGGCGGAGGGGTTTCCGCCCAACGCCGACACGCTTCTCGTCATGCTCGACGGCGACTGCGCCTTCCAAACGCTCGACGGTGATGCCTACGAGATTTTCTGGGGGGCCTATCTCGGTACGGCGGATGAGCTTCTGATTAGTGGGCTGCTGGGGGAGGTGATGGAGCAGATTGTGGAGACGCGGGCGAGAGCGCGGGAAGACAAGGGCTGGATCATGGATACCTATCTCTTGCGGGTGAGGCGGTAGGTTCGGCGGACTTCATCCCGCCCTCGCCCTTCGCCCTTCGACAGGCTCAGGAAGCTCAGGATGAGGGCTGTGTGGGCGCTTCACCTTTCTGTGGCGAGGGGGCTAATTATACCCGTTTCCGCTCAACAGGGTTTCTAACCACGATCCATGTCCTCTCCCTCATCCTGAGCTTGTCGAAGGGCGAGGGAGAGAACACGCGCTGCCGGCACACTGCGCCTCAGGCCGCCCGAGCCCGCTGCCAGCGTGGGAAAGGGTCCGCCAGCGCACGGAATTCTGCGGGATCAAACCGCGTCTCGCTTCCCACCAGCGCCGCATCCAGCGCTGCGGTGATGCGTTCGCGGTCCATGCCGGTGCCGATGAAGACCAGCTCCTGCCGCCGGTCCCCATAGGGTTCGCTCCAGTAGCGATCCATGAAGGCTTTCGCTTCCGGGTGGTTCGGCCAACGCTCGCGCGGCACGGCCGCCCACCAGGTGCCAAGCGGCTTCACGCTGGATAGCGCGCCCGCCAGGCTGAACTCCGCCACCCAGTCAGGCCGCGTCGCCACCCAGAAATGCCCTTTCGCGCGGATGACCCCCGGCAACGGCGCATTCAGCACCGCATGCACTTTCTGCGGGTGGAAGGGCCGCCGCGCACGGTAGACAAAGGAGGAAACGCCATATTCCTCCGTCTCCGGCACATGATCGGCGAAGCCATAAAGCTCCTTGGCCCAAAGCGGGTGCTGGTGCGCCGCCTCGAAGTCGAAAAGCCCCGTGTCGAAGATGCGCTCCGGCGCAACACGCGAATGATCGGTTTCGATAATCTGCGCATCCGGGTTGAGCGCGGTGACGATCTTGCGTGCCGCATCGAGGCGCTCCGGGCCGGCGTCGCTCACCTTGTTCAGGATCACCACATCGGCGAACTCGATCTGATCGACCAGCAGGTCCACGAGCGTGCGCTCGTCCCCCTCGCCCGCGACCTCGCCCCGGTCGCGCAGAAAATCATGGCTGGCATAGTCTTCGAGCAGGTTCAGCGTGTCGACCACCGTGACCATCGTGTCGAGCCGTGCGACATCGGAAAGGCTCATGCCCTGCTCGTCGCGGAACTCGAAGGTGGCGGCAACAGGCAGCGGCTCGGAAACGCCGGTGGATTCGATCAACAGGTAGTCGAACCGCCCTTCCGCTGCGAGGCGCCGCACCTCTTTCAGGAGATCGTCGCGCAGCGTGCAGCAGATGCAGCCATTGGTCATCTCCACCAGCTTCTCGTCGGTCTGCGAGAGGTTGGCCCCGCCCTCGCGCACCAGATCGGCGTCGATGTTCACTTCCGACATGTCGTTGACGATCACCGCCACCCTGCGGCCTGCCCTGTTGTTGAGCACATTGTTCAGGAGCGTCGTCTTACCCGCCCCCAGAAAGCCGGAAAGGACGGTGACGGGCAGGCGGTTGTCCGGATTGGGCATGCATGGCTCCTCTGGCTGGTGAATGGAATGTAATATCATAACATTCTGGATGCGCAAGCGGGGCGAGCTGGAACGAAAGCGCAGCAGGAGGAAAATCATGTGAATTGACCGCATCGGCAAGGTTGCCCGTCTCAGGGCGGGCGGGGCGAATGGCGTGGGAAGACAAGGCTCTGATGCCGAGGGCAGCCCTGAACGATTGCAGCACAAATGCAGCAAGTCAGATAGATGGAACGGAGCAGCGTTTCCGCGAAACGGTGAACCGCTCCAGGAGAGCCGCGGTCAGCTCAGCCCGTAGATGCGCCCGGCATTGCCTCCGAGGATTGCCTCCCAGTCCGCCGCATCAAACCGATGGAGCAGTGCGGCGGTCGCTTCGCACCATTCGGAATAGCTTGCGGCGAGCGTCAAGACCGGCCAGTCGCTGCCCCAGATCACGCGGCCCGGGCCGAAGACCGCGAGCACGTGGTCCGCATAGGGCTGAAGCTTCTCCCTGTCCCAGCCTTCCCCCGCTTCTGTCACCAGGCCGGATAATTTGCACGAGACCTGCTCGCGCGTGGCAAGAGACGCCATGTCTTCGGCCCACGCCTCGAATGCCCCCGATGCGATGTCCGGTTTGGCGCAATGGTCGATCACCACGGCCATTTCGGGATAGCGATCCACCAGCACGGCGAGATTTTTCAGGTGGCGTGGCAGCACCAGCGCATCGAAGACGAGCCCGTGGTCGATCAGCGCGCGAAACGCCGCGTCGCGTTGCGGGTGCAGCATCCAGTCCGGATCGGGGATGTCCTGAATCATTGGGCGCAGGCCCTTGAAGCGAGGATGGGCGGCCAGTTCCGCGATGCGCCTCGGTGCGTCCGGGTTTTCGAAATCCACCCAGCCGACAACGCCCCTGATGAAGGCGTTCTCGTCGGCCAGCGAGAGCATGAAATCCGTTTCCGCGTCGCTGGGCGCCGCCTGCACCAGCACCGTCCCGTCAATCCCCTCGGCCTCCATGAGCGGCCTGAGATCGTCGGGCAGGAAATCGCGGTAGATCGTGGAGAGCTCCGGCGTCAGCCAGCCATAATCGCCACGAGAAAGTTTCCAGAAATGCTGGTGGGCGTCGATCCGGCGCATGGTCAGGCGCCCTCTTGCGGCAGAACGCCCTTCTTCAGGATCATATTGCCATAGAAGCGCCGCTCGCCCGTCTGGATGATGGCAAAGGCATCGCGCGCGCGGTCATAAAAGGCAAAGCGTTCCAGCGGCCTGATCTGCGCGGGGTTGTCCGCCACCCGGTCTATCACGGTCTGAAACTCGGCCACCACCGGCGGCACGCCATCCGGGTCGTCCACCATCTGCATGCTGATCGCGGGATCGTCGACAAAGGAATCGAGCGGCATCACGCTCAGAACCGCCTCCAGCACTCGCGGCGCGGAAATGCCGTCGAGCCGCACGAAATCTCGCGCGCTCGCCTCGCCGGGAAAGTTCGCATCGGCAATGACGATCTCGTCGCCATGGCCCATGGCGCGCAGGATGCGCAGGAGATCGGGTGAGAGAATGGGGTCGATACCACGCAGCATCAGTTTTCCTCCGGTGTCGGTGCGTCGGGCCGGATCAGGTTCTGGCCCTTGAGGTCAGACCACAATCCGGCAGGCACGTTACGCGAAAAGAGCGCGATGTTCGCCTGCACTTCTTCCGGTGTCATCGCACCGGGGATAACCGTGCGCACCGCCGGGTGCCCCATCACGAATTGCAGAGCCGCTTCGATCAACCGCACGCCGTGCGCGGCGCACACGGCCTCGATCCGCCGCACCCTTTCAAGAATGTCTGCCGGCGCGGGCTCGTAATTATAGCGCGCGCCCTCAATGGCCCCGGTCGCCAGAATGCCGGAATTGTAGGGTCCGCCCAGAATGATGCCGACATCGCGCTTCACGCAGAGCGGCAGGAAACTGTCGAGCGCTTCCTGTTCCAGAAGCGTGTAGCGCCCGGCCAAGAGAAAAGCGTCGAAATCGCCCAGCCCGAGCAGGCGTTCGCACACCTGCCATTCATTGACGCCCGCGCCGATGGCCCGCACCTGCCCCGCCTCTTTCAGCTCGCAGAGCGCGCGATAGCCGCCACCGTCAAAAAGCTCGCGCACCTTCGCGGCGCTTGCCTCCTGACTGCCGTGGGTGAAAACGTCCACATCGTGCACGAGAAGGATGTCGACACGCTCCACACCGAGCCGCGCGAGGCTCGCCTCATGGCTGCGCATCACGCCATCATAGGTGTAGTCGTAGACGATTTTTTTCTGGGGCGTGTCGACAAAGGCGGTGGGCGTCACCGCGTCGGGCGGGCAGTCTTCCAGAAGCCGCCCGACCTTGGTCGAGAGCGTGATCGCATCGCGCCCGAAGCGCCTGATGGCCTGCCCGAAGCGCTGTTCGGAAAGCCCGAGGCCATATTGCGGCGCGGTGTCGAAATAGCGCATGCCGCCGTCGAAGGCGGCCTGCAGCGTCGCCTGCGCGTCCGCTTCCTCGACCCGGCGATAGAGATTGCCGAGCGGCGCGCCGCCAAATCCCATGCGCGTCAGCGTGACCGGCTGCGCGGTGCTGGCGCGCAGCGCAACCGGGTCCGAAGCTCTCATGCCGGCACCCGCTCCCCGGCTGCGCGGTGACGGTATTTCTCCAGCGAGGCCGGTTTCATCTCGATGGAGAAGCCCGGTGCCTGCGGCGGCATATAGGCTGCGTTGCGGACCACGCAGGGTTCCACGAAATGCTCATGCAGATGGTCGACATATTCGATGACGCGCCCCTCGCGTGTGCCGGCGATGCACAGATAGTCGATCATGGAGAGATGCTGCACATATTCGCAAAGGCCGACACCGCCCGCATGCGGGCATACCTTGAGCCCGTGCTTCGCCGCCATCAGCATCACCGCGAGAATCTCGTTCACACCGCCGAGCCGGCAGGAATCGATCTGCACCACATCGACGGCCCCACGCATGATGAGCTGCTTGAATATGATGCGGTTCTGGCACATTTCACCGGTGGCAACTTCAACCGGCGCGACACCTTCACGGATCCTGCGATGCCCTTCGATGTCGTCCGGGCTGGTGGGCTCTTCGATGAACCAGGGTTTGGCGAAGGAGAGCCGGTTCACCCATTCGATGGCTTCGTCCACCTCCCACACCTGGTTGGCATCGATCATCAGATTGACGTCCGGGCCGACCACCTCGCGGGCGATGGTCAAACGGCGAATATCGTCGTCGATATCCCGGCCGACCTTCATTTTCACATGGTGGAACCCGGCATCCACAGCCTCCTGGCAGAGCCGCCGCAGCTTTTCATCGTCATAGCCGAGCCAGCCGGCGGATGTGGTGTAGCAGGGGTAGCCCTCGCGCTCGAGCGTGGCGATCCGTTCTTCTTTGCCTGCCGCTTTTTCGCGCAGGAATGAAAGCGCCTCTTCGGGCGTGATGCAGTCGGTGATGTAGCGGAAATCGATGCAGCGCACGAGCTCTTCGGGGCTCATTTCTGCGACCAGCCGCCAGACGGGCTTGCCTTCGATCCTTGCCCACAGGTCCCACACGGCGTTGACCACCGCGCCCGTCGCCAGATGGATCGCGCCCTTGTCCGGCCCGATCCAGCGCAACTGGCTGTCGGAGGTGACATGCCGCCAGAAACGGCCCATATCCTCGGCGACCCAGTTCATGTCGAGCCCGACGACGAGATGGCGCATGGCCTCGATGGCCGCACAGCAGATCTCGTTGCCGCGTCCGATGGTGAAGGTCAGGCCATGGCCTTCATGGTCTCCATCGGTTTCAAGGATCACATAGGCTGCCGAATAATCCGGATCCGGGTTCATCGCATCCGAGCCATCCAGATGGTCGGAGGTGGGAAAGCGCACATCGATGGTACGCAGGCCGGTAATCTTGGTCATTTTGCGCTCACGACTTTCTGTGTCTGTACGCCCAGCCCTTCAATGCCGAGGCGCATCACTTCGCCACCTTTCAGATAGACCGGTGGCTTCTGCCCCATGCCGACGCCGGGCGGCGTTCCGGTGGAGATCACATCGCCGGGCTGCAGGCTCATGAAGCGGCTGACATAGGCAATCAGCTCCGGCACGCGGAAGATCATCGTTGACGTGGAACCGTCCTGATAGCGCCTGCCATCCACCTCCAGCCACATGCCCAGACTGTCGACGTCGTTCACTTCATCCGGCGTCACCAGCCAGGGGCCGGTGGGGCCGAATGTGTCGCAGCCCTTGCCCTTGTCCCAGGTGCCGCCGCGCTCGATCTGGTATTCCCGTTCCGAAACGTCGTTCACCACGCAGTAACCGGCGACATGGGAAAGCGCATCCTGTTCCGCAATGTATTTCCCACCCTTGCCGATCACCACGCCGAGCTCTACTTCCCAGTCGGTCTTCAGAGAGCCGCGTGGCAGTTCCACATCGTCGTCCGGTCCGACAATGGACGAGGTCCATTTGTTGAAGATGATCGGCTCTTTTGGAATGTCCGCGCCGGTTTCGGCGGCGTGGTCGGCATAGTTGAGGCCGATGCAGATGAATTTGCCGATGCTTCCCACGCAGGGGCCCAGCCGCAGACCGTCCTGCGGCGTGCCTTCGACCACCGGCAGGCTGGCCGGGTCGAGCGCCTTCAGCCTGGCGATGCCCTCGGGTTCAAGCGCCGGGCCGGCCAGATCGGCAATCACGCCGGAGAGATCGCGCACGCGGCCCTCATTGTCCAGGAGGCCCGGTTTTTCCTGGCCGCGCGGGCCGTAGCGGAGAAGCTTCATGTCATGTCCTGTTGGCTTGAAAGATGCTCCGGGGAGGGTTTCCCCGGAGCGGTCGTGAAGATCCGTCAGTCGTAAAGAACGGCTGCGATTTCCGGATCGTCTATGTTGGTCTTGTCGTAGTAGTAAAAGCCTGTGTCGATCGCCGCGGGCACCTCTTCGCCCTTGGCGGCGGCCACGGCAGCCTTGACCGTCTCGTAGCCGATGCCGACCGGGTTCTGCGTGATCGCGCCGGCCATCAGGCCATCGCGGATTGCCTCTTTCTGCTGTGCACCGGAATCGTAGCCGATGATCACAACATTGGTGCGGTCCATCTCGCGCACGCCATTGACCACGCCGATGGCGGAGCCTTCATTGGTGCCGAAAATACCCTTCAGATCCGGGTTGGCCTGGAGGATGGACTTGGTGATCTCCGTCGACTGCAGGTGGTCGCCGCCGCCATACTGGATGGTGACGATCTCGATGTCCGGATATTTCTCCTTCACCTGATTGACGAAACCGTCGCGGCGGTCGATGCCGGTGCGGCTCGTCTGGTCGTGGGCGACCACGGCAACCTGCCCCGCGCCGCCGATGAGTTCTGCCATCTTGTCTGCGGCAAGGGCCGCTGCGGCCAGATTGTCGGTCGAGGCTGTCGCTTTCGGGATGTCGCTGTCGACACCGGAGTCAAAGGCGATCACGGGAATGCCCGCCTCATCCGCCTGTTTCAGGAGCGGGATGGCCGCCTGGCTGTCGAGGGCGGCAAAGCCGAGTGCTGCCGGCTTCTTGGCAAGCGCCGCCGCCAGCATGTCGATTTGGCGGTCGACCATGGTTTCATTGTCCGGTCCCTCGAAGGTGACCTCCACGTCCAGCTCTTCAGCGGCCTTGTCGGCGCCGGCCTTCACGGCCTGCCAGAACTGGTGCTGGAACCCTTTCGAGATCAGCGGGATATACATCTTGTCCTGCGCCGAAGCGGCCATACCGCTCGCGACGAGGGCTGCGGCGCTGATGGCGCCCAGCATTGCGCGTCTCGTGAACATGTTTCCTCCTCCGGTTTCTTGTTCACACTCACTCATCTGGTCGAAACCCGGGGCGTTCACCGCCCTCTTTGTGTTGAAACTCATCCCATGCGCCGCTTGCGCATCATGTCGGCATAGACGGCGAGAATGATGATCGCGCCCGTCACCACGGTCTGCCATTCCTGCGCCACCGAGAGGATGCGCAGGCCATTGGCCAGAACCGCCATGATCAAGGCGCCGATCAGCGTGCCGAGGATCGTGCCGCGCCCGCCGGCAAGCGAGGTTCCGCCGATGACGACGGCGGCAATCGCCTCAAGCTCGTAGCCGAGGCCGAGAGCGGGCTGCGCGGAATTGAGGCGCGAGGCGATCAGCAGGCCGGCAATGCCGCATATGCCGCCGGCCAGCGCATAGACCGCCATCTTCCACGCATCCGTGTTGACGCCGGAAAGGCGCACCGATTCCTCGTTGGAACCCAGTGCAAAAGTGTAGCGCCCGAGCACGGTGCGGCCCAGAATGTAGCTGGCTGCGATGGCCACGAGAAACAGGATCAGCACGCCATTGGGGATAGGCAGGGCGGGGATGACCTCGCCGATCAGCGATCCGCGGGAAATCTCGGTAAAGCCCGGCGTGTCGTTGAAATAGATCGGCCGCGTGCCGGAGATGACGAGCGACAGCCCCTTGAGCATCAGCATCATGCCGAGCGTGGCGATGAAGGGCGGGATCTTCATCTTGGCGACGAAAGTGCCGGAGGTGAGGCCGCACAGCGCACCGGCGCCAATGGCCGCGAGAACGCCGAACGGCAGCGGCAGGCCCCAATATGTCAGCACCACGCCGGCGATAACGGCGCAGAACGTCATCAGCGTGCCGACTGAAAGGTCGATGCCGCCGGTGATGATGACGAGCGTGGCCGCAATGGCCAGAACCCCGTTCACCGAGGTCGCCTGCAGAATGGCGATGATGTTCGAGGTCTGCATGAAGTTTGGCGAGGCCAGCGAAAAGCCGATCAGGAGTATGATCAGGCTCATGAAGGCCAGCAGTTTCTGGTGCGCGCCCGCCTGCAGAAGCCGTGCGGCAAAGCCGGCCTGCGGAGTGGCTTCCACGGTGCTCATTCTTCTCCTCCCACCGGTTCCATGGCGCTCTCGCGTTCTGTGGCAAGGCGCATGATGTCTTCCTGGCTGGTTTCCGCCCCTCCCGGCAGAATGCCTGTCAGCCGGCCCTCGCACATGACGGCGATGCGGTGGCTGAGCCGCAGCACTTCCGGCAGTTCGGAGGAGATCACGATGATCGCCCGTCCCTGCGCCGCCAGCCCGTTCAAGAGTTTGTAGATTTCGCTCTTCGCGCCGACGTCGATGCCGCGTGTCGGCTCATCGAAGATGAGGATGTCGCAGTCGCGCAGAAGCCATTTGGCAATGACCACCTTCTGCTGGTTCCCGCCGGAGAGCAGCCGCACCTCCTGCCGGTCGGAAGGGGTGCGAATGGCGAGCTGGTCGATATAGCCGCGCGCGGCGTCGCGCATGCCCGCCTCGTCAAGCGCGCCGAGCCTGCCGGTAAAGCGCTCCAGGCTCGCCATGGCGACGTTGGCGCGCACGTCCATGCCGACCGCAAGACCGAAATGCTTGCGGTCTTCTGAAAGGTAGCCAATGCCGGCAGCGACCGCATCGGCGGGGGTGCGAATGTCGACAGGCGCTCCATGGATGGAGATCTCGCCGGCCTCGCGCGGATCGGCGCCGAAGATCGCCCGCGCCACTTCCGTGCGGCCGGCGCCCATCAACCCGGCAAAGCCGAGGATTTCGCCTTTTCTCACCGAGAAACTGACATTGCGGATTTCGCGCCCGCGCGTGAGACCCTTCACTTCGAGCGCGACTGGCGCCTGATCGAGGTCCGGCACCTCCACCGCGCTGTCGGTCAGCGCCCGCCCCACCATCATGGAGATGATCTCGCTCACCGGCGTGTCGGCGGCGGAAACGGTGTCCACATATTGCCCGTCGCGCATCACCGTTACGCGATCGGCGATGCGCTTCAGTTCGTCCATCTTGTGCGAGATGTAGATGATGCCGACACCTTCCGCCTTCAGCCGGCGGATGATGACGAACAGTTCCTCGATCTCGGCATTGTTCAGGGCCGCCGTCGGCTCGTCCATGATCAGCACGCGCGAATGGAAGGAGAGCGCCTTGGCGATCTCCACCATCTGCTGCTTGGCAATGGTCAGCCCGCCCACCTGTGCCCTGGGGTCGAGCTTCAGGTTCATGGAGGCGAAGATTTCCGCCGTCTGGCGGTTGAGCGCGGCCTCGTCCAGCCGGCCGAAACGCAGGCGGGGCTCGCGACCGATGAAGATGTTCTGGGCCGCGTTCAGATCATTCATCAGGCTGAGCTCCTGATGAATGATGCTGATGCCCAGATCCTGCGCCGCGCGCGGGCTTTCGATCACGACCGGCTGGCCGTCGACCAGCACCTCGCCGTCATCCTTCGGGTAGATGCCCGACAGGATTTTCATGAGCGTGGACTTGCCCGCCCCGTTTTCCCCCATCAGGGCGTGCACTTCGCCAGGCATGAGCTCGAAGCGCACATTTTTCAGTGCGTGCACGCCGGGGAAGCGCTTCTCGATGCCGCGCATGGAAACGACCGGCCGGACACCATCTGTTCCGGCTTCGGTCGTCACGATTGTTGACACCGTTGCCATGGCACGATCCTCAGATCGTCACGCCGCCGTCGACGAGCACCGCCTGCCCGGTGACGAAGCGGCTTTCATCCGAAAGAAGATACAGCACCAGCGGTGTGATGTCGTCCACCGTGGCGAGCCGCCCCATGGGCTGGCGCGCGATGAAGTCCTTCTCCGCCTGCACGGGATCGGCCGCCGAGGCGATGCGACCGCGCAGCGATGGCGTGTCGACCGTGCCGGGGCACAGCGCGTTGCACCGCACGCCCTGCTTGACGAAGTCGGCAGCGACCGATTTCGTCAGACCGATCACCGCCGCCTTGGTGGTGCCATAGACCGCGCGGTTGGCGAAGCCTTTGATCGAGGAGGCCATCGAGGCCATATTGAGGATGGAGACACTGCCCGTCTCACCTCCCCTCTCCAGCATGCCCGGCAGGAAAGCCTGCGTCATGCGATACATGGAGGTGACGTTGAGATCCGTGCTGAACGCCCAGTCCTCTTCCGACACGTCGAGAATCGTCCCGTTGTGAACAAAGCCGGCGCAGTTGAACAACCCGTCGAGCCCGCCGGTCTTTGCGGCGAGCGCATCGATTGCCGCGCGATCGCGCACGTCGAGGCGGTGCGTCTCTATGGTGTCGCCCCCGGCGGCCAGCGCGGCAAGCCCCTCTTCATTGATGTCGACGGCGATGACCGACGCCCCTTCAGCGGCGCAGGCAAGTGCACTGGCGCGGCCGATACCCTGAGCCGCAGCGGATATCAGGATCCGCTTCCCTTGTAGTCGCATACGATGACCTCCTCCCTGTTGAGCCGCAGCCCCATCATCGTTTATATACAAATAGTCTATTCATATATAAAAGTGCATTGCAACATCAAAGTTGACAAGAGGCTCAATTCCTCATCAAAGCAGCCGGTCGGAGGACATGACGTGAACAGCAAGAAGACCACCGAAGACCGCTATCGCGCGCCCGCGCTCGACAAGGGGCTCGACATTCTCGAGCTTCTGTCCAGTCAGCCTTATGGCCTCACCCGGGCCGAAATCGTCAAGGCGATGGGCCGGGGACCGAGCGAAATCTATCGCATGCTGGAGAGGCTCGTCGCGCGGGATTATGTGAGCCGCTCCGTGGAGGGTGACCGCTATGCGCTGACCATGAAGCTGTTTGTGCTCGGCAGCCAGCACCCGCCGCTGCGCCGTCTCGCCGCCCGCGCTCTGCCGTTGATGGACATGTTCGCCCGCGAGACGCATCAATCGGTGCATCTGGTGGTGCCCGAGCGCGGTTATGCCATCGTGGTCGCCCAGGCGAGCAGCCCCGCCAACTGGGAGTTTCGCCTGCGTCCCGGTGCCCAGCTCGATCTGCTCACCACCGGTTCAGGCCAGACGCTGCTCGCTTTCCAGAGCCCGGACCGGCGCAGCGAGACCCTGGCGATCTGGGGCAGTTCCGCGCAGGTGAAACATCTGGCGGAGATGGAGCCGGCGCTGGAAGAGGTCCGCTCGAAAGGCCACCGCATCGGCAACAGCCTCCAGCTCGTCGGGGTGCGCGATATCTCCGTCCCCGTCTTCGGCCCTTCGGGCGATGCGCTCGCTGTGCTGACCTGCCCTTACTTCGAGCAACTCGACGATGCGCAGGCGGCGAATGTCGAAACGGCTCTCGCCAGTCTGAAAAACGTGGCGGAAAGACTGTCGATCTCCTGAGACTTTGAGCAACTTCACTCGTAAACTCTGATTTTTGTTGCCGCCCGGTCATCGCGCTGTAACATAGCGGGAATAACGCCTGCGATCTCAACGCAGAAATCAGGGGAGTGCATTCATGACACTGATCAAACGACGCAACTTCATCAAGGGCGCTGCTTCGGTGGCCGGCCTTTCGCTTGCCGCTCCGTTCATTTCGCGCAGCTATGCGCAGGGCTCCTCCGGTTCGGTCAACATCTTCGCCTGGGCCGGTTATCTGAACGACGAGATGCTGGCCGCTTTCGAAAAAGAGACCGGCATCAAGGCGAACTACACGCCCTACGGCACCAATGACGAGCTTCTGAACCAGCTTCGCGCCAACAATGGCGGCGGGTTCGACATCATCTGGCCGACGGTCGACCGCGTGCCCAACTATGTCGAGTTCGAGCTCGTGCAGCCCATCGACGAAAGCAAGGTCAACGTCGACAACTGCCTGCCGAGCGCCTGGACAAATTCTGCAAATCTTGGCGCGGTGATCGACGGCAAGCGCTATCAGGTGCCCACCGACTGGGGTACGGAAGCCGTTTCCTTCGACAAGGATCAGGCGCCGCTCGAATATGGCACCGCATCCTATGGCGACATCTGGAAGCCGGAAATGAAGAGCAAGGCCACCGTGCGCGGCCATTCGGGCCTCGTCGGCCTCGGCCTCTGGCTCGAAGGCGAGGGCAAGTTGCCCATGCCGATGACCGACGCCTTCAAATCCGAAGAGAACATGGTCAAGATTTACGACGTGATTCTCGAGGAGGCGATTGCCCGCAAGGCCAACATCGCGCAGTTCTGGTCCAACGAGAACGAGGCGCAAGGTGCCTTCCGCGTCAATGGCTGCGCGATCGGCCAGACCTGGGATTCGACCGCCGCGGCACTCGCCAAGGAAGGCCTGCCCATCGGCTTCATCGCGCCGAAGGAAGGCGCGCTGGCGTGGATGGAAGGCGTGGCGATCCCGAAGGGTGCGGAAAATCTCGACCAGGCCTATGCCTTCATCAACTGGTTCCTGACGCCGGAAGCCGGCGCCATGTACACCAACGCGACCTCGATCAACTCCACCGCCGTGGGCGCTGCCGACATGACGTCTGACGACGCCAAGGCATTCTTCGCCGCCGCCTATCCGGGCGACGCGCTGGACAAGCTGTGGTGGTGGCCGATCCAGGAAAGCTGGTTCGTTGCCAAGCGCAACGAATATCAGGACCGTTTCCTCTCGGCCTGAGGAAGCCGGATGAACTGACGGCGCGCGCCCCTCACCCTTACCCTCTCCCCGCAGGCGGGGAGAGGGGGGCATAGACGTTGCGGCCATCTTCCTTCTCCCCGCATGCGGGGAGAAGGTGCCGGCAGGCGGATGAGGGGCGGGCGCCACCGGACAATCCTTGCGAAAGCCCACAAAACACCGGGGGACCCCGGGGGAGGACCATGTCACATTCCGTAGAGCTCGATCATGTCGGCGTCACATTCGGCGCGACCCGCGCCGTCGACGACGTCTCCTTCACGGTTGAAGGCGGAGAATTCTTCTCCATTCTCGGGCCGTCCGGCTGTGGCAAAACCACGCTCCTGCGCGTCATTGCCGGTTTCCTGAACCCGACCGAAGGCCGCATCCTGATCGGCGGGCAGGACATGACACCGCTCGGTCCCAATCAGCGCCCGACGGCGATGATCTTCCAGTCGCTTGCGCTCTTCCCCCTGATGCCCGTGTGGGAAAACATCGCCTTCGGGCTTGAGGCGCGCGGCGTCTCGAAGGCCGAGCGCCGCAAGAAGGCCGACGAACTCCTGAAGCTGATCGCGCTTGAAGGGTATGGCGACCGCATGCCGGGCGAGCTTTCCGGCGGTCAGCGCCAGCGCGTTGCCATTGCCCGCGCGCTCGCGGTCGAGCCGCAGGTGCTGCTGCTCGACGAGCCCTTATCGGCGCTCGATTTGAAGCTGCGCCAGCACATGCGCGCCGAGCTTCGCGCCCTGCAAAAGCGCACCGGCGTGACCTTCATCTACATCACGCACGACCAGTCCGAGGCGCTTGCCATGTCGGACCGCGTTGCGGTGATGAGCGCCGGCGTGGTGCAGCAGGTGGGGGCGCCGCGCGAGCTTTACGACAACCCGGCCACGCCCTTCGTCGCCACCTTCGTTGGCGAGACCAACGCGCTCTCCTGCACGGTGAAGGGCATCGACAACGGCATCGCCACGGTGGAAACCGCCCATGGCACGCTGACCGGCCGCGCCGGCGACGGGCTTTCCGGCGGCGCGGCGGCAAAGCTTTATGTGCGGCCCGAAGCGCTGAAGCCCAGGGGTGGCGCCAACCGGCTTGCCGCCACCATCGAACGGATCGACTTCGAGGGCGCCTTCGCGCTGGCGCACGGCGTTGCCGAAGACGGCACGCCGCTGGTCGCCTCCATTGCCAGCACCGAACTTGCGAGCGCCCCCGCCATCGGCGAAAAATCCGGCTTCGGTTTTGAAAGTGCAAATGCGGTGGTGCTGCCCGATGTCTGAGCTCTACAGACGCTTCGGCGGTGGCCTCGGCACGCTGTTTGTGGCGCTGGTCGGCGCATGGCTTGCCGGCATGGTGCTTGCGCCCAATGTCATGATGATCGACTACGCGCTGCGGCCCAACCTGCCGCCCTCGCAGCTTGGCGGGCCGAACGATGTCTACTCGCTCGACAATATTCTCTATCTGGCCAATGAGGGCGTCCACCGCGCGATCTTCTTCAAGACCGTGTGGGCGAGCGCGCTTGTCGCCTTCATCACCTTTCTGGTGTGTTATCCGATGGCGTTCTGGCTCGCCCAGCACGCGACGGTGAACCAGACGGCGGTTGTGCTTCTGGCCCTCACCATTCCGTTCTGGATCAACGAGGTCTTGCGCACGCTCGCCTGGTATATCCTGCTCGCGTTTCGCGGCCCGCTGAATGCTTTCCTGCTTTCGCTCGGCATCATAGATGAGCCGGTGCGCTGGTATGGCGATGGCGGGGTGCTGGCCGGCATGACCTATGCCTACATCCTGTTCATGCTGTTTCCGATCTACAACGCCATTGAATCGCTCGACAAATCGCAGATCGAGGCCGCGCGCGACCTCGGCGCCTCCACCTGGCGCATTCACTGGCGGGTGGTCATCCCGCATGCCAAGGCGGGCATCGCCACGGGCTGCGTCTTCACCTTCATGCTCGCCGCCGGCAGCTATGTCGCGCCCGCGCTCCTCGGCGCGCCGGGCAGCCGCTGGTTCACCGAGATCATCTACAACTGGTTCTTCGAGGGCGGCGACTGGAACCGCGGTGCGGCTTACGCGCTGGTACTGCTGGTGCTGTGCCTTGCGGTGGTGCTCGTCACGCTGCGCATTGCCCGCGTGAGCCTGACGGAGGTGGCAAAATGAGCGCCGTGGCCATTTACAAAAGCCAGTGCTGCCCCTCATCCGCCCTTCGGGCACCTTCTCCCCGCGCACGGGGAGAAGGAAACGCGCCGAGATGCCCATTGCCTTTCCTCGCCCCGTTTACGGGGAGAGGATGCCGGCAGGCAGGTGAGGGGCAGCACCGGCCTCTCCGGCCAGCCCCGGAGGATCGCGCATGAATGCTGCCGACCGCATCGCCCGTGCCATGTTCGGCTTCTATATGGTGGCGTTCTTTCTCTATCTCTTCGCGCCGCTCGCCATCATGGGCATCGCCACATTCAACACCAGCCGCTTCCCCACGGTAACGCCGTGGCGCGGCACCACGCTGCAATGGTTCGATGCGCTGTGGAGCGACAGCGGCATGTGGCAGTCGCTGTGGACCTCCTTCGTCGTCGCCTTCTTCGTGGTCATCACCGTCCTGCCCATCGGCACCGCGGCAGCGCTTGTTCTCACCAGCCTTCATGCGCGCGCGCGCAGCTTCATGTATGCGGTCATGGTGTCGCCGCTGCTCACGCCCGGCGTGGTCATCGGCATCGCCACGCTGGTTCTTTGGCGGCAGCTTGGCGTAGGGGGCGGTGTTTTCCTGATCGTGGTCGCGCAGGCAAGCTTCATCATCTGCTATGTGATGCTGATGATTACGGCGCGCCTCCAGCGCTTCGATCCCACGCAGGAAGAAGCGGCCCTTGGCCTCGGCGCGTCGAAATTCATGGTGTTTCGCCGCGTTCTGCTGCCCTTCCTGAAACCGGCACTCATCGCCGCCGGTTTTCTTGCCGTTCTCCAGTCCATCGAAAACTACAACACCACGCTCTTCGTGCGCGGTTTCGACACGCCGCTCACGGTCTACATCGCCACCAAGGTGCGCACGGGGCTGACGCCCGCCGTCAATGCGCTGGCGCTCATCATGATCGCGATCACGGTGTTGGGCGCCATCGCCTATGAGATTGCCCGCAGGCGCGGCGCGGCGCGGATGGCGGTGGAGTAGCGGTGCAACTTTGACGTCATCCCGGCCGACCGGAGGGAGAGCCGGGACCCATTGAGCGGCAAGGCCGATCTCCGCAGAAGGCGCCACCGGCATCCATCCAGCCGAACCACTGCCGGGCCGCGCTCCATGGCGTTCTTCCAATGGGTCCCGGATAGCCCTTCGGACTTCCGGGATGACGGTTTCGCGTCAGCGGATCGCTGAAGCCTTACCGGTCGATCCGCGTTGACAGGACGATCGAGCTCATTGTCCGGTCAACGCCCTTCAGCGCTCCGATCGTATCGATCACCGCATCGAGCTCGGCCACTGACGGCGCTTCGACGATGATAATCATGTCGAACGATCCGCTCACGGAGTGAACCGTGCGCACGGCGCTCATCTTCTCCACCGCCGTAATCACATCGCCGGAAAGCTTTGGCGACACCGTGACGAGCAGATGCGCGCGGATCTGCGCGGCGTCATATTCGCCCGACAGCCGCACCATATAGCCGGCAATCGTTCCGCTGCGCTCAAGCCGCTCCAGCCGGCTCTGCGCGGTGGAGCGCGAGACGCCCAGCCGCCGGGCGATTTCCGACACCGGCATGCGCGCATTCTCGCGCAACAGCGCAATCACCGCCCGATCTGCGTCCGTTGTCGTCATATTGCTAATTCCATTCGTCGATATGCATAAAATCGCGAGTGAAATTACCCGGATTGATACTTCGATTCAACGTCGATCAAAGCCAGACTGGACAAACATCCAGGCAGAATCGCCAGATACAATCGCCAGACAAATTCGAAAGGGAGCGGGATGAAAGAAATCGTTGTCACGGGAGCCGGGCGCATTGGGTCCGCCATCGCAGACATGTTGGTCGCCTCGGGCGATTACACGGTCACCGTCGCCGACCGGTCGGCGGAGCAGCTTGCGGCCCTGCCCTCTCACCCGCAGATCTCCGGTGTCGCGGTCGATCTTTCCGACACGAAGGCGCTGGCCGCCGTTCTCACGGGCAAGTTCGCCCTGCTCAACGCCGCCCCCTATCACCTCACGGTGCCCATCGCCGAGGCGGCCGCCGAAGCGGGCGTTCACTATCTCGACCTGACCGAGGACGTGAAAAGCACCCGCCGCGTGAAGGAAATCGCCGCTTCCGCCGAGACGGCCTTCATCCCGCAATGCGGGCTCGCGCCGGGCTTCATCACCATCGCCGCCAATTCGCTCGCCAAGCGTTTCGACACGCTGCACGATGTGCGCATGCGCGTCGGCGCGCTGCCGCAGTTTCCGGCCAATGCGCTCAACTACAACCTCACCTGGTCGCCGGAAGGCGTCATCAACGAATATTGCGAGCCCTGCGAAGCCATCGTCGATGGCGAGATGAAGGAAGTCGCGCCACTTGAGGGTCATGAGGAATTCTCGCTCGATGGCGTGCGCTACGAGGCGTTCAACACCTCTGGCGGGCTCGGCTCCATCTGCGAATCGCTCAAGGGCCGTGTGCGCAATCTCAACTACCGCACGATCCGTTATCCGGGCCATGCCTCGATCATGAAGATGCTTCTGAACGACCTGCGCCTGAGCGAACGCCGCGATCTTCTGAAAGAGATTTTCGAGCACGCGCTGCCCACCACCATGCAGGATGTGGTCGTGATCTTCGTCACCATCACCGGCCTGAAAAATGGCCGGCTGGTGCAGGAGAGCTACGCCAACAGCGTGTTTGCGGACCCGGCCGGGCCAACTGCCCGCAGCGCCATCCAGAAGACCACCGCCGCCGGCATCTGCACCGTGCTCGACCTGCTCGCCAACGGCAAGCTGCCATCCAAGGGCTTTGTCCAGCAGGAAGACATCGCGCTCGAGGATTTTCTGGCAAACCGCTTCGGCCGCACCTACCAGCCCGACACCGGCCCGAAGGCACAGGCCGCCTGAGGTAAAATCGGCCAGCGCGGATTTCCCTCGCTGGCCGTACCGTTTTGACGCCATGTGACATTGCGCGCTCCGGCTTCGCTCCATAGGGTCGCGCAATGTCAAACGACCGGCCGCTTGTCGGCATCCTTTTGATGATCGGGTTTTGCGCGGTCGCCCCTCTGGGCGACTCGATCGCGAAGCTGTTGGGCGAGACCATTCCGCTGTTCGAGCTTCTGGTCGTGCGTTTCGCCGCGCAGGTGGTGTTCCTCCTGCCGGTCGTGTGGTGGAGCGGCAAGTCGCTGCTTCTGCCGTCGCGCGTCATGCGCCTCACCGTGCTGCGCACGGCGCTCCACATTGCCGGCATTGGCGCGATGTTCATGTCGCTGCGCTATCTGCCGCTGGCCGATGCGGTCGCCATCGCCTTCGTCATGCCCTTCATCATGCTGGCCTTCGGAAAATTCTTTCTCGGCGAAGATGTGGGGCCAAGGCGGCTTGCCGCCTGTTCGGTGGGCTTCGTCGGCACCATGCTCGTTGTGCAGCCGAGCTTTTTGAGTGTCGGTGCGCCAGCACTTCTGCCGCTTCTCGTGGCGGTCGCCTTCTCCGGCTACATGCTGGTGACACGCCAGATCTCGCGCGATGCCGACCCCATCGCGCTTCAGGTGGTGAGCGGCATCTATGCCATGATCGGTTTTGGCGCGCTGGCCTTCGTCAATCTCGGGCTCGACCTGCCGCAGTTGCACATGGTGCAGCCCGATCTGCGGGAGATGCTGCTGCTGGCCGCCTCTGGCTTCTTCGGCACGTTCGGTCATCTCCTGATGACATGGTCGCTGCGCTTTGCGCCATCGGCCACGGTGGCGCCGATCCAGTATCTGGAGATCCCGTTCGCCACGGTCATTGGTTGGCTCATCTTCCGCGATCTGCCCAATGGGCTGGCGGCACTCGGCATCGCCATCACCATGGGAGCGGGGCTCTACATCGTGTTCCGCGAGCGGGCGCTGGCAAGGCCGGTCACCCCGGTTCAGCCAGCACCCGATCCGCAAAGCGTGCAATGACGCTCTGAGCTGTCTCAGCCCGCCAGCGCCTCGCGGCTGGCGGTGAGGAATATCTCCGCATTTCTCGAAAGCGACGGGCCGAGATAACCGCCTTCCTGGATCAGCGCCGTTGGCAGCCCCAGAGCCGCGATCTCGCGCGCCATGGTGGCAAAGCCGTCGCCCGTGAGCTTCACTTCCGAGAGCGGATCGTCCGCCGCCATGTCGAGCCCCAGCGAAATCACCAGCGCCTCCGCGCCAAAGGCGGTGATGGCCGCAAGCCCCTCGCGGAAGCGGCCAAGGATCGTTTCCGTGTCCGATCCGGGTTTCAGGCAGAGATTGAGCGTCGCCCCCTCGCCTTCGCCCTCGCCGCGCTCGTCCTCATAGCCGAGATAATAGGTCGGGTAGAGGTCGGGGTCCGTGTGCAGCGAGCAAACGAAAACGTCGCCGCGATCATAGAAGATGTCGAGCGTGCCATTGCCCGTATGCGTGTCGATGTCGAGCACCGCCACCTTGCCGAAGCGTTCGCGCAGGCTTTGCGCTGCGATGGCCGCATTGTTGAACAGGCAGAAGCCGTTCGACGCGTTGGAAAGCGCGTGATGCCCCGGCGGGCGGCACAGGCCATAGACCATGCGTTCGCCTTCCTTCACGCGCTCGGCGGTCTCAAGCGCCGTCTGCGCCGACCAGTAGACGGCCTCCCACGTGCCTTCCGTCAGCGGAACCGACGTGTCGGTCGCCCACCAGCCGAGCTGGCCGAAAACGGAGGAGGAAGGCCGCCCCCGGCGCGGGCCGGGGTGGCAGTTGGGGATCGGTTCCTGATCCGGCGCCTCCGCGCGCCAGCGTTGGTAGGCGTCCTTCCAGAAATCCACATAGTCCGGATCGTGCACGGCCTTGATCGGCCCGTCGCCGAAATCGCGGGGTTTCTCGATGGGGAATTCGTTTTTGATCAGCATGTCGCGGATCAGGATCGCGCGTTCAGCCTGCTCGGGATGGGGCATATAGGCCCCGCGCCGGAAATAGCGCTCCGGCGTGTGCCGCAACTGGCGTTCGTCGAAAATGGCTTTCATCGTCGTCCTTCAATATCCGTTGGATCTGTCGACCACCGTTTCCGGTATTTCTCCCGCCACCACAGCCTGCGCGGCGCGGGCAAGCTGTTCCGCCATCGTGTGCGGCGAGCAGTCGCCCGCCTGATGCGGCGTCACGAGAATGCGTTCATCCGCCCAGAAGGGGTGCTCTTTTGGCAATGGCTCCACGTCGAAAACGTCGAGCGAGGCGGAGGCGATGCGCCCGCTGTCGAGCGCGCGCACAAGATCGGCCTCGATCAGATGTTCGCCCCGCCCAAGCTGGATCAGCGACGCGCCTTCAGGCATGCGGTTGAAGAAATCGAGATCGAGCAGGCCGCGCGTCTCTTGCGTCAGCGGCAGCACGTTGATCAGAATGGCGGTCTGCTCGGCAACGCGCTGGGCGGCTCCTTCCCCGCTCTCGAAGCGCACGCTGGGCAGCGTCTCCCTGGGCGCGCTTCGCGCGGCAGCCACCACCGGAAACCCCATGGCCGTCACCGCGCGGGCAATGGCGCGCCCCATCAGGCCGAAACCCAGAATGCCCACCGGCGTTTCACGCGGCGGCTTCGTGGTGGAGGGGATGAGCCGCGCCCATTCGTGCTTTGCCTCATGCACGATGTGATGGCGCATGTTGCGGTGATGCCAGATCACATGCCATGCCGCGAACCCGGCCATCACATCGCCCTGGTCCTCGTCACGCACCCGCGCAACCAGTGCGTTTTCGGGCAGGCTCGGACAGTTGATGATGCTGTCGACGCCGGCGGCGATGGAGTTCGCCAGCCGCAAATTCGGATAGGGCAGAAACGCATCGTCCGCCGGCCGCCAGCTGAGGGCAAAACGGATTTCCTCCGGATTATCGATTTCATGCGGATGGCGCAGGCGTATCGTGCCTGCATGCGGTGCCAGCGCATGGCCATAAAGCGCGTGCAGATCGAAGGCGGTGCTCAGATAAACCCCCTCGATCACCCGTCCGTCAGCCATTTGCGGCCTCCTCATCGATGGGTTCCACGCCGCACCAGTCGGCGATGAAAAGCGCGATCGCGCCCGTCACCCGCTTGATGGAGGAAAGGCTCACGCGCTCGTCGAACCCGTGGATGTTCTCGGTGATCGGGCCATAGACGAGGCACGGCATGCCCGCATAGATCACGAACACCCGCGCATCGAGATAGCCCGGCGTCACGAAGCTTTTCAGTTCGCTCGCGGTCGCCGCGCGATGCGCTTCGGCCAGCGCCTTTTCGGCATCGGTCCCTTCCTCCAGCACATAGCCGCGCGCGAAAAATCCGTTCCAGATCACCTCTGGAGGACGATTGCCCAGAAAGGGATCATCGGCCAGCTCACGCGCCAGATGCGCCTCGATCTGCGCTGCGCGATCCTTCGGGTCGTCACCGGGATAGATGGCGATGCGGCAGGAGAGCTTGCACCAGGCCGCCACGGTGGAGGCCCAGTCGCCACCCTCGATCTTGCCGACATTGAAGTTGATCGGATGGTCCACATCCTCGAAATAGGGGTAGTTCGCCTTTTCGGCGTTCCACGCCTCGGTCAGGCGTTTCAGGCTTTCGATCACGCGGAAGCTCGCCTCGATGGCGTTGGCCCCCGTGCCCGCCTCGCGCACATGCACGGGGTGGCCCGACACATTGACCTCGAACCACAAAACGCCGGTGTTGGCGCGCACCAGCATCTCGTCTTCCGGCTCGGGGATGATGGCGGCATCCGCCGTATAGCCCTCCACCAGACAGGCGAGCGCGCCATTGCCGGTGCATTCTTCCTCCACCACGCTCTGCACATGCACTTTCGCCGCCGGCTGCAGGCCGATGCGGCGCAGCGCGTCGAGCGCGAAAATATTGGCCGCGATGCCGGCCTTCATGTCGCCGCCGCCGCGTCCGTAAAGCCAGTCGCCCTCGCGCTTCGGTTCATAGGGTGCCGAGACCTCCCACATATCGTGCGGGCCTTCCGGCACCACATCCATATGGCCGTTGAGGATCAGCGACCGGCCCCTGTTTTCACGCGGCTCGTGGGTGGCGATCACGTTCACCGCGTCGGAATAATCGACGGCCACGGGCGAAAAGCCCGGATGATCCCTGATCTTGTCTTCGTCGATATGGAAGGTTTCGACCGCATAGCCACGCGCTTCGAGCGCCTTGTGAACGAATTCCTGCGCGGGTTTTTCCTTTCCGCGCAGCGAGGGGAAACGGATCAGGTCTTCGGTAAAGCCGATCTGTTCTTCAAAGCCTTCCTCGACGGCTGCGAGGATTTTCTGTGCCAGTTGTTCGTCCACGTTGGTGGTTCCTGCGGATTAGTGTTGAGAGTGGTGAGCGATGGCGCCCGTCATCCCGCCCTCGCCCTTCGACAGGCTCAGGATGAGGGCTGATGGTGGAGACGCGGAGGTTTCGGCACTCCTTGCAGCAGACACCAGCATGTCCATGCCCGTTCCCTCATCCTGAGCTTGTCGAAGGGCGAGGGAATGGGCACGCACCGCGTTGAAGTGAGCTCCAGTCGTCACCGCGTTACCCCGCCGCCGCCAGCTCCTTCTCGCGGCCGGGAATGGCCTCGATCAGGGTGCGCGTGTAGTCGCTCTGAGGGTTGTTGAAGATGGCATGCGCCGGCCCCATCTCCACCACCTTGCCCTTCTGCATCACGGCGATGCGGTCGCAGATCTGGGCGGCGACGCGCAGATCGTGGGTGATGAAGATCAGCGCCAGATTGAGCCGCTCCTTCAGCTCCGCCAGCAGATCGAGCACCTGCGCCTGAATGGAAACGTCCAGCGCCGAAACCGCCTCGTCGGCAATGATGACGCGCGGTTCCAGCGCCAATGCGCGGGCAATGCCGATGCGTTGGCGCTGCCCGCCGGAAAACTCGTGCGGGTAGCGGTCGATGGCGAGCGCATCGAGGTCCACCAGTTCCAGAAGCTTGACCGCTCGCGCATAGGCTTCCTGCTTGGAAACCCCGTGCGCCATCGGCCCTTCGGCGATGATGCGGCCCACCTTGGAGCGCGGGTTGAGCGAGGCATAGGGATCCTGAAAGATCATCTGGATCGATTTGCGCGCCTCGCGCAGCGCCTCGCCGGAGAGCTGCGCCATGTCGTGTCCGGCGAGCTTCACCGTGCCGGAATCGGGCTGCATCAGCCGCACGAGGCAGCGCCCGACGCTCGATTTGCCGGAGCCGGATTCGCCGACAATGCCCAGCGTCTCGCCTTCGCTGAGCGTCAGGTTCACATCGTTGACCGCATGCACCACGCGCGGCTTGGAAAAGAGCAGCCCGCCGCCGGTCACATAGGTCTTGTTGAGCCCTTCCACTTCGAGGATCGGCGTCTTGCTCACTGTCTCCCCGCTCGCCTCGGCGGCAAGCTTCGGGATCGCCGCGATCAGCTTTTGCGTGTATTCATGCTGCGGGTTGTCCAAAACCTCGTCGGCGGTGCCGGCCTCGACGATCTTGCCATATTGCATCACCGCCACGCGGTCGGCGATCTCGGCAACGACGCCGAAATCATGGGTGATGAACATCACCGCCATGCCGTGCTTTTCCTGCAGATTGCGGATCAGCTCCAGTATCTGCGCCTGCGTGGTCACGTCGAGCGCGGTGGTCGGCTCGTCGGCGATCAGCATGCGCGGTTCGAGCGCCAGCGCCATGGCGATCATGACGCGCTGCCGCTGCCCGCCGGAAAGCTGGAACGGATAGGCCCGCGCGGCCTTTTCAGGGTCGGGAATGCCCACTTCCGTCAAAAGCTCGATGGCGCGCGCTGCACGCTCCTTCGGCGTCAGCAGACCATGCGCCTCGAACACTTCGGCGATCTGGTCTTCCACCCGCATCAGCGGGTTGAGCGCCGACATGGGCTCCTGAAAGATCATGGCGATCTTCTTGCCGCGCAGATCCATCATCTCGGTTTCCGAGAGTTTCAGAAGGTCCATGCCCTCGAAGAGGATTTCGCCGCCCACCGGCCGCACCAGATCGGGCAGAAGTCCCATGGCCGCATTGGCCGACATGGATTTGCCGGAACCCGATTCTCCGACAATGCAGAGGATTTCACCTGCATAGAGATCGTAGGTGATGTCGTTGACGGCAAAGTCGCGGTCGGCACCCTCCGGCAGCGCGATCTTCAGGTTCCTGATGCTGAGAACGGGCTCTGTCATCGCGCCCTCCTATTTGCCGCGCCGCGCAAGGCGCGGGTTGAGCGCATCGTTCAGCCCTTCGCCGATCAGGTTCAGCGCCAGAACGGTGAGCAGAATGGCAACGCCGGGGAAGAAGGAAAGCCACCAGGCCTGCCGGATCACCGTGCGCGCCGCGCCGATCATGTAGCCCCACGACATGAGGTTGGGGTCACCGAGCCCAAGGAAGGAGAGCGAGGATTCCAGAAGGATCGCCGTTGCCACCATCAGCGAGGCAAGCACGATGATGGGTGAGATCGTGTTGGGCAGAACCTGCCGCAGAATGATCGTCAGGCTGGTCTGGCCCGAAAGGATCGCCGCTTCCACATATTCGCGCGAGCGCAGCGAAAGCACCTCGCCGCGCACGAGGCGCGCGACCGGCGGCCAGCTCACGATGGCGATTGCCGCGATGATCGATTCAATCGAGGGCTGGAAGATCGCCACCAGAACGATGGCGAGCGCAAAGCTCGGCACAGTCTGGAAGAACTCGGTAAAGCGCATCAGCGCATCGTCCACCCAGCCGCCGAAATAGCCGGCAAGCGCGCCGATGGGAATGCCGATCAGAAGGGCGGCGACTGTCGAGACGAGGCCGACCAGAAGCGAGACCTGCGCCCCATAGGCAAGGCCGGAGATCACGTCACGGCCAAGCGCGTCGGTTCCCAGCGGATACTGGTCCATGGAAAACGGCGGCAGGAAGGGCCGTTGCACCATGCGCCACGGCGATTGTGGGAAGATCAGCGGCGCAAGCAGCGCCACCAGAATCACGATGGCGAGGATCGCAAGGCCGATGACGGCGCCACGATTGCGGGAGAAGCGTTTCCAGAAATCAGCCATCATGCCACCCGGATTCTTGGATCAACGAACCGATAGAGAACGTCGGTGATGAGGTTGAACAGGAGCACCATGGCGGCAGACACGAAGAACACGCCAAGAAGCAGATTGTAATCGCGCTGGGCGAGCGCCTCGAACATCAGGCGTCCGATGCCGGGCCACGCGAACACGGTCTCCGTCAGCACCGCGCCGCCGACGAGCTGGCCCGCCTGAAGGCCGGCGAGCGTGACCACCGGCAGCATGGCGTTGCGGAAGATGTGGCGGCGCTGGATGATGCCGGGTTTCAGCCCCTTGGCCCGCGCCGTTTTGACGAAGTCGAGCTGGCTGACTTCGAGCATGGAGGCGCGCGTCATGCGCATATAGACCGCCATGAAGAAGAGGCCGAGCGTGGTGGCGGGCAGGATGAGATGCTGGCCAATGTCGAGCGCGCGGCGCAAGCCCGTGTAGTTCGCCCCCACCGTCTCATAGCCGAAACCCGGCAGCCAGTTGAAATAGACGGAAAACAGAAGCACGGCCATCAGGGCCGCCCAGTAGAGCGGGGTCGCATAGAAGAGCAGCGCCAGGGTTGAGATCGCCGTGTCCGACCATTTGCCGACACGCGCGGAGGCGAGAACCCCGGCCAGCGTGCCGAGCAGCAGCGAGATGACGAAGGCCGTCATGGTCAGAAGCAGCGTGGCGGGCAGCCGGTCGAGGATCAGGTCGGCCACGGGCATCTGCTGGCGATAGGAAAAGCCGAGGTCGAACTGCAGCACGCCCTTGAGGTAGATACCGAGCTGGGTCAGCAGCGGCTTGTCGAGGCCGAACTGCTCGCGAAGCTGCGCGATGAACTTGGCGTCGGCGGCTCCCGCCTCGCCTGCCATCACCGCAGCGGGATCGCCGGGCGCGGCGTGGATCAGGAAGAAGTTGAGCGTCAGGATGGCGATCAGGATGATCGCCGCCTTGCCCAGGCGCATGAGTATGAAGCGTAGCATCGGGCCCCTGCAGGATCGGACTCAAGGTGAGGATGCGCGGGCGGTTCGCCCGCGCATTCCCGGATCGGGCAGTCGCCTATTTTTCGATATAGGCGTCCTTGAAGCCGTCATTCACGCCGATGGCCGTGGTGACGAGATCCTTCACGTTGCAGCGATAGATGGTCGGGAAACCGAGTTCCAGCAGCCAGGCCACCGGCACGTCATCCACCAGTTTCTGCTGCACTTCGGTGTAGAGCTTCTGGCGCTCCTCCGCCGTCACGGCAACTGCCGCCTTGGCAAAGAGATCGTCGATCTCCTTGTTCTCGTAGCCTTCCACATTGTTCCACTGCGAGCCCTTGGCAATGTTCGTGGAAATGTAGGTGCGGGCCACGCCCAGTGCCGGATCGCCATACTGGTAGAGATAGGTGAAGGCCATGTCGTAGTCCCACTCGGCCAGCTTCTGGTTCCAGCCGGCCACATCGGTGGAGACGATCTCGACATTGATGCCCACTTCGCCGAGATTCTGCTTCACGGCCTCGGCCCAGCGCTGCCAGGTCTCGCCATAGGGCAGCGGCAGAAGGCGCACGGTCTCGCCGTCATAGCCCATCTCTTCGAGCAGGGCCCTGGCCTTCTCCGGGTCGTGGTCATATGCGGTCACGTCGTCGGTGAAGAAACGCGTCGACGAGGACACCGGGCCTTTGGCCACCTTGCCGAGGCCGTTCCACAGCGCGTCGCGGGCGAAGTCGCGGTCCATGGCATACATTACCGCCTGGCGGAAGCGCTTGTCGGCGGTCGGGCCTTCGCGGTTGTTGAGCCACATCCACGACAGCGGTCCGAAATACTCCCAGCCCTTGTCGGTGATGCAGGTGTTCTCCATGTCGGCGATCCGCTGCACGTCGAAATTCTCCACCGAGCCGCCGGGCAGGATGTCCACCACGCCCGTCTCATAGGCGACCGCGCGCGAAGCCGCGTCCGGGATCACATGCCAGTAGATCTCGTCGAGATAGGGTTTGCCGTCCTCGTAGTAGTCCTCGAACTTGGTGAGCAGGATGTGCGAGCCCTTCACCCATTCGGTGAACTTGAACGGCCCGGTGCCGATCGGCGTGTTGTTGGCCGGGTTGTTCTTGTAATCCGTGCCTTCATAGATGTGCTTGGGCACCATCGGCATCGTGCCGGCCTCGAAAATGCCGAGGAACGGGCCGAAGGGCTGTTTCAGCTTGAAGACGACCGTGGTGTCGTCGGGCGCGGTGATGGAGTCCACATGCTCCAGCGAGGTGCGCAGGCGCGCATGCGTTTCGCGCAGGAAGACATCGGCGGAAAACACCACATCGGCGGAGGTGAACGGCTCGCCGTCATGCCATTTCACATTGTCGTGCAGCTTGAACGTATAGGTCAGGCCGTCCTCGGAAACTTCCCAGGATTTCGCAAGCTGCGGCATGGGCTGCAGCTTCTCGTCGTAGCGCAGCAGACCCTCATAGATCTGACCGGCAACCATCTGGGTTGGGCCGTTCTGGACCAGACCCATCATCAGGCTTGGCGGTTCGGGCTGGATCACGACATTGGCGCGCCCGCCCGAGACTGGCTCGGCATGGAGCGCCGTTGAAACCAGCATGGCGGCGGCAAGTGTGGTCAGTCTTTTAAGCATGGCTTTCGTTCCCCTTGTCTGTTGCCCGGCGAGAGGTCGTTCTCCCTTGACCGGCCGGGATGGTGGCTTTGCTTCAGTCCGGTCTCACTCCACGAGATCGGGATAATGCTTGATGGCGAGGCGCTGGAAGGCATCCCATTGCGGGTCGGGCTTGTTGCCGGTGTGATGGGTGTCCCAGCCCTCATATTGGCGTGCCGTTTTCTCGGCCAGCTCCTCGGCGATGCGGATCTGCCTGCCGCCCGAAGACATGATGGCGAGCTGAGCGCGGCAGGCGCGTTCCATGTTGAACATGAGCGCAAAAGCCTCGCCCACCGTGCGCCCGCAGGTCAGAAGCCCATGATTGCGCAGGACCATGACATTGCGGTCGCCGAGATCGGCCACAAGCCGCTCGCGCTCGCCAAGATCGAGCGCAATGCCTTCATAATCGTGGAAGGCAAGGCGGTTGTGAAACTGCAGCGACCACTGGTTCAGCGGCAGGATGCCCTCTTCCATGGAGGAGATGGCAACGCCCGCCACCGTGTGCGTGTGTAAAACGCAGTGCACATCGGGCCGCGCGGCATGGACGGCGCTGTGAATGGTGAAACCGGCCTTGTTGATGCCCGCGCCGTGATTGTCGCGCAGGATGTCGCCATTGATGTCGACGGTCACGAGGCTCGATGCCGTCACCTCGTCGAACCGCAGGCCGAACGGGTTGATCAGGAAGGCGTGCTCGCCCTCCTCTGCCGGCGCCCGGGCCGAGATATGCGTGAAGATGCTGTCATCCAGGTGATAATGCGCGATCAGGCGGTAGGCGGCGGCCAGCTCGATCCTCTCGCGTGGCTGCCCGGTATCGGCTGCCGAAACCGTTTGGGGCTGAACGTTCATCAACATCTCCCTCGCGCGAACCGTCCGGTGCCGAACGGTGTCCATGTCGTTTTTGCGCGGCTCCCCTCAGAGCCGTTTGTTGGACGACAGGCAAGCACAGGCGTGACAGAGTGTCAATTGTCGACAATCGGCATTTTGCCTGTCATAGTGGAACGGCATCCGCCGCGCCTGCGCTGCGATGCCATTGGGAGGGGAAGTTTTGGGAAAACGGCGGTGAGCGTGTTTTCGGAAGTATCCACGACGGATCTGGTGACGCAGATTGCCCGGCAGATTACCGAGGCGATTGTCACCGGGCATCTGAAGCCTGGCGAGCGGCTGACCGAGCTCCAGCTATCGCGCGAGTTCGGCACCAGCCGCGCCCCCGTCCGCGAGGCGGCCCGGCTTCTGGAAAGCCAGGGTCTTGTCACCTTTTCACCGCGGCGCGGTTTTTTCGTGCGCACCTTCAGCGCAAGCGAGATGCGCGACATCTACGAGCTGCGCATCGGCCTGGAGCTGCATGCAGGCTATCTCGCCGTGGAACGTGCCACGGATGCCGACATCGCCGCTCTGGAAAAGCAGCTCGGCCGTCTTTACGGCACGGCAGGCCAGGCCTCGATCGAGACACAGATTTTCGAGGACTTCGCCTTTCACCGCATGATCTGCAAGGCGAGCGGCAATGCCCGTCTCATAAGGGTCTACGATGAACTGGCAACCGAGATGCGCGCCGGCATCACCCTGATCGGCAAGATCTACGACGACCCGCAGCGCATGGCCGAGACCCACGAGCCGATCATGGACGCGCTGAGGAAACGCGACGGAGACGAGCTGCGCGAGGCGCTGCGCTATCACATCGCCGTTGCCCGCGATGCGGTGGTCGCGCTGTTTGAGGAGCTGGAAAAGGGCGTCTGACGACGCCCCTTCCCCGCGTTCACGTCACTGCTGTGACTTCGCGGCTTCGCCGATCATGCCGTTCAGCTTCTGGGCAAGCGCCTCATCGGTCTGGGCCGACTGGATGATCTGGTTGTACTCATCCACCGAAATGCCCTCCGTCTTGTCGACGGCCTGTTCCATCTCTTGTGTCGCTTCGACCTGAACCTTCTGCTTCTCGTCATCGGAAGGGGCTTGACGGAACCGTTCCGTATATCGCTCCTTCACATCGCTGACGGCGAGAAATGCCACCGTGAAGGCCTGCAGCTTCTGATCGTCGAATGATTGCGTCTGCGCCTGGGGTGCCGGCGCAGGCGACGGCACGGCATCCTGGGCCGGGGCCGGCGAGATCATGGCCGCGCCCGCGGAAATCGTGAGGGCAGCCGCGACGGTACGCAGTCCTGTTCGAAGAATCATCATGGAACTCCTTCCTTTCGGGTGTCCCCCTTCCAGCTCTTCAACATGGGGGAAATGAAATGCCCGACCCCGGGTTCATCCCGGGTGCCACCCTCATCAAGAATGTGGCGAGAAGGAAGGACACGCCCGGGCGCTCCAATCAATTCGGATTGCCAGGGAAAATAAAAAATGAGCCGGCTGTATGGCCCAAATGAAAGGCCCCGCCGAAGCGGGGCCTGACCTTGCTGCTATTCAGCGGCCGGCGCGGGCTGCGCCTGTTCGTTTGGGTGGTCGTCTTCCTCGGTCACCAGTCTCGCCTTGGCGATGAAGGTGTAGAACATCGGGACCACGAAAAGGGTGAAGGTGGTGCCGATGATCAGGCCGGTGAAGATGACGAGACCCATCGAGTAGCGCGCCGCGGCACCCGCACCAGCAGCCATGATCAGCGGCACGACGCCGAGCGCCATGGCGGCCGTGGTCATGAGGATCGGGCGCAGGCGCACCTTGGCCGATGCGACGATTGCCTCAACGCGCGACAGGCCATGCTCCTCACGCTGCTGGTTGGCGAACTCCACCATCAGGATGCCGTGTTTGGTGATCAGGCCGATCAGCGTGATCAGGCCCACCTGGGTGTAGATGTTCAGCGTCGACAGTCCCAGATTGAGCGGCAGAATGGCGCCGAAGATCGACAGCGGCACCGTCATCATGATGATGAGCGGATCGCGGAAGCTCTCGAACTGTGCCGCAAGCACCAGATAGATCACCACCACGGCGAGCGTGAAGGCGATCAGGATGGTGTTGCCCTGCTCCACTTCAAGCCGCGACTGGCCGGAATACTCGATGAAGAAGCCGTCCGGGATGGTGCTCCTGGCGATGTCCTCGATCACCGCGAGGCCGTCACCGGTCGAAACACCGGGCACCGGCAGGGCCGAGATCGTTGCCGAGTTCAACTGGTTGAACTGCTCGATGGCCGCCGCCGAAACATCCGTCGATACGGTGATGACCGCCGAGAGCGGAACCATCTCGCCCGTCGCGCTGCGCACGAAGAAGTCGCCCAGCCGCTCCGGATTCTCGCGGTATTCCTGCGGCACCTGCATGATGATGTCGTAGCTGTTTGAATCGCGGTCGAACTGCGCGATTGAACCGCTGCCGACAAGCAGGCTGAGTGTCGTGCCGACATCGGAAACCGGCAGGTTGAGCGCAGCCGCCCGGTCACGATCCACCGTCACCACCACCTGCTGCGCGTTGTAGGCGAGCGAGTTCTGCACGACGATGAAGCGGCCCGAGGCCTGCGCCTCTTCCTTGATCTTTTCGGCCACTTCGAAGACGCGCGCCGAATCGCTTGTCGACTGGATCACGAGCGAGATCGGCAGACCACCGCCGGCGCCGGGAAGCGAAGGCGGGGCGAAGACGAGGGCCTCGACACCGGCGATCTTGGAGAGCCGTGCCTGGATATCCTGCTGGATTTCCTTCTGCGACCGCTCGCGATCCGCCCAGTCCTTGAAGGCCCAGAGCGCGATGCCCGAATTGGTCTGCCCACCAAAACCGACGATGGAGAAGCTGGCCTTGAGCTCGGGCAGATCCTTGGTCAGTTCACGCATCTGCGTCGTGTAGAGGGTGGTGTAGTCGGCCGTCGCATACGAAGGCGCGGTGATCAGCGAGAACAGTGCGCCCTCGTCTTCCTCCGGTGCCAGCTCGCTGGACGTGTTCATGAACATGAAGCCGGTAAGTCCGAGAAGGACGAGCACCACCAGCATCGTGACGGGGCGGTATTTGAGCGAACCGCTGACCATCCGTTCATAGAAATTGGCGAGCCTTTCGAACGTGGTGTCGACAATCACCTGGAACCGGCTGTGATTGCCGCGCTTGAGAATGCGCGCCGACATCATCGGCGTGATCGTAAGCGCGACGACACCGGAAATCACCACGGCACCGGCGAGCGTCATCGCAAACTCGCGGAACAGCGAGCCGGTCAGACCGCCGGTGAAAGCCAGAGGCGCGAACACCGCAGCAAGCGTGATCGTCATGGCGACAACCGGGCCCGTGATCTCCTTCATGCCGACAAAGGCCGCGCGGCGCGGCGAAAGCCCTTCCTCGATATGCCGGTGAATGTTTTCCACCACGACGATGGCGTCGTCCACCACCAGGCCGATGGCCAGCACCATGGCCAGCAGCGACAGGAGGTTGATGGAGTATCCGAGCGCGAACAGCACGAAGCAGACGCCGATCAGCGAAAGCGGAATCGTCACGATCGGCATCAGCACAGAGCGGAAGGAACCAAGGAACAGGAGGATGATGACGATAACGATCAGCACCGCTTCCATGATGGTCTTGAAGACCTCGTCGATGGACGCGCTGATGGATTCCGTCGCGTCGTAAAGAACCTCGATGCTCATGCCTTCAGGCAGGCTTGCCTGAATGGACGGCAGCTCCTCCGTCACGGCACCCGCCATGTCGAGCGGGTTGGCGCCCGGCGTCGGGAAGACGCCGATGAACGTGCCCGGCTGACCGTTGAAGCTCACCACCATATCCGTGCTCTCGGCGGCAAGCTCGATATCGGCCACGTCGCGCAGACGCACCACATCGTCGCCTGTTGCCTTGAGCGGCAGGGCTCCAAACGCTTCCGGCGTCTGCAGCGTGGACTCCATCGAGATCGCGTAGGCGACATATTCGTTTTCGGTCTTGCCGGGTGCGGCAAGGAAGTTCGATGCCTTGATGCCGGCTAAGACCTCGGCCGCGGTGAGCTGGCGTGCCGCCAGCCGCACGGGGTCGATCCACACGCGCATCGAATAGTTCGCCGCACCGATGATCTGCACCTCGGCAACGCCGGGGATGGTCGACATGCGCGGGCGGATAACGCGTTCGATGTATTCGGTGAGCTGTTCGCTCGACATGTTCGGGTTCTGCATCGCCAGATACATGGTGGCGAACTGCATGCCCGTGCCCTTGACGATGGTCGGGTCCTTGGCGTCCGCAGGCAGTTCACTGCGCACCTGCTGCACCTTGGACATGACCTCCGTCAGCGCGACGTCCGGATCGGAGCCGAGCCGCATCTGCACGCTGACCGTGCTCGCCGAAGGACGGCTCTGCGACGTGACGTAATCCACGTTTTCCGTGGTCGCCACGGCGCGGGCAATGGGGGCCGTGATAAAACCCTGGATCAGATCGGCACTGGCGCCGGGATAGATCGTGGTGACGGTGATCACCGTCTCCTCGACCTCCGGATACTGACGAACCTGCAGGTTGAACAGTCCCTGGAAGCCAAGCAGCAGGATCAGCAGTCCGAGGACGGTCGAAAGGACCGGCCTGCGGATGAAGATATCGGAAAAACTCATTGGGCTGCCGCCTCTTCCGTCTTGGCGTCATCGTCTGCCGGCTTCTGCCCGGTGTCGGACGTGCCGGAGCTTTGTGGACCAGAGTCTTGTGAACTGCCGGGATTGATCGTGTTGTCGATGGCAACCGGGGTGCCGTTGGAGAGGCGGTTCTGTCCGGCTGTCACGATGATCTCACCGGGTTCGACGCCCGAGCGGACTTCCACAAGATTTCCGGAACGGCGACCGACCTGCACGAAGATCTGGCGGGCCTCGAGCTTCTTCTCGCCTTCCTCGTCTTCCCCTGCATTCTCCGGCTTCCTGGCGACAAACACATAGTCGCCGTAGAGGCTGGTAACGACGGCGGTCTGCGGCAGCGAGATCACACTGTCTTCTTCCGGCAGGATGACCCGCACCTGCACGAACTGGCCGGGTGTCAGCTTGCCGGACGTGTTGTCGATGCGCGCGCGAACCGAAACGAGGCGGCTCGACGGGTCGACCTTCGGGTCGATGCCCGTGATCTCGCCTTCGAACTCTTCACTGTCATTGTTGAGCGAAAGCCGCACCGGCTGGCCGATCTTCAGATTGCCGAGCTGCTGCTCGGGAACGGTGAAGTCGGCGCGCATCGTTTCGATGTCCTGCAGCGTGGCGACGATCGTTCCCGGCGAGAGATACTGGCCCTTGTCGATGCGCGGAATGCCGATCGTGCCGGAGAACGGCGCGCGAAGCTGACGCTGCTGCAGGACGGCTTCCGCCTTCTGCACCTGCGCTGCGGACGCCTGGGCGGCGGCCTCGGCATTGTCGAGGGAAACGCCGGAACTCACGCCGCGGCTGCGCAGTTCACGGGCGCGATCGAGCGCCTGCTGGTCAAGTGCTGCCTGGGTGCGCGAGGCGCTCAGCTCGGCCTGCTGGATATTGTCCTCAAGCTGAAGGAGAACGTCGCCGGCCTTGACCTGCTGGTTGGCTTGAAAACGGATATCCGTGACGATGCCGGTGGTCTCGACCGTGAGGTCAACGCCCTGGTTGGCGTTGACGGTACCGATAGCCTCGATTGCGGGCGTCCATTTCCCCTCCTTCGCTTCGACGGTCGAAACGGTGACGGTGGGAACGGGCATGTTGGCGAAGAACTGCTGGATCGCCTGATCCCGGAACATGTTGAAACCGACTATGCCGCCTGCAACGAGCGCAAGCAGGACGATGGCAATGAGAAGACGCTTGATCATGTCGTCAGACCCCGGAGGCATTGGGAATAATATCGATTAGTTTACATAAGAGTGGCGCAGATAGCGACGCTTCCGCTCCTGAACAAGAGCGCGGTGCCATCTTGGCTTGCCAAATGTCGACGCTTTACTGTACCGTCTGGACGGTATTGTCAAGCTTCAGGATGTCAGGAATGGTGAGACCGAGCTCCGGCGCACGGGAGAAAATCCTTGATGCAGCGGCCGAGATTGTCCGCGAGGCGGGTGCTGCCAGCATGTCTCTGGATGCGGTCGCCGCGCGCGCCGGGGTCTCGAAAGGGGGGCTGCTTTATCACTTTTCCAGCAAGTCGAAACTGTTCGAAGCCCTTGTCGAGGGGTTCATCAGTGAAGAGTACGACAAGTTCCAGGAGCGCAAACAGGCGCACGAAAAGAGCACCAATGGCGTCGTGCAGGCCTATATCGACCTGTTTGTCGAGGAGCGGAAGGAATGCCAGCCGCCGCCGTCCGGCCTGCTGGCCGCACTGGCTGAAAACCCGGATTTCCTGAAGCCGGTCCAGAAATACGAGCGCGAAGTGCTCGACCAGATGAAAGCCACCGCGAGCGATCCGTCCCTCGCGGTGATCGCTCTTCTCGTGGTGCACGGGGTGCGGGCGATGGAACTGCTCTCCATCAATGTGGTCAACAATCAGGAAGTTGCCGAAATGATCGCCGCGCTGCGCGGTCTGCTCGAAGACAGGGCGGGCGCGTCCGGCTCCTGACCTGCCTCACGCCGTCTGGTGTGTGCCGATGGCGGCGCGGGTTCCGTGGCCGAGATCGGCGAAGCGCGGTATGGGCTCCTGCAGAAACTGCAGCGTGCCCGGTCTTTCGCCGGCGATCCTTCGGATCAGCAATCTGCCGAGGTTTTCGCCCGCTTCGGCAATGTCCTCGTAGACGGCATCGATGCGCGGGCGCACCTCGTCGTAAAGCAGCGAGGTCTGCTTGACCACAAGGTCGAAATCCCTGCCCACGGTGAGGCCCTGATCGCTCAGCGCGGCCATGATCGAAAGTGCTGAAACCTCGCCGGCGCACACCATTCCATCCGGCGGTTCGGGCTGTTTCAGCCGCCAGGTCAGCCATGCGTATAAATCGGCTGCATTGCTGTCGAGATTGATGTCGCCCGGCAGTTCCGACGCGACCCCGGCTCTCTCCACGGCCTCCTGAAATCCGTCGCGCAGGTGCCTCCGGAACATGAAGCGGTCTGGCGGCAGGATCAGCGCCAGCCGGCGCCGACCCTTCGATACAAGGCGCTCCACCGCCATCCGGGCAAAGGCCGCGTTGTCGTAGTCGACAAAGGCGTGCTCGACCCCGAGATCCGTGCGCCCGTGAGAGACGAAAGGAAAGTCGTTTTCCATCAGCAGCTTGACGCGCGGATCCTTCGGCTCGGTCCGCGAAAAGACAACGCCGTCCGCCATCCGGTTGCGCAGGATGTATTCGATTGGATCGATCGAGGGCACTTCGGCGAAATGCGGCGTGATCACCAGATGATACTGGGTGTCGCGCAGGGCGCGCGCCAGGCCGCTGATCATCGACGTGGAAAAGCCCAGCAATTCGTCATGAGGGTCGAGCACGAAGCTGATCACATTGGTACGCCCCGTGCGCAGGTGCCGCGCGGCGCGGTCGGGCTGGTAGCCGATCTCGCGCGCCACGCGCTGCACGCGCTGGCGCGTCTCGAATGCGATCTGCGGCGCATCGAGCAGCGCGCGGGAAACGGTGGTGACGGCAAGGCCGGTCATCTCCGCGATGGTCCGCAATGTGGGGCGGTCTGATCGGCGCGCCATGTCATCTCCTCCCGGTTGCCGCTGAACGGCCTTCGATGGCGCCGGATTCGCCAAAAACCGTCATTTCAATCGATATAAATTTATGTTTCCACACGGATGAGGTGGAAAAATCGGAAAAATTCCCCTTGGTTTTCAATGTTTTATCTCCTCCCGTCAAACAGGCAAGAATCTGATTGACCTGTATGGGATTTATAACGTTATAAATAGATAGATCGCAAAGGAGCAAGCGATCCCATTGGGAGGAGTATCATGACCATTCGCAAATTCGCCGCGCTGGCGGCGGGCACTGCCCTTCTTTCCATGGCCGCCGGCAGCAATGCCGTGGCCGAGGACACGGTTGAGGTTCTGCACTGGTGGACGTCTGGCGGCGAAGCCGCAGCGCTGAACGTTCTCAAGGAAGATCTGGAATCCAAGGGCGTCACCTGGCAGGACATGCCGGTGGCCGGCGGTGGCGGTGAAGCCGCCATGACCGCGCTGCGCGCCCGCGTCACCGCAGGCAACGCGCCGACGGCCGTGCAGATGCTCGGCTTCGACATCATCGACTGGGCCGAACAGGGCGTCGTGGCCAACCTGAACGATGTGGCCGAGGAAGAAGGCTGGGCCGACGTTGTCCCGGCGGCCCTCCAGAACTTCTCGAAATATGACGGCAACTGGATTGCCTCGCCGGTGAACGTCCACTCCACCAACTGGGTGTGGATCAACAAGGCCGCGCTCGATGCCGCCGGCGGCAAGGCACCGGAGAGCTGGGAAGAGCTCGTCGCCGTTCTCGACAAGATGAAGGAAAACGGCATCACCCCGCTCGCCCATGGCGGTCAGCCCTGGCAGGATGCCACGGTGTTCGAGGCGGTCGTGCTTTCGCTCGGCAATGATTTCTACAAGGCCGCGCTCAACGATCTCGACCCGGAGGCGCTCGGCTCCGACAAGATGAAGGAAGCCTTCGACCGCATGGCGAAGCTGCGCACCTATGTCGACGACAATTTCTCCGGCCGTGACTGGAACCTGGCCTCGGCCATGGTCATCGAGGGTACGGGCGGCATGCAGATGATGGGCGACTGGGCCAAGGGCGAGTTCCTCAAGGCCGGCAAGAAGCCGGGCGAGGATTTCGTCTGCATCCGCTTCCCCGGAACCCAGGGCTCGGTGACCTTCAACTCCGACCAGTTCGTCATGTTCCAGGTCGGCGAAGACAAGCAGAAAGCCCAGAAGCTGATGGCCTCCGCCGTCATGAACCCGGAATTCCAGTCGGCCTTCAACGTCGTTAAGGGCTCGGTACCTGCCCGCACCGACGTGCCGAACGAAGCGTTCGACGATTGCGGCAAGAAGGGCATGGCCGATCTGGCCGAAGCCAATGCGGGCGGCGGCCTGTTCGGCTCCATGGCCCATGGCCACGGCGCACCGGCTGCGGTGAAGAATGCGGTGAACGATGTGGTCACGCAGCACTTCAACGGCGAACTGACGTCTGAAGAGGCCGTCGAAGAGCTGAAAAACGCCGTCGCTGCCGCGCAGTAAGGCGGTAGCGTCAGAGGCAAAGAGAAGCCAGGGGCGGGCCGTCATACCCCCCTCTGGCCTGCCGGCCATCTCCCCCTCAAGGGGGGAGATTGGCTGACATAGCCGCCGGGCCTCCATGCCAGCCGATGGGATCAGCGAAAACGGCCCCACCGCGTGATCTCCCCCTTGAGGGGGAGATGCCTGGCAAGGCAGAGGGGGGTGCAACCACCCCACACCGTTGAACACGGAAAACCAGAATGAACCGTAATCGCCTGCAGGAGATCATCCCGCGCCTGGTGCTCAGCCCGAGCATGGCGCTGATCCTGATCTTCGTCTACGCCTTCATCCTTTATACCTTCTACCTGTCGATGACGGATTCGCGCATGCTGCCGTCCTACGGGTTTGTCGGGTTCGAGAATTACGCAAAACTGTGGGATCTGCGTCACTGGTGGCGGGCGCTCACCAATCTGGCGATCTTCGGTTCGCTCTACATCATCATCTGTTCCGTACTGGGGCTCTTTCTGGCGATCCTGCTCGACCAGAAAATCCGTGGCGAAGGGTTCTTACGCCCCATTTATCTCTATCCAATGGCGCTCTCCTTCATCGTCACCGGCACGGCGTGGAAATGGTTTCTCGATCCCGGCATCGGGCTTGAAAACACCATGCATCAATGGGGCTGGGCGAGTTTCGAATTCGCCTGGATCAAGGACCGCACGCTGGCGATCTACACGGTGGTCATCGCCGCCGTCTGGCAGTCGTCCGGCTTTGTCATGGCCATGTTTCTGGCGGGCCTTCGCGGCGTCGACAGCGAGATCATCAAGGCTGCGCAGATGGATGGCGCTTCCAGTGTCACCATCTATCGCCGCATCATCATTCCCATGATGCGCCCTGTCTTCCTGTCGGCCTTCGTGGTGCTCGCGCATCTGGCGATCAAGTCCTACGACCTCGTCATCGCGCTCACCGGCGGCGGCCCCGGTCAGGCCACCGAACTGCCGGCCACCTTCATGTATTCCTACACCTTTACCCGCAACCAGATGGGCATCGGCGCCTCGTCGGCCATCATCATGCTGGTGATGATCTTCTCGATCATCGTTCCCTATCTCTATTCCGAGCTGAAGCCGGGGAGGCAGAGATGAGCGCTGAGAAAACCGCAGGCACCAGCGGCGACAGGCTTGCCCGCGCCGCAATCTATTCCGTCCTCATCGTCTTTGCGGTCTATTATCTCCTGCCGCTCTACGTGATGCTGGTCAATTCGGTGAAGCCGCTCGACGAGATCCGCCAGGGCAACATGCTCGCCCTGCCCGATGTCTTCACCTTCGAGCCATGGGCCAAGGCATGGTCGAGCGCGCAGGTGGGTGTGCAGCCGACGGGTCTGAAACCTTATTTCTTCAACTCCATCCTCATGGTGGTGCCCGCCGTGGCCATCTCCACCATTTTAGGCGCGCTCAATGGCTATGTGCTCACCAAATGGCGTTTCAGGGGCGATGACCTCGTCTTCGGGCTCATTCTTCTGTCCTGTTTCATCCCCTTCCAGATCGCGCTCATTCCAGCCGCGCGCATCTTGGGGCTTCTGGGCATTGCCGGCACGACACAGGGGCTGGTCCTGATCCACGTGGTCTATGGCCTCGGTTTCACCACGCTCTTCTTCCGCAACTACTATGCGGCCTTCCCCACGGAGCTGATCCGCGCGGCGCAGATCGACGGCGCGGGCTTCTTCCAGATTTTCCGGCGCATTCTCCTGCCCTCCTCCGCGCCCATCATCGTGGTCACGGTCATTTGGCAGTTCACCAATATCTGGAACGACTTCCTGTTCGGTGTCTCCTTCGGTGATTTCGATTCCCAGCCGATGACGGTGGCGCTCAACAATCTCGTGTCTTCGTCGGGCGGCGTGAAGGAATACAATGTCCATTTCGCCGGCGCGATCCTCGCCGCCCTGCCCACCCTGATCGTCTACATCGTCTCCGGACGCTATTTCGTGCGCGGCCTCATGGCCGGCGCCGTCAAAGGATAAGCCCATGGCCTTTCTCAAGATCGACAACCTCAGAAAATCCTTCGGCAAGGTGGATGTGCTGAAGGGCATCGACCTCGAAATCGAAGAGGGCGGTTTCCTGGTGCTCGTCGGCCCGTCCGGCTGCGGCAAGTCTACTCTGCTCAACACCATTGCCGGGCTTGAAGCCATCACCAGTGGCTCGATCAGCATCAATGGCAAAGTGGTGAACGATCTGCACCCCTCGCAGCGCGACATTGCCATGGTGTTCCAGTCCTATGCGCTCTACCCCAACATGACCGTGGCCGAGAATATCGGCTTCGGCATGGAGATCCGCGGCATTGCAAAAGCGGAGCGCGACGCGGCGATTGCGAAAGTAGCCGAAACGCTGCAGATCGGCGCACTGCTCAACCGCAAGCCGAGCCAGCTTTCCGGCGGACAGCGCCAGCGTGTCGCCATGGGCCGGGCGCTCGTGCGCGATCCGATGGTGTTCCTGTTCGACGAGCCGCTCTCCAATCTCGATGCCAAGCTGCGCGTCGACATGCGCACCGAGATCAAGCGCCTGCATCAGCGCATGGGCACCACCATCGTCTATGTCACGCACGACCAGATCGAGGCGATGACGCTGGCCACCAAGATCGCCGTTCTGAAGGACGGCGTTCTCCAGCAGTTCGGCACCCCGGCGGAGATCTACAACCGGCCCAACAATCTCTTCGTGGCCGATTTCATGGGCTCGCCTTCCATGAACCTCATCCCGGCGAAGGTGAAAGCCGATGGCAGCGATGTCGCCATCGTCATGGAGCGCGAGGATGGCGCGCCGCTCACCCTGCCCATGGCAGGCGCCAATGGCGCGCTTGCAGGCCGCGACGGCAAGGAGGTGGTCTTCGGCATCCGGCCTGAAGCGCTGACGGACCCCGACAGCGCCGACCGCAATGCCAGCCGCATCAGCGAGCTCGACTGCGAGATCGAGGTAATCGAGCCCGCCGGTTCCGACACATTCGCGGTGACCCGGCTCGGCGGGCGCGAGATCGTCGCCCGCCTGCGCGCCGATGCGCCCATCTCCGCCGGCCAGACCGCCCGCCTCGCCTTCAATCTCGACAAGGCGGTGCTGTTCGATCCGCAGACGCAAGAGCGGATCGGGTGATCTGGTGAAGCGGGGTCGCGCGAACCAGCGTTGTGCGTGGTTCGACAGGCTCACCATGAGGGAGGTCGGAGCCTGATGTAGGTTTTGCTCAGAGGCGTTCCGGTGATGCCCCTTGTCCGGGTGCTTATTTCGGTTCTCGTTCTGGCTCTGGACCTGCAGCCACAGACACCCCTCATGGTGAGCCTGTCGAACCACGCACCACACCAATGCAGTTGTTCCTGTCAGCTACACTCCCGGAACGGCAATCGCGCTACCCCTTCACCGCCCCGGCCATCATCGTGCCGCTGATCTTGCGATACATGACGAGCCCGAGCAGCATGGGCGGCAGGGCGCCGACCATCATCACCGCCGCCGCCACGCCCCATTGAACGCCGCCACCCGAAGCCGCAAAAAAGAACGATGCGCCGACCGTCACCGGAACCGCCTTCGAGGTGGTGAGCATCAGGCCGAACAGGAATTCGTTCCATGCGGTGATGAAACCGAAGATCATGCTCGTCACAAGGGCCGGCCGGCAGACCGGGCCGACGATCTTGAAGAGAATACCCGTGCGGCTCACCCCGTCGATCATCGCCGCCTCGTCCAGCTCGAACGGCACGTCCGAGATGGCGTTGACGAGGATGATCAGCACCAGCGGAATGTTGACGATGGTCATCACCAGCCCGAGGCCCAGCCGTGTGTCGAGCAGGCCCATGAACTGGAACATCATGTAGATGGGTATGGCGAAGATGACGAGCGGCACGGCGCGCAGATTCACGATCAGCGGCAGGAGCGTCTTTTCGCCGAACCGCCCGCGCACGATCGCATAGGCCGCCGGCAGCGCCAGAGCCACGGCCAGAAGCGTGCCCATCGCCGCCACGGCAAAGCTGTTGGCAAGGTATAGGAAAATATTCAGGCGATCGGAGACCGTCAGCACGGTTGCGTAGTTTTCCAGCGTCGGCGCGTTGATCCAGAGGCCCGGATTGGTGGAGATTTCGCGTGCGCTCTTGAACGAGGTCACAAGCGTGACGATGAGCGGAAAGTTCATCGCAAAGGCGGCAAGGGCAAACACGGCCCAGCGGATCGCGTTGAGCATCATCGTCTCCTGCGCCTTGCAAGGCGGTTCAGGCCGTAAAGCACGGCAAAGGACGCGGCGAACAGGATCACCGATGCCGCCACCGCCTTGCCGATGGCCGCCTGTTTGAAGAAGGCTTCATAGATGTAGATGGAGAGCGACGTGGTGGAGCCCCCTGCCCCGCTGCCGGTCAGCACATAGACATTGTCGAACACGCGGAACCCGTCGATGAAGCGGATCAGAAGCGCCGCCGCCAGTGTCGGCAGCATCAAGGGCAGTTCGATGCGCCAGAAGCGGGCGAACCCCGTCGCGCCGTCGATCGAGGCGGCCTCCCGCAGCTCTTCGGGGATTGCCTGATAGGCCATGTGAAAAAGCAGGAAGGCAAATGGCGTCCATTGCAGTGTCTCCACCACAATCAGCGTCCAGAAGGCGGAGGTCGGTCCGAGAAACGCCGGGCTGTTGCCAAACCACGCCCAGAGATAATGCGGCACCGGCCCGGCGAATTCATGCAGGACGAGGCGATACATCAGCCCCATGAGCGCCGGCGCCACCATCAGCGGCAGCATGAGAATGGCAATCGGCCAGCTGCGCTCCTTGAAAAGGGGTGCAAGGAAGACGGCAAGCCCGAGCCCGATCAGACATTCGAGAATGGCCGTCAGCAGACCGAAGCGCAGCGAAAACCAGTTGGCGCGCCAGAAACCGCTGTCCGTCAAAACGGCGGCAAAATTGCCGAAACCGGAAATCTCGGGGCTCCGCAGCGTCTCGAAGCTTATGTCGGAGACGGAGTAGATCAGGTTCACGATGGCCGGAAAGCCGAGACACACCAGCAGAAACGCCATCAGCGGCGTCGCAAGCAGCGTCCATTCGAGGCGATGGGTCGTTTCCATTGGGTTTCTTGGTCTGGTTTCCGGATCGGTTTAGCGGTTGGCGCTGGCCCCTCATCCGCCTGCCGGCACCTTCTCCCCGCATACGGGGAGAAGGAAGAAGCGGCGACGTCTATGTCCCCTTCTCCCCGCGAGCGGGGAGAAGGTGAGGATGAGGGGCGAGCGCCAGCCAGTGCTACTTCAGCAAGTCCGCCATGCCCTTCTCGACATTGGCAAGTGCGGTGTCGAGATCCTGCTGGCCCGACCAGTAGCCGGTGAACTCCTTCGCCTGCAATTCGTAGATCGCGAGCGCGTTGGCCGATGCGCCACCATTCATGACATAGCCATAGGCACCGGCATATTCGCCAAGCTGCACCAGATCGGGTCGCTCTTCCGCAACCGCCGAAACCGCGTCCGCCGAAAGCGCCGGCGCTCCGCCCGCACGGGCATAGATGAGGGCCGCCTCCTCGGTCGAGAGCCATTTCAGGAAAGCCTTCGCGCCTTCCTTGTTTTCGGCACTCTTGTTGAGGCCAAGCCCCAGACCGTGAATATGCGTGGCGCGGGCTTCCGGACCAGCCGGCGGCGCAATCGTCGCCGTCACTTCACCCACGGCGGGAGATTTTTCCGCATTGGTCAGGTCGGCTGCCGCCGCATTCCACTGCACCATGGCCGCCACCTGGCCCGCCGCGTAGGCGGCATTCGCCTCGGCAAATTCGTAGGAAAGGGAATCGCGCGGCGTCGCACCGGCATCATAGAGCTTCTTGTAGAGCTCCAGCCCCTTGCGGAATGCCTCCGAAGCGACCGTGATCTTGCCATCGGCATCCATCCAGTCGCCGCCATAAGAGCGCGCGGTGGACTGCCACACCATGATGTTGAAGAGCAGGTTCTTCATCTGCAGCACCGTACCATAGCGCGTCGGGCTGTCCGGGTTCACCGCCTTGGTGAAATAGAGCGCGGTCGCCGCATAGTCGTCCCAGGTCCATTCATCCGGGTTCTTCGGCTCCATCGCCGTGCCCAGATGCTCCTCGCTGATTTCCGCATAGCGCGCCCTGGCCTCGTCGTCGCTCATCAGCGCGTCGATCAGGTCCTTGCGGTAATACATGAAGTGCAGCGAAAGGTCGGTCGGCACGCCATACTGCTTGCCGTCGAACTGCATGGTCGAAAGCACCGCATCGCCATAAAGCGCCTGCGCCTCGTCCGAAAGCTCCACCGGCTCCATGAAGGGCGCGTAGCGGCCGATGGAATAGGTGGCGAGCAGGTTGAGATCGAATGCGTCCGAGCCGGCGGCGAGGTCCGCCTGCAACTTGTCCCAGAAGCCGTCACGGTTGAAGAACAGAAGCTCGACCCTGTTCTCTTCGCTCACATCGTCCTTGGCGTTATAGGCGTCGGCTGCAGCCCGCAGCGCCGTTTCTTCCGGGCCGCCCGGCCAGCCGAGCACGGTCACTTCCGCATTGGCCGCACCGGCATAAAGGCCGGCGGCGAAAACGCTGCCCAGAAGGGCGGCGGCAAATCGTGCAACAGGTTTCATTGTCATTCTCCCATTTATTGGTTTGTCTGGTTTTGGGTCTTGGTTTCACGTGCCAGGTCGGCGATCCCCACCACGCCGGCCTTGTCGCCGAGCCTCGCCGGCACAAGCCGGGGCCTCAGCCTTTCGGGCACATCGTCAAGATGCGCCTCGATGCGCGCCCGGTAGCCCGGCGCCAGCCCGATGCCACCGCCGATCACGATGCGCGCCGGGTCGAAGGTCAGTTGAATGTTGCGGCACAGAATGGCCGCGCGCCGCGCCGAAAGATCGAGAATGGCATCGGCCCAGCCCTCGCCTTTCTCCGCTGCCGCGAAAACCTCGCGCGCACTCGCGCCCGGCTGATGCACTGCCGCCTCGGCGGCGATGAAATTGCCCGAGACACGATCTTCAAGCGCGCCATCGAAATCCTGCCCCTGCGTGAGGCCGAAATGGCCGGCGAGCCCGGTCAGCAGCTTGCCGTCCAAAACCACACCGCCACCAATGCCGGTGGAGACCGTCAGGAAAACCAGATCGCCCTCCCCGTCACCATAGCGATATTCGCCCCATGCGGCGGCCTGCGCATCATTGGCGGCGATGGCCGGTTTTCCCGTAAGGCCGGTCACCGTCTGCAGCAGCGGAAACCGGTCGGGAATGTCGAGCGTCCTGCGGTTGAGCGGCGACCAGAGCCCGTCATCGACAATGCCCGTCACCGCCACGCCAACGCATTCGTAGTTTCCCTGCCAGTGCGCGATTTCGGCAAACAGCGCCTCCAGCCATTCGGCAGGGCCGCCGTCTCCTTTCGGCGTTGGCATGGTGATGCTGTCGGCGACGGTCTCGCCGCGCACCAGGGCGGCGAGCATTTTCGTGCCGCCGATATCGAGCGCCAGAACCGTTTTCTCCCCGCTCATGCGTGCGCTCCCACCGCCTCGTCCATGTCTGCACGGAACCATGAGGTCACATGCTCAGGCCGCGTGATCGCCGAACCGACCACCACCAGCCGCGCGCCTGCCTTGAGTGCCGCACGCGCATGGTGCGGCTGGCGGATGCAGCCCTCCGCCACCACATAGGGCGTCAGCGCGCGCATGGCGCGGATCAGATCGAGATCGGGTTCCGTCGGCTCCGGCCCGCCCGTATAGCCCGAAAGCGTGGAGCCCACCATTTCGGCTCCTTCATCCAGAGCCTGCCGGGCATCGGAAATGACGGAGCAGTCGGCCATGGCAATCTTTCCCGCCGCGTGAATGCGCCGAACCAGCTCATTCGTCGGCACCGGCCGCGCGCGCTGTGTCGCGTCATAGGCGATGACATCCGCCCCCGCCGCCGCCAGCGCCTCCACATCCTCGATCCACGGCGTGATCCGCACAGGCGAGGCGTCGAGGTCCCGTTTCACGAGCCCGATAATGGGCGCGTCGGTCGCCGCCCGCACGGCCTTCACATAAGGGGCGGACTCGATCCGCAGCCCCTGCGCGCCACCGGCAAGGGCGGCCAGCGCGAAAGCGACGACGATCGGTGCCGTGTCCATCGGCCCACCGGTCACCGGCTGGCAGGAAACGATCAGGCCGTTGTCGAGCGACTGAATGCTGTTTGCCACGCTTGTTCCCCCGTTTGAAGAGGGCATCATAGGCAGATCAAATACCAGAGTACAACCAGTTTTAAACTGGTATTATCGGTGCAGCTCGATCACGAAATCATAGACGTCGCCGCGATATTTGGTCTGGGTAAACTCCACGATCTGCCCGTCTTCCAGGAAGCAGCGCCGCTCCACCACCAGAAGGCTGGTGTCCGCAGGCGCTTGGAGCAGGCGCGCCTCTTCCGGCGTGATCGGGGTCGATTGCATGCGCTGCACCGCGCGCACCGGCATGGCTCCGCGCGCCTCCAGCGCCTGATAAAGCGATGCGCCCACCGCTGCGGGTTTGGGCAGAAACCGCACGGGCAGTGCCGCCGTCTCGATGGCGATGGGCATGTCGTCGGCGGTGCGGATGCGCTTCAGGCGCGCGATCTGGTCGCCGCCCGAAATGCCCAGCGCCATCATCTCGGCAGGAGAAGGGCGCGCGGTTTCCTTGGAAATCCAGATACAGCCGGGCTCCAGCCCGCGCGAGCGCATGTCTTCGGAAAAGCTGGTCATGGTGGAAAGCGATTTTTCCAGCCGTGAGGAAACCACCGTCTTCGCGCCGTGCCGCCGGTGCAAAAGCCCCTCCCGTTCCAGGTCCTCGATGGCGCGGCGTATGGTGACGCGCGACATGGAAAGGGCAGCGCACAGCGTCCGCTCGCTGGGGATCACCGCTCCCCGTTTCAGCCGCGAGGAATGAATGGCTTCCGCCAGCGCCATCTCGACCCTTCGATAGAGCGGTTCGGCGCTGTTGCCACGCGCGATGTGCCCACGCATGAAATCGAGAAGTGCCGCTTCTTCCATCTGGGGTTCCTCTGGTCTGTCCTTGCCTGTCCATCATGGCAGATTTTTCACAGGTTTTGAACTGGTATTATTTTTTCGCTCATCTGGTGCCGTCATCCCACCGGGTGCATGAGGCCCATGCGGTCCATGTGGTGGGCCTGTTTTCATCAGAAAAGTTGCCAAATGGCATTATCTATATTATTTAATGCCAAAAGGATTTGAGCATGGCGCAATTACAACCGGTCGATACCCGAAGTCAGGAATTCCGCCCCGCACCGATCACGGATGACGAGGCAGCGGCGATGTTTCGCGCCATTGTCAATCTCTTCCGGCTGTGGGACATCACCGACGAACAAGCGGCCATCCTGCTCGATCTGCCATTGCGCACCTATCGGCGCTGGAAGGCGGAGGGGCCTGGACGCATCGACCGCGATGGCCGGGCGCGGCTTTCAAACCTGATGGGCATCCACAAGGCGCTGCGTCTCATCTTCCGCGAGCCCCAGCGCGCTTATCGCTGGATCTCCCGACCCAATGAAGCGTTCGACGGCCACACCGCACTCGACATCATGCTGGGCGGCGAACTCACCGATCTGATGCGCGTGCGCCGCTATCTCGATGCCGAGCGGGGTGGCTGGTGACCGGCAGTGACACGCCGCCCCTCGCCTCCATCGACTGGCGCGGCGCGGTGCGCATCATCCGCAGCATCTATCCCCCGATCGATCTTTTCGAGGATATTGCCGATCCGGCCGACTGGCCTCTGCTCATTTCCGCCGAGCAGAAGACCAATCCGCGCATCATGGAAACCATCGGCAAGCTCGATCTCGTGCCGCCTGCGCGGCGCGTGTCGGGGCCGGGTGCCTCCTTTCTGATGGCGCCCTTCACCCATGTCAGTCCGGATCGCCCGAGCCGCTTCAGCGATGGACGTTTTGGCGTCCTCTATGTGGCGGCCTCTTTCGAGACCGCGCTGTTCGAGACCATCCACCACCATGCCCGCTTCATGGCGGCAACGGGCGAGCCCGCCGGCTGGACCTCCCAGTTCCGCGAGATCGTGCTCGACGTGAAGGCAAAGCTCCACGATCTGCGTGGAGGCGGTTTTGATGCAGCACTCGCCCCTGACAACTATGCCGAGGCGCAGGCGCTTGCCCTTGCTCTGCGCGAAGCCGGCTCCGAAGGCATAGCCTACCCAAGCGTGCGCCATCCGGGCGGCGAATGTGTCGGCCTCTTTTATCCCGACAGCGCGGCCAACCCCGTGCAGGGCCGTCACATCGACTATCACTGGAATGGCGAGCGTGTGGATTTCTACCGCGATGCCGGCAGCGGCGCGGTGTTCAGGATCGTTTGAAAAGTACGCAAAAATGTCTTACATCTTGCAAGATCAAATGTCCTGACCCTAGCGACGTGCCATGCCGCGAATGCAAAACCAGAAAGAAGAGTCGATCACCTTCCGCATTGATGGTGAGACGAAGAATGCGCTTGCGCGTCTTGCCAGAAAAGACCGGAAATCTCTCGGTGCGCTGATGCGCGGTCTCGCTCTTGAGAAGATCGAACAGGACAGGCGCCGCCGGTTTGAGGAGGAGGCCGCGCGGCAGGCACGTGAAGCCGCCGCTGCCAGCCGGGTCTCGTCCGACGAGGCGGCGGTCATGCGTGAGCTGGAAGACGATCTATCTTCCTTTGGTGACGAATGGAAATAAGGCGCGGGGATCTGGTGACCATCCCTGTCGCCGGCGATTATGGCAAGCCGCGCCCCGCGCTTGTCGTGCAGGACGATGCCTTTGCCGAATTGCCGTCTGTGGTGGTTTTGCGGATCACCAGCGATGTGCATGAATGGCCGCTTTTCCGCATCACCGTCGCGCCCTCGCAGGAAAACGGCCTCAGGGCCGTCTCGCAGATCATGGTCGACAAGCCCGCGGCCGTGCCGGTGGCGAAGCTCGGACGCCGCATAGGCCATATCGAGACACCATTGCTGGCGGAGGTGGATCAGGCGCTTGCGCGTTTTCTGGGGGTATAATCCCCTCTCCCCTCACCCGTTGCGAAAGGCATAGCTGTAGCCGTTGATGGCCGGCACGCCACCGAGATGCGCGTAGAGCACTTTCGAACCTTCGGGAAAAAATCCCTTCTTCACCAGGTCGATCATGCCCTGCATGGATTTGCCCTCATAAACCGGGTCGGTCATCATGCCTTCAAGCCGCGCGCACAGCCGGATTGCGTCCTTCGTCTCTTCCGAGGGGACGCCATAGGCGGGGTAGGCGTAATCCTCGATCAGCACCAGATCGTCATCGGCAATCTCGCGGCCAAGTTCCACCAGCTTCGCCGTGTTGCGCGCGATCTCCAGCACCTGCGCGCGGGTCTGGTCCGGTGTGCCGGACGCATCGATGCCGATCACCTTGCGCGCACGGCCATCGGCGGCAAACCCGACCAGCATGCCGGCATGGGTGGAGCCCGTCACGGTGCAGACGACGATATAGTCGAAGGTGAAGCCGAGCTCTTTCTCCTGCGCGCGCACCTCTTCGGCAAAACCCACATAGCCGAGGCCGCCATATTTATGCACCGAGGCGCCGGCGGGGATCGCATAGGGCTTTCCGCCTTTCGCTTCCACGTCTTTCAGCGCGTTTTCCCAGCTCTCGCGGATGCCGATGTCGAACCCTTCGTCCACCATTTCAACATCCGCACCCATCACGCGGCTTAAGAGAATATTGCCGACCCGGTCGTAGACGGCATCTTCATGCGGCACCCAGCTTTCCTGCACCAGCCGGCACTTGAAGCCGATCTTCGCCGCCGTCGCTGCAACCATGCGGGTGTGGTTCGATTGCACGCCGCCGATGGAAACCAGCGTGTCGGCACCTGAAGCAATCGCATCGGGCACGATATATTCCAGCTTGCGCAGCTTGTTGCCGCCGAAGGCGAGGCCGGAATTGCAGTCCTCCCGCTTGGCATAGAGCGAAACCCCGCCGCCCAGATGCGCGGAAAGGCGCTCCAGCTTCTCGATGGGCGTGGGGCCGAAAGTGAGCGGATAGCGTTCGAATTTCTCCAGCATGGCAGGCCTTTCGATGATGTCTGATCTGAGGCGAGCCTAGCCGAGAAATTGCGGAATGTGCTTTCAGATTTAAGCGTCAGATTGCTTATGAAGTGCAGACATGACCTAATAGCTGACTCACTTTCTAAATCGATAGGATTTTGAATGGAAGAATCTTCCACCGAGAGCAATCTTGACCGCACCGACATGCGTATTCTCAGGCATCTGCAGCGCGATGGCCGGCTGAGCAATGCCGATCTGGCAAAGCTTGTCGGCGTCAGTGCCGCCACCTGCCACCGCCGCACCGAGCGGCTTTTCAGGGAGGGCTATGTGCGCGGCGTTCATGCGGCGGTCGCACCAAAGCATGTCGGGCGCGGGGCTCTGGTCATGGTCGGTGTGGTTCTCGACCGTTCCACGCCGGAGAGCTTTTCCGCCTTCGAAGCGGCGATCCGCAAGCTGTCCTTCATTCTCGATTGCCATCTGGTGGCCGGCGATTTCGACTATTTTCTCAAGATCCGGGTGCGCGACATGGCCGATTTCAACCGGCTGCACGGCAGCCAGCTGATCGCCCTGCCCGGCGTGCGCCAGACGCGCACCTTCTTCGTCATGAAGGAGGTGGTGGACGGCGCTGCACTCGATTTCTGAGCGCCGCCCATCCATACCGTTCTTATCGGCTTTTCAGCACGTCCACGATGGCTGCACTGACATCCTTCAGCGCCCCATTGCGCGTTTCAAAATCCACATCCGTGTCGGAAATGAAGATCGAGACGAGGAAGGGTGCGCGGCCGGGCGGCGTCACCATGGCCACCAGATTGCGCGTGTGGCTTCCCGCGCCGGACTTGTCGGAGATCGCCCAGTCTTTCGGCAGGGAGGCGCGCATCAGGGCGCCGGTCACGCCGCCATGGCTCATCCATTCGATGAGTTGCGTGCGCGAGGCGGGTTTCAGCACATCGCCCAGAAGCAGGGCATGCCAGGTTTCGGTCACGGCTGCCGGCGTTGTCGTGTCGCGCGGGTCACCGGGCGCAAAGGCGTTGAGCTTCGGCTCCAGCCGGTCGAGGCGGCTGACGGGATCGCCGATATCGCGCAGAAACGCGGTGACCGCCTTCGGTCCGCCCAGCCGGCCGATCAGGAGGTTCGCGGCCACATTGTCGCTCATGTCCAGTGTGGCAAGGCAAAGATCTGCGATCGACATGGCCTTGCCCACATGCTTCTGCGTCACCGGCGAATAGGAAACGATATCGAACTGGCGAATGGGCAGGGCGTCTTCGAGAGCGAGCGCCCCGGCATCAGCCTTCGCAAGCACGCCGCCGCAAATCAGCGCCTTCACCGTGCTGTTCATCAGAAAACGTTCTTCCGCGCGGTGGCTCCAGCGCCAGTCCGAACCGGTGTCGCGGATCACGATGCCCACCCGTGCGCCGAGCGTGCTTTCAATTCGCTCGACTGTCTGGGAGAGCGTCGCAGCGCCCTCTTCTGCGCTGGCGGGGCCGAAAAGCGACAGGCCGAGCGCGAGCCCTGCCGCGAAGCGCGACAGAACAGATGTCAGTTTACGCATGTCTTGTTCCTTGTTCATGCCGGCTGGCGTTTGCCTGTCAGCCGGCGGAGGAGCCCCGCAATGCCCTTGCATGACATCAGTCAATGTCATGACAACCCTATATTTCGGCTTGCGTTCGCGCCGCAAACGACAAATGATCAGGGGTATCATTAGATAAAGTAATATCAATGGACAGAGCCGATATTCCGCTCAATGCGCTGCGCGTGTTCGAGGTCGCCATGCGGCAGGGCAGTTTCACCAGGGCGGCGGAGGAGCTGCGGGTGACGCAGGCCGCCGTCAGCCACCAGATCGCCCGGCTGGAGGACCGTCTCGGCGTCGCCCTGTTCCTGCGGGCGTCCGGCGGGCTAGTGCCGACCGATGAGGGGCGGCTCCTCTATCCCGTGCTGGAACACGGGCTCGACGGCATTGCCCGCACGCTGTCCCGCATCACCGGGCGGCGCGATGTGGAGCTCCTGAAGATCGGCGTGAACACCACCTTCGCGCTCGGCTGGCTGTTGCCCAGGCTTGCCGCCTTCGAGAACGCCCATCCGGAGGTCGACCTGCGCATCTCCACAAACAACAACCGCGTCGACATTCTGCGTGAAGGGCTCGACATGGCGATCCGCTTCGGCAATGGCAGCTGGACCGGAAACGATGCGGTCCCGCTTGTCGCAGCACCCTTGGCGCCGCTTTGCGCGCCGTCCCTCGCGCTGCGTCTATCGGAGCCTGCGGATCTGGCCCAGATGGTTCTCCTGAGGAGCTATCGCAGTGCTGAATGGCCCGGCTGGTTCGAGGCGGCCGGTGCGCCCTGCCCGCCCGTAACCGGCCCGGTTCTGGATTCCTCCATCGCCCTGGCGCAGCTTGCCGCTGAGGGCGCGGGCGTCGCGCTTCTGCCGGTTGCCATGTTTGCGCGTCAGGTCGCCGAGGGACGGTTGACCCAGCCCTTCGGCACCACGGTGTCTGCCGGCCGCTATTACCTCACCTGGCACTCGGACCGGCCACAGACGAACGGGATGGCGCGCTTCCGGCAATGGGTCATTAGCGAGTGCGCGCGCGCCACCTGAACCGCGGCATCACCGCCCCTCATAGCGCGGGGTCCGCCGCTCGATCCACGCACCGAGGCCTTCATGCACGTCGCGGGTCACTGCCATCCTGGCAAACTGTTCACTCTCGATCAGCAGCCCCTCCGCAATGGTGGTGTTGAGCCCGCGCGTCACCGCATGGAGGATACGCGCGCTCGCCAGCGGTGAATGACGCGTGATGCGTTCGGCCAGCTCGAAGGCGGCGTCAAGAAGCGTCTCATGCGGCACGACCCGGTTGACGATGCCCATCTCGCACGCGCGCTCCGGGCTGAAGGGATCGCCCGTCAGCAGATATTCGAGTGCCCGCTTGCGCCCGGCCAGTCTTGGCAGGCGCTGCGTGCCGCCGAAGGTGGGCGGGATGCCGATATTGATTTCCGGCTTGGCGAAGAGCGCCCGCTCGCTTGCGATTGCCAGATGCACGGCCTCGGTGATCTCGCAGCCGCCGCCGAAGGCAAGCCCGTTCACCGCCGCGATGATGGGCTTCGGAAACGCCTCCATGCGCGACGTCATCGTCTGCCCGCGCCGCACGAAATCGCGCACGGCCACATCCACGCCGTCCTTGATGCTTCGCGTAAATTCATGAATGTCGCCGCCCGCCGAGAAGGCCCGCTCCCCCGCCCCTGTCAGGATCACCGCCTTGATGGTCTCATCCTGCTCGATCTGATCCAGCAGCTCCATGAGCCTGTCATTGGTCGCGTAGTTCAGGGCATTCAACTTTTCGGGGCGGTTAAGCGTCAGCAGCGCTGTCTTGCCGCGTTTTTCAAAGAGCACTGTGCTGGTCGACATGAAAACCTCCAATGTGCTTTGCAGAAACCTGCATAGGGGGTAACATCGGCTCCACCATTTATAAACTCACTAGTCAGTATAGTTTACCCATGCCCAGAGACGCCGCACAAACCCGGGAAAAAATCGTCAAAACGGCCAGCCGCCTGTTCTATGGCAAGGGCGTGCGCGCCGTCAGCATGGATACGGTGGCCGAGAAGGCGGGCCTCACCAAGAAGACGCTCTATTATCATTTCCGCAGCAAGGACGATCTGGTCACGGCCTATCTCGCCTCCCGCGACCAGCCCAATCTCGACCTCTTCGCCAGATGGTTCGCGCAAGCGGAGGGTCCGCTTCCCGAGCGCATCCGCGCCATCTTCGACAACATCGCCAAGGGTGCAGCAAGCCGCCGCTGGAAGGGCTGCGGTTTCCTGCGCACGGCGGCCGAACTGGTCGAGACACCGGGTCACCCGGCGGTTAAGCAGGCCTCGGCCCACAAGAAGCGGCTTGAGGCCTGGCTTGCCGAGGTGATCGCCGCCGAACAGCCCGACCACGCGCCGCAGCTCGCGCGCCATGTCCTGCTTCTGCTCGACGGCGCCTTTTCCACCATGCTCGTGCATCACGACACGGCCTATATCCGCAGCGCCGGCGAGGCGGCTGCGGCGTTGCTGCGCGGAAAGGGTTTTATGTCAGCCGCGTCAAAAGCCCTGCCATGAGCTGCGCGCGCTCCACCAGGCTGTCGGTCTCGATATATTCGCCGAGCGTGTGCAGCCCCGCCCCGCGCACGCCGATGGAATCGAGCGTGGGGATGCCAAGCGCGCCGGTGAAATTGCCATCCGAGCCGCCGCCGGCGCTGGCATGGGTCAGCTCGAAGCCGATTTCGCCGGCAATGCCGCGCGCCAGTTCATAAACCGCCATCGTGCCCGCATCCGGCTCCCAGACGGGTCGCGTCACGCCGCGCGTCACCTCGATCACCACGTCGTTTTCCTCGCCCGCAAGCGCCAGCATGCGCTCCACGCCATGGTCGAGATCGGCCTGGCGCTTGGCCATGGAAAGCACTTCCGCATCGCAGGTGGACGACACGCAGTTCACCCATTGCCCCGCATGGATCACACCCACAGAGAAGGTGCAGTCCTCCCCGGTCATGCTTTCGATCTCCAGCACCTTGCGCGCCATGGCGGCGATGGCGGAGCGGCCATCCTTGAGCGCCCAGCCCGCATGGCTCGGCCGGCCCGCCGTCTTCACGTTGAAGCGCGCAATGGCATAGCGGCCCGTCACCGCGCCGCCGTCGGGGCGCGTGGGTTCGGGCACAAGCACCACCTTGTTCTTGCGCGCTTCCATCTCGATCAGCTCGCGCGTCGAGGGCGTTCCCACCTCCTCGTCGGGCGTGAACAGAACGGTGATCGGCAGCGGCGTCTCGATGCCGGCGCGGATCAGCTGCCGGATCGCCTCGAGGCTCACATAATTGCCGCCCTTCATGTCCTGAATGCCGGGGCCGTAGCAGCGTCCGTCCTCGATGCGCCACGGGTTCTTCTCCAGCGTGCCGATGGGATGAACCGTGTCGAGATGGCCGGAAATGAGAATGCCCGGCTTGCCGAAATCCTTGTGCGGAAAGCGTGCCCGCACGGAGCCGCCAAAGCCCATCCGGCCCGGAATGCGCTCGATCTCCGCGCCGATTGCGGCGAGCTCGTAGGCCGCAAGATCCATCATGCGGTCCACGGCAGCCGCGTCGAATGTGGGGCTTTCGCAAAGGATCCAGGGCTTGAGCCCGGCCAGCATCGTTTCGGTGTCGAAGGGCAGGTCTTTGATGTTCATGATGTGTGTCCTGAACTGGAGCAATTCCAGGAAAAGTGGAAACCGGTTTTCCGTCCGGAATTGCGCAAAACAATGGGTTGGGGCGCTTTCGCATTTCAGCGAAAACGCTGTCGTGTCTGTCAGAGCGGAAGGCGCTTTTCGACGATCCGCGCCATGATGCTCGCGCCCACGGGCAGCATGTCGTCGTCGAGAATGAAGCCGGGATTGTGCACCGGGATCGAGCCCTTGTGCCCAAGCGTGCAATAGGCGCCGGGAACAGCCTTCAGCATGTCGGCGAAATCCTCGCTTCCGGTGACCAGCTCTTTGGTGATGGTCGCGTTCTCCTCACCGACAATCTCTGCCGCCGCCTCGCGATAGGCTTCGGAGAGGTCGGCATCGTTCATCAGCACGTCGAAGACGGGCCGCAGGTCCGGCACGATCTCCACCTCATAGCTCGCCGCGAAGCCGGCACAGAGCTTTGCCACCCGGTCGTGGATCAGGTCGCGCACCTCGTCGGAGAAATAGCGGATCGTGCCGGAGATCACCGCCTTGTCGGGCACCACATTATAGGCCGAGCCGGAATGGATCTGCGTCACCGAAAGCACCGCCGGCTGCGTCGGCTGCACATTGCGGCTGACGATCGATTGCAGGTTTTGCACCAGCGCCGTGGCAATCACGATCGGGTCGCGCGCGTGATGCGGCATCGCGCCGTGGCTGCCGACGCCATTGATGGTGATGTCGAAAAAGGTCGCCCCCGCCATGGCCGGCCCCGGCTTGACGCCAAACTTGTTCGGCTCCGCAAGCGGGTTGTTGTGCATGCCGTAGATTTCGTCACACGGAAACTTGTCGAACAGCCCTTCGGCCAACATGGCGCGCGCGCCGCCCAGCCCCTCTTCCGCCGGCTGGAAGATCATGATGGCGCGGCCCGCGAAGTCGCGCGTTTCGGCCAGATAGCGCGCCGCACCCAAAAGCATGGTCGTGTGGCTGTCATGCCCGCAGCCATGGAAGGCGCCGGGGTTCTTGGAGGCGTAGGGCAGATTGGTCATCTCATCCATGGGAAGCGCGTCCATGTCGGCCCGCACGCCGACCGAGCGACTGCCTTCTTTCTTCCCCTTGATGACGCCGATCACCCCGGTCTTGCCGAGCCCGGTATGGACCTCGTCCACACCCCATTTTTTCAGGAGCTCGGCCACGATGCCAGAGGTGCGCACTTCCTCGAAGCCGATTTCCGGGTGCTGGTGGAAATCGCGGCGGATCTCCGTGAGTTCATCCGCGTAATCGGCGATTTTCGGTAGTACGGGCATGATGGTCTCCGGTGTTGAATGGTATTTGGCGGGCAAGGCGCATGCCCCTCATCCGCCTGCCGGCACCTTCTCCCCGCATGCGGGGAGAAGGACGAGGTGGGGAAGCGGGCACGCAGCGGTTCGAAGGGTAGGTATATGCACCAACGCCCCCTCTCCCCGCGAGCGGGGAGAGGGTAAGGGTGAGGGGCAGGCGCCGGGCGCTTTGTGGCGTGAGCCGGCAGGCGGCGAGAAGAACATGGACGTCGGCCTTTTCGGCCCTGCGCCGACTGAACCAAGCCATGGCGCCAGCGCCAACGCCCCCTCTCCCCGCGTGCGGGGAGAGGGTAAGGGTGAGGGGCGGGCGCCGGGCGCTTTGTGGCGTGAGCCGGCAGGCGGCGAGAAGAACATGGACGTCGGCCTTTTCGGCCCCGCGCCGACTGAATGAAGCCATGGCGCCAGCGCTGACACCCCCTCTCCCCGCTTGCGGGGAGAGGGTAAGGGTGAGGGGCGAGTGGAGGCGGGGAAGCAGCTGCAGCATCGATCACGAAACACGCCTCACACACTGTCCAGTTCACGAAAATTGGCGAAATCCCACTGGCGCCCCGGTGCCGCTTCGATCAGCGCGCGCGTATAGGCATGCCGGGGCGCGGAAAGCACATTGGCCGCGCTGTCATGCTCGACCACGCGGCCATGCTGCATCACCACCACTTCGTCGCAGATTTGCGCCGCAACGCGCAAATCATGGGTGATGAACAGAATGGCGATGCCGAGTTTCTGTTGAAGTTCGTCGAGCAGGTCGAGCACTTGCGCCTGCACCGAAACATCGAGTGCGGACACCGCTTCGTCGGCCACCAGAACATCGGGCTCCATGGCGATGGCGCGGGCAATCGCAACACGCTGGCGCTGACCGCCTGAAAACTGATGCGGATAGCGGTCCACCGCATCGTCGGGCAGGCCGACCAGCTTCAGAAGTTCACGAGCGCGCGAAAGCGCGGCCCTTCTGTCCGTCCCCATGTTCAGCGGTCCCTCGACAAGGCTCCGCCCGATCGTCCAGCGCGGGTTCAGAGATCGGAACGGGTCCTGAAACACGATCTGGATGTGGCGGCGCAGAGGCCTGAGCGCCCGGCGCGAAAGCGTGGCGATTTCCTGGTCGGCCACCCGAATCTCCCCCTCGGTCGGATCAATGAGCCGCATGATGCAGCGTGCGACGGTGGATTTTCCAGAGCCGCTTTCCCCGACAATGCCCAGCGTGCGCCCGCGCGGAATTGTGAAGTTAACATCGGTTGCCGCTTTGGTTGGTTCCGTGCGTTTGAAGACCCCGTGTGCGCCATAGACCTTTTGCAGGCTGTTGACCGAGAGCACGGGCTCGCCTTCCGGCGTGTCGCGCGCGGCACGCGGGGTCAGGCTCGGCACGGCCTGAAGGAGCTCGCGTGTATACTCTTCCCTTGGCCGGCGCAGCAGCTCCTCGACAGGCGCTTGCTCCACAATCCGTCCGAGTTTCATGACGTGGACCGTATCGGCAATCTCCGCCACCACACCCATGTCGTGCGTGATGAAGAGTACGGCGGTTCCATGCTTTTCCTGCAGTTCGGCGATCAGGCTCAAAATCTGCTGCTGCGTCGTCACGTCGAGCGCGGTCGTCGGCTCGTCGGCGATCAGAAGCTGCGGCTCGAGGATCAGCGCCATGGCGATCATGATGCGCTGGCGCTGGCCGCCGGAAAGCTGGTGCGGATAGGAGCGGTAGATGCGCTCCACATCGGGCAGATGCACCTGGTTCATGATGTCGAGCACGCGCGCCTTTTTCTCCTTGGTGGAGAGTTTGGTGTGCGTGTTGAGCACTTCCTCGATCTGCTCGCCGACGCGGATCACCGGGTTGAGCGCGGTCATCGGTTCCTGGAAGATCATGGAAATCTTCTGTGCGCGCATGTCGCGCATGGCCTGCGGGCCGAGTTCGAGGAGGTTCTTGCCCTCCAGGCCGATCCGCCCGCCGGTCGCCTCCAGTGCGCCGCGCGGCAGAAGCCCCATCACGGAGAGCGATGTCACGGATTTGCCCGAGCCGGATTCTCCGACAAGGCAAACCGTTTCGCCCTGCCTGATCGTGAGAGACACCCGGTCGAGCACGGGCGCTGCCTTTTCGTTGCCGGAAAGGCGCACGGTCAGGTTTTCGATTTCCAGAACGCTCGGCACATCGTCGAAAGTGCGGGTCTTGAATTTCATATTGCGTGCTCCGGGATGTGATGCTTGGAGCGCTGGCGGGAGTCACCTCCCGTTTCCGTCATCCCGGCCGACCGAAGGAAGAGCCGGGACCCATTGAGAGGCACGGCCGATCTCTGCAGAAGGTGCGGGTGATGCCAGTTCGCGTTCGAACCGGAGCCGGGCCGCGCTCCACGATGTTCTTCCAATGGGTCCCGGACAGCCCTTCGGGCTTCCGGGATGACGCCGTTTGCGAGACAACACAACGAGATGCAGTTGCCGATTGCGACGGGACTGTTTGTAAGCTGGGTATACAACAGCACTGTCATTTCATCCCTCCCGCTTCTTGAGGCGCGGGTCCAGCATGTCGCGCGCGGTGTCGCCGAGAAGATTGATCGACAGGATGCACAGCGAAAGCATGAGCCCGGGCCAGAAAATGAGCGAAGGCTTCAATTGGAAATACACGCGGCCTTCGGCCATGATGTTGCCCCATGTGGGAATTTCGGTCGAAACACCCGCCCCCAGAAAGGAGAGGATCGCTTCGGTGAGGATGGCTGACGCGCAGATATAGGTGCCCTGCACGATGAGCGGTGCCAGCGTGTTGGGCATCAAATGCTGCCACAGGATTTTCGGCATGGAGGAACCGAGCGCGATGGCCGCTTCCACATAGGGTTCCTCGCGCGCCGAAAGCACCACCGAACGCACCAGCCGCACGACACGCGGTATCTCGGGAATGGTGATCGCGCCCATCACCGACCAGATGCTCGGCCCGTTGAGCGCGACCAGCGCAATGGCGAGCAGGATCGAGGGGATGGCCATCAGGCTGTCCATGATGCGCATGATGATGGCATCCGCCATCCGGAAAAAGCCGGAGACAAGGCCGATCAGAAGGCCGATCATCACGCTGACAATCGCTGCCGAGATGCCGATGAAGAGCGAGACACGCCCACCGGTGATGACACGCGAAAGCACGTCACGCCCATAGGCGTCGGTGCCGAGCGGATAGGTTTCGCTCGGTCCCTTGAGGCGCTGGAGGGCGTCGATGGCCATGGGATCGTGCGGCACGATCAGCGGTGCGAGCACCGAAAGCATGACAATGATGGCAAGCACGATGGCCGCGATGATCGGGCCGGCGCCGAGCCGCCAGCCGCGTGGAAGGGCAATGGCGCCAAAGAGCCACTGCATGCGGGATGCGGGTTGATGTGAAGCGGCCATCAGTAGCGGATCCTCGGATCGAAGAATGTGTAGGACAGATCGATGAGCAGGTTGATCAGAACGTAGAGACCGCTCGTCAGAAGGATCATGCCCTGGATGACGGGATAGTCGCGCGCCAGAATGGCATCGACGGTCAGGCGGCCGATGCCGGGAATGTTGAACACGCTTTCCGTCACCACCACGCCGCCGATCAGGAGCGCGAAACCGGTGCCGATGATCGTCATGATCGGCACGGCGGCGTTGGAGAGCGCATGGCGGAAAAGAACCACCGTTTCCTTCACGCCCTTGGCGCGCGCGGTGCGGATGTAATCCTCGCCCAGCACCTCAAGCATGGACGCGCGTGTCATGCGGGCGATCAGCGCCACATAGATGGTGGCGAGCGTCAGGCATGGCAGAATGGCGCGGGAGAGGAATTTCCCAAAATCCTCCGATGGCGCGACATAGCCCTGAACGGGAAACCAGCGCAGCTCGATCGAGAAGATCTTGATGAAGATGTAGCCGATGACAAAGACGGGAATGGAAAAGCCCAGAACCGAGAAGGTCATCACCGCATAGTCGACCCAGGTGCGGTGCCGCCAGGCGGCAAGCACACCCATGGGCACGGCGATCAGCACCGAAAGCAGGATCGTCAGCACGGCGATGTTGACCGTCGGCCAGATGCGTTGCCCGATCATCTGGGTGACAGGCGTGCTGGAGATGAGCGACGTTCCAAGTTCACCCTGCAAAAGCAGTCCCACCCAGGTGATGAACTGTTCGTGCAACGGATCGGACAGACCGAGCGATGTGCGGATGCGCTCGAGCTGGTCTGGCGTTGCCATGTCGCCGGCGATGATCGCCGCCGGATCGCCCGGGGTGAGCCGCAGCAGGAGGAAAACGAAGATGGCGACGATGATCATGACCGGTATGACGGCCAGAATGCGCCGGGTGATGTAGCCTAGCATCGGAACGTGATGTCCTTTGACACGCGCGTTTCATAAAAAGCGGGGCGCGCGATCCCGATCAGGGAGATGGAAGGAAACGCGCCGGGCAAGAGCCCGAATGCCCCGGAGGTTACCCCGCCCGGCAACCAGGCGGGGCGGGCTCTCAGGCGATCACTCCGCCTTTTCGATGTTCCAGAACACCGGAACCGGCGACGGGATCATGCCGGTCAGCTTGTTGCTGCGCGCCTGTGGCATGATGTACTGGCCAAGCGGCACGTAGAGGACGTTCTCCAGCGTGTGCTTCTGGATCTCGACCGCCACTTCCTTCTGCTTTTCCGGCGTGTCGGCGGCGATGAAGGCGGCGCGCAGTTCTTCCACCTTCTCGTCTTCCGGCCAGCCGAACCATGCGGCATCGCCACGGCCATTCAGCATGGGGCTGATGAGGGGCGAGTTGATCTCCGGCACCATCCAGTTGGTGAAGAAGATGTTCCAGCCGCCTTCGGAAGGTTTCGACTGGCTGGCGCGGCGGGTGACGAGCGTCTGCCAGTCCATCGCCTGCATGTCGACATTGAAGCCGGCCTCGCGCATGGCCTGTGCGGCCACCACGGGCTGCGCCGTCAGGCTCACCACATCGGTCGGCTGCATCAACACAATCGGCGTGTTGTCATAGCCGGCCTCTTCGAGCAGCTTCTTCGCACCCTCGATGTCACCGCCCGAGGTGAGCGTGTCGGAGCCGGCTTCGTCGCCCAGCGGTGTGCCGCAGCCGAAGATCGCGCCACACACCTTATAGTAGTCCGGATTGCCGATCAGCGTGGCGAGCACCGCTTCCTGGCTGAGCGCCATCTGCGCTGCCTGGCGGATTTTTGGATTGTCGAAGGGCGGGTGCTTGAAGTTCATGCGCCCGATGGTTTGGTAACCCAGGTCGTCGCGCGTCTCGACCGTCACGTCCTCGCTGGTCTCGAGCAGCGGCAAGAGGTCGATCTGCACCTGCTCGATATAGTCGATTTCACCCGAAAGCAGCGCGTTGATCGCGGTCTGGGCGTCGGGCATGGTGACCCACTTCACCTCATCGACCTTGACGTTCTTGCCGCCGGCCATCCAGCTCGCCTCGCCGTCGCGCGGCACGTAATCCTCGAACTTGCGATAGGTGACGGAAACGCCGGGCTGATACTCATCCGCCACGAACACGAAGGGACCGGAGCCGGTGTAATCGGTGATCGCCTCGTCGGCGGAACCGCTCGCGACACGCTCGGGCATGATGAAGGGCGGCACGGCCGACTGTTTGCCCACCGTGTCGAGCAGCGCCGGGAACGGGCTTTTCAGCTTCCAGACGATGGTCTTGTCGTCGGTGGCCTCAAGGCTCTCCGTCACGTCGAAGATGAGCTGGCCGCCCGAGTCCCGCTTGCCCCAGCGCTGGAGCGAAGCCACCGCATCGGCTGCCGTCACCGGCGCGCCGTCATGAAATTTCAGCCCGTCGCGCAGGGTGAACGTGTAGGTGAGATTGTCGTCGGAAATGGTCCAGTCGGCCATCTGCGGCTGCGGCGCAAAGTTTTCGTCCACGGCCACCAGCACGTCATAGACCATATAGCCGTGGTTTCTGGTGATGTGCGCGGTGGTGATGATCGGGTCGAGCACGCGCAGGCCCGAATGCATGACGGCGGTGATCGTCTTGTCCTGGGCGAGCGCCGGCGTGGCTGCGCCGAGGCCCGCCATCAGCGCGGCACCGGCGGCCAGGCCGAGCGACACGCCGCGGGCGTGGTTCCGTAAGTGCTTTAGTCTATCCTGAAGACGCGACATGATGTTCCCTCTTTTGTTGAGCATGAAGTTTTGGTCGTCGTGACGTCTTGAACGCGGTTCTCCCGCCGCGCTGATTTGTGTCTCCCGCTATCCCTCCATCGCCAGCGCTTCGCCCGCCGCACGGCGGAAAACCGGCCCGTTGGGCGAAAGGCGCATTCCCTCGGCAAGCTTCGTCCACGGCAGGTCCGCCGGGTCGAGCGGCATTGGCCCCGGTGCCGTACACACCAGAACCGTCTCGGCGATGGGGTCGAAATCGGCGCGAAAATGCACCGAGCTCTTGTTGACCAGAATGGCCATTTCCGTCGGCTCGATGCCGACGAAACGATACATGGCAAGATCCGCCATCTGCGCCTTGTGCGTGGCGACGACGATCTTCACGCCGTCGATCGCAAGGCAGGCGGACGGTCCCACATTCATATGCGTGCCGCCATAATAGGGGCCGGTCGCATGCAGGTCGCCATTGGAAAGTTTCTCTACACGGAAACGAGCCGTGAAAGGCTCGTCGCCGGGAATGCCGGACTGCCCGCCGAGCGGGATCGTGATCTCGGCCCCCTCCCCCGCCGCATGGGCGGCGCGTGCGGCCTGCGGATCGACGATCATGCCGATCGCGGCGCGTTCCGCGCCGTTTCGCAAAAGTGCACGCAGCATGCCCGTCGTGTTGGAATCGCCGCCGGCTCCCGGATTGTCCTGCGTGTCGGCGATCACCACGGGGCGCGTCGCCGTCTGCACAATGCGCATGGCCTCGCGCACGCCCTCATCGGGGCCGAAGGCACGGCCGGCAAAGGCCGCTTCCGCGTCCATGATGCTCTGATAAAGCCGGTCGGCGGTCCGGTCCGCCTCTGCCTGCGTCTCCGCATAGGCGATCACCGTCTGCCCGCAGTCTGCAATGTCGGCTGCGGGAAAACCCATCCAGTAGGAGACGCTCGCAACATTGCCCGTCTCGAGCGCCGCCACCTCCTCATAGAGGCTCCTTGCCGGCTCGATGAAGGTGCATTGCCATGGAATGGAGGTCAGATAGGGCAGCCTGCGAAAGGCGTGCGCAAACGGTCTGCCGCGCGCCATCAGCCGGTCGAGCCCTTCGGCGGCGCGCCTTCCCGTCTCGGCCATGTCCACATGCGGATAGGTGCGGAAGGCGACGAGAAGATCGGCCTCGTCCACCATGCGCTCACTGGTGTTGCCGTGCAGGTCGAGGCTGACGGCGATCGGCACGTCCGGCCCCACCACGGCGCGCACCCGGGCGATCAGCTCCCCCTCCCCGTCATCCAGATGTTCGGCCACCATCGCCCCGTGAAGATCGAGGCACACACCGTCGAGTGGTCCGGCTGCCGCGATGCCGTCGACGATCTCACCGGCAATGCGCTCATAGGCATCGCGCGTTACATGAGCGGAAGGGATAGCCCCGGTCCACAGCACCGGAACCATCTCCCAGCCCGCTTTCTCACCGTGGGCCACGGCACCGGAGATACCCAGATTGACGCCGGGACAGCGCTTCAGGATTTCATCGCCGCGCGAGATCGGAAGGTAGCCACCCCCCTGCTCAAACTGCGCATAGGTGGCGCGCGAGGGCGCGAACGTGTTGGTCTCGTGCAGGAAACCGGCAAGCGCGACCCTGTTGCTCATACCGTCCCCTCCCCGGTCGGACTGCCAGCCCAGATGCAACGCCGCATTCACACGCCCCGCTTTTAAACGACTGCATTTTCGGGTCGACGCCCGGAAAATGCGTGATAGGGTGGAAGACAATGTATCGCTGTACGATACATTCGTATCGATAATACGATAGATGTGCAGCGGTTCTGGAGTCAAACAAATTCTGGCGAAAACCGGAGGCGGGGCGTGCGGTATATTCAGAAGGCGGAATACGGAGTGCCGCCGAACACCAGCATCGATGAGAGCGACCCTCTCTTCGTGCAGGCCATTGCCCGTGCGATGCAGGTGCTTTCCACATTTCATGAGGCCGCCAAGCCACTGACCCTCAACGAGATTGCCGCCGCGGGCGGCATGGGCAAGAGCGCTGCCCAGCGCGTTGTCCACACGCTGCGCCAGCTTGGCTATATAGACCGCGACGCGGATGACAGGGGCTATGTGCCCGGCATCCGCATTCTCGATCACACGCGCGACTATTTGCGGATGAACCCCCTGGTCGTGCGCGCTTCGCCGGTGTTGATGGAACTGCGCCGGAATGTGCGCGAGCGTGTGGACCTCAGCCTGCGCGACGGGCTCAGGCTTGTCTATGCCGCGCGTCTTCAAAGCAAGCGCGAGACCTTTTTCGCCACGCTGGTCGGGCAGAGCGTGCCGATCTACTGCACGTCGGGTGGTCGCGCTGTCATGGCGCATATGAGCGATGCCGAAGTGGACGAGATCATCGAACGTTCGGTGCGCCGCGAGATCACGCCCAAGACGATCACGGATCCCGCCGCGATCCGGGCGAAGGTTCAGGAGGCGCGCGAGAATGGCTATGCGCTGGCGCTCGAGGAAATTCTCCAGGGCGAGATCGCGATCGCCACAGCACTCGTGTCGCCGGACGGCACACCGCTCGGCGCGATCCACATCGCCGGCTCATTGAGTGAATGGGACGCGGAAAGCTTCTGCCGCCGCTTTGCTCCGCTCGCCGGCGAGGCGGCGGGCGCCATCAACAGGTTCTGAACCCTTGGTGAACCCCCTGTCCGCCGGGGTTCCTGTTGAAGCAATTGCTCCGGCCGTTGTGCTTCTTTCTCCCTCTCCAGAAAACACAGGCGGGGTGGAAGACGCTCCATCATTCGAACCCGGTCATCATTGAGACTCACAGTTTTCCACGCAGTCCGATTCTCGCGCCAGTCCCTGAAAACGCTCCTCGGCGCCCCTTTTTTCGGATGCCGGCATTTGCTTTGCGCAGAAAATCTGTTGGCTGATGGCCCTCCTCCCCTTGCGTCGTGTTCTGCCCGTCCATCGTGTAAGTGGCAGTAAGTGCGACAGGATTCGGCGCGGGCGCGTTTTTGTCCGCAGGCGTCGCCGGCTTCGTTAACCCTTTGTTAACCAAAAACTTCTTGACGCCGCTACGCCTCCTCATGGCATTAGTTACGGCATTGAAGGCGATTGTCTGAAATCGGCGTAACCGGGATGCGGTTCTGTTAATTGCGGTTGTTTCCGGTTTCATGCGCAGTCGCAGCGCGTTTGCTTTTTGAGCGTATCTCGATCCCCAGCCGTAGGCCACTCGCCCAGCAGCTGCGAATCGGGTTACGGTAAGCGACCGTTTCCCATGGCCGGCATACGGGCATCGGGAGGCGGGGTGAGCATGACGCGCTGCAGTCGCCAGTGGAATGCATCGTGTTGACAGCTGTCAACCGGTGCCCGGCAGGAATGAACGACGAGGAGCAGCGCGGCATGGATATCGCCAGCGACCATGAAGGAGAGCGGGAGTTGGATAAAGTGTCGGGGGCAGCGATGGGCGGCGCGCACGGGCAGAGTGCGCTCGCGGCCGATGAGGCCATCGCCGCGGATGCGGCCCGGCTCTCCGAGCAGCTGCGCGTCATGCGCGA